>NZ_JAMBPP010000005.1 GCF_023369855.1 Actinotalea alkalitolerans | reverse complement strand
GCCCCGCCGGCCCCCGCGCCCGGGCGGGGGGGGGGGCCGGGCCGGGGGCCGGGCGGGGGCGCGGCGCGGGGGGGGGGCGGCGCCCGCCGCGGAGGCCAGCGGCGTCGGGGCGCAGTCGACCGCCGGGCTGGCGGTGGACTGCGCGGGAGAGCCCGGCGAGGGGTCAGCGCCGACCCAGGTGCCGTGAGGCGTCGTCCGCCCGGGAGGCCGCGGCGTCGGCCGAGAGCAGCCGCGAGACGTCCCGCGTGGCGAGCGGTCGGCCCAGGAGGAAGCCCTGGCCCTCGTCGCAGGCGAGCTCGACCAGCTCGGTGAGCTGGTCCACCGTCTCGATCCCCTCGCCCACCACGCTCATGCCCAGCCCGTGCGCCATCGCGATCACAGCGGCAGCGACCCCCCGGTCGCGCACGTCCTGGCCGATGGACTCGAGCTTGACGATGCTGACCGGGAACTGCGGCAGCCGTGCGAGCGAGGTGTAGGTCGTGCCGAAGTCGTCGACCGCGAGCTGGACGCCGAGCTCGGCCAGCGCCTCGAGCGCCTCCCTCACGTCCGGGCCGTCCTGGACCAGGTCACGCTCGGTGATCTCCAGGCACAGCTGCCCCGGCACCAGCCCGTGAGCGGCGACCACGACAGCGCAGCGCTGCGCGAACCCGGGCTCGCGCAGCTGGGCGCCCGCGATGTTCACGGCCATGCTCAGCGGGCGAGCCCCGGGATCACGGTCGACGGTCCACCGCGCGAGCTGGGCGCAGGCCGTGTCCAGCACCCAGTCGCCGACCAGCCCGATCAGCCCACGCTCCTCGGCGACGTCCAGGAAGTCCTTGGGCGTCAGGACCCCCCGCGAGGGGTGGTGCCAGCGGATCAACGCCTCGAACCCGAGCACCCGCTGGTTGCTGAGCGACAGCAGCGGTTGGTAGACGAGGCGGAACTCCCCGTCGGCCAACGCCTGGCGCAGCTCGCTCTCCAGGGTCGCCCCGCCGTCGCGGTGGTCGGCGGACTGCGGGTCGAACACCTGGAACCGGTTGCGACCGTCCTGCTTGGCGCGGTACATCGCGGTGTCGGCACTGCGCAGCAGGTCCGAGGCGCGTGCCTGCGGGTCATCGGTGACCACTGCGCCGACGCTGGCCGAGAGACGCACCGAGACCGGGCCCTCCACGAAGGGCTCGGCGAGCGCCCGCACCACCCGGTTGCCGATCTCGGCGACGTCGTGGTCGGTCATCACCCGGTCGCACAGCACGACGAACTCGTCGCCACCCAGCCGCGCGACGGTGTCCTCACGACGGGCCACGTGCTCGAGCCGACGGGCGAACTCGATCAGCACGTGGTCGCCGACCTCGTGACCGTAGGTGTCGTTGACGCTCTTGAAGTGGTCCAGGTCCACGAAGAACAGGGCGAGCCGGCTCGGGTAGCGCGCCATCCGGACCACGGCCTGCTCGAGACGGTCCATCAGCAGGTAGCGGTTCGCCAGCCCGGTGACCGAGTCGTGCATCGCCTGGTGCGCCAGGGCCTGCTCGGCGCGCTTGATGTCGGTGATGTCACGCACCGAGGTCAGCACGCCCACGATCGCGCCCGACGCGTCCCGGTCAGGGGACACCGTGGTGTGGAACCACGTCTCCTCGCCCTCCGTCCCGCTGCTCACCGCGAACTCGACGTCGTCGGGCTCACCGGTCTCCAGCACCCGACGCAACGCCGGCTCCCACACCTGCAGGGAGGACTCGGCCATGCCGGTCTCGCGGTCGGTGCGACCGATGAGGTCAGCGAGGGTCGCACCGCGGGAGTGCTCCCCGGCCGGGTTGATGTACTGGTAGCGCAGGTCGCCGTCGTACTTCGCGATCGCGTCGGTCGAGCTGTTCAGCACCGCCCGCAGCTGAGCCTCGACCCGGCGCAGCTCGGCGTTGGCGGCCGTGGTCGCCGCAGCCATCTCCTTGACCTCCTGCTCGACCTGGACCCTGCGGGTCACGTCGCGCGAGATGCCGAAGGTGCCGATGACCTGCCCCTCGGCGTCACGCCACGGGAACTTGCTGCTCGCCACCCACGTGTCGGGCCGGTCGAACCAGCTCTCCCGCTCCTCGTGGTTGAGCATCGGCACACCGGTCTCGATGATGCGCAGCTCGTCGGCCCGGGCAGCCAGGGCGTGCACCTCGGAGAAGAGGTCGTGGTCGCTGATCCCGACCATCTCGGCCTGCGTCCTGCGGTGCAGCCGCGCGCACCCCAGGCTGACCCGCACGAAACGGCTCTGCAGGTCCTTGAAGTAGATGACCTCCTCGGAGGTGTCGAGCAGGCTCCGCAGGAACGTGTCGTCACCGTGCACCACGGACGCCGACTGCTCGGCAGTCGTGCGGTACGGGGGGGAGCTCATCGTTGTGCGCCTGTTCACCGAGTGACGGGGTGGCTCGGCAGGCACACCGTACTGGATCTGCCGGACCGGGACCCCGGGCAGGTGGGGTGATGTTCCCGGTCACGCCAGCGTCGTGCCGAAGACCGCTCCCAGGCCGTAGGTCACCGCAGCCGCCCCGGCGCCGACCGCGAGCTGCCGCAGGGCCCGACGCAACGGCGGGCCCCCCGAGAGCAGCCCCACCAGCGCGCCCGTGACGAGCAGGGCCACCCCCACCGCGCCGCCCGCGACGACGAGCGCGGCCAGGCCCTCCAGCCCGAAGAGGTACGGCAGCACCGGGATGGCCGCACCCGTCGCGAAGAAGCAGAAGCTCGACAAGGCTGCTCCGACGTCCGTGCCGACCAGCTCGTGGGAGTCCTCGACCGCGCTGCCCTCGGGGTGCAGCGCCCGCGCACCGGCCTGCGTGAGATCGGTCAGGAGCGCATCGGCCCGCTGCTGGGCCTCGTCGGGGGACAGCCCCCGGGCGCGGTAGACCAGGGCCAGCTCGTTGGCCTCGAGGTCGAGGTGCGGGAGCGCCGCACCGGCCGCCGCGCTGGGCGACGAGGCCGAGATGAGCTCACGCTGGGAACGCACCGAGATGTACTCCCCCGCCCCCATGGACAGGGCCCCGGCGAGCAGCCCGGCCAGGCCGGTGAGCAGCACCACCGAGGTCGACGTGCCGGCCGCGGCGACGCCGATGATCAGGGCGAGGTTGGACACCAGCCCGTCGTTCGCCCCGAAGACGGCCGCTCGGAAGGTGCCCGACATCCGGTGGCGTCCGCGGGCCGCGAGCGCACGGACGACCTCGCCGTGGATGCGTTCGTCGGCGGCCATCGCGGGGGTCGCGTCGAGGTCGACCTCGTAGGTCGCCCGGGACTCCGCTCGCTGGGCGAGCGCCAGGACGAAGACCGAGCCGAAGTGGCGGGCCAGCCGGACCAGGATGCGGAAACGCAGGTCACCCCGGTGGGGACGACCGACCTGGTCCCCGAGGAGCTCCTGCCAGTGCGCGGCATGCCGTCCCTCGGCCTCGGCCAGGGCGAGCAGGATCTCCCGCTCCTCCCCGGTGCGCCGACCCGCGAGCTCGCGGTACACCGAGGCCTCGGCGAGCTCGTCGGCCAGGTGGCGACGCCACCGGCGCAGGTCTGCGGAGGACGGGCTGGTCACGGGAGAAGCGTGCCACGACCGCGTCGGGACCCGGTACGGCTCAGCCGGCCCAGGCCTCGCGACCGGTCGTGACCGACGTCCCGGTACGCGCCGACTCCTCGACCGCGAGCGCGACCAGGTGGTCCTGGCAGCCCTGCGCCAACGGGTACGGCGGGTCGCCGGTGCCACGCACCCAGGCACCCGTCGCGTCCAGCAGCGCGGCGACGGCGAGGTCGTCGTCGGCCAGCCGGGCCCCGGCGTACCGGTTGCGGAAGACCACCCGACCCTCGAACGACAGGTGGTCCAGGTCGAAGCCCTCGAGGTCCTGCTCGACACCACCCTGGCGGCGGACCAGCGGGGAGGTCACGACGGTGCGCTCGTCGACCCAACGGGTCACCTGGTCGTCGATGATCTCGCCGTGGCTGCCACGGACCACCAGACGGTTGCCGCGCAGCGGGTTGTGCCACTGGTTGTCGGTGAAGTCGTAGACGGCGCTGCGCCCCTCGCCCAGGTCCATCAGCGCCAGGGTGGTCCCGGCCGGGACGGGCTCGACGGCACCCGTCCACCCGTCCCTGGTCATCGGGTCCAGGAGCGGGGCGGTGAAGCGCTGCGCCGTGACGGTCACAGGGTCGCACCCCGCACCGAGCAGGCTCCGGATCAGCCCGACCGCGTGGTACATGTGCGTCGAGGAGACCTGGACCGAGGTCACCTCGCCGATCGCACCGGACCGGACGATCTCGGCCCGGGCCCGGTGGGCCGGCATGAACGGGCTGTGCTCCGCGACCTGGACCAGGCCGCTGCTGCCCACCTGGTCCCACAGCTCCCGCAGGCCGACGACGTCAGGGGCGGGCGGCGTCTCGGTCAGCACCGGGACGCCCGCAGCGACGAGCTCGGCGGTGACACCCGGGGCGACGTCCCACGGCACGGCGACCACGACGAGCTCGGGCGCCTGCGCGGCGACCAGCTCCGCGGGGCTGCGGTAGGTGGGCACACCCCAGGCGGCGGTGACCTGCTCGCCGCGCTCGACGCTGCGCGTGACCACCCCGACAGCCGTGAACCGCAGCGGCATGAGGCGGGCCATCCGCAGGAAGAACTCTGCACGCCATCCGCTACCGACCAGGCCGAACCGCACGGGGGGAGTCATGCCGCCATCCTGCACCGCCGTCATCGGGCCCACACCTGCTGGGTGGTGGTCACCGCGTGACCCGTCGTGGCGGCCTCCTCGACGGCCAGGCCGATCAGGTGGTCCTGGCAGCCCTGGGCCAGGGGGTACGGCGGTTCGCCGTGGCCCCGCGTCCACGCCCCGGTGCGGTCCAGCAGGGTCGCGACCGCCTGGTCGTCGTCGGACAACCGGGCACCGGCGTACGGGTTGCGGTGCACGACCCGCCCGTCGAGGGACAGGTGGTCGAGGTCGAAGCCCTCGAGGTCCTGCTCGACACCGTTCTGGCGACGCACGATCGTGGAGTCGACCGGCCCGACGCCCTCGACCCATCGGGTGACCCGGCCGTCCCGGATCTCGCCGTGGCTGCCGCGCACCAGGATGCGGTCGCCGCGCAGCGGGTTGCGCCACTGGTTGTCGGTGAAGTCGTACACCGCGCTGCGCCCCTCGCCCAGGTCGAGCAGGGCGAGCGTCGTGGTCGCAGGGCGCGGGGCGGGGTCCAGGGTGAGGCCCGCACGCGAGGTCGGGTCGACGAGCGGCGCGACGAAGCGGCGGGCCGTCACCGTGACGGGCTCGAGGCCCGCACCCAGCAGGTGACGGACCAGACCGGCCGCGTGATGGCGGTGGGTCGAGGAGACCTGCACCGAGGTGACCCGTCCGATGAGCCCCGAGCCCACGATCCCGGCACGGGCCGCGTGCGCCGGCAGGAACGGGCTGTGCTCGGCGACCTGCACCAGACCGCTCGCACCGACCCGACCCCACAGGCGGACCATCGCGGGCACGTCCGGAGCCGGTGGCGTCTCGGTGAGCACCGGCACGCCGGCCTCGGCCAGCTCGACCGTCACCTCCGGTGCGACCTCCCAGGGGACGGCCACCACGACGAGCTCGGGACGCTGGGCGGCGAGCAGCGCCGAGACCGTCCGGTAGCTCGGTGCACCCCACCGGGCGGAGACCTCCTGCCCGCGCGACGCGGTGCGGCTGACCACACCGACGGTGGTGAAGCGGTCCGGCAGCAGGTCCGCCACACGCAGGAAGAACCCCGCCCGCCAGCCGGTGCCGACGACGCCGACCCGTACCGGTCCCTCACCGCTGGTCACCCGGTCATCTTCCCCTGCCCGCCGCTCAGGTTCTCGAACGATCCTGTGCGTGCGGAGCACACAAGCGTTCGAGAACTCGGAAGGAGGGGACGGGTCAGGCGAGCGGCTTGCCGCCGGTGACACCGAGGCGGTCACCGCTGACGTAGCTCGACTCGTGGGAGGCGAAGAAGACGTACAGGGGCGCGAGCTCGGCGGGCTGGCCCGCGCGTCCCAGGGGCGTGTCGGCCCCGAAGCTGCCGACCTTCTCCTCGGGCATGGTCGCCGGGATCAGCGGGGTCCAGATGGGGCCGGGGGCCACCGCGTTGACCCGGATCCCCTTGTCCCCCAGGAACTGCGCGAGGCCCTGGGTGAAGTTGATGATCGCCGCCTTGGTCGAGGCGTAGTCGAGCAGCTGCGGGCTCGGGCTGTACGCCTGGACCGATGCGGTGTTGATGATGGACGAGCCCGGCTCCATGTGCGGCACCGCGGCCTTGGTGATCCAGAACAGGGCGTACAGGTTGGTCTTGAAGACGCGGTCGAGCTGCTCGGTGGTGATGTCGAGCAGGCTGTTCTCCTGCGCCATCTGGTAGGCCGCGTTGTTGACCAGCACATCGAGGCCGCCGAGCTCGCTGACGGCCCGCTCGACCAGGTCGATGCAGTGCTGCTCCTCACGGATGTCACCGGGGACCAGCACGGCGCGCCGTCCGGCCTGCTCGACCAGCCGGGCGGTCTCGCGGCCGTCCTCCTCCTCCTCGGGGAGGTAGGAGAGCACCACGTCGGCCCCCTCACGGGCGAAGGCGATCGCCACGGCCCGTCCGATGCCCGAGTCGCCGCCGGTGATCAGGGTGCGCTTGCCGTCCAGGCGCCCGCTCCCGCGATAGCTCTCCTCGCCGTGGTCGGGTTCCTGCTCCATGTCCGAGGTGACACCCGGGTGCTCGATGCTCTCCTCGGGCTGGTCGGTGGGGTAGTCGTCGCGCGGGTCCTTGGGTGCGGTCTGGTCGCTCATGCTCCTTTGGTACCTGCGCCCGCCCATGGTCGCCACCGGAGCACGGCGAACCCCGGCCGGGGACTCCCAGGTAGTTCTCAGGATGAGCGCGTACCGTTGTCGGGTCCGTCGGTGCGCCATCGACCGCTCGCCGCCGACCGCAGAGCCTCCACCAGGCACCGATCACCACCAGAAGGGGCCCTTGTGCGCCGTCCCACCACCCTGACCGCCCGTACGGCCGCCGCCGTCCTGGCAGCCACCCTCCTGCTCGCCGGCTGCGCCGGGGGCGACGACCCCGCCGAGCCCGAGCCCACGGGGGCCGAGGAGCCGCAGAACGAGCTCCCCACGGCCACCCCCGAGGACATCGCCGCGCTCGAGGCCGTGACCGTCGAAGGCCCCCTCGGCAGCGCGCCCGAGGTGACCTTCGACCAGCCGTTCGCGGTCTCGGCACCGGTCGCCCGGCTCGTCGAGGCCGGTGACGGCGAGGCCCTCGAGGACGGCCAGCGGGTCGAGATGCACTACGTCGCGCTGTCCGGCGACGACGGCACGACCGTGGGCAGCACCTACGAGACCGGCCCCGACTCGATCGTGCTCGGCGACCCCGAGATCATCACCGCGCTGACCGACGTGCTGCGCGGCGAGAACGTGGGCGCCCGGGTGCTCTTCGCCGCCCCGGGTGGCGAGGCCACCGAGGCCACCGAGACGAGCGCCGCGACCGAGGCCTACCCCGCGACCGTCATGGCCATCGAGATCCTCTCGGCCCGCACCGTCCCGTCCCGCGCCGAGGGTGAGGCCGTCGAGCCGCCCGCCGGCCTGCCCGAGGTCACGCTGGCCGACGACGGCGAGCCGTCGATCGACATCCCGGCCGACCTCGAGGCGCCGACCGAGCTCGTGGTGCAGCCGCTGATCGTCGGTGACGGCGAGCTCGTCGAGGCAGGCCAGCAGGCCACCTTCCAGTACAGCGGCTGGACCTTCGACGGCGAGCAGTTCGACTCCTCGTGGGTCAACGGCTCCCCGTTCACCACCGTGATCGGCACCGGCGCGGTCATCCCCGGCTGGGACGAAGGCATCGTCGGGCAGCCGGTCGGCAGCCAGCTGCTGCTGATCATCCCGGCCGAGCTCGCCTACGGCGGCTCGGAGAGCCCGCTGGCCGAGGAGGACCTGATCTTCGTCGTGGACATCCTCGAGGCGAGCTGACCGCTCGGCACGGCTCGGCCACCGGCCGGGACCCGCTCATCCTCCGGGGGGCGGTTCCCGGCCGGTCGCGCGGGCGGGCAGCGGCAGGACGGCGTCGCTGCGCGTGCGCAGCGTCCGGCCGGAGGTCAGTCGACCGCGACGACCGGGCGCCCGTCCTCCCACGAGAGCGGCAGGACGATCATCGCCCGGTAGGTGGTGCCGCCGTACCAGGAGTGGAACAGCAGGTACTCCTGGCCGTCCGGCCCGACGACGACGTCCTGCCCGCCCGGCCCGACGTACCGGTCCTGGGTGAGCGCGGTGGTCAGGAGGGGCTCGGGGTCCTTGGTCCAGGGGCCCTCGATCGCCGGGGCCGTGGCGTAGCCGATGGCGTACCTGTCGCCGCCGTAGTCGTTGGCCGAGTAGAGCAGCACGAAGGTGCCGTCACGTTCGACCAGGGTGGGCGCCTCGACGAGGTTGCCCTCCCACGGCTGGTCCTGCTGGACCAGGGGCACCGCCTCCCCGACCAGCGCGGTGCCGTCGGCAGAGAGCGGGGCCAGGTAGAGCCAGGTGTCCAGGCCGCAGCAGTTGCCGTCGTTCTTCCAGAGCAGGTAGAGGGTGCCGTCCTCGTGCCGGAAGGTCGCGGCGTCGATCGCACCGCCCTCGTCGGGCGGGCAGACGAGCATCTGGTCACCGACGACCTCGAAGGGCCCCTCGGGGGAGTCGGAGGTCGCGACACCGATGCACTGCAGCGTCGGCTGGAAGCTGGTCGCGGTGAAGTACATGACGTAGCGGCCGGGCTCGAGCTCGGTCACCTCGGGCGCCCACGTCTTGCCCGGGATCACCCAGGACGGGAGGTCGGGCAGGGCGTCGGGCAGGGCCTCCCACTCGACCAGGTCGGTGGACCGGGCGACCCTGACGTTCCGGTTGTTGCCGTTGGTCGCGTAGGCGTAGTAGACGCCGTCGACCTCGAGGACGTCGGGGTCAGGGAAGTCGTCGGCGATGACGGGATTCACCGCCGACCATCCCTGCTCCTGCGGGCCGTCGGCTCCCTCGGCCGCGGCGTCGTCCGACCCCTGCGGGGAGGCCGGCGACGGAGAGGTCGCGTCGACGTCGTCGCCGCCCTGCCCGCACGAGCCGAGCACCAGGGCAAGGACCAGGACCCCGGGCCCGACGACGGCGCGCACCCGACCCATCCCTCGAGCCCTCATCCCGTGAGCCCTCATCCCTTGAGACCCGAGCGGGAGACACCCTCGATGATGAAGCGCTGGAGGAAGACGAACAGGATGAGCACCGGGACGCTCGCGATCACCGCACCAGCCATCAGCAGGTCGTAGCGCACGGCGTTGGCCGACTGCAGGGTCGAGAGCCCCGCGGGCAGGGTCTGCATCTCGGGGCTGAACAGCACGTACACCGGCCACAGGAAGTCGTTCCAGTTGGTCAGCAGGGCGAGCAGGGCCAGGGTCGCCAGGGCGGGCCGCGACAGCGGCAGGACCACCCGCACGAAGATCTGCCACGGGTTGGCGCCGTCGAGCCGGGCGGCCTCCTCGAGCTCGTCGGGGATGCTCAGGAAGAACTGCCGCAGGAAGAAGACCCCGAAGGCCGAGGCCGCCGTGGGGACGATCACCGCCGCGAGGGTGTTGAGCCAGCGCAGCTCCCCGACGATCAGGTAGTTGGGGATGATCAGGATGACGGGCGGCACGAAGAGGGTCGCGATGATCGCGCCGAACACCAGGTTGCGGCCGCGGAACTGCATCCTCGCCAGCGCGTAGGCCGCCAGCGCTGCGGTCACCACCACCAGGGTCGCGTTGGCCAGCGCCGCGACCAGGCTGTTGGCGAACCAGCGCAGCACCGGGGTGCCGCGGGTGGTGAGGATCGACTCGTAGGCCTGGGTGGTGAACGGGTCGGGGATCCACGACGGCGGGATGCCGCCGGCGTCCCCCCGGGTCTTGAACGAGGTGACGATCATGAAGATCAGGGGGCTGACGAACAGCAGCCCGAGGAGGATCAGCAGGGTGTAGCGCAGCACCGTGCGGGGTCCACCGCCGCCGGTGTCGGGACCGCGGGCCCGGCCGGGACGCGTCGCCCGGGCGGAGCCGGTGTCGCGGACGGGAGAGGTCTGCTCGGTGGTGCTCATCGCTGCTTCCTCTCGCGGAACAACCAGAAGATGACGACGCTGAGCACCATGAGGAAGGCCGTCAGCACGTAGCTCATCGCGGCGGCGCTCCCCATCTGGTAGTTGCGCAGCCCGGTCTCGGCGATCTGGTAGATCGCCGTGCGGGTCTCCCGACCGGGGCCGCCCTGGGTGATCAGGTAGGACTGGCCGAACATGTTGGCCGAGGCCAGGATCGTGATCATCGTGATGAAGGCCAGCACGGGTCGCAGCCCCGGCAGGGTGACGTTGCGGAACTGCTGCCAGGTGTTGGCGCCGTCGACCCGGGCCGCCTCGTAGAGCTCGCGCGGGATGTCCTGCAGGGCCGCGAGGTAGATGACCGAGTTGTAGCCCAGGGTCCACCACACGGTGACGCCGACCAGCGCGAACCAGGCCGCAGGGGTCGACGTCGTCCAGGCGATGTCCGAGGGCAGGCCGAGCCGGCCCAGGTAGTGGTTGATCAGCCCGATGTTGTTGTCGAGCAGGTACCGCCAGAGCACTGCCACCACCGCGACCCCGAGCACGTAGGGGGCGAAGTAGACCGCGCGGAACAGGTTGCGGCCGGGGAACTTCTGGTTCATCACCAGGGCCACGAGCAGCGGGAGCACCATGAGCAGCGGGACGCTGGCCACGGTGAAGATCCCGGTGGCCCGCATCGAGTTCCAGAAGGTGGCGAAGACGATCGAGTCGGGGTCGAACAGGGCCTGGTAGTTGTCCAGCCCCACGAACGGCTTGCCGGGCAGCGTGAAGTCCCACCGGTGCAGGCTGATCCACGCCCCGAGCACCACCGGGGCGATCACGAAGGCCCCGAAGAGCGCCAGGTAGGGCGCCAGGAAGAGCCACGGGGTCGCGCGGCCGTGCTTGACGACGCCGCGCCGCGGCGCCCTGCGGCCGGTTCGCCGAGCGGCGTCGGCCATGTCCCCGGGCGCCGCGACGCGCGTCGTCGTCATGTCAGCCCCCGAAGCTCTCGAGGTTCTGCTCCATGAGCTCGGTGGCCTGCGACGTGGCGCGGCCCAGGGCGTCGGCGACCGGGTCGTCGCCCAGGATCGAGCTCGAGACGGCGGGCTCGAGGGTCTCGGCCTGCACGCCACCCACACCCGGGACGGCCGGCAGGAAGCGCATCTGGTCGATCTGCTCGGCCAGGGGTGCCTGCTTGAGGCCGTCGAGCACACCGCTGTCGCGCACCGACTGGCGGGCGGGGATCATGCCGGACCCGGCCCAGTCACCCGACTGCTCGCTCATCCAGCTGATGAAGACCTGGGCGGCCTGGTACTTGTCCTGGTCGTCGGTGGCCTGGCGGGTGATGAAGAAGTTGTGCGAGTTCGCCCAGACGGCGTCGCTGTCGCCGATCGTGGGGATCGGGGCCATGTCCCAGGCCATGCCCGAGGCCTCGAGGTCGTTGATCTGCCAGATGCCGTCCCAGGTGATCGAGGTCTCGCCGTTCTTGAAGGCCACGTACTGGGAGTCGATGGCGACGTTCGAGGGGCTGTAGCCCTGCTCGACGATCGAGCGCTGCCACTCGAGCGCCGCGATGCCCTCGGGCGAGTCGAAGGCCGCTGCGGAGCCGTCGGCGGCATACGGATCGCCGCCGTTCTGCCAGGTCAGGGACAGGTACATCAGGTGCGCGGGCCACATCGTCGGCATCCAGAAGGGCTGGGAGTACCCGGCCTCCTGGAGGGCGTCGAGGGCCGCCATGAACGAGGCCTCGTCGGTGGGCGGCTCGGTGATCCCGGCGGCCTCGAAGTGCTCGGTGTTGTAGTACATCGCCAGGGAGTGGACGTCGAGCGGGATGCCGTAGCGCTGGTCCTGGTAGACCCCGGCGTCCCAGACCTCGTCGGTGAAGTCGTCCGCGCTGAGCTCGAGCGCCTCGGCGAGGTCGTCGAGCGGGACGATCACGTTGCGGGCGGCGTTGGTCGCCAGCTGGTCGAGGTGCATCACGCCGACGTCGGGCCCCTCGCCCGCGTTCACCGCGGCGGGGACACGCTGGTAGAAGTCGGCCCACTGGATGGTGTTGGGCACGACGGTGATGTTCTCGTGCTCGGCGTTGAACTCGTCGACGAGCTCCTGCATGAAGGGACCGTCGCCGCCGGTGAAGCCGTTCCAGTAGGAGAGCTCGACGTCGGGGCCGGTGTACTCGCCCGTGAAGTCCCCACCCTCAGGTGCGGCGCCGCCGCCGGCGGCCTCCTCGGGGGTGGATCCACCGCCGCAACCGGCCAGGGCGAGCGCTGCGGTCAGGGTGATGGCGCCGGCTGCGAGCCTGCGCCGGGGGTGTCGGTTCCACTGCGGTGCGGTTCTCATCGGTGAGCTCCTCGTCGAGTTCGGCCGGCTGTCGCCCTGCGCCAGGGCGTGCAGACCCAGGGGTAAACCTTGTACTGGCATTCCTACCCCATCGAGGTAAACCTTGTACAGAGGAACCGGTAAACCTTGTACGAGTCGTTACCTCGGCAGTAGCGTCTCCCTGTGCGTCGCGCGTCGCCAGTCGGCCGTTCCCCCGCACCGGTACCGTCGGGCACCGATACCGATACCGACATCCGCACGGCGAGCAGCCCGCGCTGATCGCGAGGGAGGACCACCGTGGCACGCATCCGGTTGCAGGACGTGGCCGAGCGCGCCGGGGTCTCGATCAAGACCGTCTCGAACGTCGTGAACGGCAAGGGCACCATCACCGACGCGACCCGCCTGCGCGTGCAGGAGGCGGTCGCCGAGCTCCAGTACCGACCCAACGTCGCGGCCCGCCACCTGCGCCACGGCAACAGCGGCATGATCGCCGTCGCCCTGCCCGAGCTCACCCAGCCCTACTTCGCCGAGCTCGCCTCCGAGCTGGTCCGGGCGGCCAAGGCCCAGCAGCTCACCGTGCTCCTGGCCCAGACCGACGGACGCGCCGACTCCGAGCGCGCGATCAGCGACGGCATCGACATGCCGCTCATGGACGGCCTGATCATGAGCCCGCTGGCGCTCGGCACCGAGGACCTGCGCCACCGCGCCGACTCCTCACCGCTGGTGCTGCTCGGCGAGCACATCGGCGACGACTCCCCGTTCTCGCACGTCGCGATCGACAACCAGGCGGCCGCCGTCGCGGCCACCGCACACCTGATCGAGCTGGGCCGACGACGCATCGCCGCGATCGGCGCCAAGGACTACTCGCACCCCGAGAGCGCGACGCCCCTGGAGACCGCGAACCTGCGGCTCGCCGGCTACCACGCGGCGCTGGCCGACGCCGGGCTGCCCGCTCGACCCGAGCTGGTCCGCCAGGTCGAGGACTTCCACCGGGCCGACGGCGCCTCCGCGATGCATGCCCTGCTCGACCTGCCCGAGCCGCCCGACGCGGTGTTCTGCTTCAACGACCTGCTGGCCCTCGGCGCCCTGCGTGCTCTGCGGGACCGAGGCCTGAGCGCACCCCAGGACGTCGCGGTGATCGGCATCGACGACATCGAGGAGGGTCGCTTCAGCTCACCGAGCCTGAGCACCGTGGCCCCGGACAAGCGCAGCCTGGCCGAGGTGGCGATCTCGCTGCTGCTCGAGCGGTCGGCCCACCCCGACGCCCCACCACGCAGCGCCGTCACCGAGCACCGGGTGATCGCGCGGGAGAGCACCGCCGCGACGGCCGTGCCACCGCAGCTCGGACCCGGACCCGACGGCGGGCGCACGGGCGTCTGACCCGTCGGCCACCGCCTCGCGCGGCGGTCCGGACGCAGGTCCCCGTGCCGAGAGGTAAACCTTGAACCGCCGATGTGGTAAACCTTGTACCGCACGTCCCCGTGCCTTGCGGCAGAACCCCCAGGCGGCCAAGGGCCGTCGTGGGGGTGATCCGTGGGACGCCCATCGGAGGGAAGGACCGTCATGACCCCGACGCCCCAGCGCGCATCCACCCAGGACGGTTCCTACCCCCGACCCCAGCTGGTGCGCGCACACTGGGCGGACCTCTGCGGGGAGTGGCGCTTCGCGGGCGACCCGCACGACGTGGGCCTGGGCTCGGCCTGGTTCGAGGACGCCGGCGCGATGGCGCTCGACCAGCGCATCCAGGTGCCCTACCCGCCCGAGTCGCCCGCCTCGGGCATCGGGGCCACCGACCACCAGCGCGTCGTCTGGTACCGCCGGGAGGTGACCGCGGACGACTTCGGGCAGGCAGGGCTGGGAGCCCAGGGCGACCGGCTCGTGCTGCACCTGGGAGCGGTCGACCACCGCGCCGACGTCTGGCTCGACGGGCAGCACCTGGGCACCCACGAGGGCGGCCAGACCCCCTTCAGCTTCGACGTGACCGACGTCGTCACCCGAGCCGGCGGACGGGGGCTGGGGCTGGTGGTGCGCGCCGAGGACGACCCGCTCGACGTCTCGCTGCCCCGCGGCAAGCAGGACTGGCGACCCGAGCCGCACTCGATCTGGTACCACCGGACGACCGGGATCTGGCAACCCGTCTGGCTCGAGGCGGTCCCGGCGGTCCACCTGACCGAGATCGCCTGGCAGACCGACCTGCCGGCCGGCACCGTCCAGCTCACCGCGCGCCTGAGCCGCCGACCCCTCGCCCCGACGACGCTGACCGTGCGCCTCGACCACGGCGGTGACGTGCTCGCCGAGCACCGGGTCCGGGTGCTCGACCAGGAGGTCCGGGTGCACGTCGACCTGCCGCGCCAGGCCAACGGCCAGCAGTACGAGGAGCTGCTCTGGTCCCCCGAGCACCCGACCCTCGTCGACGCCACCGTCACGCTCGGGCACGACGCACCGCAGGGCACGGACGGCGCCGGCGGGCCCGTCCCGGGTGACACCGTCACGTCCTACCTCGGGCTGCGCAGCGTCGGCGTCGCGCACGGCGTCTTCCTGCTCAACGACCGGCCCTACTACCTGCGCTCGGTGCTCGAGCAGGGGTACTGGCCGCAGACGCACCTCGCAGCCCCCGACGCGGACGCGCTGCGCGCCGAGGTGCAGGTCATCAAGGACCTGGGGTTCAACTCGGCCCGTGTGCACCAGAAGGCCGAGGACCCGCGCTTCCTGTACTGGGCCGACAGGCTGGGCCTGGCCCTGTGGGCCGAGACCGCCAACGCCTACGCCTTCTCGCCCCGCGCGGTCGAGCTGCTGACCCGCGAGTGGCTCGAGCTCGTCCGGCGGGACCGGTCGCACCCCAGCATCATCACCTGGGTGCCGCTCAACGAGAGCTGGGGGGTCCAGCACGGTGCCCACGACCCCGCGCAGCAGCACTACGGCCTGGCGCTGGCACACCTCACCCGGGCGCTCGACCCCAGCAGACCGGTGATCTCCAACGACGGCTGGGAGCACACCGACTCCGACATCTGGACCGTGCACGACTACGCCGAGCACGGTGCGGACCTCCGCACCCGGTACGGCACCCCGCAGGCCGTGCGGTCCCTGCTCGAGGGCATCGGCCCGGCCGGACGACGGATGCGGCTCACCGACGCAGCAATGCCGACCGACCGCGCCCAGCCGGTCATGATCACCGAGTTCGGCGGCGTGAGCTACGACGGCGGTCGCAGCGACGCCTGGGGCTACTCGACCGCCACCGACGACCAGGACTTCGCGGCACGCGTCGGCGACCTCCTCGACGCCGTCCGCGACTGCCCGCCGATCTCCGGGTTCTGCTGGACCCAGCTGACCGACACCGGCCAGGAGACCAACGGGCTGCTCCGGGCCGATCGCACCCCCAAGCTCCCCGTCGAGACGCTGCGCAGGCTCGTCGTCGGCTGACCCGAGCCGTGCGGATCGCCGGCTGCGCACGTCACCCGGCCGAGACGAGAGTGCGCCCTGACCTGCGACGATGATCAATCCCACCCTGTGGGCCGGAACATTTTGGACATGGTGACCACGGGTGCCACTCTCTGTCCACGGCCGCTCGGCGGCCGGACGACACGGCTCGAGGCCCCCGCTCGGACCCACTCGTCGGGGGCGCGCGCACCACGGTCCGCACACCCCTTCTGCACGGTCAACGGACACCTCACCGGGGGAAGCACCATCATGATCATCACCACGTCGCTGCGTCGCACCGTCTCGGTGGGGGTGACCGCCCTGGCCGTCGTCGCCGGGGCCGTCGTCGCCTCGCCGGCTCTCGCAGCCACCACCGACGCACCGGCCCAGCACCACGTGTGCGACGGGCCCCTGACCGACCAGGTGGTCACCGGGAACCTCTGGGTGCCGCCGGCCGGCAGCTGCGCGCTCGAGGGAGTCGAGGTCACCGGCCGGGTCGTCGTGAGCGACGACGCCCTCCTCACGCTCTCCGGCAGCAGCATCGGTGGGGACCTGGTCGCCTGGGAGGGGTCACGCACCGAGGTCCACGGCTCGACCCTGCACGCCGACCTGCTGGTCAACGAGTCGACCGCGGCCCTGGTGCACGGCTCACGGGTGGTCGGCAGCGTGCTCGGCCGCGTCGCCACCGTCGACCTCACGACCTCGACCGTCGAGGGCAGCATCAACCTCGGAGCCCGACGCAGCACCTCGGTGGTCGACTCGACCGTGAGCGGGTCCTTCCGCGTCCACGGCGGCCAGGTCGGTGTGGCCTGGTCGAGCCTGGGCTCGTCGGCGACCGTGAGCGGGGCCGACGGCTTCCGCACCTGCGGCACCGACATCGCCGGGGACCTGACCGTCCGCTGGGCGCACAGCCTGATCGGCATCGGCTTCTCGGGCGCCGTCGGGTGCACCGTGGCGCAGCTCGCCGAGGGCGACCCCCGACTGACCCTCCCGGCCGCCCAGCGCGACGCCGTGCACGTCGGCGGGTCCGTCCTGCTGACCGGCAACCCGCACTCGATCTTCGTGCGGGCCGGGTCGATCGCCGGGGACCTCGTCTGCGAGAGCAACGTCGGCCCCCGCGGGGTCAATGTCTCGGGCGTGGACGTGGGGGGGACCCGCACCGGCCAGTGCGCCTGAGCCACTGACGTCGGGGCGCCCCACGGCGCGTCGTGGACCACGGGCCCCCGTGGCGCGGTCCACGGTCGCTGCGGTCAGCGCCCCGACGGCGTAGGCCAGCAGGTCCGGTGCCCAGAAGGTGGTCCCCAGGACGAACCGGAGCGGCCTCCACCACGCGACCAGGCCCGCCGGGACACCGGTGAGCTGGGCGAGCTCGACCAGGACGCACAGGCCCAGGGCCACCGCTCCTGCCCGCCAGGGCCCGAGCCGCGGGACGACCAGGACCACCAGCAGGTGGACGAGCACGGCGTACAGGGCACCGCCCGCGAGATCCGCCGCGACGCCGGACCGGGTGCTCACCACCAGGCCGAGGGCCACCACCACGGGCACCGCGCACCCCGCCGACACTCGACGACGGACGGCACCACGTTCAGCTCCCGGCACGGACACCTCCCGCCTCGACCGCGCGGACCGCCCGCCGTGGCCCGACCTGGACGCGCCGGGCCGCGCGCAGCACCCTACGGTGGCAGGGCCGTGCGCGGGACCCGGACGCCCGTGCGTCGTCGACCCGAGGAGCGCACCCCATGGAGAACCCCCTGTTCTGGGACGGCTGGGAGCCGTTGGTCAAGATCGTCGTCGTCGGGACCCTCGGGTACCTGTGGCTGGTCATGCTGCTGCGGGTCACCGGTCCACGGAACATGGCCAAGATGACCCCGTTCGACTTCGTGCTCACGGTCACCCTGGGCTCAGCCTTCGGCCGCGTCCTGACCGCCGACGACGTCACGGTCGTCGAGGCGCTGGTCGCGTTCACGGTGCTGGTGTCGCTGCAGTGGGCGATGGCCGTCGCGCGGCAGCGCTCGCGCCGGTTCACCCGCCTCGTCGACACCGGACCCACCCTGCTCTACTTCGACGGCCGGATGATCGACCGTGCCCTGCGCCGGCACCGCTTCACCGAGTCCGACATCCACTCCGCGGTGCGCGAGAACGGGCTCGGCTCGCTCGAGGAGGTGGCCGCGGTGATCCTCCAGGCTGACGGGACCTTCGCGGTCGTCGAGCACGGGAAGCTGGGCGACGCGTCCTCGGTGCGTCCCTACGTGTGACCCACCGGGACGGGTGCGACCGGCCGGGGCACGGCGGACGGCACAGCCTCGGGGCCTGAGGCTGTCGAGCCCACCGCGGCCCGACGACCGGTCGGCCCGGTCGCGGGGTCCAGCGGCTCGGCCGTCAGGTCGAACGTGCCGGTCAGGGTCTCCCCCGGGCCCAGGACGACCACCCCGTGCCCCTCGATCCCCTCTGCCCGCAGCGTGAACCCGTCGTTGGCGTGGGTCACCGGCTCGACCGCGAACCACGGCCTGCCGCGCGGGACGTACAGGACGGTGTGCGAGAAGACGTCGTCGGCCCGCATCCGCACGGCCAGCCCCGAGGCGGGCCACTCCAGGTGCACCGTGTCGGCGCTGGTGCGACGGGTCAGGCACACGTCGACGAAGGGCAGCCGTGCGAGCGGGCGCAGGGTCCGGTAGTCCGCCGCGGACGCCAGCGGCCCGGGCGGACCGACGGCCATCCCGCGCTCGAGCGGGTGGCTCGCCTCGGTCGGGATCCGGACCCGCACCTCGGAGACCGTGGGGTCGACCAGACCCCGCTGGAAGTACGGGTGGTGGCCGAAGCCGGCCGGGAACGCCTCGACATCGGTGTTGGTCAGCTCGGTCCGGACCGACAGCCGGGGACCGTCCAGGGCGTAGGTGACCCGCGCGGTGAAGGTCCACGGGAAGTTCACCCCGACCACGGCCCCCGCGTCGAACTCCGCCGTCACCGACGTGGGGGTCCGGGCGACCACCGCCCACGGGTACTCGTGGGCCGCGCCGTGCATCGCCGTGCCGTCCGCGGCGTTGCGCCGCAGCTGCCAGGAGCGGTCGCCGAAGCGCAGCATCCCGTCGCGCACCCGGTTCGAGAACGGCACCAGCACGTAGCTCGCGCACTGCGGGTACCGGCGCCGACCGGCCGGCCGGGTCGGGCGCAGCACGTCACGCCAGACCCCGTCCAGCCGTACCTGCCCGGAGTCCAACGACGCCCCCGTCCCCGGGAGCACCCCCACCCGCCAGCAGTCGTTCTCGATGACCAGCACCTCTGGAGCCACGTCGTCCCCTCACGTCCCTCGCGACCGCCACCGTCCCGACGACGGCCCGCGCACCTCAGAGCCGAGCGGTCACCTGCACGACCGAGCCGGGGGCCGCGTACGGGACCTCGTTGCCCACGATCGGTGCGCCGTCGACCGTGAGGCTCGCGCGGGCGCCGTCGGCCCCGGAGTTGGTGACGGTGATCTCGTAGGTGGCCCCCCGGCAGACCCGACGCACCGTGAACTCGGGGACCTCGGGGCCGATCTGCGGGTCGACGACCAGGCCGTCGTACCCGGGACGCACCCCCAGCAGGTGCTGGCTGACCGCCACGAAGTTCCACGCCGCGGTCCCGGTGAGCCACGAGTTCTTCGCCTCGCCGTGCCGCACGGCCTCCTTGCCCGCGATCATCTGCGCGTACACGTACGGCTCGAGCCGGTGCACCTCGCTGATCTCCTCGCGGTAGGCGGGGGTGATGCGCTTGTAGTAGTCGAAGGCCTGACCGCCGCGCCCGACGACCGTCTCGCCGATGATCACCCAGGGGTTGTTGTGGCAGAAGATGCCACCGTTCTCCTTGTACCCCGGCGGGTAGGTCGTGACCTCGCCCATCTGGATCTGGTAGCTCGTGTACGCAGGGTGCTGCAGGACCATGCCGTGGTCGGTGGCCAGGTGCTCGCGCACCGAGTCCAGCGCACGCACGGCCGGGCTGGCCTTGGCCTCGGGGGTGGTCGGGTCGCTGCCGACGACGCCGATCCCGCCCATCACCGCGAAGCCCTGCGGCTCGATCCAGATCTTGCCCTCGAGGTGCTCGTCGGTGCCGATCTTCTCGCCGTAGTAGTCGTAGGCGCGCAGGAACCACTCCCCGTCCCACGCGTGCTCGAGCACCGCGGCGCGCATCTCCTCGACGGCCGCGCGGGCCTTGGCCGCGACGTCGGGCAGACCGCGACGCTCGGCGAGCTCGGCGTAGTCGGCGCCGTAGAGCACGAACTGCGCCGCGATGAACACCGACTCGGCGACCCCGCCGGACTGGTTCTCGGTGGTCTGGAAGGACTCGCCCGGCTCGGTCGAGAAGCAGTTGAGGTTGAGGCAGTCGTTCCAGTCGGCCCGGCCGATCAGGGGCAACCCGTGCGGGCCGCGGTGGTCGACGGTGTAGGCGAACGACCGGGTCAGGTGCTCGAAGAGGGTGTCGGCGAGGGCCTCGTCGTTGTCGAAGGGCACCTGCTCGTCGAGGATCGAGTAGTCGCCGGTCTCCTTGACGTAGCCCGCGACCCCGGCGATGAGCCACAGCGGGTCGTCGTTGAAGCCCGAGCCCACGTCGTTGTTCCCGCGCTTGGTGAGCGGCTGGTACTGGTGGTAGGCCGAACCGTCGGGGAACTGGGTCGCGGCGATGTCGAGGATGCGCTCGCGGGCGCGTTGCGGGATCAGGTGCACGAAGCCCAGCAGGTCCTGGTTGGAGTCGCGGAAGCCCATCCCCCGCCCGATGCCGGTCTCGAAGAACGAGGCACTGCGCGACATGTTGAAGGTGACCATGCACTGGTACTGGTTCCAGATGTTGACCATCCGGTCGAGCCGGTCGTCGGTCGAGCTCACCGAGTAGGTCGAGAGCAGGGCGGTCCAGTGCGAGCGCAGCTGCTCGAAGGCCGCGTCGACCTGCTCGGTGGTCGCGAAGCGGGAGAGCAGCTCGTGGGCGCGGGTCTTGTTGACGACCTGCAGCGCGCCGACGCCCGCGGCGGTGTCGGCCGGAGCCCACTTGTCGGCCGGGTCGTTCTCGAGGTATCCCAGCACGAAGGTCAGCGTGCGGGACTCGCCGGGGGCGAGGTCCACCGCGACGCTGTGCGAGCCGATCGGGTACCAGCCGCTGGCCACCGAGTTCGCCGAGCGGCCCGAGCGGGGCACGGCGGCCTCGCCGAGGCCGTTGTACGCACCCACGAACGTGTCGCGGTCGGTGTCGAAGCCCGTGGCCCGGGTGTTGACCGCGTAGACCGCGTAGTGGTTGCGGCGCTCGCGGTACTCGGTCTTGTGGAAGATCGCGCTGCCGTGCGGCCCGTCGAGCTCGACCTCGACCTCGCCGATCGAGAGGTTGCGCTGGTAGTTCGTCTGGTCGTCCTGGGCGTTCCACAGGCAGAACTCGACGAAGGAGAAGGCGGTCAGCGACTTGGGACCGTCGGAGGTGTTGGTCAGGGTGACCTTCTGGACCTCGGCGTCCTCGCCCATCGGGACGAAGAAGAGGCTCTCGACGCGCACCCCGCCCCGCTCACCGGTGATCTGGGTGTAGCCCAGGCCGTGGCGGGTCTCGAAGTGGTCGAGGTCTGCCTTGACCGGCAGCCAGGAGGGGGTCCAGACATCCCCGCCGTCGTTGATGTAGAGGTAGCGGCCGCCCGCGTCGGCCGGGATGTTGTTGTACCGGTAGCGGGTGAGGCGACGCATCTTCGCGTCGCGGTAGAAGGAGTACCCGCCGGCCTGGTGGGAGATCAGGGAGAAGAACTGCTCCGAGCCGAGGTAGTTGATCCACGGGTAGGGCGTGTGCGGGGTGGTGATGACGTACTCGCGGGTCTCGTCGTCGAAGTGCCCGTAACGCATGGTGATGCCCTCTCGTGGAAGTCCGGAGCGACCGGGTGCGGGAGCGCTCCCACGGTCTTCTCGGAACTATAGCCCTCCGACGCGTCCGACGGGAGGCCCCTGCGCATCACGTGCAGCCGCAGAGCATGGCGACGCGGCCACCGGGGCGTCGACGGACCGAGGTCCTGTACCCCTGCGCGCGCAGCCTGGCTAGCCTGCTGCCAAGGGCCACTCCAACGAAGGAGATCCGCATGGACCAGGCATCGACGCCGAGGATCCGCAACGTGGCCCTGGTGGGCCACAGCGGTGTCGGCAAGACCACCCTCGCCGAGGCGCTGCTGCACCGCGCCGGCGTGACCACCCGCACCGGCCGGGTCGAGGACGGCACCACGGTGTGCGACACCGAGCCCGAGGAGACCCGGCGCGGCATCTCCCTGTCGCCGGCCGTCGCACCGTTCCCGTGGACGGCGACCGACTCGACCACCTACAAGGTCAACCTCATCGACACCCCCGGGTACGCCGACTTCGCGGGCGGCGTCGACGCCGCACTCGCCGTCGCCGACCTCGCGGTGATCGTCGTCAGCGCGGTCGACGGCGTGGAGGTCGGCACCGAGGTGGTCTGGCAGCAGTGCGCCGACCTGGGCATCCCGAGGATGGTCTTCGTCACCAAGGAGGACAAGCCGCGGGCCGACTTCCGCCGGGTCCTCGGCGAGCTGCGCGAGCACTTCGGCGCCGGCATCGTGCCGCTCGAGCTGCCGCTGGGTGAGGAGGACACGTTCCACGGTGTCGCCGACGTCCTGACCGACCAAGGCCTGGAGTACGACGCGACCGGCCACCACCGCACCCAGCCCCTGCCCGACGACGTCGTCGACGAGGAGCACCGGCTGCACGAGGAGGTCACCGAGGAGATCGTCTCGGGCGACGACGACCAGCTCGAGCGCTACCTCTCGGGCGAGATCCCCACCGCTGCCGAGCTCGAGCGGACCCTCGCGCACGAGGTCCTGGGCTGCACCGAGTTCCCGGTGCTCCTCGGCTCGGCGACCAGCGAGGTCGGCATCGACCGGCTCGCCGACCTGATCTGCGAGCTGGGGCCCTCCCCGGCCGACCGGCCCGTCACGGTGATCGCCGGGGCCACCGGGGGCAACGGCGCGTCCGGGGGCACCGGGGGTGTCCCCGTGCCGGTCGCGGCGGACCCTGCGGGCGACCCGCTGCTGCACGTCTTCCGCACGGTCGCCGACCCCTTCGTCGGCCAGGTCTCGTTGTTCAAGGTGCTCAGCGGCACCGTCCGCACCGACGACCGGCTGGTCAACACCACGACCGGCGGCACCGAGCGGCTGCACGGCATGTTCTTCCTGCGCGGCAAGGAGCACCTGCCGACCGACGCCGTCGTCGCCGGTGACCTGGCCGCAGCGGCCAAGCTCGGCGCCAGCCCCACCGGGACCGCCCTGGCCCGCCCCGGCTCACCGGTCGCCGTCCAGGGCCCGGCCCCGCGGGAGACGCCCTACGCGCTGGCTCTGACCCCCGCGACCCAGTCCGACGACGACAAGCTCTCCGGTGCCCTCCAACGGCTGTGCGCCGAGGACCCGACCCTGGTGGTCGACCGGATCAGCGGGTACGGCGACGGGCAGACCCAGCGGCACGCGCAGACCGTGCTGCGAGGCACCGGTGACGTCCACCTCGCCGTCGCCCTCGAGCGGCTCGAGCGCAAGTTCGGGGTGCGCGTGACCACCGAGGAGGTGCGGATCGCCTACCGCGAGACGATCGCTCGACCCACCGAGGCCGAGGGGAAGGTCAAGAAGCAGTCCGGTGGCCACGGGCAGTACGCCGTCGCGCAGCTGCGGGTGAGCCCGACCGCACGCGGCGAAGGCAGCGCGTTCGTCGACTCGATCGTGGGAGGGGCGATCCCCCGCAACTACATCCCCGCGGTCGAGCGCGGGGTGATGGAGGCGATGGCGGCCGGGGGCGTGCACGGCTTCCCGGTGGTCGACGTCCGGGTCGAGGCCTACGACGGCAAGTACCACTCGGTCGACTCCTCCGACATGGCCTTCCGCACCGCCGCCGCGCACGGGCTGCGCGACGCGCTCGCCAAGGCCGGGACGGTGGTCCTCGAGCCGATCTCCCGGGTGACCGTCACCGTGCCGGCGACCCTCCAGGGCGACGTCCTGGGTGACCTGTCGGCGCGGCGCGGCCGGATCATCGGCAGCGACGTGCTGGCCGACGGGCGGAGCCAGGTCCAGGCGATGGTGCCCGAGGCCGAGCTCCGCCGGTACGTGCTGGACCTGCGCTCGTTGACCGGAGGCCGGGGCGAGTTCACCGCGGTCCACGACCACTACGACGCCGTGCCTGCGCACCTGGTCTCGACCGAGGGCTGAGGCCGCGGGCACCGACCTCGGGACCGGACACCGAAGGGGGCCCTGCCGTACGGCAGGGCCCCCTTCGGTCACGTCGTGCGCGTGGTCAGACCCGGAACTTCGAGCCGTGCACGGCCTTGCAGTGCACGGCCGGCTTGCCCGGACCGTGCAGGCCCGCACCCGGCTTGCCGGGCCCGTGCGAGACCCAGCCCGGCTTGCCCGGACCGTGCGAGCCCCACCCCGGCTTGCCCGGACCGTGCGAGCCCCAACCCGGCTTCCCGGGCCCGTGGCCGGGCGGGGTCGAGGCAGGGCGTCGGGTCACCTCGAACGGCGTGACCACCGGGGTCAGGTCGCCCGAACCGATGACCAGGGCGTAGCTCCCCGGGCTCGTGCGCCCGGGCACGATGACACTGCCGTCCACCACACCCTGTGCCGAGGCCGTGAACGTCCCGAGCAGCGTGGCGCCCGGGTCGAGGGTGACGGTGATCTCCTGACCGGGCTCGAGCCCGGTCACCGTGAAGGGCAGCCGCCATCCCGCCTTGACGCGGTCGACGGCCAGCGTGACCTCGGCCCACGGCGTGTCGTCCCCGCCGCCCTGGCCCACGGTCGCGCGACCCACCGGAGCGGGATCGACGACCTCGAACTCCTCGAAGTACTCGACCGCCGCGAGGAGGTCGACCTGACCGGTGTCGGTCACGTCGGCGCCCTGGGCGAGGGTCGCGAAGTTGTCCCCGCCCGAGGCGAGGAAGGAGTTCATCACCACGACGTAGGTCTCGGCGAGCCCGACCGGGGCGCCCTGGTACGTCATCGAGGTGATCCGCTCGCCGCGCGGGGCGTCCGGGTCGTAGGTGTAGGAGAAGCCCTCCGAGACACCGAGGTGCAGCTTGGGTCGGGACGACCCGTCCGGCTGCCACTGCTCCTCGAGCACCGCCTTGACCTGTGCGCCCGTGAACCGGGCGGTGACCAGGGTGTTGGCGAAGGGCTGCACCGAGGCGACCTGCCGGTAGGTGACGGTGCCGTCACCCGTGTGGATGAGGTCGGCCCGCAGTCCGCCGGGGTTCATGAAGGCGATCTGCGCCGGGGTCCCGGCGAAGGTGTCGTTCGAGGTCGCCCACAGCTGCATGTCGGCGACCAGGTTGCCCAGGGACGACTCGGCCCCGCGGTCCTCGCTGCCGGTCTCGGTCACGGCCCGACGGATGTCACCGGTGATCCGGCCCACGGGGACGGACCCGACGACCTCGGCCTGCGCCGCCGCGGCCGCGACGATCGCTGCGACGGTCGGGTCCTCGGGGTAGATCAGGGCGCCGCCGTCGTACATCGGGAGCACGTCGGGGACGACCTCGGTGACCTCGCCGTCGGCGTCGACGGTGATCTGCACGCGGGCCAGGTGCTTGCCGTACTCGCTGCCCTGCACCACGGCACGCTCGGCCCCGTCGAGTCCCGGGACCGGGAAGGAGCACGCGTACTGGCGGTGGGTGTGCCCGGTGAAGATCGCACGGACGCCGGGGTCGGCCTCGCGGATCAGGTCGGCCACGCCGTTGTCGGCGGCGGCCAGGTCGGCGCACGAGTCGGTCTCGGCACCGTCGTGGGTCAGCACGACCAGGACGTCGGCCTCGCCGTTGCCCTCCTCGCCGTCCTGGAGCTGCGCGGCGACGCGGTTCACGGCGGTGAGCGGGTCACCGAACTCCAGGCCCGCGATGCCGGCCGGGGTCACCATCGACGCGGTCTGCTGGGTCACGACCCCGATGAACCCGACGTCGATCCCGTCGACGTCGATGACCTCGAACTCGGGCAGGGCCGGCTCGCCGGTCGCGGAGAAGTAGACGTTGGCCCCCAGGTGGGGGAAGTCGGCGCGCGGGACGACCCGCTCGGTCAGGTCGGCGAAGCCGGTGTCGAACTCGTGGTTGCCGACCGTGGTGACCTGCAGGCCCGCGGCGTTGAGGGCGTCGATCGTCGGCTCGTCGCGCTGCGAGAACGAGGTGAAGGTCGAGGCACCGATGTTGTCACCGGCCGAGACGAAGACCGTGCTCGGGTTCTCGCTGCGCAGCTGGTTCACGGCCCCGGCGATGCTCGCGATGCCCGCCTCGAGGTTGAAGGGACCGGGGTTGGCCTCGATGCGGCCGTGGAAGTCGTTGATGCCCACGATCTGGAGCACCTTGTCGCCCTCGGCCGCTGCGGCCGAGGTGGCCAGCACCGGGGTCAGGGCGGTACCGACGAGGGTCAGGGCGAGGGCCGCGGGCAGTGCGCGCCGGCGGCGTCCGGGGGATGTTCGGGTCGGGTCCACGTGGTTCCTTCGGTCCGAGGGGGCACGGAACCTGCCGCCGCGCGAGCCCGGCGAGCGCGGGTCCCACCCTCCCGGGAGCGGCCCGCGCGTGCAGTGCGGTCGGCGGTGACGAGGCTGCCGGCGACGTTCGCCCCGGGGTCGGGACCAGGCCGGCTACTGGAGGGTAACAAGGGTGGACCCGGCTCCAGAACCCCCCGGCGACCGCCGTTTCATCCGTCTTTGCCCGCCGGGCGAACCGGGACGGAACGGGAGGTTCCGGGCGGGTGTCCGACCGGGGTGGTTCTCGCGCTCGAGATGCCTGGCCGGCCTCCCCGTGATTCGCTCGGGGCCACGACCTCGTCCCGTCTCGAGCCATCAGGAGACCCCATGCGCCGACTCGCAGCCCTCGCCGGCACGGCCCTCCTCCTGGTGGTGGCGGGCTGCGGGGTCGATCCCGAGGCCGTCGAGATCGACGACGGCGTCGGGGCGGGCGAGGAGGCCGAGCCGGGCCTCGGCTCCCCCGGACCGGTCGAGGGCGCCGAGCAGGTCCCCGGTGGCGGGCCCAGCCCGGCCCCGGGCTCGTGCGTGGACGTGCCCGAGTCAGACGACGGCTTCTACACGATCGCCGATGCCGGCACGGTCACCCTCGCCGTGGAGGAGGACCGCGTGGTGGTCGGTGCCGTGCAGCCCGCTGCGGGATGGCAGCACACCGTCTCGGACGTCGAGGGCGACGACGTCGCGGTCGTCCTCTGGCAGGACGAGAGCACCTTCGAGCTCACCGCGGCCCTCCAGGACGACTCGAGCCTCGAGCTCGAGCTCTGCGCCGACTGACCCGCCGTCAGCCCTGCAGGGGTCCGGCCGGGACGCACCCTCAGGCCACGTGCAGCGCGACCAGCCGGCCGTCGATCCGGTGCACGCGCAGGTCGAGGTCGAAGACCTCGCGCAGCACGTGGGTCTGCATCACCTGCTCGGGGCTGCCCTCGTGGACCACCACGCCGTCGCGCATCGCCACCACGTGGTCGGCGTAGCAGGCCGCCACGTTGATGTCGTGGAGCACGACCACGACCGTCGCGCCGAGCTCGTCCGCCGCGCGGCGCAGCAGGCGCATCATCGCCACGGCGTGCTTGAGGTCCAGGTTGTTGAGCGGCTCGTCGAGGAGGACGTAGTCGGTGTCCTGGCACAGCACCATCGCCACGAAGGCACGTTGTCGCTGACCGCCCGACAGCTCGTCGAGGAAGCGGTCGGCAAGGTCCTCGAGGTCCAGGAACCGCAGCGACCTCTCGACGTGGACCAGGTCGTCGGCCGTGGCGCGGCCCTTGGAGTGGGGGTAGCGGCCGAAGGTCACCAGGTCGCGGACGGTGAGCCGGGCGGTCAGGTGGTTGTCCTGCCGCAGCGTCGCGAGCCGGCGGGCCAGCACATCACCCCGGGTGGTGCTCACGTCGAGGCCGTCGACGGTGACAGCTCCGGCGTCCAGGTGCAGCAGTCGGCTCATGCAGGACAGCAGGGTCGACTTCCCGGCGCCGTTCGCACCGATCAGCGCGGTCACCCCGCCGCGGGGCAGCCGCAGGTGCACGTCGTCGAGGACCCGCAGGTCGCCGTAGCTCTTCGTCGCGCCGGTGACCTCGATCATCGTCGGCTCCCGCGCAGCAGCAGGGTCAGGAACATGAGACCTCCGAGGAACTCGATGACGACGCTCAGCGCGGTGTCGTACCCGAGCACGCGCTCGAGCACGACCTGCCCTCCCACGAGGCACAGCACGGCGAGCAGGACGGCGACGGGCAGCACCGCCCGGTGCCGGTGGGTCCCGCTGAGCTGGTAGGCGAGGTTGGCCACGAGCAGGCCGAAGAAGGTGACCGGACCGACCAGCGCGGTGGACACCGACACCATGACGGCCACCACGACCAGCACCCCGGTGACGGCGCGCCGGTGGTCGACCCCCAGCATCGTGGCGTTGTCCCGCCCGAGCAGCAGCACGTCGAACGATCGGCGCAGCCTCCAGGCGAGCAGGCTCGCACCCAGCACCATCACCGCCGCGGCCCCGAGCAGCCGGCTGTCGACGGCGTTGAAGCTCGCGAAGAACCTCTCCTGGAGCACGGCGAACTCGTTCGGGTCGATCAGCCGCTGCATGAAGGAGGACAGGCTGCGGAACAGCACGCCCAGGACGATGCCCACGAGCAGCAGCAGGTGCAGGCTGCGCCGGGCCCCCGCGAAGAGCCACCGGAACAGCAGCCCGGCGAAGCCGACCATCAGCAGCACCTCGACCGTGAAGCGCAGCCGCGGGTCGATCCCGACCATCCGGGCCGAGCCGACGGTGAAGACCACCGTGGTCTGGAGCAGCACGTAGAGGGCGTCGAACCCCATGATCGAGGGGGTGAGGATCCGGTTGTCGGTGACCGTCTGGAACAGCACGGTGGACACCGCGATCGCGAAGGCGACCAGCACCAGCGCGGCGAGCTTGACCCCGCGGAAGGGCAGGACGTAGTCCCAGGCGCCTCGGGCCCCCAGAGTCATGAAGCCCAGGGCGGCCACGGCGACGAGCAGGCCGAGCACCATCATCAGGCGGACGGGGCGCCGGTCGGGTGCTGCGACGCGGGTACCCGCCCGAGACACGTCGGCGGTCCGGTCAGGCGGCACGAGAGCCCCGACGCAGCAGGAGGGCCAGGAACAGCGCGCTGCCCACGACGCCGACGACCACGCCCACCGGCACCTCGTAGGGGTGGCGCACGACCCGCCCGACGAGGTCGCAGACGAGCACGAAGCCCGCGCCGAGCACCGCGACCCAGGGGGCGGTGCGGCGCATGTTGTCCCCGAGCATCAGGGACACCACGTTGGGCACGACCAGGCCCAGGAAGGGGATCACCCCGACGGTCACGACCACCACGGCACTGACCATCGAGACGATGACCAGGCCCAGGGTCATCACGGTGCGGTAGCTCATCCCCAGGTTGGTGGTCAGGTCCGACCCCATGCCGGCGAGGGTGAAGCGGTCGGCAGCGAGGTACGCGACGACGGTCAGGGCCAGGGTGATCCAGAGCAGCTCGTAGCGTCCGCGCAGCACTCCGGAGAAGTCGCCCGTGGTCCAGGAGGCCAGCGACTGGAGCAGGTCCAGGCGGTAGGCGAAGAAGGTGGTGACGGCTCCGATCACGCCGCCGAGCATGAGGCCGACCAGCGGCACCACGAGCACCGAGCGCAGCGGGACGAAGGCCAGCAGGCGCAGGAAGAGCGCAGTACCGGCCAGGGCGAAGGTGCTGGCCACGAGCATCTTGACCATCAGCGGCGCGCCCGGGGACAGCACGGTGACCACGAGGATGCCGAGCACCGCGGACTCGACGGTGCCCGCGGTGGACGGTTCGACGAACCGGTTGCGGGCCAGCATCTGCATGATCATCCCGGCGACCGCCATGGCCGCACCGGCGAGCAGCACGGCCAGGGTGCGCGGCAGCCGGGAGACCAGCAGCACGAGCAGGGCCTGCGCGTCCTGCGCGAGGAGCGTGGCCGGGGTGACGGTGCTGACCCCGACGAAGAGGCTCACCACGGCCAGCACGCCGACCGCTGCGACCACCACGCCCAGCGGCGGTCGCCGACGGGCCCGCGGTGGGGTCGACGGCGTCCGGGTGGGCGTGGTGGCCCGCGGCGTGAGGGTGCTCACGTGCGGGTCAGCGCCCGCCGAGCGCGTCGGTCACCGACGCGACGATGCGGGACAGGGTGCCCAGGCCGCCGTTGATGATGTACCAGTCGACCGGGTCGGCGTAGTAGAGCTGGTCGTCCTGCCAGGCGGTGGTCTGGGCGACGAGCTCGTTGTCCAGGACCTGGGCCGCTGCGGCACCGCTCTCGCCGATGGCCGCGTCGCGGTCGACGACGACGAACCAGTCGGGGTTGGTCTCGGCGAGGAACTCGAAGCTCACGGCCTCACCGTGGGTCGCCTCCTCGACGTCCTCGACGGCCGGGGTGAGCCCGAGCTCGTCGTGGACGAAGCCGAACCGTGAGCCCGGGCCGTAGGCGGTGACCTCGCCGCCTGCGGTCATCACGATCAGCCCGGTTCCGGCCTCGGCCGTCACCTCGCGTGCGGCCCGGATGTCGGTGTCGAGCTGGTCGACGAGCGCGGCGACGTCCTCCTCGAGGTCGAAGATCTGGCCCAGGACCTCGGCGTTGGTCTCGATGCTGCCGCGGAAGTCGGCCCAGTCGTTGCTCAGGTCGATGGTGGGGGCGATCTTGGTGAGCTCGGGGAGCGCCTCGGCCGAGCGTCCGGCGACGATGATCAGGTCGGGCTCGGCGGCGTTGACGGCCTCGTAGTCGGGCTCGAACAGGGTGCCGATGTCGAGGTACTCGTCGGTGTCGTAGGCCGCGAGCGCCCCGGGCAGGTTGGACTTGGGCACCCCTGCGACGTCGACCCCGAGTGTGGCGAGCGTGTCGAGGCTGGCCAGGTCGAAGGTCAGCACGACCTGGGGGGTCAACGGGACCGTTGTCTCGCCCTGCGCGTGGGTGACGGTGACCTCGCTCGGGGCGAGGGTTGCGCCTGACTCGGGGGCCGGCGTCTGCTCGGTGGGCGCCTCTGCTGTGGCGCAGGCGGTCAGGGCTGCGAGCAGGACGGTGGCGGTGGCGGCTGCCGTGGTGCGGCGCCAGGGGGAGGTCATGGGTCTCCGATCGGTTCAGGGCCAGCAAGAGATCCGTAGGTTAGCCTATCCTTACCTACTTCAGGCCACCGCGGTCTGCACCCGCCTCGGACGGAGTCCCATGCCCCAGCCCGCAGCCCCGGCACCTGCGACCCCCGCAGCACCCGCGACCCTTCGTCGTGTCTCCCACGAGCTCGTCGCCCGCTCGCTCACCGTGCACCGCGTCGAGGACCTCACCCCGAGCCTGCGACGCGTCGTCCTCGGCGGGCCCGACCTCGCCGGGTTCGACGCGCCGGGACCGGCTGACCACGTCAAGGTCTTCTTCCCCCACGACCCGCACGGTGAGCCGAGGCTCCCCGTCGTCGACGGCGGACGGTGGGTCAACCACGACGACCCGGCCCTGCTCTACCGCGACTACACCGTGCGGGGTCACGTCGAGCCCGGCGCGCTGGTCATCGACATGGTGCTGCACCCCCACGGCCCGGCCGGTCGATGGGCGGCGGGGGCCCGTCCCGGCCAGCGGCTCGGCGTGCTCGGCCCGAGGGGCTCGGCCCTGCCTCCCCTGGACCGCGCCTGGTACCTGCTTGCCGCCGACGAGACCGGCCTGCCCGCTCTGGCGAACTGGCTCGACCTCCTCCCGGCGTCGACCACCGCCCACGCGTTCGTCGAGGTCGGCGGGCCCGGCGACGAGATCGACCTGCGGTCCGATGCCCGGACCGAGGTCACCTGGCTGTACCGGCGTGACGCGCCGGCCGGGACCGTGACCCTCCTGGCCGACGCCGTCGCCACCCTGACCTTGCCGACCGGACCTGGCTGGGCGTGGGCCGGTGCCGAGGCTGCGACCGTTCGCGCCATCCGGCGGACGCTGCGCGACGAGCGCGGGATGGACCGCGACAGCGTCCAGATGACGGGGTACTGGAGGGTGGGCGAGGCAAACTTCGACCACCATTCGCCCGACGCCTGAGCGCGCCGTCCGCCGGGAGCCCCCTGCCGGTGGGCCGGCTGTCCCGGCCGTCCCGGCGCGCAGTAGCGTCGGGGCATGCGAGCGATCACGAAGTGGGAAGCCAAGACGCAGTCGAACCCCGGGCACTCCCACTGGTACGTCGAGCGCTTCCGCGCCATGGCGGCCGACGGCGCGGACCTCGCGGGCGAAGCACGGATGATCGACGCGATGCTCCCGCGCGGCTCGCGGGTGCTCGATGCGGGATGCGGGCCCGGGCGGGTCGGCGGGGAGCTCGCCGCGCGCGGGCACGCCGTGGTGGGGGTCGACGTCGACCCGGTGCTCGTCGAGGCCGCGCGTCAGGACCATCCAGCGGGCGACTGGCACGTGGGCGACCTCGCCGAGCTCGACCTCCCCGCCGCCGGGGTGGTCGAGCCGTTCGACGCGATCGTGTGCGCGGGCAACGTCCTGACCTTCCTGGCTGCCGGCACCGAGGTCGAGGTGCTGCGGCGCCTGGCAGCGCACCTGGCGGAGGACGGACGGCTCGTGGTCGGGTTCGGCGCGGGCCGTGGCTACGACTTCGACGCCTTCTTCGCCGACGTGGTGACCGCAGGTCTGCACCTCGAGATCGCCCTGTCGACGTGGGACCTGCGACCGTTCACCGGGAGCCAGGACTTCCTCGTCGCGGTGCTGGCACGGGGCAGGCCGGCCACGGGCTCGACCGACTGATCTTCACCCGGTCGACCCGGCCTTTCACCCGACAAACAGGTCAAGTTCCCCCGGAACCCCCGTCGATGGTTCAACCATCAACGAACGATGAGGGGTGACGGGTGAAGGTCGACCACCGCGACGGTGACGAGGTTCAGGTCTCGGACCACACCGGACCAGCGACAGCAGTGCTCGAAGGCGGTACCCAGGGCACCTCGCTGCCCACGCAGGCCGGGCTCGACGCGACCGGCCCGGGACACCGCACGCCCCCGACCTCGGCCACCGAACCTGCGTCACCGGGCAAGCGCCCACGACGGCAGTGGGGCGCCGAGCGCCCCCGCCCCCCGCTTCCCGTGATGGACCAGCCGGCGAGCCAGCTCGCGACCTGGATGGGTGGGCTCGCGATCACCGCCACCGTCGCGGCATGGATCGCCTACATCGCTCGGACCGTGGTCTCGGAGTTCATCGACAACGGGATCCACGACAGCCGGTTCGTCGCGCAGACCATCGCCTACGTCGTGGTCATGACCTTCCTGACCTTCTCCGCCCTGATGTACCTGCTCGCCCGGCAGGGGGCGTTGTACCGGTCCCGCGGGCACGTGCGGGTGCCCCGGGCCGAGATCGACGCGTTCCTCACCGACTCCCGCCCCAGCCTGACCGTCCTCGTGCCGTCCTACTGCGAGGAGCCGGCCGTCGTCCGCGCGACGCTGCTCTCCGCCGCGCTGCAGGAGTACCCCGGCATGCGCATCGTGCTGCTGCTCGACGACCCGCCGAACCCGACCGACCCGGCCGCCGCGGAGAGCCTCGCCGGCTGCCGGGCGCTGCCCGCCGAGACCATGGCGCTGATGAGCGGCCCCTACGAGCGGTTCTCGGCCTCGCTCATCGTGCACGAGGCCGCGGCACTGGCCGGCGGGCCCAGCACGAACGACGCCCTGCGTTCGCTGGCCCTGGACTTCGTGTGGGCCGGCCGGTGGCTGCGCGAGCAGGCGGACGGCTACCCGCGTACCTCGGGCGCCGAGGACTTCCTCGCCGAGGAGGTGCTCGGCGGGCTCGCGGGCGACTTCGAGATCACCGCCAAGGCGCTGTTCGCGGCACTCGACGAGAAGGCGCAGGTCCCCGCCGAACGCCTCAGCCAGCTGTGCCGTCGACTCGTCTGGACGTTCCAGGCCGAGATCTCGTCCTTCGAGCGCAAGACCTACGCGCACCTGCCCCACGACGCCAACAAGGCGATGAACCTCAACGCCTACATCGGCCTGATGGGGCGCACCGTCCGCCAGATCGAGACCCGCAAGGGCCTCGTGCTGCGCGACACCGAGGACCCCGACGGCATCCTCATCCCGGACAGCGACTACCTGCTGACCCTCGACGCGGACAGCGTGCTGCTGCGCGAGTACTGCCTGCGCCTGGTGCACCACCTCGAGCTGCCCGGCAACGAACGCATCGCGGTGACCCAGACCCCGTACGCGGCCTTCCGGGGCGCGAGCACCCGTCTCGAGCGCATCGCCGGGGCCACCACCGACATCCAGCACATCCTGCACCAGGGACTCACCTACTTCGGGGCGACGTTCTGGGTGGGTGCCAACGCGGTGATCCGCAAGATCGCCCTGGACGACATCGTCGAGGTCTCCTTCGTCGGCGGCCAGGAGGTCCGGCGGTACGTCCAGGACCGCACGGTCATCGAGGACACCGAGTCGAGCATCGACCTCATCGCCCACGGGTGGACGCTGTTCAACTACCCCGAGCGGCTGAGCTACAGCGCGACCCCACCGGACTTCGGCTCGCTCGTGGTGCAGCGCGCACGGTGGGCCAACGGCGGGCTGCTGATCGCCCCCAAGTTCTGGCGCTACGCCCGCGCGCAGCGACGCAGCGGCACCCGTGTCCGCCGCGCGGCCGTCGCGCTGCGCCTCAACTACATGGCCTCGATCTGCTGGGCCAGCGTCGGGCTGGTCTTCCTGCTGGTCTTCCCCTTCGACGACCAGCTGCTCAGCCCGATCATCCTGGCCGCGGCCCTGCCCTACTTCCTGGCGATGAGCTCGGACTTCAAGAAGCTCGGCTACAAGCGCACCGACGTGTTCCGCGTCTACGCGTTCAACCTGGTGCTCCTGCCGGTGAACCTCGCCGGGACCCTGAAGTCCCTGCAGCAGGCCGCCGCCAAGTCCAAGATCGCCTTCGCCCGGACGCCCAAGGTCAAGGACCGGACGGCCGCCCCGGCCCTGTACGTGCTGGCCGCGTACCTGATCGCCGGCTTCTCCTTCTACACGCTGTTCAACGACATCCTGGTCCAGAACTGGACCAACGGTGCCTTCGCCGCGGTCAACGGGACGCTCACCTGCTACGCCATCGCGGCGTTCATCGGGATCCGCAACTCGATCGTCGACGTGCTGCTCGGGTTCGTGCGGTGGATCCAGGTCCCCGCGAAGGCCCCCGACCGTGGCCGCCGAGATAAGGCCGGCTCGCCCCCGCCCGAGCCCGACTGGGAGTCGGTGCTGTACTTCGGGCCCGACCACCAGGGCACCGTCGAAGGCCGCTCGACCGTGACCGTCACCGACGTCCCGCTGCCACGACGCGGAGACACCCGCGCACGTCAGCGGACCTGACCATGACCGGCACCCGCGCCGACCACCCGGCCCGTACCGGGACGACCGCCCCCTCCACCAGGACCAGGACACCCCGATGACCACCGCTCTCGACGCACCCCGCCCGCCCCGGATGCGGATCTCGCTCCTGCGGGTCGGCGTGGTGCTGCTCTGCGCCTCCGCCGTCGTGTGGGGCGGGTACCGGTCGGTCTCCGAGGCCGTCACGCAGGCCGTGGTCCCCGAGCAGGCGACCTTCGCCGCGTACGTCGACGTCACCGCCTGGCCGCCCTACCCCTTCGAGACCCCCGAGGGCCCGGCCCAGGCGAGCGTCATCCTGTCCTTCGTGGTGGCTGACACCCAGGACCGCTGCACCCCCAGCTGGGGCGGGTACTACACCCTGGACGAGGCCGCGTCGGAGATCGAGCTCGACCGCCGGGTCTCGCAGCTGCGACTCACCGGTGGGGACGCGCGCGTCTCCTTCGGCGGCGCGCTGAACGACGAGCTCGCCACGGTCTGCACCGACCTCGACGACCTGCGCGAGGCGTACGGCGCCGTCGTGGACCGGTACGAGCTGACCAGCATCGACCTGGACATCGAGGGTCCCGCCCTGGACGACACCGCGGCGAACGAGCGACGCGCGCAGGCCGTCAGGGCCCTCCAGGACGACGCGCTCGAGCAGGGCAGCAGCCTCGCGGTGTGGCTGACCCTCCCGGTCGCGCCCACCGGCCTGACCGACCAGGGCGTCGCCGTCCTGGCAGGGATGCTCGCCGCCGGGGTCGACGTCGCGGGCGTCAACGGCATGACGATGGACTTCAACGTGGTCACCACCCCCGACGACCCGCTGGCCGACGTCGTGCTGCAGGCCTCCACCGCGCTCCAGGCCCAGGTGCAGGACGCGTACACCCGCACCGGTCAGCCCCTGGACGACGCCGACGCGTGGGCCAAGGTCGGCATCACCCCGATGATCGGCCAGAGCGACATCGCCGCCGAGCGGTTCACCCTCGCCGACGCCGAGGTCGTCAACGAGTTCGCCCGTGCCCAGGGAGTGGGCCAGGTGTCCATGTGGTCCCTCAACCGGGACTCCACGTGCAGCCACCCGCTGCCCAAGGTGCTGACCGTGGTGCAGACCGGCTGCAGCGGCATCGACCAGGGCGCCGGTCGGTTCGCCGAGGTGCTGGCCGCCGACCTCGCGTCCGCGCAGCGCATCACCGCCCCCTCCCCGACGCCCTCCGAGGACCCGACGCCGGTCCCCGACCGCACCGCCGTGGTGGTCGACGACCCCGAGACCAGCCCGTTCCCGATCTGGGACCCGCTGGGCACCTACCCCGCCGGGACGAAGATCGTGTGGCGCCAGCAGGTCTTCGAGGCCTGGTACTGGACCAGCGGCTTCGCCCCCGACACCCCCGTCAGCAACGCCAAGGACTCCCCGTGGACCCTCATCGGGCCCGTGATGCCCGGTGACACCCCGGCCCCCCTGCCGACCCTGCCCGCGGGCAGCTACCCCGAGTGGGACCCCGAGGAGGTCTACCAGGCGGGCACCCGTGTGCTGCTGGACCAGGTCCCCTACGAGGCCAAGTGGTGGTCCCAGGGGCAGGAGCCCGGGGTCGCGATCGCCGGCGGGTCACCGTGGGTCCTGGTGATGACCGGGGGCTGAGACCTCCCGGCGCCACACCCGGTCGGCGTTCTTCACGAAGCGCCGACCGGTGAACAGGAACCCGACGAGCAGGACGAGGACCGCCACGCCGACGAAGAACCCCCAGTGGGTCAGCCCGGGCGGAGGAATCTCCTGCTCGAGGTCGGCACCTGAGGCGACGGCGTAGACCGTGAGCAGCAAGGGCAGGGCGATCACCAGGATCAGGGCGAACACCCACCCGATCCCGCGTGCCTTCCAGTCCCCGGCCCTGCTGGACGAGGACCGCACCGCACGCCAGTGCACGACGCTCACCGTGATCAGCACGACCACGAGCAGCAGGGCGGTGGCCAGGGTCACGGTGAGCGGCTCGCCCTGACCCCCCGGGGCCGTCACCACCGCCGAGCCGGGAACCGCCTCGAGCAGCGACCGCACGGGTGCGACGAGCACCTTGAACCAGTCGAGGACGATGACCAGGGCGACGAACGGGACGGCGACCAGGGTCAGCAGGAACAGCAGGCCCAGCACGAAGGCCAGACCGCTCGGCGCAGGCCTGCTGCGCGATCCCCCGACACGCCCCCGCGGCACCCACCCCTGCCCGCCGCACACCCCGCACCACGACACGGCATCGGGGTTGCCGAGCATCTTCCCGGTACCGCCGCACGAGCGGCAGGTCAGCGTGTTGTCCGGCACACAGGCTCCTCCCGCGATCCGGACAAACTAGCGCGAACCCGGCATGGCGGTCACTCCCCTGATCCGGTTCAATGACGCATGCCCCCAGCGAAGGACGGTCCGGGCGAGCTGCCGGACCCGAGCCTGACCGCCCTGACCGAACCGGCGTTCGTCGGTGCGGGTCGACGTGCCCTCGTCGAGGGCCTGGTCACCGCCTACGACCAGGTCAATCGTGGGGACGGTCCTGTGTGGATCGCGCTCGAGGCCGCATCCGGCGCGGGCAAGACGCGAGTCGCGCGGGAGATGTACGCACGGCTCGCTGCCGAGCGCCAGCACTCGGGCAGGTACTGGCCGGCCTCGATCCTCGGCTCGGCGGCCGCGTCCGCAGACGTCTCCGCGAGGCGCAAGCAGGTCCATCCGCACGTCGTGCACCGTCCTGGCACGCTGCCGGCGTTCTGGTGGTGGGGCATCGCCGCCTCGATGCGCAACGGCGAGCCGTCGTCAGCCCTCACCGAGGACGTGCGCCAGCTCGAGGCGCACGCGCCCTACCTCGACGACACGTGGCGTCGTCTCGCCACCTGGAGCGAGCGCCACGCGGGGTGGTGGAAGCGACCACTGGGTGACGCGACCGAGGAGGCCGTGACCGAGCTCGCCGGCCGGGCCGTGGAGGCCGCCGCCGGAGTCGCGGTGCCGGGGCTCGGCCTCGCGGTCGGGCTGGTCGAGGCGCTCCGCGCGCAGCGCACCGCCGCCCGGGCACGTGTCGAACGGCTCGCGTCGGCCGGCCCGGTCGCGACCGACGGACTCGACCTGGTCGACCGGACCGTCGAGACGCTCGTCCGGCTCGCCCGGCCGGGGCTCCCCGCCGTGGTGTTCGTCGAGGACGCTCACGACGCCGACCCCGTGCTGGCCGAGCTGCTCGAGCGACTGGTCGCGTCCGACGCCGCGATCCTCGTGCTCACCACGGCGTGGCCGGGCCACGCCCAGGAGAACCCGCACGTCGCCCGGGCGATGGCAGCCCGCCCGGACCGGCTCGTGGTCGTCGACTCCGAGGCGCCGACGCTGCCACCACCGTTCGGTCCCACGGCCTCCCTCGGCCCCCTCACCGACGTCGACCGGGCCAGCATCGTCCGGCACTACTACCCGAGGGTCGAGACGTCGACACTCGAGAGTCTCGTCGCCCGCTACTCCAACCCTCTGGCCCTGGAGCTCTTCTGCCTGCTCGGACGGTACCGCGACCGGTTCCCGGACGGTGATCTCCGACTGCCGGCAGCAGAGGTCGCGCGACTCCCGCAGACCGTCCAGGACCTCTACCGCGACCTGTGGCGTGAGCTGCCCTCGCCGGTCCGGCGCGCGCTGACCCTCGCCAGTCTCGGCATCCCCGCCGCGATCGACCCGGCCGGCTCGACGGACCTCGCCTGGCACCAGCCTCTGCTCCTGCGGACCCTCGCAGGCCTGCGCGTCGCCCCGACCGACGAGGTGGCACGGGCCCTGGAGAGCGCACCGACGACGCGCGCCTGGGCCCGGGTGGTCGACGACGCCCTACGACAGTTCCACGAGGTCGATCAGCTCCGCGTCGCCCACGACGACGACGAGTTCCTCTTCGACTCCGACCGTGAGGAGTTCCACGACGCTCTCGCCGACCATGTCGACGCCGCACTCGCCGAAGGAACCCTGGCGACCACCGAGGAGGTCGTGCACGCGGCCCGGCTCGCCCTCGCGCTCCACGCCCAGGGCCGCGTCGGCACCGACCTCGCGCTGCACGCGACCCACGTCGTCCTGGCAGCACTGGCGGACCAACCACGCGAGCTCAGCACCCGGATCGTCCTCGCCGAGAGAGTGCTCTCGCTCTGCTCCGAGGACTCCCCCAAGGTCCGCTCGGTCCGGTGGCTCTACGCCCAGGCGCTGAGCGACTCGGGGCGGCCGGACCTGGCCATCCACGAGTGGACGACGCTGCGCGCTGCGTTCGACGCGGACGCCGCGGCCCCAGGTACGGACCAGGAGACCGACGACGCGCTCTGGGTGGCCAACAACCTCGCGGCCGACCTGCTCGACGCGGGCCGGCTCGACGAGGCGCTCACCCTCCTCGGCAGGGTGACCGCCGAGCAGTCCGAGCGGTACGGCACCGGTCATCCTCACACGTTGACCGCCCGCGCCAACACCGCGGTGGCGCTGCGGGAGCTCGGCAGGCACGACGACGCGCTCGCCGAGTCGCGGGCCATCCTCGCCGACAGCACGGCGACCCTCGGACCGGACCACGAGCAGACGCTCCTGAGCCGCGGCGCCGTGGTCGACATCCTGAGCACGCTCGGCCGCTTCGACGAGGAGCTGGAGATGGCCGAAGCGCTGGTCGAGGACAGCGACCGGCTGTTCGGCGCGGACTCGGAGCGGTCCCTCCAGGCGCGGACGTACGTGTCCCGTGCCCTGCGCGCCCTCGGCCAGCAGGACCGTGCCGCAGAGCTCGACGCGACGCTGCTCGCCGACCACGAGCGCCTCAACGGCCCGACCCATCCAGCGACCCTCTTCGCCCGGAGCAGCCTTGCCGCCGCCCTGCTCGTCGACGGGCAGTTCGAGCAGGCGGTGAGCAGCTCGGAGAACCTCCTTCGCGACGGGCGACGGGTGCTGGGAGAGCGCCACCCGAAGACCCTCGCGATGGCGACCGACCTGTGCCGCGTCTACCTGGTGGTCGGGCGCACCGAGGACGCGCTCGTCCTGGGGGTGCGGGTCCTCACCGACTGCACCGACGTGCTCGGCAGCGACCACCCCTCCACCCTTGCGATCGAGCGTCTGATCCTGACCCTCGTGCGACACCTCGGTCATCCCGAGGACGTCATCACGCACGGCACCGAGGTGCAGGATGCTCACCTCCGGGTGCTCGGTGCCGGCCACCCCCTCACCCTCACGTGCACGTTCGAGATCGCCGCGGCCTACCGTGCGGTCGGACGCACCGAGGACGCGCTCGCACTCGATCGCGAGGTGCTCGAGGAGCGCTTCCGCATCCTCGGTGACGAGCACCCGGACACCGACGTCAGCAGGTGGGCCCTCGCCGAGGACCTCGTCGGCCTCGGCCGGTTCGCCGAGGCGCACGAGGTCGCCGAGCGGCGGCACAGCCTCCTCGAACGGCGTCTCGGTCCCGACCACCACGAGACGATCAGCGCACTGGACGACGTCGCTCGGATCGAGGCAGCGCTCCGATCGCTCTGACACCTCGTCGGGCTGCACGGCGTTCGCCGTCCGGCGCCTGGCGGCCGGCCGCACCCCATGGCCCGGCGTGCCCCGACCGGCCTACGCTCGGGGCATGGCGAGATACTTCGACGTCCACCCGCAGGACCCGCAGCCGCGCAGCATCGGGCAGGTCGCCGCGCTCCTGCGTCAGGACGCGCTCATCGCGTACCCCACGGACTCCTGCTACGCGTTCGGCTGCGCGATGGACAGCCCCATGGGGGCCGACCGGATCCGGGCGGTCCGTCGGCTCGACGACAAGCACCACTTCACGCTCGTCTGCGCGGACTTCGGCCAGCTCGGCCAGTTCGTCCAGCTCGACAACGCGGCGTTCCGGGCGATCAAGGCCTCGACCCCCGGCGCGTACACGTTCATCCTCCCCGCGACCAAAGAGGTGCCGCGGCGGCTCGCGCACGCCAAGAAGCGCACCGTCGGGGTGCGCATCCCCGCCCACCCGGTGGCCCAGGCGCTGGTCCGCGAGCTGGGTGAGCCCCTGCTGTCAAGCACCCTGCTGCTGCCCGACCGGGCCGAGCCGATGACCCAGGGGTGGGAGATCAAGGAGGAGCTCGACCACGTGGTCGACGCGGTGGTCGACGCCGGAGACTGCGGCACCGAGCCGACGACGGTCGTGGACTGGTCGGCCGGGTTCCCCGAGGTGGTCCGGGTCGGCGCGGGCGACCCGTCGCGGTTCGAGTAGCGAGGAATGCCCACGGCCCGCGGTTGGTTCACTAAGACATGCCTCTGACCGGTGAGTACGCCCCGAGCCCCTCCGACTGGGCCCGTGAGCAGGCCGAGACCTTCGAGCGCACCCGCGGCGCCGAGGCGAACCTGCTGCGCGGCGTCCCGATCATCCTGCTGACCTCCGTGGGGGCCAAGACCGGCAAGCTGCGCAAGACCCCGCTCATGCGCGTCGAGCACGACGGCGAGTACGCGGTGATCGCCTCGAAGGGCGGGGCCCCCGAGCACCCCGTCTGGTACCACAACCTCGTCGCGGACCCCCACGTCGAGCTGCAGGACGGCGCCGTGACGAAGGACTACCTGGCCCGCGAGGCGACCGGCGAGGAGCGCGCCCTGTGGTGGGAGCGCTCGGTGGCCGTGTGGCCCGACTACGCCGACTACCAGGCCAAGACCGACCGGCTCATCCCGGTCTTCGTGCTCACACCGATGGGCTGAGCACGCTCGACCGGACGTCGCCCTGCCGGTCGAAGGTCAGTCCGTCGCCTCCCTGGCGCTTGCGCCGGTACAGCGCGCGGTCGGCGAGGTCCTGCGCGGCCTGCAGCTCTCCCCGCACGGTACGGACGGCTCCGATCGACACGCTGGCCCCGAAGGGCAGGAGGAGGTCGTGGGCCTCGGCCGCCACGGCCGCGAGCTCGTGCGACCACAGGTCGTCGTCGGCGGGACCGTGCAGGGTGAACTCGTCACCACCCAGGCGGTAGACGGACCACCCGGGCCGTGACGAGAAGAGCGCGGCGAGCGCGCACAGCACCTGGTCGCCCACCACGTGACCGCGGGTGTCGTTGACCTGCTTGAAGTGGTCGACGTCGGCCGCGGCCAGCCAGCACGGCTCGAGCGCACCGGTCGGGTCGGTCGCGTCGGCCAGCACCACGTTCCACAGCCCACGGTTGCCGACGCCGGTCAACGCGTCGCGGTGGACCAGCAGCTCGAGCTCGGCGACCCGACGCAGCGAGGCGAGCCTGCTGCCTGCCTGCAGGCACAGCGCCTCCACCGCGTCGATGGTCTCAGCGGCGACGAACGAGGTCGTGGTGCTGGTCAGCGCGAGGACGTCGGTCAGTCGCCAGCCGTCACGGATGGGCACGATCACCACCCCCCGCACACCTCGTCTGGGGAGCACGTGGGTGGGCGGCACGGTGAAGCTCAGATCGGTGCCACCGCTGTAGCAGGACGACAGGTCCGCGACGAGGTCCCGGAACTGCACGACGTCGGCCCGGTCCAGCCCGCCGAGCACGACGGCGCCCTCCCCGACCGTCGCGACCGCGGTGGGCAGGTCCCCGTCGAAGCTCCACACGCAGCCGCTGTCGAAGCCCGTGAGGTCGGTGACCGCGGCGAGCGTGGTCTCGCACAGGTCGACCGCGTTGCCCGCGAGCGCCAGGGACGGGGCCAGGCGGCTCAGGTGATGCAGCGTCGAGCTCGCCGCGCGGGACCGTGCGAGGGTCGTGAGCCGCACGTCGAGGAGGGCCGCGCACTCGCGGACGAGCGCCAGGTGGGCGGGCAGGATCGGCGCCAGCGAGTCGACGTTGAGCACCCCGACGGGGACCCCGTCGACGCGCAGCGGGACGGCGAGCTCGCTCGCGACCCCGGGCACCGCCAACCGGTAGCGCGGGTCGGTGCTCACGTCCTGCACGAGGATCTCGACGCCGTCGGCGAAGGCCGATCCGGTGATCCCCGAACCGGGCTGCAGGCCGTCCATCACCAGCCACTGCCCTCGACGCGACTGGCACCGCAGTGCACCGCCGCGCTCGAGGTAGATGCTCGGCAGCAGCCCGCCGTGCCGTGAGACGTACCGTCCCACGACGTCGCAGGCCTCGGCCGGGTCGCCGGCCGCATCCAGGTCGGCGACCAGGCGCGCGGGGTCGAGGCTGTCCGGGCGTTCGCGTGGTGGGGCGAGCACGGCACGGGCCTCGGTGCTCACCGCGGTCCACGGCGGGGCGGGTCGGGCGAGGAGGAACCCCTGGGCGAGGTCGACCCCGATCGCCTTGAGCGCCTCGAGCTCCGCGGTGGTCTCGACCCCCTCGGCGACGGTCACCGCACCGATGGCCCCCGCGAACGCCTGCAGGGCCTCGACGAGGGCGCGCCGCCGCGGGTCGTCGTGGAGCCCCTGCACCAGCGAGCGGTCGATCTTGACGAAGGACGGGCTGAGCTGGAGCACGTGGGACATCGAGGCGTACCCCGCGCCGACGTCGTCGACCGCGACCAGCGAACCCTGCGACCGCAGCATCTGCAGCGCGTCCAGGAGCGGTCCGTAGTCCTGCACCTCGGCGTGCTCGGTGACCTCCAGGACGTGCCGGGGCAACCGTGCGCACAGCGCGGCGATCCGGGGGTCGAGGGCGACCTCGGGGCTGACGTTCAGGAAGAGCAGCGCGCGGTCGGGCAGGTCGCCGGCGACCAGAGCAGCGCCCAGGCAGGCGAGCTCGACCTCGGTGCGGAGCCCGCGCCGTCCCGCTGCCTCGAGCCACACGGCCGGTGAGACCTCGGGCTGGTCGCGCGCACGGGCCAGCGCCTCGTAGCCGATGATCGCGCCGTCGGCCACCCGCACCACGGGTTGGAAGGCCGCGACGATGGCGCCCGGGCGCAGCAGGGACTCGACCAGTGCGTCGGGGTCGGCGCGCGCCGGGTGCTGAGCGATGTCCACAGGACGTCATCGTCACGCTCGGACCGCAACATGATGATCAACGTGTTAATTCTTCGGTACGGGCCTCTCCACGGAGCATCATCCAGCCGATGTCCGCGTAGGTGACGTCCAGGACGAGGGCACCCGCCTCCGCAGGGATCTCGTCGAGGACCGCGCCACGGCGACCCAGGAGCTGCCCGGCCGTGGTCCGGTACCCGGCCTCGACGGTGAACACCTCCCGCAGCACGTCGCCGTCCTGGACGTCCGCACGGTCCAGGACGACGACCGGACCGATGGTCAGGTCGTAGTCGGTGTACCGGCCGCCGGAGTCGTAGACCTGGGTCACGTCCTCGCGGACGCTCGCGCAGAAGGCGCACGCCTCGCCGCTGACCAGGTTCCACGCGAGCAGGTCGCCCGTGGTCTGGGCGTAGGCGAAGAGCTCGAGGAAGTGCTCGGTGGCTGCGACCGCCCCGGCGCCGTCGGCGTCGTCCATCCCGGTGCTCCACACCGGGGGCCGGCGGAGCACCGCGGGCTCGGAGGGCTCCGCCGCGACGGTCTCGGCGGCCGAGGGCCCGGCCGCCGCGGGCCCGATCCGGGCAGCGGCGAGCGGCCCGGACGACGTCTGCGCACACCCGCCGAGGAGCGCCGCGACGAGCAGCAGGGGCGCCGCCGCCCGGGCCAGGGGCGGTCGCCGGCGAGGAGAGCGGTTGCCGTGCGGTGCGGACCCGAGCCGGGTTCCCGGTCCGATCGCACGCAAAACGACCGATACCGGGCCTGTTGTCATAAAGCGGACCTTAGCAACCATGATCGACGCGCAGGGGCACCAAGGGCCCAAGAGTATCCAGATCGTGACTCAGCGGCGTGACTCGTGTGACAGGCGGGACCCACGCGACGCGCAGACGGTGTCCCGAGGACGCGCAGCGGCTGCACGGGACACAGGCCGCACGGGACGCTGCCCGTGCGGCCTGTGCTGCGGCGTCCTCACTCCCCCGTGGCGGTCCCGCTCCCCACGACCGTCGTGCCCTCGAGATCCCCGTCGGCCAGACGTCCACCGCTCACCTCACCCGAGAGACCGCCACCGGTGCGGATCTCGTAGCTCTCGCCGACCACCAGGTCGGGCGAGGAGAGCACCACCGCGGACAGGTCGTGGACGGTCTCGACGCTCGCGACCACCTCGCCGTCGGCCCGCACCACGTGCAGCACGGTCCCCTCCCGGACCGCCGACGTCAGGGTCACCGTGACCGTGGCCTGTCCCGAGGTCCCGACCGGAGCCTGCAGCATCTGGGCGCCCCCGACCGCGAGCAGCACGCCGCCCGAGATCTCCATGGTGCCGTCGGCATCGAGCGCCCCGTCGCCGCCGCTGTTCGTCGCGTGGATCACCGTCGTGCCACCGGTGATCGTGAGGTCGCCGTTGGCGTCGATCCCGTCGCCGCCCGCGTCGACGAGGATCGTGCCGCCGCTGATGGCCACGTGGTAGTCACCGCCGCCACCAGGCATCCCGGCACCACCGCCGGCACGCTGACCCCTGCCGCCCCCCGGCACGGTCCCGTCGGTCGGACGCTCGGGGACCTTCCCGTCGGTGGGCGGCTCGCCGCCGCCGGGCCTCCGGGAGCCTCCCTCGGGCCGGGTACCACCCGCGGCCACCTCACCGCCGGCCGGCATCCCGGCCTCGGGAACGGCGCCATCGGCATCCGCGCCGGTCTGCGCACCCTCCCCCTCGGTGGTGCCCCCCGCCGCATTGATGCCGTCGTCGCTGGCCACGATGCTGATGTCGCCGCCATCGATCGTCACCAGCGCACCCTCGAGCCCCTCGGAGGACTCGGTCACGTCCACCTCGCCGCCGGTGACCGTCCGGGCGCCGTCGGCATGGACGCCGTCGTCCGCGGCGGCGATGGTGACCCGGCCGCTGGTGATGAGCACGTCGGAGGTGGCGTTGATGCCGTCGACACCGGCCGTGAGGTCGAGGGTCGCGTCGGCGACGGACACGTACCCGACGGTCGCGTCGTCCTCGTCGTCGGACTTCAGGGCGTGACCACCCGCGGTGACGGTGATGTCCCCGCCCTCGACGACCAGGTAGTCCTTCCCGCGGATCCCGTCGTCCACGGCGTCCACGGTGATCGACCCGGCGGTGATGACCAGGCCGTCCTTGCTCGTGATGCCGTCGTTGTAGGAGGAGGTGACGGTCAGCGCACCTGTGCCGGCGATGGTCAGGTCGGCGGTCGAGAACAGCGCCGCGTTGGGGTCGTCGGCGTCGGGGTGCACGGAGGTCTCGGTGTCGCTCAGGGTGTTCTGCGACCCGTCCTCGAGCACGACCATCACCTCCTCGGCCTCGGAGACGAAGACCGGCGCGGTGGTCGAGCTCGAGATGTCGACCCCGTCCAGGACCAGCCGGACGATCCCGTCGTCCGCGGTGTCGACCACGAGGCTGCCGTCGTCGAGGCTCCCGCTCACCCGGTAGGTGCCGGCGGCGGTCACGGTCACGGTGCTGCCGTCCACGACGACGCCGTCCGCCGCGGTCGCGGTGTCCCCGGTGAGGGTCAGGTCCACGACGTCCGCCTCGTCCCACTCGTGGTCGGCGGCGCCGTCGTGGTCCTCGGGGCGTTCGGTGGTGCTGGTCAGCATCGTCTCTGCGGTGATGGCGGTGGTGGCGGTGGCGGTGGTCTCCGCGGTCGTGGCGGAGCAGGCCGTGAGCAGGCTCAGCGCGGCGGCGGCGGACATCACCGCGGTGCTCAGGGACTTCCGGGGGTCTCGCATCAGGTTCTCCTGGGGTGTGGGTGGTGCGGTCCGGGTCAGGGGGCCGCGGGCTGGAGGTGGTTGCTCAGCACCCGGTGCCACCGGGCAGCGGGCAGGTCGGGTGTCAGCGCGGCCAGGCCGGTCGCGTACTTGGAGAAAGCCACGGGTCGGTGGCCGCTGCGCCACAGCAGCCGGTCGGCCGACGACGCCGACCCGGTGGTCTTGGTCTCCACGACGGCCAGGTCACGCAGGTCGACGACCCGGCCGTCCGGAGCCGTGCACCGCAGACCGGTGTCCACGGTCACCCGGCTGCCGGTCGAGGGCAGGTGCAGGGTCGAGCGGTCGTACCGGGTGACCAGGGTGGGCAGCAGGGTCGCGGCCTCGGTGCCGGTGACGCTCGCGCCGGCCAGCACGTCGTCGGCGAAGGCCGCACCCCGGGGGGTGAGACTGGCCTGGTCGGCGAGGTCGTGCGCGCACCGGTGCTTGACGGTGCGACCCCGCAGGTCACGGGTCTTGACCTCGAGCCAGCACTGCGAGGAGTCGAGGTAGGTCCGGGTACGGACCTTGAACCGACGCCGACGGCGGCGTGCGGCCAGCAGATAGCTGGTCAGGTCGGAGGTGTCGAAGTACACCGAGGCGTACGCGAAGGTCCGCGACCCGTCGATCTCGAGCACCTGGGCGCCGTCGTCGGCCAGGCCCCCGACCAGGTCGGTGAGCTCGGCGGTCGGCACCAGGTACTTGCGGTCCACACGGGTGAGCAGGCTCGCGCGCTCGGTGAGCTCGTCGAGACCGATCGCCGGCAGGGCGGCCCACGGGGTGGGGATGACGTTGCGGGTGAGGGCGGTGGCGGGGTCGCTCATCGGTCGGCCCCGACGAGCTCGACCGGCGCGGTGGTCACGGTCCCCACGGGGGTGGCGCGTGCGCGCCGACGCGCCGGGGCGGGCAGCTCGTAGCGGACCTCGACCGTGGTGGTGTCGTTGACCAGGTCGACCCGCTGGATGGTGGCCTCGTGGACCGTGGCACCGAGCAGCCCCGTGAGGTGGGCGTGCAGGGCCTGGTCGTCGGTGAAGGCCCGGTCGAGGGACATCACGTGGCGGCGGTAGCGGCGGAACAGCCGCGGATGGTCACCCACGTACATCGCGACCACGATCACCGCCATCATCACCACGGTGAGCCACAGCGGGGTCACCCCGAGCCCGCCGAGCAGCCCGAGCGCCAACGCCGCGAAGTAGTAAGCGACCTCGTGCTGGTCGAGCTCGGTCGAGCGGAGCCGGATGATCGACAGCACCCCGAACAAGCCCAGCCCGAGCCCCGCGCCGACGGTGGTGGAGGCCAGGGCGGCAGCCACCGCCAGCACCCCCACGTTGACGCCGAGGAAGGCCGCAACCAGGTCACGACGTCGGTGGCGGGGGAAGTACAGGCCGAAGGTCAGGACGCTGATCGCGACCAGGTCGAGGGCGAAGACGATCGGTGTGGACATCGCAGGACTCCTGGGTGCTGGTGGTGTGCCGCCACCCTGGCGCCCCCAGGTGGGAGAACCCTGGGAGACGGCTGTGGACCAGCCGCGGGTTCCTGGACGAGCGGCCTCACCGCGAGCGCCCGCCGAGGTGTGCCTTTCCGTCGCTTTCCGCGCGCGGAAAGCGACGGAAAGCGAGATCTCGGCGGGATGGTCGAGGGAGCGCGTGCGACCCGGCCGGAATGTCAGGGCGGCCCGGGGGTTGTACTTCTCATGGCAACCATCGGACTGATCGGCGCAGGCAACATCGGCTCACAGCTCGCACGGCTGGCGGTCGCCCAGGGGCACGCCGTCGTGGTGAGCAACTCCCGTGGCCCCGAGACCCTCGTGGACCTCGTGGCCGAGCTCGGCGACAGCGCACGGGCCGGCACCACCGCTGAGGCCGCGCAGGAGGGCGAGGTCGTCGTCGTCACGATCCCCCTGCACGCGATCGGCAGCGTCCCGGTCGAACCCCTCGCCGGGAAGATCGTCATCGACACCAACAACTACTACCCGTACCGCGACGGTGAGATCCCCGAGCTCGACCAGGAGGCCACCACCACCGCCGAGCTGCTCCAGCGGCACCTGCCGACGTCGAAGGTCGTCAAGGCGTTCAACCACATCGTCGCGAGCGAGCTCACCGAGCACGGCCAGGAACCAGGCACCTCTGGTCGCCGCGCCCTGGTCGTGGCCGGGGACGACCCCGACGCCCGGACCTGGGTCGCGCAGCTGGTCGACAGCTTCGGGTACGACGCGGTCGAGCTCGAGCCGCTCTCCGAGGGCTGGCGCATCCAGCGCGACACCCCCGGCTACGGCACCCGCCGCACCGCCGACGAGCTACGAGCCGACCTCGCCGCCGCCACCCGCGCGCCCGCCGGGTCCTAGCCGCCCCGCAGTCCTAGCCGCCCCGCACCTCCACCAGCCCGCCCGCCCGCGCGCGCCTGCCGCCTGCCGAGATCGGGCTTTCCGTCGCTTACCGCGTGCGGATAGCGACGGAAAGCCCCATCTCGCGCGGCGGGCGCGGGCAGGGGATGCGGCCGACGACCTCAGCGCCCTGAGATGCTGAAGTGCTGGTAGTCGATCGGCCGGTCCCAGTCGCCGCCCCACTGCCAGCCCGCCGCGGCGAAGGCGCGCACGACGACGTCGTCGGCCCGGATCACGCCCGGTGCATCGGGCCGGTCCACGAAGGCACGCCCCTCAGGCGGCGCCACGTGGTCACCCCGGACGTACGGGTTCTCGACGGGGTTGAGGTCGATCGCACGCCCGTACGCGTGCTCCGACCACCCGGTGCCACCCGTGATGGCCCGGCAGTTGAACGCCGAGGTGTTGTCGGCGGCCATCGACGCGTCGTCGTCGCCGTCGAAGTCGTCGATCAGGCGCATGGAATGGATCGGAAACTGCGCGTCGAAGAGCTCCGCGAACACCTCCACCACGCCGTCGGCGACGTCCGCGTGCACCACCAGCTCCCCGGTCGCGACCGTGCCCTCGAAGGTCACGTGGCTCATCGTGACGTGACGCAGGTCCTCGAGCGGCACCGGGCAGCCCTCCCGCCAGGAGGTCGGGACCATCCGCTCGGCGAGCTCGGCGGTGATCGGGCCGACGGACGCGTCGAAGGTCGGCTCGGGCGAGGGCTCGGCGGGTGGCGGCGGCGTGCTGGGCTCTACTGGTGCGGGTGGGGTGCTGCGCACGCTCGGGGGCACGGGGGCGACGGTCTCCAGTGCGGCCGGCACCAGGCCCGGCGAGCACGCCGCGAGCACGAGAGACAGCGTCACCGCTGCGAGCGCTGACGCCGTGCGACCCATGGGCCGAGTATGGCGCCAGTGCAGCGGGCGACACCTTGCTCGACCGTCGTCAGTCGGCGTCGAGCCGGTCGAGCAGATCGACGGCAGCCCGCATGTAGTCGCTGATCCACCGCTCGTAGATGCGCTTGATCGGCATGGGGGCGAGCGCCAGGTGACGCTCCCGACCCACCCTGCGCCCGGTGACCAAGCCGGCACCCTCGAGCACCCGAAGGTGCTGGAGCACAGTGGTGCGGTCGAGGTCCGCGAGCGCGGCGCACAGGGAGCCCGTGGTGTGCGCGGACTCCTTGAGGGCGTCGAGCATCCGCCGGCGCGCCGGGGAAGCGAGCGCCTTGAAGACCCGGTCATCCTCGTCGCCCTTGTCGACCACACCAGACATGTTGTAAAACTACAACATGTCTGCATCCACTTCGCTCACTGACCTGTCCTTCACCATCTCCGGGCGCGTCGCGCGCCCCTGCGCCCAGGTCTACGAGGCCGTAGCGGACCCCGAGCAGCTCTCCCACTACTTCACCACCGGCGGTGCGCGAGGCCGTCTCGAGCCAGACGCGGACGTCACCTGGGACTTCGCGGATCACCCGGGCGCCTTCGCGGTCAGCGTGGTCGAGGCCCGGCCACCCCACCGGATCGTCATCGAGTGGGACGGCGACGCCACGGCGACCGAGAACGGCAGAACCCGCACGGTCTTCGAGTTCGAGCCGATCGACGACGACGTGCGCACGCTCGTCACGATCACGGAGACGTCCTGGCAGCCGACGGCCGCGGGAGCGCGCGCCGCGTTCGGCAACTGCGAGGGGTGGACCAGCATGCTGTCCGCCCTCAAGGCGTGGGTCGAGCACGGGATCAACCTGCGCGAGGGCTTCTACCGCTGAACCGCAAGGGAACGACCCAGCTCGGCAACCCCGCTAGTTGCCAACCAACCCCCACGGTCAGCCGTAGTTGTCCCCCGGCTGCGACAGTGCGCGCCGCTCGCTATCGGTTGTGACCCCCTCCGCGTGCAGCGTGTCCACCAGGTCGCCCAGGGTCCGAAAGGCTGTCACCCGCTTACCCAGGCTCCGTTGAGCCTGCGCCAGTTGGGTGGTTGTCTTCGCTTCGCCGACGACGTAATCACAGTAGGCAGCCCCGCAAGACAGATAGAACATGTCGACCAGATCGTTCGCGTGCCATCGAGTCGAGCTGTCAATAAACCGAGTGACGAACAACGCGCTTAACAGCGATGACATCTCCGCGCCATCAAGGAATGCCTTGAGATCGCGGTCAGATAGCAGCGGAACTTCCGGCAAGCCCAACACGCGCGAGGCCGAACGGTACATCGAAATGTGTTCGTTCCAGAACCGTCGACGGGCCATCCCTCGCCTCTGCGGCTTGGGGATGTCTAGGGCGCGAAACTGCTCGGTTATTCTGCGATGATGCTCTACCCACCGTGACAATGACGTGCGCTCAAGCGGAGTTGGATCAACGAGATGGGCGATCACCGCTCCCGGCGCGCTCATCATTTCGATTAGCAGTTCGACGGTCGCTGCGCGGGGTGGGCTGATCCCCAACGTCGACTCGTCTCGCATCCAGGCGTTCGGCTCTGTGGTGAGCACTGCACGCCGCGTCCGACCCTCGGCCCTCACAGAAATGCGTTCTCCAAGGGCATGGATCGCCTCTTGCTCGAAGACGTCGATTGGATGGCGCATCTGCCACCCTCCCGAAAGGCGCGCGAGCGCAACCCCGACTTCATACCGCAAGTCGGTGTGGAGGGCTGAGGTCTCGAGGAGGTGTGCGGACGAAAGCGGGAGGATGATGCCGTCGTCCATGCCGAAGCGAATAATCTCGGATGCCGCCCGGAGTTCTCGCTCTGGCTTGACTCGTTCCGGGGTGAACATGGCAGCCGCCACGCGGCTCCACATGTTTTGATCAAGGTATACGGTCGGCCGATGCGGAGTGGGATCAGGGTGCTCGGCGTTGAATCCGACAGTGTTGATTAGGTGGTCACGGTCGGTGATAGTCGTGACCCACCACTTCTCCCAATCGAAAATGGAGGTCTTGATTCCTGAAATCACGTGATCGCCCTCAAGGGGAGCCGTCACGGAATTGCCACGCTGCGGGACGACAGTGATCTGGCGGCCAACGTGGTCGATTGCCCAGAACTGGTACTTCTCGGCCGACAGCACTAAGGGGCGAGTCTCAGGCACCCTCCTAGGCTACCGAGGCGGGCCGAAGGCCCGCCCTTGACTTGATATAGCAACGCAACTCGGGGAGCCTCAGCGGCTCAGACCTTGGTGACCGTGGGTGCCATGTGGCAAGGGACGCAGCGCCCGCAGGGCGCCCAGCGGCCGAGGACGAACGGTCGCGCGGCAGCCCGCCCTAGCCAACCGACCACCAACTGACAGCGGTGTAGTTCGTGTGGTAGAGCTCTGCTCACGGGCATGAGACCACCCAGGCCCGAGAAACTACTTGGTAGCCCTGCTTGGGGGGGCTGAGCAGCGCAGACGGCCAGCGCCCAGATAACGCTCGAAGGCATACAAACAGACGAGGCCGCTACCGCGGACCACGGGATCCGTCAGCCACCCACACCGGACCGCAGCATCGCAGCAACCACCAGCCCCCCGACACCAGCCCTCCCCGTCTCCCGCCAGCCGAACCGCTCGTAGAGCCCGACGTTCGCCGGGTCAGCCGTGGTCAGGTACACCGGACGACCCGCGGCGTCGGCGATCACCTGCTTCAGCAGCGCGCCACCCACGCCCCGCCCTCGCTGGGCCGGCAGCACCCCCACGAACTCGAGGGTCAAGGCGTCATCTGGGGCAGCGCTCGCACCGAGGTAGCGCAGGGTGCGCCGGATCGCCGTCGGACCGCAGTCGAGTGCGACCCGGGCCGTCCAGGCCAGCTGGGCGAGCGTCCCGGGCCGACTGCCGGCAGGTGTCACCACCGCAGCCCCAGCAGGGTCGCCCGCCACGTGCACCACGTAGCGAGTAGCGCCCGGCAGGGTCTCGTGGGTGCGCAGGGTCGCGGCGAACCAGGCCTGCCTGGCGCGCGCTCGCGGACCGCACACCCAGCCGATCCCCGGCTCGTCGGCGAACGCCGCGGCAAGCAGTCGGGCGCAGACGAGCGGATCGACGCCCGAGGCCACCTCAGCGCTCATGTCGGCTCCGCAGCGGGGCCTCGGGGACCAGATGACACACCAGGAGCTTGAGGAACAGGAACGGGACCACCCACGCCAGCGCCGTCGGCAGCGGGAGCAGGACGAGGTTGATCGTCACCGCGGCAAGCAGGGCGACCATCGCGACGGGGCGTCGGACCTCCACCGGCACCGCCTCGACGAGGGCCGCCCCGGCGAGCAGCAGCACGGCGTTCGCAGCGCTCCACACCAGGCCGTGCGGGACGACGAGCCCGAGCGCCGCCAGGTGGATCACGTGGGCGCCGACGAAGACCAGCCGGGCGCGCGCGGCTCCGGGCCGGTCTCGGTGGTACCAGCGCTTGGCCGAGTTCGTGGCGTTGGTCAGGACGCCACCGACCAGGTCGAGGGCCGCGACGCCGACGATGACCGCCTGCAGCACGGACCACTCGCGGTAGGCACCGGTGTGCAGCACCAGCCACGCCAGGAGCGCGACGCAGACCACACCCCCGACGATCTCGACGACGTACTCGGGTCGGGTCTTGCCCGGCCCCATGAAGCGGTCGATCCTGCCGCTCCAGCCGGAACCGGTGTCGGGGATCGTCCAGTCGACGACGAGGTCCGGGCGGCTCACGGCGTGATCCCGGGAGGGAGGGGACTTCCCCAGAGACCGGCGAGCAGGGTCCAGGGCTGGCGGTCGAGATCCACCGGCCGCCCCTCCTGCAGGGCCTGCACCGCCCAGCCGTCGGCTGCCCGGAAGACCGCGACGGTGGCGGCGAGCAGGAGGTCGGGGTCGACGTCGGCGCGGATCACCCCGAGTCGCCTCCCGTCAGCGAGCACGGCCTCGAACCACGGGTCGGCCTCGGCGCCGGCGCGGGTCGTGGCGGCGGGGACGAGGGCGAGGTCGTCAGGGTGGGCGACGAGGTGCTCACGCAACCCGCGGGCCCCGCGGGCGAGCTGCTCCCAGAACTCCTGGGGGTCGTGGGCTTCCCGCCACGGGCCCAGCGCCGTGAGCAGCCGGTCCCGAACCCCGGCCAGCACCGCGCCCAGCAGGTCCTCGCGGCCGTCGAAGTACTGGTAGACGGCGCTCTTGGAGATCCCGGACGCCTCGATGATCTTGTTGTAGGAGGCGGTCTCGGGGCCCTCGGCGGCGAAGTGGGCTCGGGCGACGCCCAGGATGGCGGCCTGGCGGTCAGGGGCGAGGCGTCCGAAGCGAGGGAGCGGCATGTACCGATGGTACACACCACTGGTCCACCATCGGTGTCGCGGCAGGCGCAGATCGGGTGTCGCCGTTCAACGACATCTACGGCTGGGGCAGAATCGGTCTGCATGGCTTGCTCTCCGAACGGATCGGCTACCTGCTCGGTGCCGGGGCCGACGTGTCTGGTGCCGTCACCCTGCGAGCGAGTGACGCGGTGACGCCCCTCCTGTGGCTCGGCGCCCTCGGCTCATGGCTCTTCATCGCGACGTTCCTGCTCGACGGCTGGACCCGGCCCGGGTTCCGGCCGGCGCGCCATCCGGTCAGCGCGTTGGCCCTCGGCCCCCGAGGGTGGTTGCAGACCACGAACTTCATCGTGTGCGGCCTGGCCATCACGGCGGGAGCGCTCGCCGTGGGGCCCGCGCTGGGGAGCACGCTCCTCGCCACCGTCATCGCGGTGTTCGGGGTCTCACTGGTCGCCTCGGGGGTGTTCCCGATGGACGCCATGCGGGGATACCCGCCGGGCACGCCCGACGAGACACCCTCCGAGACCTCGACGCGCCACGAGCTCCACGACTGGGCCGGGATGCTCGTCTTCGGCTCACTGCCGATCGCGGCAGCCGTCGCGGCCTTCGTCCTGCCCGGGCCCTGGTGGACGTGGCTCTCGGCCCTGACCGCAGCAGCGATGGCGGCGGGCTTCGTGGCGTTCGGAGCCGCCTGGGAGAAGGACCACCCTCTCGCCGGCCTGGTGCAGCGTGCGGTGATCGTCGTCGGCTGGGTCTGGCTCGGGCTCCTCTTCGCCCATGCGGCGCGATAGCGACGCGGTGGACCGTGCTGCGTCAGGTCAGCGCGGCTCCTTCAACCCGATCACCACGCCGTCGGGGTCGGTGACGTAGGCCAACCGCCCCACATCGGGCAGGTCCTGGACCTCGCCCGCCGCGGCCCCTCCGGCCGCCGTCACGGCGTCGATCGCCGCGACGACGTCGGGCACCTCGATCCACAGGATGGTGCTCTGGCTCTGGTAGCGGTTGCTCATGATGGCCGCGCCGATGCCCGTACCGTCGCCGGTGCTGGCGAGGAGGTAGTCGGGCACGAACGGGGAGGCGATGGACTCCCAGCCGAACGCGCGGGCGTAGAAGTCGGCGGTCGCCGCGGGTGCGGCACTGGTCAGCTCGATGTGGATGATCGTTCCCATGCACCCAGGCTAGGAACGGAGATCGCCACCGGTCTTGAAGGAATCGGTCATCATCCTGACCGGGCCATCAGCCGGGCGATGCCGTCATAGGTGTCGCGGAACGCGGTCGTGGTCATCCCCGTGAAGCGGGTGAACTCACGCGCGGCGTGAGGCTGGTCCGCATAGCCCGAGAGCGAGGCGACCAGAGCCGTCGGCACCCCGCCCGTCCCAGCGAGCAGGGCATCGGTGAACGCGCGGTGGCGCATCACCTGCACGTACTGCTTCGGGGACAGGCCGATGCCGCGCCGGAAGGTCCGGTAGAGCGTCGAGGACGAGACCGCGAGCGCGGCGGGCAGAGCGCCCACCTCGACGGCTGCCGGGTCGGCATCGATCCGTTCCGTCGCCGCAGCGAGCAGGTCGGGTGCGGTGGGCACGACGGCAGGCAGGAACGCGTCGAGCCAGCGGTCCAGCTCACGGGCCGGGTCCACGGCCAACGCTGGCTTGCCGGGCAGCGGCCCGAGCACGTCCTGGATCTGCGCTGGATGCTCGGGGGCGCCGGGGAACAGCGTCCGGGCACCCCAGGGCGTGAACTGGATGCCGACGTAGTGCGAGGGACCCTCCTGCTCGATGACGAACGGCTGCGTCCCGGTCGGCAGGTACACGTCGGCGTTCTCCTGCGCGGGGCCACCGACGGTGAAGCGACGCCCGGGCCTGCCCAGGCAGAGCTGGATCGTGGCCCGCCCGTCGGGCACGAGCACGGCCCGCAGCGGCGCAGGTGGGGCCGGCTCGATCACCGACCAGTAGTGCTCGACGAGCCCGGTGAGGCGCGGGGCCGGCTCGTGGCGGCGGTACTCCATGCCACGACCCTCCTCACTCCCACCGGAAGAACCGTGACGCCACCACCCCGGCGACGGCGAGCAGCCCGAGCAGCACCACGACCGGGACCCACTGCTCCGACCACGGCTGCCCGTCCCACAGCCCGCGCAGCAGCTCGACGAGCTGGGTGAGCGGGGAGACCTGGGCGACCCGCCGGACGTCGTCGGGCAGCACGTCGAGGGGCACGGCCGCACCTGAGAGGAAGATCAGCGGGAACACCAGGATGTTGCCCAGCGCCTGACCGACACCCTGCGAGGGCAGCACCGCGGCGAGCGCGTAGCCCACGGCCAGGAACACCACGACGCCGAGGGCGGCCACCAGCAGCACGCTGCCCAGGTTCCCCTCGGGGCGGGCGCCGAAGGCGAGGATGCCGATGGCCAGCATCACCACGATGCTGGTCAGCGAGATCACGAAGCGGACCAGGACGTCGGCGGCGACGTAGGTCCCGGGTCGCAGGGGGGTCGCGCGGAAGCGCCGCAGGGCGCCGCTGTCACGCTGGCTGAGGATGTCCACCGGGACGATGATCAGCCCCAGGATCACCACGATGATCGCCGTGAAGCTCACCAGGTTCGCATCGAGGTAGCCACGCCCACCGAACTGCGCGACGGGCTCGTTGCCGAAGATCAGGCCCATCGCCACGGCGAACATGGGCGCGAACGCCAGCATGAAGAAGACCGCGGCAGGCTCGCGCATCGTGCGGCGGGCCTGGATGCCGACCAGCTGCCGGAAGGCGTTCACGACACCACCCCCTCGCGCATCGCGTGGCCCGTGAGTGTCAGGAAGACGTCCTCGAGGTTGGGCTGGTCGGACCGCAGGTCACGCATCCGCAGGTCCTGGTCGGCGAGCACACCCAGCACACCCTGGGGGAAGCGCGAGCCGTTGCCGTGCACCACGACCCGGTCACCCGTCGCCTCGACCCGGGTCACCCCGGTCACCGCCTGCAGCTGTTCGACCGGCGGCCTGCCGTCGACGGAGAACGTCAAGCGGCTCTCGGCGTCGATCGACGCCACCAGGTCGTCGACGGTGCCCAGGGCCACGACCGTGCCGTGGTCGACGATCGCGACCCGGTCGCACAACCGCTCGGCCTCCTCCATGAAGTGCGTGGTGAGCAGCACGGTGGTGCCCTGGTCGCGCAGGTCGCGCACCAGGTCCCAGATGGCGTGCCGTGACTGCGGGTCCAACCCGGTGGTGAGCTCGTCGAGGAAGACCACCTCGGGGTCGTTGACCAGGGCCAGGGCCACGAAGACCCGCTGGCGCTGCCCGCCCGAGAGCTTCTCGACCAGGGTGTCGCGCTTCTCCTCCAGACCCAGCCGCGTCAGGAGCGCCCGCCAGTCGGCCGGTCGCTCGTAGAAGGACGCGAACAGGGCCAGTGCCTCACCGACCGTGATCCGCGAGGGCAGCGCCGAGGACTGCAGCTGGACCCCGGTGCGTCGGCGGACCTCACGGACCTCGCGCTCGGGGTCGACGCCCAGCACCTCGACCACGCCACCGTCCCGGCTGCGCAGCCCTTCGAGGCACTCCAGCAGGGTGGTCTTGCCCGCGCCGTTGGGACCGATCACCCCGAAGATCTCGCCCCGCTGGACCTCGAACGAGACGCCGTCGACCGCGCGCACCGGTCCGTAGTGCTTGACGACTCCCTCACACCTGATCGCCGTCGACACCGGGCGCCTCCTCCGCTGCGTCGCCGTCGTCCGGCGCGTCGCCGTCGTCCGGCGCGCTCTCCGGCGGGACCGTCGGGCCGCCCGCACCCTGCGCGTGACGCTGGATCTGCTCGAGCAACGTCGAGGAGCCCTGCAGGGTGCGCATGAGCACCTCGAGGGTCATCAGCGCGATCCCCTGCTCGGGGTCGCCCAGCACGAGCAGCTTGTCCCCGGGCGAGATGCCCAGGTCGCGTCGGGCCTGAGCGGGCAGGGCGATCTGACCGCGTTCGCTCACCGTCACCGCGCCGTAGAACCCTCGACCACCCGGACCGTAGTGCGGGACGTTCTCCTCAGGGGGCATCAGTGCACTCCTCGCCGTCGGATTCGACACATGTTCTACATGTCATGACATGTAGAACATGTGTCCAGTGAATCCCAGATCCCCCATGCCGCACAAGGTCCCAGAGCGCACCTCGACGCCGTGACCGGCCGAGGTCGGGCTTTCCGTCGCTTACCGCGTTCGGATAGCGACGGAAAGCCCGATCTCGGCTGCTGTGGGTGCTCGGGCGGGGGGGGGGGGGGGGGGGGGGCGGGGGGCGGGGGGAGCCTGGGGCGGGGGAGCTGGCCGGACAGGGAGTCCGCCGCGACCCAACGGTCACCTGCGCGCAACACCACAGACACGTCCGCCTCCTAGCGTCTGCGCATGAGACCGCGGAGTGCCCCGTGATCGACCGCGTCGACCCGTTCATCGGGACCGACGTCACCGACCTGCCCCCGTCGAGCGAGCTGGCCGCCACCTGGTGGTGGCCCAAGCCCCAGGTCGGCAACACCCACCCCGGGGCGACGTACCCGCTGGGCATGGTCTCGGCCTGCGCGTACTCGGGCGCCTACCCCACCGGCTACGGCCGGCACGACCTGGTCACCGAGGGTGTGCCGCCGCAGATCCACGAGCGGCAGGTCGCCTCGGGGTTCACGCACTTCCAGCAGTCGGGCACGGGCGCCATCCGCAAGTACTACAACTACTTCCGGGTCACCCCGATGCTGCAGCCCCTCGACGGCCTCGGGGAGCTGTGGGACATCGACGACGAACGCGCCGAACCCGGGTGGTACGCCACCACGCTGTCCTCGGGGATCCGCTGCGAGGTGACCGTCGGCCCCAAGAGCGCGGTGCACCGCTACACCTTCCCCAGCCACCACGACGCACGCGTGGTCATCGACTTCTCCCTGGGCGGCCTGGCCATCCCGCACGGGCAGACCGTGCCGCTGCGGGCACACCTGCACACCCTGTCCCCCGGCGTCGCGCAGGGCGAGATCGTGGTGGAGGGCGCCCCGCTGGCCGTGCACGTCGAGTGCGACACCCCCCAGTGGCGGCAGATGCTCTGGTACGACCGCCGGCTCATGCCCGGCGGCACCCGCCTGGACTTCGACTACATCCGCCCGACGACGCTGCGCCCGTTCGGTCTGATGTGGGCCGGGCCGACCGAACCCGGCCAGGTCGTCGAGCTGCGGTTCGGGTTCTCCCTGCGCGGCGCCGAGCAGGCCCGCGAGAACCTCTACCGCGACTGCGGGCCCGGCCCGTCGAGCTTCGCCTCGCGCCGCGCGGCGACCGCGCAGACCTGGAGCGAGCACCTGGGCGCGATCACCGTCGACACCCCCTCGACCGACAAGCAGACGATCTTCTCCACGGCCCTGTACCACTCGCTGGTCAAGCCGTGCCTGGCCCCCGGCGAGAGCCCCTTCTGGCCGGCCGGCGGGGCGTTCGCCTTCGACATCGCGACCATGTGGGACATCTACCGCACCCAGCTGCCCCTGCTCACGGCCCTGCGGCCCGACCGTGCGGTCGAGCTCGCCCAGGCCCTGCTGTTCATCTCCGAGGAGGAGGGCAACCTGCCGATCGGGTACCGGATGGCCCGGGGGGCCGACCAGTTCTCCCGGCAGGCCAGCGCCCTGGCTCACACCTTCCTGGCGGACCTGTGCCAGCTGGGCCTGCCCGGGGTGGACTGGGACTGGGCCCTGGTGCACATGCACAACGACCTGCGCCGCAGCTACGGCGAGGACTTCCTGCTGCGCGGCAAGGCCCAGCCGATCAGCCACACCCTGGACCTGGCCTTCGGCTACTGGTGCACCTCCAAGGTCGCCGAGCACCTCGGCGACCAGGCGCTGGTGGCCCAGTTCGGCCCCCTGGCCGCCCAGTGGACCAACGCCTTCGACCCCGCGACCGGGCTGCTCGAGGACTCCACGTACTACGAGGGCGGCAAGTGGAACTACTCCTTCCGCCTGGTCCACGACATGGCCTCGCGCATCGCGCTGGCCGGCGGCGACGAGGCGTTCGTGGGCCTCCTGGACCGGTTCTTCGGCTTCGGCGCCGAGCCCGTCACCCAGCCCGGCGTACGGCCCGGCCTGCCGGAGCTCGCCGAGGGGTACGCCCTGAACCGCTTCGAGGGCCTGAACAACGAGCCCGACATGGAGGCCCCCTGGGCCTACCAGTACGCCGGGCGCCCCGACCGCACGGCCGACGTCGTGCACGCCGTCGTGCAGAACCAGTTCGGTACCGGACGTGGGGGTCTGCCCGGCAACGACGACTCGGGCGGGCTGTCCTCCTGGTACGTGTGGGCCTCCCTGGGGCTGTTCCCGGTGGCCGGGCAGAACCTCTTCCTGATCAACGCCCCTGCCTGGCGCGAGGCCCGCATGCAGGTGGGCGGCTCGACCCTGCACGTCGAGACGACCGGGTTCGTCGAGCCCGAGCCGGACGGACCCGCCCAGTACGTGCAGTCCGTCCGGTTCGACGGCGCCCCCCTGGACCGCACCTGGCTGACCGGCACCGAGCTGCACCGCGGAGGCCGGCTGAGCATCGAGCTGGGCCCCGACCCCGGCCGCTGGGACGCCGCCCGTCCGCCGTCCTCCCCCTCGACCGTCCCCGCCCGTTCACGCCCGCTCGCCGACACCCCCGGAGGCACACCATGACCACACCGAACCGACGGCTGGTGATCGTCGTGCGCGCCGACCCTGTCATCTGCGGGCACTCCGGGGAGGCACGCAACCTCGCCGAGGCCGCCCTGGACCGCGGCTTCGACGAGGTGCGCATCGTGACCTGGCCGATCGACCGGCTCCAGGAGACCGGGCTGCCGCTCAAGCCGCTGGACCGGGTGCTGCCCTACCGCGAGGGGATCGTGGTGGAGCGCCCCGAGCCCGTGGGCGACTACAAGGTGCCCGACGGTCGTTACCTCGCCGGGCTCACCGGGCGGCTCGTCGAGCTCTTCACCGACGGCGTGCCCACCGTCGCGATGTCCCTGTACCTCAGCCCGCACGCCGTGGCCATCGCCGACGCCGTCCGCATCGCCCGCGGCACCGGCCTGCCCGTGGAGGTCACCACCGTCGCGGAGGCGGTCGGCTCGGACGTCACCAACGTGGTGCGGTCCTGCGTCGAGGAGGGCCGCTGGGGGGCCGCCGCGCACGTGCTCACCAGCTACCTCGACCACGACGTGTGCCTCGCGGTGTCCCTCTACACCCGCGACATCGTGGTCGCCGAGGCCGAGGCGCTCGACGCCCTGCACGGCACCACCTTCGCCGCACAGCTCGGAGAGCGCATCCAGATCTCCTACCCCGCGATCGACGTCAGCGCCTACGTCGACCTCGACCCCCGGTCGACCGACCGTGCCCTGGAGCGGAGAGGTCTCGAACGTGACGGGTACGTGCTCTACCTGTCCCGGCTCAGCCCCGCCAAGGGCGTCGACGACCTCATCGCGGGCTTCGAGCGCAGCCGCTGCCGCACCGCGATCCGCCTGGTCGTCGCCGGGAACGGCCCCGACGCCTGGCGTCTGCGCGCCCAGGCGGCCGAGTCGGCCGTCGCCGGCCAGATCACCTTCCTGGACGACGTCGGTGACGCCGAGAAGCCGCACCTCATGGCCGGCGCCGCCGCGTACGTGCTGCCCAGCAAGCCCCTGCCGGAGTTCACCGAGACCTTCGGCATCGCCCTGGTCGAGAAGATGCTCGCCGGCGGCGGCCCCGTGATCACCACCGAGACCGGCGGCATCGGCGAGGCCGTGGGCGACTGCGCGATCTTCGTCCCGGTCGAGTCACCTCAGGCCATCGCTCACGCCCTGGACCGGGTGGTGCTCGAGATGAACCCCCTCGAACGCGCCGACTGGGAGCAGCGGGCCCGTGCCCACGCCCTGCAGTTCGACCGGGCGGCCGTGCTCGACGGCATCCTGCGACGCGTCGACCGGGCGCAGGTCGTGGCGGCGGCACGGGTCGGGAGGCACGCGGTCAGCGCGTGAACGTCGCGCTCCCGACCTGCCGTCAGCCGTCTCCGAGGAACGGGCAGACGTCACCCTCCATCACCTCGGGTGTGCAGAAGGTGATCTGCGCGTCGAAGAACTCCCGGTAGTGGACCATCCCAGCCCGGTACTCCACCCAGATCCCCTCCCGCAGGTGGTGCCCCGGCGTGCTCACCTCCATCCCGATGAGCACCTGCGGGGGGAGCGTGTCCGCATCAGGCGCCCGGACCTGCGTGCCACTGACCTCCGTCACCCCGCCCAACGCCGCGTCCTGCGGCGGCCACGTCCGGTAGAACTGCTCCTCGACAGCAACCTCACGATCGACGCCGGAGAGCAACGTCCCCACGGTGCGCACACCCTGGCCGCTGAACTGCGGTGTGATCCGCGTGACGACCACCGCACCGGGTCCCTCGACGACGAGCATGTCGAACGCATCGGTCACGACGTCTCCCACCTCGACAGGCAGGGCGTAGCCGTGCGGGTCCGGGAGCGACAGCGGCCCTCCACCCCGCGGCCACCAGGGCAGCACGCCCCCCAGTGCCGCGCCGGCACCCACCACGACCACGACGCCCAGGGCGAGCGCGCCGACGACGGCGCGCCTCACGGCATCTCCTCGAGGGCCGGCACCGCTCAGAGCCGCGCCGCGGCGCGGCCGCGCTTGACCGTGTACATCGCCTCGTCGGCCGCCGCGACGAGCCCCGCAGCGTCGTGGTGCGGCTCCGCGACGACCGATCCCGTGCTGGCCGAGCACGGCAGGACCAACCCCTCGACCGCGTAGTCCGGGGCCATGATCGCGGCCAGCCGTGCTGCCGCGTGGCCCTCCTTCCCGGGCAGGCACTCCTGGACGACGACGAACTCGTCACCACCCACCCGGGCGACGACGTCCGACTCGCGCAGGCCCTCGCGCAGGCGCCGCCCGCACTCCACGAGCACCGCGTCACCGACGGCGTGCCCGTGCTCGTCGTTGACCTCCTTGAAGCCGTCGAGGTCCAGGTAGGAGACCACCAGTCGGTGCCCGTCACGACGGGTCCGCGCGAGGGCGCTCGCCAGCAGCTCGTCCAGCAGCCGCCGGTTCGCGAGCCCGGTCAACGCGTCACGCAGGGCCAGCTCGCGGTAGCGCTCCTCGCTCGCCGCGAGCCGCATCTCGGCGTCCTGCCGGTCGGTGACGTCGCGACCCACGGCCAGGATGTGTGTCCCGCCCGGTCCCGTCAGGTAGAGGTCAGACCACTCGGTCCACCGGTCACCGGAGCGTTGGATGTTGATCAGGTGCGAGGACTCGGTCCCGAGCCGGGCGACCTGGGCGAACAACCCCGTGAGCTCGTCCGGGGGCAGCACCGCGCACATGGTCAGACCCGTGACGGCCTCAGGGGTGAGACCGACGGCATCCGCCCAGGCGGTGTTGCAGTACAGGATCTGCAGGTCGCTGACGCGGTAGCGCACGATCCGCTCGTTGAGCAGGTCGAGGACCTCGCCGAGCGCGCCGGCGTCGGCTCCCTGCGCGGTGCCCATCCTCGTCCCCGTCTCGTCCGCCCCCTCGTACCCACCCATCGACCACTATGGGGCCGAGCCGAGGGTTTGTGACCCACCCGTATCACCAGGTGTCGGGCCGTGCTGCTCGGTGCACGGGCCAGGCTCAGCCGTCGAGGGCCTCCCACACCGGCCCGTAGCCGAGCCGTGCCTGCTCTGCCGCGACGACCTCACGGGCCAGGTCGGCCTGGGTCACGTCGACCGCACCCACCGCACCGGCCGCGAGGCTCGACTCGCGGACGTACGCGTCGAAGAGGCGGCTCTTCTCGCCCAGCAGCCGGGTGATCTGCTCGTCGACCCCACCCTCGACGAGCAGCCGGTGCACGACGACGGTGCGGAGCTGGCCCATGCGGTGCACCCGGCCCACGGCCTGCGCCTCGGCCGACGGCGTGAGCTGCGGCTCGCACAGGATCACGACGCTCGCCGCCTGGATGTTCAGACCCACCCCGCCTGCCTGCACCTGGGCCACGAGGACCGCACCCGGCTCCGCCGCGGTGAACCCGTCGATGACCTGCTGCCTGTCCTCGGCGGGCACCGCCCCGGTCACCGGGCCGTGCACGCTGCCGGGTCCCTGCGCCCCCACCGCCCGGACCACGGTGTCGATCACGTCCCGGAAGTAGGAGAACACCACCACCTTGTGCCCGTTCTCCTGGGCGTCCTGGACGATCTCGAGCAGGCGGTCGAGCTTGGTCGAGTCCCCGGGGTCGGGCGTCGCGAAGGCCGCCCGGCGCATCGCCATGAGGCTGCCGCTCGCCACGGCCGCCCGGTACACCGCCTCTCCCGCGGGGGTGAGCTCCTCCCACTCGTCCACGACGACGAGCTCGGGCAGCTCGACCAGCACGTCCACCTGGTTGCGCCGCAGGTACACCGGCGCCATCACCTGCCGGAACGCGTCGGCGCCCGCGAGCCCCGCATGCCGTGGGACGCCGTCCGCGACCTCGGGCTGGAGCATGCGCACCAGGGTCACGAACTCCTCGAGGCGGTTCTCCATCGGGGTCCCGGTCATGAACAGCACCCGCCAGGTCGACTCCGCCCACCGCGCGACGTGCGTCGACCGCTGCGCGTTCGGGTTCTTGACGTAGTGGGCCTCGTCGACCACCAGCAGGCCCACGCTCCACGGACCGTCGACCTGCGGGCGCGGGACGTGCTGGAGCCCCTCGAACGTGGTGACCCCCACCCCGCCCTCGGCGACCCATCGGGCGATCGCCTCGTCGCGCCGGGCACCGTGCAGCCGATGGGCGGCCAGCGTGCTGCGCGTCTCGACCTCCCGGACCCAGCCGATCAGCACGCTCGCGGGGCACACCACGAGCAGGTGCCGCTCCCCGCGCACGACGAGGTCGCCCATCACCGCGATCGCCTGGACGGTCTTGCCGAGGCCCATCTCGTCGCCGAGCAGCACCCGCCCCTGGTTGAGCACGAAGCGCGCCCCGAACTCCTGGTACCCGCGCAGCGCGACCCGCATCACCGACAGGTCCAGCGGGTGCTCGGCGACCCTCTCGGCCAGCTCTCCCGGGAGCATCCCGTGCGAGGCCAGGACGGCGTCGGGCACCGGGACGATCTCCCCGAGCACGGTGTAGTACTCGACGCTGCGGCGTTCGACGTCGGCCCACAGCTCCCCGTGGGCAGGCGGCGCCTGCCGTCGCAGGGCGTCGATCTCGGCGAGCGCGACCGGCAGCCCGGTGAGGGTCAGCCACTCCTCCCACTCGACCAGACGCCGCAGCGCGTCGATGCTGGCGTCACGGCTGCGACGGCGACGCAGGGCCAGGCGCAGCCGGTGCGCGGCACGCTGGGCCGCGGGCAGCAGCGCGGCCACCGACGACGAGTAGTCCTCGAGGGCCGTGCGGTGCGCCTCGACCCTGGGACCGAGCAGCAGCAGCCGGTGGAGCAGGCCGAGGATCTCGGCCAGGACCTGGGAGTCCCACGTCTCCCGCGCCTCCCCCGTCGGGCCCGCGGTGCGGGTGACCCCACGTGGCGGGAGGTCGAGGTCGATGCGCGGGCGGATCCCCGCCGCGACCGCCCGGGCGAGCTGGTCGACGGCCGCGAGGGCGCTGCGGGCCGTCTCCCGTCCCACGCCCGGCAACCGTTCGAGGTCGGCCGCGCTGGTGTCGAGCAGGTCCAGGGCCGTGCGGTAGCCCGCGTCGGTCAGGGCCCGCAGCCGCAGGTTCTTGTCCGTGAGCTCCGCCAGGCGCCCGACGGCGATGCCGGACAGCTCGGCACGGACCGTCGCGTCCCGGTCGGCCGCGACGAGCTCGGCGACACGCAGCCGTGCCGACGCGACGTCGTCGAGCACCGCACGTGCCGTCCCCGCCAGGGCCCGGTGCCGGTCGACCACCGCCCTGGTCTGCGGCCCGGGCCGCGGTGCGGGGAGATCGGGGCGGTCGGGCATGCGCCCAAGCATCTCAGCCGAAGATCGCGACCTGCGTGCCGAAGCGCACCCGCACCACGCCGTCGTCGACCGACAGCGCGGAGCCCCTGCCGGGCAACGGAAGCGTCCACCGCGGGGTCCCGTCGCGCAGGTCGACCGCAGTGACCTGACGCCCTGTCGCCACCTCGTAGCCCGGTACCAGCAGCCGCACGCCGTCGGTCACCGGCGAGAAGCCCGGCACCGAGTCGGGGCCGAGCGCCGCCGACCACCGACCCTCCCCCGTCGCCAGGTCGATCGCGTGCAGGCTCCCGCCTCCCTCGACGACCACCAGACCGTCGATCCGGGTCAACGCACGACGCACCGGCGGTCCGCGCCACAGCACCTCACCGGTCCGGACGTCCACGGCGAGCAGGTCGGCACGGTCCTGGACGAGGGTGACGTGCGGCGACGAGCCGTCGTCGACCACCGCCTCGAGCGGGCTGCCCGGCAGGGTCGCCCCCGCGTGGCCGTCGCGGTCGAACCACTGGGCCTCGCGGGGCGTCCGCCACACGGCGAACCCGAGCGGACCGGTCTGCACCTGGACGGGCTGCACCCGCCGCCCCTCGGGATCCCACGTCCCCAGCACCTCGCCGTCCCGCCCGTCGACGACGACGGCCATCCGGCCCTCCACCACCACCAGGCCGTGCGCGACGCCGAGCACGACCTGCCGGGCGCGGACATCACGGGCCAACGGCACCTCGACCGACCACACGACCTCGCGGCTCACCAGGCGCGACCGGGAGATGTGCAGGGCACCGCTCTCCCGACGCGCCAGGACCAGGTCCTCCTCCAGGACGTCCCACCCGACCGTGCGGGAGTTCAACGGACGCTCGTCGCGCACCGACCCGTCCTCGGCGTCGAGCAGCAGCAACCTGCCGGGCAGCCCGCCCAGCACGGCGTCGGAGTTGGGGGCCCGCACCCCGCCGCCGCTGATCATGCAGACCAGCAGCGCATCCCCGGCGACCGCCGTCCGGCACCGCAACGGGGATCCCGCGGCGTCGATGCCCGACGGCGCAGCCCACCGCACCTCACCGGTGCGTGCGTCGTGCGCGACGGTCCTCGACTGCCCGTCCACCATCTGCCGACCCAGCACGAGCCCGCCCGCGACCGAGGTCGGCCCACCGGTCTGCCACCGCTCGACGAGAGGCTCACGCAGCGAGGTCGACAACCCCGGGACGTGGGCGACGGACGCCACGAGCGCCTCGTCGCGCCGCTGCTCGACGACCGTCAGCCCCAGCCCGAGCAGCACGACGAGCCCGAGGCCCATCGCCGGTGCCGTACGCAGCAGGTGGCGACGGGGGTGCGGGTCGCGGAGGGCGTGGTCCTCGCGGGGCTCAGGGCCGGTGCGGCCGGGTGACGGCGGCGACTGCGCGCGCTCGCTGGGGTCCGGCCCGTCGGCCTGTTCACCGACGAGCTCGACCTCGACCATGCCGTCGTCGAGCGTGCCGCCGTCGGCCCTGCGCATCCCTCCAGAGTACGTCGGAGGTGAGTGGAGACTTCGGGGGTGTCTCTGCCGTGAGGCGGACGCACCCAGCGGCCCCGAGCATGGCCCGTTCGACCACCCTGGACGACGGCGAGTCGAAGGGTGGCGTGGCGTTCACGCGTGGCGCTAGCGTCCGTCTCGTGCGGACGTCGACGCGTTGGCTGGTCTCCGCCGGGCTGCTCGGTGCTGGTGCAGCTCTGCAGGCTGTCGCTGTCCGGATGGCCTGGCTCCCCTGTGCAGGGCAGAGCATCGACGCCTTCTCCCCGGAGTGCCTGAGGGCGATGGACGGCACCAACCCCCTGCCGGTGATCATCAGGCCCGAGGGGCTCGTGCTGCCGGAGATCCTCTCGCTCGGTGCGATGGCGGCTCTCTCCCTCGCCTGGCTGGTGGTGCTGCCGAGCATCCGGACCGGTCGGCGTGCCCGGGTGGCTCTGGCAGCCCCGTCGCTGCTTGCCCTGGCTGCGGTGCTCACCCTGGCGCTCGGCGCACCGGTCGAGGCGCTCCTGGTCACGATCGACGCAGCGTCGATCGTGGCGCTCCTCGTCCTGGTCGCCGCTCGGGACCTCGAGCCCGATGGGCACCGGGTGCGGTACGCCGTCGTGCTGGCCGGTGCCACGGCCATGAGCTTCGGCAACCTGATGCTCGAGTACTCGGTGGCGATCAGCCTGAGCGAGGCCGACTGGGACGTCCCACCCCACACCGGGTACCTCACGGTCGTCGGCCTGGGGCTCGCGGCAGCGGTCGTCGCCGGCTGGGACCGGGTCGGCCGGGCATACGAGCACCTGGCTCGGAGCGCACAGCCAGGTCGACAGGCGACCCCACGACCGCCCGACGGACGTGCCGTCGGGCGGTCGCGCTCAGGTCAGGCTCCCGGCACCGACCACCGTTGGGCGCTGTTGTCGTAGCAGTCCCAGATCTGGATGCGCTGGCCGTTGACGCTACGTCCGCTGGGGTTGTCCAGGCACCTGCCGGACGCGGGGTTGCGGTAGGAGTCGCCGGACCGGACCCAGGTCTGGTTGGACTGGCCGGGGTTGCAGTCCCAGATCTGCACCGTCGCCCCGTTGGCGGTTCCCCACCCGGTGACGTCCAGGCACTTGCCCAGGGCGCGCATCGTGCCGTCGACGCCCAGGGTCCACCGCTGGGCGGCGGTGCCGTTGCAGTCGTACAGCTGCACGGCGGTGCCGTTGGCGCTGTCGGCGGAGGCCACGTCGAGGCACTTGCCGGTCGCACCGGACCGCACCGCTCCGGTACCCGTCGTCGCACCGCCGCCTGCTGCCCCGAACGGCGTCAGGTCGACGCGTGCGCTGCGCGGGTCGCCGTCGTGCACGAGCGACTCGAACGCGCCGACGTCGTCGAAGGCGAACGCGTACGCGCGTCCGTCGGCCATCGCGTCGTGGATGACCCGCCCGTACAGGTTGGGCGGGGTGCTGCGGTAGAACTGCGCGGCGTCGAGCACGGGCTCGGTGCTGCTCGTGCCGAGCGTCCCGCGGAACAGCGCGGCACACAGCGTCCGGGCGATCGGGCCGACCACCTGGTCGTTCGGTGCGTGCAGGGCGCCGTCGCACCCCCACACGTCCGAGGACGACGGCCGCCCGAACGCAGCGACCTCACGCCCGGCGGCGTCGGTGAACCGCAGGGTCGAGCCGGACGTCCGACCGGTGTAGCGGACCTCGGGCCGGTCACCGAACGGCTGCACCGTGAGCGTGCGCGTGGTGTAGGCGTTCCACGCCGAGGCGATGTAGTCGTCGAGGTACGTCGCGCTCAGCAGGCCGGCGCTCGCTGCCTTGCCGGGCGCGAGCACGCGCAGGACGGTGCCGTCAGTGCGCTTGACGACGCTGCGCGCCCACTCCGGGTTCGCGCTCAGCGCGTCGATGACCTGCTGGCGACCGTTCGGCACCACACGACCGGTGGTGCGCGTGGCGCCCGAGGCGCCGGTCACGCTCACGGAGTGCGGGACGCCGAACATGTCGACCTGGGAGCTGTTGAGCCACAGGCCGGCGTCGTTGTAGGTCAGCTCGCTCCAGTCGAACAGGAAGTCGCGCGTCGGGTCGCCCGCCGCCCACGGAGCCGGTTGGACGAGACCGTCGGGTGTGAGCGAGAACGGCAGCTTCTGCCCGAACGAGAAGTAGATGCGGCCCGAGAAGCCGCGGGGGACCTGCACGGTGACCGCCCCACCGTCGGAGGGGCCCGCGACGGCACTGTCCGGGGCCGGCGACGGCGGGTTGGATCCCGCGGGCCACGGCCGGAACGTGCCACCGGCGTCGACCCAGCCGAGCCGGCCCGAGGCCAGGTCGGTGCCGAGCACGTGGACGAACACCTGCTCACCCCGACCGGACTGGTTCGCGATCGTGATCGGCAACCTGTCCGGCCCGAGCGCCGCCGCTGGTGCGGCAGCACCGAGGGCGCACAGCGCTCCCACGACCAGCGTGGTGAGCCACTTCCGACGATGACGCATCTACTCCCCCTGGGTGTGCCCGCGCGCCCCCGGCGCGCAGGTGCGGGCCCGCGACACCGGTCGCACGGGCGCGGCGACGCGTCCGTACGGGGACAGCACCGCCGGGCAATTAGTTAGCAACCCTGACATACCCGGCGCGGCCGTGTCACCCGAATGGGCTAGCGGATCTCTCCATGATCACGAGGGTCTGGTGCAGCGGTGCTGCAGCTCACGGCTGTCGCGGGTGAGCCAGGTCAACGGGTCCGCTGTCGAACTCCGCCCGAGCACGCTCGATCTGCGGCAGGTGCGCATCCGCCCACTGCAGCAGGACGTCCACCGGGTCGCGCAGGGTCTTCCCCAGCATGGTGATCCGGTACTCGACCGCTACCGGCCGGGTGTCGATGACGATCCGCTGGATGATGCCGTTGCGTTCGAGCCGGCGCAGCGTGGCGGTGAGCGACTTCTGCGTCACCGCCGGGACCGCCCTGCGCAGCTCGTTGAACCTGCACGGTCGCTCGCACAGCTCGTTGAGGACGCTCAACGACCACTTGTCGAGCACCTGATCCAGCAGCTCGCGGTGCGGGGCGTCGATGCGCAGCGCATCGGGGTGTCCGGTCGGGGTATCGCTCATGAAACCTGGTCTCGTTGCAGTGTCTTCCATCTACCAGGTATCAAGAGTAGACCAACCGTTTCCTCGCATGAAGGAGAGCACCATGCCCGTCAACCGCTTCACACCAGAAGGCCTGCTCCCGAACACCCCCTACCACCACGTCGCGGTCGGCACCGGGACTCGGCACATCCACATCAGCGGACAGGTGGCGCGCGACGGAAGCGGGACCCCGGTCTCCCCGAGCGACCTGTCCGGACAGGTCGCCCAGGCCCTGCGCAACACCAGCCGAGCCCTGGCAGGCACCGGTGCGTCCTTCGCTGACGTGTTGCGCCTGACCTTCTACGTCACGCAGTGGAGCCCCGAGAAGATCGAACCGCTCATGGCGGGCATCGAGTCGGTCGCCGAGGAGCTCCGGCTGCCGCGCCCCCTACCACCGGCCTCCTTGATCGGGGTGGACCACCTCTTCGAGCCGGACGTCCTCGTCGAGGTCGAGGCCACAGCGATCCTGGACTAGGAGCCCGCTGCGCAGCGGGCTCCCGGGGCTCTGCACGGGACGCACGACGGACGCGGGCGTCGTCACCGCGGGCGACGGGACGCTCACGCTCTCCTCGCTCGTCGGCGGATCGGCGGCGAGCGGGCCGAGGTCGGGCAGCGCGGTGAGGACCACGATGGCGATCGCGATGACTCCGAGCAGCGCCTCGGTCCGCACCCGCCGGGTGAGCTCCAGGGCCGACGGGGGGTCGCCTGCGGTGGTGCCGGGCTCGTCGGGCGCGGCGGTCGCACTGTCGGTGGTCGTCTCGTCGGGGGCCGTGCCGTGGGGAGTCGTGCCGTGGGGAGTCGTGCCGTCGTGGGTCATCGCCACCTCCTGAGGGGAAGGAGCGCGACCCGTCCGGTATGTGACGCTCTGCCGCCTACGTCACCCGATCGGCCCTGGGGCGCAGCCCGCCGCGCAGCGGGTCGAACAGCGTGATGTCATGCGGGGTCGCTCCGTCGACGACGAGGTCGGCGAGGACCTCGCCGATCACGGGCACGAACTTGAACCCGTGCCCGGAGAACCCGCAGGCCACAGCGACCTGCGGCACCCCGGGATGCAGGCCGACGACGAAGTGCTCGTCGCGGGTCGTGGTGTAGAGGCAGGTCTTGGCGGTCACCAGGGGGCCGGTCAGGTGGGGGAAGAGCTCGAGCGCCCGACTGCGCAGCGCGGCGACCTCGTGCGGGTGGACGGTGCGGTCCACGCCCTGCGGGGTGGTGGGTGGGCCGTCCTGCCGGAAGAAGGCGAGCTTGAGGCCGCCGTCGGGACCGTCGACCATCGGGAAGCCGTACAGGATGCCGTTGCCGTCGGTCTCCTCGACGTAGACCGGGTGCTCGACGTCGGTGTAGCGCGCGTACGGCACGGCGTCGGTGAGCTCGGGAGTGAACCAGGCGAACATCTGCCGTTCGACGCGCAGCGGGAGGGCGAGGTCACCGAGGAGCTCCGGTGCCCAGGCGCCGGGGGTGACCACCAGCCGGTCGGCCCCGTAGGTGCCGTTCACGGTCTCGACCTGCACCCCGCCACCGGGCGTCGGGGACCACCGCACCACCCGCTCGTCGAACCGGATCTCCGCCCCGTGCGACCGTGCGACCTGGACCGTCGCGAACGTCGTCTCCTCGGGGCGGGTGTAGCCGGCGGCCGCCTCGTACACCCCGACGGCGTGCGGGGCGGGGGCCATGGTCGGGAAGCGGCGACGGATCTCCCCCGCCGAGAGCAGCTCGTACGCGAGACCGTGCTCCCTGGCGGACGCAAGGCTGCCGACCACCACGGCACTGTCCTCGTCGCCGACGTACAGGCCACCGCAGAGCGTCAGCAGCTCACGGCCCGACGCCTCCTCGAGTGCCCGCCACCCCACGTAGGCGCGCCGCAGCAACGGGACGTACGCCGCCCCCTCGAAGTACGACTGCCGCACGATGCGCGTCCCGCCGTGCGCCGAACCGCGGTCGTGGCCGGGCCAGAACTGCTCGAGCCCGAGCACCCGCAGACCGCGGCCCGCGAGCTCCGCGGCAGCGGCGCCACCCATCGAGCCGACACCCAGGACGATCACGTCGTAGGTCTGCACGCGGCCGTCGTCCCTGGTCGTCCGAGCCGGCGGCTCAGTCCTCGTCGTAGAAGAGGGCGGTCAGTCGCGGCAGTCGGGCAGACATCTCGTCGTCGTCGTCGAAGTCGAAGTCCCAGTCGGGGTCGAGAGGCGGGCGGGGCGACCCGCCCCTGGTCGCCGGGAGCTCGCCACCGGTTGCCGCCTCGTAGGCGTCCCAGGCGACGCTGAGCATGTCCTCGCTCTCGAGGACGTCGTCCTCGTCGGCCGCCTCGACGACGGCGGGGACGTCGGCGAGGCTGTCCGGGTCGGCCAGCGCCCGCTCGTAGACGCCGCGCCCCTGGCCGATCAGCCAGCCCCGGAAGTAGTCGAAGCCGTCGTCGGAGGCGCCACCGTTGATCACGTACGCCGCGGCCCACAGCGGGGCCAGGTAGGACTCGGCGACCAGGTCGCTCAGCGGCCGGTCGAAGGCCGCGATCTGGTCCGGCTGGTGCGTGGCGAGGAGCTCGGCCATCCGCTGCGCGACGGCATCCACGTCATCGGCGTCGACGACCTGCGACCGCGCCTGCTCGACCAGCTCCCACACATCGGTCTTGTCCATTGTCGGACTGTACTGCGGGGGCGGGTGGGGTCCGCGACCGAGATCACGCCGCCGATCGACGACGTGATCCCCGGGTCGCGGAGTGCGTGCGGTCGCTCAGCCCAGGACCGAGGCGAGCGCCTTCAGGCCCTCGCCGACCGCGGCCATGCCCAGCACGCCGACCGCGATCCAGACGAGCATGCTGGCCCCGACGTAGCCGAGGAACGTGGCCTTGTCGCCCGCGTCGCCCTCCCACTGGGGGGACGGCGTCTCACGCACCCAGCGGACAGCCTCGCGCACCGTCGACAACGGCGAGTGGGCAGGTGGGGCGTTCGGGGGAAGGATCTGCATGGTGCTCATCTGGCGCTCCGGGGTGTGGTTCGCGGGTACGTGGAGTCGGGGTCACCGACACCACCATTGTCTCCTCTCTGCAACCACCGCGGATGGGGATTTGTGCCCAGGAGCGGGTGAGTTCCAGCACCTTCCTGGGGGCGGTCAGGTGGGCGGGGAGTCGCTAGCCCCAGGTGCCGTCGACGAGGTAGGTCCGGGCCTCGTGGATGGTGACCGGGAACGCCTCCGAGACCGTCTCGGCCGTCCCCGCGACGTCGATCCACGGGCCTGCACCGTCGACCTGGTACCGCCCCGACCAGGCCGTGGTCAGCTGGATCGCGAAGGCCCCCGGCTCACGGTAGGAGTACCCGACCGTCTGGTGCGGGTACGGGGCCCCCGGCTCCGTCGTGACCAACGGCTCCGAGCCGTCACCGAAGGTCCAGGTGAACCGGACCGGCGTCGCGATCACCGTCACCGGGACGTCCAGGACCGTCGTGGACAGGGTCTGCGGGTCCGAGTCCGTGATCAGGATCATGTCCAGGTTCACCAGGCCCTGACCGTCAGCGGGCTGGACGGAGGGCACCGACGAGGTCAACGGCAACCGCCGGAACTCCTCGGCGCTCAGCGTCACGGTGACAGCCGGGTCCTCGGGACAACCGCCCCGGTCGACCTGCACCCAGGGGCCGGGCACCGAGAGGTCCGGGCCCACCTGACGGCGCATCAACGGTGCCAGAGCGACCGAGCCGTCCGCGCACATCCGGACGACGTCGCCGGACTCGGCGCCGTCCACGCAGGGCACCCCGGCCGAGGAGGCGTCGACGGTCCCGCAGAAGCGCAGCGGGGGGCGCTTGTGCTCGTAGACGGGAGGGGTGATCCGGGAGTCATCGTCAACAGACGACGTCCTGGCCCCGGACGGCCGAAAGGTCTCAGCATCGACCACGTATCCGTCGTTCAGAGCGTTCACGCCGGGCGATGGTGGTGGTGTCGGCGAGACCTGCCACATGGATACGCCGACAAGTACCGTCAGCAAGGGCGCGGCCCCCCTGTCGAGGATGCTCATTGCTCACCGTCGCTCAGGCCGACGAGAATCCACTGGCCCTGCCAGATCACATCGACGCCGACCGTCGACTCCTGCTCGGTCGCCGTCGCGACCTCCTGACCCGCCGCGTCGTACTCAGCCCCGGCCACGAGAGAGAAGGCGACCTCGACAAGGAACCCGCCAAGGAGCTCGTGCCGTGGACCTGCGACGGCTGACTCGATCGAGATGACACCCGGGGCGAAGTGACCGCCACCTCCGTAGACCCTGAGGACGTCGTCTCGGATCGCCGCGCAGGACTGGCACTCCTCCCACGTGACCTCGTCCCACTCGGTGAGGTCGCCCGTCGCGAGCACGTAGGTGAACAGGTGCAGGAAGTACTGCGCCGCGGCGGCCGCCCCGACGCCGTCGTCCCGTTCCATCTCGGGGGTCCGCTGCGGCGCGAGCACCGTGTCCACCTCGGGAGCCGGTGACGGGCTGGGCGCGGGGAGCGTCTGGATGGGTTGCGGCGCGACCTCCGCGGCGCACCCGGTGACGAGCACGAGGGCCCCCGCGAGCAGCAGGGCACCGCGCACCCGACGAAGACATGACAGACCGGTCGAAACTGCCCCCTGGTTCATGGTCAACGGACCCTAGCAACGGCCGTCCGTCCGTGGGGCCCGAAGGGGGATCCTGTGGACACAGCACCCTCGGGGTCAGCCGACGTCGACCAGGCCCACCCCGACGACCGCGTCCTCCTCGGCGACGACGGTCACCGTGTACGGCCCGTCGACCTCGAGAGCCGGGGTCCGGCTGGTCGCGATCGAGTGGCCCGTCGCGGTGACGGCTCCGCACGGTGCGGGGTAGTCGGTCACCGGCGTGCCGTCCGCGAGGGCCAGGTCGATCATGACGTCACCGCCTGAGCGCGTCGTGCAAGCGACCCGCAGGCTCACCGTCCCCCCGGCCGCCGCACGCTCGTCGGAGAGGACCTCCGGCTGGCCGGGGACCAGCGACGCGAAGAACGCGGTCTGCGGCGGGGTCGGGTCGACCTCACCGGGCTCGCCCTCGACCAGCGCGGCCTCCACCTCGTCCCGGTCGGGGAACGACGACAGGTCGGCCGACGGCGACCCGGCGGTGGGCCCGTCGGACGGGGCGGTCGGGGCGTCGGTCGTCACACGGTCCTGCACGGGCGGGTCGCTCGGCGGTGGCTCATCCGCCCCCGCGCACGCGACGAGGATCAGAGCCAGCGTCGCAACGCCGAACGGTACGGGGAGGAGTCGGTGACGGTGGCGCACTCCGTCGAGGCTAGGCCGTCGGGCCGTCGTGCGCCGTACAGTGACGCCGTGCCGCGCCTGCCCACCGCCCTGATCGCGGGTCTGAGTCTCGTCGTGGGCTTCGCCGCCGCGCAGCTGACCGACCTGAGGTGGGCCGGCGCCGTCGTCGTCCTGGCCGGCACCGGCTGGTGCGTCGCCCGAGAGGTCCGCCGGACCCCCTGGTGGCGGATCGCCGTCGTCGTGCTGGTGGGCGCGGCGTGCTTCGTGCTCTCGCACCTCATGGCGGGGGCGCTCGGCAGCTGGGGGGCCGTCGCCGCCGCGTCGGTGGTGCTGGGGATCGTGACCTACGGGCTCGTCGACGCACCGCGAGCGCGCGGGGCACTGACGCGCTGAGGGGCTGGGCCGTCCGACCCTTGCACCGCAAGGCACATGCAGTGCAAGGTACGAGGGTGGACACCGACGGTAGCGAGCGCGGGTCGCGCATCCTGCGCGGGATCCTCGACGCCTGTCTGCTGTCCCTCGTGGCCGAGCGCGACCGGTACGGCTACGAGCTGGCCGCCGAGCTTCGCCGGGCAGGGCTGGGCATCGTCCGGGACGGGTCGATCTACCCACTGGTCGCGCGACTCGAACGCCGCAACCTGATCGAGGGGTACGTCGTCCGGACCGACCGCGGGCAGCGCCGCCGCTACTACCGGATCACCGCCGCGGGACGCACCGAGCTCGACGAGGCACGAGCACTGTGGGACCAGGTCGCCGGTGGCGTCCACGCCGTCCTGCACCCACCACCGGCAGGGGGAGCACCTCATGGAGATGCCTAGACCGAGGCCACGTCACGACATCGCGATCGACGACGCCCTCGAGGAGATCGACCGGTTCTGGATCAAGGACGGTGTCCCGGAGGTCGAACGCATCGCCCGGGTCGACGAGCTGCGCGCCCACCTCGAGAACGCAGCCGCAGAGGGCTACCCGCCCGAGGAGGTGCTGGGCCCGGACCCCGTCGGCTTCGCGGCCGAGTGGACAGCAGCGGACCGGCGCCATCCCTGGCTCGGATCGCTGCTGCTCTTCATGAGCATGCTGTGCGGCGTGGCAGGCGGGCTGATGCTCGTCCGGCTCGTCGCGCCCTGGGGTGAAGAGCCCGCGTTCCCCTGGCACGACCTCGGGTTCGCCGTCCTCGCCGCGGCGCTCGCCACCGGCGGCGCACTCATCCGCCGGTACCGAGGCCGCCTGGGACCCCTGCGCGCCGCCGTCCTGACGGGGCTCGGACTGGTCGCAGCCGCCGCCGGCTACCTGATGATCGCGATCGGACTCGGTGGCGTCACCGCCCAGCCGACCTGGCCGCTGGGCCTCGGGCTGCTCGCCGCCGGCGTGAGCCTTGCCCTGATCGATGACCGGATGCGCCGCACGGCGCGGACGCGGCACGGCCGGGAGGTCTCATGAACGCCTCCCTGCCCGCGCCCTTCTCGACCACCCTGCGCGACGTCGACCGGTACTGGCGCACCAGCGGCGTGCCCCGGTCCGAACGTCGCGACCGGATCCACGAGCTGCGGACCCACCTCGAGGACGCCGCCGCGCAGGGCCGCGGACCCGAGGACGTCGTCGGCCCCGACGCTCTGGCCTTCGCCGCCGAGTGGATCCTGGCCGATCGGCGGCACCCGTGGGCCTCGGCGGCGCTGCGCTTCGTCGGGATGCTCGCCGTCGGCTGGGGAGCGGTGGCCGTCCTGTTCCCGCACCTGCCCGGCGTGAGCAGCGCACCGGGCATCCAGACGCTCGGGATGATGTCGATCCCGGCGCTGAGCGTGCTCGGCAAGGACGTCACGCAGATGAACCGGGGCCGCCTGGGCAGACGCCGTGTCGCGGCCCTGGCCCTGGCCGCCGTCCTGGTGGCCGGTGCAGGAGGGGCGGCGCTGGGATACCTGCAGGCGACCCGCGGACCCGTCGTCGAGGTGTCAGCCGGAGCAGGCGCCGCACTCGTGCTCGTCGGTGTCGTGGCACTGGTCATCGCGTGGCGGCTCCGCCTGACCCCGCGGGGGCGTGCCTCGGGACGGCCAGCCCCAACGGCCTGAGATCTTGCGCATCCCCGGCCGGTGACTTCTCGCCCCGTGGCAGGTCTCCACCAGGGGGCCTTGCCCGGCCCAGCACCCGCCGTACCAAGGAGGACCCATGACCACGCCGCCGTCCGCTCCGAGCACGCACCGACCCGCCGACCGGGGCACGCCCAGCTCGGTCGACCATGGCGCGGTCGCCGACCTGCGCACCCGTCTCCGCGGTCGGGTCGTCGAACCCGGCGAGCGCGACTTCGAGGCGCTGACCCGGGTGATGGCCGTGGACGTGACCGGCCGGCCGGCGCTCCTGGCCCGGCCGACCGACGCGGCCGACGTCGTCGAGGTGCTGCGGTTCTCCCGCGCGGCCGGGCTACCACTCACGGTGCGCAGCGGCGGGCACGGCGGGGCGGGCCACGGGACGGTCGACGGCGGTGTCGTGGTGGACGTGCGCGACCTGACCTCGATCGACCTGGACCTCGCCTCGCGCACCGTGTGGGCCGGGGCGGGGCTGACCGCCGGTGAGCTCACCGCGGCGACGGCCGAGCACGGGTTGGCGGTCGGCTTCGGCGACACCGGCTCGGTCGGGATCTCCGGGATCACCCTCGGCGGTGGCGTGGGCTGGCTGTCACGGGCGCACGGCCTGACCATCGACAACCTCCTCGCGGCCGAGGTCGTCACCGCCGCCGGTGAGGTCCTGCTGGTCGACGACACCTCGCACCCCGAGCTCTTCTGGGCGCTGCGGGGCGGGGGCGGGAACTTCGGTGTGGTGACCCGGCTGAGGTACCGCCTGCGTCCCGTCGACGGCGTGGTCGGCGGGATGCTCGTGCTCCCGGCGACACCTGAGGTGGTCGCGGGCTTCGTCGCCGCGGCCGAGGCCGCCCCCGAGGAGCTCGGCTGCATCATGAACGTGATGACGTGCCCGCCGTTGCCGTTCGTCCCGCAGGAGCTCCACGGGCAGCTGGTCGTCATGGGCCTGCTGTGCTTCGCCGGTCCCGAGGAGGACGGCGCGGCGGCGCTGGCCCCGTTCCGCGCCCTGGCCCCGCCGCTCGCGGACCTGGTGCGCCCCATCCCCTACCCCGAGATGTTCCCGCCGGCCGACCCCGAGTACCGCCCGACGGCGGTGTCCAGGACCCTGATGATGCGCACGGTGGACCTCGACCTCGCCCGGACGATCCTCGGGCACCTCGAGGCCAGCGACGCACCGGTGCGGGTGGTCCAGGTGCGGGCACTCGGCGGCGCCATCGCACGGGTGCCCGCGCAGGACACGGCCTACGCCCACCGCTCGAGCCGCCTGATGACGAACGTCGCGGCCTTCTACTCCGGTCCTGACGACCGCCCGGCCCGTGCCGCATGGGTTGCCGAGCTCAGCGCCCTGCTGGACCAGGGCGACCCCGGGCTGTACGTGAACTTCCTGGGCGACGACGGCCCGGACCGGGTGCGCGCGGCGTACCCGGGGAGCACCTGGGACCGGCTCGCGGCGGTCAAGGCGACCTACGACCCGGACAACGTCTTCCGCCGGAACCACAACGTGCCGCCCGCGGCCCAGGGGTAGATGAGCCGGACGCCGCGGCGGAACGCCCGGGGTCGGGCGGAACGCCGGGCCCGGTCGAGCCGTTGACGAGGTGTCCCCGCACGCCACGACGCCCGACCGCCCGAACCGGAGCCGCACCGTGACCGTCCCCGAAACCCCCGACGGCCCTGTGCAGCCCGACGGCGTGCGACCGATCGGCCCGCTGGCCGCGCTGGACCCGTCCGTCCTGGGTGACCTCAACCAGCTGCGGACCGACTTCACCCGGTTCATGCTGCAGTACCGGTTCGGGGTCGACGAGGTCACGACGAAGATCGGGATCCTGCGTGAGGAGTTCCGGCTGCTGCACGACTACAACCCGATCGAGCACGTCAGCTCCCGCCTGAAGTCCCCCGAGTCGATCATCGGGAAGGTCGCGCGCAAGGGCTGCGACCCGTCCTTCGAGGCGATCCGCGCGTCGATCACCGACATCGCGGGGATCCGGGTGACGTGCAGCTTCGCCTCGGACGTCTACCGGCTGTTCGACATGCTCACCGGGCAGTCCGACCTGACCGTGCTCGAGGTCAAGGACTACATCCGCAGTCCCAAGCCGAACGGCTACCGCAGCCTGCACGCCCTCCTCGAGGTGCCCGTGTTCCTGTCCGACGGTGTGGTCCCCGTGATCGTCGAGGTCCAGCTCCGGACCATCGCGATGGACTTCTGGGCCAGCCTCGAGCACAAGATCTTCTACAAGTACCAGCGGTCGGTCCCGAGCGACGTCCTGGACGGTCTCGCGGAGGCGGCCGAGACCGCGCACCGTCTGGACGACCTCATGGAGACCCTCCACCACCGGGTGCACAACGGTGACGCCGTCGTCGACCGTCCCGACAACACCCTCGTGCCCACCGACGACGTCCTGGAGCGCCTGCGGGCGATCCGCACGCAGCCGCGCACCAGGTGAGCGGCGCAGGTCACAGCCCGCACCTCTCACGAAGACTCCTGCCGGGCCGATGGGCACCCAGACACGCGACGGCGTGTCACCCCCTGAGGAGCGCCGTATGCCCCGATCCCTTCCCCTCGCCGCCCTGGCCGGCCTGACGACGACCGCGATCCTGGTGCTCGCCGGGTGGGCGGCGGGCATGGGGACAGGTCCGGCTGCCGGCGTCCAGAGCGCCACGAGCGCCGGGCAGGTCGAGACCCTCGACACCACGAACGAGATCGCCGACCCCGCGCCGGTGATCGACCCCGACCTCTCGCACGACACCCTGCTGCCCACGCAGGAGGACGTCGACGCGGCGCTGCACGTCGGCTTCCGCGTGTACCTCGCCAGCGACGGGACCAGGTACGCCGTGGACCCGGCAGCCGGCACCCCCCTCGCGCTGAGCAGCGACCTGTTCGCCCTCGGCGAGCGTCTCGCCTCTCCCGCGGGCGGTCAGGTCGAGACGCGGGCCCGGACCGAGGCGGTCTACGACCTGATCGACCGGGCCGACGCCACCGGCCGCAGCCACGTCCTGGTCGTCCCGACCCTGTACTCCGAGCCCGGTCGGGGCTCCCGCGTGCTGTACGTGGTCGCGACACGGGCACCCGCCTTCGCCCTCGACCCCTTCGAGGCCGTGCACGACGACGCCGCCTCCGCGGTGGCCCACGCCGAGCGCACCATCGCCTCGACCCCCGACCCCGACTCCTACGTCCTGGCGGACCTCGCCACCTGATGGTGCGTCGCGGGACGCACCGTCAGCCTCGGGTCTCGGCTCGTGAGGGTCGGGCCCCGGTGGCAGGCTGACCCCCATGAACCTCACCCTCTGGGGACACTCGTGCGTCCGGCTCAGCCGTGACGGGAACGTCCTGGTCATCGATCCCGGCGGGTTCTCGGACCTCACCGTGCTCGCCGGTGCCGACGCCGTGCTCATCACCCACGAGCACCCCGACCACGTGGCCGTCGAACCGCTGGTCCAGGCCCTGGAGAACCGGGCCGGGGTCGGGGTCTGGGCACCGGCGCCCGTCGTGGAGCTGCTCGCCGACGCCGGTACGGATCGCGAGCGCCTGCACGAGGTCCGAGCCGGCGACCGGTTCACCGCTGCCACCCTGGCCGTCGAGGTGCTCGGCGACACCCACGCCGTCGTCCACCCCGACGTCCCGACCCCGGTCAACGTCGCCTACCTGGTCGAGGGCACCGTGCTCCACCCCGGTGACTCGTTCACGGTCCCGGCGGCCGGCGGTCCGCAGGTCGAGGTCATGCTCGTCCCCGTGAGCGCGCCCTGGCTCAAGATCAGCGAGGCCGTCGACCACGTCCGCGCCGTCGCGCCCCGCACCGCCGTGCCGATCCACGACGCCCTGCTCAGCGAGATCGGCATCGGGCTCGTCGACCGGCTCATGGGTTCCCTCGGCAGGACCGCCTACCGGCGTCTCGCCGTCGGCGAGGAGCTCGTGACCCGCTGACGCCGGGCCCTCGACGTCGGAATGCGGCGGGCCGGCCCACCGTTGCTACACGTCGCCGCCATCGGACGGCCACGACCGGAGGGCCGCACCCTGAGCAACGTGAGCACCGCCGCCGTGGGATTCCGCTCCGACCGTGGGCCGATCCTCGTCGCCCTCATGGTGACCACCGGCCTCATCGCGATCGACGCGACGATCCTCGCCACGGCCATCCCGACCATCGTCGCCGACCTCGGTGGCTTCTCGAGCTTCCCGTGGCTGTTCTCGATCTACCTGCTCACCCAGGCGGTCTCGGTCCCGATCTACTCCAAGATCTCCGACAGCATCGGCCGCAAGCCGGTGATCCTGTTCGGCGTCGGGCTGTTCCTGCTCGGCTCGATCCTGTGCGGCTTCGCGTGGAGCATGCCGGCCCTCATCGCGTTCCGCGCGGTCCAGGGCCTGGGCGCCGGGGCCGTACAACCCATGGCCATCACCATCGCCGGGGACATCTACACGGTGGCCGAGCGCGCCAAGGCCCAGGGGTACATCGCGAGCGTCTGGGGCATCTCCGCCGTGGTCGGACCCACCCTGGGTGGGCTGTTCTCGGAGTTCGCCTCGTGGCACTGGATCTTCTTCGTCAACGTCCCGCTGTGCCTGGCCGCGGGCTGGCTGCTGGTCCGGTTCCACCACGAGACCGTCGAGCGCCGTCGCCGGCCGGTCGACTGGGCCGGGGGCATCCTGCTGACCCTCTCGTTGAGCCTGGTGATCCTCGCCCTGCTCGAGGGCGGCAACGCGTGGGCGTGGGTGTCGGCCCCGAGCATCATTGCGTTCGCGGCGGGCCTGACCCTCCTGGTGGCGTTCGTCCTGGTCGAGCGCCACGCCCCCGAGCCCGTGCTGCCGCTGTGGGTGCTGTCCCGCCGCCTGCTGGGCACCACGGCCGCGATCGGCGTCGGCGTCGGCGTGGTCCTCTTCGGGGTCACCACCTACGTCCCGACCTACCTCGAGGCGCTGCTCGGTGTCTCACCGCTGGTCTCCGGCCTGACCCTGGCGATGCTGACCATCGGGTGGCCGATCGCCGCCTCCCAGTCGGGCCGGCTGTACCTGCGCTACGGGTTCCGCACCACCGTGCTGATCGGCACGGCCGTGGTGGTCTCGAGCAGCGCGGCCCTGGCCATCACCTCGACCGAGCCGTCGCTCGCGGTCGTCGGCCTCTGCTGCTTCGTCATGGGACTGGGCCTGGGACTCGTGGCCTCACCGAGCCTCATCGCCGCGCAGTCGAGCGTCGGCTGGGGTGAGCGCGGCGTGGTCACCGGGGCCAACATGTTCGCCCGGTCGATCGGCAGCGCCGTGGGGGTCGCCGCCCTGGGCGCCCTGGTCAACGCCCTGATGCGCGGGCAGAGCGCGACCGAGGCGCCGCAGGAGTTCGGCGTCGCGGCGACCGCGGTCTTCGTCGCGGTCGCGGGGGTCGCCCTGGTGACGGCCTTCGTCGCCCTGGCCATGCCGCGGGTCGGACGCCCGGCTGGAGACCTCCGGTGATCTTCTTCCCCGCGGCGCCCTTCGACTCCTAGGGTGGTCGGGTGAGCGACGAGCGGGGGGTTCCGACGCACCACCCGTCCGTGCCCCTCGACGGCCCGACCTCTCTCGTCCCGCCGGAGGCACCCTGGCCACCGGCCGCCCAGCACCCCTTGGTGCTGGTGGTGCGGGTCGCCCTCGCGGTGATGATGGTCGTGGGTCTGCTGCAGACCCTCTCCGAGCCGGCTGAACGGTCCGTGGAGCACCTCCTCGAGGCCCTGTACACCGGCCAGGTCACCAGCGTGACCATCGAACGACCGCACGAGGACGCCCAGGCCCACGGTTCGTTCCGGGTCGAGTGGAGCGGTACCGGCAGGCCCGGCTACGCCTCGTACGAGTACCGCTCGGCGCAGGACGGCAGCGCCCCGCCCGTCCTGGACGAGGGGCGAGCCGTGCTCGAGACGGCAGCACGCACCGGAACGCCTGTGCTGGTGACCCACAGCTACCTCGGGCCCCAGGGCACCACCTGGCACCTGATGAGCATCGGGGGCATCGGGGCGTTCCTGCTGCTCGTCCTCGGCCCGCAGCCGCGCCTGGCGACCAAGTGGGCGTGGTTCTGGCTGTGCATGTACGTACCGCCGCTGTGGCTGGTCTTCGTGGTCCTCGAGCCGACGCCGTGGTGGGTCAAGGGTCAGCTGCCACCCGCGCAGCGCCGACTCACCGGAGGCTGGGCCTTCCTGCTCGGGCTGCTTCTCGCGCCGACCCTCGCCAGCAGCGTGCCCGGGTACGCAGCGGTCTTCCCCTAGACCACGAGCCCTCAGGTCGCGAGCTCGATCAGCCGCGGCAGGATCGTGTCGCCGGCCACCCGGAGCCCGTCGTGCAGGTGCTCGTCGGTCACCCACACCCTCAGGTTCCCGACGGCGTCGGCGGTGCCCAGCGCCAGGTCCAGGTCGACGTACGGGTCGCGGGTGTACTGCACGGCGGCGACCGGCACCTCGTTGGCTGCGAGCCGCGCCGTGTCGTAGAGCTCGGGCCACTCGGTACGCGCCGCGAGCAGCTCGGTCGCCGCCGCGAACGGGCGCAGCGCCCGGATCTCCTCGAACATCCACGGGAAGAACCCCTCCCCGGTCAGCCGGAGCGGACGGTGGCCCGGCCCGAGCTCCGCCCAGCGGGCGCGTTCGGCGTCGGCCGCCCACCCGCCGGCGCGCGCACCCTGGTGGTAGATGACCTCCTGGAGCACCGCGTACAGCGGGTTGGCGTCGAACCCGGTGCGGGTCGCGACCTCCGCGAGGAAGGCGTCCGTCGGCTCACCCGTCGGCCCGACCGCGGTGTCCAGCAACCAGTGCAGGTCGTCCACGCCGGTGCTCATCCCCAGTGACATCCCCAGCAGCTGCAGGCGCCGCACCGTCAGCGGGTCCCCGTTCGGCAGGACGACGTCGCCCACCGCCAGGCGGTCCGCGATCCGACCCAGCAGCTCGACGTCCTGCGGGTGGCGTGCGGCGAGCTCGGCGTTGCGGGCCAGCTGCCGCGGGTAGGTGCGGCGATACACCTCCTCGGCGTCGGCGTGCAGGCCCGGCAGGCCGCCCGTGACGTAGCAGGCGGTCAGGGCCTGCGGGTGGCGCGACAGGTAGGTGAGCGTGACGAACCCGCCGTAGGACTGGCCGAGGGTCGACCACTGCTGCCCGCCGTAGACGGTGCGGCGCAGGTCCTCGGCGTCGGCGACGATCGCGTCCGCGCGGAAGCACGCGAGGTAGTCGGCGGCATCCTGCGGCATGAGCCCTGCGACCAGGCGACCGTCGACGCGTGACGACCGACCCGTCCCGCGCTGGTCGAGCAGCACCACCCGGTGGGTGCGCAACGCGGTGCGCCACCAGCCCGTCGGCCCCGGCCGAGGGCCCTGACCCCCGGGCCCGCCCTGCAGGAAGAGCAGCAGGGGCAGGTCCGGCCGCGCGGGGTCGAGGATCTCGCGCGCGAAGACCTCGATCGGCGGGTACCGGTCAGGGTGCGCCCGGTCGACCGGGACCGTGATCCGGTGCTCGCGGACCACCATCTCCGAGACCACCACCTCACGCGCCGCCGCGGCCGACGCACGGACCCGGGGCGCCCGCGCCGGAGGGACGGTCGGGTGACCCGGCACCACGATGTAGCCCGTGGTGACATCGCCCAGCACCCGCATGCCCGGGTCGCGTCGGCCCCACAACCAGGCCAGGTACGCGCACAGGATCGCGTCGACCTCGTCCTCGACGACGCCGAGCTCGCTCTTGCGCCCCGCCGTGCGGACGGACTCCCGCAGCTCGCGCCACCGGGTCGAGGTCGACAGCTGCAGGGTCGCGTCGCAGACCCGCTCGAGGTGGGCGAACAGCTGCAGGAACGCGGCCCGCAACGACTCGAGGTCACGACCCGCGCGCGCCTTGTAGGGCAGGACCGTCGCGAGGCCGAAGAGGGTCACCATCGCGGGGTGCGGGTACACCTCGATCGCGACGGCCCCCCGCCCCGGCTGCACGGCCGGGTCGATCTCCCAGCCGAACCGTCGCGCGAGGCTCAGCGCACGCGGCGGGTCGAAGTGCGGGTTGCTGCGGTTCGCCGGGTAGGCGCCCGCGTCGTAGGGCCCGAACTCGCGGCTGACCAGGGCCTCGCACACGCGTCGACCGGTGAGGTTGGGGACGACCAGCGGCGCGTCGATCGCCACGACGCAGTCCTGCGGCGACGCGGCCTCGACGAACGCGGCGATCTCCTCGTCGGTGCGGACCGAGCAGGAGGCCACCAGCCGACCCGTCTCGTCGAGGACGGCGAGCCCCGTGCGGGCCCGCACCCCCCAGGCCAGGTCGATGCCGAGGTAGGTCGTCACGTGGCTCCCTCATCAGTGGGCGGAACCCTCCCGCCGGTCGACGCAGCATCGCACCGTCGCGGCACCGGCCGCACGATGGTGAGATACGACCGTGGGCCGCGCCGTCGAGGAGCAGAACCGACGGCTCCTGCGTGCCCGCGACGCGATGGACCGCTCATACGCCGAGCCCCTCGACATCCCGACCCTCGCGGCGATCGCCGTCGTCTCCGAGGCGCACTTCGTGCGGACGTTCCGGGCGACCTTCGGCGAGACCCCTCACCGCTACCTGCAGCGCCGGCGAATCGAGCGGGCCATGACCCTGCTGCGTGAGACACCGACGAGCGTGACCGACATCTGCATGACGGTGGGCTTCACCAGCCTCGGGACGTTCAGCCGGACCTTCCGCGACGTCGTCGGGGAGTCACCGACGCAGTACCGGCAGCGCATGCGAGGTCTGCCCCCGGCCGTCGGGGCCCCCACCTGCTTCACCCGTGCGTGGACCAGACCGAGCAATTTCGGAGAAGGCACCGAGCGGGCCGGGCCCTAGCGTCGAGGACATGCTCACCTCCATCACGCAGTCCCAGATCTTCGTCCTCGACCAGGACCAGGCGCTGACGTTCTACGTCGACACCCTCGGTCTGCAGGTCGCCGTCGACCAGGACCTCGGCTTCATGCGGTGGCTCACCGTGCACGTGCCGGGCGACCCGGGTCATCAGATCCTGCTCGAGGTCCCGGGCCCGCCCGCGATGGACCCCGCGACGGCCGAGCAGGTCCGCGAGCTCCTGACCAAGGGGGCGATGGGCGGCTGGTTGTGCCTGAGCACCCCCGACGCCCACGCCGCCCACGCCGAGCTCACGGCCCGTGGTGTGGACGTCACCGACGAGCCCACCGAGCGGCCGTACGGCATCGACTTCGGCATCCGCGACCCGTTCGGCAACGCGATCCGGATCGGTCAGCTCAACGCCACCCACGCCGCCGGGAGCCCGACGTGAGGTACCGCACCACGATCCTGCAGACCGGCCCGACCACCACGGGCATCCCTGTGCCCGACGACGTCCTGGTCGCCCTCGGTCAGGGCCGCAGGCCACCGGTCCGGGTCACCGTCGGCGATCACACCTACCGCAGCACGGTGGCCACGATGGGCGGTCGGACGCTCATCTCCCTGAGCGCCGAGAACCGTTCCGCAGCAGGTGTCGCCGGAGGGCAGGACGTCGAGGTCGAGGTCGAGGTGGACCTCGAGCCGCGCACCGTCGACCTGCCGGCCGAGCTCGCGGAGGCCCTCGCGGAGGCCGGCGCGCAGGACGCGTTCTCCGCGCTGTCGCCCAGCAGGCAGAAGGCGCACGCCCTGGCCGTCCAGGGCGCGAAGACCGACGAGACCCGGCGTCGGCGGATCGACGCGGTGCTCACCGCGCTGCGCGAGGACACGCCACGCACGCGCTGAGTCCTCGCGCCGGTCACGGGCTGAGGTCCACTGTCCGCCGACCGGCCGAGGTCCGCGGTCACGGCTGGGCGTCGGCGCAGCCCTGCTCCTCCGGCAGCAGGGGGCGCACCCAGACGTCGTACACGACGTCGTCCTGCTCGAAGCGGGTCAGCAGGTCGGCGTCCGCGAGCGCATCCTCCAGGTCGCGCGCCTGGTCCCCGGTGACGAGCACGCACTGCCCGGCGTCCGCGAGCGTCACGCCGTCGACGGTCCACGGGAGCACCGTCGGCCTGTCGGGGGCGGTCGGCTCCGGCGGGGCGGCCGCGCCGTTCCCCTCGCCATTGCGCTCGGCACCGTCATCGCTCGTCACGTCGTCGACCGGCAGGACAAGGACGGCGTAGGAACCCGGCTGGTACGGCACGCCGTCGGCGGCGGCCGTGACGAGCTCCTGCGCGTCCTGGACGAACGTGCTGAGCACCTCGCGGGCCTCACGGGCCTGGGGGCTCACCCCCGGCAGGGATGTGTCCTCGAGGCCCTCGACGCCCAGGCCGTCGACCTCGTGGAGATAGGTCGAGCCGTCCACCCGGAGCGTCACGCTCGTGACCGGGGCGTCCGCGACAGGTGGGCTGCCGTAGTCGGGGCCGTCGGCCAGCAGGCGGGCCTCCCGTGCGAGGTCGACCAGTGCGTCGACGTCGGCCTCCCGCAGCGTGTGCAGCTGCAGGGAGGGCAGCGCCGGTGGCGGGTAGATCGCGATCTGCGGGCCGTGGGTCACGGCGCGCCCGTCGGGGTACACGGTCAGCTGGGCCACGGTCGAGAAGTCGGTCCCGAAGAGCGTGTAGCCGCCCGAGGAGCTGACCTGGAGCAGAGGCTGGTCCTGGGTGGTGACGCTCTCGGTCGGTGTGCCGCCCACGACCTCCCCGTCCCCGGCGCCGCACCCAGACAGGACCAGTGCCGTCGTCAGCGCCAGGACCAGGGCGGCCGAGGCTCGCCGAGATCCCCGCTCGCCCGTCGTGCCCATCCGGTACCGCCCCCCGCGCTCGTGCTGAGACTCGATGCTGGCACGTCATCGAGGGCGCTGCACGCCCTGACCACACCGTGGGTCATGACGGGTCGGCGGCCGCTCGTGCCACGCTCGCCCGACGACGCGCACCGCGCACCGCGACCACGGCCGCCGCGACCAGCACGACACCCAGCCCGACGAGGACACCACCGGTGCCGAGGTCGATCACCGCGCGGGTCAGCCACCCCTGGACGCCGATGGCGGCGCCGATCACCGGGTCGTCCGTCCCGGTCCCGGCGAGCACGCGCAGCTCGAACCAGCCGTACCAGGCGACGTACCCACCGGCCAGCACCAGCAGCGCACCGCTGGACCGGGCGATCACCGGCCCGGCCCGGCGCAGGCGTGCGGTGACGCTCGCGCTCGCGGTGGCCGCAGCGACCGCGAGCACCCCGACCACCGCGCCCATCCCGACGGCGTAGGCGACGAAGGCGGACAGGGCGCCGACCACGCTGCCGCTGCGCAGCGCCCCGGTCGTCACCGCCAGGAACGGAGCGATCGTGCAGGACAACGACACCAGCGCGAAGGTCACCCCGTAGCCGACCTGCGATCCCCACGACCCTGTCGGTGCGCGCCCGCCACGCCGGAGCGCCGGCAGGGCGAGGGTCCGTCCGGCGAGCAGCCAGACGCCCAGACCCATGAGCACCACGCCGATCACGATCGTCAGCACCGGGAGCCATCGCTCGAGGGACAGGGCGAACGGCGCGACCAGGAGTGCGAACCCGCCGAAGACCGCGACGAACCCCACCGTCATCCCGGCGGTGAAGCGCAGCGCCCGGGCGACGGCGGCACCCTGCTGCCCGCCCGGGCCGGACACGAGCATCGTCAGGTACGCGGGCAGGAGCGCGAAGCCGCAGGGGTTGAACGCCGCGACCGCCCCGGCGACCAGCGCGAGGGTCAGGACCGCCGGGTCGATCACGGTCAGCCGGTGGTGAGCTGTGCGGCGCGTTCGCGCAGGGCGTCGGCCCCGAGCGCCCCGGCGTGGACCTCGACGGTGCCGTCGGCCGACACGAACGCGTACGCCGGCTGGTTGACCACGCCGAAGCGCTGCCAGAGAGCACCGTCGGCGTCGACGAGGTGCTCGAAGGTCCCGGTCGAGGTGTCGTCGACGAACGACCGCATCGCGTCCTCCTCGCCCAGCCCGGGGACGCCCAGGAACGTGACCTGACCGTCGAGGTCGGCCACCACGTCGACGACGTCGGGCGCTTCGGCCCGGCAGATCGAGCACCACGGCGCCCAGAACCACAGGACCACGGGCTCGCCCGCGAAGGTGGAGGCGTCGACCGTGACGCCGTCGAGGGTGGTCGCGGTGAAGGTCAGCGGACCATCGGGGTCGGCGGTGCCGGGCTCGACGTCGGTGTCGCCGCCCGCCTCGTCGCCCGGGGTGGGGGTGCCTTCGGTGGCCGGTGCGGACGGCGACGTCGCGCCGTCCGACGGCGGGTCCTGCGCGGCCGGCCCGTCACCCGCCGCGCACCCCGCGAGCGCGAGGCAGGCAGTGGCGAGCAACGCCAGCAGCTGGCGGCGAGGTGCGGTGCGGCCGGCGCGGGTCACGACCACCACCGTCACGACTCCTCTCGCACCACGACCCCGCGCCAGAAGGCGACGTGGTCACGGATCTCGGCGGCGGCATCCTTGGGTGTCGGGTACGCCCACGCGGCGTCCTCCGCGACCTCATCACCCCCGCGCACCGACCAGTAGCTCGCGGTGCCCTTCCATGGGCAGACGCTCGTGCGGGAGGTCGGCGTCAGCAGGTCCCACCGGACGTCGTCGGGCGGGAAGTAGTGGTTGCCCTCGACGATCACGGTGCGGTCGCTGCGCGCGACCTCCACCCCGTTCAGACGTGCGGTGACGGTCATGTGGGTCTCCTTCGACTCGCGAGGACACGACCTCGCCCTGTGTGAGGACAACCCGTGGGCGCTCGGCGGGATTCCCTCCAGTCATCCACAGGCGCACGCGTGCACCCCTCACCCCCGACCGAACGGGCCCCCCAGCCCGACGACGGGTCGATCCGGCTTGGCTGCTCCGCATGACGACTCGCCTCGCCCTGCGCCCACGACCGCTGCTCCTCATGGTGCTGGTCCTGCCGCTGATGGCGCTCGGGGTGCTCGCCGCCTGGGGGTCCCCCGAGCAGGAGGCTCCCAGCGCAGCATCTGAGGCCGATGGCGCACCCGAGACCGATGTCGAGCCGGTGCGGCCGTCACCACCTGCTGCGCCCGCCGAGGCCGACGACGGTGGGCTCGGCACGGCCGCGGCAGAGTCACTGCTGCAGGCGTGGGGTGTGATGCCGGTGGCGCTCGAGAGGCTCGACCCCCCGGCATCGGACGATCAGCTCATCTACCCGACCGGTTCGCGCCTCGAGCCGTCGGACATCGAGGAGATCCGCTTCGATCCCTCACTCGGGGGGGCCATGAGCACCGGGCTCCTCTTCTTCGCGGCGTGGAACGACGCCATGGCAGGAAGCGGCACGGTCCTGCTCGAGGAGATCTCCGGTGCCCAGTGCGGGTTCTGCCCTCTTCTCGTCGCCGATCCGCGCCTCACCGTCGCACCGGCGGACGCCGAGGGGTACGACATCACCCACGCGTCACTGCGAGTAGTGCACCTCGACAGCTGGTACCACCGCAGCGACCCCTTCACCTACGTGCAGTTCGGGGTCGAGCAGAGCGTGGTGACGTCTGCGGTGGACGAGGCGCAGCCGCACTGGATGATCCCGACGCAGCACCGCCTCTTCGTCCTCACGATGGAGCGCACCGGGACCGGATGGGTCGTCCGCGGGGTCTCCGCCGAGGACTGGCCGACCCGCGCCGAGTGACCGACGCGCGGGAGCCGGTGGATCGACGTAGCGTCGAGACGCCCACCCCACCTCACCTCTTGGCGGCCCCGATGACGTCGACCGACGACCTGACCGATGACATCCCCGACCCTGCGTCGGGCGCGGGGAGCTCACCGGCGCCGCTGGTCCTCGTCCTGCACGGGGCCCGCGGCGACCTCTCACGCCGTCTCGTCCTGCCGGCCCTGGCGACCCTGCAACGGCGCGGCCTGCTGCCCGAGCGCTGGGCCCTGCTCGGGACCGGTCGCAACGACCAGACCGACGACGAGTTCGCCACGCTGATCCAGGAGGCGATCAAGGAGTTCGGCGACGAGGACGACGGTGGCGACATCGACCAGGACGCCGCCGACGCCGCAGACGCCGTCGTCAGGCACTCGCGCTGGGCCCGCGAGGTCACCGAGGAGGACGCCGGCAACCTGCCCGAGCTCCTGGCCGAGCTGTGCGAGCTCGTGGCCGGCGACGACCACGCTCCCCAGGACGTCGACGTCGTGCACTACCTGGCGGTGCCGCCCACGGCGTTCATCCCGCTGACCCGCGCCCTGGACGCCCACGACCTCACCGACGGTGTCCGCATCGTCTACGAGAAGCCCTACGGGACCTCACCCGAGTCCTTCCGCGAGCTGGACGGTGTGGTGCACGAGGTCTTCGACGAGAAGCAGGTGTTCCGCATCGATCACTTCCTGGGCAAGGAGGCGGTCCAGAACCTGCACGTCCTGCGCTTCGCCAACGAGCTCTTCGGCAGCATCTGGGACCGCCACCACGTCACGCAGGTGCAGATCGACGTCCCTGAGACCCTCGACGTGGACCAGCGCGCCGAGTTCTACGACGAGACCGGCGCTGCGCTCGACATGCTCGTGACCCACCTGTTCCAGGTGGCCGCCCAGGTCGCCATGGAGCCGCCCCGTGCCCTGGCCGCGGACGACCTCGCCCGGGTCCGCGAGGAGGTCATCGGCTGCTTCCGCCCCCTCGAGGCCGACGACGTCGTCCTGGGCCAGTTCGAGGGGTACCGCGACATCGAGGGCGTCGCCGACGACTCGACCACCGACACGTTCGTCGCCGCCCGGCTGTGGATCGACAACGAGCGGTGGCGCGGGGTGCCGTTCCTGCTGCGCACCGGCAAGCGCATGGCCGCCTCGGCCCAACGGGTCTCCCTGGTGCTGCGGCGCGACCCGGTCGAGATCTTCGGCGACGGCGTCGCACCCGGCTGCGTCAGCCTGTCCCTCGCGGGCGACGGCTCGATCGAGGTCACCGCCAACGTCAAGCGCCCCGGTCCCGACCTGGCGCTGGCGACCGGCACCGCCCGACTGGACCTCGGCGACGTCGAGACCGGGGACACGCTGCCCGCCTACGCCTCGCTGCTGCACGACGTGCTCGTCGGCGACCGCACGCTGTTCACCACCCCCCGGGGACTGGCCGACGCCTGGGCGGCCTTCGAGCCGCTGCTCGGCCCCGCCCGGCCCGAGCCGTTGCCTTACGCCCCGGGGAGCTGGGGGCCGGCCGAGGCCGACGCCCTCGCCGCACCTGCCGGCTGGGTCCTCGGCAGGTCCTGAACCGGGTGCGTTGATACGTTGGAACGGTGAGCGTCCTGGAGATCGATCACCTCAACAAGACCTACACCCACCTCCGAGCCCTGAGTGACCTGACCTTCGACGTGCGCGCCGGGGAGATCTTCGGCTTTGTCGGGTCCAACGGCGCGGGCAAGACCACCGCGATGCGGATCATGCTCGGTGTGCTCGCCGCCGACTCGGGCCAGGTCCGCTGGAACGGCGTCGAGCTGGACCTCGACGCACGCCGGCGTGTCGGGTACATGCCCGAGGAGCGGGGCCTGTACCCGAAGATGAAGGTCGGCGAACAGCTCGTGTACCTCGCCCGGCTGCACGGGATGAGCGCCGCCGAGGCCACCACCGCCGTCGACCTCTGGACGGACCGGCTGGGTGTGGGGGCGCGTCGGGGTGACCCGGTCGAGAAGCTCTCGTTGGGCAACCAGCAGCGGGTCCAGCTCGCCGCAGCCCTGGTCCACGACCCCGACGTCCTGGTCCTCGACGAGCCGTTCTCCGGCCTGGACCCCGTGGCGGTCGACGTCATGAGCGCCGTCCTGCGCGAGCGCGCCCAGGCGGGCGTCCCGGTCATCTTCTCCTCGCACCAGCTCGACCTGGTCGAGCGCCTGTGCGACCGGGTGGGGATCATCCGCTCCGGGACGATGGAGGCGCTGGGCACCATCGACGAGCTGCGCACCACCGACCGCCCGCAGTGGTTGCTCGACGTCCACGCCGAGCCCGACGCCGTGCTGGCCCTCGCCGAGGCCGTCCCGGGCGCGCGGGCGCGGGCCGTGCCCGGGCGGCCCGGGACCGTCGTCGTCGAGCTCTCGGACAGCCACGACTCCGCGGAGCAGCAGCTGCTCGGCCGTGCCCTGGCCCTGGGGTCCGTGCGGGAGTTCTCCCGCGTGCGTCCCACCCTGGCCGACAGGTTCCGTGACGTCGTCAGCGCCGAGGACTCCCCGGCCGGGTCACCGGCCGACACCCGCGACGAGGAGGCCGCATGAGCTCCGCCGGGGTCGTCTGGATGGTCGCCCGGCGCGAGATCAAGACGCGCATGCTGACCAAGGCCAACATCATCTCGCTGTCCGTGATGCTCGCGGTCATCGCGATCGGCACGGGTGTCGCCGCCTACTTCATGAACCGCGACAGCGAGCCACCGGTGACCTACCTCGCGGTCGCCGAGAGCGTCACCCCGTTGCAGGGCGACCTCGAGGCCGCCGCCGCGGAGCAGGACGTGACCCTCGAGCTGACCACCCTGACGGTCGAGGAGGCCCAGACGCAGCTGGTCGGGGACGGCGACCTCCAGCTCGACGCCTTCCTGGACGGTGAGCCGTCCGCGCCACGGATGCTCGTCGCCTCCCAGCCCGACATGCAGCTGCTGGCCCTGGTCACCGAGGCCGCGCAGTCGTGGGTGCTCGCCGAGGAGCTCGGGGCGCTGGGTGGGGACGCCGCCGCCCTCGAGGCCGCGATCGCGGGGGCCGCGCCCCAGGTGGAGTCCGTCGAGGAGGTCGACGGTGACGAGGGCGGCGGCTTCTACGGACCGGCCTACTTCGTCTCGCTGGTCGTGATCTCGCTGCTGCTCTTCGCCCTGATCGGCTCGGGCTCGTTGATCTCCGTGGGAGTCGTCGAGGAGAAGACCTCACGCGTGGTCGAGATCCTGCTCGCCACGATCAAGCCCAGCCAGCTGCTCACCGGGAAGATCCTCGGCATCGGCGTCTACGGGCTGTTCCAGGTGGTGCTGCTCGGCGGGGCCGCGGGGGTGTCCGCCCTCGTGCTGGACTTCGGCGACGTCGCCGACCTGAACATCGGCATCGCCCTGGTGTGGCTGGTGATCTGGTTCCTCATCGGCTACACCATCTACGCGCTGCTCTTCGGCGGGCTGGCCGCGCTCGTCTCGCGCCAGGAGGACATCGGCTCGGTGACCACCCCGCTGATGTTCCTGCTGTTCGTGCCCTTCTACGCCACGCTCTTCCTGGTGCCGAACACCCCCGACAGCACGCTGGTGCGCGTCCTGTCGCAGGTGCCGTTCTTCTCGCCCTTCATGATGCCGACCAGGGACGCGTTGGGCGCCCTGGCGCCCTGGGAGATGCCGTTGGCCATCAGCGTCTCGCTGCTCACCATCCCGGCACTGATCTGGCTCGCGGCCCGCATCTACCAGCGCGGCGTGCTGCACACCGGCGGACGCATGAAGCTCCGCGAAGCACTGCGCTCCTGACCCACCCTTCGCCGAGGTCGCACATCCGCACCGAGGACGCACGTGCGCCAGTGCGACGTCGGTGCAGATGTGCGTCGTCAGCGTGGGGACGGGGTGGGACGGGGTGGGGAGGTTGGGGCTGGGGGCGGTGGTGCTGTCCACAGGGGAGGGGTAGCTGTCTGGCGGGCTGGCCGCCCACCACGGCACGGTCGTCGTCCCGACCCCGGACGACGAGGCACCATGAACCCACGACGGACCTTGGCCACCCTGTGGCAGCACCAGCTGGACGAGGTGCTCGCCGACCCCCACGAGCCCCGGCAGGGCGAGAACGGAGCGCGTGGCTGGCTGCTCGACGCCGGTGTCCCGGACGTCATCGACCCCTACCTGACCGAGATGCCGGCCAGCCCGTCAGGGCTCGTCGGCTTCGCCGGTCTGGATGCCGCCGGCTCCGCGCTCCTGCTCGAGCGACTACCCGTCGAGCGCCTCGCCGACCGGTCGGACGACGCGCCGACCCTGGGCGCCCTGCTGCTGGCGGCCGTGCGCCACCCGGTCGACCTCGAGCTGCACGGGTACCTCGTGGGGCCGGGACGTCTCGATGAGCGGCTGACCGTCGAGGGCCTCTTCGTGTACGTGGTGGGCGAGCTGATGATGCCGCCCGACGTGGAGCGCGACCTGGGCCTCCACGCGGGTCGTGGACCAGACGAGATCCTGCGGCGCACCAACCCGTGGCGACCCAACGAGGACTGCTGGTCGCTGCGATGGGTGTCACGGGGAGGGCGCTGACGGACGCGCTCAGCGACGGGCGTGGCGGACCAGCGCCTGCACCTCGGCCCGTGCCATGACGTCCACGTCCTTCTCCGCGAGCCGCCACACCAGCGGGTCGTGGATCTCCCCGTCGGCGCGCTCGACCCGGTACATCCCCCGGGTGCCCGCACGGTCGGTCACCGGGGTGATGTGCCACGTCACCGGGTACCCGCGCAGGGGGTGGCTGCCGTGGAGCACGACCGCCGCGGGGACGGGGCCGCTCGCACCCTTCGGGGCCAGCATCGTCTGCGCCATGACCCACCTCCTGTGCCGTGCAGCCGTGCCTTACGGCTGCCTCTACCGTCCTGATCGACCGGTGCGGCCCGGCCCTGAACCAGAACACCGACCCGGGCCGAACATCACCCGCCCGGTGGAGCAGCCCGAGCCCGGGATCACGCCGGGTTCGCGCCCGGCGCGTCCGGGCAGCCCGCTAGGGTTCGCACAGACCAGTGCACGCACGGGCAGGGGACGGCGGGACCACCAGGACATGATCACCTTCATCATCATCGGAGCCGTCGGGATGCTCCTGCTGCTCATCTCCCTCCCGCTGGGGGACGTCTTCGAGCTCGGCGACGGCGCACTGTCCGGCACCTCGCTCGGCGCAGGGGCCGTGGCCTTCGGGGCCATCGGTGCCATCGTCACGGCGAACGGCCTGCCCACCGTCTGGGCCTACGTCGCCTCAGCGGTCGTGGCGGTGATCGCGGTGATCGGCGTCCAGCTGGTCATCAAGCAGCTGCGTGACACCGAGGACGGCCAGCCCCGCACGCTCACCGGCGGCGGCGGGGTCGTGACCTCCACGATCACCCCCCACAGCAACGGCGAGGTCAGCCTCGACGACCCGCACGAGGTCGAACGTCGGCTCGCCTGGGCCGACGTGACCATCCCGAGCGGCGCACGCATCGTCGTGGTCGAGCAGTCCGGCAGCCGCGTCAAGGTCGCGCCCGCACCGACCACGACCCCCCCGATCCACGACGTCTGACGCAGTACCGAACCCGAAAGAGGTCTCCCGCGTGAATGGTTTTCTCGATCTCGCCGCCGACACGGTGACCGTGATCTCGGTGGTGGCACTGGCGATCGCCGCCGCTGCGATCGTCGGCTTCATCGCCAAGCGCATCCGACGGGTGCCCCCCAACGAGGCGCTGATCATCGTGGGGCGGGGTGCCGGTCGCAAGGCGGCCGCCGCGGACTCGGGCCAGCGCGTCGTCGTCGGCGGGCGGGTCTTCGTCTGGCCGATCCTTCAGCAGGGCTTCCCGATCTCGCTCGAGCAGCGCCAGATCGGCATCACCGTCGAGGGCGTCGACAAGAACCGCATCAAGATCGCGATCAAGGCCTCGATCAACTTCAAGGTCCGCGGTGACGAGGAGGGTGTGCGTCGCGCCGCCCAGCGCTTCCTCTCCCAGCAGGGCACGCTGACCGAGATCATCAAGGAGTCCCTCGAGGGCTCGCTGCGCTCGATCGTCGGCGACATGACGATCGAGCAGATCATCTCCGACCGCAAGGGCCTCTCGGACCGGGTCGTCGACTCGACCAAGACCGACCTGTCCGAGCAGGGCCTGCAGGTCGACCTGCTCAACATCTCCGACATCTCCACGCCCGGGTCGGACTACCTGGCCAACCTGGGTCGTGCCGAGAACGCCCGCGCCCGTCAGGTCGCCGAGGTCTCCGAGGCCGAGGCGCAGCGGGTCTCCGAGTTCGCCGTGATCGAGGCGGCCGAGCAGATCGCCGAGCGGCAGAAGGCCCTGGACCTCAAGAAGGCCACGATCAAGGCGCAGACCGACCGTGCCAACGCCGAGGCCGAGGCCGCGGGTCAGCTCGCCCGCGCCGAGCAGGACAGGATCGTCGCGGCCGAGCAGCGTCAGGCCCTCGCGGAGCAGGCCCGGGTGACCGAGGAGCAGCTCGACATCGACGTCCGCAAGCCGGCCGAGGCCGCCGCGTACGCCGCGGTCCAGCAGGCCAACGCCGAGCGTGACGCGACCAACGCCGCGACCGAGGCCGAGGCGTACAAGCGCAAGACGATCGCCGAGGCGAACAAGACCGCGGCCCTGCAGGACGCCGAGGCTGCGGCCGAGACGGTCCGTCGTGCCGGTGAGGCCGAGCGTGACCGGCAGGTCGCTCTCGCCGCAGGTATCCGCGCCCAGGGTGAGGCGCGTGCCGCGGCCACCGAGGCCGAGGGTCGCGCCGAGGCGGTCGCCACCGACGCCAAGGCCGAGGCGCTCAAGAAGTACGGCCAGGCGGCCATCGCCCAGGAGGTCATCTCCCGGCTTCCCGAGATCGTGCGGGCTGCGGCCGAGCCGATCGGCTCGATCCAGAACATGACCGTGATCTCGACCGACGGCGCCTCGGCGATCACCAAGAACGTGACCTCGGTGCTCGCCCAGGGCCAGGAGGTCGTCAAGCAGCTGACCGGCCTGGACCTGTCCCAGCTGATCTCGAGCGTGACCGACTCGGCGGGGGCGTCAGGGACGTCCAGCAACGACGGCTCGCGCACGTCCGTCTAGCCCGGTCCGGTTCGACCAGAGGGTGGGCGTCGCTCCGGCGGCGCCCACCCTCTGTCATGTCGGGTGCAGGCCGACGACACCGGAGTCGTGGCTGACGACGCGGGTGTGGCGGGCGAACAGCAGGCCGGTCACCACCGGGACGACGAGCACCGTCACGAGGATCACCACCCCGGCGGTCTCCAGTCGAACGGTCTCACCGACGGCCGACGCGGACAGCACGGCGGAGGCCCCGACCACGGTCGCGACGGCGGCCCCCAGCGAGACCAGGACCACGCGCAGCCGTCGTCCCCGGGGGTACAGCACCCACGCCGCGCGCACCACGACGGCGACCCAGACCCCGATCGTGACGACGACCCCGACGAGCTGCCCCACGACCACCGCGGCCAGGTCTGCCCAGCCGTCGGCGGGGTCGGAGGTCGCAAGCATGACGGCCCCCGCTCCCCACCCGACGAGGGCGCCGACGACGAGGCTCAGCGCAGCAGCGGGGGCCGGCCACCAGCCCGGGAGGCGAGATCGCGCACGTCCACCCATGGCATGCTCCGCTCCGTCGCAGGTGATCGACGTCGTCGACCGACGACGTCCGGTGCTCGAACAGTAGGGCCGGGGTCACCGCAGCGACAGGATCCTCTCCGGTCCGCGCCGGTCGTGTCCGTGCTCGGGGCTAGCCTCGCGGCATGTTCCTCCTCGACGACGGCGCCCTCGTGTACAGCGCGAGCGACCTGGCGAACGCCGCGGCGTGCGAGTTCGCGGTGCTGCGCTCGCTCGACGCGCGGCTCGGCCGGATCGAGCCGCTCGAGCTCGCCGCCGACGCGATGCTCGACCGTGCCGCGCGACTGGGTGACCGCCACGAGGAGACCGTGCTCGGGGAGTACCTGGCGACCTTCGGGCCCTGGGACCCGGCGTCCGGCACCGGCGTCGCGCTGATCGACCGCCCCACGGACCGGTACGCCGACCGCGCGACCCTCGAGGCCAAGCACGCCGAGACCGTCGCGACGCTGCGGGCAGGGGCCGACGTCGTCTTCCAGGCCGGCTTCTTCGACGGCAGGTTCGGGGGATGGGCCGACTTCCTGGTCCGCGTGCCCGCCGCGGGTGAGCCGGCGTACGCGGTCTACGACACCAAGCTGGCCCGGCACGCCAAGATCACCGCTCTGCTGCAGCTCGCGGCGTACGCCGACCAGATGCTCGCCTCGGGGATCGCGGTCTCCGACCACGTCCACCTGATCCTGGGGGACCGGACCGTCACCGAGCACCGCCTGGCCGACCTGCTGCCGGTCTACCGTGAACGCCGTGCACGGCTCCAGACGATCCTCGACGAGCAGCAGGCCGCCGGTTCCCCGCTGGCCTGGGGGGACGAGCGGTACCGCGCCTGCCTGCGGTGCGACCTGTGCACCCCCGAGGTGACGGCCCGTCGCGACGTCCTGCTCGTGGCGGGGATGCGCACCACCCAGCGGGCGCGGCTGCGCACCGCCGCCGTCCGGACGATCGACGACCTCGCCGCGAGCACCGGGCCGGTCGAGGGCATCGGCTCGGCGGCCCTGGTCTCGCTGCGCGCTCAGGCCAGGCTCCAGGTCAGGCAGTGGCCGGCCGACGACGCCGCGGGGCCCGGCGGTGCGGTGGTGTTCGAGCTCTTCGCCCCCGAGGCCGTGGGTGACCTGCCGGCCCCCGACCCCGGGGACCTGTTCTTCGACTTCGAGGGCGACCCGTTGTGGGCCGCGCCCACAGCTCCGGGGGTCCCCGCGGACTGGGGTCTGGAGTACCTGTTCGGCGTGGTCGAGAACCCGCCGTCCCCGCGCGCGACCCCGCCTTTCGTCTCCTTCTGGGCGCACGACCGTGCCCAGGAGAAGGTTGCCCTGCGCGCCTTCCTGGACTACCTGGCCGAGCGCCGCTCCCGCTTCCCCGGGATGCACGTCTACCACTACGCGCCCTACGAGAAGACCGCCCTCCTGCGACTGGCCGGGCGCCACGGCACCGGTGAGGCGGAGGTCGACGGGCTGCTCGCCGACGGCGTGCTGGTCGACCTGTACGCCACCGTGCGGGCGTCCCTGCGGACGGGCCAGGACAGCTACTCCCTGAAGAAGCTCGAACCCCTGTACATGGAGGTCGCCCGGACGGGTGAGGTCACTACCGCCGGGGACTCGATCGTGGAGTACGCCGAGGCGTGCGCGGTGCGCGAGGCCGGCCGCACCCAGGAGTGGCAGGACAGGCTCGCCGAGATCGCCCGCTACAACGAGTACGACTGCCTCTCGACCCTGCGGCTGCGTGACTGGTTGCTGGCCCGCGCCGCCGAGCACGGGGTGAGCCCCCGCGACCCGGTCGGCGCGACCACGGACGAGGCTGACGCCGCCGAGGTGCACGCGGCCGACGGCGCGCCCGACCACGACCCCACCGCCGAGGCCCTGCTCGCCTACGCGGACAGCCCGGCTCGATGACGCGCACCCCGGACCAGCAGGCCGCGGCACTCCTGGCCGCTGCCCTCGGCTACCACTGGCGAGAGGTCAAGCCGTTCTGGTGGGCCCACTTCGACCGCCTGGTCAGCGACCCGTCGGAGTGGACCGAGGCACGCAGCACCTTCGTCGCCGACGAGGCCACCGTGCTGGAGCCGTGGCACGTGCCGCCCGGCAAGCGGAACCCGCGCCGACGGCTGCGGCTGGTCGGCCGCCTCGAACCGGGGAGCGAGCTGCGCGCCGGTGCCGCGGCGTCGGCGATCTACGACCGGCCGCTGCCGGGCTGCGCGCAGACCTCGCAGAACGGGATCCGTGGGTGGACGTTCTCGATCGAGGTCCAGGAGGTGAGCGCCGAGGCCTCGGCGGCCGGCGGGCGGGACGTCCTCGTGGTCCAGGACACCCTCCCCGGTGGCGCCGACCTGCACGACGCCGTGCCGATGGCCCTGGGGCCCGGTGTCCCGCCGAGCACCGCGGGCATCGCGGCAGCGATCCGCTCCCTGGCCGACAGGGTCGTGGCCGGCCTGCCCGCACTCCCCGACCACCCCGCGATCGACCTGCTGCGGCGGGTGCCGCCCCGCACCCGCACCGGCGGGCCGCTGCCGGTCGTCGGCGCGGGGGCGGGGGCCTACGTCGAGGCGATCACCGCGGCGCTGCTCGACCTGGACGGGTCCTACCTGGCCGTGCAGGGCCCCCCGGGGACGGGCAAGACGTACACCGGTGCGCGGGTGATCGCCTCCCTGGTCGAGCAGGGCTGGCGGGTGGGGGTGGTCGCCCAGTCCCACGCGGTGGTCGAGAACCTGCTGCGCGGGGTCGCGGAGGCGGGGGTCGAGGCCTCGGCGATCGGCAAGAAGCCCCACGGAGACGTGCTCGACGCACCCTGGACCTGGCTGCGCAAGGATCCGGAGTTCGGGCAGTTCGTCGCACGCCAGCCGGGCGGGTTCGTGCTGGGCGGCACCATGTGGGACCTGACCAACGCCCGACGCCGTCCTGCCGAGCCGCTCGACCTGCTGGTCGTCGACGAGGCCGGTCAGTTCTCCCTGGCGAACACCCTGGCGGTCGCGGACTCGGCCCGGAACCTGCTGCTGCTCGGCGATCCGCAGCAGCTGCCCCAGGTGAGCCAGGGGCGTCACCCCGAGCCGGTGGACACCTCGGCCCTGGGCTGGTTGACCGACGGTCACGACACCCTGCCCGCGCACCTGGGCTACTTCCTGGCCCGGACCTGGCGCATGCACCCCGACCTGTGCGACGCGGTGTCGCGCCTGGCGTACGAGGGTCGGCTCACGAGCATGCCCTGCACCGCCGAACGGGACCTGGACGGTGTCGCACCGGGGGTCCGGGGGATCCGCGTGCCGCACACCGGCAACGCGGTCGCCTCGACCGAGGAGGCGGCGGTGGTCGTCGACCAGGCCCAGGCGGTCATCGGACGCACCTGGCGCGACCCCGCCTCGAGCGACCCGGCGACCCGGGAAGGACGTCCGCTCGCCGCGCGGGACGTCATCGTGGTGGCGGCCTACAACGCCCAGGTGTGGACGGTGCGCCGGGCCCTGGACTCGGCCGGCCTGAGCGCGGTGCGCGTGGGTACCGTCGACCGGTTCCAGGGACAGCAGGCGGCGGTGGTGCTGGTCACGACGGCGGCGTCGTCGGCCGACGACGTGCCCCGCGGCATGGAGTTCCTGCTCAACCGCAACCGCGTCAACGTGGCGGTCTCCCGCGGGCAGTGGTGCGCGATCGTCGTCCACTCGGCCGATCTCACCGACCACCTGCCCACCCGACCAGAGATGCTGGAGGAGCTCGGTGCGTTCATCGGCCTGTGCGGCTAGGCACGACGGCGGTCGCCCACCTGCGCCGTCCCGCGACCCCGGTCACCCGCGGACGGGTCGTCGTGGAGCACGGAGGGTCCTGACCAGGCTGGTGGTCCCTGCGCTGCTCGTGCTGGTCGCCTGCTCCCCCGCCCGGACCGACGCGCCCGCCGCGGACCCGCCGCCGGTGGACCCGACCACGAGCAGTCCTGGCCCGAGCACGACCCCGCGACCCACCCCCGACCCCGACCTGGACGCCGAGACCCGCGCCGCGCTCACCGCCCTCGAGGCGACCTACGACGCACGGCTGGGCGTGCTCGCCGTGCACACCGGCACCGAGCAGGAGGTCGCCTTCCGCGCCGACGAGCACTTCGCCCACGCGTCGACCTTCAAGGCGTTCGCCGCCGCGGCCGTCCTGGACCGCTTCGGGGTGGACGGCATCGACGAGGTCGTGAGCTTCAGCGAGGCCGACCTGGTACCCCACTCGCCCGTCACGGCAGAGCGGGTGTCGACCGGCATGACCCTGCGCGAGCTGGGCGACGCTGCCGTGCGCTTCAGCGACAACACCGCGGCGAACCTCCTGATCGACGCCGTCGACGGGCCCGCGGGGCTGACGGCCACCCTGCGCGAGATGGGCGACGAGGTCACCCGGGTCGACCGTTACGAGCCGATGCTCAACGAGGCCACCCCGGGCGACGAGCGGGACACCAGCACGCCACGAGCACTCGCCAGGTCGCTGCGTGCGGTGGTCCTCCAGGACGCGCTCGGACCGGCCGAGCGCGAGCAGCTGACCGCGTGGCTGGTCGGGAACACGACCGGGGACACGCTGGTGCGCGCTGCCGTCCCCGAGGACTGGCAGGTCGGTGACCGCACCGGCGGTGGTGGCTACGGGACCCGCAACGTCATCGCCGTCGTCTGGCCTCCCGACGGCGACCCGCTGGTCATCGCGATCCTCTCGAACCGGGAGCAGCCGGATGCCCTGGCCGACGACGCGCTGCTCGCCGAGGCCGCCCGCGTCGTCGTCGACGCCCTCACCTGACCAGGCCACCGCGCCCGCAGTCGTGGCGCGAGGGTCCCGACCTCATCGCTCACCCGTGACCGCCCACGACCGCATGGCCTCGAGCAGATGATCCGGCGCGAGCATGAACCGCGGTGCGAGCTCCTCCCAGCCCGGCATCTTGACGCGCCGGGAGCAGGCGGCGTGGTCGGCGTCGATCGGGATGGACTCGTCGAGCCCGCCCGACTCCTCGCCCCGCAGCGTGAGGTGGTACATCCAGCGTGAACCATCGGCCTCGACGTGCAAGAAGGTCGCCTCGAACACGACCCTCTCCGCCGGGAGCCCCGCTTGAAGCTCCTCGGGCCGCGAGTTGAGCATCGCCATCCACTCGTCGAACTCCGCACCCCTGCCCTCGACGAGCGGGGCGCGGCTGAGCTCGAGGCGCATGCCCGCAGGCACCGACGGGGGCATCGGATGGCCGGGGAAGTCACGCGGTGCCGGGGCGAAGGGGATCCGGGCAACCGGGTCGGAGGATGCCATCCGACCAGTCTCGCACCGGCGCCCGACGCTCCCCGGCGTCGCCGCGAAGGGTCAGTGGCCCGGGCCTTCGCCGAACATCACCTGACGCACCAGCTCGAGGACCTCGGGCTCACCGACGGTCATCGCGTGCCGCTGCGCCTGCATCCAGACCGCGGGTGAACGGATGTCGCCCGCGGCACGCTCGATCAGGTAGGTGCCCGCCACGCCGTCGTCCGCCAACGACGTCACGTGCCAGGTCACCGGGAACCCCCGGGAGTCGGTGCCGTGGATCGACAGGACGGTGGCGTCCGGCCGGGGACGGTGCGCCTCGGACCGAGGACGGTGCACGTCGGTGACCGACCGGTCCGTCGCGATGGTCGTCGTCTGCGTCATGGCCCACCTCCGCTGCCGTCGCGGTGCCCGTCGGCGCCGTCCTCCAGCCCATCGGCAGAGTGAGGACCGACGTGACCCGCTGCGGTTGCAGTTCACCCCCCGGCGTCGTTGGATCACGAGATGACGCCCCCACGCCACTCCGAGGTGCCCTCCCCGGCCGGTTCGACCCCGCAGGGACCAGACCCCGCGCACCAGGTGCCCGCGGGGGTCGACGACGCCACGGTGGTCGCCGTCGGGAAGCTCACCGCGGCCCTCGAGGTGGTCGAGCAGGCGCGCGGGATGCTCTACGGGTTCCACCGGATGACCGGGCGCGCGGACAACGACCTCGTCGAGGCCCTCGACGCGCTCGAGGAGGCCGGGCACGGGGACCTCGCCGGGGCGATGCGCACCGAGCTCTTCGGCCGCAACGTCATCGCCAAGCGGTGGACCTTCCAGATCGTCGAGGACTACGACGACTCGTACTGGCAGCCGTTCCGCGACTGGGAGCGCACCGTGCGCGAGCAACTCATGGACGGTCGTCGCCACGTCTACGAGGCCCGGCTCAAGGAGCAGAACCGCACCCACGGGAAGCCCGGGCACGAGGCACGACCCGCACCCCAGGAGTGAGCTCAGGCGGCGAAGGCCGCCAGCCCCAGCTGGACCGACCTCGCGAACAGGCGTTCGCGCTCGTCGGCCGAGAGCGACTCGCCGCCGGAGATCAGGTCCGAGACGGTGCAGATGGTCAGCGCCTGGCCGCCCTCGGCGTCCGCGACGGCGTACAGGGCGGCCGCCTCCATCTCGACCGCGAGCGTCCCCCGCTGCACCAGCAGCGCCGTGGCCTCGGGTCGCTCGGCGTAGAAGACGTCGCTCGAGAGCACCGCGCCCACGTGGACGCCGTCGGGCGTCACACCGGGCCGGAACCCCGCCGCCGAGGCGGCCGCCATCGTCAGCGCGAAGCCGGGTGCGTGGCTGTAGTGGATGCCCGGGATGCGGTTCGCGGTCATCGCCGAGTCGGTGTGCGCGGCGCTCGCGATCACGACGTCCCCGACCCGCACGCGGTCGGCCATGCCGCCCGCCGTCCCGATGCGGATGATCCGCCGCACCCCGAAGAACCGGTAGAGCTCGGTCGCGTAGATCGCCATCGACGGCATGCCCATGCCGCTGGCCAGCACCGACACCGGGCGGCCCTGGTGGGTGCCGGTGTAACCGAGGATGCCACGCACCTCGGTGACCAGGCGCGCGTCGTCGAGCACCTCCTCGGCGATGCGGCGGGCCCGGAGCGGGTCACCGGGCATGAGGACGTCGGGGGCGAGGTCACCGGGCTGCGCGGCGATGTGCGGGGTGGTCATGGTCGCCGACGCTACTCCCGCCCGACCCCCGGATGACCGTCGACCGGGTCACCGTGCTCGTCCCAGCCGGCGTCGTTCCCGTCGCGTCGCAGCCGCAGGATGCTGACCACCAGCCCGCCCCACACCAGCACCATCGCGAGCAGCATGAAGACCAGTGCCGTCGTCGTCATCGTCCGACCTCCCTCGTGTCGCCGTGCAGCCCGGGCAGCTCCTCAGGCTGGTAGTCGTCCGGGCTGCGGCGCCAGCGCAGCACCGTCATCAGACCGGCCAGCACGACCAGGGCCGCGATGGTCCCCCAGCCGAAGGTGTTCGTGAACCAGCGCGGGTACTCGTCGTAGCCCTCGACGATCAGGGTGCGGATGCCCGAGATCAGGATGTACCCGAGCACCACCGGGACGACGACGCCGACCAGCACCCGCCACCAGCCGCCGACCCGCACCCCCGGCCGGTTGTTCAGGTGCCCCTGGAGCTCAGGGAGCCTGCGCACCACCCAGGTCACGACGACGGCCATCACCACGGCCGATCCCGCCACGCCGACCTCGTTGACGTACTTGTCGACGGTGTCGAGCAGCGGCAGGGCCGTCGTGGTGGAGAACAGGGCGATCGAGACGAGGGCCGCGACACCCCCGATGCGCAGGGCGGCCTGGCGCGGGGTGATGCCGAACTTCTCCTGGAAGGCGGCCGAGACCACCTGCAGGATCGACAGCAGCGACGTCATGCCCGCCAGGGTCAGCGAACCGAAGAAGAGCACACCGAAGAGCTGCCCGCCAGGCATCATCGAGATGATCTGCGGGAAGGCGATGAACGCGAGGGTGACCCCGGCGATGTTCGGCAGCTCGGCCACCGGCACGCCGCTCTGCATGGCCATGAACCCGAGCGCGCTGAACACCCCGATGCCGGCCAGCAGCTCGAAGGAGGAGTTCGCGAACCCGACGACCAGGCCCGTGGTGGCCAGGTTGGCCCGGCGCTTGAGGTACGAGGAGTAGGTGATCATGATGCCGAAGGCGATGGACAGCGAGAAGAAGATCTGGCTGTAGGCCGAGATCCACACCCCGGGGTCGGTCAGTGCCGCCCACTCGGGGGTGAAGAAGGCGTTGAGCCCGTCCAGGGCGCCGGGCAGGGTCACCGCGCGGATGACCAGCCCCAGGAACATGATCACGAGCAGCGGGATGAAGATCAGGTTGGCGCGCTCGACGCCCTTCTGGACCCCCAGGGCCAGGATCGCGATGGCCACGACCCAGATGCCCACCAGGGGGATGAGCACCGAGGGCACGATCGTGGTGCTGATGCCCGGGTCGCCGGCCTGCAGGTACTCGCCGATGAGGAACCCGGCCGGGTCCTCACCCCAGCGACGGTCCACCGAGAACCAGACGTAGCTCGCCGACCAGGCGATGATCACCGTGTAGTACAGGATGATCGCGCAGGAGATCGTGACCTGGAACCAACCCAGGATCTCCCCCTTGCCCCGTGTCAGGCGCCGGAAGACCGTGGGGGCCGCCCCGCGGAACCGGTGACCCAGGGAGTAGTCGAGCCACAGGATCGGGATGCCCGCGGTGAGCAGCGCCACGAGGTACGGGATGAGGAAGGCGCCGCCGCCGTTCTCGTACGCCACCCCGGGGAAGCGCCAGATGTTGCCCAGACCGACGGCCGAGCCGATCGCGGCCAGCACGAAGCCGAGCTGTCCGGACCACTGCTCTCGGGGACGCTGGGCGTGGGCGTGAGTCTTCGGCACGACGGTCTCGATCCTGCTCGTTCACGGGTGCTGGGGCGCCGGGCGCGCAGGGCGCGTCGTTCGCGGCGCACCGGATCAGGTGGTGACGTCGGCAACGGGCGCGGGGGTGGTGCGCGGCGCCGCCTACCGGTCCCGTGGATGCGCGGGGCCTCGCCCTGGAACATAGCGCCACGCCGCCCGGCAGACCACGCCAGAGGTCCCACGACCGGGCCTGCGATCGAGCTCAGGGCAGCGCGGTCTCGTCCAGCACGACGTCTGTCCCCTCGGCGGTCAGCTCGACACCGTCGCCGCGCACGCGCAGGTCGGTCAGCTCGATGCCCTGCGGAAGACCCTCGACGGGAAAGCTGAGCCCCTGGAGCTGGTCACCCAACCCCCGGGGGAGGTCCTGGGCACCGACCCGGACACCACCCAGGCCGAAGGTCTCGACGTCGATCTCGATCGCGCGTCCGGCGGCCCGCGGCACGAGCTCGACGTCCACGGCCAGCCCGAGCACGGTGGCCGAGGTCGTCAGGTACTCACCGCTGACGGCGAGGTCGAACGGGATGCCCAGGGCGTCCTGCACGGCGCGGATCGGCAGGAAGGCCGTCATGCCGGCGTCTCGCGCGGAGTACGGCTCGCCGGTGGTGACCCCGCGCAGCCGGACGTCGATCTGCTCCATCCGCAGGCCCTCGACGGTGGCGGTGGGGGCGGTGACGTGCACGTCCTGGAGCTCACCGGCGAGCACCTGGGTCAGGAACGGGAACCCGCTGATCGTCACCTCGGGCGGGGTGTCCAGCCCGGGGATCTGGGTCTGCAGGTCGGTCGCGAGGCGCTCCTCGGTGCGCTCCCGGATCACCCCGTCGGCCACCGCCGCACCGCCGACCAGCACGCCCACCACGACCACCACACCCACCACTGCACGTCGTCCCATGCCCCGACCCTAGACAGGCCCGCGCACCGGGGCCCGCGCAGGCCCGCGCGGCCACCCGGTGGCCCCGCACCGGGGCACCGCGGATCCGTGAGGCAGAACGGTGGTGGGGTGCGTGCCGCAGGCCTAGGCTGGTCGGATCACCTCATCGGCGAGGGACGGCGCAGGCAGATGATGGGTCTGTTCTGGATCGCTCTTCCGACGGTGGCCTTCGGACTGCTGGCGATGCTCCTGTTCCCCGAGCCCGGGCCCCCGCCGCGATGGCGCGCGCGGCTGAGCTGTCGGACCAGGGCCCTCGCGACGAGAGCGGCCGCGGTGCGTCGACGGCTCCACCTGACCCGTCGCCCCTCACCACCCCCCGAGCCCGACCCCTTCGCCGCGTTGTCGTTGCAGGTGCGGCTGGGGTTCCTCGCGACCCAGCTGCTGGCCCTCGAGGCCGACCAGCGGGCGTGGGCCCGCGGCAAGCGGATCCAGGCCACCCAGGCCGCCTACGACGACCTGCTCGACGAGGCGTGCCGACTGGCGGGGGTCGAGCTCGAGGCGACCGCACCACGCACCGAGCCCGAGCGGTTCCGTGAGGAGATCGAGCTCGCCTCGCGGGGCTGGTCCTGGTAGCGAGGCCTCCGCCGGAGAGGCTCAGGCCCGGACGGTCAACGTGCTCGAGCCGTCCTCGAGGCGGCGGACCTCGATGCGCTCGGCGATGGACTGCTTGAGCGCCTCGACGTGCGAGACGACCCCGACCACGCGTCCGCCGTCACGCAGCCGGCCGAGTTCACCGAGCACGGTCTCGAGGGTCTCGGGGTCCAGCGAGCCGAAACCCTCGTCGACGAACAGGGTGCCGAGGTCGATGCCCCCGGCCTCGGCGGTGACGACGTCGGCCAGGCCCAGGGCCAGGCACAGCGAGACGTAGAAGGTCTCGCCACCGGACAGCGTGCGGGGGTCCCGCTCGGACTCGGTCTCGTGGTCGACGACCTTCATCGCCAGGCCCCTCTTGCGCGCCAGCACCGCCTCGCGCTCCTCGCTGCGGACCAGCTCGTAGCGACCGCCCGACATGACCACGAGCCGGTCGTTGGCCGCTGCGACGACGTCCTCGAAGCGCCGAGCCAGCACGTACGTCGCCAGGGTCAGCTGGTGCGCGTTGTCCCCGCCGTTCGCCGCGGCGAGGTTGGCCATCCGGACCACGGGGCCGGCCTCCTGCTGCGCCCGCGCCCAGGCCGCGACGGCTCGCTCGACCTCCTGCCCGGCGGTGCCCGACGACGACGCCCGGTGCCGCAGACGGGCGGCCTCACCGGTGCAGGCGGTGGCGTGCGCGTCAGCGGCCAGGTGCGCGGCTCGAGCGGCATCGACGTCGACGTCGACGTGGGCGGGCAGTGCGGCGATGCGCTCCTCGGCGAGCCCGGCGGTCACCTGGGCCAGTGCGTCCTGGTACTCGCGGATCCGCTGGTCCAGCGCTCCGAGGGCCGGGCCGTCGAGCTGCGCGGCGCGGGCTTCGTCGATGGTCGCGAACGAGGTCTCGGACAGCCCGGAGACGAGCTCGGCCGAGCGCTCGGCGTGGTGGGTGCGCGCGGCACCTGCGGCGTCGAGGGTGTCGAGCCACGTCCGGGTCAGGCGTCCCCGCTCGAGCACGTCGGCGCGTCGGGCCTGGACCGAGGAGGCTTCCTGCCGGGCCGCCTCGACCTCCTGCACGTCGGACCCGAGGTGCTCCCGATGCGCGGTGAGCCGCGACTGGTCCCCCGCGATCGTCGAGGTCAGGGTCGAGATCCGGGCCTCGAGGGCCACGGTGGCGGCGTCGTGACCCACCAGGTCCTGCTCGAGCCGGGTGTGCCGGTCGATCGCCGAGACCGCCGTCCGGACGTCGTCCTGCGCGGCGAGCAGCAGGATCTTCGCGGCCTCCTGGTCCAGCCCTCCGGTCGCGCGACGACGGTGGTCCAGCCGCTCACGCAGGGTCGCCGCACCCGCTGAGGCCTCCGCGAGCGCCTTCTCGGCAGCGACCCGTTCGACCTCGGCCGCCTCGACGCGGTCGGCGTCGACATGGTCCGGGCCCTGCTGCGCGGGCCGTGGGTGCTCCGTCGCCCCGCAGACCGCACAGGGTTGCCCGTCGACGAGGCCGGCGGCGAGCTCCCCGGCGATGCCTGCGATCCGGGCGGCCCGCACGGCCGACTCGGCGGCCACGGTCTCGCGGGCACGGGCGGCGGCGCTCGCGAGACGGTCCTCGGCGTGCTCGAGCCGGACGGTCAACGCGGCGACCTCCTCGGCCGCGGCGAGCTGCTGCTCAGCCGCCGTCGCCCGGTGCTCGGCGCCGTCGAGGCCGGCCGCGACGGTGGCGGCCCGCGCGACCTCGGCGGCGAGCAGCTCGCGGGCACCGGGCCGGGCGGTGAGCTCGGCGTGGAGGCGGTCACGCTCGACGAGGCGGTCTTCGACCGCGGCGTGCAGGGCCGCGAGGTCGTGCCGGCGTCGGTCCAGCGTCTGCTCGAGCTCGACGAGGCGCAGCAGCGTCGCCCCCAGGGCTGCGCACTCCTCGTGCTCGGCGACCAGCGTGGACCTCGCCTCGCCGACGGGCCTCTCGACCACCCGGGCACGAAGGTCGCCGGGGGCGTGCGTCCGGGCCTCGTCGAGCGCCGCCTCCGCGCGAGCGACGGTGGTCCGGGCCTTCTCGACAGCGCGCAGCAGGGGTGCCACCACGGCCGCCTGGTGCGCGGCGTCCCGTCGGGCGAGGCTCTGCGCGTGCTCGGCGGCCGACCCGCTGAGCCGCCCGAGCTCGGCCCGCAGGGTGTCGCGTCGACTCACGGCCGCGGCGAGCTCCTTCGCGTCGTCCAGCGCCTGTCGGGTCGCCGCACACCGTTGCTCGGCGATGTTCGCCGCGCTCGCCGCCTCCTGGGCCTCGGCACGCGTGCGACGCACGTGCTCGGCCACGCGGTCCAGCAGACCGGTGCCCTCACCCACGAGCCGCTCGACCTCGACCCGCACCTCGCGGGCCTGGTCCTCGTCGAGATCGGCAGCACCGACGAACCGGGACGTGGCGTCGGCCACCGCGGCCCGAGCGGCCGTGATCGCCCGCTCGGCGTCGACCCGCAGCCGGGCCAGACGCTCCTGCATCTGCTCGTAGACCTCGGTGCCGAACACCTTCTGGAGCAGCCCGCGGCGGTCCTCGGGGTTGGCCCGCAGGAAGCCTGCGAACTCTCCCTGCGGAAGCACGATCGTCTGCACGAACTGCGCACGGTCGAGCCCGACCAGGCGTTGCAGCTCGGCCCCGGCCTCGTCCAGGCGGGCGCTCATCAGCTCGCCGTCCTCGGGCCGGTCAGGGCTGGTCAGCCGCCAGAGCCTGACGCCTGCCTGCTGCTTGGTGGTGCCCTGGCCGCGCTGCTTGGGCCGTTCGTAGGCCGGGGTGCGCCGCACCCGGTACACGCCCGAGCCGACCTCGACGACGAGGTCCACGAAGGTCTCGACCTCGGCCGCGGCGTGCCCCGAACGCAACCGCTCCTCGCTCGCGTCCTTCGAGGCGACCTTGCCGTAGAGCGCGAAGACGATCGCGTCGATCAGCGTCGACTTCCCCGCACCGGTAGGCCCCTCGAGCAGGAAGATCCCTGAGGCGCCGAGCTCGGCGAAGTCGATGGTGTGCTCACCCGCGAACGGCCCCACGGCCTGCAGGACCAACCGGTGCAGGTGCATCAGGCGCTGCGCTCCCCGGCCAGCACGTGCTCGTAGGCGCGACGCAGCACGTCGAGCTCCTCGGGGGTGGGCGCCGCACCCGTCACGTGCTCGACGAATTCCGCGGCGACCTGCCGGGGGTCGCTCGCGGAGGTCACCACCGCGGCGTGCCGTCGCTCGGCGCGGTCGGCGGGCCGGTGCTCGACCGTCAGGGCGTGCGCGAAGCGGTCCTTGACCCGGGCGTAGAGGTCGGCCGGCCGGGCGTGGTCGGTCACGACCACCCGCACCCAGTGGTCCAGGTGCGGCTCACCCGCGGGACCCAGCAGGTCCTCGAGGGTGCCCTCGACCTCGGCGAGCCGACGCGGCACAGGGGCCTCGACGGCATCGACCGTCACGTCACCGTCCGGCCCGAGCGCGACCAGCAGCGAGGCCTTGCGGTGGTTCTTCTCCGAGAAGGAGTAGGCCAGCGGCGAACCCGAGTAGTGCAGCTCCGGCGTCGGGCGACCAAGGATCTGCGCATCGGGCCGCGCGGGGAAGGTCAGCCGCTGCCGGCCGTGCAGGTGTCCCAGGGCGACGTAGTCGACACCCTCGAAGACCCCGGCGCGCACCGAGTCCACCCCACCGACCCGGATGTCACGCTCGGAGTCCGAGGCCTGGCCGCCCACGACGAACGCATGAGCCATGACGACGCTGCGCAGGCGCGTGCCGGACGCGGCCTGACGCGACCCGAGGTCGCGGCGCACCCGGCGCATCGCCGCGGACATCACCGCCTCGTGGGAGCGCGGCAGCAGGGGCACCGACGAGCCCGGCAGCAGCGCCCCGCGGTCGTCGTCGGCGGCGCGGTCCTGCGCGCCGTCGCCGTCGGCGAGCTCGCGACGTACCGCGTCGGGGTCCAGGTAGGGCAGCGCGTAGACCAGCACCGGCGCACCGTCGGTGGGGTCCACGAGCTCGACCGGGCGGCCGACGTCGGCGACCCTGGCCCGCAGGTGCACGCCGTCCCGCATCAGCGAGGCCCCGAAGCCGAGCCGGATCGCCGAGTCGTGGTTGCCCGGGGTGACGACCACCGGGGCGTGCTCGGAGATCCTGGTCAGGGCCTCGCCGAGCATCGTCACGGCCTCGACCGGCGGGACGGCGCGGTCGTACACGTCCCCGGCGACCACGACCGCGTCGACGGCCTCCGCGCGCACCACCTCGACCAGGTGGTCGAGGTACGCGGCCTGGTGGGTGAGCAGGTCGACCCCGTGCAGCGTGCGACCCAGGTGCCAGTCGCTCGTGTGCAGGATCCGCATGGCCGCGACGGTAGCCCAGCGCACCGACATCCCCCGGCGACCCGCGGGACAGGCCGGGGTCCTGCCCGGAACCGGTCCGATCAGTGGCAGGATCCCGGGTGAGATCTGCCGCCGGAGATCAAGACGCCGTCCTGCGCGCCGATACACCATTCGCCGACACATCGCTCCGCGCTGCGCCGGTCCAGAGCTCTGCACGCACGACCAGGAGGTCACGATGCCGTCCACGAACGAGCCAGGTCCCGGACTCCGTCTCGTCCAGACCACCGACTCGGTGGGCGACGGCGCGTTCCCACCGTTGCTGACGGCCTTCCACGACCTCGACGAGTATGTCGCCCTGCCACGGATGTCGGGCCTGGTGCTGTCCCCCGACGGCTCCCGGCTGGTCACCCAGGTCGCGACGCTGAACCACGACGCCACCAAGGTGCACACCGCGCTCTGGGAGGTCTACCCGACCCGGGCCCGGCCCGCGCGCCGGCTGACGCGCAGCGCGCAGGGTGAGTCGGGCGCGGCGTTCACCCCCGACGGCGACCTCCTCTTCACCTCCTCGCGGCCCAACGCCGACGCTGCCGACGACGCCGACAAGGGCTCCGACCAGCCGGCCCTGTGGGTGCTCCCGGCCGGTGGCGGCGAGGCGCGCATCGTCGCGACCTGCCCCGGAGGGGTCCGCGGCGTCCGGACGGCGCACTCCTCCCCCGCCGTGGTCTTCGCGACGGACATGCTGCCCAGCGCCAAGGACGGCGCGCACGACGAGACCCTGCGCAAGCTGCGCAAGGACACCAAGGTCAACGCGATCCTGCACGACGGCTACCCCGTGCGGTACTGGGACCACGACCTGGGCCCCGACTCACCGCACCTGCTGGGCTGGCACTTCGAGGCGCGCGACGACCTGGCCCGGTCGGTCGAGGTCGCCGGGCTCAGCATCGAGCACCTCAAGGTCCGTGACCTGGCCCCCGAGCCCGGCCACGCGCTGCGTGAGGCCGAGTACGACTTCAGCCCCGACGGGTCCTTCGTGGTCTCGACCTGGCGGCTCCCGCAGGCCAAGGGCGCGTACCGCACGGCCCTGGTGCTGCTCGACATCGACACCCAGCAGCGGACCGTGCTGGTCGACGACCCCGACGCCGACCTCGGCTCGCCCGCGATCTCCCCCGACGGCACCGCGGTGGTCTACGTCCGCGAGTCCGTCTCGACCCCCGACCAGGCGCCCCGCCGCACCCTGCACCTGCTGCCGCTGGGCACCCAGACCGGTACCGCCGCACCGCGGCAGCTCGTCGCCGGCTGGGACCGCTGGGCCACCGGCGCCCAGTGGCTCCCGGACGGCTCGGGCCTGCTGGTGACCGCCGACCAGGACGGTCGCGCACCGGTCTTCGCGATCGACCTGGCCACCGACACCATCGAGCAGCTCACCCACGACGACTCGGCGTACTCCGACCTCCAGGTCGCACCCGACGCGAGCGTCGTCTACGCCCTGCGCAGCTCCTACCTCGCGCCGGCGCACCCGGTCCGGGTCCAGCTCACCGCCGTCGAGAACCGCCCGCGGGGGACGGTCACGGTGCTCCGCGCACCGGCGCCGCCGCCCACGCTGCCCGGCATGCTCACCGAGGTGCGCACCACGGTGGGCGAGGGCGACGAGGCGACCGAGGTCCGCGGCTGGCTCGCCCTGCCCGACGGCTCGGGCCCCGAGGACCCCGCTCCCCTGCTGCTGTGGATCCACGGTGGCCCGCTGGGCTCGTGGAACACCTGGTCGTGGCGCTGGAACCCGTGGCTGATGGTCGCCCAGGGGTACGCCGTCCTGCTGCCCGACCCGGCCCTGTCGACCGGCTACGGCCAGGACTTCGTGCAGCGCGGCTGGGGTCGCTGGGGCGCCGAGCCCTACACCGACCTGATGGCGATCACCGACGCGACCGTGGCACGCGAGGACATCGACGAGACCCGCACGGCAGCGATGGGTGGCTCGTTCGGTGGCTACATGGCGAACTGGGTAGCGGGTCAGACCGACCGCTTCCAGGCCGTCGTCACGCACGCGAGCCTGTGGGCCCTGGACCAGTTCGGCCCCACGACCGACGCCTCCTTCTACTGGGCGCGCGAGATGACCGCCGAGATGGCCGAGCGCTACTCCCCGCACCGCAACGTGGGCGAGATCCGCACCCCGATGCTCGTGGTCCACGGCGACAAGGACTACCGGGTGCCGATCGGCGAGGGCCTGCGGCTCTGGTACGAGCTGCTCGCCGCCTCGCAGCTGGCCGCCGACGACGAGGGCCGCACGCCGCACCGCTTCCTGTACTTCCCTGACGAGAACCACTGGATCCTGACCCCGCAGCACGCGAAGGTCTGGTACCAGGTGGTCAACGGCTTCCTCGCCGAGCACGTCCTGGGTGCCGGAACGCCGACGCTGCCCGAGACGCTGGGCTGAGCGCACCGGTCCGGACTCAGCGGGACAGCCGCAGGGCGTCCTCGGCGATCCCGACCATCGTGACCCCCGGCAGGGCCTGCCGGGGGTCCACGGCCGCGGTCTGCAGCACCACGACGGTCGCCGCACCGCCGTCGGGCTCGGCGTACCAGGCGCCGGCCATCGTGCCCACCGAGCTGCCGCCCTTGAAGGCCACGTAGGCCCACTCCTGAGCCTCCTCACCCAGGCCCGGGTTGGCCGCGAGGATCTCGCGCAGGACGGCGCCGTGGGAGGTCTCGGCCCGCTCGGCGAGGCCCACGTGCGCCGCGCAGAGGTCGTCGGCGGTCGCGAACCAGTCCACGTCGTGGGTCCAGGCCGCGACCTGGCCGATCTCGGCGAGGTCGATGTCGATCTCACCGCCCGGGAGGCCGTCCAGCAGGGCACGGCGCGCGTCGGTGCCGGCGTCGCGCCACTCCTCGCGCAGTGCCGCTCCACCTCCCCAGCCCAGCTGGAAGAGCTCACGCGTGGTGGCGAGCGGGATGTTCGCACCGGGGTCGGCGTGCCCCAGGTCGGTCAGCGCCTGCTCGACCTGCTCGCGGCCGACGGCGTCCACCAGGAGGTCCGTGGCGGTGTTGTCGCTGATGGCGATCATCGCCCGGGCAGCCTCCTCGACCGTGACCGTGGTGCCGGTCGGTGCGTCCTGGAGCTCTCCCGAGGGCAGCGAGCGCAGGTCGTCGGTGAGCGTCAGCCGCTCGTCCCAGGCCAGGTCACCACGGCCCACCGCATCGACCACGGCGCCCAGGACGTAGAGCTTGATGATCGAGCCGACGGGCAGCTGCTCACCGGCCGCGCTGCCCGCGGGAAGGCCGTCGAGTGCGACGCAGGTGCCGTCGTGCGCGACGGTCGCGACGAGCAGCGAGGTCTCGCCGGGCAGGTCGTCGACCTCGTCGAGGAGACCCTCCCAGGAGGTCGCCGGGTCGCGTGGTGGGGGAGGCTCGCCGAAGAAGAGACCGATGATGCGCTCGTCCTCGTCCACCGCGAGCTGCATGAGGAGGCTGCTCGCGGGTCCTTCGAGGAGCACCTCGAGGCTGCTCGCGTCCCCGGTGACGGCTGTGGGCACCCAGGGGCCTAGGGCCCGCACCTGGTCGAGCACCGCAGGGAGCTGGTCCGCCGGGATCTCCTCGAGGAAGAGGTCCGCGAAACGCTCGGCGGCCTCGGGGACCGGGCTGCCGCTGTCGGCCTCGAGCTGCTCGATCACCCATGCGGCCTGCCGCCCGGCGGCGTGGCCGGGCATGTCGACGGGCTGCGGCGAGGAGTCCTCGCCGGGCGGGGACGGCTCCTCGGTCGAGGCAGGTGCGTCCTGCGGGGCGGGCGTGCAGGCCACGAGCGCCCCTGCGGCGAGCACCAGCCCTGCGACGGCCACGTGGCCGACCGCACGGTGCACGACCTCCCGACGTCCCCCCACGCCGCCTCGCTAGGCCACTGTCGGTGCCAGGTCGGCCAGGGCTGCGTCGCCGGACGCGGAGCGGCCGGTCGCCGGGCCGCTGGACGCCGCCAGGGCCTCGTCGGTCCGCTCGATGCGGAGGTGACCCTGGAGCCCGACCATCTCGAGCAGGTCGAGCACGTGGTGGGGCGGGTTGCGCAGGGTGCACAGCTGCGCACCCTCGTCGCCCAGGCGGTGCAGCTGGATCACGAAGGCGATCCCGGTCGAGTCGATGAAACGCACCCGCGAGGCGTCGATGACGACCGGCCCGCCGCGGCGGGCCACCTCGATCATCGAGGCGCTGGCCTGCTCGCGCAGCGAGGCGTCGACCTCGCCCCAGAGGGTCACCAGGGTGCCGTCGCCCTCGTCGGCCACCGAGATGCCGTCGGCACCCCGGTTGCCGTCGTCAGGCAGATCGTCGTCGTGCGTCACAGCACCTCTCATCGTCGGTGGGCCGAACGCCCCCTGGGTAGGACGTCCGAGCGCCTCGTGGTGTTCCACGGTGGCGGGATCCGCCGGTGGCGTCAGGCGGTCGGTTCGGACGGCTCCTCGTCGGTGACGTCCGCGACGGTCGCGCCCAGGGCCAGCACCATGCGGCTGCCGTCCACCGTTGCGGACGTCCCGTGCGCCCCCGCCCCGATCGACATCGCTCGGCCGGCCACGCGGGCGTCGGCGACGACCGGCCAGGCGTGGGCGGCTCCGAAAGGGGTGATGGTGCCCCGCTCGTAGCCGGTCACGGCCAGGGCGACCGCGGCGTCGGGCATCGAGAGCCGCGAGACGCCGAGCACCTCACGGAGCTTGGGCCAGGAGATGGTGCGCCCGCCGGGGACCAGGACGAACAGGTAGTCGTCCTCCCCGCGGCGGACCACCAGGGTCTTGACCACCTGCGACGGGGTCAGCTTGCGGGCCGCGGCCGCCTCCTGGAGGGTCCGGACCGGTCCGTGCCGGACGAGCCGGTAGCGCAGCCCGCTCGCGTCGAGGGCCGCGACGGCCCGCGCCTCGCCGTCGAGGACGCCGTCCTGATCATTCACAGGAGACATCCTCACACCGTCCGCCGACATCGCCACTGCGCGAGACGGTCGGCGGGCGCCGGGCCCGCCGACCATCCGCGTGATCTCAGCTCGTGCGAACGACCAGCACCGGGCACGGCGCGTGGATCACGACCGTGTGGCTCACCGACCCCAGGAGCATCCGCACCACCCCGTGCCGCCCGCGCGAGCCGACCACCAGGAGCCGGGCGTCGGCGGCCGCGGCGAGCAGTGCCGTGGCCGGCTGCTCCCGGACCAGGTGCTGGTGGACCACCAGGTCGGGGTACTTCTCGGCCAGGCCGGCGACGCTCTCGCCGATCAGCATCCGCTCGTTCTCGGCGAGCTGCTCGTCGAAGCCCCCGACGAGGTACTCGGCCGAGACGTAGACCGCGGGTTCCTGCCAGGCGCGCACGACGTGCAGGTCGGTCCCGGTCCGGTCGGCCTCGGCGGCGGCGAGCGCCACGGCCGCCACGCCGTCCGGCGACCCGTCCACACCCACGACGACGCCACTCGTCCCGGGTCCTGGCAGGGCCGGCACGACAGCGACCGGGCACCGTGAACCGGCGGCCACCTGGTACGAGCGCGAGCCGGAGAGCACCCGCTCGGCCAGGCTCATCCGGTGGGAGCCGACCACGACCAGGGCGGCAGTCTCCGACCTGGCGGTCAGGGCGCGGGCGGGGGTCTCACGGTCCACCTCGGTCCGGACCTCGAGACCCGGTGCGGCCTCGAGGGCCCGCTCGGCCTCGGTGCGCAGCAGGCTCCTCGCGTGCTGCTCGACGGCCTCGTCGAACGACACGTCGTAGTCCGCGTAGGGGACCCCGACCGCGTTGACGATCTCCAGGGGGCAGTGCCGGGCGCGCGCTGCGAGCGCGGCCCAGACGAGGGCGTCATGGCTCGACGGGGTGCCTTCGACCCCGACGACGACGGGTGCGGTCATGGCCGTTCTCCTCCCGGGTTCGCCCTGGGCACGGCCAGGCGGGACGGGAGGGTCGTGCCGACGGCGGTCCTGCTGTCCTCTCACCGTTCACCTGCGAGCAGCGACGCGTACAGGACCTTCGTCCTTCGCCCCACAGCCCACCACGGAGGCAGCATCGCCCTCACGAGTCCGGTGCACCTCCGCCCCCGGTTCACGCGGCTCCGTCGAGGTCGCACATCTGCACGCAGGACGCACGTTCGCCAGTGCGTCCTCGGTGCGAAGGTGCGACTTCGCGTGAGCGAGGTGGGGTGGGTGGGTAGCACCCCGGCGCTGCGGTTGGAACGTGGCGTTCATGCGCGCGACATCGCAGCGCCCTAGCGTGGGGTCATGCCTGAGGTCGTGATCGCGACGCCCCGTGGCGTGCACCTGTCGGGCACCTTCACGCCCCCGACCCTCGAGCCGCCCTCGGGGCTCGCCGTGGTGTTCGCCCACGGGTTCCTGGGCGAGCGGTCCTCGCGCGGTCGCAACGACCGCCTCGCGGCCGCCTACCGCGAGGCCGGCCACGCGACGTTGACCTTCGACTTCTCGGGCTGCGGCTCCTCCGACGACGACGTGGTGACGGTCGCCCACGAGGTCGAGGACCTGCACGCGGCCATCGGTCACGTGGTGCAGGCGGGCTTCGGGCTGGTGGTGCTGCACGGGCACAGCCTCGGCTCGCTGGTCTGCCTGCGCACCCACTCCGCGCACGTCGTGGCGATGGTCCTCACCGGGGCGATCACCGGACCGATCAACCACCCCTGGCGCGAGGTGCTGGGCCCCGATCACTGGACCGAGCTGCTGCGCACCGGCCGCACCCGGGTGCTCGACGACGGGCCGACCGCCCGTGAGCACAACGTCATCAGCACCCAGACCCTCGCGGACTTCTCCGACGTCGGGCAGGCGGCGCTGCTGGGGGCGGTCACCTGCCCGGTGCTCCTCGTCCACGGGGGCGCCCTGGTCGACGGCGAGGAGAACGAGCTGCTGACCCGGTCGCGCGTCGGCCTGCCGCTGCTCCCCGAGGGGTCGCGCCTGGAGATCGTCCGCGGCGCGGACCACGCCCTGATGCAGGACACCGAGAACGTGGCCCAGTGGGCCCTGGACTGGCTCGCCCGGACGCTGGCGCTCTGAAGGACGTGCCCCGCCGAGGGTCGGCTGCAGGCACGGGTGCTTGACGCCGGACCATTTGTTCTACACAGTGGGAGACATGAGGGCACCCGGCGGTCTGGAGGTCGACGTGCTGCTCGCGGTCGCCCGGCACGACGGCGCGGCGTACGGGCTGCTCGTGCGCGAGGAGGTCAGCAGAGCACGGGGACGTGAGATGTCGGTCGGGGCGGCCTACACGACGCTCTCGCGGCTCGAGGCCAAGGGCCTGCTGACGTCGCACGCCACCGAACCCCTGCCGGTGCGCGGCGGCCGCTCACGGCGGGAGTACCGCCTCACGGCGGCCGCGAAAGAGCTGCTCGCGGCTGAGCGCGAGTGCGCCGACCGACGGTGGGGCAGCGCACCCCTGTGGGGTCAGGCATGAGCGCCCGGGCCCACGACGTGGGGCACGCGACCACCCCCGCGGACTCCGCCGGTCGTACCGGCGCGACCGACCAGGCGCTCGAGCTGGTCGTCGCGGGCCTCGCGTCCGACCAGGACGCGCTCCTCGGGGACCTCACCGAGGGTCGTGCCGGGGTCGCGAGCGCGCAGGGGGAGCGCGCGGCCCGGCACTGGTGGCGACGCCAGGCGCTGCTGGCCGTGCCGGTGCTGGCGTGGCACGGCCTGGTGCACCGTCCGCTCATGTGGCTGCTCGGGCTGACCGGGTTCGTGGCCTGGACGCTGCTGACCGCGCTCGTCCCCGCTCCGTTCGGCACGGACGTCATGTCCTACGACGCCTTGCACCCCTCCCTTCCCTCGGTGACCGACATCGTCGCGGACACCGTCGTGATCGGGATCGGCACGCTCGTCGCCGCGGCGGTGGCGGGTGCCGGCACCGCGGCGCTGGCCCGCCGGGCACGTCTCGTCCCTGCCCTGGTGACCGCGGCGCTGATGATGCTCGTCTCGACGCGGAGCGGGTTCCACGTCGTGCTGGGGCCGGGCCGCTGCGAGGAGATCGACAGGTGGACCACGTCGTGCACCGTCGAGCTCGGCGCCGCCTCTCGGGACGCCATCGTCCCCGCGCTGTGGCAGCTGCCCACGATGATGACCCTGCTCCCGGTGGCGACGACCGTGGGCGCACTGGCGGTCGTGGCCTGGTCGCGGCGACGACGGGGCGTCGAGCCCGCACCTGACTGAGCACACCGGCCGCGTGCCCGCCGACGCGGCCGTGCTCAGCCGCGGGCGCTCGCGGCGAGCCGAGCCAGGCCGTCGTCGAGGCTGACGGTGGGCTGCCAGCGCAGGTCGGCCCGCGTGCGTCGCTGGTCGAACCAGTGCGCGGTCGAGAGCTGCTCGGCCAGGAAGCGGGTCATCGGCGGCTCGTCCGCACCGGGCCGCAGCCTCCAGAGGGTCTCGACCGCGCCACCCGCACCCCGCGCGAGCGCGGCCGGGACCCGCCACCGGGGCGCGGGAACCCCCATCGCGGCGCAGATCCCGGCGATCATCTCGGCAACCGGCCGCGGCTCACCGTTGGTGACCACGTAGGCCCGTCCGTGGACCGCGCCCCCCGGTCGGCCGTCAGCATCGGTCTCGCCCAGCCGCTCGAGGGCCGCGGCGATCGCCGACGCCGCGTTGTCGACGTAGGTGGTGTCGATCAGCGCCGTCCCGTGGCCGAGCAGCGGCAGCCGGCCCGCACGCGCCCGCTCGACGATCCGGGCCACGAGCTGGGTGTCCCCCGGGCCCCACACGATGTGCGGGCGCACCGCGACGACCGGCAGCGAGGCGGAGTCGGCCCCCAGGGCCAGCAGCTCGGCCTCGGCCTTGGAGCGCGCGTAGTCGCCCCGGGCGTGCACCGGGTCAGCCGGGAGCGCACCGTCCCCCATGATCGACAGCCCCGTGTGGGCCACCGACGGCGAGGAGACCTGGACGAACCGTGCGACGTCGTGCCGCAGGGCCGCGGCGAGCAGGTTGGCCGTGCCGCCGACGTTGACCCGGGCGAAGTCGGCGGGGTCCCCCGCGAGCGAGACCTTCGCCGCGAGGTGCACCACGGCGTCGGTGCCCACCACCGCACGCTCGACGTCGGCCGGCACGGTGATCGACCCCCGGACGTCCTGGACCCCCCGGAGCCCGCTCGGGCGACGCTGGAACGTGCGGACCTCGTGCCCGGCCCCACGCACCTGCTCGACCACGGCCCTCCCGAGCAGGCCGCTCGCACCGGTGACCAGGACCCTCACGGCTGCCGCACCCGACCGCCGGCCAGGACCTGCCCGGCCCACCCCGACAGGTGCGCCCGGTCGATCTTGGAGTTGTGCCGCACGTCCGTGGGCAACCGGGGCACCACGAGCACCGCCGCGACCGGGGCGCCCGCAGCAGCCCGGACCGCCGAGGCCACCGAGGGGACCGCGAGCGCGACCCGCCGCGCCACCGGGTCCGTCTCGGCCACGACGACGAGCTGCTGGGTGCCCCGGGGCCCGACACCGACGACGGCGGCCCGCACCACCCCGGGCACGGTCTCCACGCGCTGCTCGAGACCGACGGGGGTCACCACGCCGTCGGCCGTGACCATCACGTGCGCGAGACGTCCCTCGACCCACAGACGTCCGTGGTCGTCGAGGTGGCCGACGTCACCGGTGCGGTGCCAACGATCACCGGCCAGGCCGTGCCGGCTGACCCGGTCGGTCAGGTGCAGCCGGTCGTAGTGGTCCTTGAGGTGCGGGGCGGAGACGACGATCTCCCCCGTCACGTGCGGGGTCGTGCCGGGAGCGCCGACCGCACGCCCCTGCCCGTCCAGGGCGCTGACCCGGACCCGGGTGGTCGCGGTGGGCACACCCACGCACACCCCGCCCGGACCGTCGTCCGACCCGGGTCCCGTGGTGGCCGCGCGGATGCCGGCGAGGGTGATGTCGGTCATCAGCAGCCCCTCGGTCATGCCGTAGGGGGTGTGCGGCTCGGCGTACGGCATCAGCCGGGCGGCCTCGGCGAGCAGCCGCTCGGGCACCGGGGCGCCCGCGGACAGGAAGGTGCGCACCCCCGCGAGCGCCTCGTGGTCGGCCCGGGTGAGCGCCCCGGCCGTGGCGACCACGTTGGCCAGGGCTGCCGGCGACAGGAACAGCACCGTGGCGTCGACCGCGGCCGCCGCAGCCGCCACCGACGAGGCGGTGAGGGTCTTGGGTGAGGTCACGTCCATCGCGGGGGTCACCGAGCGGGCACCCAGCGCCGGGGCCAGCAGGGCGAACGGGGCGAACCCCGCGACCAGTCCCGTCCCGGGCCCGATCTCGTACTGCGCGCACAGCGCCTCGCACACCGCCGCGAGCTGCGCGTGGGTGTAGACGACGCCCTTGGCGGGCCCGGTCGACCCCGAGGTGAAGAGCACCGCTGCGGTGTCGGACGCCGACGGCTCGGCGGGCAGCCCACCACCCTGCGACAGCAGCGCCGCCTGTCCCAGGTCGGACAGGTCCGCCAGCGAGAACGAGACTCCCAGCGCCCGCGCAGCGGGGCCGGGCAGCGGGACGGTCGAGATGCGCTGGCCGGGCCAGCCGAGGGCGCGCGCCGCGGTCAGGCCCGGCAGGGCACCGATCACGTGGTCGGGCCACGCGCCCCGGACGGCACGGGTCAGGCCGCGCAGCCCCAGGCCGGCGTCGACGACCACGACGACCGCACCGATCCGCAGGCACGCGTAGAGCACCGCGGTGAGGTCCGCCCCGGGCGGCACGAGCAACGAGACCCGGTCACCGGGGCGCACGCCGATGGTGCGCAGACCGGCCGCGAGCTCGTGGACCCGCCGCGAGAGCAGTCGCCAGCTGACCACCCGCGGCGCGGGGCCCGACGGGGGTGCCATCTCGACCAGCGCCGTCGCAGTGCTCTCGTGCTGCGCCTCGAGGTGGTGCCAGAGGGGCCGGTACGGGACGGCGGGGGGCGGGTCGCCGTCGGGCGGCGCACCTGCGGGGGTGCCTCCTGCCAGGACCTGCGAGGTCGTGCCCACCTCCCGTTCGTGCAGCCAGGTGAGGGTGGCGGTGGCGTAGTCGACGTCCTCGGCGACCAGGTGGCCCGCGGTCTCGAAGCGGTGCACGTCGGCGCGGGGCAGCCGGTCGACGAGGTCGTCGAGGTAGCGGTCGCCGAAGATCGGGTCGCGGGGACCCCACAGCAGCAGGGCCGGGACGTCCAGGCCACGGACCCCCTGCGCGACGCGTCGCAGCTCGGCGTGGCTGGGGTGGTCGGGACCGGCGGGGATGTCGGCCACGAAGCCACCGATGCCACCCCGGCGGGAGGCCTCACGGTAGGGCGCGCGGTAGCCGTCCTTGACCGCCGGGTCCAGAGCGGGACGGGCCAGGGCCAGGGTGGTCTCGAGGAACGCCGGGGTGCTCACGGTCACCCGGCCCAGCACGCCCGGCCGCAGGGCGACCCGCAGCGGGGCGGGGATCGGGACGTCCTCGGGCTGGTGCACCGCGGTGTTGAGCAGCGCGACGCCCGCGAGCAGCTCGGGGTGGTCCACGGCCCAGCCGAGGGACACCACCCCGCCCCAGTCGTGCCCGAGGGTCACCACCGGGCCCGACAGCCCCAGGCCGTCGGTCAGGTCGCCGAGGTCGCGGATCCGCCGTGCGAGCGGGCGGGGGGAACCGGTGCGCGCCGAGAACCCCATGTCGAGCTGGTCGACCGCCACCACGCGCCACGCCGGCCCGCCCGCCGCGGCGGCGTCCGTCGCGGCGCGGACCAGCCGACGCCACAGGTAGGACCACGTCGGGTTGCCGTGCACGCACAGGACGGTCCCGACGGGCGCGACGCCCAGGTCGGCCAGATGGTCCTGGTTGTCGAGCAGGTGCCAGCTGTGGGTGGTCGCGCCGCCCCCGTGCTGCGGGACGGTCACCACCCGCGAGAAGGAGTGGTCCAGGCCCGCCAGCCCGCGCGGGGGCAGCTCGGCCGGCGCCGTTGCCCAGGCCGCACCCGGCAGGCGAGGTGTCACCAGGCGATCTCCATCATCGCGGTGTTGATGCCCGAGCCCACGCCCATGAGCAGCACCCGGTGCCCCGGCTCGAGGGTCGAGGCCTCCTGCGCGAGGGTGATGGGGATCGAGGCGGGGCCGACGTTGCCGTAGTGCGGGTAGGTCACCGGGACCTTGCGGCGGTCCAGCCCGACGGCCTTGACCAGGGCGTCGGTGTGCACGTCGGAGACCTGGTGGACGATGTAGCGGTCCATCGAGCCCCAGCTCCAGTCGCCCATGGCCTCCTTCCAGGCGGACAGCACGAGCTCCATGCCGCCCTTGAGGAGGGCCTTGGCGTCGGTGACCATCCCGCTGACGCTGCCCACGCACAGCTCGTTGAACTGGGTGGCCGCACGGGTCACCCCACCCAGGATGCGGTGGCCCGCGGGATGGGCGTCAGCCGGGCCGAGCACCGCGGCCGCCGCGCCCGAGCCCAGGGTCAGGGTCGCGAACTCGCTCATGAAGTCGCTGCGGGTGATGCCCTCGCGGTGCAGCCGGTCGATCGTGTTGTCCTGGATCTCGTCGGCGTCCTCGCCGTTGATGATGATCGCGTAGCGGACCTGACCCGAGTCGATGAGCTGTGCGGCCAGGCTCATCCCGTTGATGAACCCGAGGCAGGCGTTCGCGAGGTCGAAGTTGATCGCCGACGACGGCAGGCCCAGCCCGTGGTGGATGCGCACCGCGACCGAGGGCTCGAGGTGCTTGCGGGTCACCGAGGTGTTGATCAGCAGCCCGATCTCGCTGCGGTCCACCCCGGCCTCGGCGAGGGCCTTCTCCCCTGCGGCGATCGCAGCACCGTCGAAGGTCTGGCCGTCGGCCCAGTTGCGGCGCTCGTGAACCCCTGCGACACGCTGGAGCAGACCGCTGGGCAGCCGCAGCCGCTTGAGCACCGGACGCAGCCGGCTGTCGATGTCCGCCGAGGTGGTGACCCGGTCCGCCATGGTCGTCGCGAGGGACAGCAGCGCGACGTTGCGATGCACCGACGTGGCGTTGCCGTTCACTGCGCACCCCTCTCGGGCGGTTCCGACCCCTCTCGGGCGGGCTCCGGACCTGCACGGACTCCCGGCAATCCTGCCATCCCCGCCACGCACCCGCGCCCGCGGCGGGTGCGGATGCCCCGGTCCGGGGGCAGGATGCTGATCACGGGGGGAGTCGGCGCGGCCGGTCCGCGCCCGAGGAGGGGACCATGATGACGTCGCGACCCGCTGCACCCATCGCCGTCACGGGGGCCACCGGTCACGTGGGAGGGCTCGTGGCACGCGACCTGGCCGCCACCGGGGTCGAGCAGCGCCTGCTGGTGCGCTCGAACGACCGCGCCCCCGACCTGCCCGGTGCGACCGTCTTCGAGGCCCCCTACGACGACCGGACCGCGGCGGTCATCGCGCTCACCGGCGTCCGGCTGCTGCTCATGGTCTCGGCCGCCGAGAGCGAGGACCGGGCCCGGCAGCACCGGGCGTTCCTCGACGCGGCCGCCGAGGCCGGTGTCGAGCACGTCGTCTACACCTCGTTCCTCGGCGCTGCGCCCGACGCGACGTTCCTGCTGGCCCGTGACCACTGGGCGACCGAGCAGCACATCCGCGACACCGGCGTGCACCACACCTTCCTGCGCAACAGCCTGTACCTCGACGTGCTGCCCGAGCTGGCGGGTCCCGACGGCGTGATCCGGGGTCCGGCCCGTGACGGGGTGGTCGGGGCGGTCGCCCGAGTCGACGTCGCCCGGGTGGCGACCGCGGTGCTCGCCGAGCCCGACCGCCACCGGGACGTGACCTACGACCTGACCGGCCCCGAGGCGCTGACCCTCGCGGAGGTCGCCCGGACGGTCAACGAGGTGACCGGGAGCGCCCTGACCTACCACCACGAGACCCTCGAGGAGGCCTTCGACTCCCGAGCCGACTACGGCGCACCCGACTGGCAGGTCGCCGCGTGGGTGTCGACCTACACGGCCATCGCCACCGGTGAGCTCGCCGCGGTCACCGGCCACGTCGAGGCGGTGACCGGCCGCCGGCCGATGTCGCTGCGCGAGCACCTCCAGGCGACGCACCCCGCCGCCCGGGGGTGACGGCCCGGAAAGGGAGAGCGCCCACCCGCGGCGTCGGCGACAATGGTCGCTCGTGAGTGCCGGAGCGCAGGACCAGCAGCCGACGTCGGGTTCCCGGCGCCGGTCCGGCGCGCGCGGCCGCGGCCGTGGCAGGCCCCGCGGTCCCCGCACGGACCAGGCCCCGGGCACGACGACCGGTGCCGCGGGGGGCACCGGTGCCGCGGGGGGCACCGACGCCAGCCCCGTGACCCGACCCCCGGCCCGGGACACCGCGCGCCGCACCCGGCGGGCCACCGCGCGCCACGCCGTGGTCGTACCCCCGATCACCTATCCCGAGCAGCTGCCCGTCTCGGCGCGCCGTGAGGAGATCTCGGCGGCGATCCGTGACCACCAGGTGGTGATACTGGCCGGGGAGACCGGCTCGGGGAAGACGACGCAGCTGCCCAAGATCGTGCTCGAGCTCGGCCGTGGGCGCGACGGGCAGATCGGCCACACGCAGCCCCGGCGGATCGCGGCGCGCACCGTGGCCGAGCGGATCAGCGAGGAGATCACCGGCGGTCCGGGGGCGCTGGGCAGCATCGTGGGCTACCAGGTGCGGTTCACCGACCAGTCCTCGGAGGACACCCTGGTCAAGGTGATGACCGACGGGATCCTGCTCGCGCAGATCCAGCGCGACCCGCAGCTGCTGGCCTACGACACGCTCATCATCGACGAGGCGCACGAGCGGTCCCTGAACATCGACTTCCTGCTCGGGTACCTGACCCGGCTGCTGCCCCAGCGCCCCGACCTCAAGCTGATCATCACCTCGGCGACGATCGACTCCCAGCGGTTCGCCCGCCACTTCGCCGGTCCGCCGACCCCCGAGCACCCCGAGGGCGTGCCGGCCCCGGTGGTCGAGGTCACCGGACGCACCTACCCGGTCGAGCTGCGCTACCGGCCGCTGTCGCCCGAGCCCGCACCGGCCGACGACGAGCTCGACACCCGTTCGGCGAAGGCGCGCGGCGAGGAGCGCGACCTGATGACCGCGATCTGCGAGGCGGTCGACGAGCTGACCGTCGAGGGCCCCGGGGACATCCTGGTGTTCCTGTCCGGCGAGCGGGAGATCCGCGACGCCGAGGAGGCCCTGCGCGGGCACCTCGGTGCGCGGGCGGTCGGTGCTGGGCAGCCGCTGACCCCGCAGTCGGTCGAGCTGCTGCCGCTGTACTCGCGACTCTCGGCCGCCGAGCAGCACCGGGTGTTCCAGCAGCACGGCTCGCGCCGCGTGGTGCTGGCCACCAACGTCGCCGAGACCTCGCTGACCGTGCCGGGCGTGCGCTACGTGATCGACCCCGGCACCGCCCGGATCTCGCGGTTCTCCAAGGCCACCAAGGTGCAGCGGCTGCCGATCGAGCCGATCAGCCAGGCCAGCGCCAACCAGCGGTCCGGGCGGTGCGGGCGGGTCGCGGACGGCATCGCCATCCGGTTGTACTCGCCGGAGGACTTCGCCTCACGCCCCGAGTTCACCGAGCCGGAGATCCTGCGGACCTCGCTGGCCTCGGTGATCCTGCAGATGGTCGCCGTGGGGGTCGCGCAGACCCCCGACGACGTCGCCCGCTTCCCGTTCGTCGAGCCGCCCGACGTGCGCTCGATCCGCGACGGGGTCCAGCTGCTCACCGAGCTCGGCGCCCTGGAGACCGGGCCCGAGGGCACCCGGCTGACCGAGGTCGGCCGCTCGCTCGCGCTGCTGCCGATGGACCCCCGGCTGGCCCGGATGATCGTCGAGGGCGGGCGCCGGGACGTGGCCCGGGAGGTGATGGTCATCGCCGCGGCGCTGTCCATCCAGGACCCCCGCGAGCGCCCGGTCGAGCAGCGCGCCCAGGCCGACCAGTCCCACGCCCGCTTCGCCGACCCGACGTCGGACTTCCTGACGTACCTGAACCTGTGGCACCACATCAAGGACCAGCAGCGCGAGCTCTCGGGCAGCGCGTTCCGCCGCATGTGCCGGGCCGAGCACCTCAACTACCTGCGGCTGCGCGAGTGGCAGGACGTCGTCGCGCAGCTCAAGGAGATGGCCAAGCCGCTCGGGATCACGGTGCGCCCGCCCTCGGCCCGCGCGACGGTCTCGAGCGGGCCGGCGTCGGGCACCGTGCGGCGGTCCGCGCCCGGGGCCCGCGCGCTCAACGCCGAGGAGGCCGCCGCCGAGGCGCTGGTGCGCGACGGCGCCCCCGAGAAGGTGGACCTGCGTCTGGGCTGGGACGCCGACCGGATCCACCAGGCCCTGCTCGCGGGCCTGCTCAGCCACCTGGGCATGCAGGAGGTCACCGAGGTCAAGGTCGGCGGGCGGGGAGCGCCGTCGGCCAAGGGCGGCCGGCCGATGAAGAAGGTCTCGCGCAACGAGTACCTGGGGGCGCGGGGCGCGCGGTTCGCGATCTTCCCGGGCTCGCCGCTGTCGAAGAAACCACCGGCCTGGATCATGGCCGGTGAGCTGGTCGAGACCTCCCGGCTGTGGGCCCGCGACGTGGCGCGCATCCAGCCCGAGTGGGCCGAGGAGCTCGCCCCGCACCTGGTGCGCCGCAGCTACTCCGAGCCGGCGTGGTCGACCAAGCAGGGCGCCGCGACGGCCCTGGAGAAGGTGCTGCTCTACGGCGTGCCGATCGTCGCCCAGCGCAAGGTGCTGTTCTCCAAGGTCGACCCCGAGCACGCCCGCGAGCTGTTCATCCGGCACGCCCTGGTGCAGGGCGAGTGGACCACCCACCACGCCTTCTTCCACGACAACCGGGCGCTGCTCGAGGAGGCCGAGCAGATCGAGCACCGGGCCCGGCGGCGTGGCCTGGTGGTCGACGACGACGCCCTGTTCGCCTTCTACGACGAGCGCCTGCCGGCCGACGTGGTCTCCGCGCGGCACTTCGACACCTGGTGGAAGACTGCACGGCGCCGAGAGCCCGACCTGCTGACCTTCACCCTGGGCATGCTCGTGGCCGAGGACGCCCCGGACGTCGACCCCTCGCAGTTCCCCACGGCGTGGCCCCAGGGCGACCTCGAGCTGCCGCTGACCTACCAGTTCCAGCCCGGGCAGGAGGCCGACGGCGTCACCGTCCACATCCCCGTGCAGGTGCTCAACCGGGTGCGCCCCGAGGGCTTCGACTGGCTGGTGCCCGGCCTGCTCGAGGAGCTCGTGACCGCGACCGTCCGCAGCCTGCCCAAGCCGGTGCGCGTCCAGCTCGTCCCGGCCCCCGACGTCGCCCGTGAGGTCGTCGCCTGGATCCGCGCGAACCTCCCCGGGTGGCAGGACACCGTGCGTGCCGCGGACATGGCCGACTCCTTCCACGACGCCTTCGCCCGCGCGGTCCGCGCGCTGCGTGACGTCGAGGTGCCCTCGGACGCGTGGGCCGACGACCGCCTGCCCGCCCACCTGCGGATGACCTTCCGGGTGCACGAGGAACGCGGCCCCTCGAGCGTGCTGCTCGACGAGAGCACCGACCTGGTCGCCCTGCAGCGACGGCTCGCGGCGCAGTCGCAGAACGCCGTCCGCTCGGCGGTGCGCGACGCCGTCCGGGCCGCCGTCCGCGAGACGGGTGAGGCCGGGGCGGGAGGGGTCGCGGGAGCGGTGCTGTCGGGCGCGCCGAGGGGTGACGTCGGCCCCGGGTCCTCGGCTGCCCGGGCCGCGACCCCCGCACCCGGGCCGCAGGTCGCCGCAGCCGCCACGAACGCGGGCACGGCACTCGAGCAGGAAGGGCTGACCGGGTGGCCCACCGACCTGGAGGACGGGCGGATCCCGCTGGTGGTGACCACCGCCGTCGGGGGGATGACCGTGCAGGGGTACCCGGCCCTGGTGGTCGAGCCCGGACCCCCACCTGCCAAGGGCCGGCCCTCGCGGCCCGTCGTCTCGCTGCGGGTGCTGGCCGACGCCTCCCAGGCCGGCCGGCACGCCGAGGGGGTCCGCGAGCTGCTGCTGACCGAGCTCGCCCTGGCCACGGGCCGGATCACCAGCCGCTGGTCCGGCACGCAGTCGCTGACCCTCGCCGCCTCCCCGTACCGCAGCACCGACTCCCTGGTGCTCGACCTCCAGCGCGCCGCGGTCGACGCCCTGGTCAGCGAGCACGCCGCGGGAGAGGTCCGCGACGAGCAGACCTACACCGCGCTGCGGGCGGTCGTCCGGGACGCCCTCGAGGACCGCACCCACCGGGTGGCCACCGACGTCGCCGCCGTGCTCGCCGCGGCCCGTGAGGTCGAGGGCGCCGTCCGGGACTCCGCGACGATGGCCCTGCTCAACACCGTGACCGACGTCCGCGACCAGCTCGTCCGGCTCGTCCACGACGGGTTCGTGCTCGAGGTGGGCGCCGCCCGGATGCCCCACCTGGTCCGCTACCTGCGGGCAGCCCGGCACCGGCTCGCCAAGGCCGCCGAGAGCCCGCAGCGCGACGAGGGCCTGGCGTGGCAGGTGCACGAGCTCGAGGAGGCCTACGACACCGCCCTCGCCGCCGCTCGCGCCGGTACGCACGACCCCGCGCGCCGGGCCCGGCTGACCGAGGTCCGCTGGATGCTCGAGGAGCTCCGGGTCAGCCTGTTCGCCCAGCAGCTCGGGACGGCGCACCCGGTCTCGGCCAAGCGGATCCGGACGGCGCTGGACGGGTGATTTCTGCCCGCCGGACGACCCCGGTCCCGGCAAGGACTCCCGCGGGCACCCGGTCGCACCGTACATTTGGGGCCATGACGGACACGACTACGGAAGTCGCCCAGGCCCGGGCCGCGCTCAGCGCGCCGATCGCCGCACCGGATCCCGAGGTCCTCGGCGCCGTCCACACAGGCCTGCTGGCCGTCCCCGTCGAGCCATCCGCCCCCGGCGCCGCTCCCTCGCAGAGCACCTCTCCCCAGCTCGCCCTGCGCCGTCGAACCGGCCTCTGAGCCGGGCACCGCACCCCTGTCCGCACCGCGACCGACCGCGCCTGCCGGTGGGCCCGCCCTGACGGCTCACCGCGCCCGTCCCCGCCGGCCGAAGAGGACCGCGGCCCCGACCGCACCGACCACCGCCAAACCTGCGCACCAGGCCACGGCAAGCCAGGCCGCGTCGTTCGGGGTCCCCATCAGCAGGCCGCGCAGGGTCTCGATGACCGGCGTGACCGGCTGGTGCTCGGCGAACGCGTGGAGCGCCCGAGGCATCGTCTCGGTCGGCACGAAGGCGCTCGAGACGTAGGGCAGGAAGAGCACGAAGAAGGTGAACCCGCTCGCCGACTCGGCGCTGCCGGCGACCAGCCCGACGCAGACCGACAGCCACGAGAACCCGAGCACGAACAGCAGGACCACTCCTGCGGCTGCGAGCCACTCGAGGGAACCGGCCGTCGGCCGGAACCCGACCGCGTAGGCCACTCCCACGACGCACACGGTCGAGACGGTGTTGCGCGCCAGGCTCGCCACGACGTGCCCGACGAGCACCGACGAGGGCAGGATCGGCAGCGTGCGGAACCGGTCGACGATGCCCTCGGCCATGTCACCGGCCACCGCCACCGCGGTCTGCGCAGCGCCGTAGCCGGCGCACAGCAGGATCACCCCGGGCACCACGTAGTCGACGTAGCCGCCCTCCGGGGTGATCGCCCCGCCGAAGACGTACACGAACAACGCCATGACCATCACGGGGAGCAGGATCGAGAGCAGCAGGGTGTCGATCTCGCGGGTGCTGCGTCGGACGCTGCGCCCGATCATCGTGGAGGTGTCCCGCAGGGCCAGGTTCGTCGCGCTCATCGTCGTGCCCCGGCGATCACGTCGGTGGTGGGGGCGGCACGGTGGCCGGTGAGTGCGAGGAACACCTCGTCGAGCGTGGGCTCACGCACCTGCCAGCGCTGCACGTCCAGACCCTGGCGTCGGATGTTCGCCAGCACCTCGCCGACGTGCTCGATGCTGCCGTCGGTGGGGATCCTGGTCTGCGTCGCGTCCGCCAGGACGAGCTCGACGAAGGCCTCCCCGAGCCCGCTCTTGAGCTGGCTCGCCGTGCCCTCGGCCACGACGCGCCCCTCGTCGATGACGGCGATGCGGTCGGCGAGCCGGTCTGCTTCCTCGAGGTACTGGGTGGTCAGGAAGGTCGTGGTCCCGTCGTCGGCGACCTCCCGCACCAGGTCCCACACGGTCTGCCGGGATCGCGGGTCCAGGCCGGTGGTCGGTTCGTCGAGGAAGAGCACCTGGGGCCGTGCGACGAGGCTGATCGCCAGGTCGAGCCTGCGCCGCATGCCGCCCGAGTAGGTCCCGACCAGGCGGTCGGCAGCTGCCACGAGGTCGAAGCGCTCGAGCAGCTCGTCGGCGCGGCCCCGCACGCTCCGTCGAGGCAGGTGGTGCAGCCTCGCCATCAGCAGCAGGTTCTCGCGGCCGGTGAGCTTGCTGTCGACGGCGGCGAACTGCCCGGTCAGGCTGATCACCTCGCGCACCCGCCGAGGTTCGCGGGCGACGTCGAACCCGGCGATGGTCGCCGACCCGTGGGTCGGGCGGAGCAGGGTGGTGAGGATGCTGATGGTGGTGGTCTTCCCGGCGCCGTTGGGCCCGAGCATCGCGAAGACCTCGCCGGGCCGGACGTCGAGGTCGATGCCCTCGAGCACCCTGGTGGTGCCGTAGGACATCCGCAGGTCGGTGGCGTGGATCGCTGCCTCGGGGCGGGGGCTCATCGCGCGACCCACGTTGTTTCTGTGTACGCCATACATCCAGTGTGTATGCCGTCCACGGTTCTGTCTACCCCGTAGACAGATAGGCTTCCCACGGAGGTGCACGATGGCCACGCACGACCCGCCCGCGCCCGTCGACAGCGAGCCGGACACCACCGCCGAGCTCCCCCGCGAGCTCGCCGTCCTGTGGCGCAGCCAGGCGCCCGGACGACGCGGGCCACGACCAGGGCTGACCCTGGACCGGATCGCGGACGCGGCGATCGCGCTCGCCGACGCCGAAGGGCTGGCCGCGGTCTCGATGGCTCGCGTCGCGGCGGCGCTCGGCGTGACCACGATGGCCCTGTACCGCTACGTCTCGAGCAAGGACGAGCTGCTCGCGGTGATGGCAGACGTCGCCGTCGGATGGCCACCGCCGCCGCACGCAGCCGGAACCGAGTGGCGGGTCGCCCTCGAGGGCTGGGCCCACGCGCAGATCGCCGCCCTCACCGCGCACCCCTGGATCACCCGTGCGACCGCCAGCCCGCCCCTGGGCCCGCACAGCCTCGCCTGGCTCGAGGCCGGGCTCAGAGCGCTGGACGACACGCCGCTCGACCCCGGGACGAGGACCTCGGTCGTCGGGGCCCTCTCCCTGCACATGCTCAGCGAGGGTCAGGTGCTGGCAGCGATCGCCGACCAGGAGCGAGCCCAGGAACGCACCGGGTCGCGCGCGCCCGAGCACCCGGCACTGGTCGACTACGCCACGCTCCTGCGCCTCCTGGCCGACGCCGACGACCACCCGCACGTCGTCGCGGCCGTCGCGTCCGGCGCCTTCGACGACGACCCGGACGAGCCCTACGACACCAGCATCGGGCTGGACCTGCTGCTCGACGGCATCGCGGCGCTGATCGACCGGGCCGCGGCCCAGCGTCCACCGCAGGACGGACGGGGCGACGCATGACCGGCCGCTGCTTCGGTGACGGGACTCCGCTCTACGAGGAGTACCACGACACCGAGTGGGGCCTGGAGGTGCGCGGGGACCGTGAGCTGTACGAGCGGTTCAGCCTCGAAGCCTTCCAGTCCGGGCTCGCCTGGATCACCATCCTGCGCAAACGACCCGCCTTCCGCGCCGCGTTCGCGGACTTCGAGCCGGCCGTGGTGGCCGAGTACGGGGACCACGACGTCGCCCGGCTCCTGGCCGACGCGGGCATCGTGCGGAACCGCGCGAAGATCCTGGCCACCGTCGCCAACGCCCGGGCGGTGCTCGACCTGCACGCCCAGGGCCGTACGCTCACCGACCTGGTGTGGGCCCACGCCCCCGCCGACCGGGTACGCCGGCCCCGGGCGACCACGTTCGCCGAGGTGCCCGCCCAGACCGAGGAGTCCCGCGCGCTGGCCCGTGAGCTCAGGTCGGTCGGGTTCCGCTTCGTCGGCCCGACCACCGCCTACGCGGCCATGCAGGCCTGCGGCCTGGTCGACGACCACCTCGCGGGCTGCCCGGTGGTCGGCGCCGACCAGGGCTGAGGGTTCTCCCCGGGGCGCCGCGAAGGCCATGATGACCGCACGCGAACGCCGCCGGCGGACGCCCGAGCCGAGGTGGCAGTCATGAGCGAGGACATCGGGTCGACAGAGGTCACCGGGCTCCCGACTGACCCCGGGCCCACGGCCTCGGCGGACCGGTACCGGGTGCTGCCCGAGCGGGTCCCGGTCGAGCAGACGATCGCCACGATCGACGCCGAGGCCGTGCCCGACCCGACCATGGGCCGCGACACCGATCACGAGTGGTTGCTCCGCAACGTCGGGCCCTGAGGACCGTCGCGCGCGGCCCGCAGCACGGGGACCCGGCACCGCAGCACGGCAACACCGGTCACGTGCCGGCGACGTCCTGGTCGCCCGCCCGCAGCCCGAGGCCTCGGCCTCGTCGAGCAGCGAGTGCCACTCGTCACGGGGACGGCCGGTCCGCCGTCGGACGGTGTCGTCGCCGACGGACTCCTCAGTGGACCGGGTCCGGCTCGTGGCCATGCTCCGACGGTACGCGCGGGGCAGCCGCAGGGGACCGACGACCGGCCAGGAGCGCCCCGACGATCGGGACGTCGGCGTCCAGCCACGCGACGTCGAACCACTCCCCCGGCCCCAGCCAGCGCAGCTCGTCGTGCTCGACCAGCGGGTGGGGCCGGCCCTCACGGACGGTCGCGGTCCACACACGCAGCACGTACCTCGACGAGATGGGCCACGGCCCCCCGCCCGGCGCGGTGATCTCGTCACCGAGAGCGATCCGCACACCGAGCTCCTCGGCGATCTCGCGGTGCAGCGCCCGCTCGGGGGTCTCACCCGGGTCGACCTTGCCGCCGGGGAACTCCCACCGACCCGCGAGCCTGGTGGGCTTGTGCCGGCGAGCGGCGAGCAGCAGACGGGGGGCGTGGAGGTCGTCCACGAGCGCAGCGGCGACCACGGTCACAGGACGCTCAGGACGGGACATCCGACGATTGTGCCAAACCGAGGGTTCAGCGGGGGAGGTGCCAGGAGCCGGTGACGCTCTCGCGGATCTCCGCGGCGATCTGCTCGGCCTGCTCCAGACCACGCGCGGAGGCCGGTCCACGCTTGCCCACACCCATCAGGTAGAGGTCCACGGTGCGCCCCGCACGGGCCTCGGCCACGACGAGCCGGTTGAGCCGGCAGTGCTCCTCACGGCGGGAGAGCTGGCAGTCCCGCCGGGAGATGGTGCCCAGCCCGCGCCGCGAGCTGAAGGTGCGTGCGACGTCGCGGGTCGCGCCCACGTAGCGCACCACCCCTGACTGGAGCAGGGCGAAGACCGCCGGTGTCCGGGGGAGGTCACGCTCGGGCTCGACGTAGCCGAAGGGCCCCAGCGCCCAGACCGGGTACCGCGCCTCCACGGCAGCCATGCCTGCCAGGGGTGCGTACTCGATCGGGCGCCCGTCGTGCTCACGCAGCACGAGCAGCTGTCCGGCGTAGGTCAGCGGCCGGCGCGCCAGGAGCACGTGGTCTGGTGCCCAGTGCTCGTCCGAGGACTGCGGCACAGCCGGACGGTCCACGCACACCTGCCTCGGGAGGGCCTCGACGGCCTGGGTTCGGCGAACCCTGACCATACCTTCCCGACCTGCGGGCCGAACCGTGCCGGTCACCCGTCCGGGCGTGACGCGCGCCACGGGACGGGGGCGGGGAAGCAGGGGTCAGCGAAGCCCGATGCGGCGCGCGCACTCGACCGCGTCAGCGCGGGTCGAGACACCGAGCTTGCGGTAGACGCTGCGCACCTGGGACTTCACGGTGTTGCGGGTCACGAAGAGCTTGCTGGCGATCTCCTCGAGGGTGACGTCCTCGTCGAGGTTCGACAGGATGACGCGCTCACGACGGGTCAGCGGCTCGACGGTGCGCTGCGTCGGGAGGAAAGCTGTGTCGACGGTCATGGTGACCTCCAGGAGAGGCGGCGGGGGGTGCCGCTGTGCGGGTACACCTGGAGAGAGCGTCGACTTCACCCGCCATGACGCGGATTTCACCCCCGAATCGTGCGACGTCGCGTTGCGCCCGCGACAGGGGCTCGCTAGGCGAGCGGGTCTGTGAGCGTTAACGCAGGTCACAGGCTTGATCTCACGATCAAGCCTGTGTCGGGTGCCGTTCACCCGTTCGCGTGAGGTTCACCCGAACGGCGTAGCGCGAACCCGGTCACCGGCCCCCCGACGACGCCGGCTCATCCCCCGACGAGGTCGCTGTACTCCTGGGCGCTGAGCAGCGGGCCCGCCGACGTGACGTCGACCCGGAACAGCCAACCCTCGCCGTACGGGTCGCTGTTGACCAGGGACGGGTCGTCGACGGCACCGCCGTTGATCTCCGTGACCGTGCCGCTCACCGGCGAGTAGATCTCCGAGACGGACTTGGTGGACTCGATCTCCCCGCACACCTGACCCGCGGTGACCGCGTCACCCACCGCCGGCAGCTCGAGGTACACGACGTCGCCCAGGGCGTCGGCTGCGTTCGCGGTGATGCCCACGGTGGCGGGCTCGGAGTCGGTGAGCCACTCGTGCTCGGCGGTGTACTTCAGCTCGGACGGGACGGCACTCACGGTGACTCCTCGGGACGGCGGTGGCAGCGGCGGACGGTGGTGACGGACGGGTCGGGCACAGGGAGCTCAGGTACTGCTGGGACGACGGTAGAAGGGAAGGGGCACCACGCGCACGGGCTCGGCCCGCCCACGCACGTCCACGACGAGCTCGGTCCCCGGCGCACCCACCTCGGGGACCACGTAGGCCATCGCCACCGGGTGGCCCAGCGTCGGCGACGGCGCGCCCGACGTGACCTCCCCGACGACCGCGCCCCCCGGCCCCGCGAGCACCGGGTAGCCCTGCCGCGCGGCCCGGCGGGACAGGCCCTCGAGCCCGACGAGGGTCCGGGTGGGCTCTGCCTCCGCACGGGCCGCGAGCGCCTCACGGCCGACGAAGGGCAGCGGGGCGCCGTCGTCGTCGGACTTGCCCAGGGCGACGATCCGCCCGAGCCCGGCGTCGAACGGCGTCGTCGTGCGGTCCAGCTCGTGGCCGTACAACGGCATGCCGGCCTCCAGGCGCAGGCTGTCGCGGCAGGCCAGCCCCGCGGGGACCAGCCCGGCCGGGCGTCCCTGGACCAGCAGCGCCCGCCACAGGGCGGGGGCGTCAGCGGGGTCGACGTACAGCTCGAAGCCGTCCTCACCGGTGTACCCGGTCCGCGCGACCAGCGCGTGCACGTCGCGCCCCTCGGCCCGCACCGTCGTCGGCTGGCACGCGTAGTAGCGCAGCGCGGCGACGCGGTCCCGCTCGTCGGGGTCGGGGACCAGGGCGGTCAGGACGTCCTGCGCGACCGGACCCTGGATCGCGACCAGGGCCGTCGTCATCGACTCGTCCGTGCTCACCACCCCTGGCCCGGCACAGCGTCGCTCGAGCTCGTCGACGACGGTCCGGTGGTTCGCGGCGTTGGCCACGACCAGGAACTCCTGGTCCCCGGTGCGGTAGACGATCAGGTCGTCCACGACCCCACCCTGCGGGGTGCACAGCATCGAGTACCGGGCACGCCCCACCGCGAGGGTCGAGATCGCGCCCACCAGGGCCAGGTCCAGCGCGTCAGCGGCGTCCGGGCCGGCCAGGCGGATCTCGGCCATGTGCGACAGGTCGAACAGCCCGGCGGCCTGCCGCACCGCCCGGTGCTCCTCGAGGTCGGAGGTGTACCGCAGCGGCATGGCCCACCCGGCGAAACCGACGATCGTGGCACCGAGGGCGACGTGCTCGTCGTGCAGCGGCGACAGGTGCGGGCCGACGTCCGTCCCGCCGTCGTCCTCGGCGGGCCCGGTCACCGTGGGCTGGTCGCTCATGCGTACTCCTCGATCGGCGGGCAGGCGCACACCAGGTTGCGGTCACCCGCAGCCTGGTCGATGCGGCGCACCGGTGGCCAGTACTTCTGCCCACGCAGCCCCGGCACCGGGAAGGCAGCGGTCTCGCGGCTGTACGGACGGTCCCAGTCCTCCACCACGACCGAGGCCGCGGTGTGCGGGGCGTTGCGCAGCGGGGACGTCGCGGCGGTCCACCGGCCGGCCTCGACCTCGGCGATCTCCCCGCGGATGGCGATCATCGCCTCGCAGAACCGGTCGAGCTCGCCCAGGTCCTCGGACTCGGTCGGCTCGACCATGAGGGTCCCGGCCACCGGGAAGGACAGCGTCGGGGCGTGGAAGCCGTAGTCGATCAGCCGCTTGGCGACGTCCTCCGCGGTGATGCCGGTCGCCGCGGTGAGGGGACGCAGGTCCAGGATGCACTCGTGGGCCACGTGCCCACCCGGGCCGGTGTAGAGCACCGGGAAGTGCTCGGTCAGGCGGGCGGCGACGTAGTTGGCCCCCAGCACCGCGACCTCGGTCGCCCGACGCAGCCCCTCGGCCCCCATCAGCGCCACGTACGCCCAGGAGATCGGCAGGATGCCCGCCGAGCCGTGCGGCGCAGAGCTGACCGGTGTCGCGCCGGCCCCGGGCAGGAAGGGCACCAGGTGCTCGGCGACCGCGACCGGCCCGACGCCGGGCCCACCGCCACCGTGCGGGATGCAGAAGGTCTTGTGCAGGTTGAGGTGCGACACGTCACCGCCCAGCTCGCCGGGCTGGGCCAGGCCGACCAGGGCGTTGAGGTTCGCGCCGTCGATGTAGACCTGGCCGCCCGCGGCGTGCACCAGGACGCACACCTCGCGCACGTGCTCCTCGTAGACCCCGTGGGTCGAGGGGTAGGTGATCATGATGGCCGCGACGTCGTCCGCGTGCTCCTCGAGCCGGGCGCGCAGGTCCGCGAGGTCCACCTCGCCGTCGGCCGCGGTCCGGACGACCACGACCCGCATCCCGGCCAGGACCGCCGAGGCCGCGTTGGTGCCGTGGGCCGAGGCCGGGATGAGGCACACCGTGCGCCCGCCCTGACCGTTGGCCCGGTGGTACCCGCGGATCGCGAGCAGGCCGGCGAGCTCCCCCTGGGACCCGGCGTTCGGCTGCACGCTGACCGCCGCGTACCCGGTGATCTCCGCGAGCCAGGACTCGAGCTGGTCGATGAGCTCGGCGTAGCCGCGGGCCTGGTCGGCCGGGACGAAGGGGTGCAGGTCGGCGAAGCCCGGCCACGAGATCGGCTCCATCTCGACCGCGGCGTTGAGCTTCATGGTGCACGAGCCGAGCGGGATCATCGTCCGGTCCAGCGCGAGGTCCTTGTCGGCCAGTCGCCGCATGTACCGCACCAGCGCCGTCTCGGACCGGTACCGGTGGAACGTCGGGTGCCCCAGGTAGCCGCTCGTCCGCCGCAGCCCCCCCACCCACTCGAACCCGCCCGCACCCGCCCGCTCGCCCAGGCCCGCACCCGCCCGCTCGCCGAGATCGGGCTTTCCGTCGCTTTCCTCGGCGGGTAAGCGACGGAGAGCCCCATCTCGGGGACGGGTCTGGTTCGCGGGGGCGGGGGCGGGGGCGGGGGCGGGACGGGTCAGGGCTGCGTGGACGAGGTCGAGGTGAGCGTCGGTGGTGGTCTCGTCGGTGGTGACGGAGATGTGGTCGTGGTCGACCTGGCGCAGGTTGATGCCGGACGCGAGGGCGGCGGCGACAGCCTGGGCAGCCCGGCCGGGGAGGCGCACGAGCACGGTGTCGAAGAACTGGTCGTGCACCACCTCGACACCGGCCGCCCGCAGACCCTGGGCGAGCCTCACGGCGTGGGCGTGGACCCGCTCGGCGATCGCGCGCAGCCCGTCGGGACCGTGGTGCACCGCGTACATCGAGGCGACCACGGCGAGCAGGGCCTGCGCGGTGCAGATGTTGCTGGTGGCCTTCTCCCGGCGGATGTGCTGCTCACGGGTCTGCAGGGCCAGGCGGTAGGCCGGGGCGCCGTCGGCGTCGGTGCTGACCCCCACCAGCCGCCCGGGGAGCATCCGCTCGAGCCCCGAGCGCACCGACATGAACGCTGCGTGCGGTCCGCCGTAGAACATCGGGACGCCGAAGCGTTGCGCCGACCCGACCGCGATGTCCGCGCCGACCTCCCCGGGAGGTGTCACCAGGGTGAGCGAGAGCAGGTCGGCCGCGACCGTGACCAGCGCACCCCGGGCGTGGGCCTGCTCGACCAGGGGGTCCACGTCACGCAGCGCACCGGAGGCACCCGGCTGCTGCACGACGACGCCGACGACGTCCGTCTCGGCGAGGTCGGCGGGCAGCCCGTCGGTGAGGTCGGCCACGACCAGCGGCAGGCCGATCGCCTCGGCCCGGCCCTGCACCACGGCCAGGGTCTGCGGCAGGCAGTCGGCGTCGACGACCACCACCCCCTCGGGTCGGCCCTTGACCGCGCGGCGCATGAGCAGCACGGCCTCGGTCACCGCGGTCGCCTCGTCGAGCAGCGAGGCGCCCGCCACCGGCAGGCCCGTGAGGTCGATCACCACGGTCTGGAAGTTCAGCAGCGCCTCGAGCCGGCCCTGGCTGATCTCCGGCTGGTAAGGGGTGTACGCGGTGTACCAGGCCGGGTTCTCGAGCAGGTTGCGTCGGATCACCGGCGGTGTGACGGTCCCGTGGTAGCCCAGCCCGATCATCGAGGTCAGCACGGTGTTGCGGGCGGCCAGGGCACGCAGGTCGTCCAGCACCTCGGACTCGGAGCGGGCAGCGGGAAGGTCCAGCGTGCCGGTCATCCGGATCGAGGTCGGCACTGCCTCGTCGATCAGCTGGTCCAGGGAGTCGGCGTGGACGCGCTCGAGCATGCGGCGCAGCTCGCCGTCGCGGGGCCCCACGTGACGGTCCACGAACCCCTCGGCGGCCGAGGTGCGCGACGAGGCCACCGATGAGGAGGCGGCAGGGTCCGGGGTTCCGGGGCTGGGGCTGAGATCGGTCTGGGTCAACGGGGCTCCGATGTGCGTGCCCGGCGCGCGCCGGACGGGGTCAGGGGCCTCCCCGCTCTGTCATCCACCGGCCCGGGGGCAGGCGACCTGAGAGTTTTGCCGGTCCGCCTGTGGCCTGGGGGCCATGCCCTCGCGGGGGCATCGGGGCGCGCCGACTTGCACCGTCGGTAGGTCGCCCGCGAAGGACGACCGCTTTCCAGAGTTGCTTCGCCACGGCGGTACGTGGGCCTGAGAGATTCCCGGGGAGGGCTTGCTCCTTCGGCGCCTCGCCGACGTGCGGGGAGGACTCTCCCGCCGCGGTTCGAGCAGCATGTTCTGTTGTTCGTCGGGCTCAGCCTAGACCGCCCGGGCGTTGACGCCGAGCGGGTGGCTGCCTAGCGTCCGGGTGACCACCCCCGGCCGCACGCACGCGAAGGAAGCTGCCATGGTCCGACCCCCGCGGATCGACCCGGTCACCGATGCGCTGCTGCGCCACGCGTGGCGGTCCCTGGGTGGTGCCCCTGACGCCCCCCGCACCCTGCGCCCCACCGGACCGTCCGCGGGCCTGCTCCCCGGGCGTCACCGCACCCTGCCGATGATGGTCGCCGCGGTGGGCGCCGCGACGCTCGCCGCGGCGACCCTCGACCAGGCACGACGAGGCACGCCGTCGGGACCCGTCACGGTCGACGTCGGGCACGTGGCGCTCGCAGCCCGCAGCGAGCGGTACGCCCACGGACCGGGCACCGGAGGTGAGCCCTTCGCTCCGCTGTCCCGCTTCTGGCGCACGCGGGAAGGCTGGCTCCGGCTGCACACCAACTACCCCTGGCACCGGGAGCGCGCCCTGGAGGTGCTCGGCTGCGAGGGTCTGCCCGACGCCGTCGCCCAGGCCGTCGCGCGCTGGTCGGGTCCGGACCTCGAGGACGCCCTCGCCGCGCACGGCGGGGTGGGAGCGGCCGTCCGACGCCCCGAGGAGTGGGCCGCCCACCCCCAGGGCCGTGCCGTGGCGGGCCTGCCCCTGGTCGACCGTCGCGTCCCGGACCGCGCGGGACAGCCCCGGGCCGACGACGGCGCCACGACCACCGCTCCGCGCGGGGGTGACGGCCTGCGGGCGGCCCAGGGGGTGCGGGTGCTCGACCTCACCCGGGTGATCGCCGGCCCGGTGGCCACCCGGACCTTGGCAGCGTGGGGCGCCGACGTGCTGCGGGTCGACAGCCCACGCCTGCCCGAGCTGCCCGCGCAGCTGACCGACACGCTGGTGGGGAAGCGCAGCACCCTGCTCGACCTGACCGACCCGCACGGGTGCGACACCCTGCACGAGCTGCTGTCGGCGGCGGACGTGCTGGTGCACGGCTACCGGCCCGGAGCGCTGGACGCCTTCGGGCTCGGCGGGGACGCGCTCGCCATGAGGCACCCGCACCTGAACGTCGTCGCGGTCTCCGCCTGGGGCCACGTGGGTCCGTGGCGTGCCCGGCGCGGGTTCGACTCCCTCGTCCAGTGCTCGACGGGCATCGCCGCGGTCGAGGGCGACGGCGACGGTGCCCCGGGGACGTTGCCGGCGCAGGCCCTGGACCACGCGACCGGCTACCTGGCCGCCGCCGCCGCGATGCTCGCCACGGCGCGGACCGTGCACGGCGGGATGCCGACCCACGCGCACCTCTCCCTCGCGGCGACCGCACAGTGGCTCACCGGTGCCGGGACCGACCCGGCACCGGCCGGGCCACCCGGCCGTCAGGGTGGCGGGGCGCTCCGGGGCGACGACGCCGAGGCGTCGGTCGGCGAGCACCTGTGCGCGGTGCCCGGCGCCGCCTCCCCGGTCGAGGTGGTCGCGCCTCCCGGCCGGCTGACCGACCTCGCCCCCGGCTGGGCCTCGACCACCACCTACGGCAGCGACCCCGCGAGGTTCGCTGACCGGCCCCGTCTCAGTGGACGATCTTGAGCCCCACGATGCAGCCGACGATGCCGAGCAGCAGCAGCACCTTGACCACCGAGACGGCCTCGAGCCCGGTGACCATCGCGTACACGACGGTCAGGACCGCGCCGATGCCCACCCACACCACGTACGAGGTGCCGACGGGCAGCTCACGCATCGCGTAGGCCAGGCCGGCCATGCTCGAGGCGAGGGCCACGAGGAAGACGGCGGTCGGGACGGGGCGGGTCAGGCCGTCGGACCGGCCCAGGGCGGTGGCCCACACCGCTTCGAGCATGCCGGACAGGACGAGCACGAGCCAGGACATCAGGTCTCCTCTGGCGCCGTCTTGTCGCACACCGGGTACGGCACCGCTCGTCCGGGAGCCCGTGGGGCTCTGCGGACAGCCTCTCAACGGACGCCGACGACGGCAAGGCCCGGGCGACCGCCCGGGCCGGGGCAGCAGGTCGTCAGACCGGTGAGGGCTCGAGGGGTTCGATCCAGGCGAGGTACACGGGCCGGCCCGAACCATCCGGGGCGCGCTCGATCAGGTACCTGCAGAGGATCTCCCGGCCGCCCGGGCACAGGACGGGCACCGTGTGCGGGACGTCGGGTGCGTTCCCGTCCCGGGCGCTCAGATGCCTGCTGAAGGCCGCGACGTGAGACTCGCGGAAGCGCACCGGGATCAACGAGGCGACGCGTCGACCGACCACGTCCTCGGGCTCCCAGCCGGTGGCCTCGGTGAAGCGTCGGCTGACTGCGACGATGCGGTTCGCGTCGTCGGCCGCGACGAGCGCGCGGGACGTGGTGTGGACGACCGCGACGTCGAAGTCCTCGACCGGGAACCACAGCCCGTCGGTGTCCTCGGGCGGCATGTAGGACTCCCGTGCGTCCGACCAGGGCACGGGCCGGGCACCGGCGAGCTGGGTGACCACCTGGTCGCACTCCCAGTTGCGCACCGCGACGATCTCCGCGAGACCCGGGCGGGTCAGCAGGTGGCCGCCGCGTGCCAGTCGTTCGGCGACGTCCAGGGTGTCCTTCTTGGCGGTGAAGGCCCGGCCCAGGTAGGGCGGCACCTCGAGGTCGAGGTCGACCGGGAGGGTGGTCCACGACTGGCCGTCGCCGGCGTCCCCGTGGCGCCCCGGGGCGTGCTCCTCCTCGGGCAGGGCTGCGATCACCGCGGTCGAGACGATCGACCTGGCCAGGTCCGTCGAGACGACGTCGGCGTGCACGTCGACGTCCTCGACCTCGTGGACCGCCGCGTACAGGACGAACTCACGCAGCAGCGCGTCGTGGTGCTGACGGGCCGCGAGCCACAGGTTCGAGGGCAGCCCGAGCAGGCGGACCGTGCGCACCTGGTCGGCGACGACCGGCACGGACGGCTCGTCGACGAACCAGTCGCCGTCGTCCCAGGCCGAGAGGATGTCCTCCTGGGGCCGCGGCTGGTCGCCGCCGAGCCGGAACCACACGGTCTTGCCGTCAGGTCCCGCGTCGGTGATCCCGTGCTCGTCGCTGAGCGCGGCGACCAGGGCGAGCCCTCTGCCCGTGGTGGCCTCGACGTCGTAGTTGAGCTGCGCGGGGAGCAGCAGGCTGGAGTCGCGCACCTCGACCCGGACGTCGCCGCGCACCTCGACCGTGATCTCGATGTCGGTGTGGGCGTGCAGGATGGCGTTCGTCACCAGCTCGGTGCAGGCGAGCTCGGCTGCGTCGAGGTGCTCGCCGCGTCCTGCCGCGGTCAGCACCCTGCGGATCAGGGCTCGTGCCAGGCCTGCGCTCGCGGGCTCGGCGGGAAGGGTGAGCGTCTCCCGACCGACCATGGGTGCGTCAGCGTCGGGGTCGGTCATGCGTGACCGTCAGAGCTGTTCATCGAGGCGCCCCCTGACGACCCGTCCCGTTGTCGTCCCCGACCCTTCCATCCCCCACCTTCGGCCGCAGGTGCCGCACCGCGCAACCTGGGTGAACGGTTTCACCCGCTACGTTCGGCGGACGGTCCTGGAGGACATGCCGCCCGCCTCCGCGTCAGCGGTCGTGGCCGGCTCCTCCACGCGGGCACGATCATGCTCGAGAAGGACGTCCTGAGGAGATGGCTGTGAACCACCGCGACGTGATCTACCTGGACCACAACGCCACCACGCCGGTCGCCCCTGAGGTGCTCACGGCGATGATGCCGTACCTCACCGAGGCGTTCGGGAACCCCTCCAGCCCTCACGACCTCGGACGGCGTGCCGCCCAGGCGGTGACGACCGCACGCGCGCAGGTGGCTGCCCTGATCGGGGCCGAGCCGGCCGAGGTCGTCTTCACCTCGGGGGGCACCGAGTCGAACAACCTGGCCCTGCGCGGTGCAGCAGCCGTCGCACCGGACGACCGGCGACGGGTCGTGACCTCGACCGTCGAGCACCCGGCGACCGTTCAACCCCTCGCGCACCTGGCCTCCCGCGGCTGGGAGGTCACCTTCCCGAGGGTCGCCGGGTGGGACCTGCTCGACGCGTGCCCGACAGTGGCCACCGCGACGGGCTCGGCCTGCCACTCCGGTGTCCACACCCCCTCCGGAGCGGTGCTCGCCATGGGGCTGGACCCGGTCGAGGCCCGTGGCGCGGTGCGGCTCTCGCTGGGGCGTGACACCACCGAGCAGCACGTGGAAGAGGCGGCGGCGGCGCTGGTCGCCGCGTTCGACGGACTGGCCGCTCGAGCGTGACCGATCCGGTGGTCGAGGTCGGCCGGAGCGCTGTGGACCCCGTGCATCACCTGGACGGCGGCGACCTCGAGTGCATCCGTCTGCTCATCCTGCTGCGCAACCATGCCGCCCGGCTGCCCGCCGGCACCGTCGTGCATCTGACGACCCGTGACCCCGTCGCGCCGATCGATCTCCCTGCCTGGTGCCGGATGACCGGGCACACCTACTTCGGGCGTACGTCCGACACCGGGGCCCCCACCTACGCCGTCCGGATCGCTGCGTCCGCGGTGGCGACCCTCGACGACAGGCCCTGGCACACCACCCACGACCCTGGCCCGTCTCCCGCCTGAGCGCGGGTCGGGGTCGGGGCCGACGGTCCCACGGCGGACCAGGGGGACCGCTGGGACGATGGTGACCACGCGGCCCGCACGACAGGCGTGCGGCTCCAGGCTCCGGGCGGGGGCGGGCGAACATGGGTGGCGATCCTGCAGGCACCCACCTCGAGCGGCTCACGAGCCAGCAGCGGGACGACGGCTCGTGGGGGCACCAGCTCACGGCACCCGGCCGGATCGTGCCCACGATCTTCGCGGCGCGTTCGGTGCAGGAGGCCGGGCTGGACGACGCACCGTGCCTGGCACGGGCGCTGGACTTCCTGGCCCGGGTCGCGATCGTCGACGGCGGCGGGTCGATCCACGGGACCCGCGACTCGGTGGTCCCGTGCTACACGGGCATGCTCGCTCGCCTGCTGGTGCGCGCGGGTCGCGGAGACGCAGCGTTGCCGTTGCTGCGGTGGGTCGTGCGCCACCAGCCCGTCGCGTACGGCGGCGTGACCTACCACCAGCCCACCGGCCCGCTGTGGGGCGAGTACCTGCGCACGCGGTACGGCGGGTGCATGGCTGCCACCACCTGCCTGCTCGGACTGGTCCCGGCGGTCTCGGCCCTGGTGACCGCCCGGCGCGCCGGCATCGCGGTCGACAGCGAGGCCCACGTGGACGCGATGCATGACCTGCTGGTCGACAGGCGGGTCATGCTCAACAGGTCGGGGGCGGTCATGGCGCTGGCCGGGCGGACCAGGGCCGACCCCGAGGGCACCCGATGGGTGGTCCCTGCCTTCCCGCTCGACTACACGATCGACCTCCTCGAGCTGGTGCAGCTGGCCGTCGACGTCGACGTCCCGGCCGAGGCGATGGCTGAGGCCGTCGAGCTCATCGGCTCGTGGAGGCTCCCCGACGGCGGCTGGCCGATGCTGGGCACGCGACGCGTGGCCCCGGTCTACCGCACCGAGCCGGTCGACCGTCGACGCCGCAGCGCGACCATCACCCGCCGGGTCGAGGCGCTCGGCCTGACGTGGACCTGACGGGCCGCTCCGCTGCGGGAACCGGGGTGCGACCATCTCCCATGGGCAGTGCCAGGACTCCGTCGCCGTACGCCTCGACGCGCCAGGGCAGCAGCTCGGCGATCAGCAGCCTCGACGAGCTGCGCCGATCGACGGAGAGCTGGAGCCCCCGACCCGAGGCGCCCGACCCGGCCGAGGTCCACGAGGCAGCCAGGGGGCTCGCCCTGGGGCTGGCCGCCGCGACCCAGGTCCGCGCGGCGCTGGCGCGCCGGCTCGACGACGACGGGCACGAGGAACGGTCGGCTCAGGCACAGGTCGCGACCGAGCATCTCGCTGTGGCTGTCGAGCAGCTGACGCGAGTCGGTGTCTTGGGCGCCGAGACCCATCTCGGCGTGGAGAGCTGGGCCGACCCTCCGCTGGTCGACCGCTGATGGCGAGCGCCGACGAGCACCGACGACCGCGGGACCCGGAGCCCGTGGATCTCGTCTCCCGCATCGCCGACGACGTGCGCAACCTCCTCACGAGGCGCCCACGGGTGCTGGTGGCCGTCGACGGGCCGGACGCCGCCGGGAAGACCACGCTGGCCGACGACGCCGCCTCCCGGATCGGGGGCGCCGCACTCCGTGCGTCGGTCGACGACTTCCACCGGCCGTCGGCCGAGCGGGCCGTGCGGGGCGCGCTCTCCCCCGAGGCCTACTACGAGGACACCTTCGACCTCGAACGTGTGCAGACCTTGCTCGAGCACTTCGCTGCGGGCGCCCGAGAGGTCACCACGAAGGTGTTCGACCACAGGACCGATCGACCCACGGTCCGACGCAGTGCCGTCCCGCGCGAGGCCGCGATGCTCGTCGACGGCGTCTTCCTTCTACGGCCCGAGCTGCGCCACCACTGGGACCTCGCGATCTACCTGCATGTCCCCGAGGAGGTGACGATCGACCGTGCGCTGCGCCGAGACGTCGCGGTCTTCGGCGACGAACGGTCCGTGCTGCTGCGCTACCGGACCAAGTACCTGCCCGGTCAGGCCCTGTACCGCTCGGTCGCCGCACCGCTCGACGCCGCGCACCTGGTGGTCGACAACAGCACACCGACCGCCCCGAGGATCCTGCGCGAGCGGGCACCTCGACCACCGGGAACGCCTGACCGGCAGTCCTCATGACCCGTACGGTGAGGCGCGTGAGGCGAGGTCGATCGCACCCGTTCGCGACGCGGTGGAACCACAACACCCACTACTACCCGCTGCTCGCCTCGCTCCTGCCGACGACAGGCTCGGTCCTCGACATCGGCTGCGGGGACGGCACGTTCGGCCGCTTCGTCGCACGCGAGGACCGAAGGGTGATCGACCTCGACGTCGACGCGAGCACGGTGCCGGCCGCCTCGAGGCTTCAGCACCCGGTCCTCGCCACGGCCGAGGCGTTGCCCTTCGCCGACGCCGCCTTCGACGCGGTGACGATGACCATGGTGCTGCACCACGTCGAGGCCGAGCGGGCACTCGGCGAGGCCGCCCGGGTCCTGGCCCCCGGCGGCGTCCTGCTCGCGCTCGGCTACGGGCGGTCCGAGGGCTGGCGCGACGGACTGCACGAGGTCCGTGACCTGGTCACGCACCGGCTGGTCTCACGCAGGATGCAGGCCTGGGACCCGCCGACGACCAAGGCGGAGCCTTCGGGCACGTGGTCCGACGCACGCGCGTCGGCCCGTGCCGCGCTCCCAGGCTGCGACTACCGACGCCTGGCGATGTGGCGGTACCTGGTCCGGTGGCGCAAGCCGGGGGTCACGGCGCCAGGTGCTGTCGTGCGGCCGCGGTGACGGCGGCCGCGGTGAGGTCCAGCGACGAGGAGCGCAGCCTCCACTGCTGCCAGTGCAGCGTCACACCGAGCGCACCGGCTGGGTCGACCTCGACGAGCTGACCGTCGGCCTCGGCCGCGTGGCTCTGCAGGTCGGGGAGCATGCCCCAGCCCAGACCCAGCCGGATGGCGGTGAGGAAGTCCGCGGACGACGGGACGTAGTGGGTCGGAGGCTGTGCAGGCCCGGCCCCGCACTCACGCAGGTAGCGGTGCTGGAGGTCGTCCTTGCGGTCGAAGACCACGACCGGGGCATGGGCGAGCGCGTGCGCCGTGGGACCGTCGGGGAACCAGCGTCGGGCGAAGGCGGTCGCGGCCATCGGTCGGTACCGCATCGTCCCGAGCCGGGTGACCGAGCAGCCGGCGACCGGGTCGGGGTCGGTGGTGATCGCGGCCACGACCGTGCCTGAGCGCAGGAGTGCCGCGGTGTGCTCCTCGTCGTCGCGGTGGATGTCGAAGCAGGTGTCGGTCAGCGAGGCCAGGGCCGGGAGCACCCAGGTGGCCAGGGAGTCGGCGTTGATGGCCAGGGGCAACGTCTGGACCGCGCGCCCTGCGGTGCCGTCCAGCTCGGCGAGGGTGTCACTGGTCAGGAGCTCGACCTGCCGGGCCAGACGCAGGACGACCTCGCCTGACGGTGTCACCTGCACCGGCTTGCTGCGCACCAGGAGCACCCGGCCGGTCGCGACCTCCAGGGCCCGCAGGCGCTGGCTGATCGCCGAGGGCGTCACGTGCAGCGCCCGCGCTGCCGCCTCGAAGGTCCCCTCGGAGACCGCTGCGCTCAGCGCCCGCAGCTGTCCCGCGTCCAGCTCCATGAACAGTGATGCTAATGGTTCATCAGAAACATGCGCTTCACTTCAGACTGAGGGGGTCATACGGTCGCCGGGTGGAACCCCATCTGCTTGCCGCCCTCTCCGGCCTCGGGCTCGGCCTGTCGCTGATCGTGGCGATCGGCTCGCAGAACGCCTTCGTGCTGCGCCAGGGACTGCGCCGCCAGCGGGTCGGCGCGGTGGTGCTGGTGTGTGCGGTCTCCGACGTCGCGCTCATCGCCACCGGTGTGGCCGGAGCGGGCGCCGTCGTGGAGAGCCGACCCGCCCTGCTGGACGTGGTCCGTGTCGCCGGCGCCGTGTTCCTCACCGGGTACGGCCTGCTGGCCGCGCGGCGGGCACTGCGCCCGCAGGCCCTCACCGCGGAGCCCACGGCCCCACCCGCCTCGATGGCCGCTGCCGTCGGCACGGCCCTGGCACTGACCTGGCTGAACCCCCACGTCTACCTCGACACCGTGGTGCTGCTCGGGTCGATCGCGCAGAGCCACCCCGGACGGCAGTGGTGGTTCGCCGCAGGCGCGGCCGTCGGCAGCGCGCTGTGGTTCACGGCCCTGGGCTACGGTGCGGCGCTGCTGCGCCCGGTGTTCGCCACCCCCCGCGCCTGGCGGGTGCTCGACGTCGTCATCGCCCTGGTCATGTTCGCGCTGGCCGGGTCCCTCGTCGTGGCCGTCCTGTGAGCACCGGCGACGTTCAGGTCACGGACGCGGTTCAGGTCGCGGCCACGGCGCCGCCGCCCCGCAGGATCGACGACATCTTCTTGCCCCGAGCCACCTCGTCGACGAGCTTGTCCATGAAGCGGATCTGCTGCATCAGCGGGTCCTGGATCTCCTCGACCCGGATCCCGCAGACCACACCGGTGAGGAGCGAGGTGTTCGGGTTCATCGCCGGGGCCTGGGCGAAGAAGGTCTCCAGGTCGACCCCGGAGCTGATGGCCTCCTCCAGACCGGCTGCGTCGTAGCCGGTGAGCCAGGAGATGACCTGGTCCACCTCGTCCTTGCTTCGCCCCTTGCGCTCGACCTTGGCCAGGTAGAGCGGGTAGATGCTGGCGAAGCTCATGCCGAAGATCCGGTGCCGCGTCATGGGCTGGCTCCCAGGTCGTGGTGGGTGATCGTCGCCTGCCACGCGACGATGCGGTCGACCGCCTGGTCGATCAGGTCGGGGGCCGAGGCGAAGGACAGCCGCACCCACTCCCGCCCGTCGACGCTGTCGAAGTCGGTCCCGGGGGTCAGGGCGACGCCCGCCTCGTCGAGCAGTCGAGCGCACCAGGTCACCGAGTCCAGACCCGAGGCGGAGATGTCGGCGTAGAGGTAGAACGCGCCGTCGGGCGGGGCCACCTGCCCCCACCCGAGCTCGGGGAGCCGCCGGAGCAGCAGGGCCCGGGACGCCTCGTACTGCGCGACGTCGGCCTCCGCCGCGGCGTATCCCTGCGGGCTGAAGGCCACCACCGCCGCGTGCTGCGCCAGGGCCGGTGGGCACAGCGCCACGTTCCCGGCGAGCGCGTCGACCGGTGCCACCAGGTCAGGGGGCAGCACGAGCCATCCCAGCCGCCACCCCGTCATCGCCCAGTACTTGGAGAAGGACGAGACCACCACGGCTCCCTGCCCGACGTGACCCGCAGCGGTGGCCTGCTGCACCTCGCCGTCGTAGGTGATGCCGTGGTAGATCTCGTCGCTGATCAGGCGCACCTCGTACTGCGCGCACCAGGCTGCGAGCGCCTCGAGCTCGGTCGGCTCGACCATCGTGCCGGTCGGGTTGGCGGGGCTGGCCAGGATCACGCCGTCGAGCCCGCCCTCGTAGTACGCCTGGGTGAGCTGCTGGACCGTGGGCTGGTAACGGGTCTGCGGCCCGCAGGCCAGCTCGACCACCTCGCAGCCGAGCGAGGTGAGGATGTTCTTGTAGGCGGGGTACCCGGGCCGGGCCAGTGCCACCCGGTCGCCCGGGTCGAAGGCCGCGAGGAAGGCCAGCAGGAAGGCGCCCGACGAGCCGGTGGCCACCGCCACCTGGGCCGGGTCGACGTCGACGCCGTACCAGTGGGCGTAGTGACCCGCGATGGCCCGGCGCAGCGCCGGGGCGCCGACGGCCTCGGTGTAGCCCAGGTCGCCCGAGGCCAGCAGCGCCGTGGCCCGGTCCCGCACGACCTCGCTGGCCCCTGAGGACGGCTGCCCCGCGCACAGGTTGATGATCGACTCTCCGGCGTCCCGCCGGGCGTTGGCCGCGGCGAGCACCTCCATCACCGCGAACGGCGGGACCTGGGACCGGCGGGAGACCTTCATCAGCTCATCCCCGGCCCTCGAGCGCGCTGCGCACGTGGTCGACGATCGCGTCCGCGGCGGCCTCGACCTCGGCGAGCGTCACCTCGAAGCCCGCCTGGTCGCCGTACCAGGGGTCGTCGACGTCCAGCGCGTGCTCGGGGCCGTCGGTGGGGGCTGCGGGGTCGAAGCTGCGGAACATGCGGATGCGCTCGGCCACCCGCTGGTCGCCGCGGGCCAGCGTGCGCAGCGCACGGGCGTGCGCGGAGGTCATCGCGAGCACCAGGTCCCGGGCGACCAGGTCCACCGCGGTGACCTGACGGGCGTGGTGGTCGGGGGTGGGGTACCCGTGGGCGGCGAGCACGGCCCGTGCGCGCCGGTCCAGCGGGTTGCCGTGCTCCTCGTCGCTGATCCCGGTCGAGTCGACCTCGACGACGTCGCCCAGGCCCGCGGACTCGAGGCGGTCACGCAGCACCACCTCGGCCATCGGCGATCGGCAGATGTTTCCGGTGCACACGGTCATCACACGGTAGGTCGCTGTCACGGGACCATTGTGACCTGTCGCCCCACGCCCCCGACCTACAGTGGCGGGATGGCCGCCGACGACGCCCCCCGCAGCACGTGGGCGGTCGGCTTCGGCCTCACGGCGGTCCTGGTGGGGTGCCTCGCGGCGTCCGTGACGTTCCTGGCCCTGACCGTCGCGGTGCTCTCGGGCGCGCCGCCCGGGGCGCTCGCCGGCACGGGGGCCGACGAAGGGGTCCTTCAGCTGGCGATACCGATCGCCGCGCTGGCCGGCATGGGCTTCATGGTGGTCGGCCCCACCCTCGCGTGGGTGCTCGGCTGGTCGTTGCGCCGGGTCCGCCACCAGGCGCTGCACGTGCTCACCTTCGGTGTCGCCGGGGTGGTCCTGGGTGCGATCGGCGGGGCGGTGACCGGGGGCCTGGAGATCGCCGCGCTGCTGGGGGCGATGGTCGGCGTCGCGGCCGCGACCGGGCGGGCCGTCGTCGCACCGTTCGCCCGCCGGGGGTGACCGGGCGTGCCGGGGTGACCGGGCGTGCGACAGCCCGTGGGCTGCCGGTCGGGGTGACCGGCGTGCCGTGCGGACGACTCACGGCACCCACGGGCTGCGGTGACTGCCTGGGTCTCGCTGCCGCCGGTGGCGGTCTCGGGACCGGAGCAATCCGTCCGATGCACTCGGGCGACTAGCGGGCAGTCACCTCACGCGTCCAAGAAGAAATCATGTTCTGGACCACCTCCTTTCCCGTGTCCGAGAGACGCTACGTCGCGATCCGCGGCCTTGCCAAGGGGTTATTTCTCGTCGTCTGCCGCGGGCCGGTCAGGCTCGACAACCCGGGCCGCGCGGTTCGCCAGGACCATCGCGTGCAGCAACCAGCCGACGGCCCAGACCGCGCCGCCCAGGGAGACCGCGATCAGGGCCACGCCGTCGGGCAGCACGAGGATCGCGAGACCTGCGAGCGCGAGCCCGGTCGCACCGATCTCGTTGGACGGCAGTCCCGCGCGGTGTCCGGCCCGCCACGCCTCGTCGCTGCGCAGGGTGGCCGTGGTCCGCAGGCCAGCCAGCTGGTTGCGGCCCAGGCGCCCGTCGGCCGCGCGCCGCGTGATGGTCCGCACGGTCCACGCGCCACCGAGCAGGCACACCCCGACGAGGATCCTGGCTGCCAGCGGGATCGGCTCGTCCATGGTGCTCCCCGTCCTGCTCGTGATCGGTCGTGCGGGTGGCACGGCTCAGCCCTAGTGTGGACGTGCCCGACGACCGCCCACCGAGCCGCGACCACCCGCGTCCCCACGGGAGACGACCCGAGAGGCCCCATGCGACCGACGACGTTCCGGGCGGCAGCCCTGTGCCTCGCGCTGGGCAGTGGTCTGCTGCTCGGCTGCACGCCCGACAGCGACCCGGACGGCGGGCGGGCGACACCGTCCCCCACGCCCACTCCCGAGCCGACCGTCCACGTCGCCGAGGTGCGCCTGCCCGATGACCCCGCCGTGGTGCTCCCCGGGGACGGCCCGGTCGAGCTCGCCGCGGCCACCAGCGCCGCCCTCTACCTGAGCGCACCGCTCGCGGTGGTCGCACCCGCGGACGACGTCGACGCCCAGCGGCGGGCCGCGTCGGTCGCGGTTGCCGTGGGCGCACCGATGCTCCTGTGGGACGCACCCGACCCGAACGGTGACTCCTCAGCCCCGCACCCGACGGAGGTCGAGCTCGAGCGGCTCGAGGTCCTGACGGTCCTGAGCGTCGGGGACGTCCCGGTCGGCGGGCTGGGCGACGTGGACGTCGTCGAGGTCCCCGCGCAGGACGACCAGCTCGCGGACCTGCTCGGCTGGGAGGCCGACACCGGACCGGGGACGACCGACCGACCTGAGGACGACGACGCAGCGGACGCAGGCGAGCCCGCCCCCGCCGACGACGTGCTCACCGAGGTCGTGGCCCTCGAACGCGGGCGCCCCGTGCTGCTCGGCGGGTCGACCGCAGGGCGCCCCACGGCCGAGCCCTCACCGCCCCCGTCGCCTACCGGCGCCTCCGACGACACCGCGGCCGCGACCGCGACAGACCCCGAGAACACCGTGCCGCTCACCGAGCTCGCCGAGCCGGTCGAGGGCGGCGTGGTCCTCACCACGGGTGAGGAGACGCAGCTCGCCGCCGTCGCGACGGCCCGCTCGGTCGGCCTGCCCGTGCTGACGGCGCCCTCGGGCGACCCCCGCCGGGACAGCGCGACGATCCAGGACCTCGCCGGGATCTCCGCCGACACCGTGATCGGCCTGTCCAGCGCCTTCGGCCACAGCCAGTCCCTCGCCTGGAAGGCCGCGACGGCCGCGACCGGTGTCGAGCTCCCGGGCGGCGGTCAGGTGCTCTTCCCCGGACGTCGGATGGTCGCTCTCTACGGGACGCCCACCTTCCCGGCCCTGGGCCTGCTGGGCGAGCAGGACGTCGACGCGAGCATCGCGCGCGCGCAGGCCCTCGCCGCGGAGTACCAGGCGCTGACCGACGACGTCGTCGTGCCCGCCTTCGAGATGATCGCGACGGTGGCCTCCGCCGACGCCGGGGCGGACGGGACGTACTCGAACAAGCTCCCGGTCGAGACGTTCGTGCCGTGGGTCGAGGCCGCGCAGGAGGCCGGGGTCTACGTGGTGATCGACCTCCAGCCGGGGCGCACCGACTTCCTGACCCAGGCGCGCCTGTACGAGCAGCTGCTGCTGTACCCGAACGTCGGGCTCGCCCTCGACCCGGAGTGGCGGCTCGCCCCCGACCAGGTGCACCTGCGCCAGATCGGTTCGGTGGGTGCCGCCGAGATCAACACCGTCGTGGACTACCTCGCCGAGCTGACGAAGGAGAACCAGCTGCCTCAGAAGCTGCTGATCCTGCACCAGTTCACGCTGCGGATGATCAGCGACCGCGCCTCGGTCGACACCTCACGCGAGGAGCTCGCGGTGCTCATCCACGCCGACGGTCAGGGCAGCCAGCCGGCCAAGGCCGACACCTGGAACGCGTTGCGTCGCGACGCCCCGCCCCGCGTGTGGTGGGGATGGAAGAACTTCCTCGACGAGGACACCCCGATGCTGACCCCCGAGCAGACCTTCCAGGTGCAACCGGTCCCCGACTTCGTCAGCTACCAGTGACCTGAGGTCCTCGGCACCGCCGGTGGGGAGGTCAGCTCGCGGCGCGGGTCGGGACCTGGTGCGGCAGGAAGGCCATCGAGGCACGCTCGGCAGCCAGGGCGGCCCAGCGGGCCAGGACCTGCGGCGGGACGGGGGCCGACGGTGCGCTCGCACCGAAGATGTCGGTGCTGGAGTACGTCGACTTCGCGACTGCGTGGTCACCCATGAGGAGTCCTTCGTTCGGTGGCCCGGCTGACCCTGAGGGTCCCGTGGCTTTGCGTCCCCGCCTTACGGACGGGTTTGCCCTTTTCGCTGACAGCACGACACTAGGCGCGCCCCGGGCCGACGCGGCCGGATCCGGGGCCGTCACCACCCGTTCGGCTCAGCGAATTCACCCGCCTGCACCTCACACCCCACCGTGCCCGGCCGATAGGCCAGGTACGCGTGAGATCCCGAGCCGGAAGGTGGTGCGTGTGGAGGCGATCGCCGGCATCAGCCAGAGGATCCTGCAGATCCAGTCGACCATCGCCTCGTTGGCGCCCCAGCCTGCGGTGGTGGCACCCGTCAGCGCGCTTGCCGCGTCCACGTCGTCGACCTTCGGCGCAGCCCTGACCGACGCGATCGCCGCCCAGGGGTCGATCGGCGGCATGTCCACCGCGACCCTGACGGCCCCGTCGGCCCCCGGGTCCGGCGCCGGTCAGGTCAACGCCAAGGGCGTGCCCCTCGAGCTGGTCCAGTACGGCAACGGCACCGTCCCGGGGCATGCGCTGAGCCCCATCGACGGGGTCAGCGGGCACTCGCTGTGGGCTCCCGCGGCCCGGTCCTTCGAGGCCATGAGGGCTGCGGCGGCCCGCGACGGGGTCAGCATCGGTGTCACCGACTCCTACCGGCCCTTCGACGTCCAGGTCGACCTGGTCAAGCGCAAGGGCCTGTACTCCCAGGGTGGGCTCGCCGCCGCACCCGGCACGAGCAACCACGGCTGGGGCATCGCCCTTGACCTCAAGCTCGACAGCACCGCGCAGGCGTGGATGCGGTCCAACGCCAAGGACTACGGCTTCGTCGAGGACGTCCCCCGCGAACCCTGGCACTGGACCTACCGCCCCACGAGCTGATCCTCAGTCGGTGCTGCGGGAGATCGCCCGCACCCCGGCCGCCAGCCCCACCGCTGCGGTCAGCAGGGCTGCGACCCAGCCCCACGCGACCGTCGAGGACCACACCTCACCGGCGAAGAGCGCCCGCTCGGCGTCCACGACGTAGGCGACCGGGTTGGCCCGTGCCGCGACCTGCATCCAGCCGGGTCCGTTCTCGAGCGGGAGCAGCATCCCGGACAGGATCATCGCGGGGAAGAGCACGGTCTGCTGGACGGCCCAGAACATCCACTCCTGCGAGCGCACCGCGAGCGCCAGGGTGTAGCTCAACGAGCCGAGGCCCACCCCGAGCACCCCCAGGAGCAGCAGGCCGAGCACGGCGCCCGTCCCGTGCAGGGCGAACCCGAACGGCAGCATCACCAGGACGATGACGACCGCCTGCGCGACGATCGGCACCATCTCCTTGAGCGAGCGGCCGACCAGCTGGGAGGAGCGCGGCAAGGGTGTGACCAGCAGCCGCTCGTGGGCGCCGGTCTGCATCTCGAGCTGCAGGTTCGCCCCCGTGGTCGAGGACCCGAACAGGGTGAGCATCACCAGGATCGCGGGGACGAACCACTGCCAGACGTCGGGCCCCAGCACACCGGTGTCACCCAGGGAGCCCGCGAGCAGCGGGCCGAAGAGCCCCAGGAAGACCAGGGGCTGCACGAGGCCGAAGACGAGGTTGAAGGGTTCGCGGGCCACGGGGCGCAGCTCACGCACCATCACGGTCCAGGTGTCGGCGAACCAGCTCCTGCGGTCCGGGGCGTCGGGCGTGGTCGGCTCGGGCATGACGCCCCTGCGGGTGGCGACGGGGGTGGTCTCGGCGGTCATGCTGCGTCCTTCCCGGCGACGGGTGCGTCGCCCTGGGTGGTGAGTGGGTCGGTGGTGAGGGGGTCGGTGACGGCCTGCTCCCGCAGGCTGCGACCGGTGAGCTCGAGGAAGACGTCGTCGAGGGTCGGCTGGACGGCCTGGACCCTGGCCAGGTCCAGGCCCCCGGCGGTGGCCGCGCGGACCAGCTCCACCACCCCTGCAGGGCCGTCGGTCACCCGCGCCTGGACGGTGTGGCCCTCGACCTGCACCTCGCGTGCCCCGGGCAGCCGGCCCACGACCTCGGCGAGCCGGGAGGCGTCGGCCGCGGCCTGCGGTCCGGGCGGGACCTCGGCGTGCACGCGGTCCCCGGCCAGGTCGCGCTTGAGGGCGTCGGCGGTGTCGTCGGCGATGATCCGGCCGTGGTCGACGACCACGACGCGCTCGGCCATCTGGTCGGCCTCGTCGAGGTAGTGGGTGGTCAGCACCAGGGTCATCCCGTGCTCGCGCCGCAGCCGCAGGATGTGCTCCCAGAGGTTCGCGCGGCTGTGCGGGTCCAGTCCGGTCGAGGGCTCGTCGAGGAAGAGGAGCCGTGGTGCGTGCACCAGACCCAGCGCGACGTCGAGCCGCCGACGTTGTCCCCCGGACAGGTCGCTGACCTTGCGCCGGGCCAGGTCGGTCAGGTGCAGGGAGTCGGCGAGCTCGTGGGCGCGGTCACGGGCCGTGCGGCGGGGCAGACCGTAGACCACGCCCTGGGTGACGAGCTCGTCGAGCACCCGCTGGGTGTGACCCGCCCCGTTGCCCTGCCCGACGTAGCCGATGCTGCGGCGCACCTGCGCGGGGTGCGTGGTGACGTCGTGGCCGGCGACGGTCGCCGATCCCGCCGTCGGCCGGATCAGGGTGGTGAGCATGCGCAGGGTCGTGGTCTTGCCGGCGCCGTTGGGGCCCAGCACGGCGACCAGCTCCCCGGGGGCGATGTCGAGGTCGAGGTCGCGGACGGCGTGCACCGTCTCGGTGCGACTCACCTCGAAGGTCTTGGTCAGCTGTCGGGTGCGGATCATGGGTGCTCCAGTTCGGGTGGTCGCTGCGGACCCTCCGAGCCTGTCGGTGGTAGAGGTCAGATCCTGTCCGCCACCTGGGGCATCCTGGGAGGCATGCACCCCGAGAGCACCGACCCGTCGAGCAGGTTGCTGACGCTGCTGTCCCTGCTCCAGGCGCGCCGGGACTGGCCCGGGGCGGTGCTCGCGGACCGTCTGGGGGTCACCCCCCGCACGGTGCGCCGGGACGTGGACCGCCTGCGCGAGCTCGGCTACCCGGTGCTGGCCACCAAGGGGCCCGACGGCGGCTACCGGCTCGACGCCGGGACGCACCTGCCCCCGCTGCTCTTCGACGACGAGCAGGCCGTGGCCCTGGCGGTGGTGCTCCAGACCGCGTCGACCGGCGTCGACGGGGTCGACGACGCCGCGCTGCGCGCCCTGGCCACGGTGCGCCAGGTGATGCCCACGCGGCTACGACCCCGGATCGACGCCCTCCAGGTCACCTCGGTGAGCACCCGGCGCGACGCCGTGGCGGTCGACAGCGAGCGCCTCGTCGCGGTGGGCGGCGCCGTCCGGGCCCGCGAGGTGCTGCGGTTCGACTACGCGGGGTCCGCAGGACCGGCGGCCGGCCAGGACCCGCCGCCCGACGAGCAGCCCCCGCGTCCCCCACGCCGGGTCGAGCCCCACCACCTGGTGACCTGGCGCGGGCGGTGGTACCTGGTCGCCTGGGACCTGGACCGTGCCGACTGGCGCACCTTCCGGGTCGACCGGATGACTCCCCGCACACCGACCGGCCCCCGGTTCACCCCCCGCACCCTGCCCGACCCCGACGTCGCGACCTACGTCGCCCGGAGCTTCACCCACCACGACCCGCTGCCGTGCACCGGCGAAGCCGTGCTGCACGCCCCCGCCGAGTCGATCGCCCGATGGGCCGGCCGCGAGGCCGTGGTCGAGCCCCTCGCCGAGGACCGGTGCCGGGTGGTCGCCGCTTCCTGGTCGTGGGACGGGCTCGCCGCCTGGTTCGGGCTGTTCGGGTGCGACCTGGACGTCGTCGGGCCGCCCCCGCTGCACGAGGCCGCCCGACGGCTCGCCGCACGCTACGGACGGGCGTCGACCGACCCAGGGTGACGGGCGTCCGCTCAGCAGGTGGACCACTGGGCGCAGCCGGCGTTCTCCAGGGTGGGCTCGACCGGGAGCGGGTCGGTGGAGAAGCGCTGCTCCAGGAGGATCGAGGTCCACCCGTCGCTCGTCTCCTCGAGCTTCAGCGCCGCATCCTCGTCCCACACGATCCTGACGGGCGCGCCGTCCTGCGTGTACTCGACGACCTGACCTGCCCGGCCGGTGGAGTCCTCGCCCGGAGCCATCTGCGCACCCGGCAGACCGGTCGCCACCTCCCAGGCCGCGCGGCGCAGCGCGTCGGGGACCAACCCGCCCGCCGTCATCAGGTCCCGGGCCATGCCGAAGACCTTCTCGTCGTCGGACCCGCTGCGGCGGTCCGGCTCGACGCTGGCCCGCAGCACCTCACCCAGGCCCGCGGCGTCGGTGGGCAGCCGCTCGGGCTCGCGCAGCATGTCGACCCACTCCCCGTCGATGCGGAACCGCCCGACGACGTCTGAGGGACCCTTCCCCGCAGCGGTCGACAGGTCACCGCCCCAGACCAGGAGACCGGGCTGGTCGAGGCTCGACCACGACTCCATGACCTCCGGGGCATCCGTGGTCCCGGGGTCGCGACTCTCGCTCAGGACGTACCAGAACGTGCCGCCCGTGGCGCTGACGGCCTCTTCGCCGGTGCTGACCTCTTCCGCGACGTCGTCGGTCGCCGCCCCCTGCGACGGGTCCTCGGTCTCCTGGGACGCGGGCGCCACGGCCGTCGACTCCCACGGGAGCGCCTGCACCACCGCGACCCCCCCGAGCACCGCAGCAGCCGCCGCGCACGACGCGACCCCGCGCACCAAGGCGCGTCGACGGCGTGCGCGCGGCACCACCCGGTCCAGACGCACCGGGACCGGCGGCGCCACCAGGTCGACCCTCTCCCGCAGACCGCGGGCGAAGTCCTCCTCGGCCTCCGCCTGCGCTGCACGACGCTCCTGCGCCAGGGCGTCCGCCGCTCGACCCTCGGCCGAGGTCTCGTCGAACCAGGTGCTCAACGACCCCAGGTCCTCATCGCGCGCCATCGGTCGCTCCCTTCGTGGTTCCCACCGCGTGGTCGCCGTCGTGGCGCCCGTCCGCTCTCTCGCCGTCCAGCACCGTCCGCAGACGCACCAGGCCCCGCGAGGCCGTCGACTTGACCGTGCCCACCGACACGCCGAGGTCGTCGGCCACCTCGGCGTCGGTCATCCCGACGAAGTGCCGCAGGACGACGATCCGCCGCTGGCGCGTGCTCAGGGTCGCGAGTGCGCGGACCAGCTCGTCACGCTCGGCATGCCGGTCGGCACCCGACGCGTGACCGCCCTCGGGCATCTCCGCCGGCGCCGTCAGCACCTCACGACGGCGCCGCCGCCACAGGTCGATGCGCAGGTTCGCCAGGGTGCGTCGTGCGTAGGCCAACGGGTCGCCCTGACGAGCACGCGGCCACGCCAGGTAGGTGCGCACCAGCGCCTGCTGCACGAGCTCGTCCGCCAGGTGCGCGTCGCCGCAGAGCAGCCATGCCGTCCGCGCGAGCTGCGGCGCCGAGCCGGCCATGAAGGCCGCGAACTCCGACTCGCGATCAGCCTCGCCGCGTCGGTCGAGGTCGACGGTGACGGTCTCCGCCTCGACGCCGACCGGCAGGACGCCGTCGGCCGGGGCGGTGCCGCCGGGCGGTGACCCGTGCTCGGTGATCGACATGCTCATGATGTGTACACGCACGAGAGCACCCGCCGGTTGAGTCCCGGCAGGTGCTCTCGTACCGGCGACGGGTGCGAGCAGCCCGCAGACCCGTCCCCGGACCGGTCAGAGGACCAGGACCGACGCCCGCCCCGAGCCGTAGCCGGAGATCTCGAGCTCGAGGTCGAGGCGCTGGACGTAGGCCAGCACCCACTTCGCGACGTCCGGGGGCAGAGCCTCACGGGGCGCATAGGCCTCGTAGAGACGCAGGTGCGGCGCCCCGTCGGCGTTGAACAGCGACGCGGCCACGTTGAGGACCTCGGCGGTGTTGTCGTACAGCGCGGGGGTGAGCAGACCGTCCTCGACCGCGGCACGGGAACCCGTGGCGGGGATGAGCGCGATCGCGGCGCCGACGTGCGCGGCGAGCGGCATGTCCAGGACCACCAGTGCCTTGAGCTTGAGCAGGTTGTCCACGTACACACCCACCACCGCTCCCGGGTGCTGGGCCGGGTCGACCGCACCGGTGCCGACGGTCCCGCCGACGTCCCGGCCGAGCAGCCCCTCGATCAGCTCACGCACCTCGAGGGCCGCGGGCAGCGGCGTCGGCCGCGTCACCTGGGCGCTCATGCGAGGAAGGGGTCGATGGTGTCGCTGAAGACCTCGGCCGTGAAGGGCTTCGCGATGAGGAACAGGGCACCCGCGGCGTCGGCGGCCTCACGCATCTCGTTCGAACCCTCCGAGGTGACGAAGCCGAACGGGATCTCGATGCCCTCGGCGCGCATCCGGCGCAGCAGGTCGATGCCCGTCATCTCGGGCATGTTCCAGTCCGAGAGCACCAGGTCGGGCTGCTCGGAGCGCACCAGGTCCAGGGCGACCGCGCCGTCGGCGGCCTCGGTGATCTCCCACCAGTCGTAGCCCGCCTGACGCAGGGTGCGGATGACGATCTGCCGCATCACGCGGCTGTCGTCGGCGACCAGGACTCTCATCAGTACCACCTTGCCCGTGCTGTGCCTTCACTGACCGTGCTGAGCGACTGGCCCTGGCTCACAGGAGCCTCCAGAGGCCGATCACGACGAGGGACCCGCGCCAGTCCAGGGGCAGCTCGTAGATGAGCGCCTCGGGGTCGGTGTGCGGCCTCTCGTGGGTGACCTGGGGCAGGGTGAGCACCCCGGGGTCGGGGACGAGCGCCTTGACGTTGCCGCCGACGATGTTCGCGACCTCACCCAGGGCGTCGGCGAAGTCCTCGTCGCTGACCGGCTCGGTCGGCCCCATCTGCAGCAGCGCGCGGGCCAGGTCGTCGGCGGTCGAGCGCTCGGTGCTCAGCAGCACCCGGCCGTTCGTCGCGCCGTGGACGTCGACCCAGGCGTGCATCGCGTCGACGATGGGCGGCGGGTCGCCGTCCCAGTGCCGCAGGAACCCCGGTTCGCCGTCGATCATCGAGGAGAAGACCTCCTCGGCGATCACGTATACGGGGTCGGTGCCCGCGAAGGCCGTCGTGTCCACCTGCATGCTCATACGAGCTCCTCAATCTCGACCAGCCCGAGGAGCTGGAGCTTCTCCTTCACCGCGTCGGGGGTGAAGGGCTTGATCATGTACTCGTGGGCGCCGGCCGCCAGGGCCCGCACGATCTGCCCGTGCTCGCTCTCGGTGGTGACCATCATCAGCGTCACGCCCCGCCAGTCCTTGCGCTCGCGGACGGCCACCACGAACTCGAGCCCGTTCATCACCGGCATGTTCCAGTCGATGCACGCGAGGTCCACCTCGATGCCCTGCTCGAGCACGTCCAGGGCCTGTCGGCCGTCGGCCGCCTCGACCGTCTCGAAGCCCAGCGCGGTCAGGACACCCACGATGATCCGGCGCATCGTCCGGGAGTCGTCGATCACAAGTGCTCTCATGCTGCCCTCCGGGGAGCGAGGCGGTAGACGGAGCTGCGGCCGACGGAGACCCTCTCCCAGCCGTCATCAACACCGATGGTGGTCTCGGCAGCGCCCAGCAGCAGGAAGCCGCCGGGACGCATGGCCTGCTGGACCCGGCGCAGGACGTCACGCTTGGTCGCCAGGTCGAAGTAGATCAGGACGTTGCGCAGGAAGACGACGTCGAACGGACCGCCGACCGGGGGTGCGTCCAGCAGGTTGTGCCGCTGGAAGGTCACCGCCGAGCGCAACGGCTGGGCGATCTCCCAGTCGGCGCCGGCACGGGTGAAGTGCTTGACGAGCATGGGGGCGGGCAGCCCCCGGTTGATCTCGAGCTGGCTGTAGCGGCCCGAGCGGCCGCGCTCGAGCATCTGGTCCGAGAGGTCCGTGGCGGTGATCTTCATCCGGCTCGGGGCGAGGACGTCAGCCAGGGCCATCGCGATCGAGTACGGCTCCTGACCGCTCGAGCACGCCGCTGACCAGATGCGCAGCTGCGGGGCGAACATGCCGCTCGTGGTCGCCGTGAGCATCTCGGGCACGACGTGGTCGACCAGCGCGCGGAAGGGCAGGGCGTCACGGAACCACGACGTCTCGTTGGTCGTCAGCGCCTCGACGACCGCCTCGAGGGTCGTGGGGTGGGGCGCGGCGCGGATGCCACGCACGTAGCTGTCCACGTCGAGCAGCCCGGCAGTCCGGGCCAGCGGCAGCAGCCGGCTCTCGACGAGGTACTCCTTGCCCGGCTCGAGCTGGATCGCGCTGCGTCGTCGGACCAGGTCCGCGACGAAGGCGAAGGTGTCAGGTGCCAGTGTCATCGCAGACCTCCGTTCTCGTGCTGGTGCAGGACGGTCCGTGTCACCGTCGCGGCGATCTCGTCCAGCGGGAGGATCGAGTGGGCCAGGCCGGCCATGGCCACGGCCCCGGGCATCCCCCACACCACGCTGGTGGGTTCGTCCTGGACGATGACCGTGCCGCCGGCGGTGACCAGGTCCTCGCACGCCGACCTGCCGTCGGAGCCCATGCCCGTCAGAACCACCCCGAGCAGCTCACCGCCGTAGACGGCGACCGCTGAGCGGAACATGACATCGACCGAGGGCCGGCAGAAGTTCACCGGTGGGCCCTGGGTCACGACCGTGCGACCGCCCACCGCGCTGCGCGCGACCTCGAGGTGGAAGTCCCCCGGGGCGATGTACACCGTGCCGGGCTTGAGCGACTCACCGCCCACCGCCTCGACGACCGTGCTCGGCCCCGACCGGTCCAGCCGGGCGGCGAGCTGACGGGTGAAGACCGGCGGCATGTGCTGCACCACGACCACGGGCACCGGCAGCGGCGCGCTCAGCCCGGTGAGCACCCGCGACAGCGCCTCGGGCCCACCGGTCGAGGACCCGATCACCACGGCGCGGATCGGCTTGGACCGGCTCTCGGGCCGGGGGCGCAGCTGCACGGTCGGCCGCGCGGGACGGCGGTCCGTGCTCGCGCCGGACGGGACGGCGGTGGTGACCGCCGTGGGGACGTCGACCCGGCGGACGAACGCCTTGATCCGTGGCAGCAGCTGATCGGCCACCTGGGCCAACGACTGCTGCACGCTGCCGACGTTCGCGGGCTTGGTGACGTAGTCCGTCGCTCCTGCGGCGAGCGCGTCGAGGGTGGCCGACGCACCCCGCTCGGTGAGCGTGGAGAACATGATGATGGGCGTCCGGTTGCCCGACCTGCGCAGCGCACGGACCGCCTCGATGCCGTTCATCACGGGCATCTCGATGTCCATGGTGATGACGTCCGGGGCGTGCTGCTCGACCTTGGCCAGCGCGATCTGGCCGTTCGCGGCGACCCCGACGACCTCGATCGCCGGGTCGGAGGACAACGCGTCGGTCACGAGGCGGCGCACGACGACCGAGTCGTCGACCACCAGCACCCTGATGCGTGACACATCGCCTCCACGTGATTCGCGCGGTGTCGCGCAGATGTCAGATCGACCGTCGGCCGGGGGATGTGAGCCATTGCCGTGGCGCCGCCGACCCCGACGGCACCACCCTCGACGCCAGACCCTCGGGGCTCAGCAGGTGAACGCGGCGACCTTGACCCGGAGGTCCGCAGCCATCCGCGCCAGCTCGTCCGTGGAGCCACCCATCTGTGCCAGGACGTCGTGCGAGGAGGCCACCGCTGCGGCGATGCCGGTGAGGTTCACGGCGATCTCGTTCGAGCCCGTCGCGGCCTCGGTGACACCCCTGGACATCTCGTTGGTGGTGGCCGTCTGCTCCTCCACGGCACTGGCGATGGTCAGCTGGTAGTCGTTGATCGAGGCGATGATCTGGCCGATCTCCCCGATCGCACCCACCGCTGCAGCGGTCTGACCCTGGTTGGTCGCGATCCGTGCGCCGATGTCCTCCGCGGCCCGGGCCGACTCCTGGGCGAGCTCCTTGACCTCACCGGCCACGACGGCGAACCCCTTGCCGGCCTCACCGGCACGGGCGGCCTCGATCGTCGCGTTCAGCGCGAGGAGGTTCGTCTGCTCGGCGATGCTGGTGATCAGCTTGACGACGTTCCCGATCTCCTGGGAGCTGTCGCCCAGGGCGCTGACGGTCCCCGCTGCGGTGTCCGAGATCTGCACCGCGCGCGCCGCGACCCGGGCGGCGTCGTTGGCGTTCTGCGCGATCTCCCGGATCGAGGCACCCATCTGCTCCGCGCCCGCAGCCACGGTCTGGACGTCGCGCGAGACCTGCTCGGCGGCGGCAGCGGCCACACCGGCCTGTGCGGAGGACTCCTGCGCGCTGCCCGCGACCTGCGTGTTCGCGGCGGAGAGCTCCTCGGCGGCGGCCGCCACCATCGACGAGGAGTCGACGACGCCCAGGACCAGGGCCCGCAGCGCGTCCTGGGCGAGGACCAGGGCCTGGGCCATCTGCCCGATCTCGTCCTGGGAGCGGACGACCGGCCGGACGGTCAGGTCACCCGTGGCCATCGCGTCGACCGAGCGCTTGACGTCGACCACGGACCGGCGGATGACGCCTGCGAGGGCCACGCCCAGCGCCGCGGCGACCAGCACACCCGTCACGCTCAGGACGATGACGACCCCGATCGCCTGGTGGGCGTCGTCGTCGGTCTCCTGCGCGAGGGCGGCCGAGAGGGTCACAACCTCCGCCTCGAGCTCGGTGAGGTTCCCGATCATCGCGGCGCCGAGGTCGGCGGCCCCGCCGGCACGGATCGCGGCGAACGTCTCGCGGTCGTCGGACATCGCGGCGTCCATCAGCTCCCCGTCGACCATCTGGCGGTAGCTCGCGAGCGAGGAGACGAAGTCCTGCCAGCGCTCCGGCTGGCGACCGTTGGCCTCCTCGAAGGCAGTCACGAACGCGGCGGAGGCGGTGTCGAGCTGGTCGTACGCGGCCTGCAGGCGGGCGAGCTGGTCGTCCTTGCCGTCCCCCTCGTACGCGGCGACCAGGGGGATGTACATGCGGACGTTCCACATGCCGTCCTTCAGGGCGGTGAGCGAGGTGCCCACCGACGCCTGGGTCGTGGCGATCAGCTCGGCGTCGTCCTTGAGGGTGGTCATCGACGTGATGGCCAGGAGGCTCAGCCCGGCGCTGAACACCGTGAACACAGCAACCAGGGAGAGGATCTTCGTCCGGACGGACGCGCGGCCCAGCACTGCCGGGGTGCGACGGCGAGGGGGCTGTGCGGTGATCACGGTGGCGGTGCTGGGCATGGGGGCTCCAGGTGTCTGATCGTTCGGATGTGCCCCCACCAGGAAGGATCGACTCAGGCCCCCCACCCATGACGGGTCCGACTTGTGACGTGCCTGACGTCACAATTCGCCTGGTCGCCGGTTCTACTCGTGCCCGGCTGCTAGTACGTGAAGGCGTCGACCCGGTCACGCAGGTCGGCCGACATCTGCGCCAGGTCCGCGATCGACACCTGCATGCGGTCGAGCATCTCGGTCGCGGCCGCCGAGGCGGTGGCGACGCCCGTGATGTTGACGGCGATCTCCCCCGATCCGGTGGCCGCCTCGGTCACGCTGCGACTCATCTCGTTGGTCGTCGCGGTCTGCTCCTCGACGGCCGAGGCGATGGTCAGCTGGTAGTCGTTGATCGCCGTGATGACCTCGGAGATCTCGCCGATCGCGGTCACCGCGGAGGCGGTCTGCGTCTGGTTGGCCGCGATGCGCACAGCGATGTCCTCGGCTGCCCGGGCCGACTCGCGGGCGAGCTCCTTGACCTCGCCCGCCACCACCGCGAACCCCTTGCCCGCCTCACCCGCACGAGCCGCCTCGATCGTGGCGTTGAGCGCGAGCAGGTTGGTCTGCTCCGCGATGCTCGTGATCACCTTGACGACTGCGCCGATCTCCTCGGCGCTCGCACCGAGCGCGGCCACGGTCGCCGCGGTCGCCTGCGAGGTGGACACCCCCCGGGCGGCCACCTGGGCGGCGTCGTTGGCGTTCTGGGCGATCTCGCGGATCGAGGCGCCCATCTGCTCGGCCCCGGCCGCGACCGCCTGCACGTTGCGCGAGACCTGCTCGGCCGCTGCGGCGACGACCCCGCTCTGGACGCTGGTCTCCTGGGCGCCGGCGCTGACCTGGGACCCGCTGGCCGACATCTCGGCACTCGCGGCGGCGAGCACCACGGCGCTCTCGGCGACACCCGCGAGGGTGCTGCGCAGGGCGGTCTGGGCGGCGTGCAGCGACCGGGCCATCTGACCGATCTCGTCGGCGCTGTCGACCTCAGCGGTGACCGTCAGATCACCCGCCGCCATCGCCTCGAGGGAGTCGCGGACCCGCCCGACCGACCGCCGGACGCCGTTCGCGGTGCTCAGGCCGAGCACCCCGATCAGCAGGATCGTCACGACCAGGCCCGTCACGAGGATCGTCATGGACATCGCCGCGCGCGCCGCGGCCGCATCGGCCGTCGCGGTCATCCGAGCGGTGATGTCCTCGCCGACACGGTCCAGCTGCGCCAGGTACTCGGTGCGCAGCGGCTCGGCGGACCGGGTCAGCGCCTGCTCGTACGCGGCCTGGTCGTTCTTCCGGGCAGCCGGCAGGAGCTCGGCGTCGCGGACGGCGAGCCACTGCTCCCAGCCGGCGACGAACTCGGGCCAGCCCGCCAGGTCGGCTCCTCCGGCATCCTGGACCGCCGCGATGCTCTCGGTCATCGCACCGTCGTTGACACCCAGCTCGACGATCCACGGCGCCATGACGAAGTCCGAGTTCGCCGCGGCGATCTGGGCGGTGATCATCCCCGCGTCGGCCTGGTGCTCGCGGATCCGCGCCACCGGCTCCGCGATCTCCGCCTGCATCCGGGCGAGCGACTCCGTCCCCCCGGCGAGGGTCCGCATGCCCTCGACCGACCGAACACCCAGCACGATGCCGACGAGCACGAAGATCACCACCAGCAGCAGGATCCGGGTCCGGACGGCGCGGTCCCCGTACCAGGCGCGCAACCCCCGGCGTCGCGTCGACGGTACGGCGGTGTCTGTGCGTGGCGTCCGTGCCATGGCTCCTCCATCGGTGCGAGACCCCTCGGGGTCGTCCGTCCTATCGGATCCGAAGGCCCGGGTGTGAGGACTTCCGCCTGACGAACGACCCCTCAGTGGGCTCCGCGGTGGAGGGTCGCGAGACGTGGCTGCTCAGGGGCACCGCCACTCGCACCCCGAGCAGGGAAGACGAACCGTGCAGCAAGGACGGTGAGCAGTGCCCAGGTGATCGTGATCCGGCTGAAGGCCACGAACGGCGGCACCCCGGCGACGCTCAGCGCCATGAGGATCGTGCAGGCGACCAGCCCGGCGGCGCTGGCCCTGCGGTGACTCGCGACGGCCCACGCCGCGCACAGGATCGCGCCCTCGACGACGCCGATCACCACGATGATCCCCATCACCCCGCTGTTGCGATCTGCTCCCAGGTAGTGGCCGAGGAGCAGGACGCCGAGGGTGGCGACGCCGACGACGGCGACCGTGGCTGCCAGACGCTTCATCGGCGCTCCTCAGGGGACGAGGGTCGGTCCTCCGTCGCGCGCACAGTACACCGCACCACCGCGGCGCAGCGGGGGTTCCGGGACGCACGAACGCCCCCGCTCGGCGAGAGCGGGGGCGTTCGTGGTAGGCGGGGGTCAGTAGGTGAAGGCGCCGACCCGGGTACGCAGGTCGGCCGAGAGCTGGGCCAGCTCGGTGATCGAGGACCCCATCTGGGACAGCACCTCACTGGAGGAGGACGCCGCCGTGGCCACCCCGGTGATGTTCACCGCGATCTCCCCCGACCCGGTCGCCGCCTCACCCACACCCCGCGACATCTCGTTGGTCGTGGCCGTCTGCTCCTCCACCGCACTGGCGATCGTCAGCTGGTAGTCGTTGATGCTCGCGATGATCTCGCTGATCTGACCGATCGCCGCCACCGCCCCGGTCGTATCAGCCTGGATCGCCTCCACCCGACGCGCGATGTCCTCGGTCGCCCGCGCGGTCTCCTGCGCCAGCTCCTTGACCTCACCAGCCACCACCGCGAACCCCTTGCCCGCCTCACCCGCACGAGCCGCCTCGATCGTGGCATTCAGAGCCAGCAGATTCGTCTGCTCAGCGATGCTCGTGATCACCTTGACCACGTTCCCGATCTCCTGCGACGACACCCCCAGCTTCGAGACCGTCTCATTGGTCGACGCGGCCACCCCCGTGGCCTGCGCCGCCACCCGAGCCGCCTCATTGGCATTCTGAGCGATCTCCCGGATCGACGCACCCATCTGCTCCGCCCCCGCAGCCACCGCCTGCACATTGCGCGACACCTGCTCCGCAGCAGCCGCCACCACCCCCGCCTGCACACTGGTCTCCTCAGAACCCGCCGAGACCTGCGACCCCGCAGCCGACAGCTCCTCCGAAGCAGCAGCGATCGTCACCGACGCCTCACCCACACCCCGCAACGTCGAACGCAGAGCCGTCTGCGCGGTCACCAGCGCGGCAGCCATCTGCCCGATCTCATCGGTGCTGTGCACCTGCGGGACGACGGTCAGGTCACCGGTCGCCATGGCCTCGAGAGACTCCTTGACCTTGGTCAGCGACGAGCGGATCGAGGCGGCCAGGGCGAACCCGAGCGCCAGGACCAGGACCAGGGAGCCGATCAGCAGCCCGATCACCAGGGTGGTGGCGGAGCGGACCTCCGAGTGCGCCGTGTCCACGACGCCCTCGGAGTAGACGATGATCTCCTCGGCGATGGCGTCCAGGGCGTCGACGTACTCACCCTTGGCGGGCTCCGCGGCCGTGGTCAGTGCCCGCTCGTACGCCGCGGCGTCACCCTCCAGGGCTGCGGGCACGAGCTGCGTGTCGCGGATGTCCTTCCAGACGCCCCAGTTCGTCAAGAACGTGGCCCATGAGTCCGAGCCGCTCTCGACACCCGCAGCAGCCGCCTCGAAGGCCGCGATGTCGCCCTCGATCTCGGCGTCGTTGCTCACCTGCTCGTCGATCCAGGCCTGCTTCTGCCCCGGGGTGTCGGCCGCGGCGACCTGAGCGATGATCATGCGCGCCTTGAGCTGGTTCTGGTGGATCATCTGCAACGGCCGGGCGAGCTCGACGTTCGCGAAGGCGATCGAGTCGACGTCCTCCTCGGTGTCTCCCAGCGCCACGACCGCGGTGATGCCGGTGACCGCGGCTGAGGCCGCGAGGATCCCGATGACACCCAGCAGCTTGGTGCGGATCGAGAGGTTGGCGAACCAGGAGGCCTTCCCTCCGGACGCGCTGCCCGCGGAGGTCGGGACGGTGGTGGTGCTGGACATGGGTGCTCCTCAGGGGCGATCACAACAGGGGGTGGATCTGCCCCACCTATCGACCGTCCGGTGGTTGCGGTGAGGACCAACGGCCCAGCAGTCCTGGGCCGAAAGGGTGAAGTGCACACCCGGACGGCCCGGTCGTGGCGGTCAGTACCGGAAGGCGTCCACACGGGCGCGCAGCTCCGCCGAGAGCCGCGCGAGGTCGTGGGCCGAGTCGTCCACCCGGCTGAGCATCTGCGTGGCCGACGCCGAGGAGTCCGCGACCCCGACGATGCTGCGCGCGATCTCCCCCGAGCCGGTCGCCGCCTCGGTGACGCTGCGACTCATCTCGTTGGTCGTCGCGGTCTGCTCCTCGACGGCCGAGGCGATGGTCAGCTGGTAGTCGTTGATCGTCGTGATCACCGCGGAGATCTCGCCGATCGCGGTCACCGCGGAGGCGGTCTGCGCCTGGTTGGCGGCGATCCGCTCGGCGATGTCCTCGGCGGCAGCGGCCGACTCGCGGGCGAGCTGCTTGACCTCGCCCGCGACCACCGCGAAGCCCTTGCCGGCCTCCCCGGCCCGGGCAGCCTCGATCGTGGCGTTCAGGGCCAGCAGGTTGGTCTGCCCCGCGATGGTCGTGATGACCTTGACCACGTTGCCGATGGCCTCGGCGCCGGCGCCCAGCTCGGCGACGGTCGCGGCCGTGGACTGCGAGGTCTGCACCGCCCGACCCGCGACCTGCGCGGCGTCGTTGGCGTTCTGGGCGATCTCACGGATCGAGGCGCCCATCTCCTCGGTGCCCGCCGCGACCGCCTGGACGTTGCGGGACACCTCCTCGGCGGCCGCCGCCACGACCCCGCTCTGCGCGCTGGTCTCCTGCGAGGCCACCAGGATGCTCTGCGCGACGGCGAGCATCTCGTCACTCGCCGTGGCGACGGCCGCGGACGCCTCGCCCACCCCCCGCAGGGTGCTGCTCAGCGACTCCTGGGCTGAGGTCAGGGCGCTGGCCATCCGACCGACCTCGTCGGCGCTGCCCACCTGCGCGCGCACCGTCAGGTCTCCCTCGGCCATCGCCCGGAGTGCCCGCTCGACCTTGGCGAGCGAACCACGCACCATCCCGGCGGTGGCGAAGCCGATCACCACGGCCAGCGCCAGGCCGGCCAGCGAGACGAGTGCGATCACGAGCGGTGCCTGGCGGGCCTGGGACGACACGTCGTCGGCCACGCCGGTGGCGAACTCGCCCACGGCCGCCTGGGTCTCGTCGAGCGCCGTGGTCATCTTCTCGACCATGGGCACACCGCGCATGTTGCGGATCTGGGCGTACTGCTCGAGCTTGCCACCCTGGATCGCCGGGATCAGGCTCGAGTCGCGCAGGTCGGACCACTCCTGCCACGAGGCGGTGAAGGTCGCCCACGAGGCCGGCAACGACCCGGTCTGCCCGACCCCCGCCTCGAACGCGTCGATCGCGGCCTGGATCTCGACGTCGTTGGCCTCGACCCGCTCGATCCACTGACCCTGGAGGCCCGCCGTGGTGGCGGTGCTGATCTCGGAGACGTACAGCTCGGAGCGGGTACGCCGTTCGCGGATCTCGGCCAACGGCCCGTCGACACCGGCGCGCAGCGAGACGAGGTCCTGGGCGCTCCCGCCGACGGTCTGCAGGGTGAGCACCGAGGCACCCGCCACCGCCGAGAGGATCACGGTGAAGACGGCGACCAGGCCGAGGATCTTGGTCCGGATCGAGCGGTCGGCGAACCACGACGCGCGGCCACCTGGGGTGCCGGCGCGGTCTGCGCCGGACCTGTCGCCGCCCGCACGCTCCTGCGTGCGCCGCACGACGTCGGCCGCGCTGCCGACCGCTCGTCCCACGCCACGACCGACCAGCCCGCCGATCAGGCGGGCCCGCGCCGAGGCGCCGGACAGCCCGCCGGGGCTGCCCGGGGCGTCCTGGGGTGCGGGGACGGGCTCGGGTGACGGCCGGTGCGGCGTCTGGGTGGTCACGGTGCTCCTCGGCTGTGAGGTCCGGCGGCTCGGGGGTGGGTCAGGCCGCGGTGGCTCGTTCGACGTCGAGGGCCAGCAGGAGCCCCGCGTCGAGCTTGTAGGCGCCCACGATGACGTCGCGCAGGGCGGCGTCCAGGGTGTCGGGCGGGGTCTCGAACTGCGAGTCCTCGACGTCGATGACGTCGCCGATCTCGTCGACCAGGAGGCTGATCGGCTCGCCGTCGACCAGCACGACGACCATCATCGGGTCGGCGTCCTCGGCCAGTGGCGGCAGCCCCAGACGGACCCGCAGGTCCACCGTGACCACCACCTGGCCGCGCAGGTTGACCAGTCCCGCGACCCCGGCCGGGGCCAGCGGGACGGGGGTGCGCACCTGCGAGCGCAGGGCCTCCTGGACCCGCAGGACGTCGACGCCGTAGCGCGCGCCGTCGAGCACGAAGGTCGCCAGCTGTCGGCTCATCTCAGACTCCCACCAGTTCGCTGATCCCGTTGAGCGCCGCGCGCTCGACACTGCCGTCGAGGTCCGCGGCGTCGGCCGCCGTGGCGAAGAACAGCGGGTCGGCCGAGGCGACGACGGCCTCGACGTCGAGGAGCTCGGTGACCCGGTCCTTGAGGACGGTCGAGCCGGTCAGGCCCGGGTCGCCCAGGTCGCTGTGGTGCGCGGACTCGTCGTCGACGATGTCGATGATCTCGTCGACGACGATGGCCACGCTGCGCACACCGCGGGTGTACACGACCACCGTGAGGTGCTCGCTGTCGCGCTCCTGGCCGCCGAGCATCCGCGAGAGCCGCACCACCGGGGTGATGCTGCCGCGGTACTGCACGACCTCCCGGCCGCCGACGTGCTCGACGCTCGATGCGGCCAGCGTCTCCAGCCGGGTGACCGCGGCCAGCGGGATCGCCACACGGCGGCCACCACCGATGCCCGCGACGAGCACCTGGAGGACCTCGCGGACCACCACGTCCCGGTCGCTCACGCTCGAACGGTCCGCCTCGCCGAGCTCGCCGGCCATCGAACGGCGCGCGATCGCCTGCACGTCGAGGATCAACGACACGCGTCCGTCACCCAGCAGCGTCGCCCCGGCGTACAGGCCGATCGCCTTGAGCCGGGCGGAGAGCGGCTTGACGACGATCTCCTCGGTGTTCAGCACGCGGTCGACCACCAGGCCGAAGCGCTGGGTGTCGGCCTGGAGGACGGCGATGACCGTCCGCCCGCCCTCGGGCCGTGCAGCGACACCGAAGACCTCGCGCAGGTCGACCAGCGGGAGCAGCTCGCCGCGCAACCGGTAGACCGGCGCCGAACGGATGTACTCGATCGCGCCGGCGTTGGTCTGCGCGTCGAGGGCGACGAGCTCCAGCAGGCTCACCTGCGGGATCGCGTAGAGCTCCTTGTCGCACTCGATGGTCAGCGCGGGCATGATCGCCAGGGTCAGGGGGATCCGCAGACGCCACGTGGTGCCCTTGCCCAGCACCGACTCGACGTCGACCGTGCCGCCGATCGCCTCGATCTTGGTGCGCACGACATCCATGCCGACCCCGCGCCCGGAGACGTTGGTGACGGCCTCCGCGGTCGAGAACCCCGGCAGGAAGAGCAGCTGGAGCAGCTCGGCCGAGGACATCGCGGTGACCTGCTGAACGGTCCGCAGCCCCCGTTCGACGGCCTTCGCGGCGACCCGTTCGGTGTCGATGCCACGACCGTCGTCCATGATCTCCACGACGACCTGCCCGCCGGCGTGCGAGGCCCGCAGGGTGACCTTGCCCTGCGCGGGCTTGCCGGCCGCGGCGCGGTCCTCGCCCGGCTCGATGCCGTGGTCGATCGCGTTGCGGATGAGGTGGGTCAGCGGGTCCTTGATGGCCTCGAGCAGGCTGCGGTCCAGCTCGGTGTCGCCACCGAGCATCTCGAGCCTGACCTGACGGTCGCAGGCGGCCGCGAGGTCGCGGACCATGCGCGGCACCTTCGACCAGACGTGCTCGATGGGCTGCATGCGCGTCTTCATGACGCCTTCCTGCAGCTCCGAGGCGATGAGGCTGAGCCGCTGGGAGGCTCGCACGAGGTCGATGTTGACCGCGCCGTCAGCCAGGCGGGTGATCGCGTTGCGCGCCAGGACGAGCTCGCCGACCTGTCGCATGAGGGCGTCCAGGAGGTCGACGTCGACCCGGATCGAACCGTCGGCGGCCGAGCGGGTGATCGCGACCTCGGCTGCGGGCGCCGCCTCGGCGGGGGCCTCGACCGGCTGGGGCTCGCCCGAGGTGCGGGGGCTGGGCAGGCCCGCTCCGGAGGGCGCGGCGGGTGGCTGAGAGGCGGTGGCCGGGAGGGCAGCGGGCTCAGCCGCGGGTGGCTGGGGCGCAGCGCCGTCGGTGCTCGCTGGCATGGTGACACCCTTCGTCGGGACGGCCTTGGCGGCCGCGGTCCTGGCCGCCACCGCCTTGGCGTTGATGGTCTTCTTGCGTGCCGGCGCGGGGGCGGCGGGCGGCACAGGTGCGGCGGCGACGACGACGGCAGGCTCAGCGGGGGCAGGCTCAGCGGGGGCGGGCTCAGCAGGCGCGGCCACGGCGGGCTCCACGACGTCGTCGGTCACGGTTCGTCCCTCGAGGACGGCGAGCACCTCGGCGACCACGGGGGCGACGTCGACGTCTCCCTCGGTGCCACCGGCCTCGATCGCCCCGAGGATCGCGCGGACCGTGTCGACCATCCGCAGCAGCACGTTGGTGGTGGGCTGGTCCATGGTCCGGCGCCCGTCACGCAGCTCGACCAGAAGGTTCTCCCCGGCGTGGGTGACCTTCTCGAGCTTGTTGTACGCGAGGAAGCCGCTCGTGCCCTTGATCGTGTGGATCGTCCGGAAGACGCTGCTCAGCAGGTCCCGCGCGCCTGGCGTCACCTCGAGGGCGACCAGGTCGGAGTCCAGCTGGTCGAGGTTCTCGTGGCTCTCGACCAGGAACTCGTGGACGATCTCGTCCATGTCCTCCACAGCGCCCTCCATGGCACACGGGTGACGGTTGGTCCGTCACGTGTTGCCCCACTGATCGGTCCTGCGCCCCGCGATGTGAGGAATGCGCGTGGGTGACTGATCACGCCCCGCTAGCCTCGTCCCAGGACCACACCGACGTGGAGGGGGACCGATGGACGACCGTCGGGAACGGGCGAGCATGGCGGCGTCGATGGATCCGGGCGCTGGCATCAACGGCTCCATCGGCGTCGCGGCACCGATCGGTGCCGTCAGCCGCAAGGACCGGGAGCGCGCGCGCAGGACGTCCCTGCTCCGGGAAGGGACGGCCGACCTCCTGCTGCTCACCGCGCTCCCGGGCAGCGTGAGCCTGCAGCGTCGAGGCGCCGACGGGACCTGGGAGACCCTTGACCGGCGACCGGCATCGCGTCGCGGTCGCACCCGCATCGAGCTACCCGAGCAAGGGACCTCACCGCCGCAGGTGCTCCGCGTGGTGTTCTCCCCCAAGAACCCGAACATCACGTCGTGGATCTCCGGGGACATCGGCGACTGACGGCCACGAGCCTGCGTTCGCCGCGTTCGGGTCGACGCGACGGATCTCGAGGACGTCCAGCGGCTCGCGGCGGCGCTCCCCCACGTGACTGTCAGCGAACGGCGCAACCGCCAGGCGTGCCCGAAGGGGGCTAGGGCATGTCAGGGTACAGCGACATGACAGCAATGTCAGAATACATTGACATAGCTGACCTGTCGCCGTACGGTGACATCCGTGACGACTAGCTCAGTTCTGCTCAACGCGCGGTCGCTGTCAAAGCTCGGCACGGCCGCCAGGACGCTGCGTCGACGCCGAGGGTGGTCCCAGGCCGAGCTCGCGCAGGTGGCGCGGGTGTCCCGGCAGTGGGTCGTGGCACTCGAGAAGGGGCAGACCGAGGGCCTGGAGGTCGGCCGTCTCATGCGCGTCCTGGATGCTCTCGACGCGAGCCTGATGATCCGGGACGACACGGAGCCAGACCGGTGAGACGCGAGCTCGCGGTGCTGCTCGGCGGGCACGCCGTGGCGACAGTCGAACGCACCCGGGCCGGGACCCTCCGCCTGACGTACACCGGTGACGGTGACGGCACCCCGCTGTCGCTGTCACTGCCACCGGGAGAGGTCACACACACCGGGGCGCCGGTCCACTCGTTCCTCGACGCACTCCTGCCCGAGAGCAACGGCGTCCGCGCCGCCATCGGGCGCGCCCACGGCGTGGATCCCGGCGAGCTGCTGGACCTGCTCGGCGCAGTCGGCAGGGACTGCGCCGGGGCGGTGCAGCTGTGCCCACCGGCTGACGTCGCGGCCACGCTGGCCCGTAGCGGGTCGCTCGAGCTGTGCCCGGACGGGGAGATCGAGGTGCGCCTGGACGCGATGGAGCTCGACGAGGACTCGTCGTGGTCCATGCCCGGGGAGCACTGGTCGCTCGGCGGCACCCAGGGCAAGGTCGCGCTGCGCCGGCAGGACGGCGCGTGGTTCGTCGCGCACGGCGCCGAACCCACGACCCACATCCTCAAGCCCGGCATCCGTCGCCTGCGAGCGCAAGCCCTGATCGAGCACGTGAGCATGCGTGCCGCGCACCTGGTGGGCCTGGACGTGGCCGGAACCGAGTACGCCGCGTTCAGGTCGCAGAACGCGATCGTGGTGACCCGGTTCGACCGCTTCACCGACGCCGCGGGCACCGTCCAGCGCCGGCACCAGGAGGACCTGTGCCAGGCGCTCGGCACCGAGGCCAAGTACGAGCAGTACGCGGGCCCGTCGGCCGCCGAGGTCGTCCGACTGCTGCGCGAGGCGTCACCGCGACCAGCCGCCGCCAGGGCCAACGTCTCCCGGTTCCTCGACGGCCTGATCTTCAACTCCGTGATCGGCGCACCGGATGCGCACGCACGCAACTACGCAGTCCTCCTCGACGGGGAGGAGGTGACTCTCGCCCCGCTGTACGACGTCGCGACCGGCCTGGCGTACGACCAGCCCGCGGAGCAGCGGGTCGCGTCCATGAGGATCGGCGGGACGTTCGCCTTCGCGCAGATGGACGCCGCGGCATGGCACCGACTGGCCGACGAGGTCCGGGTGGACCGCGACGAGCTCCTGGCTCGCGCCCGCCAGATCGCACAGCTGGTCCCCAGCGCCGTGAGCACCGCCCTCGACGAGCTGGGTGGTGATCCGGACGCCGAGCAGGTGCGCCGGCGCCTGGAAGGCCCGCTCGCTGAGCACGCCCGAGGCGTCGTCCGAGAGCCGGCCCACCCACGTGCCGCAGGGGCGTAGAGCGACCGAGCGAGGCGACGCCCATGCACCAAGGGCACCTCGCGGTGGCCCATCTGCGGTGAGCACCTCCCGCTGCCTCGAGCACCGTCAGGCCAGGGCGCTCGGCTCGAGTCATCGCGCCAGCGCGGGCGCGGCGCCGACCACGTCGGGGACACCCTGACCGGCGACGTCCACAGCACTGGCGACCACCCGCCGACGGCCGTCGCTGTCCACCTCCACCGTGGACACGCTCGCGTTGGGCAGAGGCCCAGCCGGGTCCGAGCCAATCATCATCAGGTACGCGCGCAGGGTCAGCCCATGACCCACGACCAGGACGTGGCCGCGCTGATGACGCTGCTCGATCCGCGCGAACGCCGACCGTACCCGGGCCCGGAGCTGCGCGCCGGTCTCACCGCCGGGGATGCCCGCGAAGGTCCCCCGGAGCACCTCGTCGAACATCGTGTCCGGGTCGTACCGGGCGGCCAGGTCCGTCTCGGGACGTGCCTCGAGGTCGCCGAAGCCGAACTCCCGCAGGTCGGGGTCGGTGACGAGCGGCGCGCCCGGGTGGTGCGCCATGATCTCGTGCGCCGTCGTCTGGGCACGGCCGGCCGGGCTGACGTACGCGACCGTGACCGGCCGTCTGGCCAGGTGGGCCGCGGTCGTGCGCACACCTGCGAGGCCCCGGGCCGTCAACGGTGAGTCGCACCAGCCCTGGAGGCGCCCCTCGGCGTTGTACACCGTCTGGCCGTGCCGCACGAGAGAGAGGGTGAGGGCCACGCGAACCTCCGGTTGCGGGCCGGCGCGGCGCCGACCGTCACGAGCACGCTAGGAGACGCCGGTGGCCGTGCGGTGTCCGCGGGCTGCACGTCGTGTGACGACTCGCCTCACCGTGCATCCCACATCGGGATGCACGGTGGTACGTTCGCTGCGTGAGCACACAGATCGCCGTCCGCCTCCCGGACGAGATGGTGGCCTTCCTCGACCGCGCCGTCGCCGCCGGTCAAGCACCGAGCCGGGCGGCGCTCGTCGCGTCCGCGGTGGAGCGCGAGATGCGCAGACTCCTCGCCGAGCACGACGCTCAGACGCTCGGTCGCCACGGGTCGACGGACGACCTCGACGGACTCGTGAGGTGGACCGCCACCCACACAGGTGTCGAGGACTGAGACGTGCGGGAGATCTGCCTGGTCCACCTCGACAAGACCCGACCGGCTCTGGTGCTCACCCGTGAGGGGGCTCGAGGTGCGATGACGAAGGTCACCGTCGCCCCCATCACCAGCACCGTCAAGGGTCTGTCGAGCGAGGTCCGGCTCGGGCCGCACAACGGCCTCGACCACACGTGCGCAGTCGCACTCGACAACGTGGTGACCGTCCCCCGCACGATGCTCGGACGCACCGTCGGGTACCTGACCGTCCAGCAGGAGGCCGAGCTCGCCCGAGCCGTCGTCCTGGCGTACGACCTCGATCTGCCGCTGCTCGACTGACCCGACGCTGACGGACGGCCCGGTGCTGACGGTCATGCTGGCCTACGGTGGCGGCCATGAGTCGGTGGCAGCGGATCCGTGTCGTGGTGCTCAACACCGTCATCCTGCTCCTCGGCCTCGCCGGGATCGGGTGGCAGGTCTACCGCCACCTCGCGCTGGGCGCGGCGTACGTGTGGCCCCCGCTGCTCCTCAACGGCGCGATGGTGCTGGCCGCGCTCGGACTCCTCGGCTACGCGCTCCGTACACCGGCAGAATGACGCGGCCGGTCAGGCCTCGGGTGTGGGCGGGCGCAGGGCTCGCAGACCGTCGACGGCGTCGTCGTCGGCCGAGGCCGCCTCGAGGTTGGCCTGCTTGACGGCCTCGAGCACCTCTGCCCGGTTCACGCGCACGTCGCGGGGGGCGTCGATGCCGATGCGCACGCCGTCGCTGCGCACGTCGATCACCGTGATGACGATGTTGTCACCGATGATCAGGCGTTCGCCGACGCGTCGACTCAGGACCAGCATGCTGGTGAGACTATCCGCTCCGGCGGCGCAGCCCCCGATCGACCTGCCGCCGTGGGACGCCACCGGCAGCGATGACCATGGAACCGTCGCGGCAGGCGCCAGTCGCGGCAGGGGTCAGTCCCAGCGGGCGTCGTCGGCCAGGCGCTCGCTGAGCACCGCAGCCCACACCACGGGGGTCGCGGGCAGCCCGTCGACCCAGCCGACCGGGACACCCAGGTTGAGCACCGTGCCGGGGGCCTGCGCGTCGAAGGTCGACGAGGCCGCGATCGCGTCGAACGGCCGGTGCGCACCGACCACCCGCATCCAGCGACGCAGGTCGATCGCCTTGCGTCGGGCGTCGACCGCAGCCCACGCCTGGTCGGGGGCCAGCGCCTCGAGGAAGAGCGCCCCCTCGGCCCAGCTGTCACGCGCCGGCGAGACCCCCACCACGACGATGTACAGCGCCTCCGGGGAGAGCTTGCTGCGGTACCGCGCCACGGCCGACGTCGTCTGCAGCCTGCGGCCGTGGCCGGCGACGGCGTCGATGTCACCGGCCAGCACGATGTCGCGGGGGTCCAGACCGGCCCGGTGGGCCATCTGCGTCGCGGTGCGCAGTGCGGCGTGGGCGTCGCCGACCACGGCCAGCACCGTGCCGGGCTCGAGGCGCACCGTGGGCGGACGTTCGAAGCGCCGCACCAGCTGGGACAGCGGCACCGCGGCGTGCGGGTCGGCGAACCCGGTGAGCAGCCGGGTCGGGATGCCGAGCTCGAGCAGGGCCGCGGCGCTGGACCGCGGGTGGTCGGCGTCCTGCTCGGGGTAGGGGTAGCCCGGCTCGGCGGGGTCCGGTGCCGCGTCCCCGGTACCGTCCTGCGGCGCCGGGTCGGGGGTGGGCGGAGCTGCCGGGTCGGGCACCTCCACAGCGGGTCCCGGGGGTCCCACCATCGCGCGCATCGACTCGAGCACCTCGGCGAAGCTGTCCCCTGAGGTCGACACCGTCGGGCCGGCCGGCTCAGGCGCAGCGGGTGGTCCCGACGGTGCGACCGCGACCACCGGCACCTCCCCGACGTCGACCGGGGCCGGGGCCCCCGCCAGGTCGTCACCGTCGGCCTCGGCGGCCTCCGCGGCAGCCAGCAGGGCATCGATCCCCACCGCCGCGGGCCCGGACGGCGCCGCCGCCGGCCGACGACGGGCCCGGACCGCGGGCCGCGCGTCGGGCACCTCGACGGTCAGCTCGTAGCTCTCCTTGGCGAAGAACCCCGCGAAGCCACCCGTGCGGATGCGCTCGGCCTTGACGATGCGTGCGTCAGGGCCCATCTCCTGCCGGACCCGCAGCATCAGGCTGCGCAGGTCCTCACCGTCAAGCAGCAATCGCGTGGGCATCGCTGACCACCCCCACGGTCTCGATCTGCAGGCCTGCTCCGGTCACTTCGCTGTAGGAGAGCACGGGCAGGGACGGGAGCGCCAGTGCCACCGTCCGTCGCAGCGCGGGCCGCAGGCCCGGGGCGCACACCAGCACTGCCTCCCGACCGCTCGCCTCACCCTGCGCCGCCTTGCTGCGCAGCGACAGGAGCATCCGGTCCAGGCGGGCCGGGTCGAGCACGATCTGCGAACCGCCCTCCGCCGGACGCACGGCCTCCATCAGGCCCTGCTCGAGGGTCGGGTCGAGGGTCAGCACGCGCAGCACGCCGTCCTGCGCATAGGGGGCGGCCAGTGCCGGGCCGAGCGAGGCCCGGGCCGCCTCGACCAGTCCCTCGACGTCGGTACCGACCTTCGCGCGCAGGGTCAGGCCCTCGTAGATCCGGCTCAGGTCGCGGATCGCGACCCGCTCGGCGAGCAGGCCCTGGAGCACCCGCTGCACCTCGCCGAGGGTCAGCAGGCCCGGGACCAGCTCGTCGACCACGGACGGGTTGACGGCCTTGACGCCCTCGGTCAGCACCCGCACGTCCTCGCGGGAGAGCAGTCGCGGGGCGTTGGCGTCGATGATCGCGCCCAGGTGGGTGATCAGCACCGAGACCCGGTCCACCACGGTGGCGCCCACCATCTCGGCGGCGTGCCGCATCTCGGTGGGGATCCACTTGCCGGGCAGGCCGAAGACCGGCTCGACCACGCTGGTCCCGCCGATGCCCTCGAGGTTGTCCCCCAGGGCCAGCAGCCGGCCGCCCGGCGCCTGGCCGCGGCCGACCTCGACACCGGCGATGCGCACCGCGTACGTCGACCGGGGCAGGTCCACGGAGTCACGGGTCCGCACCGGTGGCACGACGACCCCGAGCTCCATCGCGATCTTGCGGCGCAGCCCACGCACCCGGGCGAGCAGGTCCTGGTCGGTTCCCGAGCCCACCATGTCGACCAGGTCGGGGGCGAGCAGGATCTCCAGGGCGTGCACGCGCATCTGCTCGATCAGCGCCTCGGGGGTGTCGGCCGAGGGCGCCACGGCCGAGCCGGCGGCGGCAGCCGCATCACCCGCGGCCTCGGCGACCTCGTTCGCCCGGATCCGCTGCGACACGATGATCAGCGCCAGGCCGATGATCACGAAGGGCAGCTTGGGCATCCCCGGGACCAGGGCCAGCGCGATCGCCGCCCCGCCCGAGATCAGCAGCGCGGTGCGGCTCTGGGTGAGCTGCTCGCTCGCCGCGGTGCCCATGTCCGCCGAGGCGGTCGCACGGGTCACGATCAGACCGGTCGAGACCGACATCAGCAGGGCCGGGATCTGGGTGACCAGGCCGTCGCCGATGGTCAGCAGGCTGAAGCGCTCGAGGGACTCCCCGGCCGACATGCCCATCTGCAGCATCCCGATGGCGAACCCGCCGAGCAGGTTGATCAGGGTGATGACGATCCCGGCGATGGCGTCGCCCTTGACGAACTTCGAACCACCGTCCATCGCACCGTAGAAGTCGGCCTCGGCCGAGATCTCGGCGCGACGGGTGCGGGCGGTGTCCTCGTCGATGAGCCCGGCGTTGAGGTCGGCGTCGATCGCCATCTGCTTGCCGGGCATCGCGTCGAGGGTGAAGCGCGCCCCGACCTCGGCCACCCGGCCCGCACCGCTGGTGATCACCGCGAACTGGATGATCACCAGGATCAGGAAGATGACCAGACCGATGATGAGCGACCCGCCCACCACGATGTTCCCGAAGGCGTTGATGACCTCGCCCGCGTAGCCGTTGCCGAGCACCAGACGGGTCGAGGCCACGTTGAGCCCGAGCCGGAAGAGCGTCAGCACCAGCAGCAGCGAGGGGAACACCGAGAAGTCGAGCGGACGCTTGACGTACATGCTGGTCAGCAGGACCACCAGGGACAGCGTGATGTTGATGACGATGAGGAAGTCGAGCATCGCGGCCGGCAGCGGCACCACGAGCAGGAGGACCACCCCCACCACACCCACCGGGACGGCGAGCTGGACGATCTGCTTGCCGTTCATGGCTGGTTCTCCATCGTCTCGCTGAGTGTGTCGGGGCGGGTCGTGCGTGGGGTGGCGGGGGCTCTCATGTCGGCTCCGGGGGGAGCTCGGTGGGCCCGCCGGGCGGCTTGTGCATGCCCATCGCAGCGCCACGGCGCCGCAGCGCCATGACGAAGGCGAGGATGCGCGCGACCGCGGTGTAGAGGTGTCCGGGGATCTCCTGGCCCAGCTCGCAGGCCGCGTGCAGCGCACGGGCCAGCGGCACGTCCTCGACCATCGGGACGCGCTTCTCGGCCGCGACCTCGCGGATGCGTGTCGCCACGTGCCCCGAGCCCTTGGCGACCACCCGTGGCGCCCCGGTCCCGGGCTCGTAGCGCAGGGCCACCGCCACGTGGGTGGGGTTGACCAGCACGACGTCGGCGTTGGCGACCTCGGAGATCATCCGGTTGCGGCTCATCGCGATCTGCTTGGAGCGGATGGCGCCCTTGAGCAGCGGGTCACCCTCCTGCTGCTTGTTCTCGTCCTTGACCTCCTTCTTGCTCATCCGCGTCTTCTTGCGGTTGCGCTTGGAGATCACCAGGACGTCCGCCGCGGCCAGGACCAGCCCGGCCACCACGGCGGTCCGCATCAGGTTGCTGACGCCGTCGCTCGCCTGGGTCAGCACGTAGCTCATCGAGTGCATGCCCGAGCCGAGCATCAGCGGGATCAGGCTCTGCACCACCGTGTAGAGCACCGCACCGATCGCGAAGGCCTTGAGCGCGGCCTTGACACCGTTCCAGACGGCCTCCATGCCGAACTTCTGCTTGACGCCCTTGGGGAGGTTGAACTGCTTGAAGGTGGGCTTGAGCTTCTTGTGCGAGACGTGGATGCCGCCCTGGAGCGCCGAGCCGATGATCGCGGCCAGGACCACCACCGTCATCAGGGGCGCCAGGGAGATCAGGATCGAGCTCAGGCCGGTGGTGAGCGCGGTCACGGCGAGCTCGGGGTCGGGCGAGGCGATGACGTCCCGCACCAGGTCGAGCTGCTCGATCCCCGCACCCGAGGCGTTGCGCAGCACGAAGGGCAGCATGATCGCGCCGAAGCCGATGCCGAGCCACGCCGAGAGGTCCTGCGAGCGCTGGAGCGCCCCCTCCTTGCGGTTCTGGGTCTTGCGCTTCGGGGTGGCCTCCTCGGTCTTCTCCTGCGCGTCCTTGCTCACTGCCCCACCTCCAGCATGCGCGTCACGGCGGTGCCGGTCAGGGCGGCGACGATCGTCGGCAACGCCGTGTAGGCGGTCACGCCGAGGGTCAGCGTCATCAGGATCTTGAGCGGGAAGCCCAGGGCGAAGGCGTTGAGCGCCGGTGCGACCCGGGTCAGCAGACCCAGGCCGACGTCGGCCAGGAAGAGCACCACGATCAGCGGTCCGGCGACCTGCAGCGCCGCGAGGAAGAGCTGGGTGAGCCCCTCGGTCCCGGCCTGCGCCATGGCGGCCAGGTTCAGCGGGGTGCCCAGGGGCAGGGCCTCGAAGCTGCGGACCAGACCGGCGATCACCAGCTGGTAGGCGTCCGAGGCGAACAGGAGCACGATCGCGGTCATCGTGTAGAGCCGGGAGAACTGCGCACCGTTGGTCTGCATCATCGGGTCGAAGGCCTGGGCCAGCTGGAAGCCGCCGAACAGGTCGATCAGGTTCCCGGCGGCCTGCACCGCGGCGAAGGTCAGCGACACCAGGAAGCCCAGGGCCAGGCCGATCACCACCTGCAGCACGAGGTCCCCCACGAACATCGCGGTGCCCGAGGCCATCGCGGTGCCGATCTGCGGTCCGGCGGCCTCGGCGGCCCGTGGCCCGGCGAGCAGACCCAGGGCCACCGCGAGCATCGCCTTGATGCGGTTCGGGATGCCGCGGTGGGAGAACGGCGGGGCGATCACCAGGAAGGCCGCGACCCGCACGCCGGCGAGCATGGCCACCTCGACGGAGGCCAGCGAGAGGGTGATGCCCACGTCCGGGTCACCCGCCCAGCAGGTTCGGGATGCGCTCGAACATCTCGTGGGTGAAGGCCACCGTCTCGGAGATCATCCAGTGCCCGGCGACGAGCAGGGCGACACCCACCCCCACGGCCTTGGGCACGAAGCTCAGCGTCACCTCCTGGACCTGGGTGATCGACTGCAGGAGGGACACGGTGAAGCCCACCACCAGGGCGGTGATCAGGATGGGGGCGGCCAGCTTGGCCGCGAGGGTCATGGCGGCGTACCCGATGTCCAGGACTGCGGTGGTGTCCATCAGGCGTAGCTCCCCACCAGCGCGGTGACGATCAGGCCCCACCCGTCGACCAGGACGAAGAGCAGCAGCTTGAACGGCAGGGAGACCATCACCGGGGGCAGCATCATCATGCCCATGCTCATCAGCGAGGCGGCCACGACCAGGTCGATCACCAGGAACGGCACGAAGATGACGAATCCGATGATGAACGCCGAGCGCAGCTCGGAGAGCATGAAGGCCGGGATGAGGCTGGTCATCGGGACGGCCTCGGGCGTCTCGGGGTTGGGCAGGTCCGCGGTGCGGGTCACCAGGGCCAGGTCGGCCTCACGGGTCTGGCCGAGCATGAACGTCCGCAGCGGGTCCGAGCCCACCTCGACGGCCTCGGCGAAGGTCGCGTCACCCGCGAGGTAAGGCTGGACGCCCGTCTCGTTCACGTCGCTGATGACCGGCGCCATGATGAACAGGCTGAGGAAGAGGGTCAGCCCGGCCAGCACCTGGTTGGGTGGCACACCCGTCAGACCCATCGCGTTCCGGGTCAGCGCGAGGACCACGAAGATCTTGGTGAAGCTCGTCATCATCAGCAGCAGCGACGGGGCCACCGAGAGCAGCGTGATGGTCAGCAGCACCACGATCGAGCTGTTGGGCGTCCCGTTGACGCCGTTGAGGTCGATCGAGACGGTCGGGTCGGTGGTCGCCGGGTCCGCCGGGGCGACCGGGTCGGTGGGCGGGACGGGGGCGGCTGCGGCCGCTCCGGCGCCCAGCATGAGGACCAGGACCGTCAGGACCAGTGCCAGCAGGACCACCAGTGCCGTCCGCGGGGCACGGCTCGGGGTGGGGGTGAGGGGGGAGGTGGGAGGTGTCAGGGGCAGCGTCAACGCCGGATGGTCCGTTCCTGCACCGCAGCCATCGCCCGGCGCCACGTGGCGGCGTCCAGGATCGATCCCTCGAGAGGGCTGCGGGGCGTGGGAACCGCGGGCATCCGTGCCGCGGGGGTCGACGTGGGGGCAGTGCCGCGGACCGCCGGGGCGGGCCGTACCGTGGGGCGGACGGTGTGCACCGTCTCGTCGTGCGGGGCGAGGCCGTCCAGGCCCGAGAGGTCGAACGGGACGTCGACCTCGGACGGGTCGTCGAAGGCCGACAGGGTCGGCGCGACCTCGAAGTCGGACGGGACGCCGAGGTCGGCCAGCACCAGCTCGGCGGGGTCCAGCTCGACCCGTTCGACGGCCGACGCAAGCTCCTCGACAGGGATCTCGACCTCGGCGAGCAGGTTCACGCCGTGCTCGCTGACCCCGAGCAGCAGCCGACGACCCGAGACCTCGACCAGCGCCACACCCGTCTTGCCGCCGAGCGACTGGCGCCCGACGACGGACAGGGTCGAGGCACGCTGCTTGCGCGCCGTCGCGGTGCCCGCCATGCGTCGTCCGGCGAACCAGATGACGCCCAGCACGCACGCGAGCGACAGGGCGACGCGCAGTCCGAGCTCGAAGGCCGAGGTGTCCACGGGGCTCAGATGCCTTCGGTCGCGACGATCTCGGTGATCCGGATGCCGTAGTCCTCGTCGACGACGACCACCTCACCGCGGGCCACCAGACGCCCGTTGACCATGACGTCGGCCGGGGAGCCCGCCGCACGGTCGAGCTCGAGCACGGTGCCCGGCACGAGCTCGAGCACCTGACGCACAGGGAGCCGGGTGCGACCGATCTCGGCGGTGAGGGTCATCTCGACGTCGTGCAGCAGGCGCAGGCTGGACCGCTCGTGGTGCGTCGCGCCACCACGCGGGCTGGGCACCGAGCCGGGCCGCGGGCGCAGGCGCAGCGCGAACCACGCCTGGGCGGGACCGCCGTCGGCCGGGACGAGCCCGAAGGACACGATGCCGTCGTCCACGAGCGCGGAGCCGACCGGTCCGGCGACCGCGGCGTCCAGGACACCGGCCCCCAGGGTCGCGGCCGCGGCCTCGAGGGCGGGACGCAGGGCGTCGGCCAGCGAGATCGAGGCGTCGGCGCCCTCGAGCGCGACCGCGGCCGCCTGGTCGGCGACGACCACCAGGTCGGCGCTCGCTGCCCCGACGAACGAGGCGCGCACGGCCACCGCACCGGCGGCCGGCGCGTCACCCGGGGTGAACGGCACGACCTGGAGCGGGACGGTCGAGGGCAGCAGCCGGGCGAGCTCCGACGCGGCCGCGCGGCCGATCGTCAGGGTGTCCTCGTCCGCGGTGCGGGTGGCAGGCAGGGTACTCATCAGGACTTCTCCTCGGAGGTGACGACCAGGCAGGCAAGGCGGGACCCGTTGGCCCCGATGGCAGCGCGTCCCAGCACGACGTCGTCGACGACGATGTCCAGGGGCTTGTCGGCGCGGTGGTGCAGGGGCAGCACGTCGCCCACGGCGAGCCGGCTCACGACGCCGGCGGTGACGCTCTGCCCGGCGAAGCGCACCGAGACGTCCACCGGGACGCCGTGGACCTGGTCGGAGATCCGTTCGAGGGCGACGCGGTGCGCCCGGACCTCCTCGGCGGAGCGGTTGTCGAGCTTCTCCCCGGCGCGCATCGAGGAGAGCATCACCTCGGCCGGGGCCATCAGCGTCGCGATGCTCGTGCGGTCACCGACGTGCAGCTCGAAGGTCGCGATGATCACCGGCTCGGAGGCCGCGACGGCCTGCACGAACTGCGGGTTGTACTGGACCGTCTTGACCGCGACGTCCAGCGGGCACACCGAGGCGAACGCGTAGGTGAGGTCGGCGAGCGCGTGCTGGAGCAGCTCGCGCAGCAGGTGCCACTCGATCTCGGTGAGCTCGCGGTCGGGGGCCTCGACCACGATGCCGGGGCCACCCAGCAGGTAGTCGATCCACAGCATCGTCGAGTCGATCGGCAGCTGCAGGACGGCGGTGCTGCGGCCGTTCTCGACCGAGCACAGCACCATCGTGGTCATCGGCTCGAGGCTGCGCACGTACTCGTCGTAGGAGCGCATCTCGACCGACTCGAGCCCGACCTGCGCCACGACGCGCAGCCGCGACGTGAGCTGCGTGCCCCACTGGCGGGCGAAGGTCTCGAAGGCCATCTCGAGCACCCGCCCGTGCTCACGGGCGAGGGTCATCGGGCGGCGGAAGTCGTAGGGCTCGGGCTCTGCCGAGCGCTTGCGCCGCGCGGGGGGCTGCATGGTGTCCTGGACCGTCACGTGCAGCCCATCGGCAGGGCCGCAGGGGTCCTGAGGATTGTGGTGCGACCGACACGGGTCCGGACCAGGTCTTTCACCCGGAGAGCCCCTCACGGACGGCTCGCGGCACTGCTCCCCGGGTCATCCCCGGGACGATGTGGCGCCCTCCATGGCGCCGTGAGACCACCGGCATCCGTGCCGGTCAGGTCACCTCACTGGGTGACGTAGTCGGTGAAGTAGAGCCCCATCACCTCCCCGTGATAGGCCTCCTCGAGCTGGTGCAGGAGCTCGGCCTTGAGGGCGTCGCGCGTCTCCGCGTCCGACACCTCCTCGACCGTACGTCCCGAGAACAGGGCGATCGCGAGGTCCAGGGCCCGGGCCGTGTCGACCTTCCCGTGCCCGCCGGCGTCGGCCGTCATCTGCAGACCGAGCCCCAGGCGCAGGTAGTGGCCACCGGCGAGGTTGAGGTTGACCGGGTCGACCGTGAGGACCTCACCGGGCTCGGGTGGCGGCTCGGCCTCCTGGGCCTCGCTCGCCCCGGCGCCCGGTCCCAGCAGGAACCAGTAGCCGCCCCCACCCCCGACGAGCAGCAGGGCGGCGACCACGATGATCACGAGCTTCTTCTTGCTCTTCGGTGCGGCTTCGGGCTCGGCCTCGACGGCCGGCGCGCCCGGTGCAGGGCGGGCGCCGATCTTGGGCTTGCTGGCGATGATGCGCTGCTCGGTGGGCATCGGGGTCACCTCGGTTCTCTGGCGGCGATGGCGGGCAGGAGGGCGCGTACGGTCTCGGGGGCGGCGCTGAGCACCACGAGGTCGACCCTGCGGTTGGCGTCGAGGGCGGCGACGCCCCCGGCCTCCTCGAGGGGCCGGGCCTCACCGAAGCCGACGGCCGCGACGCGCTGGGCGGGCAGACCCCCGGTCTCGACCAGGCGCCGGAGCACCTGGGTGGCGCGGTCGGAGGACAGCTCCCAGTTGGTGGGGTAGCGGGCGGTGGGCAGCACGTTGGCGTGCCCTTCGATCGAGATCTCGTCGGTGATCCCCACCAGGACCGGTGCCATGGTGTCCAGCACCCGCTGCGCGGTCTCGGTGAGCGTGGCGGCATCGGCCTGGAAGAAGACGTCGTCGGCGACCATGCCGATCACCAGTCCCCGCTCGGTCACCCGGAAACGCACCCTGTCGGCCAGGGCCTGCTCGGTCAGGGCCGCGGAGATCTGGTCGGCGATGGCCTCGAGGCGCTCGAACTCCGCGTCGGCCCGCAGGGCCGTGCGCTCCTGCTCGGTGAGCGTGAGGTCGGTGGTGGTCGGGGTCGCGGTCAGCGTACGGATCTGCTCGGACAGGATCCCGGTGTCCTTGGCGATGTCCGGGGTGATCTGGAAGCTCTCGGTCCCGGTGAGCGCACCGCTGCTGCCCTCGAGCATCGAGGGGGCGCGGTTGCCGAACCCGGCGGCCAGGGAGTCGCGCAGCTGCTCGTACTTGACCTCGTCGACGCTGCTCATCGCGTACATGACGATGAACAGGCCCACGAGCACGGTCATCATGTCGGCGTAGCTGACCGCCCACCGCTCGTGGTTCTCGTGCTCCTCCTCCTCGTGCGCACCACCGCGCCGACCACCCTTGCGGCCGTGCCCGCCCGAGCCGTGGCCCGCACTCACGCGGCGTCCTTGACCTGGTCGGGCGGCATGAGGCTACGCAGACGCTGGCCGACCAGGCGCGGGTTGGCCCCCGACTGGATGGCCAGCAGGCCCTCGACGGCCATGGACATGTGAGCGCACTCGAGCTCGGAGGCGCGGGCGATGCGGGCACCGATGGGCAGGAAGACCAGGTTGGCGCTGAGCAGGCCCCACAGGGTCGCGACGAAGGCCGCGGCGATCATGTGCCCGAGCTCGTCGGGCTGGGCGAGGTTCTCGAGCACGTGCACCAGCGAGACGACCGTGCCGATGATGCCGATCGTGGGGGCGTAGCCACCCATGGTGTTCCAGTACTTCGCGGTGATCTTGTCCATCGCCCGCTTGCTGGCGATGCGGTCCTCGAGCATCTCGCGCAGGTCGTCGGGGTCGGTGCCGTCGATCGCGGCCTGCAGCCCCGCGCGCAGGAACTCGTTGTCGACGTCGCGGGCCGCGTCCTCGAGCGAGAGCAGGCCCTCCCGACGGGCGCGGTCGGCCAGGCCGACCACGGTGTCGACCGTGCTGTCCATGTCGGGCTGCTTGAAGGTGAGCCACTTCGGCAGCGTCTTGAAGGCACGCACGGCGTCACGCAGCGTGCTGCTGGCCAGACCGGCTCCGAGCGTGCCGCCGATCACCAGGATCATCGGGGCCGGGAGCACCACGGACATCGGGCTGGCACCCTCGACGAGGATGCCCATGAGCACCATCCCGAAGGCGAGCGCGAGACCCGCCAGGGTTGCCGGATCCATCAGTCGGCCTCCGGTACGGACGTGAGGGGGCGGGAGGACGCAGGGCGCAGGGCGGTCACGGCGGCGACGGCGGGATCGGCGGCGACTGCCCGGTCGTTCAGGGGGCCGGTGAGGTCCATGGTCCGCGAGACGACCTTGGCGCGGTACTCGATGACCAGCTCGGTCACGGTCTCCATCGACTCCGCGACGATGTACTTGGTGCCGTCGATGAGCGTGAGGATCGTGTCCGGCGTGCTCTCGATGCGCTGGAGCAGATCGGGGTTGACCGCGAACTGCGGTCCGTTGAGGCGCGTCACGACGATCACGGCTGGTCCATCCCTGGTGTGCCTTGGGCCCATCCATGAGCCCCGTACCGGACTGATCGGCCGCAGGTGGGCCGGTGTGAGTGGTTCTGTCCTGCCCGACGCCGGTCCCTGCCCCGCAGCGGGACAGGGACCGCGCGCACGGTCAGCGCTTGAGGTTGACGAGCTCCTGGAGCAGCTCGTCGGAGGTGGTGATGACGCGGGAGTTCGCCTGGAAGCCACGCTGGGCGATGATCAGGTTGGTGAACTCGGCCGAGAGGTCGACGTTCGACATCTCGAGCGCGCCACCGGTGAGCTCGCCGCGGCCACCCGTGCCGGCCGCACCGACCTGCGGGTCGCCCGAGTTGACCGTGGTGCGGTAGAGCGAGCCCCCTGCCTTCTCCATGCCGGCCGGGTTGGTGAAGGTCGCCAGCGCGACACGGCCCACGGCCTGCTTGAGGCCGTTGCTGAACTGGCCGAGCAGGGTGCCGTCGGCGTTGATGGTGAAGGACTGCAGCGTGCCGGCCGAGCGACCGTCCTGCGCGGAGGCCTCGACCGTGGTCAGGCCCGCGTAACCGGTCAGGGTGCTCAGGTCGACGTCGACCCCGCCGGCGGCCATGGTCCCGCCCGAGGCGAGCGTCCCGTCGGCGTTGAAGGTCAGCGGGCTCACCGTCCCGACGGGCACGCCACCGCGCATCGCCGACACGTCCCAGCCGGCGGCCGTCCGGGTGAACGCCAGCGACAGGGACTGCAGGGTGCCCGCGGCGTCGTAGACGTCGACCTCACGGTTCAGCACGGTGCCCGCGACGGCGTCGGTGGGCAGGTTGCCCTCGAAGGTCGCCCCAGTGGTGGCCCGCGCACCCATCAGGGTCGCGATGGGCAGGCGCAGGTCGGTCAGCGGGCCGTTGGTGTCGATGGATCCGTCGCCCGCGGCGGCCCAGCCGCGCACCAGCCCACCGTCGGGGGTCACGAGCTGCCCGTTGGCGTCGAAGTCGAACGCACCGGCGCGGGAGTAGAACTGCTCGGCACCCTTGCGCACCATGAAGAAGCCGTCGCCCGAGATCATCATGTCGGTGCTGCGGTTGGTGAGCTGGGCGGCGCCCTGCTGGAAGTTGGTCGTGACGCCCGCGACCCGCACGCCCAGGCCGACCTGGGCGGGGTTGGTGCCACCGATGCCCTCCTGGCCACCACCGGCGTTGGTGAGCACCTGGGACAGCGTGTCCTGGAACTGCGTCTGGGAGGCCTTGAACCCCGTGGTGTTGACGTTGGCGATGTTGTTGCCGGTGACGTCGAGCATCGTCTGGTGGGCGCGGAGACCGCTGATACCGGAGAAGAGCGAGCGAAGCATGGGAGTTTCCCTTCGAGTGGTGTCGCGGCCTGGTCAGGCAGCAGGGTCGGCAGAGCTGGTGGGGTCGTCGGTGGAGTCGTCGGTCGGCGGTGCGGTCGTGGTGGGCGGCGCGGCGATCGTCGCCGGGTTGATCGAGGAGACCGCGTCGAGCGGGACGGTCCACTCGCCGACGTTCACGGTCGGTACGGCACCGTCGAAGGCCGCCCCGGTCACCCGGCCGGACTGCTTGACGCCGTCCTGGTCGACGAAGGTGACCTCCTGGCCGATGAGGTTGGAGGCCGCCATCCTCATCTGCAGGCCGAACTGCTCACGGCTGGTGTCGGCCAGGCCGGTGAGCTGCTCCATCGAGGCCAGCTGGGTGGACTGCGCCATCATCGCGCTGGTGTCCATCGGGGCGGTGGGGTCCTGGTTGCGCAGCTGCGCGACCAGGAGGGCCAGGAAGACCTCCTTGTCGAGCTCCTTCTTGGCGTCGGTGGAGGCGGTGCCCGTCGTGTAGAGGCTGGTCGCGGTGCTGGACTGGGTCGGGGCGATGCTCATGCGTGCCTCTCAGGCGATCAGGTCGAGGCCGGAGTGCCGGCGTGAGGGTTGGGTCAGGTCGGCGAGGGCTGCGGCGCGGCGCTCGACGTCGGTGCGCTCGTCGACCGGGCCGTCGGTGCCACCCGTGGAGCCCTCACCCGTGCCGGACGCCGAGCCGTTGCCCTTCTCGGCGCCACCCCCGGTGCCCTGGCCGAGGCCCAGGTCAGCGGTGAGGCCGGTCGCGGCGAGGTCGCGCCGCAGGTCGGGCAGGGCCGCGCGCAGGGCCTCGCGGGCCTGGTCACTGCCACCGAGCAGCTCGATCCGCATCCCCTCGGGCCCGATGTGCGCCACGACGCGCACCGGACCGAAGGTGTCCGGGTCGACGCGCAGGGTCAGCACGTGCTGCCCGTCGCCCGCACCTCGCAGCGCGGCGAGACGCACGCCGATCTGCTCGGCGAGGGGCCGCGGCTCGGGGGCCGCCGGGGCGGCGGGCGGTGGTGCTGCGCTGGGGGCTGAGGTCTCCGCCGGAGCGGCGGGTGCAGCGACCCCGCTGATCGCGGGGGCGACCCCGGGGGTGGTCGTCGCGGGGGTCGGGGCGACCTCGCGGGTGTCGGCGCCGGTGGCGCCGGCCTGCTGCGCCACCGCGGCCGCGGCCGGGGATCCCGCCCCGGTCACCGTGCCGGCGGGCGTCTCGGTGGCGGGACGGCCGGAGCCCTGACTCTCGGAGCGGCCCGGTGCGGCCTCCTGGTCCCCGGTGCCCTGGTTGACCGTGCCCTGGCCGACGGATCCCTCTGCGGTGATGGTGGGTGCTGCGACCGCGACCGTCGGGCGGGTCTCGGCAGTCGCCACGGTCGTCGGGCGGGTCTCGGCGGGCGCCGCGCGGCCCTCCTGGGTGAGGGTGCCGGGGACCGCCGGTGCTGCAGCGGTGGCAGCGGTGGCAGCGACGGTGGACGTCGCACCCCGTGCAGCCTCACCCTGCGGCGCGGCGGCCGGGTCGACCTGCAGCGCGAGGTCCGGTGCCGCGCTGCCTGCCGTGCGCTGCTCGGGCAGGACCGTGGCGAGCTCGTCGTCCATGTCCGTGGCCGTGGCCTCGTCGACCATGCCCTCGGCGTCGGTCACGAGGGTCAGCGCAGGTGTGGCCGCGTCGCGCAGCACCGTCGCGGCGGCGCGCAGGATCTGCTCGACGGTGACCGGTGCGCCCTCCGCGGGCGCACGCTCGCCGGGTGCTCCCTCTCCGGGCGCACCCGGCGAGCCGACGGCGGGGCGTGCACTGCCCCGGCCGGTGACCTCGGCGTCCAGGGCCGAGGCGAAGTCGCCACCGCTGGTGCCGCCGCGTGAGCCACCTGCCGTCACCCGGGTGGGGGCGGGGGCCGGCAACGTGGTGATGGTGGTCATGAGTCTCCCTCGGTGGGATCGACGTCAGCGAGTTCGGTGTCGGCCTGGTGGTGCCGCCGGGAGGCGGCCTCGTCGAGCACGACCTGCTCGGCGCGGTCGGCCTCGACACGGACCTCCTGGTCGTGGCGCTCCTCGAGCTTGCCCAGGGTCGCGGCGCGGGTCCGGGCGTCGGCCCAGTGCGCCGAGGCCTGGTCGACCCGCGTCTGGGCGACCTCGACCGCGGTGAGCGAGTCGTGCAGCATGGTCCGCAGCGCGGCCCGGCCGGCGATCGCCGCCTGCCAGGTGAGGTCGTCACCGCGCAGCGGCAGCGCCGCGCCGTGGAGCAGCTCGGCGGTCTGCTGGCGGCGGTCGGCCGCGTCCTTGTGCGTGGCGTAGGCGCGCGCGACCTCGGCAGCGGCCTCGTCCTCCTGCATCTTGCGCAGACGCAGCAGCCCGCCCAGGCGGAACAGCGGGGGCGTCATCGGGGGCCACCCATCGCGTCGACGAGCCGGGCCAGGTGCGCCCAGGACTCGCCCGAGGCTGCGACCTCACCCATCGACTGCTGCAGGAAGGACTCGATGGCCGCGCCGTGGGTCACCGCGGCGTCGACCAGCGGGTTGGTCCCCGCGGCGTACGCGCCGACGTCCAGGAGGTCCTGTGCCCGACGTCGGGCAGCCATCACCTGACGCAGCCGGACGGCCAGTGCGGCCTGCTCGGCGGTGGTGACCCGGCCGGCCACACGGGACACCGAGGACAGCACGTCGATGCTCGGGAAGTGCCCGGCCACGGCCAGGTCACGGGTCAGCACCACGTGCCCGTCCAGCAACGAACGGGCCGAGTCGGCGATCGGCTCGTTGTGGTCGTCACCGTCGACCAGCACCGTGTAGATCCCGGTGACCGAGCCCCGCTCGGCGGTGCCGGCACGCTCGAGCAGCTGGGCGAGCAGCGAGAAGGTGGACGGCGGGTAGCCGCGGGTCGCGGGGGGCTCGCCCACCGACAGGCCGATCTCGCGCTGGGCCATCGCGACCCGGGTCAGCGAGTCCATCATCAGCACCGCGTCGCGGCCCTCGTCCCGGAAACCCTCGGCGATGCGAGTCGCCACGAAGGCGGCGCGCAGACGGACCAGGGGCGGTTCGTCGGAGGTCGCGACCACCACGACGCTGCGGGCCAGACCCTGCGGGCCGAGGTCGTCCTCGATGAACTCGCGCACCTCACGGCCGCGCTCACCGACCAGGGCGATCACCGAGACCTCGGCCTCGGTGCCGCGCGCGACCATCGAGAGCAGGCTGGACTTGCCGACGCCCGAGCCGGCGAACAGGCCGATGCGCTGGCCGCGCCCCACGGTCGCCATGGTGTCCAGGGCGCGCACGCCCAACGACAGGGGCGTGTCGACCCGGGCCCGTCCCAGCGCGGAGGGTGACGCGCCGTTGACCGGTCGACGGCGGGCACCGGGGCCGTCGAGCAGCGGGCCCTTGCCGTCGATCGGCCGGCCCAGCCCGTCGAGGATGCGGCCCAGCAGCTGAGGTCCGGTGGGCACCAGGAGCGGACGACCGGTGCTGCGCACGGGCAGGCCCACGTGCAGGCCGTGCACGGCGCCGAGCGGCATGCAGCGCAACGTGCGGGCGGTCACCGCCACGACCTCGGCGGCGACGCACCCGGCCGGGTCGGCGGGGTCGCCCAGGGTGAGCAGATCGCCGACCGCACCGGGAAGGCCGGCCACGTCGATCGACAGGCCGACCACCGCGCTGACGGTCCCCACCCGTTGGGGCGCGGCGACCTCGAGGGCGCGACGCATCCGGGAGTCGGTCCGCAGCTGCGTTCCCGCGGTCGGGTCGGCGGCGTCGGACCACAGGCGCGGCGGGGCGGTCAGGCTCATGCGTCGTCCTCGAGCAGGGCCCGACGAGCACGGTCCAGGGCCGAGGCGATCTGACCGTCGAGCTGTCCGGTGGCGTGCTCGCTCACGACGTCCCCCGGTCGCAGGCCCTGGTCGGCCACGACCTGCAGGCCGGCGGGCAGCCGACGGGACGTGGCCTCGAGCAGGGTCCGCACGTGCGCCAGGTCGGCCGGGCTGACCCGGACGGTGTGCACGCCGAGCTCGGCGGGCAGGGCCAGCGCCCGGTCGAGGATGGACACGGCCGATGCCGGCCCGGGGGTCAGCTCGTGCTGCAGCACCGCCGCGGCGAGGTCGAGGGCAGCGGCGTGCAGGGTGGCCCGGGCGTCGGTCACGACGGGGGCCTCACGGGCGGCGACCGCCTGGGCCGCACGTCCCAGCACAGCCAGCGCGTCGTCGATCGCAGCGTCACGCACCGCCTCGCGGCGCAGGTGGTCGTCGGCCAGCCGCTGCTGGTGGGCGACCGCGGCGTCGGCGGCGGCACGGGTGCCGGCCGCCCACCCGGCGGCGTACCCCGCCGCGCGGGCGCGCTCGTCGACCCCCGCGGGACGCTGCCCCGACCCCGCCAGGGCCGAAGGGCGGAACGCCGTGACCGCCTGCTCAGGAGACATACTCGTCCTCGCCCTCGCGGCGGATGACGATCTCGCCGCTCTCCTCGAGGCGGCGGATGACCTGCACCACACCGGCGCGGGCGTCCTCGACCATCGACAGGCGGACCGGGCCCATGAGCTCGATCTCCTCCTCGAGGTTCTCCCGGGCACGCTCGGAGAGGTTGCGCAGGATCTTCTCGCGCACCTCCTCGTCGGCACCCTTGAGGGCGGTGGCCAGGGTGGACATCTCCACACCGCGCAGCACGAGCTGGATGGCGCGCTCCTCGAGCAGCACGAGGTCACCGAAGACGAACATGCGGCTGCGGACCTCGTCGGCCAGGGCCTGGTCGCGGGCGGCGAGCCCCTCGAGGATGAGCTTCTCGGTGGTCGGGTCAGCCCGGTTGATGATCTCCACGAGGGGCTGCACGCCACCGATCGCGGACATCTCCTGAGGGGTCAGCACCGCGGAGGCCTTGCGCTGCAGGCTCTCGGCGACCACCGCGACGACGTCGGGCGAGGCCCGCTCCATCAGGGCGATGCGGTGCGCGACCTCGGCCTGGGTGGTGGGCGGCAGCCCGGTCATGATCGCCGAGGCGTGGTCGGCCCGCAGGTGCGCGAGCACCAGCGCCACCGTCTGGGGGTGCTCCCCGTTGAGCAGGGACACCACCTGGCGCGCGTCGGCGTACTGCAGGAACTCGAAGGGCTGGCCCTGCATCGAGGTGGCCAGGCGCTCGAGCATCCCGACGGCACGCTCGCGCCCCACGGCCCCCTCGAGGAGCTGCTGGGCGTAGCCCATGCCGCCGCGTCCGCTGAAGCTCGAGCCCCCCATCGAGACCTCGTAGAACTCCTCCAGCACGTCGTCGGCCATCGTCGGGTCGATCCGCTCGAGGCGGGCGATCTCGGTGGTGAGCTCCTCGATCTCGGACTCCTCGAGCTGCGCCATGACGCGGCCGGCCTGCTCACGGCCGAGCTGGATGAGGATCATCGCGGCCTTCTGGGTCCCGGTCAGCAGGGCGACGGCGGACATCAGCGCTTCCCTTCCACGAGCCAGCCACGGAGCATCTCGGCGACCTCGGCCGGCTGCTCGGCGGCCAGGGCCATGACGTCCTCACGCTTGGCGGTGATGCCGTCCTGGATCGTGGCGACGGGAGCCTCGAGCACGGGGAGTGTCACCTTCTCGGCCTCGATGGCCTCCGGCGCACGCGACTCGACGATCTCCAGGGCACCCAGGTCCAGGGCCTGGCGGCGGGCCCGGCGACTGCGGCGTGCCGCGGTGACCAGGGCGAGGATGAAGGTCAGCAGCACCACGCCGGCGAGGATGCCCGTGCGGATCAGCTCGGATCGCTCGACGGCCTCCTGCTGAGCGGCGGCCGCGGCAAGGGCCTCCTGGGCCACCTCGGCACCCGAGGCGTCGAAGACCATCCGCGAGACAGAGACCACGTCGCCGCGCTCCTCGACCACACCGGCCGCCGCGCCGACCATGCCCTGGACCTCGACCAGGTCGAGCCCGGCGGCAGCCTCCTGGGAGACCACCACCGACACGGACTGCCGACGCACGCTGCCCGGGGCGCTCACGAGCTGCTCGGTGACCTTGTTGACCGCGTTGTTCTCGGTCGCTGTCTCCTTGCGGTACTCACCGGTGCCCTGCTCCCCGGCCGGGACCATGATGTTGTCCGGACCCAGCACCCCGCCGGTCGCTCCCGCGCCGCCGGTGTACTCCTCGAGGGTCGTGGCCGAGGACAACGGCGGAACCTCTCCCTCGACGGCGAAGGTCTCGCTGGTGCGGTTGGTCTGGTCGTAGTCGAGCTCGGCGCTGACGCTCACCACGGCGTTGCCCGGGCCGACGATCCGGTCGAGCATCGCCTGGACGTTGGAGGCGACCCGGCCCTCGTACTCGCCGACCTGCCCGTCCTGCATGCCCGTGCTGCCCGCGCCGCCCACGGCCGAGAGGACCTTGCCGTCGGCGTCGATCACGGCGACGTCGGTGGGGGCCATGCCCTCGATGCCGGCCGAGACGAGGTGCACGATCGACTGGACCTTGTCACCGCTGAGGCCGCCGCCCGGGGCGGTCTTGACGAACACCGAGGCGGTGGGGTCGGCGGTCTCGGAGACGAAGACGCTCTTCTCGGGCAGGGCCAGGCGGACCGTGGCGGCCTCGACCCCGGTGATCGAGCCGATGGTCTTGGCGAGCTCGCCCTCGAGGGCGCGCTGGTAGGTGACCTGCTGCTGGAACTCCGAGGAGGTCATGCCCATGTCGTCGAGCAGGCTGTAGCCGCCGTCGGACCCCTTGGGCAGGCCGGCCGCCGCGGCGGCCAGGCGCATCGCGTAGAGACGGTCGGCCGGGACCAGGATGGTCGAGCCGCCGTCGGTCAGCTCGTAGGGCACGCCCTCGGCCTGGAGCTGGTCGACGATGGCGCTCGCGTCGGTGGTCGAGATGTTCGCGAAGAGCGGGCTCATGGTCGGCTTGGCCAGCCACGACGACAGCGCAGCGACCCCGAGCACGAGCACGGCCACCCCGATCAGGCCGAGGGTGCGCTGGGCGACGGTGAACTGGCGGATCGATTCCTGCAGGCGGCCGAGGGCACCGCTGATCTGGGTGGGCATCAGGCCTGCATCCTCATGATCTCGGAGAAGGCCTCGATGGCCTTGTTGCGGATCGCCGCGGTCAGCTCGAGGGCCACGCCGGCCTGGGCCGAGGCGATCGTGTAGTCGTGGATGTCGTCGAGGTCACCGGTGACGGCCTTGACCGCGAGGGCGTCCGAGGTGGACTGCATGCCCTGCAGCGCGTCGATCGACCCGGCGAGCTGGGTCCCGAAGGCCGCGCTCCCCCCGGGGTTGACCTGGAACGTCGAGGCGGCGCCACCCACCGCGTCGAGGTAGCCGGTGGGTGTCACGCCGGAGAGCACTCCGGCGACGGGCTGGATGCTCATCAGCTACGTCCGATCTGCAGTGCGGCCTGGTAGGTCTCCTTGGCACGGTCCACGATGGCGGCGTTCGCCTGGTAGCCGCGCTGGGCCATGATCATCTGGGTCATCTGGCTGGCCATGTCGATGTCGGGGTAGCGCACGTAGCCCTCGGGGTCGGCCAGGGGGTGGCCGGGCTCGTAGACCATCCGGCCCTCGGCGCTGCCGTAGGCGATGCCGGCCACCTGCACGCCGCCCTGGGTCCCGTTCTCGACGGCCTGGGCGATGACGTACCGGGCCTGGAAGGCCTCCTCGTCCGTGGCACGGACGGTGTTCATGTTGGAGATGTTGTCGCTGATCGCGTCGAGCCACTTGCGGTAGACGGTGAGCCCGCTCGCGGCGGTGCCGATGGCGCCGAAGGTCGTCATGGTCAGCCCCTCATCGCGGTGCGCAGCTTGGAGAAGGTGCCGTCGATGGCCTGCGTGGCGAGCTGGTAGCGCAGGTTCGTGTCGATGTTCAGCAGCGTCTCGGTGTCGAGGTTGACGTTGTTGCCGTCGAGCCGGGTGGGCTCGAGGGACCTCTGGACCTGGGGGATCACGGCGCCGGACCCGCCCTTGACGGCCTCGGCGAGGGAGGCCTCGAAGGAGACCCGCCCGGCCCGGAAGCCGGGGGTCTGCACGTTGGCGACGTTGTCGGCGATGACGCGCTGACGCAGGGCGAGCCCGTCGAGCGCGCTGCTCATCGTCATGAAGGTCACGGAGCTGAACACAGCCGGACACACCTCACCCAGTCGAGGTCCTCCTGGTCGGCCGATCCATGGCCTCGGGGTGAGCGATCCCTGCTCGGGTTGCCCATCGGCCGTGGTCAGGGCTGCGTGAGGAGTTCGGCGACGTCCGATCGGGTGAAAGGTCGGCGTCGTGGATCGGCTCCGGCCGGGTCCGGCGAGTCGGCTCAGGCGGGGGTGTCGACGTAGACCGGCACCGAGGGGGCCGCCGAGCGCAGCGCCTGCGCCGCCCGGCTGTGGCGGCGGCTCAGGTCGGCGGCCTCGGAGAGCCGGCGGGCGAGCTCGATCTGCCGGTCCAGCACGCTCTGGGCGCGCTCGACCATGGCGACCGGCAGCGGGCCCAGACCGACCGGGGGTGCCCATGGGTCGGCGGGTGGGTCCTGGGCGATGTGCCCCAGGGTCAGCATGTGCTCGGCGGTGGCCACGTCCATCTCGAGCGCGGTGAGCGCGGTCTCCCAGGCGGCGTCCCACTGCTGGGTGGTGTCCTGCCGGGCCGAGCCCTGCGGTGGCCGGTTCATCGTGGTCTCAGCCCACACCGAGCTCGCCGAGCGACCGGCCCGGGGCTCCGACGGTGATGTTCTCGAGCGGTGTGGCCGTCACCGAGACCTCCTGCGCGGCCTGGTGCCAGGCGTCGCGCAGCGGCTCGACCAGCTCGCGGCACGCGGCGGTGCGCTCGGCGTCGCCGGCCACGTTGGCGGAGATGAGCTCGGTGAGCAGGAAGGTGTAGACCGACATGAGCTGCTTGGCGCCGTCCCAGGCGTCGACGTCGAGGGTCGAGACGAGCTCGCCGACGATGTCCTGCGCGTGGTTGAGCTGGACCCCCGCGGCGGCGCGGTCGCCGCCGCGCTGAGCGGCCTCGGCGCGCTGCAGGTCCAGGACGAGACGGTCGTAGAGCATGGTCAGGAGCTTGGCCGGGCTCGCCGTGGCGACGGTGTCGTCGACGTAGCGGGTGCGGACTGCTGAGTAGTTCATCGGGACCTCACGTCCGGAGTCACGAGTTCGACCAGGAGGGCAGGGAGGAGAGCTGACCGGCGAGCCAGCTGGACTGCGAGTTCATCTTGGAGAGCATGACCTCGAGGCCCGAGTAGGTCCGCTCGAGGCCCGCACGCCGCAGGTCCAGACGGCGGTCCCATGAGTCGATCTGGTTGCCGTAGTCCTTGACCAGCGTCTCCTGGCCCTTGATCTTGTTGGTCAGGCTGCCGTCGTACTTGTCAGAGATGCTCGTGCCGGTGGTGGCCACGCGGTCGGCGATCTGGGTCAGCATCGACTGGACCTTGGCAGGGTCGGCAGCGAGGGCTGCGCTGAACTTCTCCTCGTCGAAGGTGAAGCTCCCGTCGCGGCCCAGCACGATGCCGATCTCCGCGGGGGAGTAGCCGTCGACCGGGCGCGACACCGCGTCGGAGAGGTACTGAGAGATCCCACGGATCGCGCTGTCCCCCGAGAAGATCCCGCCGGTGACCGAGGTGGTGCCGTCGGCGTTCGTCTTGGTCGTGGTCGCTGTCTTCGAGGCGATCTCGGAGAAGACGACGCCGAGGGCACCGACCAGGCCCGAGGCGAGCTTCTTGAGGGCCTCGGTGTCGCGATCGACGGTGATGGTGGTCGGGTCCTCACCAGCGGCGGTGACCTTGGAGACGGTGACGTCGACGCCGGTCATCAGGCCGGTGAAGGTGTTGGAGGACTGGGAAAAGGTCTGCTCTAGCCCCTCAACCCCCTTCCACAGGGTGATCTGTGCGTTCGCGGCCTCGCGGACGGTCGTTGCGTCGATCCGGCTGGCGGGCGTCAGGTCCGCCACGTCGGTGTGCGTGCCGGCGTGAACCTCGAAGCCTCCGGCGCTGCCGGTCGTGGTGCCGGTGAGCTGCATGCGGAAGGTCGGAGGCTCCTGCGAGACACGGACGACCGTGGCTTTGACGCCGGCGTCAGGGCTGTCGTTGATCGCCTTGGCGATGTCGCTCAGGCTGCCGGACGCCGGCGAGACCGTGACGAGGGTGTTGTCGGACTTCCTGAGGATGGTGAGAGATGGCGGCTCGCCGGTCAGCAGGCTGCCGTCGTCGGCCACGGGCGCGGTGATCGAGACACGGCTCGTCGCGACGGCGTCGACGGAGAAGGTGACCGTCCCGGGCTGCGCGCCCGCCCCGGCGGTCGCGGTGGCGCCCGGGGTCGAGCTGGTGGCCTGCCAGGCCTGCCACGAGGCGGGCTTGGCGGCATTGGTCGCAGCGTCCGTGAGCGAGGCGATACGGGTGTTGAGCCCCTGGAGGGCGGTCACGAAGGTCTGGGCGGTCGACGACTTCTGCTTGAGCAGGGTCTGCGGCATGGCCTCGGCCTGCATCAGCTGACTGATCAGCGCGGTGGTGTTCAGGCCGCTCACCAGACCGTCGACGCTCATCCCTGCCATCGGGCTCTCCTTGTGGTGCGAGGGTTGCGGCGCGTTGTGCGCCGCAGACAGCTCCGGCCGGCGGCGGGGTGACGGTCCAGGTCATCCCGCCGCCGGCCGGTGTGCAGCTGGTGCTACGTGTACTGCTGGTGGTGCAGGTGCTGCGTGGTGCTACGGCTGATCAGATCAGCGCAGGAGCGACAGGACGCCCTGCGGGATCTGGTTGGCCTGGGCGAGCATCGCGGTGCCCGCCTGGGACAGGATCTGCGCCCGGGTGAAGCTGACCATCTCCGACGCCATGTCCGTGTCGCGGATCCGGCTCTCCGACGCGGACAGGTTCTCCACCGCGACGTTGATGTTCTTGACCGTGTGCTCGAACCGGTTCTGCATCGCACCGAGCCCGGCACGCGCGGTCGAGACAGCCTCGATCTGGGTGTCGACCAGCTCGATCGATGTGAGCGCAGCCGAGGCTGAGCTGAAGTCGAGCGCGCCGAGCGCCGTGGCGACGTCACCGACGTTTGCGTCGCTCAGATCGACCGAAATCTGGTCGTTGGCGGCGGTGGAGCCGGCGCCGACCTGGAACGTCAGGGTCGCGTTGCTGCCGTCCAAGAGCTGCGTTCCGTTGAAGTTCGTCGACTTCGAGATCCGGTCGAGCTCGGCCACCAGGCTCGTCGCCTCGGTGTCGATGTTCTCCCGAGCCTTGTCGTTGTTCGAGTCGTTACCGGACTGGACGGCCAGGTCACGAACACGCTGCAGGATCGCGTGCACCTCGGTCAGGGCGCCCTCAGCGGTCTGGACCACCGAGATGCCGTCCTGAGCGTTGCGGGCAGCGACCTTGAGGCCACCGACCTGCGAGCGCAGTCCCTCGGAGATCGCGAGACCGGCGGCGTCGTCGGCCGCACGGTTGATCCGGAAGCCGGACGAGAGCTTCTCGAGCGACTTGCCGAGGTCGTTCTGGGTGTTGGACAGGTTGCGGTAGGAGTTGACTGCCGCGATGTTCTGGTTGATCGAGAGACCCATGATGGAACTCCTCCTTGATTCGGGTCGGAACTGCCGCCCATCCATGGGCGAGCACCTGTCTGATCGGCCCCCCTGGGCCGACGATGAGGTTTTCTCAGAACTTCTTTTTCGCCGGGAACGACGACGGTGGCCCACCCTGCCGGGTGAGCCACCAAGGCCTTGCTCTGTGCCGCGCGCACGAGGGCGCGCGGTGAGTGCGTCAGCCGACCGCGAGGTCGAGCTCGCGCGGCCGTCCGGCGGACACCGGCAGGTCGTGCTCCCCGCCGCGCTGGGCGGGGACCGTCGCGGCGGTCGAGGCCTGCGAGACCGCGGCGGCTCGTGCGGCGACCGAGGCGAAGTACGCCTGCCGGCGACGCTCGGCGACGCCCTCGGGGCGCTGGGTGGTGGTGACGAGCTCGGGGTCGAGGTTGGCGTTCATGCCGTCCTTGAGCAGCGCGAGGGCCTCGGTGCGCAGCTGGCTGATCCGCGACTGGGTCACCCCGAGCTCGGCGGCGAGCTCGACGACGGGACGGTCGTGGAAGAAGAGCTGCTCGACCACGTGCCGCAGCCGCTCGGGCAGGCTCTCGACACCGGCACGCAGGTAGGTCAGCTTCTCGGAGTTGATGAGCGACTCCTCGGGGCCGGCGCCGGTCTCCACGACCGTCTCGGCGATCGAGCCGTCGAAGCCCTCGATGCTCAGGATGCGCACATCGGCGTCACTGCGGGCGGTGTCGATCTCGTCGACCGGGACGCCCATCGCCTCGGCCAGCTCGGTGCGGGACGGGGCGCGACCCAGGCTGCCGGTGAGCTGGTCGGCGACGGCGGTCATCCGGCGGGCGCGCTGCCGGGCACCGCGGGAGACCCAGTCCATGCCGCGCAGCTCGTCGACCAGCGCGCCCCGGATGCGCAGGGTCGCGTAGCGGCCGAAGGGCACCCCGGTGGTCTCGTCGTACGCACGGGCCGCCCGCACCAGGGCGAGCGCACCGGCCGAGGCGAGGTCGCTGCGTGAGACGTACGAGGGGACGCGGGCCAGCATCGCGTTGACGTGGTAGCCGACGAGCGCCATGTGCTCGACGACCATCGCGTTGGTGGGGTGCTCTGTTGCGGTCACGAACGGGGTTTCGGTGGGCCTGCTAGCGCACTTGAGGGGGCGGTGCGGGTGAAGACGCCGGGGCTCCCGAAGGGGCGTTCCTGGGCACTGGACGACATCGATGCAGATGCCCGTTTCGGCCCGTGCCAAATCAGGACAATGGCCACTGCCGCCCTTTGGGAGTGTGATCCACGTCACATCTGTGCGTCTCGCCGCGGCGGGCAAAGAACTCCCCTAGCCAAAACCGTCACAATGGCCGGGCACAGGCCGATGAGCGACACATGACTGGTGCGAGAACCCTGCGCCGCACGGACCGAGGGGTAGTGGAGATGGGTCTGAACGAGCTCTCGGGGGTGCTGTGGCGTGAACGCCAGCTCCTCGAGCTCCTGCTGTTCAAGCTGGAGGAGGAGCAGCTCCTCCTCACGAGCGGTCGCACGCAGTGGCTCGGCCACGCGACCCGGGAGGTCGAGAGCGTGCTGGACCAGATCCGCACCGCCGAGCTCGGCCGTGCCATGGAGGCCGACGACGCAGCCCGCGAGGTCGGCGTGCCCGAGGGCAGCAGCCTCATGGTGCTCGCCCAGGAGGCGCCCGCACCCTGGGACGACCTGCTGCTCGCGCACCACGAGGCCTTCGTCTCCCTCACCGACCAGATCAACGACCTGGCCGAGGGCAACCGCGACCTGCTCGCGACCTCCCACCGGGCCACCCAGGAGACCCTGATGAGCCTCCAGGAGAACGTCCAGACCTACGACCCCCGGGGCAGCGCGACCTCAGCCACCGGCAGCGTGCAGCTGCTCGACCAGTCACTGTGAGGACCCCGTGAGCAGCTTCTCCGGTCTGTCGACCGCCCTGTCCTCGCTGGTCGCCCAACGCCAGGCCCTCGAGGTCTCCGGCCAGAACATCAGCAACGTCAACACCGCGGGGTACACCCGCCAGCGGGCCAACCTGACCGCTGTGCAGGCGCTCTCCGCCCCGTCCATGCACTCCTCGCGGACCATGGCCGGCAACGGCGTCAACGTGACCAGCCTGACCCGCATGGGCGACGTGTTCCTCGACGCCCGGGTGCGCGCCGAGACCTCCAACGCCAGCTTCCAGGCCGCACGCGCCACCGCGTTCAGCCGGCTCGAGTCGACCATCAGCGAGCCCACCTCGACGGGCCTGGCCTCCCAGCTCCAGCGGTTCTGGACCGGGTGGCAGGACGTCGGCAACAAGACCGACGACGCCGCGGCCCGCAACGTGCTGCTCGGCGACGCCAACGCCCTCGTCGACCAGATCGCCAGCGGCTACCGCGCGGTCGAGACGCAGTGGAACCAGCTGCGCACCGAGACCGAGACCCTCGTCACCGAGGTCAACACCACCGCCTCGGCCGTCGCACGGCTCAACGAGAGCATCCGTGGGATCACCGTCTCGGGCGGCTCGGCCAACGAGCTGATCGACCAGCGCAACGAGCTCGTCACCAAGCTCTCGGCCCTGGTCGGCGCCACCGGGCGTGAGCGCGCGGACGGCACCATGGACGTCATGGTCGCGGGCAACGCCCTGGTCCGTGGGGTCAAGGCGAACGCGATCGAGGCCGCCGGGGCGTTCACCATGAGCGCCGCGACCGCTGACACCGCTCAGCAGGTCAGGCTCGCCTGGACGGGTACGCCCCCGACGTCGCTCACCCTCGAGGGCGGCAAGCTCGCGAGCCACGTCGCCAACTTGGCTCCCGACGGCATGCTCGACAAGGCCGCGAAGTCGTGGAACGGCATCGCGAAGGCGCTGCACGAGACCGTCAATCCGGTCCACATGACCGGCCACGGCTTGGACGGCGCGGCCGGCCGTCAGTTCTTCGCCCTCGTGGTGGGCGAGCCCGAGGCGATCAGCCTCTCGGTGGCGATCACCGACCCCGACCACATCGGCGCCGGCGCCGTCGGCGAAGGCGACTACGACGGCTCGATCGCCGACAAGATCTCCCAGCTCTCCACCGTCACCGGCGGCCCGGACGAGGCCTGGCGCAGCTTCGTCGTCGACCTCGGGGTGCAGACCCGAGCGGCCGGCCAGCGGGCCGACGTCAGCGAGGTCTCACGCGCGACGGCCCAGAACCTTCAACTCTCCCAGTCGAGCGTCGATCTGGATGAGGAGATGGTGAGCATGCTGGCCTACCAGCGGGCCTACGAGGGCGCGGCACGCGTGCTCACCACGATCGACCAGATGCTCGACGTCCTCATCAATCGCACCGGCGTGGTCGGGAGATAAGCCATGATCAACCGCGTGACCCACCAGACGGTGCAGCGCACCAGCCTGGCGAACCTGCAGATGAACCTCGGCAAGATGTCCGACCTGCAGAACAAGATGTCGGGCGGCAAGGTCATCACCAAGCCCTCGGACGACCCGGGCGGCACCGCACAGGCCCTGCAGCTGAGGGCGAGCCAGCGCGCCACCGAGCAGTTCGCTCGCAACGCCGACGACGGCGCCGCGTGGCTCGCGACCATCGACTCGACCCTCAACACCTCGCTGGCCTCGCTGCGCCGCGCACGCGACCTCACCGTCCAAGGTGCCAACTCGGGTGCGTTGAACCAGACCGGCCGCGAGGCGATCGCGATCGAGATCGAGGGCATCCGCGACGCGATGCTCAGCCAGGCCAACACCTCCTACCTGGGGCGGTCGGTCTTCGCTGGCACCTCGAGCGCGGCGACCGCCTTCGCCTCGGGCACCTACGACTTCAACGGATCCTCCGGCACCGTCGAGCGGCGCATCGCCCCGGACATCACCGTCCGGGCCGACGCTGACGGCAGCAAGATATTCGGCGAGGGTGCGGCCTCGGTCTTCGCCCTCCTGGACGGGATCGCGGCCGACCTGCGCAACGGTGTCGAGGTCGGGCCGCGCCTGGCCGAGCTCGACACCCACCAGCGCGCCATCCTCGGCGAGCTCGGCGGCGTCGGCTCGCGCTACGGCCAGATCACCACCGCCCAGTCCTCGATCCAGAAGACGCTCATGGACGTCAAGTCCCAGCTGTCCGCCATCGAGGACATCGACCTCGCCGAGATCATCGTGGAGCTCCAGATGCAGGAAGTCGCGTACCAGGGGGCGCTCGGCGCCACCGCCCGGGTGCTCCAGCCCACCCTGATGGACTTCCTGCGATGAGCGCCATGGTCGCCGTCCGCACCACCGACACCACACCGGCATCGACCGCGCTTCCCACCCGCCCGGTGACGGCCGTCCTGGACTTCGTCGAGCCCCCGCTGGGGATGATGGGGCTGCGCTCCTTCACCCTCACGGCCCTGGACGAGGCCGGGCTGCTCTTCGCGCTGCGCAGCACCGAGCAGCCTGACGTGCGTCTGTTCGTCATCGCGCCGCAGCCGTACTTCCCGCAGTACTCCCCCGACATCGACCCCACCGCCCTGGCCGCCCTGGACCTGACCGCCGACGAGGCCGTCCTGCTCGTCGTGGTGCGTCCCGCGCAGGACGACGCGCCGCCCACAGCGAACCTGCTGGCCCCCGTGGTGCTCCACCCCGGCACCGGACGCGCCCTGCAGGTCGTGCTCGAGAGCGACGAGTGGCCGCTGCGAGCGCCCCTCACGGCCGGTGGCTCAACTTCCTGATCGGGAGTCGTCAACTCGGGTCCGCGCCGGTCGATCAGTGCACCAGAGGGTGCCCGCCTGACCGAGGAGTGACCGTGCTGAATCCCGTACCCGACGTCGCCGTCGTCCCGCCACCGGCAGCGTCGGCGACCGCCGTCGCACCGGCCGTGGCTGATCCGGCACCCTCGCGCACCACCGTGCACCGCGAGCCCGTGGTCGCGCTGGACGGACGCGTCGTCGGCTACGCCGTCACCGTGGGCGTCGAGCCCACCGTGGTGCCCGACCAGCAGGACACGCAGCGCCGGCGGACCGCACCACGGCCGGTGTCCGACAAGGTGCTGCACGACGCCTACATGGCCCTGGACCTGCCTAACCTGGTCGCCGACCGCTACGTCTTCCTGCCGGCGACCCCGGCGATGCTCGACGGCTTCATCCCCCAGCCGGTCGTCCCGGGTCGGCTCGTGCTGGACCTGCCCGTGGACTTCTCACGCCGCCCCGACGCCGCCCACTGCGCCGCGGCGCTGCGGGCCCTGGGCGCCCAGCTCGCCCTCACGGGCTACCAGGGCTCGGCGGCCGACGAGGCCCTGCTCCCGCACGTGAACTTCGTGGTGGTCACCCCGCACGCGGGCCTGCCGCTGCCCGCCGTGGTGCACCACGTGCACCGCTCGGGCGTGCGCGTCATCGCCCGCGACGTCCGGGACCAGGCTGCGCGCAACGAGTGCCAGGCCGCCGGGGTCGACGCCCTGCGTGGAGACTTCGGCGAGGACGGCGCGAGCTCGGTCGCCCCCGACGCCGGTGGGCCACGGGTGCTCCGCGCCGGGGAGCTCCAGTGCCTGGCGATCATGCACCTGCTGGCCCAGCCCGAGGTCGACATGCCGGCCCTCGCGCAGGTGGTGGACACCGACCCGGTACTCACCCTGCGCGTGCTGCACCTGGTCAACAGCGGCGCCTACGCCCTCCTGCACGAGGTCGACACCGTGCACCGCGCCGTGGTGCTGCTGGGCCCGCAGCAGATCAACCTCCTGGTGGCCTCCCTGCTGCTCGACGCCCGCCCCGACGCGATGGACAGCCTGTGGTTCATCCTGGCCCGGGCCCTGACCTGCGAGTCCCTGGCCGACGACCAGGCCGGCTACACGGTCGGCATGCTCTCGGCCCTGGCCGGTCAGCTCAACGTCCCGGCCGAGGCCATCATCGAGAAGGTCGGGGTCTCCCCTGCCGTCGCCGAGGCCGTCGTGCACCAGAGCGGGGCGCTCGGCTCGGTGCTCGCCGCGGTCCGCGCGCACGAGCGTCGTGACGTCACCGGGGTGGTGGGCTCGGGACTACGGCTCGAGGACGTCTCCGCGGTCTACGTCAAGGCTGTCTCCGACGCGCTCGCCACCGCCCGCGCGGTGACCCGCGAGCCGGGCCTGTGAGCCGAGCCTGGGTGTCAGGCCGAGCCTGGGTGGCAGGCTGAGCCGGATCCATGGGCGCCGAGGCTGTCGGTGCACGCGCTGATCTGGCACCGTCGTCCTCATGAGCAGCACCACCGGATCCCCCCAGCACATCGCCCTCGTCGCGCACGACAACATGAAGGTCGAGCTGCTCCGCTGGGCCGACCACAACCGCGGCACCCTGTCCGGTCACGTCCTCTACGCGACCGGGACCACGGGCACGATGCTCGAGTACGAGCTGGGCCTGCCGGTGCACCGGTTCCTGTCCGGCCCGGTGGGCGGTGACCAGCAGATCGGCGCCCGGATCGCCGAGCAGGCCATCGACATGCTGATCTTCTTCTGGGACCCCCTCGAGGCCCAGCCGCACGACCCGGACGTACGGGCGCTGCTGCGCATCGGCACCGTGTGGAACGTCCCGATGGCCTGCAACGTCGCGACGGCCGACTTCCTCATCTCCTCGCCCCTGCTGAGTGACGGCTACGAGCGGAGCCGGCCCCAGATCGGCCCACGCGAGTGGGAGACACCGGGCTGAGGGTCGCGTGGTCGGACGTCAGATCGTGCCGTACCGGGCCCGGCCGAACGAGAAGAGACCGAAGGCCGCGAAGCCGACCGCCACGACCGCGAGCAGCCACGGCCCGTACGGCTGCTGGGCCAACGTGGTGAGTGCCCCGTCCATACCACCGGCCTCGTCCTCGTCGTCGGCGACCGCTGCGACGCAGGTCAGCAGCCCCACGATGACCAGCGCGAGCCCACGGGCGACGTAGCCGACGGTCCCCGTCTTCTTGACGACCGGCTCGAGGGCGTCGTGCATGTCGTCGCGCAGCACCCGTTGGAACCGTTGCGTGATTCCGATGAAGACCTGGTAGAGCGCGAACCCGATGATGCCCAACCCGATCGCGAAGAGCAGGACCCGGCCGGGGACCGAGCCGGTGAGGATGCCCGCTCCCTCCTCGGCCTGCTCGTCACCCGAGTCCTGCCCCTGGCCGAGCACGATGCCCGCGGTGGTCACGGCGAGGGTCAGGTGGACCACGCCCTTGCCTGCGGCACGACCCTTCGCCACGAGCTGCGCGCGTCGGGACCCCGCCTGACCACCGAAGAGCGCCTCGGCGAGCTGCCACAGCCCGAGCATCGTCAGGGCGACAGCAGCGGCCCAGAGCATCACCCCGCCCGCGGGCTGGGCGGCGATCTCCCGCAGGGCACCGCTCTGGTCGGCGTCCTCGCTCTCACCGCTGCCGTCCCCGAACGCGATCTGCAGGGCGATCCAGGCGATGAGGAGGTGCAGGATGCCGACCGTCACGTACCCGGCCCGTGCGACGACCTCGACGGGTCGGCTCTGCCTGACGGACTGGACGTCGTCGGAGATGCTGCCTGGCTCGGGCATCGGCTTCCCTCCGCGGCGACCCGGCACCGGGCTCGGGGGTGCACCGGTGCGCGCAGTCCCGACTCTGCCTCCGGTGCGGGCCGGCCGCCACCGGGCCACCGCCCGCGGGACCGACCGCTCCCGGACGCCCGACGGTCACCACTCGATGTGACTCACATCACACCGCGCGCTCCTCAAGCATGTCGGGTTTGTCGCCGATAGGTGGATCTGAGGCAAAGACGCCGTTATGTTGGTGTTGTCCTCGTGACGTCACGACAAGGGCAAACCCGCTGAGAGGCGGGGACGCAAAGCCAAGGGGCCCCGCGGGGCAGCCCAGCTACCGACAGACAGGAGTCGCGCCATGCGACCGACACACACACCGTTGACCTCGACCCTCCTCACGCCGGGCGAGGTCGCCACGCTGTTCCGCGTGGATCCCAAGACGGTCACCCGCTGGGCCAACGCCGGCAAGATCACGGCCGTGCGCACCCTGGGCGGCCACCGCCGCTTCGTCGAGACCGAGATCCGCGAGCTGCTCGCCGCGGTCCCGGCCCCTCCCCGGGGCGCGTGACGCCGAGCCCACACACCGGCCCAGTGTGACGCAGATCACACTGGCAGGTCCTCAAGGATGTCCGCTTTGTCGACGATGACAGATCTGAGGCAAGAGACCGGTATGCAGGGATCACCGCCTCAACCGCAGCACCGTCAGCGACAAGGGCAAACCCGCCGGAAGGTGGGGACGCAAAGCCAGGGGCCCCTCAGGGGCAGCCCAGCCACCGAACGACAGGACACCTCTCATGGCCAGCACCACCGTCTCCACCCTGCTCACCCCGGGCGAGGTCGCCACGCTCTTCCGCGTGGACCCCAAGACCGTCACCCGCTGGGCCAACGCCGGCAAGATCACCGCCGTGCGTACTCTCGGCGGCCACCGCCGCTTCGTCGAGGCCGAGATCCGTGGCCTGCTGACCACGGTCCCCGCGCCCCAGTCCGGCGACTGACGGTCCACCTCACCGACGCAGCACGACCACCCCGCCTGCGGGGACGCTGACCGGACCCGGGTGCGCCCGACCGGTCAGCAGGTCGGTGCCGGCCGCCTCGACCGTGCCCTGCGCCCCGGTGTGGTTGATCGCGAAGACGTACTCGACGCCCTCGCCCTGCCGCACCGTGACCTCGGTCCCGGCAGTCGCCGTGACGGCCGCGCTGACGCCCGACGCCGTGAGCACGGTGTCCAGGACGGCGGCCCGCCCGCCCGCGTCGAGCTCGGTGCTGACGTACCACGCGCTCCCCCCGCCCTGCTCGCACCGGGTGATCGCCGCGAAACCCGCGCTCGGCCCGTCGGAGTAGGTCGCGAGCACCGTCGCACCGTTCGCCACCACGGGCTCTGACCACAGGCTCCCGGTCCAGGCACCCAGGCCAGCCCCCTCGAGCCTGACCTCCTGCCCGGGCAGCAACGGTCGGAACTCCTCGACCCGCACACCCAGGAGATCGCGGAACGCACCGGGATACCCACCCAGGCGCACGTGGTCGTCCTCGTCGGCGATCCCCGAGAAGTAGGTCACGACCAGGTGGCCCCCGGCCCGCGTGAACGCGGCGAGGGCCGCGGCGTCGGCGTCACGGACCAGGTGCAGCATCGGCGCCAGCACCACGCGGTATCCCGCCAGCTCCGTGCCGCGCGGCACGACGTCGACCCCCACCCCCGCGTCCCACAGGCTGCGGTACCAGGCCTGCGCCGTCCCGCGTGCCGACAGCAGCGCGCTCGGGTGGGCGTCGAGCTCGGCAGCCCACTCGTTCTCCTGGTCCACGACCATCGCGACCCGGTTCCGCACGGTCGACCCGCTCACCTCGGCCAGGCGCCGCAGGTCCGCGCCCAGCCCGACCACCCCACGCCAGAGCTCGCTGTCGGTGCCGGCGTGAGGGAGCATCGCCGAGTGGTACTTCTCGGCGCCTGCCGCCGAGGCGCGCCACTGGAAGAAGCACACCGCGTCCGCACCACGAGCCACCTGGGTCAGGCTGTTCCGTCTCATCTGGTCCACCGGCTTCGCGGCGTTGACCGGCTGCCAGCTGACCGCGCTGGTCGAGGACTCCATCAGCATCCACGGCTGCCCACCGGCCAGGCCTCGGGTCTGGTCGGCGCAGAAGGCCAGCTCGACATGCGCGGACGGGTCGTGCGCCATCATGTAGTGGTCGTTCGAGACCAGGTCGAGGTCGCCGGTCCACGTCGCGTAGTCGACGTCACGGAAGTGGCTCATGACCATGAAGTTCGTGGTCACCGGCACCTCAGGGGTCACCCGGCGCAGCACCGCCGCCTCGGCCCGCAGCTGGTCGCGCAGCGCGTCGCTGGAGAACCGCGCGAAGTCCAGCTGCTGGGTCGGGTTGGAGAAGGACGGCGCGACCCGTGGTGGCTCGATCTGGTCCCAGGCGCCGTACCGCTGGCTCCAGAAGTCCGTGGCCCACGCCCGGTTGAGCGTGTCGAGGTCGCCGTAGCGCCCCTGGAGCCAGCGCCGGAAGCCGCGAGCGCTCAGCTCGCTGTAGCACCGCCCGTTGTGGCACCCGAGCTCGTTGGACACGTGCCACATCGCCAGCGCGGGATGGTTGCCGTAGCGGTCGGCCATCCTCTCGACCAGGTGCAACGAGTGCTCGCGGTAGACCGTCGAGCTCGGGGACCACGCCTGCCGCCCGCCCTGGCTCAGCACCGTCCCCGACCGGTCCACCGGGAGCATCTCGGGGTGCGCGGTGGTCAGCCAGGCCGGTGGTGAGGCGGTGGCGGTCGCGAGATCCGCCGCGATGTCGTGCGCGTGCAGCAGGTCGAGCACCTGGTCGAGCCACTCGAAGTCCCAGGTGTCCGGGTCGGGCTGGATCCGCGCCCAGGAGAAGACCCCGACGGTGACCAGGTTGACCCCCGCCTCCTGCATCAGACGGACGTCCTGCTCCCACACCTCGGGTGGCCACTGCTCGGGGTTGTAGTCCCCTCCGAAGCCCAACGGCCCGTTCTGTCCCGCGGACGCGGTGCCACGACGCGCACCCTCGGGCCACCGGATCCAGCGTTGCTGCACCATCGCGCTCACTCCTCGACCAGGACGCGCACGTCCCACGGGCCCAGGGTGACCTCGTGGCCACCCTCGACGACGACGTCCGCGGACAGGGCGTCCCGGACGGTGCAGGGGACCACGACCGTCGCGGGGTCCCAGGACCAGTTGTGCACCACGCGGACCCGGCGACCCTGCGCCGACGTCGCCGAGGACACCGTGACCGAGCCCGGCTCGACCGCGGCCGCGCGCCAGGCGTCCTGGTCGACCGGCACGAGCCAGGAGACCAGGGAGCGGGACAGCTCGGGGTCGGGCACGGTGCCCACCGTCGTCACCCTGCCCGCGCCGTGGGAGGCCGTGACCACGGCGGGCCAGGTGCCCAGGTGCGGGTGCTCGTAGCGGGCGAGGACCTCCGCCCCGGCCACGACGAGGCCGTCGGCCCAGCCGGTGGCGTGGCCACCGGACCCCAGGTCCGCCCCGGAGGCGTGCACCACGACCGGCTCGTCGAGGTTGGTGAACTCCTGGTAGGTGACCCCGGCTGCCTCCGCCAGACGGGCGGGCTTGACCTCGAGCCGCGCACGGGCCTCGGTGTCGGCGTAGGCCGAGCGCGGGCCGAGCACCAGGTGACCCCCGGCCTCGGCGTAGCGCCCCAACCAGTCGAGCAGGTGGTCCGAGGCGACGTACAGCGCCGGGACCAGCAGCACGGGCAGGGTGCGGGCGACCTCGACCGGGTCCATCAGGTCGGACGCGTCGCCGGTCGTGCCGCCGTCCGACCCGGGCTCCTCGCCCAGGATCGTGACGTGGGAGCCGTCGTCCACGAGCTGGGTGTCGTGCACGATCCGGACCGGGACGCGGGCGTCGAAGGCCCCCCGGTAGAAGGCCTCGACGATGCGCTCGTAGGAGCCCTGGTCGGGCTCGGAACCGCGGGTCAACGCCGGCTGCGCGGCGAGCCCCCACTTCGAGGCGTGCGAGTAGAGCAGGCCCACCCCGGCGTCGGGGACGAGCCCCGCCACGAGGTCACCGGCCCCGGTGATCTCCGCACCGAGGGCCGCGAGCTGCTCGTAGACCCTGCCCGGCACCTGGTCGTGCGGGAGCACGCCGACCCAGTACGTCTCGGTGCCGTAGTGCAGCGTGTGCCAGTTCCAGTACTCGATCATCTGCGCGCCCCGGGCGATCATCGCCCAGGCCACCTGACGCCACTGGCCGTCGTAGGCCGGGTAGTTCATCGCCGGCCCGCCGATGGCTCCGGCGTTGGTCTCGGTGACCAGGAAGGGCTCCTGGCGCGAGGAGAACATCCGGTCGGCGCTGTGGAAGATGCTCCAGGTCCCCGAGGTCGTCCAGCCCTGGGGTGCGACGGTGGTGTCGGGCAGTCCCAGCGAGTCCTGCATCGCGTAGTACGGGTTGCCCGCGGTGACGTCCAGGGTCGCGGTGAGCGCACGGTCGTCCAGAGCCGGCCGGGTGTACGACAGGCAGGTGGTCACGAACACCTCGGGTGGGGCGATCTCCCGGACGATCCGCGCCTGCCAGTCGATGAACTCGGTGGTCAGCCGTGCCTGGAAGCGCCGCCAGGCCAGGTCGTACTGGGGCTGGGCGTTGCCGTCCGGGGTCCACAGGTCGGCCCAGGTGGACAGCCGGTGCGACCAGTAGGTGAGCCCCCACGCCTCGTTGAGCGTCCCGACGTCGCCGTAGGTGTGCCGCAGGTCGTCCACGAACTGCTCGAACACGCCGTGGTTGTGCAGCAGGTGCAGCCCGGGCTCGTTGTCGACCTGGACGCCGATCACCGCGGGATGGTCCACGTAGCGGCCCACGACGGCCCGGATGATCCGCTCGGCGTGGAACCGGAAGGCAGCGTGGGTGAGGTCGACCTCCTGGCGTGCGCCCCAGCCGATGCGCGCCCCGGTGGCCCGCTCCCCCGCGATCTCGGGGTACCTGCGGGCCAACCACGGCGGGACGGCGTAGGTCGGGGTGCCGAGCACCACGTGGATGCCCCGCTCGTGCGCGCCGTCGACCACCGGGGCAAGCCACTCGAGGTCGAGCACGCCGTCCTCAGGCTCCCAGGTGCTCCAGGTGGACTCACCGACCCGGATGACCGAGAACCCTGCCTCGACCATGAGGTCGAGGTCGGTCTCCAGCCGGGGAGAGGGCTGGTACTCGTGGTAGTAGGCCGCGCCGAACAGGACGGGTCGGGGAAGGGGGTGCATGAGCGAGGTGGTCCTTTCTGAGGTCACTGCTTGACGCCGCCGGCGGCCAGGCCCGACTGCCAGTACCGCTGCAGGAAGAGGAACGCGACGATCAGCGGGATGATCGAGACGAACGACCCGGTGATCACCATGGAGAACAGGGCCTGCGACCCCGAGCCCGCCTGGGAGGTCGACTGCCACTGGGCCAGGCCGACCGTCAGCGGGTACCACTCGGGGCTGCTGAGCATGATCAGCGGCAGGAAGTAGTTGTTCCAGGTGGCGACCAGGGCGAACAGCAGCACCGTGACGAAGCCCGGGGCGAGCAGCCGCAGGGCGATGCTGAAGAAGATGCGCGCCTCGCTCGCGCCGTCCACCCGCGCCGCCTCGAGCAGCGAGTCGGGCACGGCGCCGGCCGCGTAGACCCGCATGAGGTAGACGCCGAACGGGCTGACCAGGGACGGCAGGATGATCGCCCACGGGGTGTCGGTGAGTCCCACGCGGGCGAACAGCAGGTACGTCGGGATGGCGAGGGCCGTGAGCGGGATCATGATCGCCCCGAGGATGCCCGCGAACAGCACCGTGCTCCCGCGGAAGCGCAGCTTGGCGAAGGCGTACCCCGCGGCCGTCGCGAGGCCCGCCGCGCCCACGGCGCTGACCACCGCGTAGAACACCGTGTTGCGGGTCCAGACCAGGAAGATCCCGTTCTGGAAGGTGAACACGTCGCGGATGTTCTGCAGCAGGTTGAAGTCGTCGGCGAACCACAGCCCGAACGAGGTGAACAGCCCGGTGTTGGACTTGGTGGACGCCACCGCGAGCCACCACAGCGGCAGCAGGAAGTAGGCGACGGCGCCTAGGACGGCGATCGTCAGGATGGTGCTGGGCGAGCCGTGGACCGAACCGCGGCGGCGCCGCACCCTGCCCCCCGGTCCGGGAGGGGGCGGGGCGCCGTCGGCCGGGTCGTGAGCCGTGCCGACCGTGGGGTCGGCGGCCAGGGGCTGGGAGGTCATGAGCGGCGCTCCTTCCGCAGGGCGCTGAGCTGGACGACGTAGGAGACGGCCATGATCACGGTGCCGAGCAGGAAGGCGATAGCGGCTGCGTAGTTGATCTCCCTGCCGATGAAGGCGAGGTTGTAGGCGTAGAGGTTCGGGGTGTAGCCGACGCCGATGACGTTCGGCGCGATCGAGCGCAGGATGTTCGGCTCGTTGAACAGCTGGAACGTGCCGATCACCGAGAAGATCGTGGTGAGCAGCAGAGCCGGCCGGACCGCGGGGATCTTGATCGACCAGGCCACCCGGACCTCGCCCGCGCCGTCGACCCGGGCGGCCTCGTACAGCTCGGTGGGGATCGCCCGGAGCGCGGCGAAGATGATGATCATGTTGTAGCCGACGAAGCTCCAGGTGACGATGTTCATGATCGAGTAGAGCATCACCTCGTGACTCAGGAACTGGGGTGGTGCCATGTCGAGCGCGCGTGCGACCTGCGCGAACGGCCCGAAGTCGCGTCCGTACAGGTAGCCCCACATGAGGGCGGCGATGACGCCGGGCACCGCGTAGGGGACGAAGATGCTCAGCCGCACGAAGCGCTGCAGTCGTAGCCGCCCGCTGTCCAGGATCAGGGCGAAGACCAACGACAGGGTCAGCATGATCGGGACCTGGATGAGCAGGAACTGCACCATCCGCATCACGCCGTCCAGGAAGGTCTGGTCCTGCACCGCGCGGACGTAGTTCTCGAGCCCGACGAACGACGTCGCGCCGATCAGCCGCTGACGGAAGAACGAGAGGTACCCCGAGTACGCGAGGGGGACCACGAGCATCGCGACGAAGACGATGAGGAACGGGAGCACGAAGAGGTACGCCGCGCGCTCCTCACGACGCCGCATCCCGGTGTCGTGCGGAGCGCGGTCCCGCTCCCCCTTCTGCCGGCCGGGAGGCCGTGACCCCGGACGGTCCTTCTGCTGGGTCTCGGTGCTGGACATCGTCGTCCACACCCCTTTCGGTGAGGGGTGGGCGGGCCGCCACCGGCCCGCCCACCCGTGGGGGTCACTCGACGGTGAAGCCCTGCGACTCGGCGTACTGGATGACGTCGTCGTTCCAGGCCTGGAGGGCGGCCATCATGTCGCCACGGTCGGCGATGGCGCTGCCGACCGTCTCCCCGAACGAGGAGTACACGTAGTCCATGAACGGCAGCCACTCGAAGTCGACCTCGACGGTCTCGGAGATCTCCGCGAACTTCCGGTTGACCTGCTCACCGCCGTAGAACTCCGACTCCTCCTCGAGGAAGTCGGCGTCCTGGAGGATCTCGTTGGACGGCGGGAAGAGGAACTGCTCGTTGGCGAACCGCAGCGCCGGCTCACGCTCGACGTTGATCCACCGGGCGAGCTCCGCAGCAGCGATCGGGTTCTCGGTCCCGCTGAGCACCGCGTTGGTCGACCCGCCCCAGTTGCCCGAGACGTTCTGACCCTCCTCCCACTGGGGGATCTCGGTGGCGCGCCACAGGCCGCTGGTGTTGCCCGCCGTGCCCTGCAGGAAGACCGGCGCCCAGGCCGCCGTCGGCCAGCTCGCGTACACGCCGTTGGCCAGCCCCTGGTACCACTGGTCGGTGAAGTCCGGGTCGACCGCGACCAGGTCCTCCTGGATGAGGTCCTGCCAGTACTGGGTGACGCGCTGGACCTCGGGGCTCATCAGGTCGATCCGGACGGTCTCCTCACCGTCGTAGCCGAAGGGTCGGGCTCCGGCCTGCCACATGAAGCCGGCGAACTGGCCGGGGTCGTTGCCCGGCATGTTGGTGATGTACCCGTCGGGGTTCGCCTCGCGGTAGGTGCGCGCCGCCTCGGCGTACTCCTCCCAGGTGGTGGGCACCTCGATGCCCGCCTCGGCGAAGAGGTCCTCGCGGTACAGCAGGCCCAGCGGGCCGGTGTCCTGGGGGATGGCGTACAGGGCGTCGTCGACCGTGACCTGCGACCACACCCACTCGGGGTAGTTGGCGGAGAGGTCCCCGACGTACGGGGCGAGGTCCAGGAGGTTGTCGCCCAGCCGGAAGGACGAGATGTACTGGAACTCGATCTGAGTGACGTCCGGGAAGCCCGAGCCGGCCTCCAGGGCCGTGCGCATCTGCTGGTAGTGGTCGGCGCCCTGGCCGACGTTCACCACCTCGACGTCGATGGCCGGGTACTCCTCCATGAACATGTCGACCTGGTTCTGGATGTCGGGCACCCAGGTCCAGAACGTCAGGCTCGTGTCGGTGGTCATCGCGGCCTCGAAGTCGTCCTCGGCGACCTCCTCCGCGGGGCCGTCGCCGTTGCCGCAGGCGGTCAGTGCCAGGGCGCCTGCCAGGGTCGTCGCCGTGAGGGCGACGAGCCGTCTCGTGCTTCTCGGGTGCATGTCACTACCAACTTCCTTGTAGGTGTGCTGATGCTCGGGCGGTGCTCAGTCGGGAGCGGTTCGGGGTGCGGGTCCTGAGCTGGACCGGATGACGAGGTCGACGGGGATCGTGGTGGTGCCGTGGCTGGACTCCTCTCCGGTGATCGATCGGACGAGCTCGGCGACCGCGCGACCGGTGGTCACCTCGAAGTCCTGTCGCACGGTGGTCAGCGGGATGAGCAGGTAGCCCGAGTCGGGCTCGTCGTCGAAGCCGACCACCGAGACGTCCTGGGGCACGCGACGACCTGCCTCGACCAGGGCGCGCATCAGACCGATCGCCATCTGGTCGTTGGCCGCGAAGACGGCCGTGACCTCGGGGCGGGCCGCAAGCTCGAGCCCGGCCTCGTAGCCGGCCCGCGCCGTCCAGTCCCCGCTGATCGGCTCGGGCACGGGCGCACCGGCCGCCACGAGCGCCTCCCGCCAGCCCTCGAGGCGGGAGTTCGCCGAGAACCACGAGTCCGGCCCGGCGACGTGCCAGACCGTGCGGTGCCCCAGGGCGAGCAGGTGCTCGGTCGCCAGACGGGCCCCGCCGCGCTGGTCGGGGGCGACCGCGGGGCAGGTGAGGATCCCGCTGAGCGGGTCGCCGACGCTGATCGCGGGAATCCCGTGGAACGCGTCGGGAGCAAGATCTTCGACGGTGATCGAGCCGGCGAGGACGATGCCCTCGACGCCGTGGTCGACGAGGCGGTCGATCGCCCGCCCGAGCTCCTGTCCCGAGCTGCCCGCGGTGGAGACGATGACCACCGAGTACCCGGCGGTCCAGGCGGCGCGCTCGATGCCGAAGAGCTGGGCCGTGGGGCCGTAGAGAGCCGTGCCGGGGGTCACGATGCCCAGCACCCGGGTGCGCTGGGTGACCAGGGCGCGGGCGGCCGGGTTGGGTCGGTACCCGAGCGAGGCGATCGCGGCCAGGACCCGACCACGGACGTCGTCGCTGACGTTGGGGGCGTCGTTGATGACGCGGGAGACCGTCTTCTGGGAGACCCCGGCGAGACGCGCGACGTCCGTCATCACGGGACGTCCGGCCGTCCGGGCGGTCTCGAGGGTCATGCGCTCGCCTTCGGTTGACTGCGCTGTCATTCCGTTGACTACGTAGTCAACGCGCCCGAATCGTGCCGGGTCAAGGCCTGTGACCGAGTTGTGATGTCCAGGCCCGGTACTGGTCCGGGCAGGGTCTCGCGGCCGGTCAGAGGACGACGAGCACCTGGACCAGCAGGATCTTGACGATGATCCCCAGGGCGAAGAGCGCCGCGTACCCCGCCTCGACGCGCTCGTCGACCACCCGGGACGCCGCATGGGCCAGGATCGCCGGCTGACCGACGAAGCCCGCGAGCGCACCGGCCGCGCGCGGCGCGCTGGCCCCCGCGGCCCGGGCCCCCACCACGAACAGCACGCTCGACACCCCGACGACCGCCAGGGCCAGCACCGCGACCCGCAGACCGGTCCCGGTGAACGCCTGGGCGGCGAAGGCCTGCCCCGAGGAGAGCCCCACGGCCGCGAGGAACAGCAGCAGCCCGAGCTGGCGGATCGTCAGGTTCGCGGCCAGCGGCATGCCCCACACCAGCGGGCCGCTGCGCTCGAGCCTGCCGAGCACCATCCCCACGATGAGCGGCCCGGCAGCCGACCCGAGCGCGAACACGACGCCGCCGGGCAGCGGCACCGTGACCAGCCCGATGAGCAGCCCCAGACCCAGACCGACCCCCACGGTGATCGCGTCGATCTCCGAGACGCGCCGCTCGGAGTCCCCGAAGAACTCCGAGACCCCCTCGAGGCGGTCGCGCGGGACGACCGCGAGCACCCGGTCACCCAGCTCGAGGGTCAGGTCGTCGCGGGCCAGCAGGTCCAGGTCACCGCGACGCACCCGGGTCACCACGCCATCGAACCGACCGGCCATGTCGAGCTCGGCCACGGTGCGGCCAGCGACCCGGCGGTCGGAGACCACGAACCGTTGGTTCTCGACCGAGGTGCGGTCGTCGGCGAGGTGCTCGGTGAGCCGACGTCCGAGGTGCCCGACGGCGAGCGCGACCTCCTCGCGCGGACCGACGACCACGACCCTGTCCCCCGGCTGGAGCTGCTCGTCGGGGGTCACCACGCGGGTGCGCCCCTCCCGCGAGAGGTACGACATCCGCACGGCCTGCTCGGCGAACCCCGGCACGTCGCCGAGCCGCACCACCCGGTCGACCTCGGCCGTCGCCGCCTCCAGACCGACCCCGGCGGCGGGCTGCGGGTCGCGACGGGCCGGCCAGCGGCGGCTCACGGTCGCACCCACCACGAGGATCGCCACGACCACGCCGATCGGGTACGCCAGCGAGTAGCCCACGGCCGGGACGTCGTCCCCCGCGGCCGCAGTCGCCGCGGCCAGCGCCGGTGTCGAGGTCAGGGCTCCGGTGAACGCCCCCGCGGCGAGCGGTCCGTCCACCCCGAGCAGCCTGCCGACCACCGCGGCGGTGGTGGCCGCGACCAGCAGCACGGCGACGCCGACCCCCATCAGCGGGAGCTGGCGACGCAGGTCCCGGAAGAAGGTGCTGCCGGCCGCAAGACCGACCGTGTAGACGAAGAGGGCCAGCCCCAGGGTCTGCACCAGCACCAGACCCTCACCGAGCCGCGGGTCCAGGGCGCCCAGCGCCAGCCCGACGAACAGCGCCCCCGCCGCACCGAAGCGCACCGGCCCCACCGGCACCGCACCCACAGCCGTCCCCAGGGCGACGACCACGAACAAGGTCAACAACGGCGACGCCGCCAGCACCTCCATCACCACCACCCCACGACCGTACCGACTGCCCGCCCGCACACCCCCGGCCCGCCCGCGAGCCCGCCCGCCCGCACCCGCGCCCGCCCGCACCCGCGCCCCCAGAGCCCGGGCCCGGGACAGCCCGGCGTCGAGATGGGGGTTTCCGTCGCTTTCCGCAACGGGATAGCAGCGGAAAGCCCGATCTCGGGGTTGACCACGGGACCAGGGGGCTGGGGCTGGGGGTGAGGGGGCTGGGGCTGGGGGTGAGGGGGCTGGGGGGGTGAGAGGGGTGGAGGGGTGTGAGGGGTGTGAGGGCTGGGGCTAGAGGGCTGGGGTCAGCGGGCGGTCCAGCCGCCGTCGATGAGCAGGGTGTGACCGGTGATCAGGGAGGCGGCGGGCGAGACGAGGAAGACGACGGCGCCGGCGACCTCGACCGGACGGCCGATGCGGTGCAGAGCCGCGATGCGTTCGACCACGTCGGCACGGAAGGCCGGGTCGTCGAGCACGGGGCGGGTGCCGTCGGTCTCCACGAAGGTCGGGGCGACGTTGTTGACGGTGATCCCGCGCGACCCCCACTCCACGGCCAGGCAGCGGGTCAGGTGCGCGATCCCGGCCTTGGTCATGCAGTAGACGGACTCCTCGGGCAGGGCGATCTCCCCCGCCTGCGAGCCGATCATGACGATGCGGCCGTAGCCGCGCTCGAGCATGTGCCGGCCCACGTACTGGCTGGTGAAGTACGTGCCCTTGAGGTTGACCAGCAGGGTGCGGTCGAAGTCCTCCTCGGTGACGTCCTCGGCGGGGTTGCCGGGGGCGATGCCCGCGTTGTTGACCAGGATGTCGATCGACCCGAAGTGCTCGACGGCGGCGTCGACGGCGGACCGCACCTGGGTCAGGTCGGTCACGTCCATCTGCAGCGGGAGCACCCTGCGCCCGAGGGACTCGACGCGCTCGACGAGCTCGCCGCCGGTGGTCACGTCCCGCAGCCCGAGGGCGATGTCCGCGCCCGCCGCGGCCAGCGCCAGGGCGGTGGCCCGACCGAGCCCCCGCCCGGCGGCCGTCACCAGTGCGGTGCGACCGCTCAGGTCGAAGCTGGGCAGCTCATCCATGCGGGACTCCTCGGGGTGGTCGACGGCGTCGGCCCCCGCAGCCTCGCACAGGGTCGCTCTCAGGGGCCCTCGACCAGCCGCACCCAGCCGACCAGGCTGTCGGTCAGCGCCGACGCCGCACCGGTGTACCCGTCCGAGGCGCCCATCAAGGCCGTGGCCTCCTCACGTCGTCCGGAGACCGCTGCCGAGAGCACCGCGCCGGCAGACCGGTGGAACGTCGCGTGCTGCTTGGTGACCGTGGCGGTGCGTGCGGCGTCGAGCCTGGCCGCCTCCCCCGAGTGCAGCCACGTGCCGAAGGCGCACACGTCGTCACGCCCGGCCGTCGCGAGGTCGACCCCCTCGGGCCGACGGCCGGTGTCGATCGCCTCCCGGAGCCGCTTCTTCCAGGCGGCGTGCGCCGCGATCGCCTTCCGCAGCGGGTGCACCTCGACGTCCGCGCCGATCCCGGCGACCTCCGTCTGGCTGGCCTGGACCACCGTGCTGAGCCGCTCGAGCCACTCACGGGACCGGGCCATCGCCTCGCCCGCGACGCGCGCCGCGTCGGCAGAGGCGGCGACCGACCGGCTCATCTCGGATGCGGCCTGCGCCGTGCTGGACGCCGAGCGGGTGATCTCCCCGATCGCCGCGGTCTGCTCCTCGACGGCCGAGGCGATCGTCGCCTGGAGGTCCTCGACCCGGGCGAGGACCGCGCCGATCCGCGCGACCGACTCGCCGACGGCCAGGCAGTCGGCCGTGAGGACGGCCAGCTGCTGGCCGATCTGCCCGGTCGCGTCACTGGTCTGCGCGGCGAGGTCCTTGACCTCCGCGGCGACCACCGAGAAGCCGCGGCCCGCTGCCCCTGCTCGCGCCGCCTCGATCGTCGCGTTGAGGGCGAGCATCCTGGTCTGGTCGGAGATCCCCGTGACCGTCTTGAGGACCCCGCCGATCTCGGTGCTCGAGGACATCAGGCGGGTGACCGCGGACTCGACCGTCCCGGTGACCTGGGAGGCCTCGGCCGCGACCGTCGCGGCCTCCGTGGCGGAGCGGGCGACCTCCTGCATGACCGCCGACATCTGCTGCACGGCGGAGGCGACCGACGTGGCCTCGGCGTCGACCTGGGTGGTGGCGGCGCTCGCCTGCTCCGCGGCGCCGGCCGTCGCCCGGGTCGACTCGTTCAGGCGACCGAGGCTCTCCGCGAGGTCCTCGGCGGCGAGGTTGATGTCGTCGTTGTGCCCCAGCAGCCGGCGCACCGCACCGCTGGTGACCATCACGGAGCCCTGTTCCTGGCTCGGTCCGGCCAGGGTCGTCGTACGTCGAAGCATCGTCGCCAGCTCTCGTTCTCGGTGTCGGGACATCCGTCCCGATCACCCATCGGCTGACGAGGTCGGGTGGTGATGGGACCAGGTCCCACGAGTCGACGTCGTGCTGCCCGACGGCGTCGCGCACGCTCCCGGTCAGCGGTGCAGCAGCAGCGCCTCGCCCTGGCCGCCACCTCCGCACAGCGCGACGGCAGCACGTCCCCGGCCCCGGCGGGCGAGCTGGTGCGCGGCGTGCACGACCAGTCGCGCCCCGGACGCCCCGATGGGGTGGCCGAGGGCGATCGCCCCGCCGTGGACGTTGACGAGGTCGTGGGAGATCCCGAGCTCGGCGACGGACTGCGCCGAGACGGCCGCGAAGGCCTCGTTGATCTCGACCAGGTCGAGATCCTCCACGGCCCATCCCTGCCGTGCGAGGGCGGCGCGGATCGCCCGGGCGGGCTGGGAGTGCAGGGAGTTGTCGGGCCCGGCGACCTGTCCCCATGCGCCCACCACGGCGAGCCAGGGCAGCCCGTGGGTCTCGGCGTGCTCGCGCGTGGTCAGCACCACGGCCGCGGCGCCGTCGGTGAGCGGTGAGGAACTCCCCGCGGTGATCGTGCCGTCGGGGGCGAAGGCCGGGCGCAGCCGGGACAGCGACTCGGCGGTCGCGTCGGGACGGATGCCCTCGTCCTGCTCGACCAGCACCGGGTCCGCCTTGGGCCGGGGGACGCTGACCGGGGCGATCTCGGCGTCGAAGGCACCGGACATCCACGCCGCGGCGGCACGTTGGTGGGAGCGGGCGGCGATCTCGTCCTGGGCGGCGCGGGTGATCCCCAGCGGGCCGTTGTGACGTTCGGTGGAGGCGCCCATCGACTCGTGGTCGAAGGCGTCGGTCAGGCCGTCGTGCTCGGTGTGGTCGAGGGCTGCGACCGCCCCGTAGCGCCATCCGCGACGGACGCCCGGGAGCAGGTGGGGGGCGTTGGTCATCGACTCCTGCCCGCCGGCCACGACGACGGTGACCTCCCCCAGCCGGATCATCCGGGCTGCGTCGATGATCGCTGCGAGCCCGGACAGGCAGACCTTGTTCACGGTGGTCGCCGGGACGTCCCAGCCGATGCCGGCGCCGACGGCGGTCTGCCGGGCGGGGTTCTGGCCGCCCCCGGCCTGGAGCACCTGGCCGAGCACGACAGCGTCGACCGCGGCGGCCGGCAGACCGGACCGTTCGAGGGCGGCGCGGACGGCGACCGCGCCGAGCTCGGCGGCGGTCAGGGCCGCGAGCCCGCCCGAGATCCTGCCCTGGGGGGTGCGTGCGGCTGCCAGGACGACGACGTCGTCAGGACCGGTCATGATCTGCTCCTTCGTCGAGCGAGGGGTCCGTGCCTGCCTGGAGCGAGGGGTCGACGTCGAGCTCGGGCTCGGTCGCGTCACGCACCTCCTGGACGGTGGTCCCGGGGGCGAGCTCGCGCAGCACGAGCCCGTCGGGGGTCACGTCGAGCACCGCGAGGTCGGTGATGATGCGGTGGACGACCCCGCGTCCGGTCAGCGGCAGGGTGCACTCGTGCAGGATCTTGGGCGACCCGTCGCGGGCGCGGTGCTCCATCAGGACGATCACCCGTGCCGCCCCGTGGACCAGGTCCATCGCCCCGCCGGGGCCCTTGACCATCTTCCCGGGGATCATCCAGTTCGCCAGGTCGCCGCGGGCCGAGACCTGCATGCCGCCCAGGATGGCGGCGTCGATCTTGCCGCCGCGGATCATCCCGAAGCTCATCGCCGAGTCGAAGAACGAGGCGCCCGGCAGGACGGTCACGGTCTCCTTGCCGGCGTTGATGAGGTCGGGGTCGACGGCGTCCTCGGTCGGGTAGGGCCCCACCCCGAGGATCCCGTTCTCGGACTGCAGCACCAGGTGCCGACCAGCCGGGACGTAGTTGGGCACCAGGGTCGGCAGGCCGATGCCGAGGTTCACGTAGGAGCCGTCGACGAGCTCGAGCGCCGCGCGGGCGGCCATCTGCTCACGGGTCAGGGCCACGGTCACACCTCCTGGTCGGGCTCGGTGGGCCTGACGGTCCGGCGTTCGATGCGTTTGGGGCTGTCGGTGCCCACCTCGACCACGCGGTGGACGTACACGCCCGGCAGGTGCACCGCGTCGGGGTCGATCTGGCCCGGTTCGACGAGCTCCTCGACCTCGGCGATCGTCAGCGCGCCGGCCATCGCGGCGAGCGGGGAGAAGTTGCGCGCCGAGCGGTGGAAGACGAGGTTGCCGTGCCGGTCTCCGCGCAGGGCGTGGACCAGGGCGACGTCGGTCGAGATCGCCTCCTCCAGGACGAACTCCCGGGGCTCACCCCGCACGGTGAAGGTGCGGGTCTCCTTGGGCGGTGAGGCCACCGCGACGCGGCCCTCGGCGTCGTAGCGTCGCGGCAGGCCACCCTCGGCGACCTGGGTGCCGACGCCGGTCTGGGTCCAGAAGGCCGCGATGCCGGACCCTCCGGCGCGCAGCTTCTCGGCCAGGGTGCCCTGGGGGGTGAGCTCGACCTCGAGCTCGCCGGTGAGGAACCGGCGCTCGAACTCCTTGTTCTCCCCGACGTAGGAGGAGGTCATCTTGCGGATCTGCCCGGCGGCCAGGAGCAGCCCGAGGCCCCAGTCGTCGACGCCGCAGTTGTTGCTGACCACCGACAGGTCACGCACACCGCTGGCCAGGATCGCCTCGATCAGCGCGACGGGGTTGCCGCACAGCCCGAAGCCCCCGACCGCCAGGGTGGCGCCGTCGGTGATGTCGGCGACCGCTTCGGTGGCGGTGGCCACCACCTTGTCGATGTGGCTCACGGGCGGACCTCCACGGCGTCGGGGCGCAACGCAGGGCGGCGCCGGTCGACGTCGTCCCGCACCACCGACTCTTGCACCCCACCGGGAGTGCGCACCACCGGGGTGCCCCGCGGGTGGCGGAAACTCGACGAACAGTGGCATCCCGGCCACTTGGCCGGTCCCGACGTCCGTCGCATGCTCGATCCATGGGCACCGTCGTCTTCCTGCTCCTGCTGACCGCGTTCCTCGTCGCGCTCGGCCGGTCGACCATGCCCGTCGTCCGGCACAGCCCGTGGTCCCGGACCACACCGCGCGAGGTGGGCCGGCTCGCGCTCCGCGGTGCCCGCGCCCTGGCTGACCTCGGAGGACCGCGGGGCGGGGGTCAGGGGCTCGCCTGACCCGGCCGGCGCACCGGCCGCCCGCCCACGGGGGGTCAGCGCTCGGCGCCGTCCTCCCCGGCGCCGTCGTCCAGCAGCGGTTGACCACGACCTCGTCGGAGCCCGATCTCGTAGGTGGCGAGCAGCGCCAGGGTCAGACCGGTGAGCGGCAGGACGAAGAGCAGCATCACGCTGCTGAACTGGTCCAGCACCGCGTGCTGGGCCGAGTTGAGCAGCAGGAAGACCACGTAGGCCGTGTAGTAGGCGAGGAAGAGCCCGGCCTCCCAGCGCTTGATGGTGAAGCCCGTGAAGGCGATGGGGAGCAGCGCGACGGCCACGGCGACCATCACCGGGAGGTCGAAGCGCAGGGCGCTGGCCTCGACCGGGACGCCTCCGGGCGTGATCACGGCCGCGAGGCCCATCACCGCGCCGATGTTGAAGATGCAGCTCCCGACGGCGTTGCCCACGGCCATCTCGACGTTGCCGCGGATCGCCGCGATCACCGAGGTTGCGAGCTCGGGCAGCGAGGTGCCGACCGCGACGATGGTCAGCCCGACCACCATCTCGCTCATCCCGAGGGCCAGGGCGATCTCGGTCGCGGCGTCCACGAGCCACTGCGCCCCGAGGACGAGCATCGCGACGCCCACCACCACGAGGAGCAGCGCGAGCAGGACGGGTCGGCCGCCTCCCGGCCCGGGTGCGTGCGTCAGCCGGCCCTTGCCCTCGGTCGCGGACTGGGCCTGGCGGCTGCGGATCACCGCCCACGCGACGTAGCCGATCAGCAACGCGAGCAGGACCCCGCCGTCGAGCCGCGAGACGCCGTCGCCCTGCAGGCTCAGCCCCCACATCAGCAGGGACAGCACGATCATCACCGGGACGTCGCGTCGCACCACGGGCAGCCGCACCGCGAGCGGCAGGATCAGGCCGGCCACACCGATGACGAGCAGGATGTTCGCGATGTTGGAGCCGACCACGTTGCCCACCGCCAGGCCGGGGCTGCCGGCCAGGCTCGCGCGGGCGGTGACCGCGAGCTCGGGGGCCGAGGTCGCGAAGGAGACGACGGTCAGGCCGATCACCAGCGGGGACAGCCCGAAGGAGCGGGCCATCGTGCTGGCTCCACGGACCAGCACCTCGCCGCCCGCCACCAGCAGGACGAAGCCACCGATGAGCAGGAGCGCAGTCACGGGTACAGCCTCACGGCACACCGGCCCGGTCGCACCCGGGGCGCGCCGGTGAGAGTCACACCGGGGCCGGGCTGGCCGGTACGGAGTCCTCAGGGGCAGGGTCGGTGAGGGCGGTCCGGACCGGCGAGCTCTCCCGCTCGCCGAGCTTGACCACCACGACCCCGGCCAGCACGAGCACCCCACCGAGCAGCTGGACGGCGCGTGGCAGCTCACCGAGCAGCAACCACGCGAAGCCGACTGCCATGAGCACCTCGAGCAGGGCCACGAAGGAGGCCAGCCGTGAGCCGAGCCGCCGGCTCGCGGCGATGCCGGTGGTGTAGGCCAGGGCAGCGGTCACCACGGCCAGGGCGAGCAACGGCACCCACCAGGTGACCGAGCGGCCCGAGTAGACGGCCGGGGCGGTCGAGACGTCCATCGCGAGCAGCCCGACGGCGCCGAGCAGGCCCAGGGTCGCGGTCCCGACGGCGAGCCCACCGGCGGCGAGCACCATCGGCGGCAGGCCGTTGTCCTCGTCGGCGGAGATGACGAAGTAGGCGGCGGCGCCGACCATCGCCCCCAGGGCCCAGAGCACACCGGTGGTGCTGATCTCGGCGCCGCTGAGCAGGTCGAGCACCAGCACCAGGCCGAGGGCCGCGAGCCCCGCGCCGGCGAGGGTCACCGCGCCCGGACGCTGCTGGTGCCGCACCCAGAGCCAGAGCACGACGGCGGCCGGGGCGGTGTACTCGATCAGCAGGGCGGGGCCGACCTGCATGTACGTCACGGCCGAGAAGTAGCAGAACTGCGCACCCGCGACGGCGAGCACCCCGTAGAGGGTGATGAGACCGGCGTTGCGTCGCAGCAGCGACCACCTGCCCCGCAGGGCGACCGCCCCGAAGGGCGCGACGACGAGTGCGGCGATGCCGACCCGGACGACGACCACCGCGCCGGGGCTCCACCCGGTGTCGAGCAGCCCGCGGGCGAGGGCTCCGGACAGCCCGAAGCTCGCCGCGGAGACCACGGCGAAGGACAGCCCGCTCGCGAGCCGGCCGGGGGCAGCGGAGCCGGGCCGGCCGGGCACACGGGTGTCATGGGCAATCGCGGTCATGAGCCGTGACGCTAAGGCCCCATCGGGTAACCTGTCAACGTGCTTTTCACCCATGACACGGAGCAGTCGCTGCAGGCCGCGGTCGTGCTGGCCAACACCGCCGGGGACCCCGATCTGCTCACGACCGTCGCCGAGGTCGACGACTGGTACGAGGGCTTCTCCTACACCGGACGACGCGACGGCGACGAGGCCGAGCTCGAGGCGCTCCGTGCGCTGCGACCCGCGCTGCGCGAGCTGCTGACCAGCGACCGCGACCACGCCGCCGGGCTGGTCAACGAGATGCTCGCCGAGGCCGTCGCGGTCCCCCGCCTGGTGCGGCACGGTGCGTTCGACTGGCACCTGCACGCGGTGTCCGACGACGCCCCGCTGGTCACCCGGGTGGTGGTCGAGACAGCCATGGCGATGGTCGACGTCATCCGTGTCGACGAGATGTCCCGGCTCAGCACCTGCGCGGACGAGAGCTGCGTCGGCGTCGTCCTGGACCTCTCCCGCAACCGCTCGCGGCGCTACTGCAGCGTCGCCTGCGGCAACCGCAACGCCGTGGCCGCCTACCGCGCGCGTCGGGCAGATCGGTCCCGGGTCGCGAGGTAGGCGGCGAAGGGCGCGGACAGCTCCGCAGCGGCCAGGTCCGTCGGGCCCTGCCGCACGACGAGCGTCAGCTCACGGGTGACCGCCTCGACCAGCCGCGCGGTGACCTCGGGTGAGGCGTCGATCTGGGTCGGGACGCTCTCCTTCGGTGCTGCGAAGACGATCTCGGTCACGCCCGCACCGTCGGCGACCAGCCGGCACATCGCGCACGGCTCACAGCTCGACAGCACCACGGCACCACGGAGGTCCGCCGATCCGACCCGCCGGGCGGCGTCCCGGATCGCCACCACCTCGCCGTGACCACTCGGGTCGACGCCCGCGAGCGCGGTGTTGACGCCGGTCCCGATCACGACGCCGTCGCGGACGACCACGGCGGTGAAGGGCATCTGACCGGTCGCCCCGTGCCGGGTGGCCGACCCCACGGTGCGGAGCAGCAGGCCCGGTTCGCCACCGAGGGACTCCGACGACGAGCCGACCAGAGCAGCGAGCTCCGCGGCCACCTTCGGCTCGGCACCGGTCGGCTCGGCACCGGGGGTCTCGGCACCGAGCTCCTGGAAGAGGGTGACCTGGATGCCCTGGGGGCCCTCGAGGCGGGAGTTGAGCGAGTCCCACGGGGTGCGCGTGGGCGCGGCGATCAGCCGCACCCCCTGAGCCGCAGCGTGCTCGGTCGCGCCGGTCGCGTCGTGGACCTCGAGGGCCAGGCGCACGTCGCTGCTGGGCAGGCCGCCGGTCTCGACGTCGGCGATGTACCGGGCCTGGGCGAGGTTCGCGAGCTCGAGGGTCGCGCGGCCGGCGTCCAGGATCACCACCTGCGCACCGTCGGGACCGCTGATGGCCTCGGCCTCGCTCAGTCCCAGCACGTCGCGGTAGTAGGTGCGTGCGGCGTCGAGATCCGTGACGGTCAGGACGGTGCGGAGCTGGGTGACCCGAGGTGCCATGACGCCACGGTAGGACGGGTGGCGCGCCGTCGTCGCCCGTCGCGGAGCCGCGGCCGTGTGCCCGTGGCGAATTGTCTTGCCCATACCCGGGCGTATCCCTAGCGTGAGGTCGCCGGCGACGCCGCTGCCCCGGCCCCCCTTGTGCATGCTTCTGACGGAGGACCGCTGTGACCGAGACCACCCGCCCGGTGCCGAGCAGCACCACGCCCCCCACGGGCGGGTCGCAGCGCACCGCCGACGAGCCGCGCGCCCCGCTGGCACCTGCGTCCGCCGCCCCCACCGCGATGAGCCCACGGGACCGCCTGGCCGTCGGCCTCATGCTCTTCTCGACCTTCGTGGTCATCCTCAACGAGACCACCATGGGGGTCGCCCTCCCCCACCTGATGGCCGACCTGGACATCGTGCCCAGCACCGCGCAGTGGGTCACCACCTCGTTCATGCTCACGATGGCCGTGGTCATCCCGGTGACCGGGTTCGTCATCCAGCGGATCACCACGCGCGCCACGTTCCTCACGGCGATGTCCCTGTTCAGCGTGGGCACGCTCGTCTGCGCCGTCGCGCCCACCTTCCCGCTGCTGCTCAGCGGCCGGGTGGTCCAGGCCGCGGGGACCGCGATCATGCTGCCGCTGCTGATGACCACGGTGATGACGGTGACGCCGGTGGCCACCCGCGGCCGGACCATGGGGAACATCTCGGTGGTGATCTCGGTCGCCCCGGCCCTGGGCCCCACGATCTCGGGCCTCGTGCTCAGCGCCCTGCCGTGGCGATGGATCTTCGTGCTGATGCTGCCCGTGGCCCTGGGCGCGCTGGTGCTCGGCGCGGTCCGGATGCCGAACCTGACCACCCCCCACCACGCTCGCGTGGACCTGCTGTCCGTGGCGCTGTCGGCCGTCGGCTTCGGCGGGATCGTCTACGGGCTCAGCCACCTGGGCGAGTCGGCCGGTGACCTCGTCGCTGCCGCCGCCCCGATCGTGGTCGGCGCCGCGGCGCTCAGCCTGTTCGTCGCGCGGCAGCGGCGCCTGCAGCTCACCGACTCGGCGCTGCTCGACCTGCGGACGTTCACCTCACCGACCTTCTCGGTCGCGGTGGTCCTCATGGCGATCAGCATGATGTCCCTGTTCGGCACCATCATCCTGCTGCCCCTGTACGCCCAGAACGTGCTGGGACTCACGCCGTTGCAGACCGGGTTGCTGCTGCTGCCCGGTGGTCTGCTCATGGGCCTGGCCGCACCGTCGGTGGGTCGCACCTACGACCGGCACGGCCCGCGCGTCCTGCTCGTGCCGGGCACCGTGGTGGTCAGCGCCGCAGCGTGGTCCTTCGCCGCCCTGGACGCGACCAGCCCTGCCTGGCAGGTGCTCGCCGGGCACGTGGTGCTCAGCGGCGGCCTGGCCCTGATGTTCACCCCGTTGTTCACCGCGGCCCTGGGCTCGCTGACCCCACGGCTGTACTCCCACGGCAGCGCGATGGTCGGCACCGTGCAGCAGGTGGCCGGGGCCGCAGGGACGGCCCTGTTCATCACCGTTCTCACCGCGCAGAGCCTGCGGCTGGCCGACGGCGGCGCGAGCGAGGTCGCCGCCACCGCCGGCGGGGTGCACGCCGCCTTCGTCGTGGGGGCGGTCATCACCCTGGTGGCCATCCCTGCGGCTTTCCTGCTCAGGGTGCGTCCGGGGGTGCCGGGGGTGGCGGCCGGGCACTGAGGGTGGGCACGCCGCGTCTCAGGCGGCGTTGCGCTAGGGCCCGGCCCGACGGCGGAGGCCCGCGGGGGTCACGTCCTTGCGGACGTCCCCGGGCCGCGAGTCAGGGCTTCGAACCAGTACGGCTCGGCCCGGTGCGTCGAAAGAGTGTCCACTCCCTCGACGCACCGGGATGATCCAAGGACGTCAGCCGCGACCACGCGGCTGACCGAGCCGCTTCTCCGATCGCCGCATGCGGGCGCTTCTTTCCCGCCCGCATGCGTGTTCGCGAGAACAGGCTCAGACGACCCCGAACATCCACGCACCCGCAAAGATGAGTCCGAGTGCGATCACGGCCCAGGCGCCGGCCTGGAGCGGCCGTGAACGACGACGAAAGGCGACGGAGAGAACTCCCCCGCCGAGAACGATCAGCACGAGGGCTAGAACGACGAAGAACATCTTCTCACTTCACCATCCGATTCGACGAGGAGCTTCTTTGACTGGGTCACAGAATCAGTAACGGTTTGCAGTCGTCCAGTTGCAGCGATGAACTGCGACGCCGTAGGACCAGTGCGTCGTCCGGTTGACCCGGAACCGCTCGAGGTTCCAGTCGCCCGCCAGGTTGGCGTAGCCGCCCGCGACGTGGCACTGGTACTGCTGGTGAAGCGTGGTCTTGACCGTCACGCTCGGAGCCTTGGCCTTGACCTCGCTCCACCCCGCGTTCAGGAAGATCGCCTGCCCCGCGACCGTCGGTGTGTGCATCCCCTGCCCCCACGCCGACTTCCGGGCGTTCACCCGCAGCTGGCCGTTGTAGGTGTCGGTCCACACCTTCGAGAAGAGGTCGACGCCCAGCCACGGATCGGCGACGACCGGGTAGTCGACTGGAGCGCCGGCGTGCTCGACGACCTGGACGAGCGTCGACCCGCGTGCCTCGAAGTGCGTCGGGACCTCGTGGCCTGACGCGTCGATCGCCCAGGGTGCTGCAGAGGCGAGGAGGAGTCCTCCGTCAGCTCCGGTGTACACGGCCGACCCGTCCTCCATGACCTGCAGCACTGCTCCGTCGATCACCTCGAACGGAAACTCGAACTCGCCTGGCGAGTCGTTGCCGTCGATGACGAAGACGATCTGGACCGATCCGTCCTCCTTCTCGAGCGGGGCGACCACCACCCCGTCGTCGCCGACCAGAAGCGGGGACCCGTCAGGAAGTGCCGTCAGATCTGCATCGGCTCCGACGGGCAGCCCGACCTCGATGCCTGCGACGGTGACGTCAGCACCCACGATCTCGGTGATCTGCTCCTGCGATGCGGTCGTGGGCGAAGGCGCACCGTCCTCAGTCGCGGCGAGGTCGTCGAAAACCATCGGAGCGACCGAAGAAACGGCGGAGACGAACTCCCCCTCGGGCGAAGGATCGGCTGGAGCCGCAGAAGCGGCATTCGCCACGAGAAGCGCCGAGGCGCAGGCAAGAGTCAAGATCGGGACGGTTCTCATGGAACTCCAGATGTCGTGAGGGAATGGGCCTTTCGCAAGGCGCCGCGTCAAGATAGCAGAAATCGGACTATTGGGATTTTTGTTGAAATGTTGATCGCGGGCACGACGAGGACGACCATCAGGTGTCCTCCTGGTCGTCCGCTGCAGGTGGGGCTCATGAGACGTGCTCCCCGACGAGCGCACGCTGCAGGTCCAGGGCGCGCACGTGACCCGGTTCACGCACGGCCACCTCGGCAGCCAGGGCATCGGCCTGCGCGAGCTCACCGTGCAGGGCGGCGACCTGGGCACGCAGCAGCAGCACGGTGGTGTCCTGGAGTTCCTGCACGTCGTCGGTGAACAGCAGCATCGAGGGCAGCGAGGTCGCGAAGTAGTCCACGGTCGCGGGGGTCGCGGCGAGCCGGTCGACGTGCGCCGCGAGCCCGTCGAGCAGGGTGGTGGCCCCCGCGTGGTCCTCGAGCCTGCGGCTGGCGAGCACCGAGTAGTAGGTCATGTCGGAGTACGCCGTGGGTGCCATCCCCTGGAAGTCCCCGGCGAAGGTGGCCGCGCTGCGCCACGCGTCACGGGCGCCCTCGTGGTCGCCGACGGCGCAGCGGGCGTCGCCCAGGGCGAGCAGCAGGTGGGAGCAGTTGGCGAGCGGGTGCCGTCCCTCGCCCAGGGTCTGCGCGGGCTCGAGGGCCGTGCCCAGCAGGCCCACGGCCGTGGTGGCCCGGCCCGCGGCGAGCTCCTCGCGGGCCAGGGTCAGCAGCGTCTCGTCCCACGCGGACAGGACCTGTCCCTCACCACCCTCCCAGGGCTGGAAGCGGCGTCCGTGCAGCAGGGCCAGCGCCTCGCGCGCGCGCCCCGCCGCGACGAGCAGCCGGATCAGCTCGACGGTCAGGTCGTCGCGTCGGCCGACCATCTCGGGTGCGGCCTCGAGCCGGGCGAGCCGGTGCTCGACGCTGCGACCCGTGCGCTTGTCGAGCTGGTCGAGCTCGTAGAGCAGGCGGGCGTCCTGCGGGGCGAGGGAGCGCGCCTGGTCGTAGTGGTGCCGCGCCAGGTCGGCGTCGCCGTGCACGTTGAACGCGGCCACGGCGAGGTTGCGCCACACGACGGGGTCGTCGGGGTCGGCGTCGACCGAGCGCTCCCATGCCTGGACGGCGTCGGCGTAGCGGCGCTGGAAGTACAGCCAGTGCCCGAGCAGCGCCCAGGCCCTGGCGTCCTGGGGCCAGGCCTCCAGGATCCGGCCCAGCATGTCGATGTCGTCGAGGCGCGAGGGCAGGCAGTAGGTGGCATCGGCACAGCGCGCCGCCTCCTGCGCCTGCTGCGCGGCGGCGGGCTCCCCGACTGCCAGGAGCAGGTCGCTGCGGTGGTAGAGCGCGAGGGGCGCGACGCCGACCTGCCCGGGGACGGTGGGCATGGCCGCCACGGTGTCGAGCAGCCGCAGCGCGGCGACCTGCTCGCCCACGGACGCGCGCTCGAGCGCGACGTCGAGCAGGGTGGGTGCGTCGGCGCCCAGGGGCTGACCTGCGAGGTCACGGGACCAGGTGTCGAGGGGGTCGATCCTCAGGGAGCCGTCCAGCAGCCGGGTCGCCTCGTCGGTGCGTCCCAGGCGCCGCAGCACGGTCACCGCGACGCAGCGGGCCTGGAGGTTCTGGGCGTCGGCCGCGAGCACGGCCTGGGCGTGGTCGAGAGCCGCCGGGTCCGCGCCGCGTCGTGCGTCGATGCGGGCCATCGCCAGGTGCGCGGCGGGTGACCAGGCCGCGTTCCAGGCGGCCTTGGCGTAGGCGTCGTAGGCCTCGTCGGTGCGACCGGTCCGGGCCAGCACCTGACCGAGGCGGTAGGTGGCCTCGCCGTCGGCCGGGTTGGGGTTGAGCCGGGTCTGCCGGCCGACGGCGGTGCGCAGGTGCTGCTCGGCCTCGGCGTAGCGCCCGGCCGGCAGGCGGCGGACCGCGAGGGCCACGTTGCAGCGCACGTCGCCCGGGTCACGGTCCAGCGCCTGACGCCAGTACGGCTCGGGCGACCGGGTCGCGTGACGGTACTGCTCGAGGTGCAGACCCACCAGGTACAGCTCGTCGACCGAGGAGACGTCGCCCGGGGCCGGCGGCTCGCTCGCGGGCGGCGGGACCTCAGGGGACTCCACGGGCGGCCGGTGGGTCCAGCGCAGCAGCTCGGTGCCCTCGTGCCCCACGACCAGGGTCAGGTCGGTGGGCTCCAGGACGTCGTCGAACCCCACCTCGCAGACCACGGGCTGACCGGGGGCAGCGTCCGCCGTCGTGCTCCACCGCAGGGTTCCCGCGGTATCGACGAGCGAGAGCTCGAGCCCGGGGCGGACGGCGGTCGTGGCGGCAGCGACCCGGACCCCCGTGCCGCCGCCCTCCCCGGGCACGACGTCGAGTCGCACGGCCACGTCCAGGGTGGCCTGGTGCACGGGGCCGGTCTGCTGCAGGGGGTACCAGTACTGGCTGAAGGTCTTGGTCTCCCCGGGCGCCAGGAAGCTGAAGTCGGGCTGGTTGTCGGTGTAGACCCCGGCCATCAGCTCGACGTAGGGACCGTCGGTGTCGGTGAGGTTGGCGTCCCAGGCCCAGCCGAAGGGTCCGTTGCCCCAGGTCCACTGCTTCTTGCCCGGCGAGACACGGTGGTCGGCCCAGTGCACGAAGCCGGCGTCGACGCCGTGGTCGTACCCGCCGAAGAAGTCGTCCTGCGAGCCCAGGCACATGTAGGAGGTCGGGACCGGGATGTTGCGGTACCAGTCGATCCGGTCGGCATCGGGCCGGGCCTGGGCCCGCTCTTGGTAGTCGACGCCGTAGTAGGGGCGGTCAGCCCGGGGGAACGCGGTGACGGCGCGCTTGGCGTGGTCGGCGACGGCGTGGACGTCGGTGGGGAAGAAGGACTGGTAGTCGTCGTTGACGGCGACGGCGACGTTGGCCCACCACAGGAAGGTCTGGACGTCATCGGTGCGGTTGAACAGGCGGGCCCGCAGCTCGATCACGCTGCTGTCGGGCCGCAGCCGGAAGCCGTGCATGCCCTTCATCCGGGCGAAGGGGTCGTGGTCGGAGCACCACACGGTGACGGCGCCGTCGTCCTCGTGCTCGATCAGGGCCTCGGTGGGCAGGAAGGTGCCCGGACGGTGGTGCTGGGGCCAGTTGAGCTCGACCCCACCGGAGACCCAGGGACCGCCGAGCCCGACCAGGGCAGGCTTGATCACGTTGTTGCGGTAGAAGAAGTCGTACCCGGTGGTCTTGTCCAGACCGATGTGGAGGCGCCCGCCGAGCTCGGGCAGGACGACCAGCCGCACCCACGCGTTCTCGAGGTGGACGGCGTCCCACTGCCGTGGGGCCTTGGTCGCGCTGATCCGCTCGTGGAAGGGCAGGGGGTAGATGCGGCCCGAGGAGCCCTGGTAGACGCGGTTCTCCAGGAAGGCGGGGTACCGGTCGGGGGCCGCGGGGAGGTACGTGTCGATGGTCAGCGGCTCACGCCACGCGGCGACCGGTGCGCCGGTCAGGGAGGACGGGACGGGCGGGAGGTCCAGTCTGGACTCTTCGTCGAGCATGTCGACGACGCTAGGAGCCCGCGGCGTGCGCGAGAATGGCCATTCCCTCGAACCACATGGATGATCCGACGATGAGCGCTCCCTCCGAGACCACCCGGTTGGCCGAGGGCTTCCCCGGCCAGCGCATGCGGGTGCTGCCCCGCCCCCTGGTCGCCCAGGCGCTCCGCGCCCCGGTCACCGGCCAGCTGCTGGTGACCGACGTCGGCTTCTTCCCCAAGGCGTCCTCGCACGGCCGTGAGCGGGCCCGGGGTGCCCCGCAGGACATCGTCATCGTGTGCGCGGCCGGGCGCGGCACGTGCGTCCTGCCGTCCGGGACGCACAGCGTGCGCGCCGGCCAGGCCGTGGTGATCCCCGCCGGCGTCCCGCACACCTACGAGGCGGACGCGACCGAGCCATGGACCATCTGGTGGATGCACCTGGTGGGACGCAGCGTGCCCGAGCTCTTCGAGGCGATCGGTGCGACCGCGCAGCAACCCGTCTTCGGGCTCGGCGACCCGGCACGGGTGGTGTCCCTGATCGACACGATCATCCGACGCATGGAACGTGACGAGACCACCTCGACGCTGATCGCGGCGTCGGGGGCGGCCTGGTACGCCCTGTCGCTGCTCGCGGCCGACCGCCGGGCCCTGGGCCGCGAGAGCGTCGACCCGGTGCAGGCGGCCATCGAGCACCTGCTCGCCAACGCCTCGTCCCGGGTGTCCCTGGCCGAGCTCGCGGGGATGGCGGGGCTCAGCGAGTCCCACTTCGCGGTGCGGTTCCGCCGGGCGACCGGCTACGGGGCCCTGGAGTACCAGACCCGCCTGCGCATGGGCCTGGCGCGCGAGCTGCTCGACACCACCGACCGCACGATCACCTCGATCGCACGGCAGGTCGGCTACCCCGACCCGCTGTACTTCTCCCGCCAGTTCCGACGCATCCACGGGACGAGCCCGACGGAGTACCGGTCGCACGACAAGGGGTGAGGGCGGTGGCCGGCAACCGCACGACCTCGCCGTACCGCCCCCAGGCCGCCCCGCGGGTTCCGTGATTGGCTGGCGGTCCCACCCATCCCCGTCGAGGAGACCCATGCCGCACACCGTGAAGGGCGTCGTGTCCCGCTCCCAGGGGGCACCCGTCGAGCTCGTCGACATCGTGGTCCCCGATCCCGGTCCCGGGGAGGCGGTCGTGGACGTGCGCGCCTGCGGGGTGTGCCACACCGACCTGCACTACCGCGAGGGTGGCATCACCGACGACTACCCCTTCCTGCTCGGTCATGAGGCTGCGGGCGTGGTCTCCGCGATCGGTGACGGCGTCACGAACGTGGCGGTCGGTGACACCGTGGTGCTCAACTGGCGGGCCGTGTGCGGCCAGTGCCGGGCGTGCAAGCGCGGTGAGCAGCAGTACTGCTTCGCGACCCACAACGCCGCGCAGCCGATGACCCTGACCGACGGCACGCCGCTCTCACCGGCGCTGGGCATCGGCGCCTTCTGCGAGAAGACCCTGGTCCACTCGGGCCAGTGCACGAAGGTCGACGCCGACGTCGACCCCGCGGTCGCGGGCCTGCTGGGCTGCGGGGTGATGGCCGGCATCGGGGCCGCGGTCAACACCGCACCGGTGCGCCGGGGGCAGACCGTCGCGGTCATCGGCTGCGGCGGGGTGGGGTGCGCAGCGGTCGCCGGAGCGGTCCTGGCAGGGGCCCGTCGCGTCATCGCGATCGACCTGGACCAGCAGAAGCTGACCCGGGCCACCAGCGTCGGAGCCACGCACACGGTGTGCTCGCGCGGGATGGACGAGGACGCCGTCGTCGGCGCGATCCGCGAGCTGACTGACGGGTTCGGGGCCGACGTCGTGATCGACGCCGTCGGCCGGCCCGAGACGTGGCGGCAGGCCTTCTACGGCCGTGACCTGGCAGGGACCGTCGTGCTGGTGGGTGTCCCCACCCCCCAGATGCAGCTGCAGGTGCCGTTGGCCGACGTGTTCGGCCGCGGTGGGGCGCTCAAGTCCTCCTGGTACGGCGACTGCCTGCCCGAGCGCGACTTCCCGGCCCTGATCGAGCTGTTCCAGAACGGCCGGCTGCCGCTGGACGCCTTCGTCTCCGAACGCGTGGGCCTGGGTGACGTCGAGGAGGCCTTCGCCACGATGGGCCGCGGTGAGGTCCTGCGATCGGTGGTCGTCCTGGACCGTGCCGGCACGGACCGCACCACCACCCCCACGACCGACGGAGTCCCCGCATGAGCGCACGCATCGAGCACCTGGTCACCGCGGGCACGTTCAGCCTGGACGGTGAGACCTTCGACGTCGAGAACAACGTGTGGATCGTGGGGGACGACGTCGAGTGCGTGGTGGTCGACGCCCCGCACGACGCCGACGTGATCGCCGCCGCGGTCGGTGACCGCACCCTGGTGGCCGTGGTCGCCACCCACGCGCACGACGACCACGTGCGGCACGCCCCGGCCCTGGCCGAGCGCTTCGGCGCGCCCGTGCTGCTGCACCCGGCGGACCGGCCGGTGTGGGAGCTGACCCACCCGGCGTCGCTCAGCACGACCGACCTCACCGACGGCCAGGTGGTCCCTGTCGCGGGTGTCGAGCTGCACGTGCTGCACACCCCGGGCCACTCCCCCGGCGCGGTGTCGTTGCACTGCCCAGAGCTGGGTGTGGTCCTCACCGGGGACACCCTCTTCAACGGCGGTCCGGGGGCGACGGGACGGTCGTTCTCGGACTTCCCGACGATCGTGGAGTCGATCCGCACCCGGCTGCTCACCCTGCCCCCCGAGACCCGGGTGCTGACCGGGCACGGTGACGAGACGACCATCGGCGCCGAGGCACCGCACCTGCAGGAGTGGCTCGACCGGGGGCACTGAGAGCTCCGGCAGGGCCGGCGGCGCTCCTGAGCGGTTCGTGGTCCTGAGGCTAGTGGGCGGCCACCGTCGCACGAGGCACCCGGTCACCGGCCGGAAGTCCGCTCGCCAGCGCGACCGAGCGGTCTGCGACCACGTCGGCAAGCGCGACGTCGTGGGTCACCATGAGCAGCGCCGTCCCGTGCGCCTCGACCTGGGTCATGAGCGCGTCCAGGGTGTCCTCCTGGGTCAGCAGGTCCAGGCGGGACGTGGGCTCGTCGGCCAGCAGCAGGCGTGGGTGCAGGAGCATCGCCCGGATGATGGCGAGCCGTTGCAGCTCCCCGCCTGACACCGCACCGGGGCGCCGTTCGAGCAGCGCACCGTCCAGGCGCAGGGTGCCGAGCAGCTCGGTCAGCCGCATCGGGTCGAGGCGGTGGCGCCGTACCGCGTCACCGAGGGCGACCCGCAGCGGGACGCGGGCCGGGAAGGACTGCGTGGGGTCCTGGTGCAGCTGCTGCACGGGCGCCCGGCCCCGGGTGCGTCCCAGACCTGTGTGGTGCACGCGCCCCGCGTCCACGGGGTGCTGACGCAGCAGCACCCTGCCGAGCGTGGTCTTGCCGCTGCCGCTCGGACCGGTCAGCGCCACCCGGTCACCGGCTCGCAGCTCCACGGTGAGGTCGTCGAAGAGTCGCCGTCCACCGAGCACCCGGGCCACGCCGTCGGCCCGCACCAGGAGCGTCCGGCCGTCGTCCTGGGGTGCGGCGGTCCGCATCCAGCCCTTGGTCCACCGGCTCGGCTCGGCCGCGAGCAGGCGCTGCGTGTACGGGTGCACGGGTGAGGTCAGGACCTGCTCGACCGGACCGCGCTCGAGGATCTCAGCGTCCCGCATGACCAGCACGTCACCGCCCAACGCACGCGCCAGATCCAGGTCGTGGGTGATGGTCAGCAGCGCCCCGCCGTCCCGGACGTGACTGCGCAGCAGCTCCGCGAGGTCCGCGCGGGCGACGGGGTCCAGGCCCTTCGAGGGCTCGTCGGCGACCAGCACGGGGGCGTCCCCGACGGTCGCTGCCGCGAACGCCACCCGTTGGGCCATGCCGCCCGACAGCTGGTGGGGGTAGGCGCCTGCGGCGTGCCCGACGCCGATCCCGCTCAGGCGTTCGAGGGCGGTGCGGCGGGCAGCTCGCCGGTCGCGTCGGAAGGTCGGGGCCCCTTCGGCGACCACGTCACGTGCCCGCATGGTGGGGTCGAGGGCCAGCACCGGCTCCTGGGGCAGCAGGGCGAGCGTGCGACCCCACAACGGACGGCGACTCACCTGGTCGGCGACGTCGTGCCGGACGCCGTCCACGGTCATCGACCCGTGGGCGTCGAGCCCAGCGGCCAGCGTGCCCATCGCGGCGTGCGCGAGCAACGACTTCCCGGACCCGGACTCCCCGACCACGGTCAGTGCTCGGCCCCGGTCGAGCCGGACGTCCGTGACGTCGACGAGCACGCGCCCGCGGTGGGTGACAGCGACCTCGTGCAGGTGAACGGTCATGCAGGTGCCTCCTCGCGGCGCAGGCCCAGCAAGGCCAGCAGCGTCCCGGCCAGCACCAGCACGGGTGCAAGGACGAGCCAGGGCGCCTGGGACCAGAACGGCAGCGCCTCGGTGATCATGAGCCCGAGCTCGGCGGTCGGCGGGCGCAGGCCCACCCCGACGTAGCTGAGCGTGGACAGGGCGAGCACGGCCGTGCCGATCCCGAAGGACGCGAGCGTGAGCGCGACGGGCGCGAGCTCGGGCCACAGGTGGCGGCGCAGCACGTGCCAGGTGCCGAGGTCGAGCATCCGCGCGGTGCCGACAGCCGGGCCGGCGAGCACGACGGCGCTGCGGGCGCGGACCACGCGGAACCACTCGACGGACTGCGCGACGGCGATACCGACGTAGAGCACGAGCAGGCTGCCGTCGGCCAGGGCGGCGGCGAGCAGCACGATCAGCAGGGCGGGCACGGCGACGAGGGTCTCCGCGGCGGCGTTGAGGGTGGTGTCCACCCAGCGGCCGCGCCACGCGGCGATCACACCGGCCACTCCCCCGACCAGGGCCGAGGTGACCACGCTGAGCGCGGCGAGAGCGAGCGAGAGACGTGTCGCGTGGGCGAGCCGGGCGACGACGCTGCGGCCGAGCCGGTCACGACCGAGCGGGTCGCTCAGGCTCGGGGCCTCGAGCGCTCGGCCCAGCTCCTGCAGCGCCGGCTGGTTCCACAGCAGGGGCCCGATCAGCGCGAAGAGCGCCAGCACGATGAGCACCACGACCGCGGCCGCTCGGGCGGGCGAGGTGAGGAGCCCGCGCACCAGGCCGGGTGCCGGCGCCGCTGTCCACGGTGCGGGGATGCTCATGGGATCACCGCCGTCTCGCGCGGGCGCGGGTCGAGCAGCAGCGTGAGCACGTCGACCAGGGCGTTGACGGCCACGACCACCAGGGCGAGCGCGATCGCGGTGCCCTGGATGACGGGCACGTCGCGCCAGAACACCCCGTGCACCAGGGTGTGCCCGATGCCCGGCCAGGCGAACACGCTCTCGACGACGATCACTCCCTCGACGAGCACGAGCGCCTGCACGCCGAGGTACGCCACCAGGGTGGTGCCGACGTTGCGCAGCACGTGGCGGCGCACCACGGCCGAGGGGCTCAGCCCACGGGTCTGCGCGAACCGCACGTGCTCGGAGGTGCTGACCTGGACGATCGCGTCGCGGGCGATGCGCGCCACCAGGCCGGACAGGCCCACGGCCAGGGTGGTGGCGGGCAGCACCGCGTGGGCGGGCGTGCCGGTCCCGGCGACGGGCAGCACACCCAGCTGGACGGCCATCAGCACCACCAGGAGCAGGCCCAGCACGAAAGGCGGCAGCGAGCGGGCCACCACGACCCACACGCCGACGAGCCGGTCGACCCCGCCACCGGGACGGCGCGCCGCGGCGGCACCTGCGGCGATCCCCAGCACCGAGGCGAGGAGCAGCGCGAGGCCGGCGAGCTGGAGGGTGTGACCGAGGCCGTGCAGCACCTCGTGCGCGACGTCGGCGCCGGTCACCAGCGAGGTGCCGAGGTCCATCCGCAGCGCGTCGCCCCACCAGGTGAGGAGCTGCTGCCAGGCCGGCCGGTCCAGTCCCAGCTCGCCGCGGACGGCGTCGGCGGAGGCGGCGGTGACGAAGTCGTAGCCGTACCGTCCGGCGGCGATCCGGAAGGCGGCGTCACCGGGGAGCTGCTGCATGATCGCGAAGCAGGCGGTGGTGACCGCGAAGGTCACGCCCACGGCCTGCAGCGCGCGACGCAGGAGGAGACGGAGCACCGCGCGGCCGACGCCGCCGTCCGCCACCGGGGGCAGGGACGAGGCGTCGGGCCCCACCGTTGCACCGGGGACGGACGGCGACGCGAGCGCCGCACCCGTGTCAGGGCTCAGGGTCATCCGCGGATCACTCGGTCCAGGTGGCGGTCGACAGGCGCCACGAGCGCTCGAACGGGTCGAGCTCCAGACCGCTGACCGCCTCGGAGATCACGGCGCTCTGGCGGTACCAGGCGACGGGGATGAGCGGCAGCTCCTCCTGGAGGGTCGCGGTGATGGTGGCTCGGGCGGCCTCGGCCTCGTCCCCCGTGGCGCCGTCGGCGAGCGCGCCCAGGGCAGCGGTCACCTCGGCGTCCTGCCACCCCATGGCGCCCCAGTCGGCTCCGGCGGGGTCGAGGTCGGTCAGCAGCGTGACCAGCGGGTCGGGGACGAGCGCGAAGTTGCGCGTGAAGAGCGCCAGGTCCAGCGAGCCGTCGGCGTGCGCCGCGGGGATCTCGCTGGAGTTGCCGACCAGCACCTCGACGTCGATGCCCACGCCTGCCAGCGAGGCCTGGATGGCGGTGGCCAGCGGCGGCAGCTCGGACCGGTCCGGGAAGGTCCGCAGGGTGACCGTGAAGCGCTGGCCGTCCTTGACGAGGATGCCGTCGCTGCCGGGGGCCCAACCGGCCTCGGCGAGCAGTCGCTGGGCCTCCTCGACGTCGTGGTCCAGGGGGGTGGCGTCGGTGTCGTGCCACTCGGCGAGCGAGGCCGGGAGCATCTGCGTCGCGGCGAGCTCGGGGTCCAGGAGCACCGCTTCGCTCATCCCCGTGCGGTCCAGGGTCAGGCTGATCGCCTGACGCACCGCCACGTCACCGAGGACCTCGTCGCCGGTGTTGACCTTGAGCAGCACGGTGCGCGGCAGGGTCACCGAGAGCGTGGTGACGTCCTGAGCGTCGGCGAGGCCCGCGAGAGCGGTCGGGTCCATGCCCAGGACGACGTCGGCCTCGCCGCTGCGGGCCATCAGGGCACGCGCCTCGGGCCGGCCGACCGACTGGTACATGACATCGGTGATCGCCGGGGCCTCGCCGTCCCAGGTCTCGGCGGCTGTCACGAGGACCGACGTCGGCGCGGTGACCTCGACGACCTCGTAGGGTCCCGAGCCGATCACCGCGGTGACCGAGCCGTCGTCGGCGTAGGACGCCGCGGCGAGGACCTGACCGGTGGTGTCCGCGGCGACCGCGGGCAGCGAGGCGAAGGGCTCGGTCAGGGTCACGACGACCGTGTCACCCTCGCCGCCGACCTCGGCGATCGGGGCGGTGGCCAGCGGCGTGCCCTCGGTTCCGTGCGCGCGGGTGAGGGCGGTCGTCACGGCGTCGGCGTCCACGTCGGTGCCGTCGTGGAACGTCGCGGTCTCACGGAGCTGGAAGGTCCAGGTGAGCTGGTCCTCGGAGACCGCCCAGGACGTCGCCAGGCCCGGGACGAGGGTGCCGTCCACGTCGGTGGCCACGAGGGTCTCGGCGACCTCGAGACGGGTGAACACCGCACTGGCGGTGATCGGGTCGAGGTTGTGGACCTCGTAGGAACCCGAGATCACCAGGGTGCGGTCGGTGACCGCCGACATGCCGGCTGCGTCGACGCTGCCGGTCGAGGACGAGCACCCCGCGAGCGGTGCGAGCAGGACGAGGGTGGCGGCGAGTGCCGCAGGACGGGCGCGCATCGGTTGCTCCTTCTGGTGGGCCGGGAGCGAACGATACTGAGAATGATTCTAGTAACCAAATAGAGTGGTCGGCGGGGTGGGCTGACGCGGAGGGTCGCCGCGTGGTCAGCTCTCCTGGTGGACACCGCCCTCGAATCCGCCCTGCGCGTCGAGATCATGGCCTGGGTGCGTGAGCGAGCAGAGGCGAACGGCGGGTTCCTGCACCGGCACGAGCTGTTGAGCTTCCGCATCGACGGTCGAGACCTGCCGCTGATCGACTTCTCGCGCGGCATCCGCAACCCGCAGAGCTTCGGGTCGACCCTGTCGATCGTCTCCTCGGCCAGCGGCCCGTACGACGACGTCGAGTCACCCGAGGACGGCCTGCTGCACTACGCCTACCGCAAGGGCGACCCTTTCACCGGTGACAACCGCAAGCTCCGTGAGGCCATGCGCACAGGTCAGCCGCTCCTCCTGTTCCGCAAGGAGGTCCCCAACTACTACACACCAGTGATGCCGGTGTACGTCGTCGACGACTACCCCGAGGAGAGGTCCTTCCTCATCGCGCTGGACGAGTCGTTCCGCTACATGGGCGACATCAAGGACCTCGCCGAACCTCAGCGTGCCTATGCCCGCCGGCTCGCCAAGCAGCGACTCCACCAGCCGGCGTTCCGCACCCGCGTGCTGCTCGCCTACCAGACGCGTTGCGCCATCTGCTCCCTGCGTCATGGCTCGTTGCTCGACGCCGCGCACATCGTCCCCGATTCCGAGGAACGCGGGGTCCCGGTGACCAGCAACGGGCTGGCGCTGTGCAAGATCCACCATGGTGCGTACGACCAGCAGATGCTCGGCATCAGCCCGGACTACGAGGTGGCCGTCAACCGCGAGGTCCTCGAGGAGATCGACGGACCGATGCTGCGGCACGGGATCCAGGCGATGCACGGCCGGGTCATCACGGTGCCCCTGCGCGCCGTCGACCGTCCCGACCGTGAGCTGCTCGCGTGGCGCTGGGAACGCTTCACGGCCTGATTCTCAGGCGACCCCCACCACAGCCGGCCCCGAGCCCGGGTCATCCCCACGGAGAGCTCGCGCCGCCCCAGCTCCCACCGTTCCCGTTGTGCCCCACCCTCAGGTGCCGACGAGTCGCCGTCACCGCCCCTCACTCCGCCAGGGCCCCGCCGTCGCGAGCGAGGCCACCACGGGGCACGGCGCGTCCGGGTCGACGCCTTCGGCAGCGAGACGGTCGATGGCGTCTCGCATCCGCTCGAGGTCGGCGATGCGCTGGTCGAGGTCGGCGCGCTTGGCAGCCAGCACCTCGCGCAGCACGCTGTCCGGCACCAGTCGTAGGGCAAGCACGGGGGCGACCTCCGCGAGGGTGAAGCCCAGGCGTTGGGCGCGACGGATGAACCGCACGGTGAGAGGGGTGTCCTCGGCGTACTGGCGATAGTTCCCGGTGGTGCGCCCGGTGGGTCGTACGAGGCCCCGGCGCTCGTAGAACCGCACCGTGCTGACCTCGACCGCGGCCGCCCTCGCGACCTCCCCGATGAGCATTCGACGGACCGTATCAGCGGCCGACGACGACGCCGCGCCCGTCATGCGGCCGCGGTTCGTGCGGCAGCCTCACGGACGAGCCCTCGGCGGCCCTCGCGACACGCAGGCTCAGCGCCTGCCAGACGAGGAAGGCCAGCTCGAGGGCGAGGAACGGCACGATCACCGCGGAGTGGCCCTGGCTCAGGACACTGATGAACACCGCCGAGAAGACCAGTCGTCCGACGGTGTCGATCGCGACCGTCCACGGCACCGGACGTGCCACACGGGCGAGGCTCCACATCACCACCGCGGCACCGAAGAGGTTGACGAACATCATGTGCGGGCCGTCGAACGGTGGCAGCACCTCACCGGGCAGGTCCCAGGTGGCGTGGACGCTGCGCAGCAGGTCGAAGATCAGGGCGGCGGTCCATGGCGTGACGAACCCGACGGTCGCGACCAGGTCGTACAAGGCGCCCACGCGCCCAGCGCGCAGGGAAGTGCTGCTGACAAGAAGCGCTCGTGTGGTCATGCCACGAGGGTGCTCCCTGCACCATGGTGCAGGGTCAAGCCCTGAGGCTCGAGGAGAGCCCGGCCCGCGGGCCTAGCGAATCTCCGTCATCACCACCCGGGCCACCGCGCGCCCCGCGCGCACCTGCCATGCTCCACGGGATGCCCGAACCCTCTCGAACTCGGCGAGAGCCATTCTCCTGTCGAGCGCACCACCTGGCACGAGGACCGCGAGGCTCTGCCCTTCGTCGAGCACGACCTCCGCGCCTTCGCTGGCGAGCACCAGGCCGCCCACGAGGCATGGCACCAGGCCTACGTGCGCGATCCACAGCGACACAGCGGGCTCGTCACCTTCCGCCCCCGAGCGGCTCGGGACGTCCTCCACCCCGGCGACGAGGTCGCTGCTCTCGCACGGCGTCGTGGCCTCGACCGGCGAGTCGGGACCGTCGTACCCGGACGGCCCGTAGCCCGTCGCGACCCACGGGCTGATCGTGGCCTCACCGCCGTCGACCAGGTCGAACACCGGGTCGGTCGCGTACGCACCCAGGGCGACGTCGAGAACGTTCCCGTCCTCGAGGGTCGCACGAACGGTCTGGCTGGTCGTCTGGTCGGCGGCGGTTCCGTAGCCACGCCAGTAGACGGTGGCCGTGGCCGACTGCTGCTGCTCGAGCCGGACGGGCCCAGTGCCCTCAGGGCTCTTGGAGACGCCGGCGATCAGCCCGTACACGACGGAGACGTCGAGCAGCCGCCCGCCCTGCTCGACCAGCAACCCCGGAGAACCTTCGAGCGTGCACGGGGCTTCGGAGCGGTTCATCGCGCGCAACGTCCCCCACCGTTGTTGCCCCATCGCGGCATCGAGGCCTTCGAGGACCACGTCGACCTGCTCAGCCGTGCACGGCTCCGCGGCGCCCGTGGTGACGGGAGGGTCGGGCAGTACGACCGTCGACGTCGGCTGGTAGTAGGTCGGCGAGGCGGGACCGAGCGAGCACGACGCCACCAACAGCGTCGCGACGGCCAACGCCGCTCCCCTCACGCTCCGCACCACCCCATCCTGACAGGGCGGTGCTGGCCAGGCCCGCGCGCCGCTGACGATGCCCTTGGTTCGGCCCTCGTACGCCCTGCCTTCCTGCCCTCCCCGTCCTTGCACTCGCCGTCCTTGCACTCGCCGTCGGCCTCGCCGCATGCAGCTCTGCCTCCCCGGAGGAGGGGACCGATCTCAGCCGACCCCCGTCCAGCGCACAACAGCTTCTCGAACAGTTCGGTCTGCGAGACGCGCAAGATCGTTCGAGAACCCTGCGCAGCCGGACCGAGGTCCCCGCTGGCACCACCTACGCTTGCCGGGTCGCGGCATCATCCCCGCACTCCCACCCCGCGGCCCGCGGGCGCCCCTCGGAAGGAAGCTGTGGATCCGACGCCTCTGAGCAAGGACGGCAGCGTCCACGTCACCGACGAGCGGGTCAACACCGTCTCCCACCTGGCGGCAACCTGCTTCGCCCTGGTCGGCTCGGCGTTGCTCATCACGCAGGCCGGTGCCCAGGGCGACCCGTGGAAGATCGTGGGGTTCAGCGTCTACGGCTTCTCGGTCCTCATGCTGTTCGCGTCAAGCACCCTGCACCACGGCCTGGACCGCAGCCCCCGGGTCAACGAGGTGCTGCGCACCCTGGACTACGACTCGGTGTTCCTGCTCATCGCGGGGTCGGTCACGCCCCTGGTGCTGGTGCTGTTCCGCACCACCTACGGCTGGACCGTGCTCGGTGCGGTCTGGGCGATCGCGGCCGCGGGCATCGTGCTGCGCTCGATGCGTCGCGACCTGCCCAAGCACCTCACCAACACCCTGTACATCGTGCTGGGCTGGATCCCGGTGCTGCTCGCGGGCGCAGGCGTGCCGCTGCCGTTCGGCGCCTACGCGCTGATGGCGGCCGGGGGCCTGATGTACAGCGCCGGGTTCATCATCTTCGTCCTCGAACGACCCAACCCCGTCCCCGGTGTGTTCGGCTTCCACGAGATCTGGCACCTCATGGTCGTGGTCGCCGCCGCGCTGCACTACCTGCTGATGTACCTGTACGTCCTGCCGGCGTAGCCGAGGCCACCGCACCGGGACCCCCGGGACGCCTACCCCTGCACAGCCGCGGCGATCACCCCTGTCGCAGCGCCTCGCTGAGCCGCACCCGCCCGCTGAGCCGCAGCAGCGACCGCTCGTAGATCTTCGCCCCCACGGCGATCACGGCCACGGTCGTGACCACGAGGATCATCAGGGCGACCAGCGGCTCCCACCACGAGGCCTCCCCGAGGAAGAGCCGCACGGGCATCGCGACCGGGGCGCTCACCGGGAAGAAGGACGCGATCCGCAGCACCAGGACGTTCTCGTTGAAGAACACGACGAGGAAGTACGGGGCCATCGTCAGCATCATCACCGGGGTGAGCACCGGACCGGTGTCCTCGATGCGGGAGACCAACGACGCGCTCGAGGCGAAGATCGCGGCCAGGAGCACGAAGCCGACGACGAAGAACAGCGCGAACCAGACCAGCGGGCTCCCCAGCGTGCCCAGCAGCTCGTCCTGCCCGATGACCATCAGCCCGGCGACGCTCACCGCGGCGACCGCCGCTGTCTGGGCGAAGGCCAGCGCACTGTTGCCGAGGATCTTCCCCGCGAGCAGCGCACGCGCCGAGACGGTCGAGAGCAGGATCTCCACGATGCGGGACTGCTTCTCCTGGACGGTGTTCTGGGCGATGGTCGAGCCGAAGGTGAGCGCCGACATCATGAAGACGAGCCCGAAGGCCAGTGACACGAGGTAGCGGATCCCGAACCCGGCTGCGGGTTCGCCGAGCAGCTCGACCTCGGGGGTGGCGGACAGCGCTCCGAGAACCTCCTCGGGCGCGCTGCTGAGGGCGAGCACCCGCAGGCCGAGCGGCCCGCCGTCGGCCCGGTCCACGACCACCGCGGCCTCGACCTCCTCGTTCTCCACCAGCGCGCGGGCCGCGGCCTCGTCGGCCACCGGAACCCCTTCGAGCCCCTCCGCGTCCTCGACCACCGCCGCCACCTCGGGCACGACGGCGACGCGGGTCGGGTCACCCTCCCGACCGGAGAAGAGTGAGCCGAGCACGATCGAGGCGAGCACGGCGACCAGCAGCACGGCCGCGGAGATGAGGAAGGACTTCGAGCGGAGCTGGGTGACGACCTCGCGCTCGGCCACCAGGAGCGTGGACTGCAGGGTGCCGGGGACGGCCGGCCGTGGGGCGGTCGACGACGCGGTCGTCGGGGCGGGCACGGGGGTCGTGCGCCGGGGGCGCTCGGTGATGCTCATCGGACCGTCTCCAGGGTGCTCGTGCCAGACCTGCTCGTGCCAGACCCACTCGTGCCGGCCTGGCTCGGGTCGGTCTCGTCGCGAACGATGTCGCGGAAGATCTCGGCCAGCGTGGGGCGGACCGGGGTGAACTCGCGCAGCGGGGCCTGGGCGATCGCGGCCCGCACCACGCGCTGGGCGGTCTCCTCGTCGGCGTCGAACAGGGCCCACCCGCCGGCGAAGTCGACGACCTGGACCCCGGGCTCGCCGCGCAGCCAGCCCATGTCCCCCGCGGAGCTGATCTCGTACCGGGGCTCGGCGTACCTCTCGCGGAGCTCCTCGCGCCCGCCTGCGGCGCGCACCTTCCCGCCCGCGATCACCACGACGTCGTCGCACAGGCGCTCGACCACGTCGAGCTGGTGCGAGGAGAACAGCACCGGGACGCCGCGGGCAGCCCGTTCGGTCAGGACCGCCACCACGGTGTCCACCGCCATCGGGTCGAGCCCCGAGAACGGCTCGTCGAGGATCAGCACCTCCGGGTCGTGCACCAGGGCCGCGGCGATCTGCACCCGCTGCTGGTTCCCGAGGGACAGGTCCTCGAGCCGGTCGTCGGCCCGCTCGCCGAGGTCCAGGCTCTCGAGCAGGTCACGAGCCCGGCGGTCGCCCGCAGCGCGGTCGTAGCCGTGCAGCCGCGCGAGGTAGGTGAGCTGCTCGGCGACGCGCATCTTCGGGTAGAGGCCGCGCTCCTCGGGCATGTACCCGAAGGTGCGACGCTGCTCGGCGTCCAGGGGGCGCCCGTCCATGGTGACCTCCCCGGAGTCCGCCGAGAGGACACCGAGGATGATCCTCATGGCCGTCGTCTTGCCGGCTCCGTTGCCGCCGACGAAGCCGGTGAGCCGGCCCCGCTCGACGGTGAAGCCGACGTCGTCGAGCACGAGCCTGTCCCCGTATGACCGGTGGATGCCGTCGAGGCGCAGCATGGTCGCTCCTAGCGTGGATCGGGTGTACCTCCACGCTAGGGACCCGCACGGGCGGGCGGCTCAGGCGCGGGACGGATCCTCGCGCGCCCGGGGACTCCGTCGCGAGGGGGAGGTGACGGTCCGCAAGGCTGAGGAGGCCCCCGGCCGGGAGACGCTAGTGGCGGACCAGGCCCTGCTCGTAGGCGAAGACGACGGCCTGCACGCGGTCCCGCAGCCCGAGCTTCGTCAGGATGTTGGACACGTGGGTCTTGACGGTCGCCCGGCCCAGGTAGAGCTCGGCCGCGATCTCGTCGTTGGCCAGTCCCCGGGCCACGAGCAGCAGCACCTCGTGCTCACGCTCGGTCAGCCCCGCGAGCCTGCCCTGCGGGGCGTCGTCGATCGCGGCCTCGGCGCGGCGGCCGGCCACCGCACGTGCGATCACCGCGCGCGTCACCTCGGGGGCGAGCAGAGCATCTCCGGCGGCCACCGAGCGCACGCCCTCGACGAGCTGCTCGGGCCGGGAGTTCTTCAGCAGGAAGCCCGAGGCACCCGCGTCGAGCGCCTCGACCAGGTAGTCCTCGCGGTGGAAGGTCGTCAGGATGAGCACCCCGGCGCGGATCTCGGGGTCGGCGACGATCAGGCGGGTCGCCTCGAGACCGTCCATGTCGGGCATCTGCACGTCCATGCAGATGACGTCGGGCTGCAACGCCCTGGCCTGGCTGATGGCCTGCCGACCGGTGCGCGCCTCGCCCACCACCGTGAGGTCGGGCTGGGCCTCGAGGATCGTCCCGATCCCGGCCCGCACCAGCTCCTGGTCGTCCACGAGCAGCACCCGGAAGGGTCCGGGGTTGGTCTGGTCGTCAGTCGTCACGGTCGCTCCTCAGCGGTACCTGGGCTCGGACGAGGAACCCGCCGCGTCGTCGCGGGCCTGCCTCGAGGGTCCCACCGTCGGCGCCGACCCGTTCACGCATCCCGACCAGCCCCAGACCCGAGGAGTGGCCACCGGGCCGCCGTCCTCCGGCGCCGTCGTCGGCCACCTCGAGCTCGACCGCGCCGGGCAGGTACCGCAGCCGAACGTCGGCCCTCGCGCGGGCGCCGCCGTGCTTGCGGGTGTTGGTCAGCGCCTCCTGGGCGATCCGGTACAGGTTGAGCGAGACCAGTGGCGGCAGCGGCACAGGGTCGCCGATCACCTGGAAGGTCGCGGGCAGGTCGGCCTCGCTCGACCGTTCGACCAGCTCGGGGATGCGCTCGACGCTCAACGAGCCGACACCGTCGGGCCCGCGCTGCCCGGCCCGGGTCGTCAGGGCGTCGTCGGGCCCGGCGAGAGGACCGGCCCGGTCGCCGGCGGAGTCGCCGGCGGAGTCGCGCAGCATGCCGAGCACCCCCTGGAGCTCGTCGATGGCCTGGCGGGCGGAGTCCTCGACCTGGGCGAGCGCTCGTCCGGCGCGCTCCGCGTCGGTGCCGAGCAGCGTGCGGGCCGCGGCCGCCTGGATCCCCATCATCGACACGTGGTGCGCGACGGCGTCGTGCAGCTCGCGAGCCAGGCGCAGCCGCTCGAGGGTCACGGCCTGCCGCTCGACCACCTGCCTCTCGATCTGGAGCAGGCGACCGCGGTACGCCGTCCGGGCCCGCTCCCGGGCCGAGGTCCACGCGTGGTCGCCGAACCAGTAGGCGCCGGCGAAGTAGAGGACGTTCGTCAGCAGCTGGGTCAGCAGGTACGCGACCAGCGGGGAGAACGCCCCGGCACGTGACAGCTCGGGGATGGACTCCGGGTCGGTGACCGTCCGGAAGATCTGGATGATCAACCAGGTGAACATGATCACCACGATGGCCAGGCGCACCCAGGTGGCCCGTCGCCGGTCGGGTTCCCACGCGCCCACGGTGTACAGGGCCATGAACAGCGTGATGTTGATGAAGAGGGTCTCGGGCACGGACAGCTCGACCGCGACGATGAACGCGACCATGATCACCGCTGCCACCACGCTCGGGTGACGACGGCGCAGGGCCAGCGGGAGCGTCGCCGCCGCCAGGCACAGGAGCGCGACCCATCCCGCCGCGGGGTCGGTGTAGAACCCGGTGGTGCGCTGCAGGACCATGCTCAGCAGCGCACCGACGAGCAGCGCACCGGCGACGGCCGCGTCGGTGCGCACCTGCTCCGGGCCGACCTGCGCTCGCCGCCAGCCCGGCTCGTCAGGATCAGGCGCGGCGACGACCAGGCCCGACGGCTCGCTCGGGGACCGGGGCCCGACGTCAGCCCCAGCGGTCGTCAGTGAGCGGTCCACGGGGCAACGGTAGAGGGTCGGGCCTGCTCAACCCACAGGTCCGCCTGCCAGGAGGTTCGCGACGAACCCCGCGATCTCGGCGCGTAGCCCGTCGTGCGCCCGGGGATCGGGCTGCTCCGCCTCGACGACCTCCGCGATCCGGCCCAGCGTCGTCGCCACGTGTGCCCGCGCATCACTCACTCCCCAGGCACCCGCCTCGGCCACGATGTCGTCCAGGGTGATCGACGCGTGCCGGTAGACGCCGTTGACCGCGAGCGCCAGGTCACCGTCGGTGGGCTGGTGGCGCAGGGGCACGACGTCGTAGGCCGGGGCGATCCGTGAAGGCGCGTCCTGGGGGTGCAGCAGGGAGATGTTCTTCGCGTGCAGGTCGAGATTGCCGACGGCGACCGTGAGGGCGACGAGGTCCAGGAGGGTGCGCAGGGAGGCGTCGTCGCCGCGGGTCGCGAACACCCGGGCGATGCGCTGCAGGCTGACCTTGCCCCCGATCACCTGGTACTTCTGGTCACCGCGTGCGCCGAGGACCTGGTTGAAGTCCTCCTGGTGGATGCGCCCGCCGTTGCCGGTGCGGTCATAGCGCTCAGCGACGAGGGCGGTGGTGCCGTCGAACTCCCCGATCTCGGTGGTCGTGGTGGCGAGCCCGAGTCGATGGGCGATCCGCGTCCCGTACTCCTCGTCGAAGATCAGCGTGGGGTGGTCGGCGACCGACGGCTTGAGGATGTGGGTGGACGGATACCCGTCGTGGACCTGGTGCCACCGGTCCCCGAGCCGGGCGAGGACGATCTTCTCCTGGACACCGGCGAGCGAGGACTTGCCCGTCACGGGTGCGTTCCCGAGCGGTTGCGCGACGACGCCTCGCAGCAGGTCGGCGACGCCCTGGTCGTCGAGCCGGGTGGTGTGAGGGGTGCGGGGTTCCCCGGGCTGGTCCGGGTCGTGGATCTGGACTGCGCCGGCCACGTCGCGCCCGTAGGCCCGGAGCAGCCCGGGGACGTCGTTCTCGGAGAGGTCGGCAGCCTGGGCGAGGCGTGCCAGGACGCGGCCCTCAGGCAGGAGCTCGGCGAACCAGCTGCGACGACGATCAGCGCGGCTGCGGCTCGGGACGAGCTCGAGGGGGATGGACTCCGAGAGCATCGTGGAGCCCAGACCGTAGCGATGCACGCCCTCGGGTGCCGACCGGAAGTCGACGGTCCGCCGGTCTCGTCCCACGAGGTGGCCCATGAGCGTGCCGTACAGCTCGACGCGGAGGTCACCCATGATCGTCCTCGGGCACGTCGATCTCGGCGTACAGCCGGACCCCGGTGGCCCGCAGCATCCTGAAGAGCCGGTCGGTGAGGATGCCGGGCTTGCCGCTTTCCATCTCCCAGACCCACTTCTGCCCGATGCCCAGCTCCTGAGCGAGGTCGCGTTGGCTCATGCCCCGCACAAGACGGCCCTGCTGGAGCATCCGCCCCAGAGCCTCAGGGGTCGGGACGTCTCCGCGGACGGACGGCATGTGACCTCCAGGTGACGTCAGAATCGGAGTCATTCTACGTGACGTCGATTCTGACGTCAACCACCGTGACATCGATTCTGACGTCGCGCGCCGCGTCAAGCATCACCCGGTGGCGCCCTGGAGCCAGGTCAGCACCGCGAGCACCCGTCGGTGGTCCGCGGACGAGGACGGCAGGTCGAGCTTCATGAACAGGTTGCTGATGTGCTTCTCGACCGCCCCCTCGGTCACCACCATCCGCTGCGCGATCGCGGTGTTCGACCGGCCCTCCGCCATGAGCCCGAGGACCTCCCGCTCGCGCGGGGTGAGCACCGCCAGCGGGTCGGCGACCTGCCGGGCCACCAGCAGCTGCGCGACGACGTCGGGGTCGAGCACCGAGCCACCGGCGGCGACCCGCTCGACCGCGTCGGACAGGGCGTCCAGGTCCTGGACCCTGTCCTTGAGCAGGTACCCGACCCCGCCCGGACGGCTCGTGCCCGTCCCGTGCGCAGGTGTGGCGAGCAGGTCGCGCGCGTAGGACTCCTCGACGTACTGGGACAGCACCAGCACCCCGGTCCCGGGGACCTCGCGGCGGATCGACACCGCGGCCCGCAGCCCGTCGTCGGTGAAGGTCGGTGGCATCCGCACGTCGACCACCGCGAGGTCGGGGCGGTGGGCCAGGACGGCCGGCAGCACCTCGTCGGCGTGACCGACGGCGGCGACCACCGTGTGACCGGCCTCCTGCAGCAGCCGGATCAGGCCCTCACGCAGGAGCACCGAGTCCTCGGCCAGCACGATGCGCATGGCGCCAGTCTGGAGCACGTCGGGCGTCGGCCGGTCAGGACCACGGCAGCAGGGCGACGACCCGGGTCGGTCCGCCCTGCGGGCTGTGCACCGAGAACCGTCCACCGAGTCCCTCGACGCGGTCGGCCAGCCCGGACAGCCCGTGCCCCTTGCTCAGCATCGCTCCGCCGCAGCCGTCGTCCTCGACCACGACCTGGACCCGGTCGGTGCCCTCGTCACCCGGGCCGGCGGCCTGGGGAGCTCCCACCACGCTCACGGTCACCGCGGCGCTGGTCGCCCCGGCGTGCTTGGCGATGTTGGTGAGCGCCTCGGTGGCCACGTAGTACGCCGCGCTCTCGGTCGCCGGGGCCGGCCGCGTCCCTGGCGGCAGGTCCACCTGGACCGTGGTCGGCACCGCCGAGCGCGCGACCACGGCGGTCAGGGCCGCCGCAAGACCCCGGTCGGTCAGGATCGGCGGGGCGATGCCCCGCGAGAGGCTGCGCAGCTCGGCGAGGGCCTCGGAGGCTTGGGCACGGGCCTCGGCGATCATCGTCCGGGCCTGCTCCGGGTCGTCGGTCAGCCGTCGCTCGGCCGCCGACAGGTCCATCCCGAGCCGGACCAGGCGCTGCTGCGGGCCGTCGTGGATGTCGCGCTCGAGCCGTCGTAGCGAGTGCGACTCCGCTGCGGCCGCGACGGTGCGCCGGGTCGTCAGGTCGTCGACCTGGGCCGCGAGCGCTGCTCTCGACGAGCCGGTCAGGAGCAGCCGGGCCCAGCCGACGTGCGCCTGAGCGCAGACCCGGGTCACCGGGACGAGGGTGAGCGCGAAGAGCAGCCCGAGCAGCAGGTTGAGCTGGGCCTCGGTGATCGGCAGGTCGAGCAGCTCGACGAGGGTGGTGTTGGACTCGGGGTTGCCCAGCCACCGCTCCCAGAACCAGTACGTCAGCCCGCCCAGCGCGCCGGCCCACCAGGTCACCACCACGCTGAAGGTCGCCACCGAGAGCACCAGGGCCCCGATCCCGTGCAGCACCGCAGCCCAACGGCGAGGGTCGGTGAGCTGGTTGAGCATCCGGCGAAGGCCCGATCCTCGCCGTGGCGCGTAGTGCACCGGTCCGAGCGGTGTCCCGCGGGCGGCGAGCCGGAGGCGTTCGAGCCTCCCGAACCCGACGGCGAGGGCGAGCGTCCCGGCAGCGACCGGGATGCCGACCACCGTGACGAGCAAGCCTGCTGCCAGCGCGAGGCCGGTCACCAGCACCGAGAAGGACAGGACGGCGATCGGCAGCCCACCGATCACGTAGGCCGTGTCGCGACCGAGGCGCACGAGCAGGCCCCGGGCGGCATCGTCGGCCTCCGGGCCGCCCAGGGGCGTGGGGGTCGGTTCCGCGGAGGCCGGGGTTCCCTCGCTGGTGTACGTCGTGGAGTCCATGTGTCCGATCCTGGCGGCGGGGTGACCCACGGACGATCATGCCTGCCGGTGGACCGATGGTGGGGCTGGCCCCACCCCTACTCGCGGCGCTGCAGCACCGCCCGGGCGATCAGCGCGGCCGCACCGGGCTCCCTCGCACCCCGCCGGCCCGTGCGTGCGACCACGCCCATGCGGACCAGGACGTCGTGCGTCGACTCGGCGTACCCGCGCAGGTCGCGAGGCTCGAGCGGGCGCCCGTCCCGTCGAACCCACCCGAGCCCGGTCATGAGCTCGCGCGCGACGCCCGCCGCACCGTCGCCGACGGCGAGGCTCAGGATCAGCACCAGTGCCGCGTCCCGCGCGAACCCGTCCCGCTCGAGCGGGAGCCGGGCAGTGATGTGCCGCCACATCGCGACCGGGTCGTCCACGAGAGCGAGCCCCGCACGGGTCGCGACCAGGCGCCCTCTGGCGATGCGGAGCAGGCCGAGCCGCTGCGCCGACTGCCGTGCCAGGAGCACCGGCAGGGTGTGGCACTCACGGTTGAGGGTCCCGACCCACTCGTCGGCGAGACCCAGCGCCGCGACGGCTGCCTCGACGTCGGACGGTGGCAGGTAGCCGGCTGCGGTGAGCCGGACGCCGCCGGACCCCACATGCTGCACGAACCATCGGAAGGGTGCGACCTGCCGGGCGACGGCGTCGGTGTCCAGGAGCAGCGGGGCGTCCAGGTCCGCTGCGGCGGCGACCTCGAGCAGCAGGTTCCGCGCGGGCACCCGGCAACGGGTCGCGAGGTCGGCGAGCAGCGGGGGGAGCGCGCTGACCTCGGCGCGGGGCCCGGGCATGACGACCTCGGCCGGGTCGAAGTGGTCGGCGGCGGCGAGCAGCGCGGACCCGCTCAGCCCCGTCCAGCCCAGGCGCTCCCGCTCGTCCTCGGTCAGCGCCTCGTCGGTGGCGTGCCGCCGCGCGAGGTCGAGCAGCTCCTCGTACCCCAGGGTGCCGCCGCAGTCCTCGGGCGGGCACCCGCCTGCTCCGTCGGTGCACCGGGCCTCGGAGGTGTCGTCCCAGGGCTCGACAGTCTCGAGCCGCAGGGTGTGATCCCAGCCGTCGCCGAAGTCGTAGGTGTAGAGGACCTCGTCACCGGGGTCCTGGAGCACCTCGTCGAGCCGGACCTCGACCTCAGGCACACCGTGCTCGCCCTCCTCGATGTCGAGCGCGGTGACGAACCGTTGCAGCGAGAGATCCTGGCGCGACCCGCCGACGGCGAACTCGTGCAGGTGACTGTCGGTCCACCCCATCGCCGCCTGGAGCACGTCGTGCAGGCGGTCGAGCGTGAGGTCGCTGCGCACCTCGATCTGCCGCCAGATCGGCCGGTGGGGGTCGTCCAGGTCCACCCGCACGCGGTAGGTCGCGACGTCGTGCCGGGGTGGGCGTCGGCGGTCGGGGGCCTCTGCGCGATCGCCCCCGAACGCGGCGGCTGCCAGCGCGCGCAGCGTGTCGAGGTCACCACCCGCGGTCATGGTCTCGAAGGCCGCGCGGATGTCGGCGTCGGACGGTGGCTGCGGTCCCTGGTTCGGCACCCTGCCATCCCATCAAGAGGATGCGTCGTGGTCGAGCCCCCTTGGCCGATCGGCCCGTCGGCGACCCTTCCCGCCACCCTGGCATCCCTCCACCTCCACCTCTACGCTCGTCGCACTGCACCCGTGCGAGCGAAGGGGCCCGCGATGGAGCCGCTCCCGTCCGACGCCGGCATGAGCGCGCCGGTGCCCGCGCCCCCACCACCGGCCGAGGACGACACGCCGCCGCCGGGAGGCGCGATCACCCTGACCCCCGCCGACCGCAGCACGACGGTGCATCTCACCGGTGAGATCGACGCCGCCGTCGTGGCCGACGAGTCGGGCGCCCTGGAGGCCGCCGCACGGCGAGGCCTGCCGGTGGACGTCGACTGCTCCGGGGTGAGGTTCATCGACTCGAGCGGGCTCGGCGCACTGCTGTGGTTGGCGAACGTCGCACCCGAGCCGCCACGCCTCCTGGCGGTCCCGCGGTCGATGCGCGAGCTGCTCGCCCTGACGGGGATGGAGAGTGCCTTCACCTTCGGCCCTTGACCGTCCCTCCGAGCCTGCCGATGCACCTGTCATGACTCTTCCTCCGGCCGGCGCCGCGCGTCCCTCCCGGCGGCGTGCCGCGGTGATCGCCGGGGTGATCCTCCTGGTCGTCCTGGCGGGCGCCGCGTGGTGGAGCACCGGTCCCTTCGCCGGACCGGATGTCGAGGCCGTCGAACCCCCTCCGCCGGTCGTCGAGCCCGCGGCACCTGAACCGTCGCCGATCCCCGAGCCGGACCCTCCCTCGGACGCGGTGGTGGCCCTGGCCGACGAGGCGTTCCTGTCCGAGGACGGCCGGGCGCTGCTCTACGGGACGAACCCGGAGATCCTCGGTGCGCAGGAGTTCGCCGGGCGCTGCGAGCGCCACACGACCCCGCGCATGCTGCCGACCGCCGCCGTGGGCTGCTTCAACGCCGGGACCAACACCATGGTCGTGTACGCCCCGGCCGACCCGCGGTTACGCGGGTTCGTGGTCGAGACCGTCGCCCACGAGACCCTGCACGCGGCGTGGGAGGAGCTCGACGCCCCGGAGCAGGAGGAGATGACCGTCCTGCTGGAGGCCGAGATCGCCGCACAACCCGCGGACAGCCGCATCCACGAGCAGATCGCCGGGTCGATCGGCGACAGCCCCGAGAGCCGGTCCACGGAGCTGTTCGCGTACATCGGCACCCAGGTGTGGCGTGAGGGTGGGCTGGCCCCGCGGCTCGAGTCCGTCTACGCGAGGTCCGTGGCTGATCGTGCCGCGCTGGTCGGTGTGCACACGGGGTGGCGTGCCCTGCTCGAGGGGATCACCACCGACATCGCGGCCACGCAGGAGGCGTTCGCCGAGCAGCAGCGCATCGTCGCGCAGCAGCGGGCGCAGCATCAGGGCGACACCGCCTCGGTCGAGAACTACCGGCAGACCTACCAGCAGAAGGCCGCCGAGGTCGCCGCGATGCCCGACGAGGAGCGGGAACGGCTCCAACTCGGCTGGACGTGGTGGGACGGCACCGAGCTGCCGATGGCACCCGCGGACCAGACCCTCGCGACGGCCGCCGACCTGCTCGCCCGCGACGACGCCGCCCTGGCCGCCCGGCACGCGAACCTCACCGCGGAGGAGGCGGCCGTCGCGGCCGAACGCACCCGCATCGAGGCGCTCATCGCCGACTACAACGCGCTCAACAGCCAGCTGGACCCGTCGGGCGCGTGATCACCGGCCCGTCCTGCGCGGCCCGTCCTGCGCACGCCCGTCCCGCTCACCCCTCGCGTCCCAGGCGTGCGGCGTGGTCCCACCCCGCGGGGACCTGCCCGGTGACCGCCGTCGCGGCGAGCGCCTCGCCGAGCACGGGTGCCTGCTTGAACAGGTTGTGCCCCGACACGGCCGTCACACCGTCGGCGGACCAGATGCCGACGCCGTCCTCCCCCCAGGGCAGGCGTGTCACCCAGCAGTGCACGTGGTCGACCGGCTCGGGGCGCAGACCAGGCAGGGCCCGGAGGACGTAGGCCACGGTGCGGTCCGCGAGGTCCGCGATCGCGCCCGGGTCGACGACACCGCCGTCGGCGTGCGCGGGGGTCGAGTCGCTGAGCCCGACGGCGTAGCAGCGCGGGTCGGGGTACGGAGAGGCGTACACGCCGGTCTCCCCGAACGCGCCGCTGCCGTCCTGGAAGGTCGGCAGGGGGCCGCGCGGGTCGGCCACCTCGAACCCCAGGCGGACGTGGGCCCTGAGCTGGACGGGCACGTCCAGGCCCGCGGCCCGCACCAGCCCGGCCGTGCCGCGCCCGGCGCACAGCACCACGTGGTCGTAGACCCGCGAGCCCGTGCCGGTGCGCACCTCCACCGCGCCGTCGTCGCGCCGTCGGACGGACAGCACGTGGTCGGTGGTCAGCGAGCTGGTGAGGCGTTCGCTCAGCGCACCGACGGCAGCGGTCGTCCGGATCGCCCCACCGCGGACGTCCAGCATCGCGGGCCCGTCGTACCCGGCCAGGACGGGCATCCGCTCGCTCAGCTCCGCGGGTTCGAGGAGCCTCACGGGAGCGTCGGGGAACCGTTCGAGGGCCTTGGCCTTCGCCGGCACGCCGTCCCCGATGGCCACCGCACCATCACGCGCCACGAGCTCGACCCCGAGCTCGTCCTCCCACTCGCGCCACAGCTCCCGGCTCCGCACCACCTGCTCGACGAGCCGCGGGTCGGCGTGCGCGTGCCGGAAGATGCGCGACTGCCCCGCCGACTGCCCGCCCCCGGGCGGCCCCTGCTCCAGGACCGTGACCTGGGTGCCATGCCGCCGCAGCGCGAACGCCGTGGCGAGGCCGACGATGCCCGCTCCGACGACGGCGATGTGAGCCATCCGCCCACCCCATCACGGCTGCGCGCGGTGGGCACCCCGGGCGCCCAGGAACTCCTGCCCCGCCCTGGCCGTTCCCGCAGGGAAGGCAACCGACCCGAGGAGGACTGATGGGCTTCACCCCCACCAAGCGGACCGTGGCCGTCGAAGGCGTCCTCCTGGGCAGCTTCAGCCTGCTCTGGTACGCGATGCCCGACGTCGTCCGGTCGCGCGGGCTGCGCGGGGTGCTCAAGTCCGCGATGGTCGTGGGCTACGGCGCCTACGCCGCCGCGACCCGCCCCTCGACCTCCGACGAGGAGCCGCACGACCGTGCCGCCACCCCCGGGGGTTCCGACACCCTCCGGGCCGTCGCCGACCTCACCAGCACCCCGCCGGTGCTGGACGCCGCGGAGCTCGACCTCGCGATCGACAGCGCCGGATCACCTGGCCGCAGCGTCGCCCTCGCCTCCGGGGTCGCGGCCTTCGTCGTCGGATCGGTCGCCGGGACCATCGCGATCGAGCGGGCGATCTACGGGCTCGGCGAACGCCGGCGGGATCGCGGCGTACGCGCCGCCCACACCCGGATCGGGATCGTCGCCGGACTCGGTGGCGTGCTGGTGGGGGCCGTGAGCACCGAGCTCGACCGACGGTCGGCACTCGCGGCCGAGGCGGCACGGACCGGCTGAACGTCCCGGCTCGCCCGCTGACGAGCGACCGCCTCTGCGCTCACACGAGCTGGGAGACGCTGCTCACGGCGGTGTAGAGGGCGACCACCACGAGAAGGACGGTGAACGCGAGGTTGAGACGCGCGGGGCTCACGCGGGAGGTGATGCGAGCTCCGACGAAGCTGCCGGCGACGGCAGCGGCGGTGAAGACGCCGACCAGCGCCCAGTCCAGCACGACGTCCTGGCTCATCCGGAAGACCAGGGCGCTCGCGCTGTTGATCGCGATGACCACCAGGGACGTCCCGACCGCGACGCGCATCGGCAGCCGCAGCACGAGCACCAGCGCCGGGACCGCGGCGAAGCCGCCGCCCACCCCGAAGAACCCGGTGAGCACACCCACGCCGGTCGCGGCGAGGACGAGGAGGCCGACCCCGCCCCGGTCGAACCGGAACGGACGGAGGCTGAGCATCGGTTCGGTCCGCTCCACCGGCTGCTCGCGCCCGGCCGCGAGCGCACGGGCGGCGGACCGCCGGCGATGGGTCATCACCCCTGCCACGACGAACATGAGACCGGCGAACGCCACGAGCAGGACGTCCGGGTCGACCGTCGCCGAGAGCAGGGACCCGAGGTAGGCGCCACCGACCCCGAGGACGCCGAACACGACCCCCTGCCCTAGCCGTACCCGGCCGGCCCGCAGGTGCGGCACCATCCCGATCAGCGTGGTGACACCCACGATGACGAGCGACGCCGTCGTGGCGACCCGGGGGTTCTGCCCCAGCAGGTAGACCAGCGTGGGGACGGTGAGGATCGACCCGCCACCGCCGAGGGCGCCGACGGTGATGCCGATCACGATCCCCAGCGGGACGGCCAGGGCGATCTCCGCCGGGTTCACGCGGAGGCGGGTTCCTGGTCCGTCACGACAGGAAGGCCCGCCCGCGCGGCGGAGTCGGCGAAGCTGTCGTCGACCGCGACCACACGGCGACCGGTCGCAGCCACCAGCGAAGCGACGATGGACGCCCGGTAGCCGCTCGCGCAGTGGACCCACACCTCGCTCTCGGGGACCTCGTCCATGCGCGTGACGATCTCGTGGATCGGGATGTGCACGGCGCCCTCGAGGTGGCTCTCGCGCCACTCGCTCACCCGCCGGACGTCCAGGACCGTCACGGCCCGATGGTGGCGCACCTGTGCGAGGTCGGCGAAGGTCGCCGTGGTCTGCGTCCCGAGCGGCTGGTCGGTCCACTCCTGCGGGCCTCCCGTCGCGGCAGCGGCCGGCCGGTCGATGCCGATGCGGGCCAGGTCGCGCTGGGCCTCGGCCACCTGCTCGGGGGTCTGGCCCAGCAGGGTCACGGGTGTCCCCCACGGGATGAGCCACCCGAGGTAGGTGACGAACTGGCCGTCGAGGCCGAAGTTGAAGGTGCCGGGTACGTGGCCTGCGGCGAAGGCGGTGCGGTTGCGCAGGTCGACGAGCCACTCCCCGTCCTCGAGGCGACGACGGATCTGCTCCTTGTCGGCCCGCTCGGGCTCGGAGAGGTCGGCGGCGTCGGGTCCCCCCGAGTTCGCCGGGCCCATGTGCACGTAGTACGCCGGATAGGCGTCGAGGCCCGCGAGCGTGTCCGCGACGAAGTCCTCCTCGTCCTGGCTCATCACCGGGTTGGTGGCGCGCTCACGGCCGATGGTCGAGGCGGTGGTGCCCTCGCCGGTGGACGTCGCGGCACAGAAGCTGCCGAACCCGTGCGTCGGCATGACCCTCGTCTCGTCGCTCAGCTCGGTGGCGAGCCGGCGCGCCGAGCTGTACTGGTGGCGAGCCAGCTCGTGCGTGTGGACCGCCCCGAGCAGGTCCGGGCGACCGGTCGACCCGAAGAGCAGGGAGCCGCCCGAGAAGACCACCGGCTCCTCACCCTCGAGCACGTAGGACAGGTGCGTGAACGTGTGGCCCGGGGTGTGCATCGCCCGCACCCGCATCGTGGGGCTGACGTCGACCACGTCACCGTCGTGGATCCCGCTGCGCGCGAAGGAGACGTCGTCGTCGGCGTTGACGTGGTACCCGGCCCCGGTCTGCTGCGCGAGCGCGAAGCCCCCGGTGACGTAGTCGTTGTGGATGTGGGTCTCGAAGACGTGGGCGATCCGGACCCCGGCCTGCGCGGCCGCGTCGAGCACGCGGTCGACGTCCCGCTGGGGGTCGACGACGAAGGCCACCTTCCCGTCGTGAGCCAGGTAGCTGCGGTCGCCGAGTGAAGGGGTCTCGATGGAGACGATCGTGATGGTCATCAGTGGTCCTTCCGGAGGGCCGCGGTGCGGGGTCGCGGCAGGATCGGGTGTCGGGGTCTGGTTCGGTTCAGCTCAGGACTGGTCGGCACGGGGGCCGGTGACGACCGGTTGTCCGGCGTCGACCCAGCCACGGGTCCCGCCCCGGACCGAGCGGGCGTTGATCCCCGCCCGTCCGAGGAGCTCGCTCGCGCGCAGGCTGCGGTTTCCGCTCGCGCAGATCACGTACACGGGTTCGACCGAGGGCAGCTCGTGCGCGCTCGCGGGGATCTGGCTGAGCGGGATCAGTCGCGCACCAGGCACGTGGCCCTGCACGTACTCCCCCGGCTCCCGGACGTCGACGACGACGGCGCCGTCGGCACGAGCGGCACGCAGCTGATCGATCGAGACCTCGGTCATGGACCCTCCTTCGACATATACCCCCAGGGGTATCTACCGAGCCTACAACAGCCGGTTCGACAGACGCATTCCCGCGGCTCGAGCAGCGGCCGCGCCGACGGAGACGGAGACTCCTGTGCAGTCCCGCCCGTTGCTCCCGCTGCAGCAGGACCACCTGATCCGGCTGCGGCATGCACGTCGACGCAGCCATGGCCGACGTCGACCGTGCCCAGCGGTGCGGTGGTCGGTTCACCGGGCCGACCCGCCTACGGGCGGAGGCTGAAGGGCGGGTAGCGGTCGGTGACCAGCAGGAACGCGTACGCGTTGACGCGCAGCCCCCAGCGACCCACACCCACGAGGAAGTCGAACAGGCCCCGCGGGTAGCGGCCGGTGACCAGGATGGCGAACCAGGCGATCACGACCGAGACCAGCGCGGCGAGCCAGAGCACGACGAGCACCAGGTAGTGCGGGATCGCCAGGATCCACTTGACGAGCGGCAACCAGCGGTTGAGGTCCCTCTCCACGTCCGGGTAGTCGATGTCCAGGTGGACGGACTGCTCCTCGACGGTCGACGGGTAGTGGTCCGTCAGGAGGGCGACGTACGCGCCGACGCGCGCGCCGAAGCGCGTGAGCTCACGCGCGAAGTCGAACCACCACCGCGGGTAGCGCACACGGAAGACGATCATGAGCGCTGTCGCGACCGCCAGCCCGGTCAGGATGCCGCCGCCGCTGTCCCGGACGCGCTCGCCGGCCTCGGTGTACTGCACCTGGTCTCCCCCGGACGTCAGCAGGCCCAGGACGATCGCGATGGGGATGACCCACAGGAGCCGGAAGAACGTGGTGAGCCGGTCGAGGCGTTCGGGGTAGTCGATCTCGAGACGCGCGGCGTACCGGGCAGACGCGGCGTCGTGCGCGGGCTGGGTCTGCATCGCGTCCCTCCTCAGGCGGCACTCTCGATGCTGCCACTGCGCAGCGCCGCCGTCAGCCCGTTCTGCGTCCGATCGGTCTCATCCCCGGTGCGAGGGGTGGCGTCACCGGCGGGGTACACCCACGGACAAGACAACCCCCGGCCGGACCGAGGTCCGACCGGGGGTTGTCCAAGCTACGGCTCCTTGATCATCCCAAGAAGCCACTGTGCGCGAGGGGGGACTTGAACCCCCACGCCCTTTCGGACACTGGCACCTGAAGCCAGCGCGTCTGCCATTCCGCCACTCGCGCGCGCCGCAGAAGATTAGCACGACGCGGCGGTCACCCTGCGACGCTCAGCGAGGCGAGCGCGAGGGTGGTGGTGGTGCGCCTTCCCCAGCCTCCCACCAGCGCACCCGTCCAGATCCCGACGCACGCGGGTGACCGTGCTGGACCGCCGCGGCGCCCCGTGGCGGATACGATCAGTCCGGACCTCGGGGGGCCGATCCCACCCGCGCGTCGGGACGGGAGGGGATCCACCAGCAACGATGCCGTCAGCGGGCAGTCCCGCCGCGACCGACGGGAGGAGGTGGCATGGGAGTTCTCGACCGGTTCGAGAAGGGCGTCGAGCGCGTCGTGAGCACCGCGTTCGCGAAGGCTTTCCGCAGCGAGGTCAAGCCCGTCGAGCTCGCGAGTGCACTACGACGCGAGGTCGACGACCGGGCCGCCGTCGTCGGCCGCGAGCGCACCGTGGTGCCCAACGAGTTCGTGATCGAGCTGTCCGAGGCCGATCACGCGCAGGTCGAGAGCTGGGGCGCCGAGCCCCTCGCCGACGAGCTCGCCGCCAACGTGACCGAGCACGCGACCCACCAGCGCTACGCGTTCGTCGGCCCGGTGACGGTGCAGTTCGAGGAGACCTCCGAGCTCGAGACCGGCCGGTTCCTGGTGCGCAGCGCGACCGTCCGTGGCGCGGTGGCCCCGGCCACGTCGACCGCCGCGAGCCCCCGCCACCCCCTGGTCGACATCGACGGGCAGCGGTACCTGCTGACCGGGCCGGTCACGGTGATCGGTCGGGGCAGCGAGGCGGACATCATCGTCGACGACCCGGGCATCTCGCGTCGCCACCTCGAGATCCGGGTGACCCCCGACGGTGTGATCGCCAGCGACCTGGGCTCGACCAACGGGACCTTCGTCGAGGGGCACCAGGTCCCGGCCGCGACCCTCCTGGACGGCAACACGATCACCATCGGCCGAACCCGGATCCTGTTCTGGACCGGCGTCGACGACGACGAGGACCGGTGACCGCAGGGCATGAGTGAGCTGACGATCACCCTGCTGCGGCTGGGCTACCTGGCGTTGCTGTGGTTCTTCGTGCTCGCGGCCGTCGGTGTCCTGCGGCGCGACCTGTACGGCACGAAGATCGTCAACCGTCGGCTGCGGCGGGCCGAGAACGTCCCAGCGCGCTCGTCGGCGCCCGCGCGCGCCCCCTCGCCCGCACCCTCGACCCCGATCCCCCGTCGGGACTCCAACCCGCGCCGCCTGGTCGTCACCGCGGGCCCTCTGCGCGGCACGACCCTGCCGCTGACCAGCTCGGCGATCCTCATCGGACGCGCCCCCTCGTGCACCCTGGTGCTCGACGACGACTACTCCTCCTCCCGTCATGCGCGCGTCTTCCCCCAGGACGGGCAGTGGTTCGTGGAGGATCTTGGTTCGACGAACGGCACGTTCCTGGGTCGTCAACGTGTCGAGGAGCCCACCTCGGTCACGGTCGGGTCGCAGATCCGGGTCGGCCAGTCGACCCTCGAGCTCCAGAGGTAGGTGGACCTGAGACCGTGACGATCGCCCTGCGGTACGCCGCCCGCTCCGACGTCGGCCTGGTCCGGTCCAACAACCAGGACTCCGCCTACGCCGGACCCCACCTCCTCGTCGTCGCCGACGGCATGGGGGGGCACGCGGGTGGCGACGTGGCGTCCTCGGTGGCCGTGGCCCATCTCGCCCCGCTCGACGACGAGGCGCACGGGCCCGACGACGCCCTGGACGAGCTCGGCCACGCGCTGACCACGGCGCACGACGAGCTGCTGCACCGGGCCGAGGAGAACCCTGAGCTGGCCGGCCTGGGCACCACCGTGACTGCCCTGCTGCGCTCGGGCAACAAGCTCGCGATGGCGCACATCGGCGACTCCCGCGCGTACCTGCTGCGTGACGGCGAGCTGGCGCAGGTCACCACCGACCACTCCTTCGTCCAGCACCTGGTCAACACGGGGAAGATCACCCAGGAGGAGGCCGAGCACCACCCGCAGCGCTCGGTCCTGCTACGCGTGCTGGGTGACTTCGACATGGAGATCGTCCCGGACATGTCCGTCCGTGAGGCGCGCGACGGCGACCGCTGGTTGCTCTGCTCCGACGGCCTGTCCGGGGTGGTCAGCTTCGACACCCTCGCCGAGACGATGCGGGGTGTCGCCGACATCGACGCCTGCGCCGACCAGCTCGTCCAGCTCGCCCTGCGCGGCGGGGCCCCCGACAACGTCACGGTCGTGCTGGGTGACGTCGTCGAGGTCGACTCCCTGCGCGACGGCGCCGCACCGGGCACCACCTCGCACGTGGTGGGCGCCGCGGCCCTGGACCGGCACCGACCGACCCTCGGGGGGGACGGTCCTGCGGGCCGCGCCGCCGGGCTGTCGGCGGCCGCCCGCGAGCGTGAGGCCGACGAGGCCGCCGCTGCCGGGACTCCGCCGCCCGGACCGCTCGAGGAGGACGATCCCGCGCCGTCGCGCACAGGTCGCCGGATCCTGACCGCGCTGATCCTGGTGCTCCTCGTGGCCGGTGTGGGCGCAGGCGGGTGGTTCGGGTACCGCTGGACCCAGGACCAGTACTACGTGGGGGTCCAGGACGAGCAGGTCGCGATCTTCCGCGGCATCCCCCAGTCGATCGGCAGCTTCGACCTGTCCACGGTGGTCGAGACCAGCACGACCACCGTCGGTGACCTCCCGGCGTACGTGCGCGACCGGCTCACCCAGTCCATCCAGACCGGTGACCTGTCCGAGGCGCGTGCCCTCGTCCGCTCGCTCGAGTCCGAGGCGGCGGGATCGTCGTGAGGTTCTGCACCGCACCGGTGGTCGCCCGCGCCCGGCGGGGGGTGCGGCGATGGCGACGGTGACCCCGCACCGGGTCCGTCCCGGACGTGGGCTCGAGCTCGGCATGCTCACCATCTCGCTGGCGCTTGCCGTCGGCGCCTACGCGCTGGTCGGGCTCGCGACCACGGACTCCGTGCCCGTGGACATCCTCGGGTACGGCCTGGGCCTGGGCGGGCTGAGCCTGGGCATCCACCTGGTGCTGCGCTGGCGCGCGCCGTACGCCGACCCGGTGCTGCTGCCCGTCGTGGTGCTCCTCAACGGCATCGGCCTGGCGATGATCTACCGGCTCGACTTCGCCTACGAGGTGCGCAGCGGGACCGAGAGCACCTTCGCCGCACGCCAGCTCGGCTGGACGGCCCTGGGGGTGATCCTCGCCGCGGCGGTGATCATCGTGCTGCGCGACCACCGCACCCTGCGCCGCTACACGTACACCTCGATGGTCGTCGGCCTGGGCCTGGTGATGCTGCCGCTGACCCCCGGGCTCGGCGTCGAGATCAACGGTGCCCGGATCTGGATCCGGTTGCTGGGTCAGTCCTTCCAGCCCGCCGAGCTCGGCAAGATCGCCCTGGCCATCTTCTTCGCGGGGTACCTGGTGACCAACCGCGAGACCCTCGCGCTGGCCGGCCCCAAGGTGCTGGGCCTGCAGCTGCCGCGCCCCCGCGACCTGGGTCCCATCCTGCTGGCCTGGATCGTCTCTCTCGCGGTGCTCGTCTTCGCGCGCGACCTGGGCACCTCGCTGCTCTTCTTCGGCCTGTTCGTCGCGATGCTCTACCTCGCCACCGAGCGGCACAGCTGGGTGGTCCTGGGCGGGGCCCTGTTCCTGGGTGGCGCAGCCCTGGCCGCTCGGACCTTCAGCCACGTGGGTGCGCGCTTCGACGCGTGGCTCAACGCCTTCGACAACGACGTGTTCAACGCCTCGCCCGGTGGTTCCGGGCAGCTGGTCCGCGGCCTGTTCGGCATGGCCAGCGGTGGGTTGTTCGGCACAGGTTGGGGACAGGGCCGCCCCGACCTGGTCCCCTACGCCGAGTCCGACTTCATCGTCGCGTCCCTGGGCGAGGAGCTCGGCCTGACCGGGCTGCTCGCCATCCTGGTCTGCTACCTGGTGCTCGCCCAGCGTGGCCTGCGCACCGCGATCGGCGTGCGGGACGGCTTCGGCAAGCTCTTCGCCGGGGGCATGGCCTTCACCATCGCCTTCCAGTGCTTCGTGGTGGTCGGCGGGGTCACCCGGGTGATCCCGCTGACCGGTCTGACCATGCCCTTCATGGCCTACGGCGGGTCGTCGCTGCTGGCCAACTGGATCATCGTGGCGCTGCTGCTGCGGATCAGCGACAACGCCCGGCGCCCGGCACCCCCCGGCGGTCTCCCGGCCGTGGCCGGTCCCGCCGTGCCCGGGGACGACGCCGGTCCGGCAGCCGGGCCGGGCGGTTCGGACCATGACACCGAGGTCCTGGAGGTGCGGCGATGAACACCCCGCTGCGCCGCCTCGCGAGCGTGGTCGTGCTGATGTTCCTGGCCCTCATGGTGGGCGCCACGTGGGTGCAGTTCGTCCAGGCCCCCGACCTCAACAGCGACGGCCGCAACGTGCGCACCCTGTACCGCGAGTTCGGCAACGCGCGCGGTCCGATCGTGGTCGCCGGGGAGTCGATCGCGCAGTCCGTGCCGGTCGACGACGCGTTCGGCTACCAGCGGGTGTACACCCAGCCCGAGCTGTACGCCCCGGTCACCGGCTACTACTCGGTGGTGTACCGCCGCTCGGGCATCGAGGAGGCGATGACCACCGAGCTCAACGGCTCGGCCGACTCGCTGTTCTACTCGCGGCTCCAGGACCTCATCACCGGCCGCCAGCCCCAGGGCGCCGCGGTCGAGCTGACCATCGACCCGGCGGCGCAGCAGGCGGCCTGGGACGCGCTGGGCGACCAGCGGGGTGCGGTGGTCGCCCTGGACCCCACGACGGGCGCGATCCTGGCGATGGTCTCCAAGCCGACCTTCGACCCGAACCTGCTCGCCGGCCACGTCACGGCCGACGTGACCGCGAACTGGGCGGCGCTCAACGCGGCCGAGGGCGACGTCATGGCCAACCGGGCGATCGCCGGGAACACCTACCCGCCGGGGTCGACCTTCAAGCTGGTCACCGCGGCGGCCGCCCTCGAGAACGGGCTCGACCCGGCCGCGCAGATCCCCGCCCCGAACGAGCTGCCGCTGCCGCTGAGCTCCTCGGTGCTGCGCAACTTCGGCGGTTCGTCGTGCAGCCCGAGCGGCGAGCAGACCCTCGCCGACGCGCTACGGATCTCGTGCAACACGGCCTTCGGGCAGCTCGGCATCGACCTCGGCGCGGACGTGCTGCGGGACCAGGCCGAGGCGTTCGGCTTCGGAACACCGCTCCAGGTGCCGATGAACGTGACCATGAGCTACTTCCCCGACGAGCCGGACGCCGCGCAGACGGCGCTCTCGGCGATCGGGCAGTACGAGGTGCGGGTCACGCCGCTGCAGATGGCGATGGTCTCGGCGGCCGTAGCCAACGGCGGCGTGCAGATGAAGCCCTACCTGGTCCAGACGGTGCGCAGCGCGGACCTGTCCGTGGTGACCCAGACCAGCCCCGAGGAGCTCGGCCGCCCGCTGTCCTCGGTCAACGCCACGGTGCTGCGGGACATGATGGTCCAGGTCGTGGCCGACGGGACCGGTCGCTCGGCGCAGATCTCCGGGGTGCAGGTCGCCGGGAAGACGGGGACGGCCCAGACCAGCGCCGACGCCCCGCCGCACGCCTGGTTCACCGCCTTCGCCCCGGCCGACGACCCGCGGGTCGCGGTCGCGGTGATCGTCGAGAACGGCGGTGCGATGGGCAACGAGGCGACCGGTGGCGCCGTCGCCGCGCCGATCGCCCGCGCCGTCATCGAGGCGGTGCTCGCACCGTGAAACCCCTGACCGGGATCGCCCTGGGCGGCCGCTACCGTCTGGTCTCGCGCATCGCCGTCGGCGGGATGGGTGAGGTGTGGGTGGGCCACGACGAGGCGCTCGCCCGCGACGTCGCGGTCAAGGTGCTGCGCGAGGAGTTCGCCGGGGACGCCGGCTTCCTGGAGCGCTTCCGCGCCGAGGCCCGCAACAGTGCGCACCTGTCCCACCCGAACATCGCCCAGCTCTACGACTACGGCGAGCAGGAGGGGTCGGGCTTCCTGGTGATGGAGCTCGTGCTCGGTGAGCCCATGTCGGACCTGCTCGACCGTCAGCCCGTGCTGCCGACCCGCCGCCTGCTGCCGATCCTCGCGCAGACCGCGCGCGCCCTGCACGCCGCCCACGTCGGCGGTGTGGTGCACCGTGACGTCAAGCCCGGCAACATCCTGCTGGCCCGCTCGGGGCGGGTGAAGATCACCGACTTCGGGATCTCGACCGCGACCAACCAGGTCCCGATGACGGCCTCGGGCATGGTCATGGGCACCGCCCAGTACCTGTCCCCCGAGCAGGCCATCGGACGCGCCGCGACCCCGGCGTCGGACATCTACTCCCTGGGGATCGTCGCGTACGAGGCGCTCGTGGGGAACCGCCCGTTCACCGGGCCGACCGCGGTGGACATCGCCGTCGCCCACGTCAACACCCCGGTGCCGCCGTTGCCCGGCGACGTGGACGCCGAGCTCGCCGAGCTGGTCATGCGGATGCTCGCCAAGGAGCCCGAGGAGCGCCCGCGCTCGGCTGCGTCGCTCGCCCGCACCATGGACGCGATGGTCGAGCGCACCCCGCCCGGTGGCCTGCCGCTCGGCGCCGGGCGCCACGCCCGGACGATCGACGTGATGGACACCGTCGAGAGCTACGAGAGCATCGACGACGACGGCTGGTCGCGCGCGACGGGCACGATCCCGAACACCGGCATGGTGCCCGCCGTCGTGCTGCCCTCCCCGCCTCCTGGGCGCGAGGCGCAGCCGTTGCCCGGGGTGCACGAGCCGACCAGGCAGCAGCGGGTGACCACCGCGCCACCGCCGACCACGGTGCCGCCGCACCCGTCCTCGACCGACGGCGCGTCGACCGCCGACCAGGCGGCCGCCGACCAGGCCGACGAGCCACCGCCGCACACCGCCGGCACCGCGGCGCGGCTCGCGGGTCTGTCGGTCCCCGTGCCGGGCCGGCCCGAGGACCAGGCCGCGCCGCTGGCCAGCGACGCGCCGGCCTTCCCGCCCGGGGTCGCCCCCACGCGAGCCCGCGGTGCGAGCCGGAGCACCGCCCGCACCACGGCGAGGTCGCTGCCGCGCGTGCTGCGCACCTCGACCACCACCGGCCGGCGGATGGGTCACCTCACGGCCCCCCTGGTGGCCCTGGTCCTCATGGTGATCTTCGCGCTCCTGGGTGCGGCCTTCGCCGATAGGATCTTCGGGCCGTCCCGTGCCGCCCCCGGCACGCCAGGCTCCGACGGCGGCTACCAGATCGTGATGGTCACCTCCGCCGGACCCGAGCGGACAAGTGGGATGATCGGCGAACGCCCGGACCCGATCCGGAACGAGAACACTCAGACAGCGAGGGACCAGTAGTGGTGGACGACGCACCCCGGATACTCGGTGGCCGGTACGAGGTGGGCGAGCTCATCGGCCGAGGCGGGATGGCAGAGGTCCACATCGGCCATGACACCCGTCTGGGCCGCACGGTCGCGATCAAGATCCTGCGATCCGACCTGGCCCGCGATCCCTCCTTCCAGGCACGGTTCCGCCGGGAGGCCCAGGCCGCGGCCTCGCTCAACCACCCGTCCATCGTGGCCGTGTACGACACCGGCGAGGACGTCTTCACCGAGCATGCCGGAGGCGTCTCCCACGTCCCCTTCATCGTCATGGAGTACGTCGAGGGCCACACCGTCCGCGACATCCTGCGCGACGGCTCGGCGGTGCCGATCGAGGAGGCCGCCGAGATCACCTCCGGGGTGCTCTCGGCCCTGGAGTACTCCCACCACGCGGGGATCGTGCACCGCGACATCAAGCCCGCGAACGTCATGCTCACCCCCACGGGTGCGGTCAAGGTCATGGACTTCGGGATCGCACGCGCCATGGCCGACTCCGCGGCGACCATGACGCAGACCCAGGCCGTGATCGGCACCGCCCAGTACCTGTCCCCCGAGCAGGCCCGCGGGGAGACGGTCGACTCGCGCAGCGACCTGTACTCGACCGGCTGCCTGCTGTTCGAGCTGCTGACCGGTCGTCCGCCCTTCACCGGTGACTCACCGGTGGCCGTTGCCTACCAGCACGTGCGCGAGCAGGCACAGCCGCCCAGCACCTACGCCTCGGACGTCCCCGAGGCCCTCGACCGCATCACGATGAAGGCGCTGACCAAGGATCGCGAGGACCGGTACAGCACGGCCGCTGAGTTCCGGGCCGACCTTGAGTCCGCGGTGCGCGGCGGTCACGTCAACGCACCTGCCCTCGGGGCACTGGGTGCCGCAGCCATGGGCGCCGCCGCCGCGGACCGCACCCAGGTGCTCGGGCAGACGAACCCCGACTCGACGCAGGTCTTCGGGGCGTCGGGCGCGACCGGCGCGACCCAGGTGGTGCCCGCGGCAGCGCCCTGGGCGCAGGTGAGCACCGAGACCCCGGGCGGACCTCCCGCCGAGGAGGACGACGAGCCAAACCGTCGCTGGTTGCTGTGGACGCTCATCGCCGTGGCCGTCATCGCGGTGATCGGCATCGTCTGGCTGCTCCTGCGGGGAAGTGGCGACGAGACCCCGCCCGCGACGGTCGAGTTCCCCGACCTGGTCGGTGTGCAGGAGGACGATGCCCGCGCGCAGGTCGCCGACCTCGACCTGGAGATCGTCTGGCTGCTCGAGGCGAGCGACCTGGACCCCGGCCTCGTCTCGCGCAGCGACCCGGAAGGTGGGCAGGACCTCCCGGTCGGGACCGAGGTCGAGATCTACGTCTCGCAGGGCCCCGAGGCGCTGACGATCCCCGAGCTCACGAACTTCACCCAGGCCGATGCGCGTGCGCGTCTGGAGCAGCTGGGCTTCACCGGCGACATCCTCACCGAGGTCGTCGACAGCCCTGACGTGCTGGAGGGCGCGGTCACGGGTACCACCCCGGGTGCGGGCGAGGCGGTGGCCCCCGACACCTCGATCACCCTGCTGCTCTCGAGCGGCAACGTCGAGCTGCCCGACCTCACCGGCCAGACCCAGGAGCAGGCGCGTCAGACGCTGCTCGACCTGGGCCTGCTGCCCACCTTCACCCAGGAGGAGAGCGACGCGGCCGTCGGGACCGTCATCCGTCAGAGCCGGAGCCCGGGCCCCGTGCCGCAGCGTTCGGACATCGAGGTCATCGTCGCGATCGAGCGCAGCCCCGAGCAGATCCCGGTGCCCGACGTGACCGACCTGCGCCGCGCGCAGGCCGAGGAGCGGATGGGTGGGGCCTCGCTCAACACGACCGTGCGTGAGCAGGCGTCCGACTCGGTCGAGGCCGGTCGGGTCATCACGACCGAGCCAGGTCCCAACGCGCTGGTCAACGAGGGGTCGTCCGTGGTCCTGGTGATCTCCACCGGACCCGCCACCCCGCCGAACGACGGGGGCGGGGACGACAACGAGGACGACTGAGCGGTCCTCGCGGCCCGACTGACGTGAGAAGCCGGTGAGCCCTCGGGCTCACCGGCTTCTGCGTTCACCCGGGGGGGCAGGCGGGCACGGTGCCCGACCTGGGGGGATCAGCCTCGGACGAGCGGCGCCATGCCGGCCGAGGCCTCGACGGCCCCCGCCAGGCCGCAGATCTCGAGCCAGTTCGCCAGCAGCCGGTGGCCGCCCTCGGTGAGCACCGACTCGGGGTGGAACTGCACACCGTGCAGTGGCAGCTCGCGGTGCTGCAGCCCCATGATGACGCCCGCGCCGCCCGCGGTGTCGGTCCGGGCCGTCACCCTCAGGCTCGTCGGGACCGTCCCGTCGACGACGGCCAACGAGTGGTAGCGGGTTGCCGTGAACGGGGTCCCCAGCCCGGTGAGCACCCCCGACCCGTCGTGCGCGACCCGGCTGGTCTTGCCGTGCATGAGCTCCGGCGCGTGGGTGACCGTCGCCCCGAAGGCCTCCGCGAGGGCCTGGTGACCCAGGCAGACACCCAGCATCGGGGTCGCGCTGGCGGCGCAGTCGCGGATCACGTCCAGGCTCTGCCCGGCGGCGTGCGGGGTGCCCGGTCCGGGAGAGACCAGCACGCCGTCGTACCCGGAGCGCTCGTCAGCGGGTGGGACGGCGTCGTTGCGGACCACGGTCGTCTCGGCCCCGAGCTGCTCGAGGTAGCCGACGATCGTGTAGACGAAGGAGTCGTAGTTGTCCACGACGAGGATCTTGGTCATCTCACTCATCCACGGTGATCTCGTTGAAGGGCATGAACGGGGCGATCGCGGGGAACACCCACTGGAAGCAGACGGCGACCACGCCCACCACCAGGGCCAGGGCCAGGATCACGCGCAGCCAGACCGGTCCGGGCAGCAGACGCCAGATCGCTGCGTACATCATGCGCCAGCCGCGAGCTCGACGGGGGTGCCGTCCGCGACGGGCAGCCAGTGGTCCAGCACGCCGTGCACGACGAACCGCTCCCGGGCCGAGAACATGGGGTGACAGGTGGTCAACGTGATCATGGCCTCCTGAGGGGCTGCGTCGGGACGTCCGGGGCTCGGGGCGATCACCTCGACCTGCTCAGGCAGGACGACCCGGGTCTCGGTGACCGTGTAGACGTACCAGACCTCTTCGGTGCGGACCACCAGGGCGTCACCCGGCTCGAGCTCCTCGACCAGGTGGAAGGGCTTGTTGTACGTGACACGGTGCCCGGCGAGGGAGAAGTTGCCGACCTCGCCCGGCATGGCCGTGCCCGGGTAGTGCCCGATGCCCAGGGTGTCGAGCACCGCCGCACGCCCGACCCCCTCGGTGACCGGTCGCTCGTAGTCCGGTCCCCACCGGGGTACCACCAGGGTCGCGAAGGTGACCCCCTGCGCCGGTGCGGGCAGGACGGGGGGCGCGTCGCGCCGCGCCGGGTCGCCGACGACCGGTTCGGCGGCGGGGACGTCCCACCCGAGGTCGGCGACGACCTCGTCCTGCAGGCGACCCGCGACGACGTCGGTCCACCACAGCTGCCAGACCACGAACAGCCCGAGCAGGAGACCCACGGTGATCAGCAGCTCCCCGACACCGCCGAGCACCACCTGCACCGGGTCGACCCTCCGACGCGAGGACTGCACCGGGGCTGCTGCCGGGCGCGTCGCATGGTCGGTCCCCTGGCTCACGGACTCGCCGCCACGACCTGATCCCCTGCCGTGGCATAGCGCAACGACAGGCTTCCGCTGTAGGCGGGCAGCTCGAGATCGGTTCGTTCGCTGACCGACCAGCCGAGCCCGACGGCGTCGACGTACTCGAGGTACTGCTGGATGCCGGGAGAGGCGAGGAGTGCGGCACGCAGCTCCTCGGGGTCGCCGATCGCACTCACGACGTAGGGCGGGCCGTAGTGGCGTCCGTGCAGCAGCAGCACGTTGCCCACGCACCGGAACGCGGAGGTCGAGATGACACGTTGGTCCTGGAGGGCCATCGCGTCCGCTCCCCCCGCCCACAGGGCGTTGATCACCGCCTGCAGGTCCTGCTGGTGCACCACGAGGTGGTCGTTGGTGGCCCACGAGGGTCGTGGCAGGTTCGCGGGTGCGTCGGTCAGCTCGACGACGAGCCCGGGCCCGGTCACCGCGACCTGCCCGGACTGCAGCGCGAGCAGGTCACCATCCTCGTCGGTGCGCGGGACGTTCTGCTGCACGGCGTCGGTGAGCCGGTCGACCTCGGCGCGCAGGTCGGCGACCTGCGTGGCCAGCGCGTCGGTGCGGGCGAGCTCGACCTGGACCAGCCCTGGCAGGTCCTGAGGGTTGCGCCCGTCCTGGGTCTCGGCGAGCCGGGCGTTGGCGGCGAACAGGAACCCGGCCAGCACCAGCACGAGCACCACGCTCAACGCCCCCCAGACCGGTGCGCGGCGAGGCTCGGGGGCCGGGTCGCGGGCCTGGTCGGGGGCCGGGTCGCGGGCCTGGTCGGGGGCCGGGTCGCGGGCCTGGTCGAGCGTGGGGTCAGCAGAGGGGTCCGGGTCCGCCGGGTCCCGGGCACCCAGGACGTCGTCGTCCGCCATGGGTCTCCCTCCGGGCTCGTCGTCGTGGTCTGTCGTCGCGGTTGCCGCAGGCTCCGCAAGGGGTCCGCGGGTTCGCGCGTGGTGCCTACTACGCTAGACGAACGAACGACGGGCCTGATCGTGCCCATCCATCCAGGTGTCAGGAGATCGGCCGTGCCCGAGTCGAAGCCCCGCAAGAAGCCCGCCTACGTCCCGCCCCCGGCGTCCGCGAAGCCGAAGGGCAACCCGCCGTGGCTCGTCCCGACGATGCTCACACTGATGATCGTGGGACTGATCTGGATCGTCGTGACCTATGTGACGCGCACCGAGTGGCCGCTGCCGATCGGCAACTGGAACCTCGCGATCGGCTTCGCCTTCGTCATCGCCGGGTTCAGCCTGACCACCCGGTGGCGCTGAGCTGTCCACAACCCTCCCCCCGTACGAGCGTTCGGCTGTCCCCAGGGAGTGGACATCTCTGTGGATAACTACACTGGTGTAATTCCACAGGTGTGAGCAAACCTGGGGACAACGGCGGACCCCGCGAGGAGACGAGCGATGCCGACGGCTACCGGAGCGCAGCGATGAGCACGAGCAGCATCCCCGGGAGGCTCACGACCCGCCCCGCCGAGCCGCAGGACGAGATCGCGTGGCGCTCCCTCTTCGGCGACTACGCCTCGCTCGGCCAGGTCACGCTGACCGGGGAGCAGGTGGGCCGTGTGTGGTCCTGGATCCTGGACCCCGCGGCGCAGACCCACTGCCACCTTGCCCTCGACGACGTCGTCCCGGTCGGCTTCGCTCACGTCAGGGTCTTCGAGCGGCCGATCACCGCGGGCACCGGGCTGTGGGTCGACGACCTGTACGTCCGGTCCACCTCGCGCGGTCGGGGAGCGGCGAGGGCCCTGCTCGAGGCGATCCGCGTCGAGGCCGCCGACTCGGGGCACCAGGTGGTCCGCTGGACCACCCGTGAGGACAACGTCAGCGCCCAGCGGCTCTACGCGAGCACGGGCACGCGTGCCCCCGTGGTCGTCTACAACGCCGAGCCCCTCGTCAGGCCGGGACGGTCGCGAACTTCAGCAGGGTGAGCGAGAGCAGGATCGCGGCCACGACCACCGGGGCCACGATGCCGACCAGCGGACGCCTGTCCCGCGGCGCGTAGGAGAACGCCGCCCCCAGGCCGGCGCCCACCAGCAGACCGCCCAGGTGAGCCTCCCAGGCGATCCCGGGCACCACGAAGCCGATCACGCCGTTGATGGCGAGCAGCACCAGGATCTGCCGAGCGTCACCGCCGAGCCGCCGGAGCACAACCAGGACCGCGCCGAAGAGGCCGAACACCGCACCCGAGGCACCGACCACCGCGGTGAACCAGGATCCGTCGAGCGGGCTGGCGAACAGCAGGAAGCCCACCGATCCGCCGACGGCGGCCAGGAGGTACAGGGTGATGAACCGGGCTCGACCGAGCTGGTGCTCGAGGTAGGGCCCGACGAGCCACAGCGCGTACATGTTGAACAGGATGTGGAACAGCGCTCCGGTCGAGTGCAGGAACGCCGCGGTCAGGAACCGCCACGGCTCGACCTGACCGAGGAACGGCGCGAAGGCCCACGCCGAGGTCCAGGACCCACCCACCGTGAGCTGCAGCACGAAGCTCGCGAGGCACAGCCCGATGATCGTCAGGGTCACCACGGGTCGCCCCCGACGGATGGGCGCACCCATCGCCGTGCGGACCTGCGGCGCGGCCCGGCTCGCCTCCCGCACGCAGTCCACGCAGTGGATGCCGACGGCGGCCGGGCGCTGGCACTCGGCGCACGTCGGCCGGCCGCAGCGCTGGCAACGCACGTACGAGACACGGTCCGGGTGCCTCGGGCAGACCGGCACCTGGGCAGGTGCCGGTCCGCCCTCGGGCTGATCGCTCATGGGGTGCTCGGCAGACGGTACGGAGGGACCGTCAGTCCTCGATGGTCACGGACGTGATGGTGACGTCCTCGACGGGACGGTCACCCGCGCGCGTGGGTGTCGTGGCGATGGTGTCGACCACGGCCCTGCTCGCGTCGTCGGCGACCTTGCCGAAGATGGTGTGCTTGCCGGTGAGCCAGGGCGTGGCACCCACCGAGATGAAGAACTGCGAGCCGTTGGTGCCCGCGGGCTTGCCGGACGCGGGGTCGCGGCGCGTCCCGGCGTTGGCCATGGCCAGCAGGTACGGCTCGGTGAAGCCGAGCTCGGGGTGGATCTCGTCGTCGAAGGTGTAGCCCGGGCCGCCCGTGCCGGTGCCCAGGGGGTCGCCGCCCTGGATCATGAAGCCGGAGATGACACGGTGGAACACGACGCCGTCGTACAGCGCGTCGGTGCGCTCGGCACCGGTCTTGGGGTCGGTCCAGGCCTGCGTACCGGAAGCGAGCCCGGCGAAGTTGCGCACCGTCTTGGGCGCGTGGTTCGGGTAGAGCTCGACACGGATGTCACCGGAGGTGGTGTGGATGGTTGCGAACATGCCGACATCCTCCCACGCACGCCCCGGGCCCACCTGCCCTCGCGATCATCTGCACTGCACCGGATCGGCAACGGTGGCAGCATGGGGTGTTACCGGGTTCCGCATCCGGGCCACGATGGTGGCCGCCACCGATCATGGGAGTCGAAGATGCACCTCCGCCGTTCCGCCCACTCCGATCACCTGGACGCCGATCGACTCAAGGGCACTGCCGCCGACCTCGGCGCGGTGATCGCCGACGCGTCCCAGCACGCAGGCCAGACGGCAGCCCAGCTGGCCGGCCAGGCGAAGGTCGCCGCGCTGCACGCCAAGGACTGGGCGACGCCGCACGTCGGCGCGGCGGTCGACTGGGCCTCACCCCGGGTCGACAAGGCATGGCGGGACGGGGTCAAGGCCGCTGCCCCGCGGGTCGAGCGCGCTGCCGAGAAGGCCGTGCCGATCGTCGACTCCGCGCACGACCGGCTCGTCGACGACCTGCTGCCCAAGATGGTCGCGGCCGTGACCGCAGCGGCAGCCGCAGCGGCAGCCGGCGCCGACAAGGCCACCGACGCCACCACGAGCAAGCTCAGCGCCGTGGCGCACGTCGCCGAGAAGAAGAAGTCGCACAAGGGCGCCAAGGTCTTCTGGCTCTTCGCGGGCATCGCCGCGATCGGCGCGGCCGTGGTGGCCTGGCGGCGCAGCGAGCCCACCACCGACCCGTGGGCAGAGCAGCCCTGGGAGAAGCTGGGCGACGAGCACACCCAGGACCGCTTCAAGGCACGCGCCGCCGAGGCGCGCGACGAGCTCGGCGACGCAGCGGAGAACGTGGGGGAGGCCGCCGGTGAGGCGGTCGCCAAGACCCGCGAGGCGACCGAGAAGGCCGCCGAGCGGGCCCGCGAGGCCACCGAGCGTGCGCGGGAGGCCACCGAGAAGGCCCGTGAGGCCACCAAGAAGGCGGCCCCCCGCCGCCGCGCGAGCAGCAGCACCGCATCACCAACCGGAGGGAGCAGTGACGTGACAGAGAACCTGCCCAGCTCGAAGCCCGGGACCGGTACGGCCCCCGGCGCCACGGACGCACCCGTGGACACCCCGGCGGCCGGTGAGCCGCTCGACTCCGAGTCGGTACCCACGGACGTCCCCCACCAGGCCGGTGACCCGCTGAACACCGCGAAGAACCCGGACGAGTCCGCCACGTAGCCCGGTCGCCGACCGATCCGGACAGGGTTGATCGGCAGCACGACCCGGTCGCGGCACGACGACGAGAGGCCCGGCACGCAGCGCGTGCCGGGCCTCTTCGCGTCGGGCGCCGGAGACCTCGCTCTCAGGCGGCGAGCCTGCCCGCGACCGCCACCGTCCGCTGCGCGAGGTGGTCGAGCGCCTCGAGGGTCGATCCGGCCAGGTCGAGGTCGCTCTGCGGACCCGAGACGTGCGACACGCCGTACGGGTTGCCGTCGGTGAACTTGAGCTGAGCCGTGTACCCGGGGGCCACGAGGATCCCGCCGAAGTGGTGCACCAGGTGGTACATCGACAGCAGCGTGGACTCCTGGCCACCGTGGGTGGTCTGCGAGGACGTGAAGCCCGCGTAGACCTTGTCGGCCAGCTTCCCCTGCGCCCACAGCGGGCCCAGGGTGTCGATGTACTGCTGGAACTGGCTGGTGACGTTGCCGAAGCGGGTCGGTGACCCGAGCAGCACGACGTCGGCCCAGTCGATGTCCTGAGGGGTGGCGGTGGGCTCGTCGCGGGTGGCATCGACGTGCGCGGCCCAGGCGGGGTTGCCCTCGATCGCGGCCTGCGGGGCGATCTCGGTGACGCGTCGGCGGCGCACCTCGGCGCCCGCCGCGGTGGCGGCCTGCTCGAGGCGTACGGCCATGTCGTGCACGTTGCCGGTCGAGGAGTAGTAGATGACGGCGACCTTGACGGTCATAGGACCTCCCGTTGTCGGTTGATCCTTCAATCCTGCGGGTGACCGCCCCGTCCTGCATCTGGCGAGCCGGTGAGGTGGCTGACCGGCACCGCACCGGGGACCAGCACCGCGGCGATGTCGTCGAGCGTCTCGGGCAGCCCGAAGGACCGGAAGAGCTCGACACCGAACCACACCGTCACGGCCGCCACCCCGGCGTCGGTGAGCGTGAGGTGCTGCAGCTGGAACGCCCGGTGGACCCCGCCGTCACGCATGTAGACGGCCACCACGGGCCGGCCGTTGGCCTCGGTCCGGAGCAGGCGCATGTCGCCGGCACCTGATGCCGGGCAGCGCAGCGAGATGAGTCGACCGATGTCCCGCGAGCCCTGGTACCACTCCAGAAAGGGAGGCATCTCCCACACCGCGTCGGCCGTCAGGAGCGAGACGATGGCCTCCACGTCGTAGGACTCGAAGGCCTCGACGTACCGCTCGAGAAGCTGCTCGGCCCGCTCGTCGGTCCGGTCGAGCACCTCGACGTCCTCGTCGAGCCGGCCCACGTGCGCGCGTGCGCGTTGCAGCGTGCTGTTGACCGCTGCGACCGACAGGTCGAGGGCGTCGGCGACCTCGGCCGCCCGCCAGCCCAGGACGTCGCGCAGCAGCAGCACCGCCCGCTGCTGGGCCGTGAGGTGCTGCAGCGCAGCGACCAGGGCCAGCCGCACCGAGTCCCGGGTGACCACCACGGCCGCCGGGTCCGGCTCGGGCCCGCCCCAGACCAGGGAGTCGGGCAGGGGTTCCAGCCAGGGGATGTCGGGCCGCTCCTGGAGCGTGGCGACAGGATCACCGGCCGGCTGCCCGAGCCCGGTCGGCAGCGGTCGCCGTGCCCGCCCCTCGAGCGCCGTCAGGCAGGTGTTCGTCGCGATGCGGTACATCCAGGTGCGCAGAGACGAGCGCTGCTCGAAGCGGTCGAAGGAGCGCCAGGCACGCAGGTAGGTCTCCTGCACCAGGTCCTCGGCGTCGTGCACCGAACCGACCATCCGGTAGCAGTGCGCGAGCAGCTCGCGTCGTAGCGGCTCGGCCTGGGCGAGGAAGGAGTCATGAGAGACGTCGCGGCTCACCCGACGGACGTTACCTCGCGACCTGCCTCTCGGTCAGCCCCCGGGCGCCAGGCTCTTCAGCCGACCCGCACCTGGGCGCTGCCCGACCCGTCCAGGGTGAAGGTCCCCGAGCCTGCGGCGCACGCCACACCGTAGGCACCGCGCCAGCCGCTGACCGTGACCTGTCCGGCGTCGTCGGTGCGCAGGCTGGTGGGCGGGAGCCACCACTCACCCTTGACCAGCCCGTGCAGGGCGTCGTAGGCGGGCTTGGGCGTGCCGTCCGCACGGACGAGCCCGACGGGGGCACCCAACCAGGCCCCGTGGTCGGACAGACCCCAGTAGGTGATCGACTCGACCGACGGGTGGGAGAGCAGGGTCGTGTAGTGCCGGACGACCTCGTGCGCCTGACGTTCCTCGCCCTGCGGGGTCGAGGGCCAGTGGCTCACCTGGTAGTCGTTGAGGTCCTCGATCTCGGGGGGCATCAGGTCTCCCGACAGCAGGGTGGTCTCGGTCAGGTGGAGCGGCAGCCCGAAGCGTGCGAAGCGCTCCAGGATGCCCAGCGTCTTCTCCTCGCCCCAGTAGCCCTGGTGCATGTGGCTCTGCAGCCCGAGGGCGTCGACCTGGATCCCGGCCTCGAGCACCTCCTCGATCAGGTGCTCGTAGTCGGCCGAGAGGTTGAAGTCGTTGAGCAGGAGCGTCGCCGCAGGGTTGGTCGCGCGGGCCTCCTCGAAGGCCAGCCGGATCACCCCGACGCGGCCGAGCTCCTGGGCGACCCGGGTGATGCCGTTCTCCTCCTTGTCGAAGACCGGCATGATCACCACCTCGTTGATCGCGTCCCAGGTGTCGATCACACCGGAGAAGTCCGAGACCTCACGGCGGATCCTCGCCCGCTGGGCCTCGACGACCTCGGCGGTGGGCAGGTCGAGCAGCCACGGAGCGGTCAGGGTGTGCCAGACCAGCGGATGACCCTTGACCCGCACGCCGCGGTCGTCGAACCAACGGGCCGTCCGCAGCAGCCGTCGTGTGTCGGGCCGTCCTCGCACCGGCTCGAACTGGCCCCAGTAGAACGGCAGGGTCGCGGAGTTGTGGAGGTCGAGCCACAGCGCCGCGAGCTCCACGGCCTGTGCTGCGGCCTGCCCCGAGAGCTCGTCGTTGGCGAGCGGGATCTGGTCGAACCCGATGTTCCCCAGACCCACCGCGTGGCTGCGCTGCTCGACGACCACCTCGGTGCCGGTCATCGGGACGCCCTGCGGGTCCAGGACGGTGAGGGCCACCTCGTCGGTCCGGTGACGCAGGGTCGGGTCGGGGCTCGGGTCCATCGCGCTCTCCTCGTGGTCGGGGCATCCAGCCTGTCACCCTTCGCCCCGACGGGGGGCTGCACGTCACGGGGTACCGTCGAGGCAGACCCACGACTCCGGAGGAGGGCGACGACGATGCGGTGGTTCCGCTGGGGCAGGGACAGACGGCGCGCCGTCCCGTCCGATGCGCCCGCGGACGGCGCGCTGCCCGAGCTCACCGTGGACCAGGCAGCTCGGCTGGCCTCGACGGCCCGGCAGGCCTTCGCCGAGTGCGGGGTCGAGACCGTCATCGGGGACGGCGCGCTGCACGGCGCCGACGGCAACGTCCTCGGGCTGAGCAACCTCGCCCAGATCGCCGCCGGCACCCCCGAACGGGAGTGGCCCTCGCTGCTGCGACGCCACGCCCAGGTGATGGTGGCCGCCCAGGAGCTACCCGTCCCGCAGGATCTCGACGCCGTCCGCGACCAGGTGTTCCTGCGGGTGCTGCCCGCGGCGGACCTCCCGTTCCCTGTCGTCGACCCGCTGATGAGCGTGGGAGACCTGGTCGGGGTGCTCTCGATCGACTACCCCGAGCACATCTCGACCCTCACCCGCGCCGAGGACATCGAGAGGCTCGGTGGCCGCGACGCGGTCCACGAGGTGGCCCACACCAACCTGCTGGGGCTGCGGGCCGACACCGTCACCGTGCTCGGCGGGGACGACCCGGACCAGGGCACCGTCCACCTGAGTCTCGGCGGGTTCTTCAACGCGAGCCGGATGTTCGTGCTGGACGCCGTGCTCCGGCAGGACTTCGGCCTCGAGAGCCCGTCCCACGGGGTGCTCGTCGCGGTCCCCAACCGCCATGTCCTGGCCGTCCACCCGCTCACCGGCATCGACTGCGTCCAGGCGGTCCAGACCCTGGTGGCCCTGGCCCGTGGGGAGAGCGACCGGCCCGGTGGCGTCAGCCCGCACGTGTACTACTGGCGCGACCGCCGCTGGGAGCAGGTCACACGCGACAGCGACGACGGCTCGATCGAGGTCGACGCGACGGGGATGTTCGGCGAGGCGATGAAGGAGATCGGGCTGCTGGGGGAGGACTGACGAGCAGGTCGGTGGCTCGGGGGTGACAGAAAGAGGTCGATCAGAAGAGGAAGGACTTGACCGACGCGGTCAGCACCGCCGCCACGACCCCCAGAACCGCACCACCGAGGGCCCGACGGCGTCCGACCGGCCCGTAGCCGTGGGTCTGCAGCTGACCGGATCGGCTCAGCCCGCGCACCGACATCACCAGGGCGGCCACCGAGACCACGAGGAAGGTGTTCACGACCAACGCCAGGGCACCCAGCGCGAGACCCGCCGTCGCGGCGGTGTTCTTGATCACCACGGGTCCGGGCCGTTCGTCGACCTCGAGGGCCGCGCGCGTCCGCGAGCTCCAGGCCGACCCGTCCCACCAGCGCTCGACCGACGAGCCGGGCGTCTGCGGGTACCAGCCGGACGGGACGAAGCCCGCCGCGACCGACGGGGGAGGCGGGAGGGCGAGCGGGTCGGTCCGATCCATTCGTTCCTCCGGAGGTGTCGTGACGAGGTCGCGTGGGTCGAACCCTAACCCTCGGCGTCGTGCGTCCCCTCACCCCTCCTGCGCCGGTGACGAGGGACGCCCAGGCCCAGGTGCTGAGCCAGCACCGTCACGAAGGCTGCGAGCATGCCCACACCGACCAGCGCGTACACCACGGTGAAAGCCTTGCCCAGGTCGGTCTGCGGGGCGAGGTCGCCCAGCCCGATCGTGGTGAGGACCATGACGGAGAAGTAGAGGGCATCGAGCCAGCGCCATCCCTCGACGGTCACGTAGAAGATGGTCCCCGAGAGGAGCTGCGTGGCCACGAGCAGCACCAGTGCCCGGCCGGCAGGCTCAGCGAAGACCCGCCCCACGGCGCGCACCAGTCGCACGCTCTGGAGAAGGAGGCCGATCACGGCAGAACCATGCCACACGCAGCAGGTCCGCTGAAGGGTGGAGCCAAGGGGACTCGAACCCCTAACCCCCTGCTTGCAAAGCAGGTGCGCTACCAATTGCGCCATGGCCCCGGGCGTCGGTGTCGACGTCTGGGTGGCACCCTGCGGTGCCAGGTCCGGTGTGGTGCACCGGACCGGTCACTCGAAGCTGTCGGTGACCTCGGCCCACAGGTCGCGCTCGTCACGGTCCTCCGCGTACGTGCGCCAGAGGACGTAGCCGGCCGCGCCTGCGAGCAGGGCGATGAGCAGCTTCTTCATGCGTCCTCCGGTGGTGAGCCAGAAGTGGGCCTAAGAGGACTTGAACCTCTGACCTCTTCCTTATCAGGGAAGCGCTCTAACCGTCTGAGCTATAGGCCCGCTGCGCGAGGACGATCCAGGCGCCGCACGAGACTACCCCAGCGCGGGGTGGACTCCCAACTTCGGCGACCTTCGCCCTCGTGCTCAGTCGTCCGTCAGGGTCAGGTGGATGCCCCCGACCAGCGCCGCGGTGATGTTGTAGAGGAAGGCCCCGATCGTCGACAGTGCCGTGAGGAGCACGACGTCGACCACGGCGATCATCGTGGCCAACGAGACGACCCGTTCGAAGCCCACGTAGTCGAGCAGGTTCAGGTAGGTCTCGTCCCCTGTGAGCGTCGCGATCACGTCGTTGACCTGGGTGAACACGGCGAGCGCGTCCAGCGCGTACCAGGTCACCGCCGCGGCGACCACGATCATGATGCCGATCGCGACCGACAGCAGGAACGACAGCTTCATGACCGACCACGGGTCGACCTTCGAGACGGCCAGACGCACCCGGCGCGGACCTGAGGGTGCGGCCGCCGGGGCCGGACCCGTCGTGGTCGTCGTGGAGCGTGCGGTGCCCGCGTGATCGGTGGACGGTGGCCGGTCCGTCGCTGACGTCCGTCCGGTGGACGGGCCCTCGTCACGCGAGGGCATCGCCTTGCGTGCCGACTCCGCAGCGCCCGACGCGGCCTTCTTGAGCCGGTCGGTGACCGAGGGTCCCGAGCCCGACGCGTCCGTGGAGGTCGTGTCCTTGGTCGTCGCCGGGGTCCTCGGTGCGGGCGGGGTCTTCGGGGCGGGCGCCTTGGCACCGGTGGTCGGACCCTCGCTCCCAGCGGGCTGAGCCCGGGTCGAGGTGTCCGTGCGGGTGCCAGGACCGCCCGCCGAGGAGCCCGCAGGCTTCTTCGGCGCGATCGACGGCGGCTTGGTCCCGTCGGTGCTCATGAGTCTCCCTCGATCGGTGCCGTCGCCTCGTCCGTGACCGCATCCTCGTCAACGGTAGCCGTATTGTCCGCCAGGTTCCGCTCCACGTTGCGAGCAACTGCCAGGATCCGGTCGCCCGCGTCGGGCTTCGCCAGGATCACACCTGTCGCGTCACGTCCGTGCACCGGGATCTCCTCGACCGCGGACCTCACGACCTTGCCGCGCTCCATGACCACGAGGACCTCGTCGCCGGCGTCGGCCATCAGGGCACCGACGAGCATCCCGCGGTCGTCGGGGAGCCGTGCGGCACGCACCCCGAGGCCACCGCGCTTGGTGCGCCGGTACTCGAGGTTGCCGTCGGTGTTGAGCCGGTGCATGTCCGAGCGCTTGGCCGTTCCGCCGTCGGTCACCGTCACCAGGAAGGAGCTGTCGGTGATGACGTCCATCGAGAGCAGCTCGTCGTCACCACGGAACTTCATCCCGGTCACGCCCGAGGTCGCCCGTCCCATCGCCCGCAGCTGCTCGGCGGTGGCCTCGAAGCGCACCGCCTGCCCCTTGCGGGAGACCAGCAGGAGCTCGGAGTCCTCGTCGACCAGCGCCGCCGAGACGAGCTCGTCGGCACGGCCCTCCTCGTCCTGACGCAGGTTGATCGCGATCAGCCCGCCCGACCGGTTCGAGTCGTACTCGGACAGCAGGGTCTTCTTGACCAGGCCACGCCGGGTCGCGAGCACCAGGTACTGCGCCGCGTCGTAGTCGCGCAGGTCGATGACCTTGGCGATCTGCTCACCGGGCTGGAAGGCGAGCAGGTTCGCGACGTGCTGACCCTTGGAGTCCCGGCCACCCTCGGGCAGCTCGTAGGCCTTGGCCCGGTAGACCCGACCCAGGTTGGTGAAGAACAGCAACCAGTGGTGGGTGGTCGTCACCCCGAAGTGCTCGACGACGTCGTCGGCACGCAGCTGCGCACCCCGCACGCCCTTGCCGCCACGCTTCTGCACCCGGTAGCTGTCGCTGCGGGTGCGCTTGGCGTAGCCGCCGCGGGTGATCGTGACCACGACCTCCTCCTCGGCGATGAGGTCCTCCATCGAGACCTCGCCGTCGTAGGGAAGGATCGTCGTGCGGCGCTCGTCGCCGAACTTGGCCACGATCTCGTCGAGCTCGTCGGCGACGATGTCGCGCTGACGCTGCGGGCTGGCCAGGATCTCCCGGTAGTCGGTGATCTTGACCATCAGGCCGTCGTACTCGTCGATGATCTTCTGTCGCTCGAGGGCGGCGAGCTGACGCAGCTGCAGGTTGAGGATCGCCCTCGCCTGGATCTCGTCGACCTCGAGCAGACCCATCAGACCCACGCGGGCCTCCTCGACCGTGCCCGACGCACGGATCAGGGCGATGACCTCGTCGAGCGCGTCGAGCGCCTTGAGGTAGCCGCGCAGGACGTGCGCCCGCTCCTCGGCCTGGCGCAGTCGGTATGTGGTCCGTCGCACGATCACGTCGAGCTGGTGGGTGACCCAGTGCCGGACGAAGGCGTCGATGCTCAGGGTGCGCGGCACCTCGTCGACCAGCGCGAGCATGTTCGCGCCGAAGGTGTCCTGGAGCTGGGTGTGCTTGTAGAGGTTGTTGAGCACCACCTTGGCCACGGCGTCACGCTTGAGCACCACGACCAGGCGCTGGCCGGTGCGTCCCGAGGTCTCGTCGCGGATGTCCGCGATCCCCTGGACACGACCCTCCTTGACCAGGTCGGCGATCTTGGAGGCGAGGTTGTCGGGGTTGACCTGGTAGGGGAGCTCGGTCACGACCAGGCAGATCCGGTTCTGGATCTCCTCGACCGTCACCACGGCACGCATCGTGATCGAGCCACGACCGGTCCGGTAGGCCTCCTCGATGCCACGTCGGCCCAGGATCGTCGCGCCGGTGGGGAAGTCGGGCCCCGGGATGCGTTCGATGAGGGCCTCGAGCAGCTCCTCCTTGCTCGCCTGCGGGTGGTCGAGGTGCCACTTGACCCCCGCGGCGACCTCACGCAGGTTGTGCGGCGGGATGTTCGTGGCCATCCCGACCGCGATGCCGGCGCTGCCGTTGACCAGCAGGTTGGGGAACCGCGCCGGGAGCACCGCGGGCTCCTGGGTGCGGCCGTCGTAGTTGTCGCGGAAGTCGACGGTCTCCTCGTCGATGTCCCGCACCATCTCCATGGCCAGCGGGGCCATCTTGCACTCGGTGTACCGCGGGGCGGCGGCCGGGTCGTTGCCGGGCGAGCCGAAGTTCCCCTGCCCCGAGACCAGCGGGTAGCGCAGGGACCAGTCCTGGACGAGGCGCACCAGGGCGTCGTAGATCGCCGTGTCGCCGTGCGGGTGGTACTTGCCCATGACGTCGCCGACGACGCGGCTGCACTTGGAGAACTGCCGGTCGGGCCGGTAGCCGCCGTCGTACATCGCGTAGAGCACCCGGCGGTGGACCGGCTTGAGCCCGTCGCGGACGTCCGGCAGGGCACGGCCGACGATGACGCTCATCGCGTAGTCGAGGTAGGACCGCTGCATCTCGAGCTGCAGGTCCACCGGGCTGATCCGGTCGGTGATCACACCGATCGGGATGCCCTCGGCCGGGATCTCCGGGGTCGCGCCGTCGGCGGTCCCCTCGGGGAGGTCGGAGCCCTCGGGCGGTGTCTGCTCGGTCACGTTCTACCTCGTTCTCGTCCGCGACCGTGGTCGCTGGTCCTGTCCGTTCGGGGCGTCCTGCGAGAGCCCGCGGTCAGATGTTCGGGGCGGGCCGGTGCTGCGCGCCGGAGCCGGCCGCGCACCGCCCTGGTCCTCTCAGATGTCGAGGAACCTCACGTCCTTGGCGTTGCGCTGGATGAAGGAGCGTCGCAGCTCGACGTCCTCTCCCATCAGGACCGAGAAGATCTCGTCGGCAGCGGCGGCGTCGTCCAGGGTCACCTGGAGGAGCGTGCGCTCGTCCGGGTCCATGGTCGTCTCCCACAGCTCCTTGTAGTCCATCTCTCCCAGACCCTTGTAGCGCTGGATCCCGTTCTCCTTGGGGATCCGCTTGCCCGTGGCCTGGCCCTCGACCAGGAACGCGTCCCGCTCGCGGTCGGTGTACACGTAGCTGTGCGGCGCGTTCGACCACTTGAGCTTGTACAGCGGCGGCTGCGCAAGGTACACGTGACCGTTCTCGATCAGCGGACGCATGTACCTGAAGAGCAGCGTGAGCAGCAGGGTGCTGATGTGCTGGCCGTCGACGTCGGCGTCGGCCATCAGCACGATCTTGTGATACCTCAGCTTGGCGAGGTCGAAGTCCTCGCCGATCCCGGTCCCGAAGGCCGTGATGAGGGCCTGGACCTCCTGGTTGCCCAGCGCACGGTCCAGACGGGCCCGCTCGACGTTGAGGATCTTCCCGCGGATCGGCAGGATCGCCTGGGTCCGCGGGTTGCGGCCTCGCACCGCCGATCCACCGGCCGAGTCACCCTCGACGATGAAGACCTCGCACTCGACCGGGTTGTTGGACTGGCAGTCGCGGAGCTTGCCGGGCATGCCACCGGACTCGAGCAGACCCTTGCGACGGGTGGCCTCACGGGCCTTGCGCGCCGCGAGGCGTGCCTGGGAGGCCTGGATCGACTTGCGGATGATGTCCCGCGCCTCGTTGGGGTGGGCGTCGAACCAGTCACCGAGCTGCTCGTGCACGACCTTCTGCACGAAGGTCTTGGCCACCGTGTTGCCGAGCTTGGTCTTGGTCTGCCCCTCGAACTGCGGCTCACCGAGCTTGACCGAGATGACTGCGGTCAGGCCCTCGCGGACGTCGTCCCCGGTCAGGGCGTCATCCTTCTCCTTGAGCAGGTTCTTGGCTCTCGCGTAGCGGTTGACCAACGTGGTCATCGCCGCCCGGAAGCCCTCCTCGTGGGTTCCACCCTCGGTCGTGCTGATCGTGTTGGCATAGGTGTGCACCGACTCGGAGTAGGCACCCGTCCACTGCAGGGCGATCTCGACCGAGATCCGGCGCTCGGTGTCCTCGGCCTCGACGTCGATGATCTCGGGGTGGATCAGCTCGACCTTCTTGGCGCTGTTGAGGTGGCGGACGTAGTCGACCAGCCCCTCCTCGTAGCGGAAGGTCACCGACCGGGCTGTCCCTCCCGACGATGTCGTCGCGGCGCTCACGTCGTCCAGCGCACCCTCGACGGGCTCGGCCGAGGTGACCTCGTCCTCGGTTCCCGTGTGCTCGGGACGCTCGTCGGTCAAGGTGATCTTCAGGCCCTTGTTGAGGAAGGCCATCTGCTGGAAGCGCGACCGCAGCGTCTCGAAGTCGAAGTCGACCGTCTCGAAGATGGTGTCGTCGGCCCAGAAGGTCTGCGTCGTGCCGGTGCGGTCCGTGGTCTCACCCTGGTGCAGCTCGCCCACCGGCTTGCCGCCGTCGGCGAACCTCTGGGTCCAGACGTGACCGTCACGGTGCACGACGGTCTCGACCCTGCTGGACAGCGCGTTGACGACCGAGATCCCGACGCCGTGCAGACCGCCCGAGACCGCGTACCCCGACCCGCCGAACTTGCCACCGGCGTGCAGGATCGTCATGACCACCTCGACCGTGGGTCGCCCCTCGGTGGGGTGCATCTCGACCGGGATCCCCCGGCCGTCGTCGGAGACCCGCACACCGCCGTCGGCCTGGAGGGTCACCTCGATGTGGCTGCAGTACCCGGCCAGGGCCTCGTCCACCGAGTTGTCGACGACCTCGTAGACCAGGTGATGGAGCCCCCGGGGACCGGTCGAGCCGATGTACATGCCGGGGCGCTTGCGCACCGCCTCGAGTCCTTCGAGGACGGTGATGTCGCTGGCGCCGTAGGAGGTGCCGCCGTTGGTCGGGACAGGGGTGGGACTCTGGTCTGTCACGGGCAGGGGTGCTCCTTCAGGGTGTCGCGCACGCGCGCGTGGGCCGAGGACCGGACCGCCAGACATGCACAAGTGTCCCCGGGCAGGTTCCGACGTCCCCCACGATCACCGGACCATGGTGGACCTCAGCGCTGCTCCAGGAATGACGCTGCACAGTCTACCCGTAGATGCCGCTCAGGACGTCCTGCGCACAGCCGTGGCGCATCGTGAGACCACCCCTGTGAACAGGTGGTCGAGCAAGGGCTGTCGGAGGCTCACAGGACCACCTCCGGCTGCCGTCTCACCCGATCGGCGAACGCGCGGCACCGACATCGAGTGCAGACCACTCAGCCGTACGTGTCCCGCGGCCCTCGACCGGCCACCCGGCGTCGACCCTTGCCCCACTGCGGGCCCGAGGGCCCCAGGACCTTGACCTCACGGACGACGTCCGCGCCCACCTCCTGCTCGAGACGTGCCAGCAGCTGAGGGACCAGCAGGCGCACCTGGGTGGCCCACGTCGTGGAGTCGGTCCGCACCACGAGCAGGCCGTCCTCGAAGGTCTCGGGCTCGCAGTGGTCGGCCACCTGGTCACCGACGACATCACGCCACCGACCCAGCACCCCACCCACCGACAGCTCAGGGGTCCATCCCCGTTCGGCCGCGAGCCTCGAGAGGGTGTCACCCAGCAGCGCCGGGTCCCGACCGTCCCGCGCCGGCCCCGAACGGTGGTCAGCAGGCTGCTCGCGACGGCGCACCGGCTGCCCGGGCCGGAAACCCCGGGCAGCAGCCGCCGCACGGGCACGGTTCAGCGCCGCCTTCGCGACCTCCGCCGGTGGGGTCAGACCGATCTGCTCGGCCAGCGGTCCGGTCAGCTCGCGCGGTGCAGGGGGTGGGACCCCATCCTCCCCGGGCACGTCCTGGCGGGGGTCATCGGACACGACGCACCTGCCCCTCCATGACATCGATCCGTGCACCCTCGAGAGCCTCAGGGACATCCTGCGCGACGGCGGCCGTCACCAGCACCTGCGCAGCCGGCGCGACCAGTGCCGCGAGCCGCTCACGACGGCGTGAGTCCAGCTCGGCGAAGACGTCGTCGAGGATCAGCACCGGCTCGGCGTCCTCACCCCAGTCCGAGATCCCCTGACCGAGCACCTCGTCGTCGGGTGTGCCATGGGTCAGCAGCTGGTACGACGCCAGACGCAGGGCCAGCGCGAACGACCACGACTCGCCATGGCTCGCATACCCCTTCGCCGGGAGTCCTCCCAGGGTCAGCACCAGGTCGTCCCGGTGGGGTCCTACCAGGCTCACGCCCCGCTCGATCTCCTGACGTCGCATCCTGCTCATCGCCTCGAGCAGCTGTGCCTCGAGCAGCTGGTGCCCGGCACCCAGGTGGGGGACCGCCGTCTGCACAGGACCGGTCGTGGCACCCCTGCCCGGCCTGCCGTCCTCGTCCACGTCACCGCTGGCCTCGAGCGAGGACCGGTACCCGAGCACCGCCTCACCCTGACCTGCGCTGACCTGCTCGTAGGCGGCTGCCACATGGGGCCGCAGGCTCTCGACCAGGCTGACCCGCGCGGCAAGGATCTGCGCTCCTGTCTGCGCGAGCTTGGCATCCCAGACGTCCAGGGTCCGCAGGTCAGGCTCCACGGTCTCACCCGAGGCGCTCTGCCCACGAGCACCACCCCGTGAACCGCGACGGGCTGCGCCGGCGGTCTTGAGCAACGCACCGCGCTGCCGCAGCACACGGTCGTAGTCACCCAGCACCCCGGCCATCCGGGGTGAGACCTGGACCAGAAGGTCGTCCAGGAAACGACGTCGTCCGTCAGGGTCGCCCTTGACCAGCGCAAGGTCCTCGGGGGCGAACAGGACCGTCCGCAGGATCCCCAACACGTCCCGCGGACGCCTCACCGGTGACCTGTTGACCTGGGCCCGGTTCGCCCGACCAGGGTTGATCTCGATCTCGACCAGACTCTGCCGGTCACGCCGCGCGGCACGCAGGCGCACCACAGCACGCGGCGCACCGAACCGCACCAATGCAGCATCGGTAGCGACCCGGTGACTGCCCAGGGTCGCGACGTAGCCGATCGCCTCGACGAGGTTGGTCTTGCCCTGGCCGTTGGGTCCGACCAGTGCGCTGACCCCGGGCTCGAGGGTCAGCTCGACCTGCTCGTAGGAGCGGAAGTCCGTCAGCGAGAGCTGGGTGACGTGCACCTCTACCGTCCTCGGTGGGCGCGGGTCACGGCAGGGTTCACGAGGCGGGGGGAGCCGGACGCGCTGCGTGACCGCCGAACTGCTGCCGCAGTGCCGCGACGGCCTTCATCGCCGGGGAGGCCCCCTGTCGTGACGCGAACCGGGCGAACAGGGCTGCGGAGATCACCGGCAGCGGGACGGCCTGGTCGATCGCCTCGTCGACGGTCCACCGACCCTCACCCGAGTCCTCGACCCAGTCGTCGATCGTCGCCAGCTCGGGGTCGTTCTCGAGGGCTGCGACCAGGAGGTCGAGCAGCCAGGACCTCACCACGGTCCCCTGGGTCCATGCCTTGAGGGTGCCGGTCACGTCGGTCACGATGTCCTGCGCCTCGAGCAGCTCGTACCCCTCGGCGTAGGCCTGCATCAACCCGTACTCGATGCCGTTGTGGACCATCTTCGCGTAGTGCCCGGCACCGACGGAGCCGGCGTGGACGACACCGTTCTCCCGTGGCCCCGGTGGACGCAGGGCCTCGAAGACCGGGTCGAGGGCCTGGATGTCCTCGGAGGACCCTCCTGCCATCAGTGCGTAGCCGTTCTCGAGCCCCCACACCCCACCCGATACACCGACGTCGACGTAGCGGATCCCGAGCGCCGCAAGGGTACGGGCGTGGGCGACGTCGTCGGTGTAGTGGGAGTTGCCTCCCTCGACGACCATGTCTCCCGCGGACAGCAGCCCCGCCAGCTCGGTCACGACAGCGTGGGTCGGTGCTCCGGAGGGCACCATCACCCAGACCACCCGCGACCCCTCGCCGAGCGCAGCCACCAGGTCAGGCAGGCTCTGGACGTCGGAGACCTCCGGGTTGCGGTCGTACCCCGTCACCTGGACACCGTGGTCGCGCAGCCTCTGGCGCATGTTCGCGCCCATCTTCCCCAGACCGACCAGACCGATGTGCATGATCTCTCCTCCGCTCACGGTTGAGCCGGTGGACCCGTCGCTCAGCTGGCGAAACGGATCGGCACCAGCAGGTACCGGTACGACGAGATGTCCTCACCCTCGAGGGACTCCTGCCCGGTGAACTCGACGGGCTTGTTGGGGTGGGTGAACGACATCCGGACGAAGTCGGTGCTCAGCGCACCGAGCCCGTCGAGCAGGAACTGGGGGTTGAAGGCGACCGTGATGTCGTCGCCGACCAGGACAGCCTCGAGCGCCTCGGACGCCTGCGCGTCATCACCCTGACCTGCGTCGAGCACCAGCTGTCCCTCGCTGAAGGCCAGCCGGATCGGCGTGTTCCGCTCGGCGACGAGGGCGACACGACGCGCGGCATCGGTCAGCGCCTGCGTCGCGACGACCGCGTGGATGGGCGTCTCGTCCGGGAACAGCCGACGAACGGGAGGGTAGTCGCCGTCAACCAGCAGCGAGGTGGTGTGTCGCCCACCTGCCTCGAAGCCGATGAGGTCGACCCCTCCGCCGGTGGACAGGGCCAGGCTCACCTGGTTCGAGCCCCCCAGCGACTTCGCCGCGTCCGAGAGGGTGCGGGCGCGGACCAGGGCGACCGAGGACATGCCGGGGGAGGCCGGGTGCCAGCTGAGCACCCTCATCGCCAGCCGGTAGCGGTCGGTCGCGAGGAGGGTGATCACGTCACCCTCGATCTCCATCCGCACACCGGTGAGCAGCGGGAGCGTGTCGTCACGGCTCGCGGCGACGGTCACCTGCGCGACGGCGCTGGTGAGCTCGGCACCGTCGATGGTGCCGGCCAGGTCGGGCATCGCCGGCAGGGCCGGGTAGTCGTCGACCGGCATCGTCAGCAGCGTGAACCGGCTCGCCCCGCAGGTCAGCGTGACCTTGTTGCCCTCGAGGACGACATCGACCGGCTTGCCCGGCAGGGCTCGGGAGATCTCGGCGAGGAGCCGTCCCGAGACCAGGACGGTGCCCGGCTCGGAGACGTCGGCCGCGATCTCGGACCTGGCCGAGACCTCGTAGTCGAAGCTCGAGAGCTGGACCACACCCGAGGAGGACGCCTCGAGACGGACACCAGCCAGGACCGGGACCGGTGGTCTCGTCGGGAGGGATCGAGCGGTCCAGGTGACGGCCTCGGCGAGGACGTCTCGTTCGACCCTGAACCTCATCGCACTTCCCTTCGCGTAGGCACCGCACAGGAGCGGCGCACACAGATCTGGCTGAACCCTACGCGAGTACGGAGGGCACCGGGTATTGCTCGACCTGTGGTTCGGGCCAGGTCGGTGAGTCGAGGCTGTGCACTGGACGAAGGTGTTGTGGATCTCGCAGATGACAAGAGTTAGTCATCGTCATCGGTCGTGTGGACACTGTGGACAACCGATCGGTGTGCAGGTCAGGGGCGATCCGTCCGTGTGGACGCTCCCGTGCACGTGATGTCGACAGCGGACCTGACCGGTGGACGGAGAGTTGTCGTTCATCCTGCGTCCACCGATGCGATGGTCTGCGTCCACACGTCTGATGCCGTCGTCCACCGCCATCCACAGAGATGTACACAGGTGTGAACAGTCGTCCTACGGGTGTTCGTGTGATCAGGTCGTTCCTGGGAATGGACCGACGGGGTGATCTCAGCCGCGGTGCTGCTGCTTGATCCGGTTGGTCAGCTCGGTGACCTGGTTGTAGATCGAGCGACGCTCGGCCATCAGCTCGCGGATCTTGCGGTTGGCGTGCATGACGGTCGTGTGGTCACGACCACCGAACTGCTGACCGATCTTGGGCAGGCTCATGTCGGTCAGCTCACGGCATAGGTACATCGCGATCTGGCGAGCCGTGACCAGGACCCGCGACCTCGAGGCCCCGCACAGGTCGTCGATGGTCAGGCCGAAGTAGTTCGCGGTCTGGGCGATGATCGCCGCCGCGGTCACCTCAGCGGTGTCCTCGTCGGTGATGAGGTCCTTGAGGACGATCTCGGCGAGCGCGAGGTCGACCTGCTGCCGGTTGAGGTTCGCGAAGGCCGTGACCCGGATGAGCGCCCCCTCGAGCTCGCGGATGTTCGTCGAGATCTTCGAGGCGATGTACGACAGGACGTCGTCGGGAGCCTGGAGCTTCTCGTTGCCGGCCTTCTTCCGCAGGATCGCGATGCGCGTCTCGAGGTCGGGCGGCTGGACGTCGGTGATCAGACCCCACTCGAAGCGTGACCGCATCCGGTCCTCGAAGCCGTTGAGCTGCTTGGGGGGCAGGTCAGAGGTGATGACCACCTGCTTGTTCGCGTTGTGCAGGGTGTTGAAGGTGTGGAAGAACTCCTCCATCGTCTGTTCCTTGCCCTGCAGGAACTGGATGTCGTCGACCAGCAGCACGTCGACCTCGCGGTAACGGCGCTGGAACGCTCCGGCCTTCCCCTCACCGATCGAGTTGATGAAGTCGTTGGTGAACTCCTCCGAGTTCACGTACCTCACCCTCACCCCTGGGTAGAGGGAGTGCGCGTAGTGACCGATCGCGTGCAGCAGGTGGGTCTTGCCCAGTCCCGAGTCGCCGTAGATGAACAGCGGGTTGTACGCCTTGGCCGGGGCCTCGGCGACCGCGACGGCGGCGGCGTGCGCGAACCTGTTCGAGGAGCCGATGACGAAGGTCTCGAAGAGGTACTTCGGGTTCAGCCGCGCAGGCTCGACCGTCTTGGCCGGACTCCCGTTCCCGTGGTGGGAGCGCTGACCGAAGGTGGGCTCGTCGTCGTACTGCGAACGCCGTCGACGGTGGTCGTCCTGGTCGTCCAGGTCATCGTCCTGGCGGGTGAGTCGGCCCTGCTCAGTCCGTGCGGAGGGGGTCGGTGCGTTCTCGTCCTGCAGGGCGGGGTCGACCATGACCGCGAATCGTGCGTCCAACCCGAGCACCTTGCTGAGCACGGTGGTGAGCTCGGTGCGCACGCGCGACTCGAGGTAGTCCTTGGTGAAGTCGTTGCCGACAGCCAGCAGGACGGTCCCGTCGAGCAGACCCACCGGCCGTGCGAGCCGGATGAAGGCAAGCTGCTGGGAGGACGTCGAGGGGTCTGTGGCGAGCTGCCCGACGGCGCGGTCCCACACCTCGGCGATCGTGTCGTCCTGTGATGGCACGTGATGACTCCTGTGTGGTCCGGCTGGGGAGGGCGGGGGTCCACCTGGACGTCCGAGGGTGCGTGGAGGTGGTGTTCCTCGGCTTGAAGTCTCGCACGGGCACGAACAATCCACATAGTTTTCCACAAGCTGTGCGCAGGGAGACGACGCTCGTCCCAGCACCACCTCGTGCTGGGGCCGAGCGTTCGCGCGACGCCGGACGAGACCTCGTCGTGCACAGGCTGGAGTCGCCCCGGGTGCACCACGCCATGACGGATGATCTTCGTCCGGCCCACATGATTCTCGGTGTGTCGGAGGTTGTCATCCGCCGAACGGGTGCAAGGATGTGAGGTCGGGCTGCACTACCCATGACTGACGCGGGACGTACAGGTCCGCGGGCCGGGCAGGATCCGGCGTCTGCGGTGTCGGGTGGGTTTGACCCCTCGCAGTGGGGCGCGTACCGTGACACAGCCGTTCTCGACGGCTCTTGTCAGCGTGCCCGCGCACGTACGAGTGAGACCCCAGCACCCCGTCCTACTCGGTTCGCCCTTGCAGCGCCCTCCTCGGGTGGTGACCAGGGTGACGGCAGGCAGTGTCGAGGCGGAGACGACTGTCCGCCGGCCAGGCGGTGACCTGATCGAAACCTCTTGGAGTCTGACGTGACGAAGCGCACCTTTCAGCCGAACAACCGGCGCCGGGCGAAGACCCACGGCTTCCGGCTGCGCATGCGCACCCGCGCCGGCCGGGCGATCCTCGCGGCACGCCGCCGCAAGGGTCGCACCGAGCTGTCCGCCTGACCTGATCCGGTGCTCCCCGCTCACCTGAGGATGCGTCGTCCCGCGGATTTCGCGGCGACCATCCGGGGTGGGTCGAGAGCAGGCAGGACGACGGTCGTGGTGCACCTACGACCGACCACCGACGACGGGGCCCAGCACGTCGGCTTCGTGGTCGCGAGATCAGTCGGTGGGGCAGTGGTGCGGAACAGGGTCAGACGGAGGTTGCGAAACGTGGTCGTCGAGCAGCACGACACGTGGCCGACAGGCGTGGACGTCGTCGTGCGCGCACTTCCCCCCGCCGCCGAGGCGACCTACGCCGACCTCGCACGCGACTTCTCCTCCGCCTTCTCGGCCGCCGGCCGGCGGGCAAAGGCTCGGGCGGTCGGCCTGTGAGCTCGTCCTCCACGGTGCTGCGTCGGCTCGGACGGCTACCGGGCGCGGTCATCCTCGGCCTCCTGCGGTTCTACCAGGTCTTCATCTCTCCCTTGAGCGGGCCGACCTGCCGCTACTACCCGTCGTGCTCCCAGTACGCCGTGACCGCGGTGCGCCGTCACGGTGCCCTGCGCGGAACCTGGCTCGCGCTGAGGCGACTGGGTCGGTGCCACCCGTGGACCGCGGGAGGCGTCGACGACGTGCCGCCCGCGCGTGACCCGAGAACCTCTGCCCGTTCGGACGGGTCCGACGATCGACTCCTGAGGAGCACCGCGCGATGAACTGGTTCGACACCATCCTCTTCCCGCTCAAGTGGGTCGTGGCCTGGATCATGGTCGGTTTCCACGACGTGTTGACGGCAGTCGGTCTGCCCTCGGAGTCGGGTGTGACCTGGGCGCTGTCGATCGTCGGTCTGGTGATCGTGATCCGGATCCTGCTGATCCCGCTCTTCGTGAAGCAGATCAAGGCCTCCCGAGGCATGCAGCTGCTCGCCCCGGACATGCAGAAGATCCAGAAGAAGTACAAGGGGAAGACCGACCCCGCATCTCGTGAGGCGCTGAGCCGCGAGACGATGGAGCTGTACAAGAAGCACGGGACCAACCCGTTCTCCTCGTGCCTGCCGATCCTCGCGCAGTCCCCGATCTTCTTTGCGCTGTTCCGCGTGCTCTTCTCGCTCGGAGACCTGGCTGAGGGCAACTACGCCGGTGGCGACAATATCGGTCGACTCACCCAGGACCTCGCGATCGAGGCGAACAACGCGACCCTCTTCGGAGCGCAGATCTCCGAGACCTTCCTCGGCTCGACCAGCGTGAACGTCAAGATCGTGACGGTCGTCCTGATCTTCCTGATGTCGGCGACGACCTTCACCACCCAGCGCCAGCTGACGCAGAAGAACATGCCCGCCTCGGCACTGCAGGGGCCGATGGCCCAGCAGCAGAAGATGCTGCTGTACGTCCTGCCGCTGGTGTTCGCGGTGACCGGCGTGAACTTCCCGATCGGTGTGCTCATCTACTGGACCACGACGAACCTGTGGTCCATGGGCCAGCAGTTCTACGTCATCCGGCGCAACCCGACACCCGGCTCGGAGGCTGAGCGGGCCCTCAAGGAGCGTCGCGCGAAGAAGGCTGCCGCCAAGGGGATCATCCTCGAGGACGAGAAGCCGGCCGAGCCCGAGAAGCCGCGCGGACAGCGTCCGCAGCCCAAGCGCAAGAAGCGTCCTCGTCCCGTTACTGAGGGATCGGCTGCTGCGCAGGGTCAGCCCGAGGGCTCGGACGAGGCCGACGACACGGAGTCCTCTCAGGAAGCCACCGGTACGGGACCCGCGCCCTCGACAGCCGGTACGGGTGAGCGGCCCCGCAAGCCACGGCGTCCCGCAGCCGACGGGTCGGCCTCCTCCGCGACCGGAACGCCGCGCACCGGCGCACCCCGGAGCGGCACGGCCAAGGGTGGAGCTGGCAAGCCCGGGGGACCTCGGTCGGGCAGCCCGAAGACGGGCGGCACGAAGCCCGGGACCGGCAAGCCGCGTCCGGAGCGCGCTCCGGGATCCGCACCGCGTACCTCCGGCGCTGGTGAGGGCGGTACCCAGGGCGACGGCGAGCCTGGGAGCCGTCCGCCGCGCACCCCGAAGAAGAAGTGACCAGCGCCGCTCAGCCGCCTTCCCCTCTCGAGGAGACAGACATGCCAGACCAGCCCATCGCAGTGACCGAAGAGACACCCCAGGAGCCCGACACCTCGCGACGGCTCGAGGAAGAGGGTGAGGTGGCTGCCGACTACCTCGAGGAGCTGCTCGACATCGCTGACCTCGACGGTGACATCGACATCGACGTGGACCACGGCCGGGCCGCGGTGGAGATCGTTGCCGAGCCGGGCACCGAGCGCACCCTCCGCAAGCTGGTCGGTGCGGACGGCGAGGTCCTCGACGCACTCCAGGAGCTGACGCGCCTCGCCGTGCAGACGAAGACGGGTGAGCGGAGCCGGTTGATGCTCGACATCGCCGGCTTCCGTGCCGCGAGGAAGGCCGAGCTGGCGGAGGTCGCGAAGAAGGCCATCGCCGAGGTGCAGAGCACGGGTGGACCCGTCTCCCTCGAACCGATGAACCCGTTCGAGCGGAAGGTCGTCCACGACGTCGTGGCCGAGGCCGGTCTCGTGAGTGACAGCGAGGGCGTCGAGCCCTCACGCTTCGTGGTGGTCCGCCCCTCCTGACACCGCACTCGAGGGCATCGCGAGTCTCTCGCTGACGCCGGGTCCTTCGGGGCCCGGCGTCCTGCATTCCGGGTGCGACGGTGCCGACGGTTGTTCCACGTGAAACGACTCGCTCGGTATGACTGGACCGAGGTAGCGGTCCACGGCCTCCGCGTGCCGGTGAGCTGTCATCCCCCGATCCTGAGTCGACGAGAGGTTCGGCCGAGCGAGCCGGATCAAGACCGCTGTTTCACGTGGAACCACGCGAGCAACGGCCGACGGTGCACAGGATGTTTCACGTGGAACGGCGTCGAGGGGCCCCGGTGGAGGGCCGATGTCGACTCCGCGTCCCGCGGGTCGCCGCTGGCTGGATCAGGTTCACCTCGCGTACCCGGTCACGAGTCGACATCGTGAGCTCGGGTGGAGCGGCAGGTTCGAACCGGAGGCCACCGCGGGAGGAGGAGAGATTGGTCGCTGGTGCACGTCGGTGCACGAGCGGCATCACAGTGGGAGAGCGGGAGTCCGCTCGTCGGACGTCGTCAGGGGCTGGGAGGGTCGCGTGACCTGTGACCAGGGCGGCGCGGTGCGCAGGGCACCATGGACGTTTCACGTGAAACGGACCGCCCTGGCCACGAGTCACTCACTCGGGGTCCTTGATGCGCGCCGTGGACCTCCCGTGTCTGACCGGCGGTGTGAGTGACCCGACTAGTAAGGCGTAGGCGTTCTGGCGAGGTCGTGTCGGAACGGGCACGGCACGAGTACCCCGTTTCACGTGAAACCCTGGCCCCTGACGCATGCGTGATCGCACGTGGTCAGGATCGCGGAGAACGACGACACGATGTGAGGAGCACGACGGATGGCGGCAGCTGGCGCACGGGCAGGATCGCGAGGACAGGTGGGGAGGTCGTGACCGAGGAGCAGGTCGTCGCGACCCTCGGGCCTGAGGACTCGCGTGTCCAGGAGCTCTTCGGAGACGCCCTACCCGTCGTGACGGCCTTCGCGGCCCTGCTGACCGAGGAGGGGGTGCGCAGGGGGCTGATCGGCCCGCGAGAGGTGCCACGCCTGTGGGAGCGACACCTGGTCAACAGTGCAGCGGTGGCACAGTTCCTGCCGGCCTGGGGCTCGCTCCTGGACGTCGGATCGGGCGCCGGCCTTCCCGGGGTCGTTCTGGCTGCGATGCGCCCCGATCTGGAGGTGGTCCTCCTCGACCCGATGGAGCGCAGGACCACCTGGCTCACCGAGGTGCTCGAGACACTCGCCCTGACCAACGCCCGAGTGGTGCGAGGGCGTGCCGAGGAGCTCCACGGCACCATGATGTTCTCGGCGGTGACCGCTCGGGCGGTCGCTCCGATGGATCGGCTCGCCCGCTGGACCTTGCCCCTGCTCGGTGTCGACGGCGTGCTGCTGGCGATGAAGGGGCAGCAGGCCACCGCCGAGCTGGAGGCAGCCGCGGAGACGGTGCGATCGCTCGGCGGGGACACCGGCGAGATCCTCGAGGCACGCTCCGTGAGCGGACTGGACGGGACGACGGTGGTCCGGGTGGTGCGCCGAACGGTGACCTCCCTGCACGCGACGACAGCTCAGCCTGCGGCAGCGGCAGCAGCGGCTCCTGGAGTGACCCCCGCAGCTCCAGGCCGCTCCACAGGACGCAAGGGCCGTCGTCGCACAGGTCGATGAGTGCGACGAGGGTCGGGACCCGTGGCGGTGACGGGGACATGACGCCGCGATGGCAGGATGAGGGCACGCAATGACAGGAGAGCCGGTGGATCAGCAGGACCACGTCCCGCAGAGCCGTGTTTCACGTGAAACGACGGACTGGTCGGACGATGAACGACGGGCTGCGATCATCGACAGCCTTCCCACCGCCGACGAGTCGACACCGCTGGCTGCCCAGCTCGCCGCCGACGCACGACGACGGATCGACCTCCACGGTCGGCAGTTCCCCCGGCCGGCGACCACGCGAGTCGTGACGGTCGCCAACCAGAAGGGTGGCGTGGGCAAGACCACGACCACGGTGAACATCGCAGCGGCCCTCGCGCAGGCGGGCCTGAACGTGCTGGTCATCGACAACGACCCGCAGGGCAACGCCTCGACGGCGCTCAGCATCGATCATCGTGCCGGCACACCGTCGATCTATGACGTCCTCGTCGACGACGCAGCGCTCCAGGACGTGGTGCAGCAGTCGGCTCGGATCCCTCGGCTCTGGTGTGCGCCGGCGACGATCGACCTGTCAGGCGCCGAGATCGAGCTCGTCTCCATGGTGGCTCGGGAGAACCGGCTGCGGAACGCCATCGCCGCCTACCTCGCCCACCGAGAGTCCACCGGGACGGACCGGCTCGACTACATCCTGATCGACTGCCCGCCGAGCCTGGGGCTGCTCACGGTCAACGCCTTCGTCGCCGCCCGTGAGGTCCTGATCCCGATCCAGTGCGAGTACTACGCACTCGAGGGCCTGAGCCAGCTCCTCAAGAACGTGCAGCTGATCAAGAGCCACCTCAACCCGGTGCTGCACGTCTCCACGATCGCCCTGACGATGTACGACGCGCGGACCAACCTCGCGCAGCAGGTCGCTGCTGAGGTGCGTGAGCACTTCCCGGTGCAGACCCTGCGCACCACGATCCCGCGTTCGGTCCGCATCTCGGAGGCCCCGAGTTACGGGCAGACGGTCATGACCTACGACCCGGGTTCGACAGGGGCGTTGTCCTACCTCGCAGCCGCCCGCGAGATCGCCGAGAGGGGAGCCCCTGGGGCGCCCGCCACGAATGCCGCGGCCCTCGCCGGCGAGCACCCCCGCATCCCCAGCACGGAGGAGAACTGATGGCCGAGAAGCGACGTGGACTGGGCCGAGGCCTCGGGGCGTTGATCCCCAGCGGGAGCGGGGACGCGCGACCCGTTGACGTGTTCTTTCCCGGTGCGAGCATCGTGGCGCCCGTCGAGATCGAGGAGTCGGGGACCGACGTCACCGAGACCACGGGTCAGCCGGGCGACCACGCGAACGCGAACGGCACAGCCGGCGTGGTGGAGCCCCGCCGACCCGCGGACCTGGGCAGCACGCAGGCCGCGGGGAGCAACGGCACCGGCGAGCCGGCTGCCCTCCCGGGCGCAGCACCCTCGGGAGAAGCGGCCACCGGCGACGCAGGAAGTCCCACCACGGACCAGCAGGACGGGACCGACGGCGGGCTGCTGCCCGTCCCCGGGGCCTACTTCGCCGAGGTGCCCGTCGGCTCGGTCCGGACCAACCCGCGACAGCCACGGACGGTGTTCGACGAGGACGCCCTCGCCGAGCTGGTCGGCTCGATCCGGGAGATCGGCGTCCTCCAGCCGGTCGTCGTGCGCGAGGTCGAGCCCGACCCCGACCAGCCCGAGATCCGGTTCGAGCTCATCATGGGCGAGCGGCGGTTGCGTGCCACGCAGGGAGCCGGCCTGGCCACCATCCCGGCGATCGTCCGGCAGACCGATGACGCGGACCTTCTGCGTGACGCCCTGCTCGAGAACCTCCACCGCAGCCAGCTCAACGTGCTCGAGGAGGCTGCGGCCTACCAGCAGCTGCTCGACGACTTCGGCTGCACGCACGACGAGCTCGCCCAGCGGATCCACCGCTCACGGCCGCAGATCTCGAACACCCTGCGGCTGCTCAGACTGCCTCCGCTGGTGCAGCGCAGGGTCGCTGCGGGGGTGCTCTCGGCCGGCCACGCACGGGCGCTGCTCGGCCTGCCGGACGCGGCGGCGATGGAGCGGTTGGCCCAACGGATCGTCGCTGAAGGGCTCTCGGTCCGGTCGACCGAGGAGATCGTCTCCCTCGGCGGGGATCCCGAACGTCCGGTCCTGGCCCGTCGCGCCCGGCCGGGGGACCGGAACGCCGCCCTCGACGACCTCGCAGGCCGGCTGTCGGACAAGTTCGAGACCAGGGTCAAGATCGCCTTGGGCAAGAGCAAAGGACGCCTCACGGTCGAGTTCGCCTCCGTGCAGGACCTCAACCGCATCCTGGCGACCCTCTCGCCCGACGACCCCGGTCTGCTCCGGTAGGTCGGTGCCGACGGGCGGTCAGGCGGGAGTGAGGCTCTGGTCCTGCACCGCGTGCTCCACCAACGACCGGTACAGGGTGCCGAGGTCGTGGCCCGCGGCCAGGGCAGCCTGGGGGAGCAGGGAGGTCTCGGTCATCCCGGGAGCGGTGTTGACGTCGAGCAGCTGGGGCCGACCGTCGGCGTCCAGGATCAGGTCGGTCCGCGACAGGTGACGCAGGCCCAGCGCCTCGTGGACGCGGACGGCCGCAGCCCCCACCCGTGCGGCGTCGTCCTGCGACAGGCGCGCCGGGGCGAAGTACTCCGTGCGGCCCGGGTTGTACCGGGCGTCGTAGTCGTAGGGTCCGTCGGTCACCAGCTCGACCGCCGGCAGGGCGCGCGGGCCCTCGCCGGTGTCGACCACGCTGACGGCGAGCTCGACACCGGTCACCGCCTGCTCGATGAGGGCCGTGTCCCCGTAGGCGAAGCAGTCGACCATCGCCCGGGGCAGGTCCTCGGCCGAGCGGACGACGGTGACACCCAGGGCGGACCCACCGCGCGAGGGCTTGACCACCAGGGGCAGTCCGAGGCCACCGAGCACGGCGTCCAGGACGCGACCGGCCCCGAGCTCGCGGAAGAGGCTCTGCGGCAGGGTCACGAACCGCGGGGTGTCCAGGCCTGCAGCGGCCAGCACCGTCTTGGCGACGGGCTTGCTCCACGTCACGCGGCTGGCTCGCGGGCCTGACCCGAGGTACGGCAGGCCGAGCAGCTCCAGGACGTCCCGGATGGACCCGTCCTCTCCCGACGCGCCGTGCAGCAACGGCCACACCAGGCCCGGACGGACCTGCTCGAGGACCGGGATCAGGTCGGCGTCGACGTCGTGCACGGACACCTCGACCCCGGCGCCGCGCAGGGCCTCGGCGACCCGCCGGCCCGAGCGCAGGGAGACGTCCCGCTCGTGCGAGAGCCCGCCGGCCAGGACCAGGACGTTCGGGGTGCTCATGCGAGGTCCGGGGCGGTCGGGTCGACGATCCGCAGCTCACGGTGAGCCGCCGTGCCGAAGATCTCGACCAGCTCGGACTCGGAGGCCACCACGCTCGCGAGCCGACGGACCCCTTCGCGGATGCGATCGGGGGTCGGGTAGCAGAAGGAGAGTCTCATGTGGTCGGCGCCCTGTCCGTCGGCGTAGAAAGCGGTTCCCGAGACGTAGGCCACGCGTGCGGTGATCGCTCGCGGGAGCATGGCCTGGGCGTCGAGGCCGGCAGGCAGCCGCACCCAGGTGTAGAAGCCACCCTCGGGCACGGTCCAGGTCGCCTCGGGGATGTGCTCGCCGAGCGCACCGATCATCGCGTCACGACGCTCGCGGTACATCTCACGGAACGCCTTGATCTGACCGCGCCAGTCATGGTTCGCGAGGTACGTCGAGATCGCCAGCTGAGAGGCGTTGGACGGGCACAGGATCGCGGACTCGCTGGCCAGCACGAGCTTCTCGCGCACGGCGTGGGGGGCCACGGCCCAGCCCACCCGGTAGCCCGGGGCGAAGGTCTTGGAGAACGAGCCCAGGTAGATGACCCCCTCGTCGTCCAGGGAACGGATCGCGGGGAGCGGGTCGCCCGAGAAGCCCAGCAGGCCGTACGGGTTGTCCTCGACGAGCAGCACACCGTGACGCCTGGCGATCTCCAGGATCCGCGGGCGTCGCTCCAGGGTCATCGTGACGCCGGCCGGGTTGTGGAAGTTCGGCACGGTGTAGAGCAGCTTGACCGTCCGACCCTCGGACTGGAGGGCCTGCAGCGTCTCCTCGAGGGCTTCGGGGACCAGCCCGTGCTCGTCCAGCGGAACGTGCACGACGTCGGCCTGGTAGGCCCGGAACACCCCGAGAGCGCCTACGTAGCTCGGCGCCTCGGCCACCACGACGTCGCCGGGGTTGATGAACAGGCGGGTGACCAGGTCCAGGGCCTGCTGCGACCCGGTGGTGACCACGACGTCGTCGGGGTGCGCGTCGATGCCCTCGAGGCGCATCACCTCGAGGATCTGCTCACGCAGCCGCTCGTCGCCCTGCCCCGAGCCGTACTGCAGCGCGGTGGTGCCACGACTGAGGATGAGCTCGTGGGCCGACTCGGCCAGGGCCTGCATCGGCAGGCCGGCGAGGTTGGGCATGCCACCGGCGAGCGAGACGACCTCGGGCCGGTTGGCGACGGCGAACAGGGCCCGGATCTCCGAGGCGCGCATGCCGTGGGTGCGGTCGGCGTAGGCACCGATCCACGGGTCGAGGCGGGTCCCGGTGCCGGGCCGGACGGGGTGGGCGGCGCTGCCGGGGGCAGGAGTCACCTGCCCCATCGGCTCGCCGTGCGTGGGAGTCATGAGGCGAGTCTGCCACGTGGGACGGTGCGTCCCACGTGGCGTCGTCGCGCGTCACCCTTCCCGGTCGGCGCCGGGAGCCCTGTCGGGCACGGGGGAGACGGTCAGGACAGGACGGACTCGATCTCGGTGACCAGCGCCGGCTTGGGGCGGGCGCCGACGATCTGCTTGACTAGCTCGCCACCCACGTAGATGTTGAGCGTGGGGATCGAGGTGATCCCGTAGGCCGCGGTGGTCTGGGGGTTCTCGTCGCTGTTGAGCTTGGTGATCTTCACCTTGCCGTCGTACTGCACGGCGAGCTCCTCCAGGATGGGGGCGACCTGGCGGCAGGGGCCGCACCAGGGGGCCCAGAAGTCCACCAGGACGGGGGTGCTGGAGTCCAGCACCTCGGCCTTGAAGGTGTCGTCGGTGACGGGGACGGTCGCGCTCACAGCTTCTCCTCGATCATCTCAGGCAGGGTTGCCGGTGCAGGGGGCTCCGCCACGTCGGCGAGCGCAGCCAGGTAGTGCTGGGCGTCCAGGGCCGCCGCGCAGCCGGTGCCGGCGGCGGTGATGGCCTGACGGTAGACGTGGTCGACCAGGTCGCCGCAGGCGAAGACGCCCTCGAGGTTGGTCGCCGTCCCGCGGGCGCCGTCGGCCCCCACCAGGACGTACCCGTCGTCGTCGAGGTCGACCTGGCCGGTGAGCAGCTCGTTGCGCGGGATGTGACCGATGGCCACGAACAGGCCCGTCGCCGCGAGGTCACGCTCGGCTCCGGTGACGGTGTCGCGCAGCGTCACCCCGGTCACCTTGTCCTCGCCGTGGATGGCGGTGACCTCGCTGTTCCACGCGAACCGGATCTTCGGGTCGGACATCGCACGGTCAGCCATGATCTTGGAGGCACGCAGCTCGTCACGGCGGTGCACCATGGTCACGGTGCGGGCGAAGCGGGTCAGGAAGGTGGCCTCCTCGACCGCCGAGTCCCCGCCGCCGACGACGATGATGTCCTGGTCGCGGAAGAAGAAGCCGTCGCAGGTCGCGCACCACGAGACACCACGTCCCGAGAGTCGCTTCTCGTCGGGCAAACCGAGCTCGCGGTACGCCGAACCGGTCGCGAGCACGACCGCGCGTGCGGTGTGGGTCACGCCGTTGCCGGTGACCACGGTCTTGACGGGGCCGGTCAGCGAGGCCGAGGTGACGTCGTCGTAGACGACCTCGGCACCGAAGCGCTCGGCCTGCTTCTGCATGTTCTCCATGAGCTCGGGGCCCATGACCCCGTCGACGAAGCCGGGGAAGTTCTCGACCTCGGTGGTGTTCATCAGTGCGCCGCCGGCGGTGACCGAACCTGCCAGCACGAGCGGGTTCAGGCCTGCGCGCGCGGCGTACACAGCAGCGGTGTACCCGGCGGGGCCGGACCCGATGATGATCAGCTCGCGGGGAGCGGGGGGCTGGTCTGCCACGTGGCGGTCCTTGTCTCGTCGTGGTGGAGAGGGGGGTGGTGCTGCCACCCGCCCTGTCCGGGCTGGTGCAGGCATCAACGGATCCTAGGCGGCATCTGTTCCGCTGGGGTGGGTCCTGGCCGCGGTGCCCGCGGCTCGGTCAGGAGACCGACACCTGCGTGAGCTCGACCCGGTTGCGACCGTCGGCCGTCTGGGGCAGCTCGGTGAACCACAGCACGATGTGCTGGGTGTCGACGGGGTCGAACGTGAACACGGTGTCGGGGCCCATCGGTCCGGCGGCCAGGACCTCCCCCTCGTTGGGTGTGGCGGGGTCGGTCGCACGGACCTCGACGTTGCCACCCGTGGTGGTGAACTGCAGCGAGACCGAGGTGACGGTCGCGACCTCGGCGAGGGTGACCGCGTACCCGACGCCTGACTTCATGCCGTACGTGGGGGACACGTAGGTCCGGGTGAACCAGAAGGTCGTGGGGTCGCCGTCCAGGGCACGGTCCACGGCCTCGGGGTGCTCGTTCTGGTCACCCTCGGGGTCGAGCTGCTGACCCGAGGCGATCACGGGCGGTGCGCCGGAAGGTTCCTCGGGGACAGCGGGCTCCTCCTCCGGGGTCTCCTCGGCGTCCGGGGTCCCCTCATCGGTCTCGGCCGGCTCCTCGGTGACCGTCGGTCCCCCGACGCGCTCCCCGCCGCCGATCGGAGGGACCGGTCGGGTGAGCTGCTGGAAGGCGACGAAGACACCGACGATGACGACCAGCGCCACGAAGGCCAGGACGAAGGGCGTGGGGTCGAAGCGTTTGGTGGTCAGCGCCTCGGTCGACCGTCCGACCAGCACGTCGAAGCTCTCGGGGACCGCCGAGCGGGCGGGCGCAGACCGAGGGGTCGGGGAGGAGACGGAGGGGCGTGGGCTCGCGGCGGCACTGACCGTGGTCGAGGTGTCGTCGCGCCGGGGCTGGTACGAGGGCGGCACGGCCGGGGGTGGCGTGCCAGGTCGGGGCGACCCGGCGGTCGTCTGCTCGGCGAGGGTGCTGCGCACCGACTGGCGCTGCACGGTGGTCGTCACGGGGAGGTCGTCCGTCGGGGGCGTCGGGTCGGCGCGTGGGGCGTTCCCGGCCGCGGCGTCGGCCACGGCGGAGTCGTGCGCCTCGACCTGGTCGGCCCAGCCGGACCTGGCGTCCAGCGCGCCGAAGATCTCCTGCGCGGCGATCGGCCCCCACGGCTCGAGCTCGAGAACCAGCTCGGCGGGGCTGTGCGGCCCGTCGTCGTGCGGGCCCAGGGTCACGGCGCACAGCGTGTCGAGATCGTTGGGCACCCCGGGGACGAGCTCGACAGGTGCTACCGGGCTGCCCATGACGACGGGGGCGACCGGCACGCGTCCGGCGTCGGTCCCCTCGGGGGCGGGCCAGCGACCGGTGAGGGTCAGGTACAGCAGGCTGACCAGGCCCACGGTGTCGGCCCGGGTGGTGGAGCGGGCGTCCCCCAGACCGTGCCCGGTGAGCTCGCCGTCGAGGGCGAGCCCGGACACCAGCACGGACCCGTCGGGGGTGACGTGGATCGAGGAGGGCCGCAGCGCGAGGTGGTGCACCCCGCGCCGTCGGGCGACCTCGAGGGCCACCGCGGCCTCGCCGATGATCGCCCGCGCCTGGTCGGCCGGCAGCGGGCCGTGCGCGGTGAGCGTGGCCAGGTCACGGCCCTGGAGCGGCTCGGTGACGACGTAGTGGACGCCTTCGTGCTCCCCGACGTCGAGCACCCGGACGAGACGGGGGTCGGTCACCAGCGCGGCGCGCCGTGCGGCGTCGAGGGCCTGCGTGACGCGCTCGCCCCGCAGGACCAGCGCCCGCACGGGTCGGTCCAGGATCTGGTCCCTGGCGTCCCACGCCTCGACCTCAGGGAGGTCGATGGGCGCCGGCTGGTGCAGCCGGTACCGCCCGGCCAGCAACGTTCCGCGTCCGACGACGACGTCCAAGGAATCTCCTCCGTGCGCGCCCGGCCGCTGGTCGGGATCGTTCGCCGCGGCTCCCGGCGTGCCCATGCTACGTCCCAGGCGGCGCAGGAGTGGAGCGACGAGGTCCTGCAGCTCGGTGACCCGCAGCACCCGCAGCATCGCCACGTACAGGCCGAGCATGACCAGGCCGACGACCGCGCACACCACGAACGAGAGCACGACGCCGGCCGAGGACAGGTCGCCGAACAGGCGGCTGAGCGGCCATCCCACACCGGCGGCGACCAGGGCTGCCAGGGCGGCGCGCACGTGCAGCCGGACGACCCCGCCGCCCAGCCCGCCCAGCCGACGTCGTACCGCCGCTCCTCCGACGAGTGCGCCGAGCAGGTAGGAGGCGGCGATCGCCGCGCCCGCAGCGGCGGTCCACCACCGGGGCGCCAGGACCATCGACCCGACCCAGGCCCCGCCCGCGACCACGACCGTCATCGGCACCTGGAACCAGAACAGGCCCTTGGCGTCCTCGTAGGCGTAGAAGACGCGCTGCACGAGAGACCAGGCCCCCAGGGCGACCAGGCCTGCGGTCAGCGCGACGACCACCGGGACCAGGACCGAGATCTGCGCCGGGGGGACCGAGGGGAAGACGAGCCGCATGACGGGCAGGGCCAGCACGCCCAGCACCGCGGTCGCGAAGATCGTGAAGACCCCGATCGTGCGCAGCCCGTAGGAGGTGTCAGCTCGCACGGCGGCGGTGTCCTGCCCGGCGGCATGGGTGGACAGCCGGGTGAACAGCGCGGTCAGCAGGGAGACCGTGACCAGCGAGTGCGGGAGCATGAAGAACAGGAAGGCGTAGTTGTACGCCGCGTTGCCGGCGACGACCTCACCGGCGGCCGCGTTGTCGGGGGCCGACGTGGCGATGCGGGTCACCACCAGGATGCCAAGCTGTCCGATGAGCAGCGCCCCGAAGGTCCACCCCGCGACTCGTCCGGCGCTGCCCAGCCCGGCCCCGCGCCACCCGCCCCGAGCTCGGTAGCGGAACCCGCTGCGGTACAGCGGCACGAGCAGGACCAGCGCCTGGCACGCCACCCCGAGCGTCGCGGTACCGCCCAGCAACGCGACACGTGTCGGGTCCCACCACTCGAAGCTGTTCGTGGGTCCGTCAACCGTGTACCGGCCGAACAGACCGATGAAGACCGCCAGGCCCGCGATCGCCACGATGTTGTTGACCACCGGCGCCCACATGTACGGCCCGAAGGTTCCCCGGGCGTTGAGCACCTGCCCCAGGAGCGTGTACATGCCGTAGAAGAAGACCTGCGGGATGCACCACAGCGCGAAGGTGGTCGAGAGCACCAGGAAGCCCTGGTTCTCGACGTCCGAGGCGAGGTTCACGATGAGCGGCGCGGCGGCCGTGGCCACCACTGTGACCCCGAGCAGCAGCACGGCGCCCAGGGTGAGCAGGCGGTCCACGTACTCCTGGCCCCCCGCGGTGCGGTACGCGCGCACCACCTGGGGGACCAGGACGGCGTTGAGCACGCCGCCGGCGATGAGCATGTAGATGACGTTGGGCAGCCAGTTGGCCAGCGCGAAGGCGTTCGCGGAGGTGGCGGTCACCCCGATCGCGCCGGCCAGCACCGATGCGCGGACCAGGCCGAGCACGCGTGAGGTGGCGGTGCCCGCCGCCATCACGGCGGTGCTGCGCCCCAGGCTCTCGCCCTTGCCGGCCGATCCGCCCTGGGCGCTCATGGCTGGACGACCTGCTCGGGGGACAGGGCGTCGGGACCCGAGTCGACCGGGGCCGCGCGGCGGCCCGTGCGTCCGCGCCGGATCGAACGCGCCAGCCCGAAGACCAGCCCCAGTGCGAGCAGGCCGCCGATCACCGCGGTACCGATGCCCTCCCAGTCGGCCCGCACGCGCACGGTGAAGGAGGTCGACCGGTCGAGCACCGTGCCGTCCGCGGCCTGCAGCTCGACCACCACGTCGACGTCGGCGCTCGAGATGGCGTGCACGGGGATCTGGGCGAGGGCCTCACCGTTGGCCTCGATGGTGACCGCGACGTCGTCGTCGACCCGGAGCTGGGAGTTCCCGGGGCGCAGCGCCACGACGACCGTGACCTGCTGGTCGAGCGCGTTGCTCAGACGCACCGGGAGGTCACCCGAGGCCGAGATGATGTTGAGGGTGCTCCCCGGGATGACCGTGACGACCTGGGTCAGGGCGCGGGTGCGGGTCACGGCGGCCTCGACCAGCGCTGCCCGGCCGGCCGGGTCGGCCCGCCACGCGACCGAGGTCGGGGCGAGCAGCTCGGTCGTGGGGTCACCCAGCAGCGCGGAAGGGTCCTGCGCGATCTGGGCGAACAGCTCACGCTCGGCCACCGCTGCGCGTGAGCTCTCGAGGGTCGCGGCGTCGACCTCGGTGGGGTCGACGGTGCGTTCGGGCAGGGAGCCGCGGTCCACCTCGGGGTCGTCTGCACCGACCAGTGCCGCGACCGGCTCCATCTGCACCCACGGGACCGAGCCCAGTCCCTCGAGCTGGGCCGAGGCGGTCGTCGGGTCGGGGTGCCAGTCACGCGGCACCACCACCAGCAGGTGACGAGAGTCGCTCGGGCGCTCGCGGGTGATCACCGCGAGCTCGGCGAGCAGCGCCTGGGTGGCCTCGACCGGTGACGCGGCCGGGCTGGCGGCACGCGCGGACTCCCGCTCGTCGGACAGCGCGTCCGTGCCGACGGTCCTGGGCACGGAACCCGCGCGCAGGGCTGTGGAGAGACGTTCGTCGCCGATGATCGCGGTCACGTCACCGCTGGCGGTCGGCAGGGTGGCCCGCCCGGTGGGCGTGTAGGTCAGGACCGAGGGCGGGGTCAGCTCACCCGGGCCGACGACCAGGGCGCGTGCGTCGTGGCGCAGGGCGAACGCCGCGGTGGGGAGGTCGGGCAAGGGGTCGGCGGGCCACGCGAGGGTGGTGCTCGCACCCTCGGGCACCAGACCCTCACGAGCCGCCTGGGCGCTGCGGTCGATGGCGAGGTCCAGGAGGTCTCCGGCGCCCACGTGCGCCAGGGCGGCGAGGTCGGGATCGCTGTGCGGCAGCAGCGCGACGTCGCGCCCGACCATGGCGGCCACCAGGTCGTCGGCCCAGTCCGAGGCGGCGTCGGCCGTGGGGGCTGGCGCCCCGGTCGTGGGGTCGGTGGTCTCGGCGGACGGGTCGGTCGCGGTCGGGTCGTCGGTGGCGGCGTCCTCGGCCTCGGCGTCCTGGTCGTCGCCGTCCTGGCCGTCGTCGCCCTGAACCGGACCGTCGGCCGAGGACTCGGGGGTGCCCTGGCCGGGCACGGCGCCCTCCAGGACCGCGGGGTCGACCACCCAGGTCACCTCACGGTGCTCCCCGGTCGCGGCGAGCACGTCCGTCAGTCGACCTCCGACGGAGGTCTCTGCCACCAGCTGCTGGCGGTCGCCGACCGGGCCGACGACCGGCACGAGCACCGTCAGCCGGGTCCCGGTCACCTCCTGCTCGGGGAACCACAGGGCGAACGTCCGGCCCAGGCCCTGCCGGGCACGCGCCGGGTCAGCAACGTCGACCACTTCCAGGGCGAGCCCGCGCGGACCCCACGAGGTCGCACCGGTGCGCAGACCGATCGACCCCGCCGGCACCGTTCCCCGAGCGGTGACGGTCGCACCGGGGGCCAGGGCCGAGGGCAGGTCGATGTCGAGGATCGCCGCACCCGAACGGCCGTCGGGCCCGGCGTCGGTCCAGGTGTCCAGGGAGCTGCGGCTGATGAACCCGTCACGGTTGATGCGGACGATCACCCGGGGCTCGGCCAGGGTCGCCGACCCGGTGTTGTGCAGGGTCGCGGTGACGGTCAGGTCCTCACCTGGCCGCAGCACCTGAGGGCTGACCCCCGTGACGGTGACCTCGACCGGCAGCGACCCGTCCTCGGGCGTGGTGGTCGCCGCTGCCACGGGTGCACCCACCACCGCGAGCAGGGGCAGCACGAGCAGCAGCGGCAGCGTGAGCACCAGGGCGAGCCGGTGGGCGCGGGGACGGGTCGAGGTCATGCGTCGCCGACGAGCACCGCGCACGCGCTGAGGGCGAGCCGTCGTTCGTTGGGGTACGCCAGCCGGTCGGCGAGGTCGACGACCGCGATCCACGCGACGTCCTCGGCCTCGCCGTCGGGGTCGCCCTCCACGGTGAGCACCCCACCGGTCGCCGCCAGCAGGAAGTGGTGCACCACCTTGTGCACGCGGCGGTCGTCACCGGTGAACCAGTAGTCGATGGTGCCGAGCGGCCGCAGGATCTGACCCACGATGCCGGTCTCCTCGGCGATCTCGCGGACAGCAGCCTCCTCGGGGGTCTCCCGACCCTCCAGGTGGCCCTTGGGAAGGCACCACTCGAGCCGGCCGGCGCGGTTGCGGCGGGCGATCACCGCGGCGCGCGGGCGTCCCTGGGTGTGCTCCACGACCAGACCGCCGGCCGAGGTCTCCTCGACCACGGGCAGACCCTGGGCGGGAGCCCGGCGGGTTCCCCGCGGGTCGATGTGCAGCGCATGGCCACCGGGCGGAGCGGGCACCGCGCCCGGCCGCGGGGTGGGGACGGCGCTGGACATGTCGCCACTGTAACGACCGGCGGCGGGCACCACCCCGTCCCAGGGTCCTGCCGGGACGCGGTCGCAGCCCGGCGCGCACCACCCCCGTGGCACTCGGCGAGGTGGGGATGGGCCAGGGATCTGGCACGCTGGTCTGCTGTGCCGCCCACTGCCCGAACCCCTGACCCTGATCGCACCGTCCCGCTGACCGAGCTGCAGCGACGGGCCCTGGTCGTGCTCGCCGACCTCGCCCCTGCGGCCCTCGAGCTCGGAGAGGTCTTCGCCGCCGCCGGTCACGAGCTGGCCCTGGTGGGCGGTCCGGTCCGGGACGCCTTCATCGGCCGGCTCAGCGCGGACCTGGACTTCGCGACCTCGGCGACCCCCGACCAGACCGAGGCCCTGCTCGCGAGCTGGGGCGACGCGCACTGGGACATCGGCCGGGACTTCGGGACCATCGGTGCCCGTCGCTTCGCCCGGGGCGGGACCGCGGCCGATGTCGTGGTGGAGGTCACCACCTACCGGGCGGACGTCTACGACCCGTCCTCCCGCAAGCCCGAGGTGGCCTTCGGCGACAGCCTCGAGGGCGACCTGTCCCGACGGGACTTCACGGTCAACGCGATGGCGGTCCGGCTTCCCGACCTGACCTTCGTGGACCCCTTCGACGGCCTGTCCGACCTGGCCGCCCGGAGGCTGCGCACCCCGGTGACGGCCGAGCAGTCCTTCGACGACGACCCGCTGCGGATGATGCGCGCCGCCCGGTTCGCCGCGCAGCTCGGGTTCACCCTGGCCGACGACGTCCGTCATGCCGTCGAGCAGATGGCCGGGCGCATCTCGATCGTCTCGGCCGAGCGGGTGCGTGACGAGCTGGTCAAGCTCCTGATGGCCCCCGACCCGCTGCCCGGGCTGGAGGTGCTGGTCGAGACCGGCCTGGCCGACCACGTGCTGCCCGAGCTTCCCGCGCTGCGCCTGGAGATCGACGAGCACCACCGGCACAAGGACGTGTACCAGCACTCGCTGATCGTGCTGAGCCAGGCCATCGACCTCGAGACCGGCCCCGACGGCCCTGTCCCGGGACCGGACCTGGTGCTGCGGCTCGCCGCGCTGCTGCACGACATCGGCAAGCCGCCGACCCGTCGGTTCGAGCCGGGAGGCGGGGTGAGCTTCCACCATCACGAGGTGGTCGGCGCCAAGATGGTCGCCCGGCGCCTCAAGGCCCTGCGCTTCGACAAGGACACCGTCCAGGCCGTCGCGCGGCTCACCGAGCTGCACCTGCGGTTCCACGGCTACGGCGACAGCGGCTGGAGCGACTCCGCGGTGCGCCGGTACGTGACCGACGCCGGGCCGCTGCTCGAGCGGCTGCACCGGTTGACCCGCTCGGACTGCACCACGCGGAACCGGCGCAAGGCCGACCACCTGTCCTTCGCCTACGACGACCTCGAGGCGCGTATCGCCGAGCTGCGCGAGAAGGAGGAGCTCGCCTCGATCCGACCCGACCTGGACGGCGAGCAGATCATGGCCGTGCTGGGCATCGGTCCGGGCCGCGAGGTCGGCGAGGCCTACCGGTTCCTGCTCGAGCTGCGCATGGAGGAGGGCCCGCAGCCGCGCGAGGTCGCCGAGCAGGCGTTGCGTCAGTGGTGGGCGGGCCGCGGCTGAGCCGTGCTCGTCGGGCCGGTGGTGATCGTCGGCCCTGGGGCGCTCACGTGCGTCGGACGACCAGCAGGCACACGTCGTCCTCGGGGGACTCGCTCACCAGGGTACTGATTAGCCGCTCGCCCACCTGGGCGGCCGAGGCGCCGTCGGGCACCCGGCTCAGTGCCTGGGTCAGCGCGGCGATCCCCGCACGCAGCGGGCGGTCGCGGCGCTCGACCAGGCCGTCGGTGTAGACCACCAGCACCCCGCCGTGGGGCAGCTCGGCCTCGGCCTCGGGCGCGGCGTCACCCAGGGTGCTGACCCCCACCGGGGTGGTCAGTGCGCCGTCGAGCGAGCGGACCTCCCCGCCGGGCAGCCGCAGGAGTGCCGGCGGGTGACCGGCCCGGCTGTAGGACAACCGGTCGCGGTCCAGGCGCAGGTAGATGCAGGTCGCGATGTCGGCCATGTCCAGGCCTCGGACCAGCTCGTCCAGCCGCGAGACCACCCGCCCGGCGGACTCGCCGCTCCACGCGTAGGAGCGCAGCACCGAGCGGAGCTGACCCATCGAGGCCGCGGCCCGCAGGTCATGACCCACGACGTCACCGACGGCGAGCCCGGTCACGCCGTCGGGCAGGGGGAGGACGTCGAACCAGTCACCCCCCACCTCGGCGCGGCGGGCGGCCGGCAGGTACGTGGCGTCCACGTCGAGGCCGGGGATGTCGGGCAGGGTGGGCAGCAGGCTGCGCTGCAGGGTGACCGCTGCGTCCCGTTCCCGCAGGTAGAGCCTCAGGTTGTCCAGGCCGAGCCCGGCCTGCTGACCGACCTCGATGGCCGTGGCGACGTCCTGCGCGGTGAAGCCGTCCGGGTCGGCGTGCACCAGGCACAGCACCCCCAGCACCCGGTCGCGGGCCCGCAGCGGCACCACGAGGGCGCTGCCCAGCCCTAGCCGACCCAGGAGGGTGAGCTGCTCGGGAGTGGTGCGGGAGGGCAGCCCGTCGATGTCGACCGCGAAGGGCCGCGGGCCGTGGGACGGCGTGCCCGCGAGGGCTGCGGCGACCGACGGGGAGCGCGTGAGCCAGGAGATGTCCTGGTTCTCCAGGTCGAGCGCGTCCTGCACCCGTTCGGGGTCGCGGGCGGCGACGTGCAGGCGGTCGAACCGGCCGGTGTCGCTCGTCACCGCCACGAAGCCCCAGGTCGCGAGAGCCGGGACGGTGAGGTCGGCGAGCGTACGGATGCTCAGCGTGTAGTCCAGGTGCTGGATGAGCGACTGCCCGACCTCGGCGAGGAGCTGCAGCCGCCCCTCGGAGGCCAGGGCGTCGTCCAGGGCCGCGTCCCTGGCGCGCTGCGCCTCGACCTGCACGGTGACGTCGGTCTGGATGCCGACGTGGTGGGTGACCTGGCCGCTGCCGTCCACGACCGGGCTGATCACCAGCTGGTTCCAGAACGGGGTGCCGTCCTTGCGGTAGTTGAGCACGGTCTCGGCGACGGTCGTCCCGGCACGGATGGCCGCACCGAGGCGGTCGACCGTCGAGCGGTCGGTGTCCGGTCCCTGCAGGAAGCGGCAGTTGCGGCCCAGGACGTCTTCGGCGCGGTACCCGGTGACCTGCTCGAAGGCCGGGTTGACCCACACCAGGGGGTCGTCGGGCCGGTGCGGGTCGGAGATGGTGAACGAGAGCTCGCTGGCGGTCGCCGCCCGGGCGTGCAGATCGCCGCTGATGTCCTGCAGGGCCCGGACCGTCTCCTGCTGGCGCATCGGCAGCAGGATCACCAGGGCCTGGTCGGCGAGCGGTGCGGGCGCGTCGGTGAGTGGCATGCCGACGGCCCACAGCGCCTCACCCGCGGCCGAGGTGTCCGAGGCGCGGGCCGCACTGATCTGCAGGCCCCGTTCGGGGCTGCCCGCAGCGATCGCCTCGAGCAGGTCCGGGCCGTCCTCGAGGAGCGTGCCGTCCGGGGTGCGCAGTCCCGCCGCACGGGACCACTGCGCCAGCGGGACCGGGAGCTCGATGCCAGGTCCGAGCTCGACGGCCAGCCGGTTGGCGTAGACGACGGTCCGCTGCTCGAGGTTGACCAGCAGGGTCGCGGCCGGTTGGTCCGCCATCGCGGCCGGCATGGCCGCGGAGACCCGCTCGCCGGAGGAGGTCGAGGGCACCCGAGGTCTGCCCTCGATCATGGCGGTGAGGTCCTCCATAGGACCAACGGTAGGTCAGGAGTCCCGCTCCGGCGAGGCGTCCGCCGCACTCCCCGCGCGGACCGTCCCGGCCCGGAACGCGACCCCCGCACCGACGTAGGCCACGGCCAGGCCCAGGAAGGTGGGTCGCGACCAGCCGGTGTCCGGGAGCGCCACGGCGGCCAGCGCGGCGGCGCCCACGAAGGCCGCGTTGTAGAGCACGTCGTACAGCGCGAAGGCCCGCCCGCGGTAGTCGTCGTGGGTGTCGCGCTGCACGATGGTGTCCACCGCGATCTTCGCTCCCTGCGCGGCCAGCCCCAGCGTCGCGGCGCCCACCAGGACCGTGGTGCGGGTCGCGGTGACGGCCAGCAGCAGCTGGCTCAGCGCACCGACGCCCAGGCACACCAGGATCCAGGTGGGCGGGCTGACCCGCTCGTGGGCCAGCGGCGTCAGCACCACGGCGAGCCCGAACCCCACGGCCGAGGCGGCGAGCACCAGCCCGAAGGTGCGCAGCCCGGCGTCGGCGTCGGCTGGGTCGGAGAGCAGGTTGCGGGAGATGAGGATGCTGGCGATGAACGTCGCGCCGTAGATGAAGCGGTGCGTCGCCATGACCCCCAGGGCCAGGGCCGGGGTCCTGCGGGCGACCAGGTACCGGGCGCCCTCGCCCAGGCCCCGCCCGACCTCCCGGACCTTGTCCCAGACCTCTCCTGCGGCGGCCCGGCGCGTCGGGCCCAGCTGGTCGGGGCGCAACCGCAGCGCGAGGGCTGAGGCGGCAGCGAACACCAGGGCGGCACCGGTCAGCACCACGGCGTCGTGCGCGGGGCCGGCCGGTGCCACCAGTCCACCGACGAAGCCCAGAGCGCCACCGACACCCGCCGCGGCGGCCCCCAGGGTCGGGGTGATCGAGTTCGCCATCAGGAGCTGGTCGCGGGGCACCACGCGGGGCAGGCCGGCCGACAGCGCCGCGAGCAGGAACCGGTTGATCGACATCGTGACCAGGGTCAGCACGTACACCGCAGGCCCGACCCCGACCGTCACCAGCAGCACCGCGAGGACGAGAGCTAGCACCACCCGCACCGCGTTGCCGACCAGCAGCACCTGCCGACGACGCCACCGGTCCAGCAGGACCCCCGCCCAGGGACCCACCACGGTGAACGGCAGCAGGAGCACCGCGAAGGCCGCGGCGACGTCGGTCGCGGTGGTCATCCTCTCGGGGGCGAAGAAGAACAGGGTGGCCAGGCCCACCTGGAACATGCCGTCGCCGGTCTGGGAGACGAGCCGCACGGCGAACAGCCTGCGGAACCCTGGGTGGACCGCGACGACCCTCAGGTCGCCCAGCACGCTCATCGTCGTCGTCCTGCGGCAGCCCCGTTCACCGCAGAAGGCTACGCCGCCCCGGGGGCGCGGGGAGCCGTCGTCGGCGCAGGTGCGGCGTTCTGCGGGCCCGGGACCTCCGGGAACACCAGCGAGCCGAACGGTGAGGAGCGCCGGAAGGCGCAGACCGGGCACAGACCCCCGCCACCGGCCGGGACGGGCGCCCCGCAGCGACGGCACTCGACGGTCCGCACCTCGGCGAGCGGGACGAGCCCGTCACGCACCACGTCCGCCCAGGTCAGCTCCCCGACCCGGCGGACGGCGTCCTCGGGGCAGGCCGTGAGGCACTCGTCGCAGCCGGTGCAGTCGACCGGTGCGAGGGCGAGCACCTGGGTCACCGAGCCGTCGGGGTGCGGCAGCCCCGCGCGCAGGGACAGCGCCGCGGTCGGGCACGACCGCACGCACGTCCCGCACCCGGTGCACCCGGTGACCTCGAGGCGCGCACCGGGTGCGGCAAGGAGGCTCAGCGCGGCCGGTGGAGAGGTCGCGACGGCGGGAGCCAGGACGCGCAGCGCGGTGGCCGCGCGGGCCGGGTCGGCCACGGGCCGGGGGACGACGGCGTCGCGGGTCCCCGGGCGCAGGCCGAGCACCGCTCGGCGAGGCACCGGCAGGTCATCGGTGCGGTGCACGACCCGACGACGCACGCCCCCGGTGACCTCGGCCACGACGTGGACGGTGGCACCCGCTGCGGTGAGGAGGGCGTTGGCCTGGTCGACCACCCCGAGAGCCACCTCGGGTGCCAGGCACTCGTCCAGACGCACGGTGAGGCTGCTGACACCCGCAGCGAGGAGCTCGAGGTGCACCGACGGTGCCAGGGTCGCCGCGCACCCGTCGAGCTGGACGACCGTGCGCCCGGCGCGTCCGCGGCCCGGTCGGTCGTGCTCGGCGCAGACCAGCTCGAGGTCCACGGGATCGGGCTGGCGGGGCAGCCACCGCAGGAGCGGTCCCAGACCGTCGTGCGCCAGACCGTCGTGCGCCGGACCGTCGTGCGCCGGACCGTCGTGCGCCGGACCGTCGTCTGCCGGACCGTCGTGCGCCGGACCGGTGACGGTCGGCGCGGTCATGGCGCGAAGGCGGCGCGGGCCTGGTCGAGGGCCCCCAGGCCCAGGGCGGCCCAGCCGCGGTAGAAGTCCGTCCCGGCGTGCTGCTCGAGGAGCCGCAGGTACGCGGGCGCCCACTGCAGCACGTGGTCACGCAGGAAGGCCTCGTGGGCCACGAGCGAGGTGTCCAGGGTGAGCTCGTCCTCGTGCTCGATCGCGTCCAGCGCGCGGGCGCACAGGGCAGCGAGGAAGGACAGCTCCAGACCGAGGTGGTCGTCCGGCTCGCGGTTCAGGCGGGGTGCCTGCAGCCCGAAGGCCAGGTAGGCGGCACGGACCTCGAAGGTCGGTCGGTCGAACACGAGGCGGTCGTGGGTGCGGTGCACCGACTCGTACGGTGCCGCCGGGAGCGGCCCGGGACCGACCAGCAGGCGCGCGTGGTCGAGACGCAGCGTGGCCTCGTCCTCGGTCGCCACGGATGCGCGCAGCAGCGCCGTGCCACGCGTCGTCGGCTCGTCAGCCTCGAGCGGCCACGAGTCGATCATCCCAGGGGCGGACAGCCGTTCGACCAGCCCGGCGTCGGGGGGTTCGAGCAGCAGGCGGGCGAGCATCCGCCAGACCCCGGCGAAGGAGTCCAGCCGCTCGGCGAGCAGGGCAGGGTCGACCCGGGTGGTCGTCACGTCACATCCCGATCCGGGTGAAGCTCTCGTAGAACAGCGCACGTCCCAGACCCTCGGAGACCAGCACCAGGCCGAAGGCGGACAGGGTGACCGTGAAGAGCAGGCGCTCGCGGCCGGCGACCGCGACCTTGAACAGGAAGACCCCGAGCAGCCCGGCGCCCACGAAGGCCAGCACGAGGCGCAGCACGAGGGGGACACCGCCCCAGGTCATCAGCGAGGCCGCGGAGGTCGCCGCGGCGCCACCGGCCCCGGCCAGGCTCAACGCGTAGGTGGGCAGGACGACGAACTGCACGCCGAGCAGCACGATCGAGGTGACGGCGATCCACCGCAGGCTGGTCCGGACCAGGTCGGTGACCTCGTCGTCGACCGCGACGCCCCGACGGCGCTGGACCATGAGGAGCCAGACGAAGGCCGAGCCGACCGCCAGGGCCCCGAGCAGGAAGGTCGTGGTGAAGAAGATCACGGGGGTGGCCGGTGAGTTCCAGGCCGGGACGGTCGGCAGCATGTAGACCATCGCCATCGACCAGACCAGACCTAGCCCCACCAGTGCCGTGACGCCCGCGAGGACCTGGCGCAGCACGGGGGTGAACCAGCCTCGCCACTGGACCACCGCGAACGCGGCACCCAGCCCGGCGAATGCGCAGCCGAAGAGGATCTCCCGGCTCAGCCAGCTCGAGCCCAGCTGGTTGAGCACGTTGATGGCGTTGAGCGGGTTGCCGAGGTGCAGGATGCTCGCCGCCAGGCCCAGCACCATCACCGGGCCGATGGCGTACAGCGCGGGGTCGCTCAGCCGGTCCACGGTGGCCGTGCTCGCCCTGCGGCGGGCGAGCAGGTGCACCACTCCCAGGACGACGAAGGCACCGACCGACATCTGGGCGAAGATCGTGAAGATCACCAGGGGGAGCTCGTCGACGTGCATGGTCAGATCTCCTCGGGGTTGGCGATCGCACCGGTGCCCTCGCCGGTCCGCTGGGCGTGGCGGTGCGGGGTGAGCACCAGGTTCGGCCGGGTGATCGACGGGTCCGGCAGGGGCTCGACCCCGGCGACGTCCCCGTACTGGGCGCGCAGCTCGTCGATCTCCCCGAACTTCAGCACCCGCGACGGGCAGGCGGCCACGCAGGCCGGCTCCTTGCCCTCGGCGAGGTAGTCCGCGCACAGGTCGCACTTGGACATCACACCGGCCGAGGCGTCGAACTGCGGTGCGCTGTAGGGGCAGGCCCACTCGCAGTACCGGCACCCGACGCACTTGGCGGGGTCGACCGTGACGATCCCGTCCTCGCCCTTGCTCATCGCACCCGTGGGGCACACGGTCACGCAGATCGGGTCCTCGCAGTGGTTGCACGAGACCGACGTGTAGTAGGTGAAGACGTTCGGGGCGAGGGTCTCGTCGGCGTTGGCCCACGTCCCGCCCGAGTACTCCACGACGCGGCGCCAGGTCACGCCCAGCGGGAGGTCGTTCTTGTCCTTGCAGGCCGTCTGGCAGGCCTTGCAGCCGTTGCAGTAGTTCTGGTCGAGGTAGAAACCTAGCTGTCCGCCCATGATGGGAACCTCACGCCTTCTCGATCTCGACCAGGGTGGTGTGCTGTGCGTTGCCCTTCGCGAGCGGGCTGGGACGGTGGCTCGTCAGCGTGTTGGTGCAGCCGCCGGTGTCCACACCGTCCTTGTCGGGGGTGTACCAGGCGCCCTGCGGCACCGAGACGACCCCCGGTGCGATCCGGGGTGTCACCCGGGCGACGGTCCGGATCCGCCCGCGGTCGTTGAAGACGTGGACGGTGTCGCCGTGGGCGATGCCGCGCGCCCGGGCGTCGGTCGGGTTCAGCCAGACGTCCTGCGGGTGGGCCTCGCGCAGCCACTCGACGTTGCCGTACGTCGAGTGCGTGCGTGCCTTGTAGTGGTGTCCGATGCACTGCAGCGGGAACCGGGAGCGCAGCGGATCCTCCGCACCCTCCCAGGTCGGGAAGTACTCGGGCAGCGCGGTGATGTGGTCACCCGCGGGCAGTTCCCAGGTCTCGCTGATCTCCTGGAGCCGCTCGGAGTAGATCTCGATCTTGCCCGAGGGGGTGTCCAGCGGGTTCGCGACGGGGTCGTCACGGAACTCACGGAGCGGGACGACCGGGCCGTCGGGGTTCTTCTTCTTGAAGATGCCGATCTCGCGGAGCTCGTCGAAGTCGGGGATCTCCGGGGTGAGCTCCTGGCTCGCGGCGACGATCTCGCGCAGCCAGTCCTCCTGGGTCTTGCCCTCGGTGAACTCCTGCTCGACCCCCATGGCCCGGGCGACGCCGGTGAGGATGTCGTAGACCTTGCGGCACTCGTAGAGGGGTTCGATCGCCTGGTCGGCGAAGATCAGGTAGCCGAGGTTGCCCGCGCTGCCCTGCTGGGCGAGGTCGGCCTGCTCGGAGGTCGTGACGTCCGGCAGGAGGATGTCGGCGTACCGCGCCGAGGCCGTCATGTGGTTCTCGATCACGACGATCGTCTCGCACAGGGACTCGTCCTGAAGGATCTCGTGCGTCTTGTTCGCGTCGCCGTGCTGGTTGATCAGGGCGTTGCCGGCGTACTGCCAGATGAACTTGATCGGGACGTCGAGCTTGTCCTTGCCTCGGACGCCGTCGGCCAGGGCGGTCATCTGCGGGCCGCGCACCACCGCGTCGGTCCACGAGAACACCGAGATCGAGGTCTCGACCGGGTTGGCCAGGGTCGGGAAGCCGGCGGTGGGCATCGAGTACGAAGCCTCGCGTCCCCCGGTGCCGCCGCCGGGGATGCCGATGTTGCCGGTGATCGCGGCGAGGGTGAAGATCGCCCGCGCGGTGTTCTCCCCGTTGGCGTGCCGCTGCGGGCCCCAGCCCTGGGTGATGTTGCACGGCTTGGTCAGGGCGATGTCGCGGGCGAGCCGGACGATGGTGCCGGCGGGGACGCCGGTGATCCGCTCGGCCCACTCGGGGGTCTTGGCGGTGCGGTCCGGGCCGATGCCCAGCACGTAGGACCGGTAGGAGCTGCCGGGCGTGGCCGAGTCCGGCAGGTGCGCCTCGTCGAAGCCCACGCAGTAGGTGTCCAGGAAGTCCTGGTCGTGCAGGTCCTCGGTGATCATCACGTGGGCGAGGGCCGCGACCAGGGCCGTGTCGGTCCCTGGCCGCAGGGGGATCCACTCGTCGCCGATCGAGACCGAGGTGTCGCTGTAGCGCGGGTCGATGACCACGACCTTGACGTCGCTCATCTCCTTGGCCTTCTTGGTCACGAAGGTCTCGCCGCCCCCGCTCATGCGGGTCTCGTGCGGGTTGTTGCCCCACAGCACGAGCAGCTTGGAGTTGACCAGGTCGTCGAAGCTGTTGCTCGAGACCCAGGACCCGTAGTGGTAGGGGTAGGCCGCGGTGATCTGGCAGGTGCTGTAGTCCGAGTAGTGGTTCAGGTACCCGCCGAGGGTGTTCATGAGACGGGCGACGCCGGTGGCCGCGGGGGGCCAGGAGGTCGCGACCGTCGCACCGAGCGTGCCGGTGCCGTAGTTGAGGTAGACGGCCTCGTTGCCGTAGTCGTCGAGGGTGCGGCGCAGGCGCGAGCCGATCTCGTCGAAGGCCTCGTCCCAGGTGATCCGCTCGAACTTCGCCTCGCCCCGCTTGCCGACGCGGCGCATCGGGTACTTCAGGCGGTCGGGGTTGTAGATGCGCTGGCGCACCGACCGGCCGCGGACGCAGGCCCGGACCTGCTGCGACCCGAGCTCGTCGTCGCCGGTGTCGTCGCTGTCCACACGGGTGATCTGCCCGTCGACCACGGTCAGGCGCAGCGGGCACCGGCTGCCGCAGTTCACGACGCACGCGCTCCAGACGACCTTCTCGCCCGCGCCGTCCCCGGCGACCGCGCGGGCGGCGGCCGACGCGCTGTCGGCCGGGAGGAGCCCGTAGTGCGCAGCTGCCCCGACGGCGGCGGCGGTGCCGCCCGCGGCAGCGCTCCACTGCACGAATCGCCGTCGGGTCACCGGCATCCCCAGGAATGTCCGTGCGGTCTCTGCGACGTCTGGCATGGCGAGCCCTTCCCGTGCTGCTGCGACCGTGTCCGCCCAGGAGAGAACGCTCGCGACGGGATACCGGTCTCCGTCCAGTGTCCGCGTCGGGGGGGCAGGTCCGAGCAGCCCTAAGTCCCAGGCAGATGTATTACTCACGTCAAGTCCAAGTAATATCAAGGGCCTTCCCGAGGCGTGGTCCGCGACCCGCAGAGGGCTAGCCTGCGAGGGGCGGGGTCCCGACGACCCCCGCTCACCAGCGACGGAGGCACCCATGGCACACGACGAGACCGGTGACGACAGGGCACGCTGGGCGGCGCTGATCACCGCCGAGCTGGGGATCCCCGCGAGCCTCCTGGACGAGGTCTCCGAACCCGTGCTCGACCTCGTGAGAGACGTGGCGCACCAGGTCAACCGACCCTCGGCGCCCCTCACCGCCTTCCTCGTGGGGCTCGCCGCGGGCGGCGCGCACCCCCGTGGCTCCCAGGCGCTGACCGCCGAGGCCGTCCGCGAGGCCACCGCGCGCGCCACCGCTCTGGTCCACCGGTGGACGGAGCCGAACCCCAGCTGACCGCGGCCCCAACCTCGGACGGGGCCTCCTGCGTTCTCCTTCTGAGAGACGACCGAAGGGGCAGACGTGGCCAGGTGGGAACCCTTGCTCGAGGAAGTGGTGCGGGAGCGCTACCCACGCCTCGTGGCGTACGCGCTGCACCTGGTGGGTGAGCGCGCAGCGGCGGAGGACCTCGTCCAGGAGGCGCTCGTGTCGACCTTCGCGGGCCGTGCGCGTTTCAGCTCCGCGGCCGAGGCCGAGTCGTACGTGCGGCGCTCCGTGGCCTCGCGGTACATCGACCAGGGGCGCCGTCGGACCGCCGAGGGCGCGGCATGGCGACGGGTCGGCAGCGAGCCGGTCCGGGACGTCGAGCCGGTGGTGCCGGGACTGACCTCCGAGGTCGAACGCGCGCTGGCCGCGCTGAGCCCCCGCGTCCGGGCGTGCGTGGTGCTCCGGCACATGGACGACCTGTCGGTGCGCGAGACGGCGCGCGTGCTCAAGCTCAGCGAGGGAGCGGTCAAGCGGTACGTGTCCGACGGGGTCGCTGCGCTCAACGCCGCGCTCGGGACGACGTCCTCCACCGAGCCGCACGTCGTCGTGGAGACCTCAGGAAGGACGGTGCGTCGTGGTGCGTGACCTGGACGAGATGATGGACGCGTCGTTCGCGGCGCGCGTGCGTGAGGTCGCTGGGCAGGGACCGGACGGGACGGAGATCGCGGGGCTCGCGCGCCGCGTGCGTCGTCGCCGTGCCGTCCGGCACGCCACGCAGGGCGCCGTGGTGCTGCCGCTGGTCGCCGCTGTCGCGGTGGCAGGCTGGTGGGTCGGCGTCCAGCGCGAGCCGGTGGTCCCGGTCGACACCCCGAGCCCGACCTCGACGCCCAGCCCGACGCCGAGTCCGGAGCCGAGGCCCGAGCCGAGCACGGACCCACCGGTGGTGACGCCGGTGGCCCTGGCCGACGAGCCCGGCCTGCCGACCCGGTACGCGCCCACCGAAGGCCTCCTCGAGATCGCCGGCGCGGGGTGGGTTCTCGCGACAGCGGTCCCCGCACCCCTGGACGACACCGGCAGCCTCGTCGCGCCGACCGTCGAGGTCCTGCTGCTCATCGACCCCGCAGGCACCGCCTACGAGCTCCTGCGCCGTGACCCTGCCCTCGACGTGCGCGAGGGTGCCTGGCGCCAGCTGGAGATCCTCGAGTGGCGACCCCCTGCGACGCAGGCCCTGGTGCGCCCGGCGGTCGTCAGTCCCGACAGGGGCGTGTACGAGCCCGAGGACGTCCTCACGCTCGACCTGCTCACGGGCGCGACGACACCGACCACGGCTGCGCCCGCGGAGACGCCGTACTACATCGCGACGGTCGGTGGCCGGCGCCTCTTCTCCGGCGGGGAGGGTCTGCTCGGCATCGTGGGTGCGTCGGGGACCCGCACGGTCGACGTCGGTGCCCCCGCGTGGTTGGCCGTGGCCAGTCCGGGCGGTGACCTCGTGCTCGTCGAGAACGAGGTCGTCGACCTGGACGAGGCCCGCGTCGTTGGGTCCTTGCCGCAAGGCGGCCAGGCGGGGTGGTGCTCGTCCGTCGGGTGGTGGACCGCCACCGCGATCCTCGCGAAGTGCCTGGACGAGGATCCCGCGGAGGTGGGCGACCAGCGGACCCTGCGCGAGATGGGGGTCCGTCTGGTGACCTTCGAGGTCAGCGACCTGGACGGGGGCAACGGTGCCCTGCTGCGTCGGCTCGAGCTCGGAGACGTGCTCCCGTTCTCCGGTCTGCACGTCTCGGACCGCCTCGTCTCGGTCGGGGGTACTCCGCTCACCGGGTGGTTGCACCCCTGGAGCGATCCCTGCGCCGCCGGCGAGGCGCTGGTGGGCGAGAGCGGGACCGTCCCGCTGCCGAGCCTGGATCCACGGCCGGAGGCCACAGTGTTCAGCGCCGACGCCGTCGGCGGTCGGGTCGCCGTCGAGACCAGGCCCTCGTGCGGCCCCGACATCGCGCCCTCGGTGCTGAGCGTGTTCGACCCGGTGACGACCGCAGGCACGGTGCTGCTGCCCGCCCCCGACGACGACCCACCGGGCGCGCCCTCCCGATGGGCCCAGGTTCTCACCTCGTGGGTGATGGGCGGCTGAGGCGGCACAAGGTCGAGGGCCCCGGCGAACAGGGCAGATTCCAGGGGTCGTAGCAACACCGCTGGTTGGTTATGCGGACAGTAGTTCACCAAGACGCTCGGCTGGGTT
>NZ_JAMBPP010000004.1 GCF_023369855.1 Actinotalea alkalitolerans | reverse complement strand
AACCCAGCCGAGCGTCTTGGTGAACTACTGTCCGCATAACCAACCAGCGGTGTTGCTACGACCCCTGGAATCTGCCCGTGGCAGGGGCCCTCCGGGCGGGACAGCAAGGCTCGGCTCAGGCGAACGAACCGCCGCACGCGCACGAGCTGCCGGCGTTGGGGTTGTCGATCGTGAAGCCCTGCTTCTCGATCGTGTCGGCGAAGTCGATCGAGGCTCCGTCGAGGTACGGCACGCTCATCCGGTCGACGATGACCTCGACGCCGTCGTAGTCACGGATCGCGTCACCGTCCATCACGCGCTCGTCGAAGTAGAGCTGGTAGATCAGGCCTGAGCAGCCGCCAGGCTGCACGGCCACGCGCAGACGCAGGTCGTCACGGCCCTCCTGCTCCAGCAGGGCGCGCACCTTCCCGGCGGCGACGTCGCTCAGCTCGACGCCGTGCGTTGCGGTCTCGGTGGTCTCGCTCATGGTGTCTCCGCAGGATCTCGGGGGCTGTCGTCAGTGCAACAGCACACGCGACGCGCGTGTTCCCGTCCAGGGTACGTCCTGCCCGTGGGAACGGGTGCGACCGACGTCCCCTGCGACGCCGCTGGAGACGGTGTCGTGCAGAGGGAGACGCTGTCGTGCAGAGGCTCACCTCGACCAGGTGCGGGCGACCCGTGCCACTCGCGCGCGAAGGGTCCCGGCCGGATCGGCCATCGCGTGGTCGAGGTCGTGAGGGTCCTCGGCGACGGCGTAGGCGCCCGCGACGCCCGCTGCCCCCCACTCGCGCCGACCGATCAGGACCTGGCCGGCGACGACCACCACCGGGACGCCGTGGGTCAGCCCTCGCGAGGCGACCGCAGAGACCGCCTTGCCGTGCAGGGACTGCCAGTCGAACGACCCCTCACCCGTGACCACCAGGTCCGCCTGGGCGATCGCGGACGAGAGCCCGATCGCGTCGGCCACGACGTCGGAGCCGGCGAGCAGTCGCCCGCCCAGCACCGCCAGGGCGAAGCCGAGACCCCCTGCCGCGCCCGCGCCCGCGAGCTGCGCGAGAGCCCGCCCCGCGCCACCGCGCGCCGCTCCGACGCCGGGCGGCGGCGCGGCAAGCAGGTCCCGGCGCAACGTGTCGGCCGAGACCACCGCGTCGACCAGGTGCGCGAAGTGACCCAGCTGACGCTCGAGGTGCTGCGCCTGCTCCGGGGTCGCGCCCTTCTGCGCCGCGAAGCCACCGCTCGCCCCGTGCAGACCGAGCAGCGGGACGTCCACGTCGCAGGCGACCACCAGGTCGACAGCAGCGAGCTCACGGCGCAACGCCGCGAGGTCCGCGAGGTCCTCGGGAGCGAGGTGTCCCAGGGTGCCGCCACCTGCGCGCAGCAGGTCCCCGCGCAGCCCGAGGCCCGCGAGCAGTCCGGCCCCACCGTCGTTGGTCGCCGAGCCGCCCAGACCCACCACGACCCGGCGTGCACCCAGCCCGAGCGCGGTACGCAGCATCTCCCCCACGCCGACCGACGTCGTGCGGGTGGGGTCGCGCTGCCCGTCCGGGACGAGGTGGAGCCCGACCGCCTGCGCGGACTCGAGGTAGGCCACCGGTCCGTGGGGCGAGGGCACGAGCAGGATGACGGCAGGGACCTGGCCGCCGAGGGGACCGGTCACGGTCGTGGGGACCAGCTCGCCACCCAGACCGCCGTGCACCGTGTCCACGAAGCCCGGTCCGCCGTCCGCGAGCGGCAGCGCCGTGACCTCGTCGTGCGGCGCGCCGTCGGCCCACCCCGCACCCATCGCCTCGGCGGCCTGCTGCGCGCTCAGCGTTCCGGTGAAGCAGTCGGGGGCCACGAGGATGCGCACCGGACCATCCTGCCGCAGTGGTACCGCCCTGCTGCGCCCTCGGGTGCCTGTGGGAAGATCTGACAGTGACCACAGCTGTGCAGAACCCCGGATTCGTCGAGCCTGCAGCCTCCCCCGCACTGCTCCTGCTGGGCCAGGGCGCGGATCTTGCCTCCGAGCGGGGCGTCGAGTGCGTGGGGTCGCTCCCTGCGGCGAGCGACCCCGACCTCGTCGAGCGGGCCCGCGCCGCGCGTGCTGCGCTGGGTGAACGGGCGTTCGTCCTGGGGCACCACTACCAGCGGGACGAGGTGATCGCCCTCGCCGACGTGACCGGCGACTCGTTCAAGCTCGCGCGCGAGGCGGCCGCACGACCCGAGGCGGAGTTCATCCTCTTCTGCGGCGTGCACTTCATGGCCGAGTCGGCCGACATCCTCACCTCCGACGACCAGACGGTGATCCTTCCCGACCTCGCGGCCGGCTGCTCGATGGCAGACATGGCGGCCATCTCGCAGGTCGAGGAGGCCTGGGACGTGCTCACCGACGTCGGCGTGGCCGACCAGACCGTCCCCGTGACGTACATGAACTCCTCGGCGGCGATCAAGGCCTTCACCGGGCGCCACGCGGGGACGGTGTGCACCTCCTCCAACGCGCAGGTCGCGCTGCGCTGGGCCTTCGACCGGGTCGGCGGCCTCGAGGGCACCGGGAAGGTGCTCTTCATGCCCGACCAGCACCTGGGTCGCAACACCGCGGTCCGCGAGCTCGGCCTGTCCCTCGAGGACTGCGTCGTCTACGACCCGCGCCGTCCGGGTGGAGGGCTCTCGCCCGCCGAGCTCAGCGCGGCACGGATGATCCTGTGGCGCGGGCACTGCTCGGTGCACGGCCGGTTCTCGGCACGCAACGTCTCCGACGTCCGTGCACGCGTCCCCGGGGTCACCGTCCTGGTGCACCCCGAGTGCACCCACGAGGTGGTCCAGGCGGCCGACCTCGTGGGTTCGACCGAGTACATCGTCCGAGCCCTGGACGCCGCCGAGCCGGGCTCGTCCTGGGCGATCGGGACCGAGCTCAACCTGGTCCGTCGGCTCGCCGCGACGCACCCGGACCTGAACGTGCACTACCTCGACTCGACCGTCTGCTTCTGCTCGACGATGAACCGGATCGACCTGCCCCACCTGGTGTGGGTGATGGAGTCGCTCCTCGAGGGTCGCACCGTCAACCGCATCGTCGTCGACGCCGACGACGCCCACTGGGCGAGGGTCGCCCTCGACCAGATGCTCGCCCTTCCCGGACTCTGACCAGGTGGTGGACATGGCCACGGCACGACCGCTGCGCGTCGGCGTCTTCGTCTTCGACGACGCCGAGGAGCTCGACGTCGTGGGCCCCTACGAGGTGCTCTCGTGGTGGGCACGTCGCAGCGAGCTCAGGCCTGAGGTGGTGACCTTCTCGTGGGACGGAGCGGGCGTCCGGCTGGCCAAAGGGCTACGGATCGTCCCGGACCTGTCCGCCGAGGATGTCGGCACCCTGCACGTGCTGGTCTACCCGGGCGGTGAGGGGACGCGGACGCTGCTGGCCGATGCCGATCACCTGGGCTGGGTGCGGACGATGCGCACCCGTACCGCCCTGATGACCTCGGTGTGCACCGGTGCCCTGGTCTTCGCGGCCGCGGGCCTGCTCGCCGGACGCCCGGCCGCCACGCACTGGAGCGCCTTCGACGAGCTCGCCCAGATCGACCGCAGCGTCCTGGCGGACACCGAGGCGCGTTTCGTGGACGACGGTGACGTGGTGACGTCGGCGGGAGTCTCGGCGGGCATCGACATGGCGCTGCACCTGGTCGCACGCCTCGACTCGGTCGAGATGGCCCGCGCCGTGCGGCGGGGCATCCAGTACGACCCGAGCCCTCCGGTCTGACCCCCAGGCGCCCGGCGGGGCCCGCTGGGTAGCATCCCGACGGTGACCCGACAGATCCAGCTCGCCCTGGCCACGACCCGTCCGCGCCGCGCGGTTCCCGGACAGGGGGTCCTGGACCCCTCGGTGTCCCGGATGCGTGTCCACCCCGGCGACCTCGACCTTTACCTGCACGTCAACAACGGTGTCTACCTGCAGATGATGGACATCGCGCGGAGCAACTACCTGGCCGACCTGGGCGCCGTCGGACTGCTTCGCGAGCGAGGCTGGTACCCCGTCGTGGCTGCCTCGACCATGACCTACCGACGCTCGCTACGGCTCGGGGACCGGTTCGAGATCACCTCGCGGGTCGTCGGCTGGGACGAGAGGGTGGTGTACCTCGAGCAGGTCTTCACCCGCGGCAGCGAGAGCGTCGCCCGCGGCCTGGTCGCCGGGCGCTTCCTGTCCCGCGGAGGTGGCCGGATCCCGGCCCCCGAGGTCGTCGGGCTGCTCGGCGGATCGCCCGAGAGCCCCGACGTCCCGGCGGACGTCGCCGCCTGGGCCCGGGCGGTCGATGTCGCCCACCGCACCGGGTGAGCACGGTGTCCGGGCCCGACCGCCTCAGGGCCGGGCGAGGCGCGTGAGCAGCAGCGCCTCAGCCAGCACGACCCGCTCGAGCTCACCCAGGTGCACCGACTCGTCCGCACCGTGCGCGCGTGAGTCAGGGTCCTCGACCCCGGTCACCAGGATCGCCGCCTCAGGGAAGACCTCCAGGAGGTCGGCGATGAACGGGATGGATCCTCCCAGCCCGATGTCGACCGGCTCGGTGCCCCACGCCTCGGCGAAGGCCTCGCGCGCGGCCCGCATCGCCGGGGAGTCGGCCGGTGCCTGGAACGGCCTGCCGAGCTCCCCGTCGCGCACGGTGACCCGCGCACCGAAGGGTGCGTGGGACTCCAGGTGCCGGCGCAGGGCGACCGCGGCCTCGGCAGGGTCCTGGCCGGGGGGTATGCGCAGCGAGAGCTTGGCTGATGCCCGGGGGCCGATGGTGTTGGAGGAGTGGGCCACACTCGTGGCGTCCAGTCCGATCACCGACAGCGCGGGCTTGGTCCACAGCCGTCCGGCCAACGACCCGGTCCCGGCGAGCCGGACGCCGGGCAGCACGCCCGCGTCCGCCCGCAGGTCTGCCTCGTCGTAGGTCACCACGGGCTCGGGAGCCGCGGGCAGTCCCGCCACGGCCACGCTGCCGTCCTCGTCGTGGAGCGTGCTGATGAGCCGTGCCAGGAGAGTCGGTGCGTCCAGGATCGGCCCGCCGAACATCCCGGAGTGGACCGCGTGCTCGAGCACGGCGACCTCGACCTCGCAGTCGACCAGCCCACGCAGGCTCGTGGTCAGGGCGGGTACCCCGACCCGCCAGTTGCTCGAGTCCGCCACGACGATCACGTCGGCGGCGAGCAGGTCACGGTGGACGGCCAGGAAGTCTCCGAAGGTCGGTGAGCCGATCTCCTCCTCGCCCTCGACGAAGACCGTCACCCCGACACCGAGATCGTCACCCAGCACGCGCAGGGCCCCGACGTGCGCCATCACACCGGCCTTGTCGTCCGCGGCACCCCGGCCGTAGAGCCGCCCGTCCCGCTCGGTGGGCTCGAAGGCGGGCGAGGTCCACTCGGCCTCCTCCCCCGGCGGCTGCACGTCGTGGTGGGCGTAGAGCAGCACCGTCGGTGCGCCCACCGGCCCGGGCCTACGGGCCACCACGGCCGGTGCGCTGACCAGGCCGTCCGACCTGGTCGCGGTGAGGACCTGCACCTCAGGCATCCCGGCCCCGCGCAGCAGGGCGGCCACGGCGTCGGCACTGCGTCCCAGCGGGGCGGGGTCGAACGCGGTGCTCGACACGCTGGGGATCCTGACCAGCGCCTCGAGGTCGGCGCGCACCGCCGGGAAGGCCTCGGCCACCCGGTCACGCAGGACCTGCGAGGTGGGGCGAAGGGTCGACGGGCCTGCGGTGGGCGAGGTCGGGTTCACGCCGTCAACGCTACCCGTGACCTCGACTACCCTGAGCACGTGTTCTCCCGCAACAGGTCGACGCCTGATCCCGCAGCCGCATCCTCGGACCCGCCGGAGCCCGAGGTCCGGGAGCCGGCGCCCGGCACCGCCGGCAAGGGACGACCGACCCCGAAGCGACGCCAGGCCGAGGCAGCACGCAAGCGCCCGCTGGTGCCCAGCGACCGCAGGTCGGCGATGAAGAACGCCAAGGCCAAGAACCGCGAGGTCCGCGACCGCGAGTACCGCGCGATGCAGACCGGTGACGAGCGCTACCTGCCGATCCGTGACAAGGGTCCGGTCCGCCGATGGGTGCGCGACCACGTCGACGCCCGGTGGAGCGTGGGTGAGTTCTTCCTGCCCGTCTCGATGGTGGTGGTCTTCGCCACCTTCCTGGCCAGCAGCAACCCGCAGGCCGGGATCGTCGTGCTCGGGGTGCTCTACCTCGTGGTCATCGTCGCGATGATCGACGCGTTCCTGCTCGGCCGGTCGCTGCGCAGGGGCCTGAACAAGAAGTTCGGTGCGGACAAGGTCGTCAAGGGCACCGTGATGTACGGCGTGCTGCGGTCGTTCCAGATCCGCCGCACCCGGCTGCCGCGTCCGCAGGTCAAGCGCGGCGAGTTCCCCGGCTGAAGCTGCCGACGAACAGGTGCGCCGCCCGCCGGCGACCTAGGGTGCAGGCATGGTCACTCATCGATATCTGGGCAACAGCGGTCTGAAGATCTCCGAGATCGCCTACGGCAACTGGCTCACCCACGGTTCGCAGGTCGAGAACGACGCCGCCAAGGCGTGCGTGCGCGCAGCGCTCGACGTGGGCATCACCACCTTCGACACCGCCGACGTCTACGCCAACACGGTCGCGGAGTCGGTGCTCGGCGAGGCGCTCGCCGGGGAGCGCCGCGAGTCGCTCGAGATCTTCACCAAGGTCTACTGGCCCACCGGCCCGCAGGGCCCCAACGACGTCGGCCTGTCGCGCAAGCACATCATGGAGTCGATCAACGCCTCCCTGACACGGTTGGGCACCGACTACGTCGACCTCTACCAGGCGCACCGCTTCGACTCCGAGACCCCGCTCGAGGAGACGATGCAGGCCTTCGCCGACGTCGTGCGTCAGGGCAAGGCGCTGTACATCGGCGTGTCCGAGTGGACCGCCGACCAGATCCGGGCGGGACGCGCGCTGTCCGCGGAGCTCGGCTTCCAGCTCATCTCGAACCAGCCCCAGTACTCGATGCTGTGGCGGGTCATCGAGGAGGAGGTCGTGCCGACCTCCCGCGAGCTCGGGCTGTCCCAGATCGTCTGGTCGCCGATCGCGCAGGGTGTCCTGACCGGGAAGTACAAGCCTGGCCAGGACCTGCCCGCCGGCTCTCGGGCGACGGACGACAAGGGCGGCGCCCGCATGATCGAACGCTTCATGAACGACGAGGTGCTCGGCGCGGTCCAGGGTCTCGAGCCGATCGCCCAGGAGCTGGGCCTGTCGATGGCGCAGCTGGCGCTCGCCTGGGTCCTGGCCAACGACAACGTCGCCGCGGCGATCATCGGGGCCTCCCGGCCCGAGCAGGTCACCGAGAACGCCAAGGCCTCGGGCGTGGACATCCCGGCCGAGCTCATGGTGCGCATCGACGAGGTGCTGGGTGACGTCGTGGTGCGCGACCCGGCGATGACCGCGGCGAACTCCCCAGCGGCCCGCCCCGTCTGAGCGCTCTCAGGACGGCGTCGGACCAGCCTCGCGACGGTCTCCGACGCCGTCCTGACCGGCGCACGCGGCCTGACCCGCTCAGCCCCGGCTCAGGCCGGGTGGCCGACCGACGCACCGGTGGCGCCGGCGGGCTCCGGGGTCGCGCCGACCTCGCCCACCGTGCCGGCCCGGACGGTGAACCGGGGCAGCAGGGCGTGGACCAGCGGTCCGATCGCCACGGCGTAGCCGAGGGTGCCCAGGCCCACGGTCCCGCCGAGCAGCCAGCCACCCAGCACGACCACGCCCTCGATGCCGAACCTCACCACGCGGACCGAGCCCCCGGTGCGCGTCACCAGTCCGGTCATCAGGCCGTCGCGGGGTCCTGGTCCGAGCCGCGCCCCGATGTAGCAGGCGGTCGCGACCCCGTTGGCCAGGATGCCGCCCACGGTCAGGGCGATCGCCCCCCACAGCGGCACAGGCTCGGGCACCAGGGCCAGCAGGGCCAGGAACGGGTCCACGAGCAGGCCGATCACCAGGACGTTCGCCACGGTCCCCCAGCCCGGCCGCTGCCGCAGCGGGACCCAGCACAGCAGCACCGCGATGCTCACGACGATGGTGACCGTCCCGAGCGACCAGCCGAGCTGGCGCGAGATCCCCTGGCTGAGCACGTCCCAGGGCATGTTGCCCAGGCCTGCGTGGACGAGCATCGAGATCGATGCGGCGTACAGCACGAGACCGGCCATCAGCTGGAGGGTCCTGCGGGGGATCCGACGTGAAGGCAGGACGGTGGCCTGATCGAAGGTCATCCCCGAAGAGTGGCGTGCGGGTGGCCTTGTCTTCCATAGCCACTTGGATGAAGGTGGACCCGTGACGATCACCGAGCACGGATCATCCGTCGAGCGCCGGATGGCCACCCCCCAGCTCGTCCGGCTCCTCGGCTCGTGGCGCCGTGCAGGACCCGCCTACCTCGCCCTGGCCGACGGGCTCCGGCGGACCGTCCTGGACGGGACGGTGCCGCTGCGCACCCGTCTGCCCAGCGAACGCGAGCTCGCCTCGGCGCTCGGCCTGTCGCGCACCACCACCGGAGCCGCCTACCAGCACCTCCGTGACGCCGGGTTCCTCACCAGCCGCCGAGGGTCGGGGACCGTCACCACCCTGCCGTCGGGTGGACGGACCCGCAGGACGAGCGACTCCACGACGCACCCGCCCGACGTCGTCGTCGACCTCACGATCGCCGCCTCCGCCTCACCCTCGGGGCTGCACGGCGCATACCTGCGGGCGCTCGGTGAGCTGCCCAGGTACCTGGACGGACGCGGCTACCACTACTTCGGCCTGGACGTGCTGCGTGAGACCGTTGCTGCCGAGCACACCCGGCGCGGCACACCCACGCGACCCGACGAGATCCTCATCACCAGCGGGGCGCAGCAGGCGATCAGCCTGCTGCTCAGCACCCTGGTCGGCCCAGGCGACCGGGTGGTCGTCGAGCACCCGACGTACTCGAACGCGATCGCCACCGTCCGCAGCCTGGGAGCCAGGCCGGTCCCCGTGCCGGTGGGGCTCGACGGGCTCGACGTCGACCTCCTCGAGTCCACGATCCGCCAGAGCTCTCCTCGCGCCGTCTACCTGATCCCCGACCACCAGAACCCCACCGGGCTGAGCATGAGCGTGTCGGCGCGCGCACGTGTCCGGGAGATCGCGGCCCGGAACCGCACGATCGTCATCGCCGACGAGACCCTCACGGACCTCACGCTGACCGGGCCACGACCCGCGCCCTTCCTGGGCGGTGCGCCGGGCGGTGGCCTGGTCGCGATCGGCTCGACCTCCAAGAGCTACTGGGGCGGTCTGAGGGTCGGGTGGATCCGCGCGAGCCGCGAGCTCGTCGCACGCCTGGCCCGCGAGCGCGCCCGGGACGATCTGGGCACAGCAGTGCTCGAGCAGCTGGTCGCTCACGAGCTGCTCACCGACGGCCAGGAGATCCTGGCGTCGCGACGTGCCGCACTGCGGGTGCAGCGTGACGGTCTGCGTGACCTGCTCGCGCGGCTCCTGCCGACCTGGCGGGTCAGCAGCCCGGCAGGCGGGCTGTCGTTGTGGGCCGATCTGGGTGCCCCGGTCTCGTCCGCACTGGCGGCGACCGCGCTCCACCACGGCGTACGCGTGGCTCCCGGACCGAGCTTCGGGGCGGACGGCTCGTTCGAGGACCGCCTCAGGCTCCCGTTCGGTCAGCCCACGGGTGAGATCGAGCAGGGTGTCCGTGCTCTCGCTCGCGCCTGGGGCACCCTGGGGCTGGACGCCCCCTTCGGTTCGCCCGCCGCGGGGACCGTACTGGGCACCGCCGTGTGACGACCTGCTGCCGGCCGTCCTGGTCCCACCGTCAGCCGCGGCGGAGCTCGACCGTGTCGCCGATCACGTCACCGTCCTGCGCGAGCCTGACGCGTGCGACGTCCTGCGTCGCCAGGTCACGCCAGGTCTCACCGAGCCACGACTCGGCATCGAAGCGGTTGGTGAACGTCGGGCTCAGGGGCCGGTCGAGGGGTCCGTCCTCGGCGTCGAAGAGCAGCCACGCCCACGAGGGCCTGCTCACCGGACGGCTCCGGCGAGCGGGGTCCTCGCGAGCTCACGGTTGAGCCGACCGGCCCAGAAAGGGCCCTCGTAGACGAAACCGGTGTAGCCCTGGACGAGGTCGGCACCGGCCGCCAGGTAGGCGCGCGCGTCGTCGACGGTCGTGATCCCTCCCACGCCCATGACGACCGGCCCGTCTCCGAGCCGCTCACGCAGCCGACGCACGACCTCAAGTCCCCGGCCCAGGAGCGGGGGGCCGGACAGTCCGCCCTCACCGAGGTCGTGGTCGATCGTGGTGTTGACGGCCACCACCCCCTGCAGGCCGAGCTCGAGGACCAGCTCGGCGACGGCGTCGACATCCGCGTCGGACAGGTCGGGGGCGATCTTCACCAGGAGCGGCACGGTCCGTGCCACCGGGGTCGCACCGTCCGCGGCGGAGCGCACCGCCTGCAGGATCGGCCGGAGGTGCTCGACCGACTGCAGCGAGCGCAGGCCAGGGGTGTTGGGTGAGGACACGTTCACCACGAGGTAGTCGGCGACCGGGGCGAGCAGACCGGCACTGGTCGCGTAGTCCTGGGCCGCCTGCGCCGCGGGGGTCACCTTGCTCTTGCCGATGTTGACGCCCACCACGGCCGACCGCCCCCACCGGGTCGCCCGGACGCGACGCAACCGGGCGGCGACCGCGGCGGCGCCCTCGTTGTTGAACCCCATGCGGTTGCGGACCGCGTGCTGGTCCAGGACCCGCCACAGCCGCGGTCGCTCGTTGCCCGGTTGGGCGTGGGCCGTGATCGTGCCGACCTCGACGAAGCCGAAACCGAGCATCGTCAGTCCGCGGATGCCCACGCCGTCCTTGTCGAAGCCAGCAGCGAGACCGAACCGGCCCGGCACGTCCAGACCGAGCACCCGGGCGGTCGGCATCCCCGGGGGTGCGCACCGCCGCTGCACCAGGGCACGCAACGGCGGGACGGCGGCGACGAACCGGATCGCGAGGAAGGCCAGGTGGTGGGCCCGCTCGGGGTCGATCCGCCGCAGGACCTGGGTGAAGAGAAGGCGGTACACGACCGCCAACCTATCCCTCCGGGACCGTGTCGAGGGGGGCCGTCCGTCGCAACCACACCAATCCCAGGACGGGGAGGACGAGGGGGACGTAGCCGTAACCAGACCCGAAGCCGGACCAGACGGTCGCCTCGGGGAACAGCTCCGGTGCCACCGTCGAGAGGGCGCCGACGACCACCACCCCGACCATCTCCACGCTCACCGCGACCCAGGCCACCGAGCGCCATCCCTTGGCCAGGGCGACGGTCGCCACGACGTAGACGGCTGCGGCACCGGCCGACAGCAGGTAGGCCAACGGCGCCTCGTCAAGGTCGCGCAGCACCTGAACCGTCGACCTCGCGGTGGCCGCCAGCGCGAGCACGGCGTACACGGCCACCAGCAGCCGACCGGGACCGCTCGCAGTGCGCGTCGACGTCGGGCTCATGCCCCGGCCCAGACCTGCAGGATGCGGTACTGCAGGAAGGCGACGGTCAGGGCAGCGACCAGCAGCACCACCGAGCTCCACCGGCTTCGCTCGGCGAAGGCCCACGCGGCCGCCACCGGCAGGATGAACAGCGTGGTCACGAGGTAGCCCCAGAACGTCGGACCGTCCGGCGCCGTCGTCCCCGCGAGGGCGAGCCCGATGCCGACGAGCAGCTGGACCACGAGAAGGGCCTCCACCACCCCGGCGGCGATCAGCTGGCGCAGGATCACCGGCTGGTCGCGCGCCGCCCGCCACGCTGCCCACGTGCCGACGGCCAGTGCGGCCGCGACGACCGTCAGGGCAAGGGGTGTCCACACGGCGTCGAGGATACGTGGCGTCACCGAGGGCACCGCTCGCGGGCTAGCATCGAGCCGTGGCTGCACCGACACTGACCTCCAAGGACCCTGCCCGCCTCGCCGTCGACGCCCTTGTGGTCGCGGTCGCCTCGTCCGGTGCGGGGGTCGCCCTCGTCGGGGCTGACACCCTGCCCACCGAGCTACGCACCCTCGTGACGGGCAGCGCCCGTGCCCTGGGCATCACCGGTGAGCAGGACTCCGTGCACCGGCTCCCCTCGGGAGGGCACCTGACCGCACCGGTGCTCGTGCTGGTGGGTACCGGGCCGGCCACGGCCTCGCTCACGCCCGAGGGCCTGCGTCGGGCCGCAGGGGCTGCCACGCGGCAGCTCGCAGGTGTTGCGTCCGTGGGCTTCGCACTTCCCGCTGACGACGTCGACTCGGTCGCCGCGATCGTCGAGGGTGCCCTGCTCGGCGCGTACGAGTACACCCGCTACCGCGACCAGGCCGACCGCCCTCGACCGCCCAGCAGGTTCGAGGTCGTCACCCCTCGGGGCCGCGAGAACGCCGCCAAGAGGGCCGTCGAGCGTGCCGTCGTGCTCGCCGCAGCGGTCCACGGCGTGCGCGACCTGGTCAACGCCGCACCGATCGACCTCTTCCCGGCAGCCTTCGCCGACGCGGCGAGGGCCGCGGTCAAGGGAACCAAGATCAAGGTCTCGGTGCTGGACGAGAAGGCACTCGCTGCCGGCGGCTACGGCGGTCTCGTGGCTGTGGGCCAGGGCTCGTCGCGTGGGCCGCGGCTGGTCAAGCTGACCTGGTCACCGTCCAAGGCCACCCGGTCGGTCGCGCTGGTCGGCAAGGGCATCACCTTCGACTCGGGCGGCCTCTCGCTCAAGCCCGCCAAGGGGATGGAGGCGATGAAGTCCGACATGGCCGGCGCGGCAGCGGTGCTGCACACGGTCCTCGCGGCAGCCGCCCTCGAGGTTCCCGTCAAGGTCACCGGCTGGCTCTGCCTGGCCGAGAACATGCCCTCCGGCACGGCCCAGCGGCCCTCTGACGTGATCACCCAGCGTGGCGGGACGACGGTCGAGGTCCTCAACACCGACGCCGAGGGTCGACTGGTCCTGGCCGACGGGCTGGTCGCCGCGTGCGAGGAGAAGCCCGACGCCGTCATCGACATCGCGACCCTCACGGGCGCACAGGTCGTGGCGCTCGGGACCCGGGTCTCGGCGGTCATGGGTACCGACGACCTGCGCGCCGAGGTCGTCGCGGCGGCGCAGACCTCGGGTGAGCAGTTCTGGCCGATGCCCCTGCCCGAGGAGCTGCGCGCGGGCCTGAAGTCCTCGGTCGCGGACCTGGCGAACATCGGGGACCGCTTCGGCGGCATGCTCTCCGCGGGCCTGTTCCTCCGCGAGTTCGTGGGCTCGACACCCTGGGCCCACCTGGACATCGCGGGTCCTGCCTTCAACGAGGCGTCGGCCCACGGCTACACGCCCGTCGGCGGCACCGGGGTCGGCGTCCGTACGCTGCTCTCGCTGCTCGAGGCGCCGGCACGCAGCACGTCGGACTGAGTCAGCGCCGGCAGGGGCCGCGGCCTGCGCCGCCTGACAGGCGCTTGCCCGATCGGGCGCCCTACCGGCGGGGGCTGCGGCGCCGCGCGTTCCAGTCCCGCATCCGTTGCGGGTAGCCCGTGAGTTGGACGTCGTAGACCGGGATGCTCAGAGCGCGGGCGATGTCTCGGGCGACCCCAGGATCGGGGACGCGGCGGCGCGTCCACTCCCCGGTGGTCGCGATCAGGACCATGGTCGTCTGCGTCACGTTGGTCACCGGCTCGATGTACGCCTCGACGCCCACCCGGGTCTGGACGAACTGGCGGAGATGGTCGAGGGTCGCCTGCTGGGCCTGCTTCGGCGAGGGGGTCGGGTCGCCCGTCCGAGGACGGCGACGTGAGAGCCAGCGCATCTGCTCAGCCTACGTCCCGATGACACGTAGGATGATTCCGCCGGAGGCGGCGGACCTGGGCAAGGACCCAGGATCGGCTCTCGATTCCCGCTCGTCCTCCGGTGATGACAAGATGGTCGGCAGCACGCCGACCGACCCACCGTCTGCGCCTGAGGAGTCCCATCGTGGCTGACAGTCCCCCCGTCTACGACGTCGTCGTCCTGGGCGGAGGGAGCGGTGGCTACGCCACGGCCCTGCGCGCCGCCGAGCTCGGCCTCCAGGTCGTCCTCATCGAGTCGGGCAAGCTCGGGGGCACCTGCCTCCACTGGGGCTGCATCCCCACCAAGGCGCTGCTGCACGCCGCCGAGCTCGCCGATGCGACCCGGGAGAGCGAGCGCTTCGGCGTCAAGGCGTCCTTCGAGGGCATCGACATGGCCGCGGTGCACGCCTACAAGGACGGTGTGATCGGCCGCCTCTACAAGGGGCTCCAGGGCCTGGTGAAGTCGCGCAAGATCACCTTGGTCGAAGGGCACGGGACACTGGTCTCGTCCGACACCGTCGAGGTCGACGGAGAGCCGTACAAGGGCAAGAACGTCGTGCTCGCGACCGGCTCGTACTCGCGTTCGCTCCCTGGCCTGGAGATCGGTGGCCGCGTCATCACCTCGGACGCCGCGCTCGAGCTCGATCACGTGCCGTCCTCGGCCATCATCCTGGGCGGTGGGGTGATCGGCTCGGAGTTCGCCAGCGTCTGGAAGTCCTTCGGTGCCGACGTCACGATCATCGAGGCACTGCCCAACCTCATCCCGAACGAGGACGTCGCACTCAGCAAGGCCTTCGAGCGTGCGTTCCGCAAGCGGGGCATCAACTTCTCGACCGGTGTCCGGTTCCAGGGCGTCACGCAGGACGACCACGGCGTGCACGTGACCCTCGAGGACGGCAAGACCTTCGACGCCGACCTGCTGCTGGTCTCGGTCGGCCGTGGCCCGCGCACCGACGACCTGGGCTTCGCCGAACAGGGCGTCAAGCTCGACCGGGGCTTCGTCCTGACCGACGAGCGGCTGCACACCGGCGTGGGCAACGTCTACGCCGTGGGTGACATCGTCCCCGGGCTCCAGCTCGCGCACCGTGGCTTCGCCCAGGGCATCTTCGTGGCCGAGCAGATCGCCGGCCTGAACCCCCAGCCGATCATCGAGTCGGGTATCCCCCGCGTGACCTACAGCGAGCCGGAGGTCGCCTCGGTCGGGGTCACCGAGGCCAAGGCCAAGGAGCTCCACGGGGCTGACGGCGTCGAGACCCTCGAGTACAACCTCGGTGGGAACGGCAAGAGCCAGATCCTGGGGACGGCCGGCTTCGTCAAGCTCGTCCGGCAGAAGGACGGCCCCGTGATCGGCGTGCACATGATCGGTGCCCGGGTCGGCGAGCTCATCGGAGAGGGTCAGCTCATCGTCAACTGGGAGGCCTACCCCGAGGACGTCGCCGCCCTCGTGCACGCGCACCCCACGCAGAACGAAGCACTCGGAGAGGCCTTCCTGGCTCTCGCCGGCAAGCCCCTGCACGCCCACAACTGATCCCCGACCGAAGGAGACACGAGGTCATGTCTGACTCCGTGCAGATGCCCGCGCTCGGCGAGAGCGTGACCGAAGGCACAGTGACCCGTTGGCTCAAGCAGGTCGGTGACCAGGTCGAGGTCGACGAGCCGCTGCTCGAGGTCTCGACCGACAAGGTCGACACCGAGATCCCGTCGCCGTTCGCCGGCACGCTGACCGAGATCCTCGTCGAGGAGGACGAGACCGTCGACGTCGGCACTCCTCTGGCGACCATCGGTTCCGCCGACGAGGCACCCTCGGAGGGCTCGTCCGGACAGGACTCCTCGGACGCCCCTGACACCCAGGACGACCAGCAGGAGGAGCCTTCGTCCGCCGAGGGTGCCGAAGCCTCCGACGGTGCCGCAGGTGCCGCAGAGCAGCAGGCCGCACAGGTGCCCCCCGAGGTCACCGACGAGGCGGAGCAGGAGGCTCAGCCCGCTGCCGAGCAGGCTGCAGACACCGGTGGCGCCAGCGAGGACGTCACGATGCCCGCGCTCGGCGAGTCGGTGACCGAGGGGACGGTCACACGCTGGCTCAAGGAGGTCGGTGACACGGTCGAGGTCGACGAGCCGCTGCTCGAGGTCTCGACCGACAAGGTCGACACCGAGATCCCGTCGCCGTTCGCCGGCACGCTGACCGAGATCCTGGTGCAGGAGGACGAGACCGTCGATGTCGGGACCGCACTCGCACGTGTCGGTTCGGGATCGTCGGCCGGCTCGGGCGGGTCCACGCAGGAGACCTCCGCGCCCCCGGCGCAGGAGCAGGCACCCGCGCCCGCCGAAACGGCAGAGGCCGAGCCTGAGCAGGTCGCACCGTCCTCCGAGACCCAGGCCTCGGCAGTGACGGCTGCGGTCCCCGAGGCCCCCGCCCAGCAGGAGAACCCGGTGTCGGAGCCCTCGGGTGGCGACCGGTCCGAGCCCGTCGAGCCCGCCCCCTCGGGCGGCGCGAGCGGGTATCTCACCCCCCTGGTCCGCAAGCTCGCGGCCGAGAAGGGCGTGGACCTGTCATCACTGTCCGGCACCGGTGTCGGCGGCCGCATCCGCAAGGAGGACGTGCTCGAGGCAGCGGAGCGCGCCCAGAAGGAGCGCGAGGAGAGGGCGAAGGCGGACAAGGAGAAGTCCGACCGTGCCGCCGCTCAGCAGGCCGCGCCCGCGCAGAGCGCCTCCAAGCCGGCGGCGGCTGCCGTCTCACCGCTGCGGGGCAAGACCGAGAAGGCGAGCCGCCTGCGGCAGATCATCGCCGAGCGGATGGTCGAGGCGCTCCACAGCCAGGCACAGCTGACCACCGTGGTCGAGGTCGACGTGACCAAGGTCGCTCGTCTGCGCACCCGGGCCAAGAACGACTTCAAGGCCCGCGAAGGCGTCAACCTCACGTTCCTGCCGTTCTTCGTGCTCGCCGCGACCGAGGCTCTCAAGGCCCACCCGAAGGTCAACGGAGTGCTCGAGGGCAACCAGATCACCTACCACGACCAGGAGAACGTCGGCATCGCCGTCGACACCGAGCGCGGGCTGCTCGTGCCCGTGATCCGGGATGCCGGTGACCTGAACCTGGCGGGCGTGGCCCGCAAGATCGCCGACCTGGCCACGCGGACACGGGACAACAAGGTCACCCCTGACGAGCTCAGCGGTGCGACGTTCACCGTGACGAACACCGGCTCCGGGGGTGCGCTCTTCGACACGCCGATCGTGCCGGGCGGAACCTCGGCGATCCTCGGTACCGGCGCGATCGTCAAGCGGCCCGTGGTCGCGACCGACGAGGACGGCGGCGAGTACATCGCGATCCGCTCGATGTGCTACCTCTCGCTCTCCTACGACCACCGCCTGGTCGACGGGGCTGACGCCTCGCGCTACCTGGCCACGGTCAAGAAGCGCATCGAGGACGGGGACTTCGAGTCCGAGGTCGGTGCCTGACACCGGGTGAAGCACCACCTCGGCGGGGCCCGGACCGGAACACGGTCCGGGCCCCGCTGGCATACCGTGTGCCCATGCAGATCGTCGTGGCGGGATCCCAGGGGCTGATCGGCTCGGCCCTCGTCGAGCATCTCGCAGGGCAGGGGCACCAGGTGCGTCGGCTGGTCCGCCGAGAACCCCGGTGCTCTCGCGAGATCCGCTGGGACCCGGGCGCCGGCGAGCTGGACCCCGCCGCGCTGGCCGGCGTCGACGCCGTCGTCAACCTGGGTGGGGCCGGGCTCGGCGACCACCGCTGGAACGCGGCCTACAGATCCACGATCCTCACCTCCCGCACCGGGCCGACGGCACTCCTCGCCCGTCGGATCGCGGACCTAGGTGACGAGGCTCCCACGGTGCTGCTGCAAGGTTCTGCCGTCGGTGTCTACGGCGATCGAGGCGATGAGGTGGTGACCGAGAGCTCGGCGCCGGGCGAGGGCTTCCTGGTGGACGTCGTCCGGTCCTGGGAGGCGGCCACGGCCCCAGCCGAGGCAGCAGGGACACGGGTCGCCCACCTACGGACCGGGATCGTGATGTCCCGCACCGGTGGCTCCTTCGGCCGCCTGCTGCCGCTGCTGCGCCTCGGGGTGGGCGGACCTCTGGGTCCCGGTCAGAACTTCTGGGGCTGGATCACGCTCCCCGACCAGGTCCGTGCGATCGAGCACCTGCTCACGGCCGAGGTGAGCGGGCCGGTCAACCTCACGGCCCCCGCACCGGCACGGCAGCGGGACGTGATCCGGGCAGTCGCTCGTGCGCTGCACCGGCCCGCCGTGGTGAGCGTCCCACGCGTCGCACTGCGCATCGCGATCGGCGAGTTCGCCGACGACATCCTGTCCTCTCAGCGCGCGGTACCGACCGTGCTCGCCGCGACCGGCTTCCGGCACACGCACCCGGACCTGACCTCGGCCGCCGAGTGGGTCACGCGCCGTCCTGACGCACCTCGCTGACCCGCCAGGAGTCGCCGTCGGGACGGAGCGTGAGGACGACGGTCGAGGGGCCGGACGTCCCCGAGATCCAGGACAGGCCCGCCGGCCTGACACGTGCCGTCGTGGTCGAGGTGACGCGCACCTGCACCGCGTCCGAGCGCGTGCTCCCGCCCTCCAGCGGCCCCGGGTCCACGAGCCTGGCACGACCCACGGTCGCGACCACGGTGAGGGGTTCGCGGTGCCGCAGCAGGGAGCGCAGCAGACCCTCGTCCTGCCACGCGGCGGACGATCCAGGGACGGTGACCTGGGCGAGCATCTCGGAGTCCCGGGCGCCCAGTGCCGCTGCACGTCTCCGGGTGAGCTCGACGGCTGCCGGGACGGGATGCACGACCGGTGAGGAGGGCGCACCGGGGCCGACCTGGACGACGCTCCGGGTTGCGGCCTCCCCGTCCCGTCGATCACCCGTCGCGCTGTCGCGCACGCTGGTCACCCGCGCGCCCACGGTCGCCGCGCACACCACCAGGAGCATCGTGGAGACCACCAGGAGCACCGGGGCGCGCGACCTGCCACGTCGATGACGTCCACCTCCGGCCCGCGAACCGGGCGACCCGGGCCGACCTGACGAACCACGTGACCACCACGCCCCCCGACAGGCTCGTCGGGATGTCACGGCGGGTTCTCCAGGTTCGACCAGCCGCCTCAGGGCGACGCGGGCGAGGACCGCAGGGTCGGGTGCGGTCACCGGCTCTGCCGGGCATGCGCCGTAGATCTCCGTAGCCAGCCCTGCAGCGCAGGGGCCGGGACCTGGCGGTGCCGCGACCACCGCGTGCAGCAACGATCGGAGGCGCTCGTCGGCACCGTGAGCCGCCGATCCCCGATGGCCCTGCCCTGCCTCCGCGCGGGCGATGCCGCCGGCGTCGTCGAGCAGGTGCAGGCCGACGCTCGCGAGCGCGTGGACATCACCCGCCGCGGAGGCGCCCGCGTCCCGGTCGGCGAGGGCGAACCCCGGAGTTCCGCCCTCGCTCTCGTCGTCGCCCAGCACCAGGTCCACCAGGACCGCCCGGCCATCCGGCGTGAGCACGATGTTGGACGGTGACACGTCGCCATGGCACAGGTCGGCCTCGTGGAGCGCCGCGAGGGCGCCCGCGACGGGAACCAGGACCGTCACGACCTCGCCGGGTGACCACGCGGTGCGCACAAGGTGGGCCGTAGCCAGATCGGTTCCCTCGACCGGCTCGTGGAGCACCGCCAGATCACCCTCACCGAGCCGGAGCACCTGCCCCATCCGGGCCAGGTGCGGGTGGACGACCGTCTCCAGACGTCGCACCCGCTCCACGATCCGGTCAGCGTGCCCGGGCGACCGGGGCACCACCGGCGTCACCGCCCAGCGCGTCCCGGACGCGTCACGGACGCTCCACCGGACACCCTGCCCCCCGGAGCCGAGCGGCCCGGCGAGGTGCAGCCCACGCGAGGCCAGCGCGGTCAGGAGCTCGGGTGGTGGGAGCATGTCGGTCACCCGACCATGTCAGCAGGTCACGGCCTCCCGCAGGGGTTGTCCACATCTCCGATCAGACCGGCGGGACGGGCTCCCGTGCCCCCGAGACGGCGCTGAGGCGCGCGGTGTCCAGCACGCTCGCGGTGTGCACGACGTCCTGGGGATCCACCGGCGCCGGCTCCCCCGCCCGGAGCCACCGTTCGACCGAACGGTAGAAGTCTCCATGACCTCCCGGGGCCTGCGGCACCGGTTCGACCACGTCGCCGTGCACGAGCCAGCCCTCCTGACCCGGGCCGGGCGAGAGCCGATCGAAGGGTGTGGGCTCCCCCTCGAAGGAGGTCACCAGGTAGGCCCCGGCCGACCCGAGCACCCGGGTCCGCGGCCCCGGCGCGCCGACCAGACCACCCGCCGTCAGGTGGCTCAGGGTCCCGGACCTGTGGGTCAGCGCGAGGAACACGTCGTCCTCGGTCGGTGTGGTCAGGGCACGCAGCTCGGCGTACACCTCGTCCACCGGGCCGAAGAGCTGGACGGCCGAGTCCACCAGGTGGGCACCGAGGTCGAGCAGCAGTCCGCCACCGTCACCCACGGCGTTCTCCTTCCAGCGGTCCTTGGGGACCGGTCGCCATCGCTCCCACCGACGCTCAAACCGGTGGACCTCACCCAGGGCCTTGCGCTCGAGGAGCGCCCGCAGGGTGCGCTGCTCGCTGTCCCACCGCCGGTTCTGGAAGACCGTGAGCGGTACGCCGGCCTGCCGCGCGGCGTGGACCACCCCTCGTGCTGAGTCGGCGTCCAGAGCCAGTGGCTTGTCGACCACGACCGGCACCCCGGCGTCGATCAGTGCCAGGGCGTGCTCGACGTGCCGTCCGGTGGGTGAGGCGACGACGACCACGTCGAGGTCCGCTGCACGCTCGATCAGCCGACCGAGGTCGGGGTGCACCCTCACGTCGTCCCAGTCCAGGCGTGCGGCGGCCGCACGCGCCGGGGCACGGACCACCACGTCGGTGACGCGGTGACCCACCTCTGTCAGGAGACGAGCGTGGATTCCGCGACCGGCGTCGCCGTACCCGACGAGCCCGACACGGAGCGGTCCGGTGGCACCTTGTTCTTCCATGGCCACCAGGATGCCCGACCCACGTCGTGGACGAGGCCAGGCACGAGCAGGGTCCGCACCACGAGCGTGTCGATGAGCACTCCCAGCGCGACCAGGAACGACAGCTGGAGGAGGAACAGCAGCGGCAGCACCGCCAACGCACCGAAGGTGGCCGCCAGAACCACCCCGGCGCTGGTGATGACACCGCCGGTGACGGACAGGCCGCGTCGCACCCCCTCGCGCGTCCCGTGGGTCAACGACTCCTCGCGCACGCGGGTCATCAGGAAGATCGAGTAGTCGATGCCCAGGGCCACGAGGAAGACGAAGGCGTAGAGCGGTACAGCCGCGTCGGCTCCGGGGAACCCCAGGACGTGGTTGAAGACGAGGGCGCCGATTCCCAGGGTCGCGCCGAAGGAGAGCAGGTTCGCCAGGACGATCAGCACGGGGGCAACCACCGATCGCAGCAGGCCCACCAGGACCAGCAGGATCACCGCGAGCACGGTGGGCACGATGACCAAGAGGTCCCGGGTGCTGGTGAGCTGGGTGTCGAGCCGCTCGGCCGCGGCGCCGCCGACCAGGGCCTGGTCGGAGACCTCCCGCACGGCGGCACGGATGTCCCCGACCACGGCGACGGCCTCCTGACTCTGCGACGCGGCGACGGTGGTGGCGTCGATCCTGACCTGGCCGTCCACGACGACCGCCGGTGCGTCGGGCGCCGGCGGTGCCCCCGGGGGGCCCGAGGCCTCGACCACGACGATCGCCTCGGCGACACCGGGGACCTCCTGCACGGCGGCCAGGACCGCCTGCGCGTCGGTCTCCGGGCTGATGACGACCACCGGCTGCACGTCGCCGGCGTCGAAGTGGGTGGCGAGCACCTCCTGACCGGTCACCGAGTCGACATCGGTGAGGAACACGTCGGTCTCGCTGGTGCCGTCGGCACGGAACGTGGGCAGCCACGCCGACGCCGCGAGCAGGACGATCGCGGTGGACACCCACACCCGGCGGTCGTGACGGCCGACGAGACGGGACACACGGCCCCACAGGCCCGATCGCGCCTCAAGACCCCCGAGGCTCTCGACGCCGGGTGCAGTGCCGTCGGCCTCGGAGCCCAGGTGCGGGATGCGCGGCCAGAACACGCCACGTGATCGCCGCCCTGCGACGAGGAGCAGCGCGGGGAGCAGAGTCAGGGCGGCGAGGAACGCCGCGGCGATCCCGATCGCCGCCACCGGGCCGAGGCTCGAGTTCGAGGTCAGGTCGGACAGGAGCAGGCAGAGCAGCCCGGCGATGACGGTGCCCGCGCTGGCCGCGATCGGCTCGATCGAGGCCCGGAGGGCGCGGCGCATCGCGCTGAACGGTGACGCGACCTTGCGCAGCTCCTCGCGGTAGCGGGCCACGAGCAGCAGCGAGTAGTCGGTCGCGGCGCCCACCACGAGGATGAACAGGATTCCCTGGCTCTGCCCGTTCAGGACCAGGATCCCGGCCGCGGCCAGGTGGTAGACGACCAGGGCCGCGGCGGTCAGGGCGAAGACCGAGGTGAGAATCACCGCGAAGGGCAGCACAGGCGACCGGTAGACCAGGACCAGGATGACCAGGACCACGGACAGGGCCACCAGGAGGAGAAGGCTGTCGATCCCGCCGAAGGCCGTGACGAGGTCGGCGATGAAGCCTGCCGGGCCGGTGACCCACACCTCGAGACCGTCTCCGACGAGATCGGCGGCGGCCGCCTCGCGGAGCATCTCGACGACCTGGTTGACGACCCGTTCCTCACCGATCTGCTCGTTGGCCGCAGCGCTGTCCAGGCTCACCGGGAGCAGCAGCGCGCGGCCGTCCTCGGAGGGCACGACGACCACGGGGGCGAGGAGCACGTCCCCCAGCACCGCGTCCGGTCCCAGAGGCAGGTCCGCGAGAGACGACGCGAAGGCCTGTGCTCGAGCGAGCTGCCCCTCGGTCAGGGTCGTGTCGGACTCGACCACGACGAGGGCGGGCAGCGAGGCGTCCTCGGCGAAGGCCTGCTGCAGCTCGTTGACCTGGGTCGACTCGGCGTTGGCCGGCAGGAAGGCGGCCGCGTCGTTCTCCTGGACGTCGCCCAGTCGGCCTTGCGCCATGCCACCGAACCCGGCGACCGTGAGCCACACCAGCAGGATGCCCAGGACGCCGAGACCGCGCAGCGCACCCTGACCTCGGGACCTCGAATTGCTCAGCATGCTGAGTATCATGCAGTCATCTAGGCTCACGACACAACCGCGGGCAGCAGGAGGGTGCACCAGGGCAGATGACGGAACAGCTCGACCAGTGGCCCACCGGACGACTGCTCTCGGCCGTCGCCCGGCGGATCGAGCGCGACTGGAACGCCCACCTGGAGACGTGGGAGCTCAACCACGCGAGCCTGCCTGTCCTGTTCCTGCTGAGCCGGGCGCCACTCTCCCAGCGGGAGCTGGCCCACGCCGCGGGTGTCACCGAGCAGACGATGAGTCGCGTGGTCGCCCGACTCGAACGATCCGGCTACGTCGCCCGCCACCCCCACCCCGCCGACCGGCGACGCCACGAGGTCACCCTCACCGACAGCGGTCGGACCGCTCTCGGCGAGGCCGGTGACCGCCGGATCGCCGAGGAGATGACGGTGCGCGGCCTCAGCGCCGGGCAGATCGCCCAGCTCCGTGAGCTCCTGGCGGTCATGCTCGCCGAACGCCCCCACGCGAACGACCCCGCACCGGGCGAGTACTCCCCCCTGGGTCGGCTGCGCGGCCAGGTCGAGCCCGGTGCGCACGGGTAACGTGCCTGACATGGAGTTCGTCGAGCTGTCCCTGGGTGACCGGCTGGTCGGGTACGCGCAGGGGTGGGACCTGCAGCGCCAGGTGCACGCCGCCGTGGCGGAGGGCACCCGGCCGGACACGGTGCTCCTGGTCGAGCACGAGAGCGTCTACACGGCCGGTCGGCGGACGGCCACGTGGGACCGACCGACGGACGGCACGCCCGTGGTCGACGTCGACCGTGGCGGCAAGATCACCTGGCACGGGCCGGGTCAGCTCGTCGCGTACCCGATCGTCCGTCTCGCCGAGCCGGTCGACGTCGTCGCCTACGTGCGCGCACTCGAGGGCGCGGTGATCGGCACCTGCAGGGACCTCGGCCTGACGACCCACCGGGTCGAGGGAAGGTCGGGGGTGTGGCTGCACGCCGACGACGTCCGTCGCGAGCGCAAGGTCGCCGCGATCGGCGTGCGGGTGGCCAGAGGGGTGACCATGCACGGGCTCGCGCTGAACTGCGACCCCGACCTGGAGGCGTTCACGCGGATCGTGCCGTGCGGCATCTCCGACGCCGACGTGACCTCGCTCAGCGTCGAGCTGGGTCGACGGGTCTCTCTGCACGAGGTCGACCCCCTGCTCCGTCGCCATCTCGACACCGCGCTGAGCCCCCTGCTCGCCGCGACGCGGGTCGCCTCCTGACCTCTCCTGGGAGCCGATCCCGCCCGATGCCCTGTCGTGGGACGACTGACGTAAGGTGAACGAGTGACGATCGCACCCGAAGGCCGCCGGATGCTGCGGGTCGAGGCCCGCAACGCCGAGACACCCATCGAGAAGAAGCCCGAGTGGATCAAGACCCGCGCCACGATGGGACCCGAGTACACCGAGCTGAAGAAGCTCGTGAAGTCCGAGGGCCTGCACACGGTGTGCGAAGAGGCCGGCTGCCCCAACATCTTCGAGTGCTGGGAGGACCGCGAGGCCACCTTCCTCATCGGTGGCGACCAGTGCACCCGGCGCTGCGACTTCTGCCAGATCGACACCGGCAAGCCCGCGGACTTCGACGCCGACGAGCCGCGACGCGTCGCCGAGTCGGTCCAGGCCATGGGTCTGCGCTACTCGACGGTGACCGGCGTGGCGCGTGACGACCTGCCTGACGGCGGCGCATGGCTCTACGCCGAGACCGTCCGCCAGATCCACGCGCTGAACCCCGGCACCGGCGTCGAGCTCCTCATCCCCGACTTCAACGCCATCCCCGAGCTGCTGGCCGAGGTGTTCTCCTCACGTCCCGAGGTGATGGCCCACAACCTCGAGACCGTTCCGCGCATCTTCAAGCAGATCCGACCGGGCTTCCGGTACGACAGGTCCCTGTCGGTCCTGACCGCTGCTCGGGAGGCGGGCCTGGTCACCAAGTCCAACCTGATCCTCGGCATGGGCGAGACCTACGACGAGGCGGCCGCCGCCCTGGTCGACCTGCACGAGGCCGGGTGCGACCTGCTCACCATCACCCAGTACCTGCGTCCCTCGGTGCGCCACCACCCGGTGGACCGGTGGGTCAAGCCCGAGGAGTTCGTCGCGCTGTCCGAGGAGGCCGAGCGGATCGGGTTCCTCGGGGTCATGTCCGGTCCCCTGGTCCGGTCGTCGTACCGCGCGGGCCGGTTGTGGGGGCAGGCGATGAGCCGTCGTGGCCGGGAGATCCCCCCGGCCCTGGCCCACCTCGCCGAGGTGCGTACCGCACGCCAGGAGGCGTCGAGCCTGCTCGCCCGTTGATCCCCACGCAGCCTGCGCTCGCCCGCCCGCTCGCCCGGGTCCCGGAACGCGGCGCCGGATCAGCCGCCGCGGCCCACTAGACTCTCGGGTCATGGCCCGTAAGAACTCCGCACCCTCCTCCGCGCCCGGCGCCGACGGAAAGCCGCGCAAGGTCAAGAAGACCCGGTGGTACCACCAGGTCTGGCAGGCCTACACGATGACGCGGAAGATGGACCCCGCGGTGACGTGGTGGATCCTGGCGGCCTTCTTCGGGATCCTCGCGGTCGCCTTCGTCATCGGCATGGCGACCAACCGGACCATCTACGCGCTCTTCGTCGGCCTGCCGGTCGCCCTTCTCGCGGGGATGTTCATCCTCGCGCGACGCGCCGAGACGGCCGCGTACAGCAACCTCGAGGGTCAGCCGGGTGCCGCTCGGGCAGCGCTGGGGACCATCCGCCGAGGGTGGGACTTCCCCGAGGAACCGGTCACCATCGACCCCCGCACCCAGGACCTGGTGTTCCGGGGTGTCGGGCGGGCAGGCGTCGTCCTGGTCAGCGAAGGCCCCGCGTCCCGCGTCCCCAAGCTCCTGGAGTCGGAGCGCAAGAAGATCGCCCGCGTGCTGCCGAACGTCCCGATCATCTTGATCCAGGCAGGCAGCGAGGAGGGTCAGGTCCCGCTGCGCAAGCTCCCCCGGCGCGTCCAGCGGCTCAAGTCCAAGCTGACCAAGCAGGAGACCTCCGAGGTCATCAAGCGCCTCCGATCGCTCGGCGGAGCCCGGCTCCCCCTGCCCAAGGGTGTCGACCCCTATAAGGCGCGTCCCGACCGCAAGGGGATGCGGGGCCGCTGACCTCTCAGCGCCGTACCACGGCCGTCCCCGCCGCGACGTCGTGCATGCCCCGACCTGAGCCGTCCCAGATCGCCGCGGGGATCACCAGGCAGAGCAGCGCGGTGCGCACCAGCGCCGGCACGAGACCCGGCGGCGGGACAGGCTCGGCTCCCCCGACCCTGGCGGTGGCCTGCAGACGGACCACCCGCAGCCCGACGAGTCGATGACCGATCGTGTTCCCCAGGGTCGCGACGAGCACAAGGGTCGAGACGGCGAAGACGGCCAGCGGCATCAGCGCGTGCGTCGAGAGGAACGCCGTGGCCACCGCGGTGCTGAGCACCCAGTCGACGACCAGGCCGACGAGGCGTCGTGGGACCGGAGCCAGCGAGCCGGGTCCGGCAGCCGGCAGCCCCAGGCGGGACGAGCCGCCAGAACCCTCGCCTCCGGGGGTACCCTCCAGCCAGGACCCGAGGTCCTCCCGTCGCGACGCCATCGGGCAAGACTATCGACTGGCCGGCGGCGGGCCAGCAGCGACCACCGACGAGGACGGGCGGACGGCGGGGACCAGGTAACGCGGCCGAAACACGAGGTACACGGCAAGGAAACCCCCACGCCCTAGCCTCGGAGCACCGAGCACGCGGCGACCTTCGACGCCGAAGAGCCCGAGATCCCCGAGAACAAGGAGCAGCGGATGTTCAGCAACGCCGATGAGGTCATGGCCTTCATCAAGGACGAGGGCGTGAAGTTCGTCGACGTCCGGTTCTGTGATCTGCCGGGTGTGATGCAGCACTTCAACGTGCCGGCCGGGACCGTTGACGCCTCGTTCTTCACCGAGGGCCAGATGTTCGACGGCTCGTCGATCCGAGGGTTCCAGGCGATCCACGAGTCGGACATGAAGCTCATCGCCGACCTGAACACGGCGTATCTCGACCCCTTCCGGACCGAGAAGACGCTCAACATCAACATGTCGATCGTCGACCCGTACACCGACGAGCCCTACAGCCGTGACCCGCGCCAGATCGCCGCGAAGGCCGAGGCGTACCTCAAGTCGACCGGGATCGCCGACACCGCGTTCTTCGCCCCCGAGGCCGAGTTCTACATCTTCGACGACATCCGGTTCCACACCAGCCAGTCCGAGAGCTACTACCACATCGACTCCATCGAGGCGGCCTGGAACACCGGCCGCAAGGAGGAGGGTGGCAACCTCGGCCACAAGACCCCCTACAAGGGCGGCTACTTCCCCGTCCCGCCGGTCGACCACTTCGCCGACCTGCGTGACCAGATCTGCCTGGCCCTGGACGCGCTCGGCCTCGAGGTCGAGCGCTCCCACCACGAGGTCGGCACCGCCGGGCAGGCGGAGATCAACTACCGCTTCGACGAGCTCGCCAAGTCTGCCGACAAGGTGATGCTGTTCAAGTACGTCGTCAAGAACGTGGTCCACGCCGCAGGCCGGACGGCCACCTTCATGCCCAAGCCCCTCTTCGGTGACAACGGGTCGGGCATGCACGTCCACCAGTCGCTGTGGAAGGACGGGGAGCCGCTCTTCTACGACGAGAAGGGCTACGGCGGCCTGTCCGACACCGCGCGCTGGTACATCGGTGGTCTGCTCAAGCACGCCCCCTCGCTGCTGGCCTTCACCAACCCCACCGTCAACAGCTACCACCGGCTCGTCCCGGGCTTCGAGGCTCCGGTCAACCTGGTCTACTCGGCCCGCAACCGTTCCGCGTGCGTGCGTATCCCGGTCACCGGCTCGAGCCCCAAGGCCAAGCGCATCGAGTTCCGGGTCCCGGACGCCTCGTCCAACCCCTACCTCGCCTTCTCGGCGATGCTGATGGCCGGCCTGGACGGGATCAAGAACAAGATCGAGCCGCCCGAGCCCGTCGACAAGGACCTCTACGAGCTGCCCCCCGAGGAGCACGCCTCGATCCAGCAGGTCCCCGCGTCGCTCGACGAGGCGCTCAACGCGCTCGAGGCCGACCACGACTACCTGACCGAGGGCAACGTCTTCACCCCCGACCTCATCGAGACGTGGATCGACTTCAAGCGCACCAACGAGATCACGCCGATCCGGCTGCGGCCGCACCCGCACGAGTTCGAGATGTACTACGACTGCTGATCGTCGTTGCTCACGGCGGTCGCCGTGAGCCGATGAGCCGCACGTCCCGGACCCCGGTCGCCCCTGTGGTGACCGGGGTCCGGCGCGCCTGCCGGACCTCGGTCATCCCGTGGGCCCTTCGTCCGCCACGCACGACGCGGTCGAGGGCGATGCTGAGAAGGTCAGACCAGCGCCGACCCGGAGCGCGCACCATGCCCAGAGCAACCACCCGTGATGAGCTGCTGGCCTCGAGCGACCGCGCGTACACCGCCCTGGCCACGGTGCTGGACCGGTTGCCCCGGACGGCCCTGCAGGCCCCCTTCCCCTTCGAGGACCGGGACCGGTGCGTACGTGACGTGCTCGGTCACCTGCACGCGTGGCACCTGATGATGCTCGGCTGGTACGACGAGGGCTCGCGGGGTCTGCGTCCCGCCATCCCTGCCCCTGGCCACACGTGGCGCACGCTGCCCGCGCTCAACCAGGAGATCTGGGAGCGGTACCAGGAGGTCGACCTCTCTGTCGTGCGGGCTGACCTCGACGCCTCGCATCGACAGATCCAGGACCTCATCGGCCGGCACACGGACGCCGAGCTCTTCACCAAGAGGCTCTACCCGTGGACCGGCACGACGTCGCTCGGCGCGTACCTCGTCTCGGCGACAGCGAGCCACTACACCTGGGCAGTGACGAAGCTGCGCCGGTTCGAGCGCGTCCTCACCGGCGGGTGAGCACGCGACCCCCCGGTGCTGCTCCCGGCGTGCCGCGGCCGGGTCAGACCGTCCCGAACTCCCAGTGCCACGGCTCGGGCGGCCCGCCGCCCCCGGGTCGCATGAGCTCGGGGTGGTGCCAGCCGTACGACGGCGCGTTCTCCCGGAGCCACAGGTACCCCGGGGTGTCGAACTGCCCGAGTCCGCCGATCCCGGCCAGGTCCACGGCCAGACCGCGGCCGTGGGTCGAGGTCCCGGGCCGGGCGGCGAGCCACCCGCGCGTCTGCTTGAGGTGGACCTGCTGCTCATAGGTCCGGTAGGCGCTGACGACCTGGAGGTCGCTGCCGAAGTGGGTGCGGTAGGCCACGTTGAGGTCCTCAAGAGCCGCAGCGGCGTCACACCGGAGCAGGAAGTCCGGTGCGAAGCTCAGGCTGCACAGTGCCTCGAGGGGGATCTGCCCGTTCGGGTACGGATCGGCCGACGGGTCGAGCACCTGCACCCGGACCACGCTGACGGACCGCTCGTCGTCCTCGAGCGGACTGAGCTCGACCACGGACTCCTTGAACTCCGCCGACACGGTGACGGCCAGGTCGGCGACCGCCTCGGTCGACACCAGACGCTCGAGCGCCACCTCGTTCGCCCGCTGCACCTCCTCGGCCAGCTGCAGCAGGTCATGTGCCGCCGCCGCGACCCTGCGGCTGGCGTCGATCTCTGCCAACGGGGTCGTCGTGGGCTCGTCCGGCAGCGTGTCGAGGGAGGTCTGCGGCTGGTCGGCACTCTCCTCGTCCTCCGCGACGACCGCCGGGGCCTCAGGCGCGGGCGTACCAGGTTCGGCCTGCGAGACCGGCACGGTGCTCCCGTGAGCGGCCGGTGCCGTCGCGAGAGCACCGGGCCCGTTGCGCACGGTCACCGTGAGGTCGCTGACAGCCTCCTCGTACTCCGCGAGCAGGGCCTGGTCGACGCCCGGCAGCGCGGCTGGCAGGACATCGCGGGCCGAGTCGAGCGCGGTGCGCGCGACCGAGAGCGCCTCGTCCACCTCGACGAGCGCCGTGGCCCGGGCCTCAGCCGCCCGACGGGCGGACTGCGCAGCCGCCACCTCCGCCCGGGTCGGGACCGTCGAGTGGCGCGCGACGGTCAGAGTGGTCTCGGCGACCGCCACCGCGCTGGAGAGGTTCGTCGCCGGCAGCACCATCAACGCCAGGACCAGCGTCGAGACCGCTGGACGCAGGCCCGACCGCCGTTCCGCGCGGTGGCGTCCTCGAGGCCGCCTCGGGCGAGCCCGGAGCCGAGATCCGCGCGCACCAAGGGCGCGCGGTCCCATGGGCGCCGTTGGCTCGTCGTCCCCCATGCCGTTCCTCGGTGGTTCGTCGCAGTACCGGTTCGCACTCGTGCCTGTGGCCCAGTATCACCCCGTTCGTGCCGTGCCAGAAGGGGGGAGACACCGATGGTTGCTCGGCCGACGGCGCGGCCCGTGTCACCGGCGACCCGTCCACTCCAGCAGTCGCTCGACCGACCAGGTGTTGACCACACGGTCGGCATCGACCTCGTGCGCCGCCAACCGGTCACACCCGTCCACGAGCCAGTCGAGCTGACCGGGGGCGTGCGCGTCGGAGTCCACCGTGAACAGGCAGCCCAGATCGGCCGCGACGGCGATCAGCTCGTCAGGGGGATCCTTGCGGTCAGGACGGCTGTTGACCTCGACCGCGACACCGTGCTCGGCGCAAGCGGCGAAGACCGCCTGGGCATCGAAGTCGCTGGGAGGGCGTTCGCGACCCCGGACCCGCCTGCCCGTGCAGTGACCCAGCACGTCGACCGAGGGACCCGTCACTGCGGCAACCATCCGCCGGGTCATCGGCGCCCGGTCCATCCGCAGCTTGGAGTGCACCGAGGCGACGACCACGTCGAGACGGGCCAGCAGGTCCGCCTCCTGGTCCAGGGAGCCGTCGTCGAGGATGTCGACCTCGATCCCGGTGAGGAGCCGGAAGGGTCCGAGCACCGTGTTCAGGGTCGCGATCCGCTCGACCTGGCGTCGAAGGCGCTCGGCCGACAGGCCGTTGGCCACCGTCAGCCGCGGGGAGTGGTCGGTGACCGCCTGGTAGTCGTGGCCGATCTCGATCGCGGCGAGCGCCATGTCCTGCAGCGACGCGCTCCCGTCGCTGGCCTCGGTGTGGGCGTGCAGGTCGCCGCGGACCTCGGCCCTCAGCTCGCGGCCCGCCGGGGTGGCACCCGCGAGGCGGTCCGCGAGCGAGCTCTCGAGATCGCGGAGCACCGCGGGGACGTCGCCGCGCAGCACCGCGACGATCACCTCGGCCGTACGCGCACCCACCCCTGGCAGCCCCTGCCAGGAGGTGTCGCGCTCGTGCTCACCGAAGGCCTGGGCATCCAGGGACCGCAGCACGTCCCCCGCCCCGCGGTAGGCAGCCGAACGGTAGGACGAGGCCTGCTCGCGCTCGAGCAGGAAAGCGATCCGGTGCAGTGCGGAGACCACCCTGTCCTGCGCGCCGTCCGGACCGGCAGCCGGGCGCGCCACCCGTCAGGACGCCTTGCGACGTGAGGCGGTCTTCTTCGCCGGTTCGCCGGCCTCCTTCGGGGCGGCCGTCTTGGCCGCGGCCGGAGTCTTCTTGGTAGCGGGAGCCTTGCGCGCAGCGGGCGCCTTGCGCGCAGCGGGCGCCTTGCGCGCAGCGGGCGCCTTCTTCGTGGTGCCCGACGTCTCGTTCGCGGGGGTGGCCGATGACGCGCCGGGCGTGGTCGACTTCCTGGCCGTGCTCCGCGTGGACCCCGAGGTCCCCTTCTTCGCCTCCTGACCCGCGCGCGCGTCGCGCGCCTTCTCGACGCTGCGCTGCAGGGCCGAGAGCAGGTCCACGACCTCACCGCCCTCCTCGGCCGTCTCCTCGCCCGCCTCGGGCCGCACGGTGCTCCCCGTGGCGACCTTGGACTCGATCAGCGACTCCAGCGCGGTCCGGTAGGAGTCCTCGAAGGCGCTCGGGTCGAAGTCCGCCGCGAGGGACTCGACCAGCGACGAGGCCATCTGCAGCTCCTGGGGCCGCACCTGGACATCGGCCTCCAGGACCGGGAAGTCCGCCTCACGCACCTCGTCGGGCCACAGCAGCGTCTGCAGGCAGATGACGTCGTCACGGACCCGCAGCACCGCCATGGACTCACGCTGGCGAAGGGACACCTTGACCACGGCCATCCGGTCGGTCTCGGCGAGCGCCTGCCGGAGCAGCGCGTAGGGCTTGGCCGCTGTCTTCTCGGGCTCGAGGTAGTAGGTCTTGGCGAGCATGATCGGGTCGACCTGGTCGGCGGGGACGAACTCCAGGACGGCGATCTCGCGCTCGGTCGACAGCGGGAGCTCGTCGAGGTCCTCATCGGTGAGGACGACCATCCGACCGTCGTCGGTCTGGTAGCCCTTGGCGATGTCGTCCGCGGTGACCTCCTCGCCGCACACGCTGCACACCTTGCGGTACCGGATGCGTCCGCCGTCCTCGGCATGCACCTGGTTGAGGGTCACCGACTTCTCACCGGTCGCGGCGTAGACCTTGACCGGGACGTTGACCAGCCCGAAGGCCACAGCGCCCTTCCAGATCGCGCGCATCTCGTCCTCCTCGCTCGGTGCCCGCCCGTGGTCGGGCTCCGACCACCCGCCTCACCGCCCTGGGGCAGGGCGGCACGGACCGGGTGCCGTCACGCACCTTCCTGGGCAGGATGGACCCGTGCAGCCCATGCTCGCCACCCCAGCGCCCTCTGTCGAGCAGATTCCGCGCGGGCCCGGGTGGGCGTACGAGGTCAAGTGGGACGGTGTCCGGGTGCTCGCCGACACCACCCAGGGGGATCTGCGCCTCGTCTCGCGGTCCGGTCGTGAGGTGACGGTGGCCTATCCCGAGCTCGGTGGTCTGACCGAGGTCCAGGGAGCGGTGCTGGACGGAGAGGTCGTGGCCATGTCCGGGGGCCGCCCCTCCTTCGAGGCCCTCGCCGAACGGATGCACGTCCGCGAGGCCGGCCAGGCAGCGACCCTCGCACGTCGCGCACCCGTGACCTTCGTGGTCTTCGACGTCCTCACGCTCTACGGCGTGGACCTGACCCGCCGGGGCTTCACCGATCGCCGCGCCACCCTCGAACGGCTCACCCTACCCCCGCGTTGCGACCTGTCGCCGGTCTACCCCGATGTGGACGACCTGTGGGCTGTGACCCGTGAGCACGGTCTCGAGGGGGTGGTGGCCAAGCGGCGGACCTCGACGTACCAGCCGGGACGACGCAGCCCTGACTGGGTCAAGGTGGCCCACCGGTCGGTCCGTACGGCCGTCGTCGTCGGGTGGCGGGCAGAGGGCGTCGGGCACGGGACCCGGCCACCCGGTGAGGGTGTGACGCCCGGCCGGCTCGGCTCCCTGCTCCTGGCCGCCCCCGACCGCGACGGCGCCTGGCGCTACCTGGGGCGTGCGGGCAGCGGCCTGGCCGGGCGACGCGGACAGGACGTCGCCCTCGCCCTGGTCGGTCTGGAGCGCCCGCAACCTGCCCTGGACGGCATCCCCGAGGTGGACCGGCGCGGCACGACCTGGTGCGAACCGGCCGTCACTGTCGACGTCTCCTACCTGCACCGCACACGCATCGGTCGGCTGCGCCACCCCGTGGTGCGCGGGCTGCGCCAGGACACCGAGGTCGACCCCTGGGAGGACGCATGAGCCCCGATCAGCAGCCCCAGTGGGTCGAGGTCGGCGGACGCCGGGTGCGGCTCACGCACCTGGACCGGGTGCTCTACCCGTCGACCGGGTTCACCAAGGCCGAGATGATCGACTACTACTCGCGGGTCGCCGACGCGATCCTCCCCCAGCTGCGCGACCGGCCCGTGACACGGATCCGCTTCCCCGAAAGTGTCGACGGTGAGCGGTTCTTCGAGAAGAACACGCCGAGGGGGGCACCCGAGTGGCTCCGTCACCAGGTGCTGCACGCGAGCCCGGGGAGCGACGACGAGGGGACGACCGTGGACTTCCCCTTCCTGGACGACCTCGCCGGGTTGGTCTGGGCGGCCAACCAGGGCGCGATCGAGCTCCACACCCCGCAGTGGCGTGTCGGCCCACGAGGTGGTGTCCGCCCACCGGACCGGCTCGTGGTGGACCTGGACCCGGGACCGCCCGCGGGCCTCGACGAGTGCGCTCAGGTCGCGCACCTCGTGGCGGACCGGCTGGCCGACGACGGCCTCACGGAGTCGGTCCCGGTGACGAGCGGGAGCAAGGGGATGCAGCTCTACGCCCGCCTCGACGGCCGGCGCACGGCGATGCAGGTGCGCGAGTACGCACGACAGGTGGCGCACGACCTCGCCGCCCAGCACCCCGCCCTGGTGCTGGCGACCATGAAGCGTTCGGTGCGACCGGGCAAGGTGCTGATCGACTGGTCGCAGAACCATCCCGCCAAGACCACGGTCACCCCGTACTCGTTGCGGGGTCGGGACCACCCGATGGTCGCGGCGCCACGCCACTGGGACGAGGTGACCGCGGGGTTGGTCCAGCTCGGGCCGGACGAGGTGCTCGACCGGCTCGCGGCGCACGGCGACCTGCTGGCGACGTGAGTCCCGGCAGCCCCGTCCACCGGTGTGTTTGGCTGGGCCCATGGACGACGACCCGACCGCCGTGATCGACAGCCTGCTGACCGTGCCGGGGCGTTGGGCCGTGGTCGGGCTGTCGACCAACGCCCGGCGCGCCGCGCACGGCGTCGCCGCCTACCTGCAGGCGCTCGGGCACGAGATCGTCCCGGTGCACCCGCGCGCCGAAGCCGTCCACGGCGCCCAGGGGTACCCCCGGCTGACCGACGTGCCCGGCCGGATCGACGTGGTGGACGTCTTCGTGAACTCCCAGCGCGCCGGGTCCGTGATCGACGAGGCGATCGCGATCGGGGCACGTGCCGTGTGGCTCCAGCTGGGAGTCCACGACCCGCAGGCCGAGGAGCGCGCCCTCCTGGCCGGGCTGGCCGTGATCACCGACACGTGCCCGAAGATCGAAGGCGGTACCAGAGGGCTGGCCGCTGGCACCCGTCGCGCGTCCGGTGATCAGTCGTAGAAGACGTGATCGACCACGGCCCGCGCCCGCCTGGCCGTACGCAGGTAGTCCTCCTCGAGCGCGGCCCCGCGACCCGGCGGGTGCCCGAGCAGCCGGGCCAGTCCGCTGAGGGCCCGCCGGTCGTGCGGCAGCACGTCAGCAGCGGCCCCGCCCGTGCGTCCGGTCCACAGGACGACGGCATCACGTAGCCGGGACGCGAGCACCCAGGCCTCACGAAGGGTCTCGGCGTCCGACGGCTCGACCAGACCCGCGTCCTCGGCCGCCTCGAGGGCCTCGAGGGTCGACGGGGTGCGCAGCGCGGGGATCTCATGCCCGTGACGCAGCTGGAGCAGCTGCACGGTCCACTCGACGTCGCTGACCCCTCCGCGGCCGAGCTTGAGGTGACGGGTCGGATCAACGCCTCGGGGCAGCCTCTCGGACTCCATCCGGGCCTTGAGCCGCCGCACCTCGCGCACCGTGCCCGGGTCGGCGCCGCCGACCGGGTAGCGGCGCGGCGCGACGAGGTCGACGAACCTCTGCCCGAGCTCCTCGTCACCCGCCACCGGTCGCGCGCGCAGCAACGCCTGGCTCTCCCAGGGCGAGGACCACCGCTGGTAGTACTCCCGGTAGGACGCCAGCGTGCGGGCGAGCGGGCCGTTGCGCCCCTCGGGACGCAGGTCGGCGTCGACCTCCAGGGTGGGCTCAGGCCCGACGGCGCCGAGCAGCGCCCGCACCCGCGCGGCGATCCCCACCGCCTGCGCCTGGGCCCGCGCCTCGTCCTGCCCCGGCAGAGGGTCGTGCACGAAGAGCACGTCGGCATCCGACCCGTAGCCCAGCTCACGACCGCCCAGCCGGCCCATCGCGATGATCGAGGTACGCGTCAGCAGGCCCTCGGGCCCGTGCCTCGCCTCGTACTCCGCGATCCGTAGCGCCCCGACCAGGACGATCTCGGCCGCCGCGGTCAGCGCGTGAGCGGCCGAGGTCACCGACCGACGGCCGAGGACCTCGGCGACAGCGGTGCGCGCCATCTCCCGGCGCCGCAGGGCGCGCAGCAGCGTGGCGGCCCCGGTCGCGTCGTCCTGTCGGGTCAGGACGGCGTCGGCCTCGGCCGCGAGCCGGGCGCGGTCACGGGGCGCGAGCTCGGCGTCGTCGGCGAGCCAGGCCACCGACTCCGGGGAGCGCGCGAGAGCGTCGGCCGCGTACTTCGACGTCGAGAGCACGCACGCCAGGTGGTGCGCCGCCGAGCCCGAGTCCCGCAACAGCTTGAGGTACCAGTGGGTGGTCCCGAGCTCGTCGGAGAGCCTGCGGAAGGCCAGCAGGCCGGCGTCGGGGTCGCTGCCCTCGGCGAACCAACCCAGCAGCACCGGCAGGAGCTGTCGCTGGATCGCGGCCCGCCGGCTCACCCCTTCGGTGAGTGCGGCGATGTGGCGGACGGCACCCGAGGGGTCGCGGTAGCCGATCGCCGCGAGCCGGGCGCGCGCCGCCTCGGGCGCCAGGCTGGCCTCCTCCCGGGACAGCTGCGCGGTGGCCGGCAGCAGTGGACGGTAGAACAGCTCCTCGTGCAGGTGCCGCACCTCGCGACGCACCGAGCGCCATCGCTCCCCCAGCTCCTCCGCGCCACCGCTGCGCATGCCCACCGACCGGGCGAGCCGGCGCAGGTCGGCATCGGCCGTCGGCATCAGGTGGGTGCGTCGCATCCGGTGCAGCTGGATCCGGTGCTCGAGGGCGCGGAGCAGCCGGTAGCACACCGCCATCCGCGCGGCGTGCTCGCGGCCCACGTAGCCGCCCGCCGACAGCGCGGCGATCGCGCTGAGGGTGTTGGGGCTACGGATCGACTCGTCGGCCCGACCGTGGACGAGCTGGAGCAGCTGGACCGTGAACTCCACGTCCCGAAGCCCTCCCACCCCGAGCTTGAGCTGGCGGTCGGCCTCGGCGGCGGGCACGTGGTCCTCGACCCGGCGTCTCATCGCCTGGGAGTCCTCCACGAAGTTCTCCCGCTCGACCGCCGTCCAGACCATCGGCGACAACGCGTCGCAGTACTCCCGGCCGACCTCGAGGTCTCCGGCCACCGTGCGCGCCTTGAGCAGGGCCTGGAACTCCCAGGTCTTGGCCCAGCGCTCGTAGTAGGCGACATGGCTCGCGACCGTGCGGACCAGCGGGCCGTTCTTGCCCTCGGGGCGCAGCGCGGCGTCGACCGGCCACAGCGCCGGCTCGGTCGAGGCCGCCGAGCACACCCTGCTCAGCACCGTGGCGAGCCGCGCGCCGGCCGTCAGCGCCGTCGACTCGTCGACCCCCTCCGCGGGCTCGGCCACGAAGATCACATCGACGTCGCTCACGTAGTTGAGCTCACGACCGCCGCACTTGCCCATGCCGATCACCGCAAGCCGCACCCCCTCACCGTGGTCGGGGAGCTCGGACCTGGCCAGGGCGAGCGCGCCCTCGAGGGCAGCGGCCGCCAGGTCCGCCAGCGCCGCCGCGACAGCGGGGAGGAGCGACAGCGGCTCCTCGCTGGTCAGGTCGGCCGCGGCGATGCGCAGCAGCCTGCGGCGGTAGGCACGACGCAGCGCGTCCACGCCCTGCGAGCCGGTCACCGTAGCGACCGGGGAAGCCTGCGGGTCGGCTCCGACCGCCGCGAGCAGCTCGGCACGCACCGCACGGCTGTCCGCCCCGACTGCCGTCGGCTCCTCGAGGGCGGCGAGGTCGCCGGGGTGCCGCGCGAGGTGGTCGGCCAGTGCCGAGGACGCCCCGAGGACGGCGAGCAGCCTGGTGCGCAGCAGGCCCTCGTTCGCCAGACCGGTACGGACCGTCTGCGCGAGCGCGGGACCCGTCGCGGTGACCGTCGCCGCGAGGCGGGTCAGCGCCAGCAGGGCGTCGTCGGGCGACGCCGTGCGGGACAGGCCGTCCAGCAGCGACTCGCGCAGCGGCGAGCTCTCCTCGAGGGGACCGAGCAGCGCGACGAGGTCCGCGTCGGCGAGCAGCGTCAGCGCGCGGCTCGAGTCGGTGAAGCCGCCGCGGGTCAGCCGCATCCGCAGCGAGACCTCGGGCCGCGCTCCAGGACGTCCGCCGACGCTGTCCGTGCTCACAGGACCGACAGGTACCGCTTCAGCTCGTACGGCGTCACCTGGGCACGGTACCCGTCCCACTCCTGGCGCTTGTTGCGCAGCACGAAGTCGAACACGTGCTCGCCGAGGGTCTCGGCGACCAGCTCGGACTTCTCCATGATCGCGATCGCCTGGTCGAGCGACGACGGCAGCGACTCGATCCCGAGCGCGCGACGCTCGGCATCGGTGAGCTCCCAGACGTCGTCCTCGGCACCGTCAGGCAGCTCGTAGCCCTCCTCGATGCCCTTGAGGCCGGCCGCGAGCATCACCGCGAAGGCGAGGTAGGGGTTGGTCGCGGAGTCGACGGCCCGGTACTCGACCCGGGAGGAGTTGCCCTTGCCCGGCTTGTACATCGGCACCCGGACCAGCGCCGACCGGTTGTTGTGACCCCACGAGATGTACGAGGGCGCCTCGGCGCCTCCCCAGAGCCTCTTGTAGGAGTTCACGTACTGGTTCGTGATCGCAGTGATCTCCGCGGCGTGGTGGAGCAGGCCGGCGATGAAGCGGCGCCCGGTGACCGACAGGCTCATCGGCGCGCCCGGCTCGTGGAAGGCGTTGCGGTCACCCTCGAAGAGCGAGAGGTGCGTGTGCATGCCGGAACCGGGGTGGTCGGCCATCGGCTTGGGCATGAACGAGGCGTAGACGCCCTGCTCGAGCGCGACCTCCTTGACCACGGTGCGGAAGGTCATGATGTTGTCCGCAGTGGTGAGGGCGTCGGCGTAGCGCAGGTCGATCTCGTTCTGCCCCGGGCCGGCCTCGTGGTGGGAGAACTCGACCGAGATCCCCATCGACTCGAGCATCGTGATCGCCGCGCGCCGGAAGTCGTGCGCGGTCCCGCGCGAGACGTGGTCGAAGTAGCCCGCTGTGTCCACCGGGACCAACGGCTTGTCGGGGTCCGCCGGGTTCTCGAAGAGGTAGAACTCGACCTCGGGGTGCGTGTAGAACGTGAACCCCTTGTCGCTGGCCCGCGACAGCGCACGCTTGAGCACGTACCGGGAGTCGGCCAGCGACGGCTCGCCGTCGGGTGTCTGGATGTCGCAGAACATCCGTGCCGTCCCGTGGCGCTCGCCTCGCCACGGCAGGACCTGGAACGTCGACGGGTCCGGCTTGGCCAGCATGTCGGCCTCGTACACCCGGGTCAGGCCCTCGATCGCGCTGCCGTCGAACCCGATGCCCTCGGCGAAGGCGGACTCGAGCTCGGCGGGTGCCACCGCGACCGATTTCAGGATCCCGAGCACGTCGGTGAACCAGAGACGGATGAAGCGGATGTCCCGCTCCTCGACCGTGCGGAGAACGAACTCCTGCTGCCTGTCCATGGGGCCATCCTGCCTCACCCGTGTGACTGTCAGGTGACACGTCTGACCTGCGAGCCGTAGATCAGCACGATTAGGGTGGCGACCATGGCAGCGCTGCGTATCGCACTGGCCCAGATCGACACCTGCGTGGGGGATGTCGAGGGCAACGCCCGGGCCGTCCTGGACTGGACGCGGTCGGCCGCGGCCGAGGGCGCCCGGCTGGTCGTCTTCCCGGAGATGACCCTCACCGGCTACCCGATCGAGGACCTCGCGCTGCGCGACTCGTTCGCCCGCGCGGCCGAGCGCAGCCTCGACACGCTCACCTCGGCCCTGGTCGACGCCGGGCTCGGCGAGGTCGCCGTCGTCCTGGGGACCCTGGGTCGCAGCGCGAGCGGCCGTCCCACGAACCAGGCCGTCGTGGTCCACCGGGGCGAGGTCGTCGCCCGCTACGACAAGCACCACCTGCCCAACTACGGGGTGTTCGACGAGTACCGGATCTTCGAGCCTGGCACCTCGCCGTGCGTCGTGGAGGTCGAGGGCCGCAGGGTCGGCGTGGTGATCTGCGAGGACATCTGGCAGGACGGTGGGCCGCTGCCGCTGATGGACGGTACGGGTACCGATCTCCTCGTCGTGCTCAACGGCTCGCCCTACGAGGAAGGCAAGGGGCATGTGCGCGCCGAGCTCGCCGCCCGGCGGGCTCGCGAGGTCCGCGCGCCGGTGGTGTACGTCAACATGGTGGGAGGCCAGGACGACCTGGTCTTCGACGGCGGCTCGTTCGTGGTGGACGCCGAGGGCAACCCCGTCGCAGGTGCGCCGCAGTTCGTCGAGCACCTGCTGCTCTGGGACCTCGCGGAGGACGGCACGGCGATGCGGGGCGCCCTCGTAGCACCGCTGGGCACCGACGCCGAGGTCTACTCCGCGCTCGTCACGGGTCTGCGGGGGTACATGACGAAGAACGGGTTCGGCTCGGTGGTGCTCGGCCTGTCCGGCGGTATCGACTCGGCCCTGGTCGCGGCGATCGCGGCAGACGCCGTGGGCGGGGAGAACGTGGTGGGGGTGTCGATGCCCTCACGCCACTCCTCCGAGCACTCACGGGGCGACGCAGCCGACCTGGCCGAGCGGCTGGGCGCGGACTACCGGGTGCAGCCGATCGGTCCGATGGTCGATGCGTTCGAGAGCCAGATGGAGCTGCCCGGGCTCGCCGGGGAGAACGTCCAGGCACGCGTCCGAGGCGTCATCCTGATGGGCATCTCGAACGTCGAGGGCCACCTCGTGCTCGCGACCGGCAACAAGTCCGAGCTCGCGGTGGGCTACTCGACCATCTACGGCGACGCCGTCGGCGGGTTCGCCCCGCTCAAGGACGTGGACAAGTCACGGGTGTGGGCGCTGGCACGATGGCGCAACGACGACGCCCTGACGAACGGCCTGCTCCCACCCATCCCGGAGAGCTCGATCACCAAGCCGCCGTCGGCCGAGCTGAGACCGGGACAGGTCGACGAGGACTCCCTACCGCCTTACCACCTGCTCGACGAGGTGCTCGACGCCTACGTCGAGCACGCCGAGGGCCGTGCGGAGCTGTTGGCCCGTGGTTTCGACACGGCCGTGGTGGACAAGGTGCTCTCGCTGGTCGACGCCGCCGAGTGGAAGCGCCGCCAGTACCCCCCCGGACCCAAGGTGACCGCCCTGGCCTTCGGGCGGGACCGTAGGCTGCCGGTCACCAACCGGTGGCGCGAACCGAAGGAACCAGTCGATGAGTGAGATGACGACCCCCGCAGGGACGCTCCCCGCGGGCGGGGCCGCGCACGCCGAGCACACCGCCCCGTTGCGGCGCGTCCGGGTGCACCACCTGCGCGAGGCCAAGGAGCGTGGCGAGCGGATCACCATGCTCACGGCCTACGACGCGCCGACGGCCCGGATCTTCGACGCCGCAGGCATCGACGTGCTGCTGGTCGGGGACTCGGTGAGCGACAACATCCTGGGCGAGAAGAGCACGCTGCCGGTCACGGTGGAGGACATGATCCGCCACACGCGTGCCGTGACCGGTGCCGTGCGCCGGTCGCTCGTGGTCGCCGACCTGCCGTTCGGGTCCTACGAGTCCTCCCCCGAGCAGGCCCACGCCACCGCCGTCCGCCTGATGAAGGAGGCCGGCGCCCACGCGGTGAAGTTCGAGGGCGGACGCCGGGTCGCCGAGCACGTCCACAAGGTCACCCAAGCCGGCATCCCGGTGATGGGCCACCTCGGGTTCACCCCGCAGTCCGAGCACGCCCTGGGGGGCAAGCGCGTCCAGGGCCGGGGCGACGACGCCGCCGAGCAGCTCTCGCAGGACGCCCTCGCGCTGCAGGAAGCGGGAGCCTTCGCCGTCGTCCTGGAGATGGTGCCGGCGCCCCTTGCCGAACGGATCACCGAGGTCCTGTCCATCCCGACGATCGGCATCGGCGCCGGACCGGCCTGCGACGGGCAGGTGCTGGTCTGGCTGGACATGGCCGGGATGACCGACTGGTCACCGCGTTTCGCCAAGCAGTACGCCCAGATCGGCGCGGTGCTCACCGAGGCCGCACGCGCCTACGCGCAGGACGTCAGGTCCGGGGCGTTCCCCGCGCAGGAGCACACCTTCGCCGAGTGAGCCGTCCGCGCGGGGCCGGTCGGGCTCAGTCGTCCTCGCGCCACCGACGGTCCGCCTCGTCCCACGCGTCGGTGCGGTCGGCGGCCTTCTCGAGCGCTCGCTGGGCCTCCTCGCGGGTGGCGTACGGGCCCATCCGACCGGTCCACGAGCGGGCCTTGCCCTGCGTGACCTCGCCCGTCGTGGGATCGAAGTAGTAGTCGCCCGAGCCATGCCCGGTACCGTCCGCCGGTGTCGTCCCCTGCTCGTCCGATCCGCCCATGACGCCCTCGTCCTCTCACGGCCGCACGCAGCGGCACCACCACCCAGGCGCAGTGCACGCCCGTGGTCCGTAGACTGCCAGGCATGCCCATCGCGCACGCGCCGAGCGGAACCCTCGTCCCCGGGAAGGTCGGCCCGGTCCGCGCCGTCCCACCGCACATCCCCCGCCCCGAGTACGTCGGGAAGGACCGGGAGCTGCGCTTCACCGGTTCGGAGGTCAAGGACGCCGAGACCGTCGAGCGCATCAGGGTGGCCTCGCGGATCGCCGCGCAGGCCCTGGCCGAGGTCGGCCGTCACGTCGCCCCGGGGGTGACCACCGACGAGCTCGACCGCGTCGGGCACGAGTTCCTGTGCGACCACGGCGCCTACCCCTCGACGCTGCACTACCAGCCGCACCCCCAGCAGGTCCCGTTCCTGAAGTCGCTGTGCACCTCGGTCAACGAGGTCATCTGCCACGGCGTCCCGGACTCGACCGTGCTGCAGGACGGTGACATCGTCAACGTCGACGTCACCGCGTACCTCGACGGGGTGCACGGCGACACCGACGCGACATTCCTGGTGGGTGAGGTCGACGAGGAGTCCCGGCTCCTGGTCGAGCGCACCCACGAGGCGATGATGCGCGGGATCCGCGCCGTGGCGCCCGGACGGGAGATCAACGTCATCGGTCGGGTCATCGAGGCCTACGCCCGACGTCACGGCTACGGCGTCGTGCGTGACTTCACCGGCCACGGTGTGGGTGAGGCCTTCCACTCCGGGCTGGTCGTCCCGCACTACGACTCGGCCCCCCACCACGCCGAGGTCATCGAGCCCGGCATGGTCTTCACCATCGAACCGATGCTGAACCTGGGCAGCCACGAGTGGGAGATGTGGGACGACGGCTGGACGGTGGTCACCAAGGACCGCAGGCGGAGCGCCCAGTTCGAGCACACCCTGGTCGTCACCGAGACCGGAGCGGAGATCCTGACCCTGCCATGACGCCCGCGACGAGCACCTCCGACCACCCCACACGCGCCTTCGGCATCGACATCGGCGGGAGCGGCATCAAGGGGGCACCCGTCGACCTCGTCGTCGGCGAGCTCAGTGCAGACCGCGTCAGGATCCCCACCCCCAGCCCCTCGACCCCCGCGGCGGTCGCCGCCACGGTCGCCGAGCTGGTCGACTCCTTCGACCTGCCCCACGACCTGCCGATCGGGGTCACCTTCCCGGCGGTCATCCAGCACGGGGTGGCCAGGTCCGCGGCGAACGTCGACGACTCGTGGATCGGCACCGACGTGACGGAGGTGGTCGCGTCGGCCACCGGCCGAGTCGTCCACGCGTACAACGACGCCGACGCCGCGGGGTACGCCGAGACCCTCTACGGCGCGGCGCGCGGCCACTCCGGAGTCGTCCTGGTGGTCACCCTCGGCACCGGCATCGGCTCAGCCCTCGTGGTCGACGGGACCCTCGTGCCCAACACCGAGCTCGGGCACCTGGAGATCGACGGCCACGACGCCGAGAGCCGCGCCGCGGACTCCGCGCGCGAACGTGACGACCTGGACTGGGCGCAGTGGGCCAAGCGGCTGCAGCGCTACTTCCGGGTGGTCGAGGACCTCCTGTGGCCTGACCTCATCGTCGTCGGTGGTGGTGTGTCGAAGAAGCACCAGAACTTCCTGCCGCTGCTCGACCTGCGCACGCCCATCGTCCCCGCGGAGCTGCGCAACGCCGCAGGGATCGTCGGGGCCGCAGCACTGGCCGCACGCGGCACCAGCCTGCACTGAGACCCGGATGGACGCCTGGGTGGGGGTCGTGGCAGCTGGGGCGCTGCTCCTGGTGCTGCTGGACCGTCTCGTCGCCCTCCGCACCCCCGGTCGCGCGCGTGCCGCACGGCGCCCCGCCACCCACGGCTCGGGGTCCGGTGCGTTCGGTGCTCTGATCGACGTGTTCCAGCCGACGGCGCGCTACCTGCACGAGGAGAACGAGACCCGGCGTCACGGCCTGGTCACACCGGGAGACAGCGAGCCCCCGTGGCACATCGACCTCGAGGCCGGCACCGCGCACAAGGAACGTCCGCACCGCGACGCCGGGCACCTCGACGAACCCTCCTGAGTGCCCTCAGGGCGAGCGCGCCCACCGCCTCCGAGACGTTCAGCTCACGAGGCCGTACCCGGCGGGTCGATCCCGGCGTCGACACGCACACCATCCGACGAGACCGAGGTCGGCTCGGCGAACATCCCGGCCAGACCCAGCATCTCCAGGACGTCGGTGACGATCGGCGGCGGCTCTCGCAGGGTCACCGCCAGGCCCTCCTCGCGGCCGATCGTGCAGAACTGGATGAGGAAGGCGATCCCCGTCGAGTCGATGAAGGTGACACGGCCGGCGTCCAGAACCACCGGACGGTCGCGGTCGAGCGCCTCGGCGAGGGCAGTGCCCGCCTGGTGCCGCAACGCATCATCGATCTCACCCCACAGGTGGACGACCGTGGAGTCGTGTCGTTCGGTCAGTGAGATCCCACCGACCGGAGCATCCGTCGAGTCGTGCATGTGCCATCCCTTGGCCGTCGGGAGCGGCACCGACAGCATCAGGGGCTGCTGGCCGATACCACCTCGTGGAGCGGTCGCCACGGCGGGGTCCGGGCACAGGAGAACGCAACCGCAACGATACCCCGCCGGCCCACCGATCGCACGGACCCCGAGCCGCCCCGGGCGACCGCGTCCTTCTCGACCCGGCAGCACGGATCGGGATGCGCTCCCCCGTCTGCGGTGCCACCGTGGGTCCATGACCGACAAGATCCCCGACAGCTTCGACCCGACCCAGCCCGACCTGCCGACCAAGGCCGTCGATCCCGACCCGCACCCCGACAGCGGCCCGCTCCAGGACGAGGAGACCCCTCACACCCCAGAGACAGACCAGCCGGTGCCGCTCGGCTCGGAGGACGACGCCCGCTGACCTCCCGGTCGACCCTCCCGTGACTGCTCACCACGCCTGGCACGGGCCTGGTAGAGACCATTTCACCCGGCACGTTACGTGCATTGTCATCACCGCCATGACCATGATGTGGCGAGCGGTGGCCACCCTGGCCCACCAGGGGCCCGAGGGGTGATGCGTGAGGACGGCAGCGAGCACCCCAGACGCTCGACGCCCCCCGTACGTCCCGAGCCAGGACGCAGGCCTGCGCGGCGCACTCGACCGGGTCGTGAGCCGAGCGGTCGACGCCCGGTGGTGGACCGCCGCCCTGGTCATCGCCGCGCTGCTCGCCGCCGCGTGGGGCGTGGTGCAGGCCGCGGGAGGGACCCGGTCCGGCACCCCGCACCTCTTCTACCTCCCGATCATCCTCGCGGCGCTCCCCTTCGGGATCCGAGGCGCGACCGGCACCGCCGTCGTGGCCGCCGTGCTGTGCGGGCCGCTGATGCCGCTCGACAGCGTGAGCAACGAGCCGCAGGCGCTGACCGGGATGATCGTCCGCGCCACGATGTTCCTCGGGGTGGCAGCGCTCGCCGGACTGTGCCTGAGCCTGCGTCGTCGGGTCGACAACGAACGTGTCGCACACGAGCTGCGCGAGATGATCGTCGGTCCCGAGTCCCCCTCCCTCGTGCTCGACGCAGGTCTCGTGCCGCTCGTCGGCGAGGTCCTGCGCAGCCGGTCCTTCCACCCCGTCTTCCAGCCGATCTACTCCCTCGACGACGGTCGTCTCCTCGCGGTCGAGGCGCTGACACGGTTCGACACCGAACCCCGCCGGACCCCCGACCTCTGGTTCGCGGCCGCCGAGCAGGCCGGGTTGGGCGCAGAGCTCGAGATGGCCGCGATCGAGGCCGCGCTGGACGCCGCTCGGAGCCTGCCGCCCGGGGTCGGCCTGTCCCTCAACGCCTCCCCCGCGACCCTCGCGCATCCCCGGCTGCACGAGCTCCTGGTCTCGCGTGGGTCCGAGGGGGTGATCCTGGAGCTCACCGAGCACGCGGCCATCCGCGACTACGAGCTGCTCAGCGGTCCGCTGACCGCCCTGCGCGAAGCCGGCGTGTCGATCGCGGTCGACGACGCCGGTGCAGGCTTCTCGAGCCTGCAGCACATCGTGCAGCTGAGTCCCGACATCATCAAGCTCGACATCTCGCTCACCCAGGACGTCTGCTCGAGCCCCGTCCGCCAGGCCCTGGGCGGCGCGCTCATCGAGTTCGTGCACCGGACCGGCGCGCAGCTCGTCGTCGAGGGCATCGAGGAGGAGGACGACCTGCGGCAGTGGTGCGAGCTCGGCGCCGACGCGGTGCAGGGCTTCCTGGTCGGTCGACCCGCGTCACTGCCTGCAGCGCCGACCTGCTCACTGATCAGCGACGCGCTCACGGCGCCGCACCCCGCCGAGCATCGGGCGCGCGCGGACCTGGCCGCGCCGATCGACCGCTGACGCCCTGCGTCCATCGGCAGCCGGCTCGACCCCGACTGCCTCGGTGGTGCGCACGACCGCGCTCATCGGCAGCCGCAGCCTCCGCCGACGGCCTGCTCGACGTCACAGCAGCCGCCCTTCTCCCCAGGACCGCAGCAGGTGGCGCGCTGCTCCACCGAGCAGCAGGCATCGGTGCCGATGGCATCCGCAGCGAGGGTCGCATCCTCGAAGGCGGAAGACGGGTGCTCGGTGGTCATCACGGGGCTCCTTCCGGTGGACAGCTCGACACGTGTTGTGACGGAGGACCTGGCGAAGGGACGCAACCGTCGCGGAGCAGGCCTGCGTCCGTCGCGGCGCAGCCTCGTCTCTAGGGGTGTCAGCTGCGCCTGACCGCGCCTACCGTGGTCAAGGGTCGAGAGAGGACCGAGATGAGCACACCCGGCATGACGACGATCACCCTCCCCGAGCGTCCGGACCTGTCGGACGCGGCAGTGGTCGAGGCGGCCTGGCGAGAGTTCGCCGGCGGGCTCCGGGCGTTCATCGGCCGCCGCGTCAGCCGACCTGAGGACGCGGACGACATCCTGCAGCTGGTCGCGCTGCGACTGACCCAGAGCCAGATGGTGGCCCACCGGCTGACTGAGGACACCGCCGGGGACCGCGAGCGCAGAACCGTCCTGGCGTGGCTCTACACGGTGACGCGCAACGCGATCACCGACTACTACCGTTCAGCGGTCCACCGCCGTGAGATCGCCACCGACGCCCTCCCCGAACGGGCCGCGTCGGCTCCGACCACCGACGAGGATGCCGACGCCGAACAGGCGCTCGCCGGGCTGGCGTCGTGCGTCCGGCCGCTCCTGCGGTTGCTTCCGGCCGACCAGGCGGCGGCCGTGGAGCTGGTCGACCTCGACGGGCGCAGCCAGGTGGAAGCGGCGCGAGCCGCCGGCATCTCGGTCTCCGGGATGAAGTCACGCGTCCAGCGGGGACGACGTGGCCTCCGGGAGGCTGTCACCTCCTGCTGCCAGGTCCAGCTCGACGTCCGCGGTTCGGTGCAGGACGTCCACCCGCATCACGGCACCGACTGCTCCTGCTCGGCCGACGCCTGAGGCGATCCGGCGCTCGAGTGCGTCCCTCGTCGAGGCACTCCGTCTGATCCTGTCGACCGCGTACCCCACCCGCTGAGGCCCCTGTCACGCACGTCAGTGGCCTCTGCCGCGCCTTCCTCCAGGTCGCCGACGAGCGGGTGCTCCGCGCCGTCGCGCGCCCGACCGACCACCCCCATCACCCGTCCGTCAAGACCCGACAGAGAAGGGCAGCACGATGACCAGCACGATCAACCAGACCACCATGACCCGGACCACCATGCGCCACGGCCGCCTCCTGCTGCTCGCGGCCGTGATCCTCCTCGTGGTGCTCGCCGGCAGCACTGCCGCCGCCATGGCGATCACGGACCGACCCGTCGAGCAGCTCCCCGACGGGCCCCAGTACACGACGGAGTCCGTGGCCGTCGCGCCGATCTCACGCACGACGGCGACAGCACCCTGCCCTGCCGGCTCCACGGCCATCGACGGCGGACTGTCCAGCGAGAGCACGGGCTTCACCCGCGTCGTCGCGTCCGCCGCCGCCGTCGACGGCTCCGGCTGGAGCGTCGAGCTGTGGAACCAGCACCCCAGCTCGGGGCTCACCGCCCACGTGTGGGCCGAGTGCCTCACCACCAGCTGAACCCCGCTCGATCTCAGTTCCCGACAACCACCCACGGAGAGGCAACACCCATGGCCACTGACACCGACACCGCCCCTGCCCAGACCCACGCTGTCGTCCTCGACGCCCTGCGCGACCGCCAGCAGAAGGTCTGGAGCAGCGGCGACTACAACAAGATCGCTGCGCTCACCGTGCCCGTCGCGGAGACCCTGGTCACCGAGACCGGCATCCGTCCCGGCGCGCGCGTCCTGGACGTCGCCACCGGGACGGGCCACGCAGCTCTCGCCGCCTCCCGTCAGGGCGCCCGCGCCTCCGGGCTCGACTACGTGCCGGCCCTCGTGGGCATCGCCCGGGCGCGAGCAGCCGCCGAGCAGCTCGACCTCGACCTGACCGATGGTGTCGCCGAGCAGCTGCCGTACCCCGACGGGTCGTTCGACGTGGTGCTGTCCGCGATCGGTGTCATGTTCGCCGCCGACCACCAGCGCGCGGCGGCCGAGCTCGTCCGGGTGACCAGGCCCGGGGGGCAGATCGGGCTGGCCAGCTGGACTCCCAGCGGGTTCGTCGGCGGCATGTTCGGGATCGTCGGCCGTCACGTCCCACCACCGGCGGTCACCCAGTCACCGCTGCGCTGGGGCACGACCGAGACCGTCGCCGACCTCCTCGGCGCCGGTGTCACCGACGTGCGGTCGACGGTGCACTCGGTCACCCAACGCTTCACCGACGCCGCGGCGTTCGTCGACCTCTTCCTCGCCTACTACGGCCCCACCCACACCGCGGCCGCGAGTCTCAGCCCCGAGGGCCGGGCGACCCTTCGCGCCGACCTGCTCGCCCACGCGGTCGCCTCTGCCCGCCCCGACGCTCCGCGCGACCACCTGGTCCTCGACTGGGAGTACCTGGTCGTCCACGCGAGCAGGAGGCAGTGACATGGACCGATCAAGCGCACCTCGGGCATCGAGCCGCCTGGCAGGCGGCGCGCGCACACCTGAGTCTTGGCGAATGAACGGCACGGCACGCACGGAAGCGCCCTCCATCGCCCTCGCCCGGCCCGTCGAGCCGATCTGGAACGGCGTCCCGTCCCTGGCCGTCGCGAACGAGCTGTCCGGTCGGAGCCTGATCGGCCGTCTCGGCATCGAGCTCCTCGAGGTCGGTGAGGACTACCTGAGCGCACGGATGCCGGTCGACGACCGTACCCGTCAACCCATGGGAGTCCTGCACGGCGGCGCGTCGGTCACCTTGGCGGAGACCCTCGCCAGCTGGGCGTCGACCTTCACGGTCGACCGCGACCGGGCGAGCTCCGTCGGCATGGAGATCAATGCCAACCACCTTCGGCCCGTGACCTCCGGGTGGGTGACCGGCGTCGCGAGACCGATCGCTCTCGGCCGTCGGACCCAGGTCTGGGAGATCCGGATCACCGACGACGACGGGAGGCTGGTCTGCATCTCCCGCTGCACCATGGCGGTGATCAGCAGGTCGAGCCCCTGAGGGCGGATGAGTCGGCCGGTACGCCGGGTTCTGTCCCCGCACGCGGTTGCCCGCACACGGGTGGCGGCCATCCATCTACGACGCACGTTGCCGTACGCCTCCAGCGGCCTACCCGGGAGCTCGGGCGAGCAGCCCTCGAACGCTCCCTGTCTGGCCTTGCTCCAGGTGGGGTTTACCGAGCCGCACCGGTCACCCGGCACGCTGGTGGTCTCTTACACCACCGTTTCACCCTTACCCCGTCCGCCGAGGCGGCAGGGGCGGTCTCTTCTCTGTGGCACTTTCCCGCGGGTCACCCCGGGTGGGTGTTACCCACCACCTTGCTCTGTGGAGCCCGGACGTTCCTCGGCGAGGTGGCGAACCACACTCGACGCGGCCGCCTGGCCGACTCATCCACCTCGACAGCCTAGCCGCTGCCCGACCCGTCGGTCTCCGTCCTCGACTGCCCCGACGCCTGCGGCGGGGTCAGAGTCAGATCTCGACCCGGTAGTCCAGTGCGAGCTCGTCCCCGATCATCCCGCGGATCCCCCAGTGACTCGGAGGGCTCTCGATGACGACGACCTCGAGATCGTCCACGGGCAGGCCGAGGGCCGGCACGACGTCGTCGGTGAACGCGTGGAGCAGGCGCCGGACCGCCGCGTGGCTGCGCCCCGAGAAGCAGACGATCTGGACGACCAGGTAGCCCGGCCCGCGGGACGGGGCGACGATCTCGGTGTCGTCGAGCAGCACGAACCTGTGGAACCTCTTGGCCTCGGGGATCCCCCACTCGCCGGTCAGCGTGCGGTGCACGGCGTCGGAGAGCTCGGTCGTGCGGGCCGCCCACGCAGACCGCCGCCCGTAGAACGTCACCTGGACCATCGCCACCCACACCCCTCGTCGCTCACCGTGACCGATCTCACCGTAGTCGGCGCGTGGGCGATGGCGGCCGTACCGCGGCGACCGGCTAGCCTGCAGCGTGCTCGTGCTGCTCCCCCCGTCCGAGGGCAAGACCGCCCCGGTGTCGGGCGACAGGCTCGACCTGTCCGTGCTGAGCGGTCGATCCCTCTCGGCCCACCGCCGCCGCGTCCTGGCCGCCCTGATCCGGGTGAGCCGGTCCTCGGCCGCGGCACAGGTGCTCGGCACCGGCCCGACCCTGGCGAGTGAGGTGCTGCGCAACACGCGCCTGCGATCGGAGCCCGTGGCGCCGGCGGCTGAGGTCTACACGGGTGTGCTGTACGGGGCGGCCGGCCTCGACGACCTGCCTGACGACCGGGCCAGGGAACGTGCCGAGCGAGGCGTCCTGACCGTCTCGGCACTGTGGGGGGTCGTCGGTCCGTCCGACCTCATCCCCGCCTACCGGCTGTCCATGGGCACCGCCCTGCCGGGGGTCGGCCCCCTGGCGTCCTCGTGGCGAGCACCACTGGCCAAGGTGCTCGACCCGCTCGCGGCCGATCGATTGGTCGTCGACTGCCGGTCGGCCTCCTACGCCGCCGCCTGGAGGGCCCCCTCGACAGGGCCCGGTCGCGTGAACGTCTCGGTGGTCCGCGAGGTCGAGGGTCGCCGGACGGTCGTCTCGCACGCCGCCAAGCACACCCGAGGCCTGCTGACCCGGCACCTGCTCACCCGTGCGGCGGACGAGCCGCAGACCCCCCTGGAGCTGCTCGGTGCAGCGCAGGAGCTCGCCGGGTCCTGCCTGGAGGGCGCCGAGCTGACCCCCGGCCCGGGCGGCCAGCACGTGCTGACCCTCCTGGTCGCCTGAACCGGCCACCGGTCCTGATCCCACCGCCGACGGCGGTGGGCGCCGTCAGGCCTCGGTCGGCAGGCCGATGACGACGGCCTCACGCGTGCCGTCGGGCCACCAGCGCAGCACCGAGACCGACGCGGGAAGTACACGGAGCCAGCACCACGCCGTCGCGGGGATGCCCAGCGTCACGCCGATCGCCGCACGGATGGCCATCGCGTGGCTGACCACGACCACGGTGCGATCGACACCGCCGTCGACCAGCTCCTGCAGGCCCGCCCTGACCCGCCGGCCGACGTCCTCGAGCGACTCCCCACCGGGCGCGGTGACCGAGGGCTCCTCGTACCAGCGGCGCAGGTGGCCGGGCCACCCGTCCTCGACGGCCTCGACCGACAGGCCCTCCCAGTCGCCGAAGTCGCTCTCGGCGAAGGCTTCGGCGAGCGCGACCGGGAGGCCCAGCCTGCGAGCCACCGCCCCGGCGGTCTCCTGCGTGCGGACCATCGGTGAGGCGAGGAGGACCCCGGGGTGCGGCAGGTCGGTGAAGATCGACCGGCCGATCCGGAAGGTCAGGTCCGCCGCCCGCGCCGCCTGGACCCGACCTGCTGCCGCCAGTGGCGGACCGGGCACCGACGAGCCGGACAGTGCCTTGCTGCGCGTCAGGGTGGTCTCACCGTGCCTGATCAGCACGACGGTGACCGGCTCCGTGTCGTCGAAGCGCATGGCCGAGCCCGAGGGTCTCCGCTCCCGCAGGGCCGGTCGCGCCGCACGTCCGGGCTCGTCCTGCGCCGGTGGTCCGTCGGCGCGCGATCCGGTGTCGTCGTGACCCGTCGAGGGCCCGTGGTCCCGGACGACCACCGCGCGCAGGTCCATGGCCTCGTTGGCGAGCGCATCCGCGACCGCGTTCTCCGAGCGCGGGATCCAGGTGTAGGTGACCTGCCCGACCGGCAGCACGGCTCGTGCCTGGTCGGCCAGCCGCTGCATGTCCGCGTGCTTGACCCTCCAGCGGCCGGCCATCTGCTCCACGACCAGCCGGGAGTCCATCCTCACCTCGACCTCGGCCTCGGGGTCGATCGCCCGCGCGGCCTCGAGACCGGCCACCAGGCCCGAGTACTCGGCCACGTTGTTGGTCGCGACACCGAGGAAGTCACCACGCTCGGCGAGCACCTCGCGGGTCCGGGCGTCGAGCACCACAGCCCCGTAGCCGGCCGGTCCCGGGTTGCCCCGCGAGCCGCCGTCGGCCTCCACGACCAGCCGACGTCCCTGCGAGCTCATCGAGCAGGGTCCGCCGCTCGCACGAGGATCCGGCTGCACTCCTCGCACCGCACGACCTGGTCCACCGGGGCGGACATCATCTTCGCGACGTCACTCGGGTTGAGCTCGAGCCGGCAGCCCTCGCACCGGCGTCCGCGCAGCAGAGCCACTCCCAGACCACCCGAGCTCTCGCGCAGCCGGTCGTAGAGCGCGACCAGCCCGGCGTCGAGTCCCTGGGAGAGTGACTCGCGTTCGGTCTGGACCGCCGCGATCTCCTCGTCGATCGCCGCGACCTCACGGGCGAGGGCGGACCGGGCCTGCTCGGTGTGCTCGAGCACCCCGTCACGTGCGGTGGTCAGACCCGCGAGCGCGGTCTCGTGCGACTCCAGACGCTCCATGATCGCCAGCTCGACGTCCTCCAGCTCGGCCTGACGCCGACCCAGTGCCGTGAGCTCGCTGGTGAGCGCCTGGAGGTCCTTGGCGCTCGCGGAGCCCGAGTCCATCCGCGCCTGGTCACGTGCCGCCCGTGCACGCACCTGCTCGACGTCCCCCTCAGCCTTGGCGAGCTCACGACGCAGGTCACCGGCTGCCGTGCGCGAGGTCACGAGCGCGGACTCGACGTCCTCGAGGCGCGAGACCAGGTCGGTGACGATGGCGTGACCGGGGAGGTTCGTCCTGCGGTGCACGAGCTGCTGGAGGCGCGTGTCCAGGGCCTGGACCTCGAGGAGCCGATGCTGGTCGGCGACGGGGGCTGTGGTCACGGGCGGTGTCCTCCGGACGTGGCGGGCGGGGAAGGCCTGGTGGGCGAGGAGATCCTCGCTGTCCAAGGATCGGTGCGGCGGGTGCTCACCCGGGTCTCCACCGTAGTGCCCGCGGGCTGTCTCAGATCCGCCTCGAGTGCCCTCGCTGCGCGCGGGAGCCACGGCCACTCGCTCGCGAAGTGGGCCACGTCGACCAGGTAGGGCACCCCGGCGCGACCCCTGGCGCCGGTCTGGCGGGCCTCGAACTCGGCCCTCTCGCGCAGCTCGGACGCCGGATGGTGCCGCAGGTCAGCAGTCAGGTAGACGTCCGCCCCGCTGGCACGGACCGCGTCGAACAGCGAGTCACCGGAACCGCCGACGACGGCCACGGTCCGCACGAGCATGTCGAGGTCACCTGCGATCCGGACGCCCTGCTCGGTCGCCGGCAGTGCCGCGGCCACCTGGTCTCCGAACGCACCCAGAGTGACCGGGTGCGGCAGCACCCCCACCCGACCGGTCCCGACCGAGCCTGGCAGCGCGGCGGTCTCCAGGACGTCGAAGGCCGGTTCCTCGTACGGGTGAGCGGCACGCAGCGCAGCGACCACCCGGTCGCGGAGCCTGCGCGGGGCGATCATCTCCACCCGGGTCTCGCTGACCTGCTCGACCTGCCCGGCCACGCCGACGAACGGGGTCGCATCGGCGCCGGGGACGAAGGTGCCCACCCCCGTCGTGGTCCAGGCGCAACGGCTGTACGAACCGAGCTCACCGGCACCCGCGGTGGAGAGCGCCGTGACGAGGGCCTCCGCATGGCCGTCGGGGACGAGCGCCACCACCTTGTCGAGAGCCTCCTGGTGCAGCGGGACGAGCGGTCGCAGGTCCTGCAGCCCGACGGCCTCGGCCAGCGCGTGCGCGACGCCGTCGTCGGCCGCGTCGGCATTGGTGTGAGCGACGTAGAGCGCGCAGCCACCGCGCACCAGCCGGTGCAGCAGGGCGCCCTTGAAGGTCGTGGCTGCCACCGAGTGCACGGCGCGCAGCAGGAGGGGGTGGTGGGTCACCAGGAGGTCTGCGCCCCAGGCGAGCGCCTCCTCGACGACGTCCGCCGTCGGGTCGACCGCGAACAGGACCTTCTCCACGTGCTGGACCGGGTCACCGCAGACGAGCCCGACGGCGTCCCAGTCCTCCGCCGTCCCTGGCGGGTACCGCCGGTCGAGGTTCGCGACGACCGTGGCGAGGGTGGGTGGCAGTTCTCTCTCAGCGGGTGCAGGGCTCACCGGTCGAACGCTACCCGGAAGCCGCGGGACCCGACCTCGGGCGAGGCCGTGCGTGCCCGTGGGCACGACGGTGGGCCCGGCCGGTCTCGAACCGACGACCTCCGCGGTGTAAGCGCGGCGCTCTGACCAACTGAGCTACAGGCCCGACGGCGCCACAGCCTACCCGCGTGCCGCCCGCCGCCTCACAGCCCCGCCAGGGCCGCCCGGTAGTCGGCGATCTGCCGCGCCTGGCCCCGTGGGCTCACCACGCTCCAGCGCACCGTGCCGGCGGCGTCCACCAGGAAGCTCCCCCGCTCGGCCAGCCCCTGCTCAGGGTTGAAGACGCCGAAGGAGCGCGCGGTCGTGCCGTGCGGCCAGAAGTCCGAGAGCAGGTCGAACCCGAACGACTCCTGCTCGGACCATGCGCGCAACGAGTACAGCGGGTCGCACGAGATCCCCAGGACCCGCACCCCGGCCGCCTGGAAGTCCTCGAGGTTGTCGCGGAGCTCGCACAGCTCGCTCCCGCAGAGACCGGAGAAGGCGAACGGGAAGAAGACCACCGCGACCGGGCCACCCGACAGGCCGCTCAGCGTGACCGGTGTCCCATGGGTGTCGGGGAGGGTGAAGTCGGGTGCCGGGTCACCCGGTGCGGGAACCCCGGCACCGGGGGTGGTCGGGACCGCCGTGCCGCTCATCGACCGCGACCGCGGGTTCCCAGTCGCGTGGCCGACCAGTCGAGGGCGATGGCCAGGGTGCTCGTGGCGTGCAGGCCGGCGGTGGTGGCCGCCTCCTCGATGTCGCTGTGGCTCACGTGGCCGTCACGTCCGGGCTTGCGGGTGAACAACCAGATCGAGCCGGCGTCGTCCAGGATGGTCCGAGCATCCACGAGGGCGTCGGTGAGGTCGCCGTCGTCCTCGCGCCACCAGATCACCACGGCGTCGGTGACGTCGTCGTAGTCCTCGTCGACGAGCTCGGTGCCTGTGACCTCCTCGATCCCCAGACGCAGGTCCTGGTCGACGTCGTCGTCGTACCCGTACTCCTGGACGACCTGCCCGGTCGACAGACCGAGCTTGTGCGCCCCGGACCCGTCCTGGCCGCCTGCAGGCTCCGCGGTCGCTCCCACTGTGTGTGCCGTTCCTCTCGTCTGCTGCTCGTCGTCATGCTCTCGGCCGATCCTGGCCGCGCCCGTCGGGCGGTGCGAGGTAAGCCCACAGCATTCACCCTGCCTGTGGCAAGCGCCACACCGCAGGCCCGTCCGTAGGACGGTCTCCGCACAGTGTCGCCGACCGGAGCCCCGTCGTGGGCATCCGCACTGTGGCCTGGTGTGACTTTCTTCCCCCGGACGGCCGACAATGGTCCTCACGACCGGCGAGAGCACGCGCGACCGCGCGCGCCCGGACCGGGCCGAGACAGCATCAGCCACGACCTGACCGGGTTGCAGGCGGTGCGTACGAGAGGTGAGGTTGCTGGTGGCTGCACGTGACACGACGGGCCCGCTGATCAACGGCTTGCTCAGCCAGGTCCCGGACATCGATCCCGACGAGACCGGTGAGTGGATCGAGTCCTTCGACGGGTTGGTGGACGAGCGGGGCGGACCACGCGCGCGCTACGTGCTGCTCAACCTGCTCAAGCGGGCACGGGAGCGCAACGTCGCCGTCCCGACCTCGCTCGCGACCCCTTACGTGAACACCATCGGTGTGCACGAGGAGCCGTACTTCCCCGGCGACGAGGTCGTCGAGCGCCGCTACCGCAGCTGGTTGCGGTGGAACGCGGCGGTCATGGTGACCCGCGCTCAGCGGCCCGAGATCAGCGTCGGCGGGCACATCTCGTCCTACGCCTCGGTGGCCACGCTGTACGAGGTGGGGCTCAACCACTTCTTCCGCGGCAAGGACCACCCCGGCGGTGGCGACCAGGTCTTCTTCCAGGGCCACGCCGCCCCCGGCGTCTACGCCCGGGCGTTCCTCGAGGGCCGGCTCAGCGCCGACCAGCTCGACGGCTTCCGCCAGGAGGTCTCGGCACCCCAGGGCGGGCTGTCGTCCTACCCCCACCCGCGGCTGATGCCCGACTTCTGGGAGTTCCCCACCGTCTCGATGGGCCTGGGTCCCGCCTCGGCGATCTACCAGGCGTGGGTCAACAAGTACACGCACAACCGTGGGATCCGGGACACCAGCCAGCAGAACGTCTGGGCCTTCCTGGGCGACGGGGAGATGGACGAGCCCGAGAGCCGCGGCATGCTGCAGCAGGCTGCCCAGCAGGGCCTGGACAACCTCAACTTCGTCGTGAACTGCAACCTGCAGCGCCTCGACGGACCGGTGCGCGGCAACGGGAAGATCATCCAGGAGCTCGAGGCGTTCTTCCGCGGGGCGGGCTGGAACGTGATCAAGGTCGTCTGGGGCCGCGAGTGGGACGCGCTGCTCAACGCCGACAAGGACCGCGCGCTGGTGAACCTGATGAACACCACGCCCGACGGTGATTTCCAGACCTACCGCGCCGAGAACGGCGCCTTCATCCGCGAGCACTTCTTCGGCCGCGACCCGCGGACCAAGCAGCTGGTCGAGAAGATGACCGACGACGACATCTGGGCGCTCAAGCGTGGCGGGCACGACTACCGGAAGATCTACGCGGCCTACTCCGCAGCCGTGGCCCACACCGGGCAGCCGACGGTGATCCTGGCTCACACGATCAAGGGCTACGGCCTGGGCACCAACTTCGCCGGGCGCAACTCCACGCACCAGATGAAGAAGCTCAAGGCCGACGACCTCAAGACCCTGCGGGACTCGCTGCGGATCCCGATCAGCGACGAGGAGCTCGAGGCCAACCCCTACGCACCGCCGTACTTCCACCCCGGGGAGGACTCCCCCGAGCTGAAGTACATGCTCGAGCGTCGACGCGCGCTGGGAGGGTTCGTCCCGGAGCGCCGCAGCACCTACGCCCCGGTCACCCTGCCGCCCGAGAAGACCTACGAGATCCTGGCCAAGGGATCGGGTCAGCAGCACGTAGCCACGACCATGGCCTTCGTGCGGCTGCTCAAGGACCTCATCAAGGACAAGGAGTTCGGGCACCGCATCGTCCCGATCATCCCCGACGAGGCCCGGACGTTCGGCCTGGACTCGATCTTCCCGACGGCGAAGATCTTCAACACCCAGGGCCAGAACTACCTCGCCGTGGACCGCGAGCTGATGCTCAGCTACAAGGAGTCCGAGTCCGGGCAGATCCTGCACACCGGGATCAACGAGGCCGGCTCGGCAGCGGCCTTCCAGTCCGTCGGCACCTCCTACGCCACCCAGGGCGAGGTCCTGGTCCCGTTCTACATCTTCTACTCGATGTTCGGGTTCCAGCGGACCGGGGACCAGTTCTGGGCCGCCGGCGACCAGATGACCCGAGGGTTCATCATCGGGGCGACCGCGGGTCGCACCACGTTGACCGGTGAGGGGCTCCAGCACGCCGACGGTCACTCGCCGATCCTGGCGGCGACCAACTCGGCGGTGGTCTCCTACGACGCCGCCTACGGGTACGAGCTGCGTCACATCGTCCGCGACGGGCTGCAGCGCATGTACGGGGAGGACCCTCGGGACCCCAACGTCATGTACTACCTGACGGTCTACAACGAGCCGATGACCCAGCCGGCCGAGCCGGAGGATGTCGACGTCGAGGGCATCCTGCGCGGCATCCACCGCATCTCGGTCGCCGAGGGAGAGGGGCCGCGCGCCCAGATCCTGGCCTCCGGCGTCGGGGTTCCGTGGGCCCTCGAGGCCCAGGAGCTGCTCGCCGACGACTGGGGGGTGCGGGCTGACGTCTGGTCGGTGACCAGCTGGAACGAGCTGCGCCGCGACGGCCTGGCCGCCGACGCGCAGGCTTTCCTGCACCCGGGCGAGGAGCCCCGCACGGCCTACCTGACCGAGAAGCTGCGCGACGCGCAGGGCCCGTTCGTCGCCACGAGCGACTTCGACCACATGGTGCCCGACCAGGTGCGTGCCTGGATCCCGGGTGAGTACGCCACCCTCGGCGCGGACGGCTTCGGCTTCAGCGACACCCGGCAGGCGGCACGTCGCCACTTCAAGATCGACGGTCCGTCCACGGTGGTCAAGGTGCTGCAGCTCCTCGGCCGCCGCGGCGAGGTCGCCTCGGACGCAGCGGCACAGGCGATCGAGCGCTACCAGATCCACGACGTCCGGGCCGGCGCCTCGGGCATGGCGGGTGGCGACTCCTGACCTGACCGTCACGCACGAGAGGCCCCGCCGACCTGATGGTCGGCGGGGCCTCTCGGTGTCGGGCTCGGCGTCGGAGCGCGACGCCCAGGGTCAGGACCCCGAGGCCGCCGTGTCGGCCTGGGCGACCAGCTGGGCGAGCTCGGCCTTGAGCGGAGCGACGGCCTTGGTGTCAGGGTGCAGGTCGAGCGCCTGCAGGTGGTGCCGCGCGTCCATCGGCCGACCGGCCTCGATCGCCGCGAGCACCAGGTGGCGTGCGACCTCTGGCCGGTGGTCGCGCACCCGCCAGTGGCCCACCCCGAGGTTGAGCGCCTCGACGGGCTCACCACCCTCGCGCAGCACGACGAGGCTCTCGATCAGCGCCACCCCCGTGGGCTCGCGCTCGACCGCGGTGTTGAGGCGCCGGATCGCACCCTCGTGGTCCTCGTGCAGCGACAGCCGGGCGAGCTCGATCAAGGGGTGCCAGGCCCGCGGGTTCCCCGCGAGCTCCTCGGCCAGTGCCCACACGGCGAGGTCCGCGGCCCTCTGCTTCTCCACCTCGTCCTGCGGGGCGGTCAACGGGTCGCCGTCGTGCCCGACCTCGGCGGCACGCCGCCGGACGATCTCCGCCAGGGCCCGGAACGCGCGCACGTCGTTGGGGTCGTCGGACAGCATCGCGCGCACCGAGTCCTCATGGATCGTGTCCCGGTTGCGGACCGCTGTCGGACGTCTGCGGCCGACCGTCGATGCGGACACGGGCCGCCGGATGAGTCGTCGGAGCCTGGGGAGCAAAGCCATACCCCGACCATAGCCGTACATGACCCGGACCACTTGTCAGACCGCTCAGTCGGCCGCGGCGCCCCCACGCTTTGTGGGCTCTCTACAACGGACGTCCCCACCCGAGCGGCACCGACCCCCTATGCTCCGAGCCATGGCTCTCTCTGCGCCGAGGGAACAGGCACACACCCTGCGTCGGCTGCACGACGGCAGCGGCCTGCTCGCGGCGGCCGCCCTGCGCAAGCTCGACGACAACCTCCCGTGGTACCGCGCGCTGCCCGCCGAGGACCGGTCCTGGGTGGGGCTCGTGGTGCAGGCCGGGATCTCGTCCTTCATCACCTGGTTCTCCGACCCCGCGACGCCGCCACGAGGTGCGAGCGAGATCTTCGCCGCCGCCCCGCCCGAGCTCACCCGGTCGATCTCTCTGCAGCACACCCTCCAGCTGGTCCGCCTGATCGTCGAGGTGGTCGAGGACCACTGCGACAGGCTGGCCGCACCGGGTGCCGAGCGCGACCTGCGCGAGGCAGTGCTGCGGTACTCCCGCGAGGTCGCCTTCTCGGCAGCCGAGGTCTACGCGCGTGCAGCGGAGGTCCGCGGCGCCTGGGACGCCCGGCTCGAGGCACTCGTGGTGGACGCGCTGGTCCGCGACGACGCCGACGACGCCCTGCGGTCCCGGGTCGCGGCCCTGGGCTGGAGCGGGCACGGCAACGCCCTGGTGATGGTCGGCACCACCACCGACCCCTTCGACGAGGTCCGCACCGCCGAGCTGCGCCGCGCCACCCGCCGGGCCGCCGGGGACGCCCTGGTCGGCATCCAGGGCGACCGCCTCGTCGTGGTGCTGGGCGGCGAGGGGGACCTGCGGGCCGCGGCGCACACCCTGCTGGGCCGGTTCGGACCAGGGCCGGTGGTGATCGGGCCGTCCGTCCCGACCCTCGACGAGGCCGGGAGGTCGGCGGCCGCGGCGCTGTCCGGGCTGCTGGCTGCTCCGGCGTGGCCTGCCGCCCCTCGTCCGGTCCTGGCCGACGACCTGCTCCCCGAACGGGTGCTCGTCGGCGACACCTCGGCCCGGCGCACCCTGATCGGGCAGGCCTACCGTCCACTGGTCGAGGCCGGTGGCTCGTTGCTCGACACCCTCGCCGCGCACGTCGAGCACGGCAGGTCGCTCGAGGCGGCCGCCCGGGTGCTGTACGTGCATCCCAACACCGTCCGCTACCGCCTGCGCAAGGTCGCCGAGGTCACCGGGTGGGATCCCCTGGACGCCCGCGAGGCCTACGTGCTGCAGACGGCGCTCGCCCTGGGACGGCTGGGCCGCTTGTAGGTTCTGGACAACACCTCCCGGCAAGGTTGGTACCTGTCGGATGCTCGCGCGGCGCCGACCGCCCGGCACAGTGGTCTGGTGCTCGCCGTCCTCTGCCCTGGTCAGGGCTCCCAGTCCCCCGGTCTGCTCACCCCGTGGCTCGAGCTGCCGGGAGTCGAGGAGCAGGTGCAGGCCTTCTCCTGGGTGTCGTCGTCGGACCTGCTGGCCCACGGCACGACGTCGGACGCCGAGACCATCCGGGACACGGCCGTGGCGCAGCCCCTCATCGTGTCGGCCTCCCTGATCGCCCTGCGCGCACTGCTCGACGGTCGTGATGCGGCGGAGCTCGTGGACGTCACCGCGGGTCACTCCGTCGGAGAGCTCACCGCCGCGGCGGTGGCAGGGGTCCTGACGGACACCGATGCCGTGCGCCTCGTCACGGCGAGGGCCAGCTCGATGGCCCACGCCGCCGCCCAGGAGAGCACCGGGATGAGTGCGGTCGTCGGTGGCGAGCCGGACGAGGTGCTCAGCGCCATCGCTGCGGCCGGCCTGCACCCGGCCAACGTCAACGGTGGTGGCCAGGTGGTCGCAGCTGGCTCGCTCGAGGGTCTCGCACACCTGGCAGCAAACCCGCCCGCACGGGCGCGGGTCATCCCGTTGCAGGTCGCCGGCGCCTTCCACACCCCGTACATGGCCAGTGCCCGCGAGGAGTTCGGCGCTGTCCTGGACGCGCACCGGCCCGCGGACCCCACCGTGACCCTGCTCTCCAACGCGGACGGCGCGGCGTACACCGACCTCGCCGCCCCGGGCCAGGGGTCGGGCCTGGGTGCGGGACGAGATGTGCTGCGACGGATCGCGGCACAGATCGTGGCACCCGTCCGCTGGGACGAGTGCTGCCGCACGCTGCTGGACCTCGGCGTGACCGGGCTCGTCGAGCTGGCGCCCGCGGGTGTCCTGACGGGCCTTGCGCGCCGTACCCTCCCGGGTGTCGAGACGGTCGCGGTGAAGACGCCGGCCGACCTGGACGCCGCACGTGACCTCGTCGCCCGCCACACCACGGCGTCCGGCACCCCTGAGCAGGAGGACCCGGCGTGACCACACCCAGGCTGACCCAGGCCGCCGTCCAGCCGTACTCCCGCATCCTGGGTATCGGCGGCGTGCGTGGCGAGAACGTCGTGACCAACGACGACGTCGCCGGGCCGATCAACTCCTCTGACGAGTGGATCCGGCAGCGGACGGGCATCGTGACCCGTCGCCGCGCCGGGGGCTCGACCGACGTGCTCGACCTGGCCGAGGGCGCCGCGCGTGCCGCGCTGGACGACGCCGGGCTGACCGGGGCGGACATCGACGCGGTGATCCTGTCCACGGTGACCTACTTCCACCAGACCCCCGCCGGCGCGGCCGTCGTGGCCGACCGGATCGGTGCGACCCCGGCAGCGGCCTTCGACATCTCGGCGGCGTGCGCGGGCTACTGCTACGGGATCGCGCAGGCCGACGCGCTGGTCCGATCGGGCAACGCCCGGAACGTCCTGGTCATCGGTGCCGAGAAGATGAGCGACTTCATCGACCCGGCCGACCGCTCGATCTCCTTCCTGCTCGGCGACGGCGCGGGGGCCGCGGTGGTCGGTGCCTCGGACACCCCGGGCATCGGCCCGACCGTCTGGGGCTCGGACGGCGCGCAGGCTCCGCTGATCAAGCAGACGCACTCCTGGCAGGACGCCGTCCAGCACGACGCCGGGTGGCCGACGCTGCGCCAGGAGGGCGCGAGCGTGTTCAAGTGGGCGGTCTGGCAGATGGCTCCCGTGGCCGAGAAGGCACTGGCTGCGGCCGGGGTCACCGCCCAGGACATCGACGCGTTCATCCCGCACCAGGCGAACATGCGGATCATCGACCAGATGATCAAGCAGCTCAAGCTGCCCGAGTCGGTCGTGGTGGCGCGGGACATCGCGGACACCGGCAACACCTCGGCGGCCTCGATCCCGTTGGCCACCGAGCGGCTGCTCCGGGAGGGACAGGTGGCCCCCGGGGCACTCGCCCTGCAGATCGGCTTCGGGGCGGGACTGGTCTACGCGGCCCAGGTGGTCGTGCTGCCCTGACCCACGGCGCGCCCAGCGGCCCCACCGCCGGGACCCGGGGACAATCGTCAACGCCCGTTCGGGCACTGACATCCACTCACACAAGGAGACAACGATGGCGCACAGCGAGCAGGAGATCCTGGCCGGACTGGCCGAGATCGTCAGCGAGGAGACCGGTCTTCCCACGGACTCCGTCCTGCCCGAGAAGTCCTTCACCGACGACCTCGACATCGACTCGCTGTCGATGATGACGATCGTCACCCTCGCGGAGGAGAAGTTCTCCGTGCGGATCCCCGACGACGAGGTCAAGAACCTGGCGACCGTCGGGGACGCCGTCGCCTTCATCAACGGCGCGCAGGCCTGACGCCAGCAGTTCACTGACCGAGGTCAACCCGCCAGGGGTGCGGTCGCGCACAGCGACACGCGCCCCTGCGGGTGGCCCCACCCTCGCCCGCTAGGAGCCCCCATGAGCACCGCACCTGACGTCGTGATCACCGGACTCGGCGCCACGACCCCCCTCGGCGGAGACGTCGCGAGCACCTGGCGGGCCGCCCTGGCCGGGGAGTCGGGTGCGCGCACCCTGGACAACGACTGGGCCACGACCTACGAGATCCCGGTCTCGTTCGCCGCGCAGCTCAAGGTCGCGCCGGCCGAGGTGCTGCCCCGACCCGAGATCAAGCGGATGGACCCCTCGGCCCAGTACGCCATCATCGCCACCCGCGAGGCGTGGGCCGATGCAGGCAGCCCCGAGGTCGATCCCGAGCGACTGGGTGCCGTGGTCTCGTCGGGCATCGGTGGGATCTGGACCACTCTGGACGCCTGGGACACCCTGCGGGAGAAGGGCGCCCGGCGAGTTCTCCCGATGACCGTCCCGATGCTCATGCCCAACTCGCCTGCTGCCTACGTCGAGCTCGAGCTCGGAGCCCGGGCCGGGGCGCACGCCTTGGTCTCGGCCTGCGCCTCGGGCGCCGAAGCCATCGGCTACGCGGTCGAGATGATCCGTACCGGACGCGCCGACGTCGTGGTGGCCGGCGGTACGGAGGCCGCGATCCACCCCATGCCGCTGGCAGCGTTCGCCGCCTCACGGACCCTCTCGACCCGCAACGACGACCCCGCGGGCGCCTCGCGGCCCTACGACGTGCAGCGGGACGGCTTCGTGCTCGGTGAGGGCGCGGGCATCGTCGTGCTGGAGAGCGCCGAGCACGCCGCAGCACGTGGTGCGCGTGTCTACGCCCGGCTCGCCGGGGTGGGGCTCAGCTCCGACGGCTACCACATGACCTCGCCCGAGCCGTCGGGCCGCGGGCAGACCTCCGCGATGCGCCAGGCGCTCCAGGGTGCCGGGGTCTCGCCCTCGGACGTCGTCCACGTCAACGCCCACGCGACCTCGACCGTCGTCGGTGACCTCATCGAGGCGCGCAGCGTGCGCGACGTCCTGGGTGCCGCTGCCGACCAGGTCGCGCTCTCGGCCACGAAGTCGATGACCGGTCACCTGCTGGGCGGGGCCGGTGCGCTCGAGACGATCTTCACGGTTCTCGCGCTGGTCGACCGCTCGGCCCCTCCGACGATCAACGTCACCGAGCCCGACCCGGACCTCGTCGTGGACCTGGTACGGGACACGCCTCGACCGCTGCCGAGCGGGCAGGTCGCCGCGATCAACAACTCCTTCGGCTTCGGGGGCCACAACGTCGCGCTCGTGGTCACCAGCGTCTGACCTCTGCCCGACGCTCGTGCCACGATGTGGCCCTCCTGCTGTCAGGGCACGCCACCGCGCTGGACCCAGGTCGGGCTCGTGGCGGCAGCAGCGCGGGTCAGCCCACGCGGTGCAACCACCGCACGGGCGCACCGGCACCCGCGTACCGGAACGGCTCGAGCTCGTCGTCCCAGGCCTGCCCCAGGGCGAGGTCCAGGTCCCGACGGAGCCGAGCCGGGTCGGCCGCGTGCTCGAGAGCGGCCCGGATCCTGTCCTCAGGGACCATCGTGTTGCCGTGCACGTCGATCGCGGCGTGGAAGATGCCCAGCTCAGGGGTGTGGCTCCAGCGTGCGCCGTCCGAGCCGTAGCTGGCCTCTTCGGTCACCTCGTAGCGCAGGTGCGCCCAGCCCCGCAACGCTGACGTCAGCCGCGCACCGGTGCCCTGGACCCCCTGCCAGGAGTGCTCGGCACGGAACATCCCGGGGGCGGCGGGCTGCTCGGTCCAGTCGAGGGACAGACGCGCGCCGAGGACCCCGCCGGCCGCCCACTCGATGTGGGGGCACAGGGCACGGGGCGCGGAGTGCACGAGAAGTACACCGCGGGCGATGGCACCAGCCATGTCGTTCCTCCTGACGGGTCGAGGGTCGTCTTCCCCAACGACCTCACCCCGTGACGGGAGGGCAGCACGGACGCGCGGTGTGCTGGTGACAGCATGCCTGATCAGGGGCTGCTCGCGCCAGCCGCCCCGCCGGCACCGTCCCCGGGGACGTGCCTGCCGTCAGGCGAGCTGCTCCCGCATGGCCCGCATGGCCTTCTTGCGCACCGAACGCTCGAGGCGGTCGAGGTAGAGCATGCCGTCGAGGTGGTCGACCTCGTGCTGCAGGCACCGGGCCATCAGCTCGGTGCCCTCCACGACGACCCTGTTCCCGTCGAGGTCCTCGCCGACCACCCGGGCGTACCAGGCACGCTTGGTCGGGTACCACAGGCCCGGGACCGACAGGCAGCCCTCGTCACCGTCCTGGTACTCCTCGTCGGAGACCTCGACCAGCCGCGGGTTCAGGACGTAGCCGAGGTCGTCGTCGATGTTCCACGAGAAGGCGCGCAGCCCCACCCCGATCTGGTTGGCTGCCAGGCCGGCGCGGCCCTCGTGGTCGACGGTCTCCAGGAGGTCCTCGACCAGCGAACGCACCCGTGAGTCGATCTCGGTGATCGGGTCGCACGGGGTGCGCAGCACGGGGTCACCTACCGTGCGGATCTCTCTCATCGCCATGGGTCCATGCTCCCATGAGCACCGTGCGCGTGCGCTCAGGCGCGACCGTCTGCGCTGGTCCGCTCCGAGCATCCCGGACACCGGCTGGGCGCGCGGCGACCGGGTCCGGCCCCTAGGCTCGCAGGGTGACCAGCGCCATCCGGCGCATCATCCGTACGAAGGGACGTCACCATGCGGACGAAGGCAGCATTCCTCATCGGCGGCGCGGTGGGCTACGTGCTCGGTACCCGTGCGGGTCGGGAGCAGTTCGAGAAGATCCGCGCGCAGGCCACCCGGCTCTGGGAGGACGAGCGTGTCCAGGAGGGCATCGCCGACGTCGAGCAGCGCGCAGGGGACCTGGTGCGCGAGAAGGGCCCCGAGATCAAGGAGAAGGTCTCCGGAGCGGTCAGGTCCGCCACGGACTCGGTGCGCCCCAAGAGCGAGGACTCGAGCACCGACGGGACGGGCTCGGCCAGCTACTGATCAGTCGGGGCGCCACCCGTCACCGGCCGGGACCTCAGACCACGAGGGACCCGTGGCACCACGCGTGCCGCGGGTCCCTCGTCGTCTGCCTTGAGAGGCCTGCCCAGCGCAGAGGACACGCCCCGCGCGGCGTCGAGGTTTCCCCGCGATGCGAAGGCCGGGCAGACTGTGCGCGTGCACCTGCTGCTGCTGGCCCTCGGTGGGCTCCTGACGATCGGCGGTGCCGGCGCCCTGGCGGTCGCCTACCGCCACGGCCAGGACGGACGACGCGACGCGGAGAAGGTGACCTTCCGCGCCGCTGTCGCCGCCCTGGCCGCCGGGTCGTTGCTGTTCCTGCTCTCGACCGTGCAGCAGCTCTAGCTCCTGCCCGGGCCGCGGCAGCTCTGGCTCCTGCTCAGGCCGCGTCGTCGGCCCGTTCGTCGGCCGCCTGCCGCACCAGGTAGCGCGAGTACGCGGTGAGCGTGAGGAACGTGGGGAACTCCTCGCCCAGCGCCACCTCACGGAAGACCGCTGCGGCATCGTCGAACCTGTCACCCTCGTGCCTCGCGGTCGAGGCCAGCACCTCCCGGAGAACCTGCTCGACGTGGGCCGCGGTGATCGTGGTTCCCTGTGCGGTGACGGTGCCCTGGTGGATCCACTGCCAGATCTGCGAGCGCGAGATCTCGGCTGTCGCTGCATCCTCCATCAGGTTGTCGATCGCGGCGGCCCCGGTGCCACGCAACCACGACTCGAGGTAGCGCACTGCGACCGAGACGTTGCCACGCACGCCGCCGTCGGTGACCAGCCCGCCCGCCGAGCCGATGTCCAGCAGCTGAGCGGCGGTCACCTGCACGTCCTCACGCTGCCGGTCGAGCTGGTTCGCGCGCTCCCCCAGCGCCCGGTCGAAGACCTCGCGGGCGACCGGGATCAGGTCGGGGTGAGCGACCCAGGTGCCGTCGTAGCCAGCGGTGGCCTCCCGCTGCTTGTCGGCCCTGACCTGGTCCAGCGCCCGCGTGGTGACCTCCGGGTCACGCCGGTTGGGGATGAAGGCAGACATGCCCCCGATCGCGTGGGCACCGCGACGGTGGCAGGTCGCGACGAGCAGCTCGGTGTACGCCCGCATGAACGGCACCGCCATCGTGACCTGGGCGCGGTCCGGGAGGACGAAGCGGGGACCACGGCTGCGGAAGTTCTTGATGACGCTGAAGATGTAGTCCCAGCGCCCGGCGTTGAGCCCGGCGCAGTGCTCGCGCAGCTCGTAGAGGATCTCCTCCATCTCGAAGGCCGCGGTGATCGTCTCGATCAGGACCGTGGCGCGGATCGTGCCATGAGCGATGCCGAGGTGCTCCTGGGTGAAGGTGAAGATCTCGTTCCACAGTCGCGCCTCGAGGTGGCTCTCGAGCTTGGGCAGGTAGAAGTAGGGGCCACGACCTGTCTCGATCAGGTGCCGTGCGTTGTGGAACGCGTAGAGCCCGAAGTCGACCAGGCTCGCCGAGGCCGCGGTGCGTTGCCCCGCGCGGTCGGTGAAGCACAGGTGCTTCTCGACCAGGTGCCACCCGCGGGGCCGCATGACGACCGTGGGTGTGCTCTCGCCGAGGCGGTACTCCTTGCCCTCGGGCGAGCGGAAGTCGATCTGGCGGCGCAGCGCGTCGAACAGGCTGTGCTGACCCCCGATGACGTTCTGCCAGGTCGGCGAGGTCGCGTCCTCGAGATCGGCGAGCCAGACCTGCGCACCGGAGTTCATCGCGTTGACGGTCATCTTGCGATCGGTCGGTCCGGTGATCTCCACGCGCCTGTCCTCGAGCCCGGGCCCGGCGCCGGCGACCTTCCACGAGCCGTCCTGGCGCAGGTGCGCCGTGTGCGGCAGGAAGTCGGGGTCCACGCCGTTGGCAAACCTGGTCCGTCGGTGCTGGCGCTGGAGAAGCAGGTCGTGGCGCGGGCCGAGGAAGCGGGTGTGCAGCTCGGTGAGGAACTCGAGCGCCTGCGGGGTGAGGATCTCCGACGAGCCCGGGACCTGCGGGCCGAGGACGTCGATTGACGGGGTCGACCTGGTGGTCGGGGGTGCGGTCGTGGACGGGGGTGCGGTCGTGGTCATGGTGTGCTCCTGAGAAGAGGACAGGTGGACGTTGCCGGCAGGGCCGGCGGTGGACGGTGGGGGGTCGCAGCACGAGCCTGGGTGAGGCTCATCGGTGCGCCCCGAACTGCGCGGTCTCGGTCGAGCCGGACAGTGCCAACGTGGTGCTCGAGGGGTTGAGGGTCGTGGCCACCCGGTCGAAGTACCCGGTACCGACCTCACGCTGGTGACGGGTCGCCGTGTAGCCGTCGACCTCGGAGGCGAACTCGGCTTCCTGGAGCTCGACGTAGGCGCTCATCCCCCGCTCGGCGTACCCCCGCGCGAGGGTGAACATCGAGTGGTTCAGGGCGTGGAAGCCGGCCAGGGTGATGAACTGGAAGGCGTAACCGTAGGAGGCGAGCTCCCGCTGGAACCGGGCGATCGTGGGGTCGTCGAGGTGCGCGCGCCAGTTGAAGGACGGCGAGCAGTTGTAGGCCAGGAGCTTGCCGGGGAACCGGTCGTGGATCCGCTCGGCGAACTCCCGCGCCAGACCCAGGTCCGGTTCGGCGGTCTCGACCCAGAGCAGGTCGGCGTACTCCGCGTAGGCCTCGGCCCGCGAGAGGACGGGATCCAGGCCCGGGGTGACCCGGTGGTAGCCCTCGGCGGTGCGCTCCCCGGTGAGGAACCGCGCGTCGCGAGGGTCGACGTCCGAGGTCAGCAGGTCGGCGCCCAGTGCATCGGTGCGCGCCACGACCACGGTGGGCACCCCGGCGACGTCGGCAGCCAGACGGGCAGCGCTGAGCGTCCGCACGTGCTGCGAGGTGGGGACCAGCACCTTGCCGCCCAGGTGACCGCACTTCTTCTCCGCGGCGAGCTGGTCCTCCCAGTGGACCCCGGCAGCCCCCGCGGTGATCATCGCCGACATCAGCTCGTAGGCGTTGAGGGGACCACCGAATCCCGCCTCGGCATCGGCCACGATCGGGACCAGCCACTCGGTCGACGGCCGTCCGGCGGAGTCGGTGCTCTCCACCTGGTCGGCGCGCAGGAGGGCGTTGTTGATGCGACGCACCACGGCCGGCACGGAGTTCGCCGGGTACAGGCTCTGGTCGGGGTAGGTCTGGCCCGAGAGGTTCGCGTCGGCCGCGACCTGCCACCCCGAGAGGTAGATCGCCTTGAGCCCTGCGCGCACCTGCTGGACGGCCTGGTTGCCGGTCAGCGCCCCCAGCGCCGGCACCCACTCCTCGGTGTGCAGGAGCTCCCACAGGCGCTCGGCCCCCCTGCGGGCGAGCGTGTGCTCCTCGCGGACCGACCCGCGCAGCGCGATCACCTCCTCGGCGCTGTAGTCACGCCGGACCCCGGCCCAGCGCGGGTCGTCCGTCCACTCCTGGGCGAGCTCGTCCGGCGTCTGCACCTGGTCTCCGGGGCGTGGGGGGATGCGCGAGTCGGTACGGGTGGGCGGGGAGGGAGAGGTGGCGGTGGTGGTCACGGGATGCTCCTTCGTCTCGGGCTGGGATCCGGCTGTGCCACCACCGTGACGCAAGGTCAACACCTCTTCACCCCTCCGGCATTGAGAAGAACAGCGAAAATTCTGCGGACGGGAAGGTGGCGCTCACCTGCTGCCCGGTGCGACGGTGGACCATGGCCCTGATCGAGCACCCCCTCCCCCGTGGCTCCGACGCCACCTCCCGCACGACACCGACGGGTCCGTCGTCCGTGGCGGCGGCCTCGCACGCCCCGTCCGACGACATCTCCGCGGTGGACCCGTTGGTGATCGGTCGCCGGATCCGGCACCTGCGCACCGCTCGCGGCATGACCCTCGACCAGCTGGGAACCGCCGTCGGGCGGGCGGCCTCGCAGATCTCGGTCCTGGAGAACGGACGTCGGGAACCCAAGGTGTCCCTGCTCCAGCAGGTCGCCTCGGCGCTCGGGGTGCCGTTGACGGAGCTGCTGAGCACCCAGGCGCCGAGCCGTCGCGCGGCGCTGGAGATCGAGCTCGAGCGCGCCCAGCGCGGTCCGCTGTTCACCTCGCTCGACCTCGCCCAGGTCAAGGTCGGCCGGTCGTTGCCCACCGACGCGCTCGAGGCGCTCGTCGGGCTCCGGCGAGAGGTCGAGCGCCTCCTGACAGAGAACGCCGCGACCCCCGAGGAGGCCCGGCGGGCCAATGCCGAGCTCCGAGCCACGATGCGCGCCCAGGACAACTACTTCCCCGACCTGGAGGAGCACGCCCGCACGCTGCTCGCGGCCGTCGACCATGCCGGCGGTCCGCTGTCGCAGCGCACGACCGCCGAGATCGCCGCCCATCTGGGCTTCTCGTTGCACTACGTGCACGACCTGCCGCACTCGACCCGGTCGGTCACCGACCTCGAGCACCGTCGCGTCTACCTGCCGCACACCCTGACCACGTCGAGCGACCCGCGTTCACCCGTCCTGCAGGCCATCGCCAGCCATGTCCTGGGCCACGAGGAGCCCACCGGGTACGGCGACTTCCTTCGCCAGCGCGTCGAGACCAACTACCTCACGGCGGCACTGATGCTGCCCGAGGAGGGCACGGTGGAGATGCTGCGCGAGGCGCGAGCGGCCCGCCGGCTGTCGCTGGAGGACCTTCGTGACGCCTTCGCCGTGACCTACGAGACCGCTGCGCACCGCTTCACGAACCTTGCGACACGGCACCTGGACATCCCGGTGCACTTCATGAAGGTCCACGAGAGCGGCACGCTCCACAAGGCCTACGAGAACGACGGCGTGCGGTTCCCGAGCGACCCGCTGGGCGCCATCGAGGGACAGCCGGTATGCCGTCGCTGGACCGCACGCGTGGTGTTCTCGATCCCGGACCGGTTCAGCCCCTACTACCAGTACACCGACACCTCGGCGGGAACCTACTGGTGCACCTCACGCGTCCAGGGGTCCCCTGAGGGCGACTTCTCGGTGAGCGTCGGCGTGCCCTTCCAGCACGTGCGGTGGTTCCAGGGTCGCGAGACGGTCGAGCGCGCCCGGTCCCGCTGCCCTGAGCCGGACTGCTGCCGGCTGCCCCCCGCCCCGCTCGCCGATCGCTGGGCGGGCCGCGCGTGGCCCAGCGCCCGACCCCACGCCAGCATGCTCGCGGCCCTGCCCACCGGTGCGTTCCCAGGGGTCGACCAGACCGAGGTCTACACGTTCCTCGAACGACACGCCCCCGCCGTCGGCTGATCCGTGGGCGGGACCGCGGACGCGGAGGAGCTCAGAAGCAGGCCCCCGCGACGTCGCCGCTGTTCGCGGTCGCGAACTCGGGCGAGTAGTCCGGGACCAGGACCCGCACCAGGATCACGCTCTCGGGCGTGCCCGCAGGTCGCAGCCCGTCCTGCTCGCCCTGTGTCTCGAAGACCAGGGAGCCGTCCTCGTCCTGCAACCACCAGACCCGGGACACGGGTCCTTCGAAGGGACCTTCCAGCTCCGGGTACGCCTCCTGCAGCTCCTCGAGCGAGGAGCCGATACGGATCCCCTCGCCCGTGGCCGGCGAGACGCTCATCACATCGATGCGGTAGACGGCCTCGTCCGTGGCGTCCACGTAGAACGGCTGCGCCTGCTCGCCGCTGTAGACGACGTCCCACTCGTAGCCCGCGGGCACCCATCGTCCGGGCTCGGCGTACTCCTCCCCGAGGACCTCGCAGTGTTCGGCGTCCCAGGTGATCATCGCCGCCCCCGAGTTCTCCGCCGGAGGCTCCCCGATCTCGAGCGGCCCGAGGCCCGAGGTGCTCAGGACCAGGTCCTCCAGGGCCGGGCGCGCGTCGCCCGACGAGGAGACCGTGGGCTCGGGCGTCTCCTGAGCCGGAGACACCGTGGGTGACGGTGCCGTGGGGCCGGGCGGGTCCGGATCAGGACCGCCGGTTCCCCCGCAGCCCACCAGGAGCAGCGAGAACGCGACGACGCCGGCGCCTGTGACACGCCTCATGATGATCTCCGTCCGGCTCGACACTCGTTCGGATCATGCCAGGCCCCGCTGGCAGATGCGCACCGGCGAGCCGTCCACGAGGCGTTCCGGTGTGTGGATCGGCAGGTACGGGTGGCAGTCCGGATGGATACGGGTACGGGTGGGTACGGGTGGGCCAGGTGGGGCTTGAACCCACGACCGACGGATTATGAGTCCGCTGCTCTGACCGGCTGAGCTACTGGCCCGCGAGCGACCAGGCTACCCGGGGTTAGGTTGAGTCCATGGCCAGGTTCCGACGTTCACCACAGCTGCCCGACGACGTCCGCGCACGACTCGACCTCGTCCGTGGCGACAAGGTCCTGGGGATCGGCGAGCTGGTCGACGGATGGGCGGTCGCGACCACTCGCGCACTGCACGTCGTGCCCGCGCCCGCGCCCGCGCCCGACGGTGGCGCGCACCCCGGCCAGGCTGCGTTCCGGCGCCCGTGGGCTGACGTCGACCACGCCGGGCTCGACGCAGAGGCAGCCACGCTCAGCGTGACATGGGTCGACGGTTCCGAGCCGACGGTCCTGCACCTGGCTGACGTGACGTCGGTCGAGCTCTCCCGTGCCGTGCACGGTCAGGTGCAGTCGTCGGTGGTCCACAGCGAGAAGGTCACCCTGACCGACGGGACCGTCGTGCGTGTCGCCCTGCGCCGCACCGCCGACGGCGAGATCATCAGCCAGGTGATCGGGCCGGGCACGGTCGACCTGGGTGACCCCACGACCGCCGGTCTGGTCGACGCCGCCGAGGCACGGGTCCGCGAGGCTGCCGGGCTGCGCTGACCTGCGCCCAGAGCACCAGGCACCCACGCGCGAGCGGTGCAAGGACACCCCCCGCCATCGGGTAGCATTGCGAACCGCGATCCCGCGTAGCTCAATTGGCAGAGCATCCGACTGTTAATCGGACGGTTACTGGTTCGAGTCCAGTCGCGGGAGCACAGTGTCTTCGCAGGTCAGGGCCCCTTTCCAGGGGCCCTTTCTTGTGGCCGTGCCCAATACGTGCCCAATCGAAATCAGGATCTTGGGTCGCCCGACCACCTTGACAGGGCCGACCGGCACCTCTGCGGGGCGCATGCTGATGCCCTCCACGGCACCGGACACGGCGACATGCGGACCGTCCGCCGAGGGGCGCCGCGCGTCAGTGCACCACCTACGCCCTCCGCTCTCCTTGGCAGCGGCCCCTTGGTGACAGCGGAGCGTGCCCCGCCCCGTCTGCCACTTGCCGCCTCAGTCGATGCCGTGCTCCCCCGTGGTCACCGCCGGCCGCGTTGCGGGACGGTGCGTGCGGGTCGGAGCAGGTCCTCGAGGTCGGTCCTGCGGATGCGGACGACGCGGGCGCCAACCTTCACCGCGCGGAGCTGGCCGTCGGCGATGAGCTTGCGGATGAAGCGTTGGGTGACGGCGAGCTCGTCGGCGGCCTGGGCGACGGTGAGGAACGGGGTGCGGGGGTCGGTGGTGGTGATGGCCATGGGGTCCTCCAAGGGCGGTTGGGCTGGGCGGGCGTGGTTGGCGTCGACGGTCATAGGCCGAGCCTGTCGATGACACGGGCGGGCGCGACTGGGCTGTAGGCCGGGCCGGAGAACGACGACGTCCGGGGGCGGGCGCGGGGCAGGAGGCCGTCGGCTTGGAGTCGTTCGATGTAGCGGGGGTTCTGGTTGGCCGGTCGCCCGGGTGGGGGCACGGGGGCGCGGTCCAGGGGGTGGAAGGTGGCCCAGGTCTCGGTGGCGGAGAGCTCGGCGTGACTGGTGGCCAGGATCCGCTCGAGGACTTGCCGTGCGGTGGGCGGGGCGTGGTGGCTGGTGCCGGGGATGTCGGGTGGGCAGTGGTCGGTCAGGTCGGTGGGGACGTAGACGTGGTTGGCGTGGCGCCCGCGGGTCAGGGCGACGTAGAGGTCTTCGCGGGCCATGGTCGGGGTGGCGATGGTGTGGGACTCATCGACGGTTAGGCCCTGGGAGCGGGCGGTGGTGATGGCGTAGCCGAGCTCGACGTGCTCGGCGGCGTAGGCCGCGGGCAAGCGCACCAATCGGCCGCTGACACCGGCCTGCCGGTCGCCCCGAGTGTCGGAGTGTGCGTCGCGGTTGCCGGGCCGGGCGTGGCTCGCCTGCCGCGGCTGCGCGGGGGCGATGGTGAGGGATCCGTCGGGGTGGGTGGCGGTGACGTGCCACAGTGCGCCGTTGCGGACGTACCCGTCTGCGGTGCGCAGGCGTCGGTCGTTGCGGCGGGTGATGACCCGGTCCCCGATGCCGGCGACGAGCCCGTCGCGCAGAGCCACTCCGTCGAGGTGGGCACTTCCGGTGAGGATTGCGCGTTGGCGGGCGCGGGCGTTGAGCTCGCGCACGGTGCGTAGGTCTGCGGCCTGCAGCAGCGCGACCCGCCCGGTGGTCGTGGCGGCCTGGGCGGCGTCCAGGGCGGTGTCGATCACCTGGTCGAGGTCGCCGTCGTGGATGGCGCCGTGCGCGGCGTAGGTGTCCAGGGCGCGGGGTTGGCCGTGGCGCAGCTCCAGGGTCGCGCGGGCTTCCCAGGGGTGGGTGAACCGGTGCAGGGCGGTGAGCTCGGCGGTGGGGCCGCGGCGGGCGAGCATCCCGAACGCCCCACCGGCCCCGACCGGCCCGCGCTGGTAGTGGTCCCCGACCAGCAGCACCTTGGCGTTGGCCTGCTCGGCGAGCTGAACCAGGGTCGCCAGCGTCCGGGTGTCGGCCAGGGAGGCTTCGTCGACGATGACGACCTGGCCCATGGTGAACCGCCACGCGTCCTGCTCGATGCGGGTCTGCCACATCTTCTGGTTGGCGGCCTCCCGGGCCCGCGGGTCCAGGGTCGGGTCGACCCGGTCGGCCACGGCCTGGTCGTGGACGACCGCGCGGGCCGCCGCCCCGGGCCCGCACGCCTCGTGCAACCACTTCGCGGTCGTCTCGGTCGGGATACCAATTGCGGAGCCCAGGGTGTGGGCGGCGGAGGCGGAGGGGGCCAGGCCGATGACCTTGCGCCCGTGCTCTGCGGCGATCTGGGTCAGGGCGGCCAGGGTGGTGGTCTTGCCGGTCCCGGCCGGGCCGACCAGCACGTCCAGGCGGTGCGGGGAGGTCATGACCGCCTGGACCGCGGCGGCCTGGTCAGGGGTCAGGCCGGCCAGGTGGGGCGAGCGGGGCAGGGCCTCGGCGTCCCACCCATACAGCGGGTGGGGGTAGTCGACGGTCTCGGCGGCCTCGAGCAGGACCCGTTCGGCCCCGAGCAGCTCGACGGTGGTGAACAGCGCCTCACCCACCCGGACGCTGGCCGGGTCGCGGCCAGCATCGAGGTGCACGCACCGCCCGGCGGCGGCCTTGGTCAGCTGGTTCAGCAGGAGCTGGCGTTGGCGGGGGGTGGCCATGCGCAGGGTCTTGGTCGCCCGGGCCGCGGCCGCACCCAGGTTCCAGGTCGACCAGACCGAGCGGTGCTCGCCCGCGTCTTTGAGGACCTGGGTGATCAGGGCGTCGCGGACCAGCGGGCCCACGTCGTGGGCGTGCAGCCCTCGGGTGTAGTCCCCGACCAGCGCCCGAGCAGCCAGATCGCGGGGTTCCAGACCAGTGCAGGCGCGGGCGCGGTTGGCCCACTCGGTGAACAGGTCCGCCAGGGGCCGGATGACCTTGGCCGGGCGGGTGGCCCGGGTCAGGTGCGCCCTGGCCTTGATGGTCTCGACCCGGTTCGGTGCCCGCCCGTGGGTCGAGGTGAAGGTCTGAGCCCAGTCGAGCTCGGCTTCGTGGATCCGGTCGGCCCGCGAGGAGAACTCGCGCAACAGCTTGTCGTCGATGCCGTTGATCTCGAAGGCGTCGTTGCGCCCGGCCCCGCGTGGCCGGTGGGACCAGGACACGCCCAGGCGTCGGTGCAGCTCATCGGCGACCAGTCCGTCGTAGAGCTCAGAGACCGTCACGGTCGCGGCGTGGACGGTCTTGCCATCCAGGGACCGCCAGACCCGGTCGGGGCCCTGGACCTTGTTGGCCAGCACCACATGGGTATGCAGCCCCGGATCCCCCGCACGGGTGTCGTAGTGATCAAACCCGGCCGCGACCATCCCCCGGGTCCGGATCTGACGGCACCCTGCAGCACCGACCCGGGTGCGGACCACCGCGTGCTCGACGAACCCCAACGCCTGGGTCAGCGCCGCGTGATGCGCGCCCACGACCGCGGCCCTGGTCCGTTCGTCGCCCAACGCCCACAGCACTGCGGCGGACTTCGGAGGGGTGAACGTCAGATCGAATCCCACCACCGGCCGCACCTGCCCCACGAACGAGCGCCCCAACGCGGTCCCGGTGACCGGGTCGTGCCCGTCACGGAACACCGCGACCATCCCCGCCTCGGAGACCACGTCCCCGACCCGCACCCGGGCGCCGTCGCCCCCGAGGCCGCGCAGGCCCGACCCGAGCCACCGGCCCGGCGGGGTGCCCGTGGCCTCGTAGTAGGCCACCAACGGCTCACCGGCGCCCAGGAACGCGTCACCGGCCGCGACCTGCCGGGTCAGGTAGGCATACCCGGCCCCGGCCACCAGCTTGTGCATCCCCATCACCGACAACGACCCCCTCCCCGAGGTGAGAAGCCCCTACATGTACGGGTGCACGAAGACGACCAACATGAGGGGACGCCACCGCACCGACCCCTTGCAGGACTGGGGTGCACCAAGTGGGAGAAGACGCGACGCACACGCCACCCGGCCCGCGTCAGGCGTCTGGAGGCCGCGTCAGGCAGAACGTCCAGTGCGTCAGGCTGACGCGCTCGTCAGACGCCGCTCTCACATCGCGCTTCCACAGGGCATATCGGTACCGGTATGATGCCCGTGTGGACGCAGCGACATTGATCCGCTCGACCCGCCGACGTGCAGGGTTGTCGCAGGCCGCCCTGGCCCAGCGCGCCGGCACCTCACAGCCGGCGGTCTCTCGCTACGAGGCGGGCGCCGCGTCACCCTCTGTGGCGACCTTGGACCGGTTGCTCGCGGTGATGGGTTCCCGGCTCGAGCTGGCCGTCACGGACGCACCACGTCACCTGGACGTGCGGACCGCGCGGATGGCCAAGCTCCGGGCGAACCGTGACCAGATCCTCAAGATCGCCCAGCGCCACGGCGCCAGCAACGTGCGGGTCTTCGGTTCCGTCGCCCGGGGCCAGGACCGGCCCGACTCGGACATCGACCTGCTGGTCGACCTCGACGTGCGCACCCACGGCCTGCTGCCCCTCGCGGCGATCGCCGACGAGCTCAGCGCCCTGCTCGGCGAACGGGTCGACGTCGCACCCGCAGACGCCCTCGCCCCGCACGTCGCGGCCACCGCACTGGCCGAGGCGGTGCCGCTGTGAGCCGGGGCGATGGCGAGCGGCTGCGCGACATCCTCGGTGCCATCGAGGCGATCGACCGGGCCCGGGCCGCGGGACAGCGACTGTCGGAGGATCTTGACGCGCCCGCCGTGGTGCTCGCCGCGATCCAGTTTCACGTGTTCACGATCGGCGAGGCGGTCAAGGCGCTGTCGGGGACTCTCACGGCGGAACGTCCTGAGGTGCCCTGGTCGGACATCGCCCGCATGCGCGACCTCATCGGCCACCACTACTACAAGCTCGACGCCCAGATCGTCCACGCCACCATCGGACAGCCCCTCAAGCGCCTCCGCGACGCCTGCCACGCACTCCTAACTGACCTCGACACCGACGACCACCCGACACCCTGAACCGCAGCTGAGCATGAGCAGCGACCTCCGCTCAGCGCTCATGCCAAGGCTCTGACCACGCGAATACTCCTCTTGCACTACGTGCCGAGGGCGCCCGTTCGGGCCGCGGCGGTCGCTGCGTCAGGGCCGTGATCGGGCCCGTAGGAGCCGTCTAGCATGGCGCTGACGGTATCCGGATCTGCCGATGAGCGAGCACTACCTGAAGTCGGCGCGGGCCTCGTCCAGCGTCATGGTGCGGCGCTCGTACTGGGCCCGCTCTTGGAGCAGGACTGCTGGCCCGTATGCGCTGTCGGTGCGTGCGGGGATACCCAGGTGCTCGAGATAGTCCAATAGCAGCTCGCGGTCGAAACGGTCGCGCTTTCGCCGGGCGGTGTAACGCTCAGTGGCCTCGAACTCGAACGGCGTTCCCGACTCGTACCACTCCCATCGCCCGTCGGTGGCCGTGGCGGAGAGCGAGCGCCTGTACATCAACGGCGGCTCGCCCTCAGGGCCGAAGACCTCCAACTGGGTCTGCTCGTGACCGGGTCCATACCGAGGGACAGCGCTGGCCACGACGCACTGCACGTTCAGCGCCCGACTGGTCGCGGGCCCGGGCGCGGTTGAGTCGCCACCGTGCAGCCCGTTGTTGACGACCGCCGTCCAAGCGCCACACGGTGCGAGAAGGATCCGCGACCATGGGCTCTCCAGCGGCAGCAGCAGGCTGAGTGCGTCCGGCAGCGGGGCACTCGCCGGGATGACAGCGAGAGCCGAGACGAGCGCTTCGGCCACATGGCTGATGGGGGCATAGATGAACTGCACGACGGCCCCAAGCGGGTTGGCGGTTCCTCCCAGCAGGGCAGTCATGCCTGGACAGTAGCGAAGCACATATTCCGCGCCCTCTTCTGCCGCGGGTCGAGGGCGGCTACGCTCGCCCGGATCTGCCGCCGACGCAGCGCGCCACTCTCGCGAAGGTGGCCGGCGCCGCCCCGGTCATTGAGTCAGGACCGCTGCCAACGCTTCCACGCGGGCTCCTCGCTGAGTTCGGGGTGCTCTCGCTCGAGTCGTCGAGCGTCGAGGATGCCGTCGCGGACAGCTCGCCTGACAACTACGTAACCCACCGCCGCGACGATCAGAACGTTCAGCACCACAGGCATCAGCACACCCAGAACAGCCATGAGTGGACACTAGCGCCGGTCAGCATCGCCCATGTCGTGAACGCACGCTCATGCCGCGTGTGCGCGGATGCCGAGGTGCCCGTCTTCGTTCAGGGGATCGCAAGCGGGCATGCCATGATCGAAGGCGTGAGTGCACCGTCGGAGAGCCGTCATCTGGAGGTCGAGCGTCTCCTGGCGGATCTTGCCGGGTGGGCTACGTCGCGCGACGACATCGAGGCCATTGCGCTCGTCGGTTCTTGCGCCCGCGGGCAAGCGCATGAGGTGAGCGACGTGGACGTCGTGATTCTGACGCCTGCATTCTCCGACCTGGCTGCCGACGAAACGTGGTTCACAAGCCTGCGGCCCGAGAGCGACCTGGTGCGTTGTGCGACATGGGGCCCGGTACTCGAACGCCGCTTTCGGCTGACGTCCGGATTGCTGGTCGAGCTCGGCTTGACCTCTCCATCCTGGGCTGGACTTTCGCTCGACCCAGGTACCCATCGCGTGCTCGGCGACGGACACCGCATCGTGCATGATCCGCACGGGCTACTGGCGCGCGCCCGCGAGCAGCTCGACTCGGCCACATCCGGAGACTGACGGCCGCGCGCTCATGCCGCGGGCCGCGCGTCTACTCGATGACCTTGAGCGGACCCTCCGCGATCGTCGGCGCTTCGAAGTGGTCGAAGTACGCAGCGGCAAGCGCTTCGGTCAGCGGAAAGTCGTCGGGGTGTGCAGCTGCCCGTTCACGCACGCGGGTCAGCGCGACGTCGCGTGAGGTCGCCAGGTAGATCGTCTCGGGCTCGACCCCGAGCGGCTTGAGCAGCTCGCGGTAGTCGTCCCGCATCTTCCGGGACCAGAACGAGAAGTCGAGCACCACGTCGACGCCGCGCGTGACGAGGTCGATCAGGTGTGCACGCAGGTCGGCCTCGATCTCGCGATGGACCTCGTCAGGAACTGGCATCGAGCGATGCCCCCGCTGCCACGCCACGTCGTCGAAGGACAGCCGGGTCATGCCCTCGGACTCAAGCTGACGCGCGATCGTCGACTTGCCCGAACCCGCGGGGCCGCACATGAAGATCACTTGACGCACTTCCGCAAACTACCTCGACCGTCCTGGCTGTGGCGGCCCCCCTCCCGAACCCTGCGCTGTGGCAGCGCCGAGGTCCGCGCGCTCATGCCGCCGAACGCGCTCGTGCCGATGACCGTTCCTCCCCTGCGCCCGACTGGCACCTACCTGTGCAGCGGACCCCGACGCGCCTCGGCGACGCGCTGGGCTCGGAGGCGCCAGCCCGCTTCGCGGAGGTTGCTGGCCACATACTCCCGAGTGAGGTCGAGCACGGGCAGGCATTGGCCGTCCGTGGCGGGCGCCAGGGCGCTCCACGAGCTGTCGCAGCCGCTCCTGGATGATCTGATGCTTGGACCGCGGGAAGCGTCGCGCCCGCCGGTCGCTGCCGGTGTGAGCCGTTCCGCCCGTACCTTCGGTCGAGTCGATGACTTCGGCCCGGCGGCCCGGTCTACCTCTCATGACCACGACACGAGTGCTCAGCGTCTCCCTACCGGTTGCCGACCAGGACGCGGCCCTGGCCTTCTACACCAGTGTGCTCGGTTTCGAGCTGGTCCTCGACACCGAGGCGATGCCCGGAGCTCGGATGGTCGAGGTACGCCCGCCCGGGTCCGAGGTGAGCGTCGTGCTTCTACCGCCGGACAGCCCACTTCCCATCGCCGTCCGCATGGGTACGACCGACGCCGATGCCGCGCACGCCCAGCTCAGCGGCGTCGAGGGCGTCATCCTGCACAACGACGAGGTGCTCCGCTGGGACGGGGTGCCGCCGATGTTCCACTTCAGCGACCCACAGGGGAACAGCCTGGTCTACCTCGAGGAGAACGACCGCGGCTGATCTTGCCGCGTGCGCGGCCGCGATGCCCGCACGCTCATGCCGCGTGCCGCGCGCTCGGACCTGCCGATGGCCGTGCGGCCCTGGCACGATGTCGGCGTGCCAGCGAACAGGGACTTCTACGCGAGCGGGCCCCTCGGCGTCGACAGTCTCGAGTTCCTCAGCGACGCTGCGCGCGCCACAACTGTGAGGGTGAACCTCGGTGATCGCATCCACTCACTTGCCGGCCTGCGGCATCTCCCGACCGGCCTGCAGAGGCTGGCGCTGAGCGCTATCTGGGTACGCCGCCCGTCCCTCCTCCCGGTCGCGCGCTTCCCAGGACTGACCGAGCTCCACCTTGGCGGTCCGGGAGCGCTGAGCGACATGGACGCGCTCGGCTCACTCTCAGCGCTGGAGCAGGTCCAGCTCTACCAGCGGCCGGACTTGGACCTGCGCCCCCTCGCCCACGCCCAGAAGCTGTGGCACCTGGAGATCGCCCACGGGTCGCTCGCTCAGGGGAGCGCACAGCTCGCCGGGCTCACCGGCCTGCGGTTCCTCGAACTGGTCTATCTGCGAACCGTCGAAGATCTTCCCGACCTCTCGAATCTCCCGGCCCTTGAGCGGCTCGACCTGGCCTACATGAGCAACCTCAAGCGGCTTCCGAACCTCTCAGGTGCTACCCGGCTGCGCGCGGTGATGATCGAGAAGTGCAGGTCGCTCGACGACCTCACATCGTTGGCGCACGCGCCGGCACTCGAGCAGGTGCTGCTGATCGACATGCCGCACTTGCGGGCCTCGCACGTCACGCCGTTGCTCGGCCATCCCACCTTGCGGCAGATCTCAGTGGGCACAGGCAGCGCGCGGCGCAACGCCGAGATCTCGAAAGTCCTCGGTCTCCCAGAGGTGGACCGGATTCACTTCTACGGCATGTGACGCCAAGTTCGCCGGCCAGCAGTGACACGACTGGTGTTGACCGAGCCGCAGCTCAGAGGCATCCGCTCATGCCGCTGACGGGTACACCTGCCATCAGACGGTCATGGCGCTTGCTCCACGCGGGGCGCGTGCTCTCCCGGCGCGTGGTTCGCTGATGCGAGCAGCTCGGCGCCCTTTCCTGTGAGGATTGTCCGGTCGAACATCCTGCCGGCGCCAGGAAGCCGAATGCTTCGCACCGGCGCCCGGCCGTGGTCCCATGGCGGTCCGACTTCCGTCGTGTCGATGAAGAGCCACCGACCGTCGTTGGGCGGGGCGTAGCAGTGGATGCGTCGATCGACGACCAAGGACGGTTCCGGGAGTTCGGCGATCAGCGGCTCTGCCAGCCACCCGTCAAGACCACCGGGCGCAGTCGCGGCGTCGAGTAGTTGCTTCCACTCGTCCGGCGACGCCCGGGGCACCGCTATCCAGCCGAAGCCTGCCGCCAACTCGGCGTACCAGGCCACCACCTCGGCCGCCCCCGAGCGTGTTGGCCTCCATCCATCGAGGAACCAGTCGCCCATCGACGACGCCCCGAGCGGACCGAAGTCCGCATCCGAGTGGCGGCGCAACGCGACGGTGTACTGGTCCTCGCAATCGTCGATATACGCCAACTGCTTCAGCAGCTGCCAGCACAACCCCTCGGCATGACCGGTCGTCGGCGTGTACAAGCCCGTTCGCGCGCAGACGCCCATGAGCTCCGCCGCCAATCGGTCACGCAACTCCTGGATACTCGGCACCTGCTCATGGTCCCAGCGCCGGCCGGCTCATCGCAGTTCCTCACCGATCGATCATTGCCCGCACGCTCATGCCGCGCCGCGCAAGTGTCGCCCTACGGCTCGGGTTCCGCCGAGGACCGTCCCTGCTGGCGTGGGCGTGGTGCAGGATCGGGCATGGTGAACGAACTGGCCTTCGTGCCTGATCAGTCGCCGACGCACGGGCAGCGGTCCTGGGAGCCGGTGGTCGATGGGCGGTCACTGCGCCACATCCTCACCGAGGCTTCCTCCGAAGACCTGGCGGGTTCAGTGGTCGGCGAGTACGTCTCGGTGCTGGTGCACAACTGGCCAGCAGGGATGCCCCACGAGGTGCTCCAGCTGATGGGAGAGCACCCACCAGAGCTGGCCAGCGGCCGGATCCCCCTCTACGTCTGTCCGGTGTGCGTGGATCTCGGGTGTGGCGCAATCACAGCAGCACTCGAGTGGACTGCTGAGACGGTCGTCTGGCGCGACTCCGCATGGGACGTCAACGACGAGACCGACGAAGATGACGACGACGACCCCATGTTCGCAGGCCCCCTGATCTTCTCCCGGCCCCAGTACGAGTCAGAGGTCCGCCGCTTCATCGAGACGTTCGATCAGGTCAGAGCCTCGATCTTGGCCCTTCCCGGACCACCCTCACCCGAACGGACGCGCAGGTGGAAGTGGCCTTGGCGGCCCTTGAACTGAGAGCCGGGAGGACCACCCGGTCATGCCACTGTCGGCGCTAGCGTCCGACCGCGGTGAGGGCGGCTACGCTCGCCCGGATCTGCCGCCGACGCAGCGCGCCACTCTCGCGAAGGTGGCCGGCGCCGCCCCGGTCATTGAGTCAGGACCGCTGCCAACGCTTCCACGCGGGCTCCTCGCTGAGTTCGGGGTGCTCTCGCTCGAGTCGTCGAGCGTCGAGGATGCCGTCGCGGACAGCTCGCCTGACAACTACGTAACCCACCGCCGCGACGATCAGAACCGTTCAGCACCACAGGCATCAGCACACCCAGAACAGCCATGAGTGGACACTAGCGCCGGTCAGCATCGCCCATGTCGTGAACGCACGCTCATGCCGCGACGAGATGACGCTCAGGTAGCCGCACGCGCGTTCTGGATGATGAGATCGCGGCCGCGCTAGCGTGGCGTACATGCCCGCGCATGATTTGCCCGTCGCGGTTCGGGCGACGGCGAAACGGAGGTCGTCCCTTCTTGGACGAGTCCGCCGCGTCATCTCCTTCGACGTCCGCTTTGACGATGAACGAGTCGTCCGTGAGGTCGACGTCGACCAGGTGCTCCGTGCTCGCGACCTCCCGGCGGACGCCTGGGCGGTTCGCCGCGCCGCGGAGGGCGCCTGCCCGGCGGTCGGGCCTGGAACATGGGTTGAGTACCCGACCGGTCGCCAGCTACCCGAAGCGCCAGTCGCGCGATGAAGCCCCGCGCACTTTCCTAAAGCACATGGCGACAGGTGCGCGCGGTCATGCCGCGATCGGTACGTCGGTGTGCTTGTCTGATCTACTGCCGCGTGATCGTGGCGATATCCGCGTCGCCCTCCGGGTCGGGGCGTCAGCCGCACGACGTCGTCCGGGCGGATGTCGGGACGTAGCTTCCATCGCTTGTGAAGCACCAGCGGTCGAGGTTCGACGTCGCCCATGCCGCTGATGGTTCCTTGCGGTGTGAGGCGGGGCCGGACCTAGCATCGACGCGGACGTCCCGCAGTGGTCACCGCAGACGATCGGTGACCGGGACGGCGAGAGGACCCACGTCGCAGTCTGGGCCCCTACCCTGGTTCGCATGGAGAGCTCGAGAGATCGCTGGTGGCCGAGCCCGACCGCGCTCAGCGCCTTGTGCATCGTCGGCCTCGCCGTGAGCGCGAGCATCCTCATGCTCCTCGTCCCCTCGCTGTTCCTGTCCGGAGCCCAGGTCCACCCGTTGGTCGTCGTAGGGCTTGTGGCGGTCTCCGCCGGTTTCGCGGTCGGCGCGCGGTACTGGCGTCCAGAGGCGCCTCGACCCGACTTCAGCTAGAAGGGCCGAATGTGGCGGGGTCGCTGCGGGAGCCGGTGACAGCAGGCTTGCCGGCTGGTTCGCCAAGAGAGTGGTCTTGCCTGCCCTTGGGCGAAGCGTTGATCAGGACCGTGTGCCATGGCTGTCACCCTGGCACACGCCCTACGGCGGCCGTTCTAGCGGCCGACGTCAACGCCCACCAAGCGCGCGCTCATGCCGCGTTGAGGGCGGCTACGCTCGCCCGGATCTGCCGCCCGCAGGGACGTTGGCGCCCACTCACCTGCGCCTCATTTTCGTGCCGACGCCGGCGGATGGCTCAAGCGTGCCGCCCAAGATCTTGATGTGGATGCTGCCACCATCAGCAGGTGTTGGGTCCCATCTGAAGTAGAGGCGGTGTACCGGTGACGCACACCGTCTCGGTGGAGGGCTTGCGGTTCGCCTACCTACGTCGTGGTGGTGCCCGGGTGGAGATCGACTCCCTCGTCTTCAGCAGCGGGGTCACGGTCTTGGTGGGGCCGAACGGCAGCGGCAAGTCGACCCTGCTGAAGGTGCTCGCCGGGGTGCTGCCGGTCACCCATGGGACGGTGAGTTTCGATGGTGAGCCGCTCGGGTCGAACGGGGCCGGCCGACACCTGAGAGCGCCGACAGCGTATCTGCGCCAAGATTTCGGGCTGCGGGGGCGAACCCGTGTGGAGGAGTTCCTGCGGTACGGGGCGTGGATGCACGGTGTCCCGCCCAGCCACCTGGCGCGACGCAGCGAAGAGCTGCTCATCGAGGTCGGGTTGGCGGAGGTCCGCGCGACCAGGGTGGGGCGACTGTCTGGCGGGATGCAGCGCCGCGTGGGCCTCGGGGTCGAGCTCGCTCACGACCCCCTGCTCGTGCTGCTGGATGAGCCGACCTCGGGGTTGGACCACGACGCCCGCGAGCAGGTTCACGCGGTGATCAACCGGTTGGTCGAGCGCGGCGCGATCGTGGTGATGTCCTCGCACGAGGAGGCGGAGATCAGCCGGCATGACGCAAGGGTGCACGTGATGCGCGACGGCAAGATTGTGACGAGCCGGGATCACCGTGGCGGGGACCCGGTACGGATGAGCGACTTGCTCGGCGAGGGCCCGACGCCGTGAAGACGTGGCGTCTGGCCGCGGCGCTCTCGGGTTCCTCCAGCGCGGTCCTGCCCGCTGCGCTCATCGCGGTGACCGGCGTGCTGCTGGCCGTGGTGACGGAACCGACCACGTCCGTGTGGGTGGGCCGGGCGCAGAACACCGCGTCCTACGCCACGGTGTTCGGGTTCGCGATCGCCGGATGCCTGTCGGTGGCTGCCGGCTTCCTAGCCGGCAGCAGTTTGGCCCGCGATGAGCACACCTTGCTGCGGCGAGGGACCCGATCGGTCACGTCAGTGATCGCGGTCAAGGGCGCCGGGGACCTGCTCTTGCTGTGGACCGGGCTGCTGGTGGCGCTTGCAGCTGCCTTCGCTGCGACGGCGGCCCACGGTGGTGGTTTCCGGTGGGACTCCTGGCTCGCGGTGCCGGTGGCCTGTGGTTCGGTCGCCGCGACTTACGGATCGGGACTGCTCGCCGGGGCGCTCGTTCGTCATCACGCCGCCCTCATCGTCTTCGCTCCGCTCCCCTACGCGGCGACGCTCTGGAGCAGCAGCTTGTCGTTGAACCTCCAGTTCGGGCGTGCGCACTTCCTGCTCGGCCCGTTCGTGGACCAGTCCTGGTTCCCCGGATCGGTCCCCGACCCGATCTCCTTCGCCGGTCTGGCCGCCTATGTCACGGGCGCCGCCCTCGTCTTCGGGTCCGTGACGATCGCTTGGTTGCAACGGCTGCACCGCCAGCAGCCCGCCGGTTCGGGGTTACGACTGCTCGCGACGGCCGTGACGGTCCTCGCTGCGGGACATGTCCTTGTCGTTGGTGCGCCGAACTGGTTCGGCCGAACCAACCCCGCCGGCGTCGTGTGCACAGCGAGCGCCAGCCCGATCTGCCTCTGGGCAGATCAAGCCCATCAGACACCGACGTGGGAAGCGGCAGCGCGCGACGTCCACACCGCAACTACCGGGCTCCCCGTGCAGCCCCGCCGGTACGTCCAGACCTTCGTGCCATTGCAGGCGCCCGAAGACCTCGAGGTGCAGACGCCTCACCCACAACCCGAGGTGGCAGAGCTCCGACAGGTGATGCTCGAGACGAGGGTGGTCGAGCTGCTCGACGACTGCCCGATGGGTCATCCCGAGGCACACCAAGAGCTCTGGAGTCTGTTCGCCGATCGCATCGCAGGGGACCTGACCCCCGCCGAGGCAGCCACGACCTACGACACCATTCGGGCACGCTGTGGGTAGCCCGCCGTACCTCGTGTGGCTGGCACGACGCGACACCGTCCTCGCTCTCGCCGTCAGCATCGCGCTCACCGTGGCGGCCGCGGCCCTCACCGGCGCGATCCCCACCCCGCAGATGCGCGGACCGTCCCTGCTCCTGACCGTCAGCACCATCCACGCCATGCTGCTGGGCAGCGTCATCGCACTCGCCGTGCGCCCAGCCGACCCTCACCTCGAGGCCCTCTCACCCCGCCCGATGCGCACACTGCGACTCACGCTCGGAGTCGGACTCCTGCTGTCCCAGACCCTGCTGCTCGTCACAGCCGGCGCCCTGGCCGAGCTCGCACCACCCCAAGTCCTCGCTGGCCTGCGCACCCTGGCCGTCACCGCTGGCGTCTGTGCCCTCATCGCCCGCCGAGCGTCGTTCCCCGCAGCAGCGATGATCCTGCTCGCCTACGTCGGCTGCGTCCTGTTCGCCGGCGCCGAACCCGACGGAGACGTCGCCTGGTGGGCCCGGCTCCTCGCCGGATGGGACGCGCCCGTCGACCTCTGGCTCATCGGCATCGGCACCGCTGCAACCTGCTCCGCGTTCCTCGCGACTCCTCGGACTGCGCCCGGAACATGAAGCACATCGGCGCCGGTGTGAGGTTCGACGAGCGTCCCGTCATGCCGCTTTCAGCGCGCCAGTGTGCGTGCTGGACCTACCTCCGGATTGGTGGGAAATGTTCGACGACCTCGGAGAGCTCGTCGATGATCGGTCGTAGGTCGGTCTGGTCGAGGTCACCGATCTCGAAGGAGAGACGGTGGCCAAAGCCGCCAAGCTCGGACGTCGCGTATCCAGTCACGATCACATCACCGCCTTCCAGGAGGTCACCGAAGTACGCCGAACCTACGGGGAGGTGGACTACCTCATCCGGGTGGAGGTTGCCGACAGCGACGCATACGAGCGGTTCCAGGGCGAGCAGATGTACGCTCTCTCGGCCGTACGACGCATCGTGCCCCACCCCACGATGAAGTTCACCAAGAGCCCCTAACCCACCACGATTCCCCGAGGAAAAGAGACGAGCTCGTGACCGGGACGCGTGTGCCTGGAGTGCCGTTTGCCCTGCAAGAGTCCGAACCGTGGCCCTGGCGCACCACCCCGACCGGGGTGGAGGTCAGCGCCAAGCCCTGCAGCGACCTGTTCGTGGACCCTTCCGGCCAGGGCGGGATCGCTGCGCAGTCCCTCATGAACGCGGTCACCCTGCTGGGAACACCGCCTGCGGGTGACTTCACCCTCACCGCCCGAGTCCAGGTCCAGTTCACCCAGACCTTCGACGCCGGCGTCCTGCTGATCTGGGCTGACGAGCGCCACTGGGCGAAGTTGTGCTTTGAGTACTCCCCCCAAGGGGAGGCGATGGTCGTCTCGGTCGTCACCCGCGAGCTCAGCGACGACGCCAACGGCTTCTTGGTCCCCGCCGATCGCGTGTGGCTGCGCATCGCCCGCATCGATGACGTCTGGGCCTTCCACGCCTCCACCGACGGCAAGGTCTTCTCTTTCATCCGCGCCTTCAACCTCGGCGTGAGCGCGCCGCAGATCGGGTTCGAGGCCCAGAGCCCCAACGGTCAGGAGTGCGACGTGCGCTTCAGCGACGTCGCCTTCACCGCCACGCGCCTGGGCGACCTGCGCGACGGCTCCTGACACAACAGACCAAGACCTCAAGAAGAGGAGAGCCGTGTCCACGCTGGCTGAGCAGCTTGCCCACATCGCCACCGGAGCCGTCTACGACGACCTGACCGCAGAGCTGATCCAGGCCCGTCAGGAGGCGACCCTGGCCACCACCGCCTACAACGCCACCTTCGGCAAACCGCAGGAGGACCGCGAACGCCTGCTGCGCGAAGTGCTGGGCAGCTTCGGCGCGGGCGCACACTTCGAGCCCACCTTTCGGTGCGAGTTCGGCAAGAACATCCACCTCGGGCAACGCTTCTTCGCCAACTTTGACTGCGTGATGCTCGACGGCGCCCCCATCACCATCGGTGATGACGTCCTCATCGGACCCAAAGTCGGCCTCTACACCTCTAACCACGTCCTGGACCTCGCTGAGCGAGTCGCTGGCGCCTGCCAGGCCAACCCCATCACCATCGGCAATGGTGTCTGGATCGCCGGCGGCGTCACCATCCTGCCCGGCGTGAGCATCGGTGACGGGGCGATCATCGGCGGCGGAAGCGTCGTGACACGCGACGTTCCCGCCGCTACCGTCGTCGCGGGCAACCCCGCTCGGCCCTTGCGTCAGATCACCGACGCCGACCGCACCGGCTACACCCCCAACCGCTGATACCCGGGCAGGGCGGCGATGACCAAGTTAGTGCTGGGTCGTCGCCGCCCTCGCCGGTGAGCGATACTTCACGAACTTTCCCAAGGCGCAGTCCGTCAGCAGCCGGTTCGAACGAGGTTGGGTCGTGGATGACGGACCGGTCGAACGTCATCGCGTACGCGGCGGCAGCGCGGGGGCCTGGGTCGACGTCGGAGCGCTGATCGCTGATCGCGTCGAGCCGCTCAACGACCATCGCCACGCGCTGGGAGGGCAGGTTGCTGTCGACCGCCGCCTGTTGTGCGGGCGTGGCCGTGGAGTAAGTCGGCTCTGGCAGCGGTGCGTAGCGCTGCATCAGCGCGTCACGGTCGGTGGCCGGGGCGACGCGATCGAGTCGCAGCGCGAACTCCGTGGCATCTGCCACGGGCTCAGGGTCGAACCACCGAGGGCGCCGCGTGTCAGAGCACGCGCGCAAGCTGCTCCAGCTGTCCGAGGCGGTCCTCGCCGACGGGTGTGAGAACGATGCTGGTCGCGCCGGCGTCGTGCCGCGCGGCGATTTTCGCGCTCACCGCCTCGGGCGTGCCGGCCAGGCTGAGCGCGTCGACCCACGCGAGCGGGAGGGCCGCGGCGAATGCGGCGGGCGAGTCGCACCGACCGCGCAGCTCGGCGAGATCCTCGGCGAGGTCCAGGTTGACCAGGTGCGGGGCCCAGTCGGGCTCGCCGACGTAGGCGAGCCCGGGGCGGACGGCTTCGAGGGCGGCGTCGCCATCGTCGTCCACGTGCGCGACGTCGTAGGTGATGAGTTCGTGCGGTCCGTCGGCCGCGATGTGGCCGAGGGCGGCGCGGATGTAGGTGGGCGGTGCGGGTTCGGCGAGCAGGGTGCCGTCCGCGACCCGGCCCGACAGGGCGAGCGACCGCGGACCGCGCACGCCGAGGACGAGGGGCGGGACGACGTCGGGCAGCTCGAGGAACTCCTCGTGGTCGACCGTCACGTAGCGACCCGGGGGGACGGGGGTGCCGCGCAGCACGGAGCGCACCGCCGTCGTGGTCTCCTCTAGGAGCGTCAGCGGACTCGCGGGCCAGGCGCCGAGGCTGCGCATCCAGTCGGGCATGCCGTGACCGATGCCGGCGATGACGCGGCCGGGGAAGAGCTGGCCGAGCGTCGCGATCTCCATCGCGGCGAACGCGGGGTGGCGCGCGGCGGCCGGCGCGATGCCGATCCCGACCGTGATGCGGTCGGTGACGGCGAGCACGGCCGAGGCCTGCGCGACGCCGCCGCGGAAGCCGAGGTCCTCCACGACCCAGAGCTCGTCGAACCCGAGCTCGTCGGCGCGGCGCGCGAAGGGCAGCACCTCGGCGGCGGGCAGGTCGCGCGGGAGCATCACCCCGACCCGGCGGGTTGCCGGAGTGGTCGAGGCGGGAGCGTCGCTGGTCACGTCACCATCTTGGCCGACTGCGGCCTTCCCGTCACGCGGACCGCGTGGGGCGCGATCCAGATGCAGTCGTCACCGCACCCGCCGCCACATCGTGGCGGCGCGAACAGCCCGCCACCGACCGGTGACAGAACCCCATCCAAGCGCAGCGACCGGGGGTTGAGATCAGCCCGACGGCGGCGCCGAGGCGAGGCGAGAGAGCGCGTCGGCGATCACCCGGTCGCGATCGGCAGCGGCGTGCTGGTACTTCATCGCGGCCGCCGGGGTCGAGTGGCCGAGTCGGGCCATCAGCTCGGCCAAGGTGGCACCCGTTGACGCGGCGAGCACCGCGCCGGTGTGGCGCAGGTCGTGGAAGCGCAGGTCCGGGCGCCCAGCCGCGACACGGGCTGGGTAGTAGTGCCAGTAGAGGCTGTTCGGGCTCATGTTCCGGCCGTCGCTGGCCGGGAAGAGCAACGCGTCCGTCTCCGCGCCGACATGGGCATTCAGATGCGCCCGGACCGCCGACATCAGGTGTGGCGGAACCGCGACGTCGCGGACGCCGGCGGTCGACTTGGGTGTGCCCACGATGACCTCGGTGCTGACCCGCACCACTCCCCTGCGGACCCGCACGATGCCCCGCTTGAGGTCGACGTCCATGCGGCGCAGCTCGGCCAGCTCGCCGAACCTCAGCGCGCACCACGCTCCGAGCAGGACCATCAGGCGCAACCGCTCGGGCATCGCCGCAACCAGGACCTCGAGCTCGGCCAACGAGGCCGGCCGCGTCTTGCCGGCGCGCCTGGTCGTCCCGGCGCCGACGATCCGGCAGGGGTTCGTGGGGACGAGGTCATCAGCGACCGCCGTGGCAAAGATCGTCCGCAGCAGGGCGTAGGAGTGCGCCCGGATCGTCGGCTTGGTCGCGTCAGTGGTGGCGTGCCATAGCCGGACGTCGGACGGCCTGATCGCGTCCAGCGGCCGCTTCCCGAACGCGGGAACGAGGCGCGTCGCCAAGATGCTCTCGTAGTGCGCCCGGGTCCGAGGCTTCAGGTCCCTGCCCGCCACCCATGCCTCGGCATAGGTGCCGAACGTCAGAGCAACCTCGTCGGGCCCGGGTACACCAGGCGGGGTCCACACCCCTCGGGAGATGTCGGTCCGCTGCCCGGCGAGCCAGACGTCGGCGTGCTCCTTCGTCGCGAAGCTCCACGGCGCCTGGTGCCGGAGCCCGTCGGGTCCGGTGTACCGCGCCTGGTAGGCACCGGACGGCAGTCGGCGGATCGCCCCGAACCCTCGCTTGCCACCCATCACTGCTCCTCCGTGCCCGATTCGTGCCCAATACGTGCCCAATCAGGGGTGCATCCGGTGCCTTTCGGTGCCTCTCGGTGCACCGCCTCTGGTCGATAAGACCACAGGTCAGGAGCATATCGTGGCTGGTTGCACCAGTCACGGCCGGAGGTGCCGGTTACTGGTTCGAGTCCAGTCGCGGGAGCACAGTGTCTTCGCAGGTCAGGGCCCCACTCGAGGGCCCTCTCTTGTCTCCGCGGCCAAGTCGACGGAAGCGTGGCTCGACCTGACCGTGGCCCGTCCCACCGACTGCCGCTGCTCCTGGGCGCACGTCAGCGACTGGTACCTGACGGTCGCGGGCCTGATCCCCGACGACGAGGTCCTCGCCGGCTACTCGGCTGTCGCGTCGACAAGGTCGTGCGCCGCCGGGTCCGGCCGGGAGGAGATCCACGCCTGACTCGCGTCGTGCGCGGCGTCACGGGTCGTGGACGCCACCTCGCCGGACACCATCCGGAACTCCCCGTCGACCTTCGCCAGGCCGAAGTAGATCCATCCTGGTTCCTCGCCGGGGTTGAGCGGTGAGTACTCCTTGGACAGGAGGACGACGGTCCTGCCGGTGGACTCCGCGCGCTCGAGCGACTCGATCACCGCCGCCGTGGCGGGGGTGGTGCCCTGGCTCGACGGGCTGGCCTCGACGCCGTCGCGCACCGGGGCCGCGAGGTCCTCGCGGACGACCTCGGGCAACGGCTGGGTGACGTCGAGGACGATGTACTCGCCACTGGTCAGGCGGTACGCGGTCGTGCCCTCGGCCAGCGCCTCAGGCTCGTGGGTCAGGAGCGTCCCGTCTGCCAGGGGCGGGGCGCCGTCCTGGAGCTCGGCCACGCCCGACGTCGGCTCGTCGGCCTGCAGGGACTCCGACGCGGCCGGAGCGCCCGCGGGGGCCGAGGGCTGACTCGCGCACCCGGTCACGATCAACGCCGCCGACGCCGCGACGAGAACACCCATCACGCCCGGGTGATGCCAGCCCTGGTTCATGTCGCTCGACCCTAGACCGAGGACCGACTCCGCGGGGCGGCAACGGGGCCGTCCGAGCGCGGACCGGATGGACGTCCGGCCGACCCGCGTGCCGACAGACGGTGTGCTCCAGGTGGCACCCCGTCCTAGGGTTCCGTCAACGCCAAGCCGCTGAGGACGCGGTTCCGACGACGGCACCCGGCGATGGTGCCTCGAGGATGGACGGCCATGGACGTGACGGAGGTCGCAGACGAGCTGTACGCGGTGCCCCTCCCCGAGTTCATCGCGGCCCGCGATGCGCGCGCGAAGGCGCTGCGGGCCGACGGCGACCGAGAGCTGGCCACCCAGGTTCGGCGGCTCGGCCGGCCGTCGACGGCGGCGTGGGCGGTCAACCAGCTCGTGCGGGCCAGGCGCGACCAGGTCGAGCAGCTGCTCGCGCTCGGCACGGCCCTGCAGGAGGCTCAGGCCGCCCTCTCGAGGGACGACCTCCGCGAGCTCGACCGGCAGCGGCACCGTCTCGTGGCGGCCGTCCGTCGAGAGGCGCAGGCCGTCGCCGCGCAGGCCGGGCAACGGCTGAGCGAGACGGTCGCCCGCGACGTCGAGGCGACTCTGCGGGCCGGCATGGCGGACGCTGCCGCGGCCGACGCCGTGCGTTCCGGTCGCCTGCTGCGATCCTTGTCGAGCACCGGCTTCGAACCTGTCGACGTGACGGGCGCGATCGCGCTGCCCGGCGGCGGCGCCACGCCGTCCAAGGAACCTGAGGCCCGTGCGCCGCGTGCTCCTACGCGGAGCACGACCGGGCGCGAGTCCGGCCCGACCGGCACCGACGACGAGCTCGCCTCGCGACGTCGACGCCGGGAGGCCGAGGCGGAGCAGCGCAGGACCGAGGACGAGGCCCGCCGACGTCGGGAGGAGCAGCGACGGGCAGAGCGACGGGAGGCGGCGCGTGAGGCCCTCGCACACGCCGAGGCGGACCTTGCGGTCGCCCGCCACGATCTCGACGACGCCCAGGCGCGGATCGAGGACCTGACCCGACGCCGGACCCGCCTGACGCAGCGAGCCGCGGACCTGCGCCGTCGCCTCGTGGAGGCCGAGCGGGAGGAGGACGCGGTCGCGGAGCGTCTGGCCGAGGCCGCGAGCGGGAGCGAGGCCGCGAGCGCGGCCCTCGCGATCGCTGAGCGAGCCCGCGCCGCCGCGGCGAAGGACCTCGACCTGCTCTGACCGATCGACCACGACCAGCTCCCGCACCTGCTGGTCGACGAGCGAGGTAGGTCAAAGATTCTTGACATGCTCCGGGGCCGGGACTACGTTCGCGATGTCAAGCATTCTTAACATCGGAGCGATCATGCAGGACGCCGATCTCACCCCCGACGAGGACGACGAGCCCGTCGTGATGACGAGCACCGAGTGGTCCGTCTGGGCCTACCTCGTCACGGTGGTCCTGACGTCCGGCACCTACCTGACCCTCATGGCGGTGCGCCTGGCCGGACAGCCGGTGGACCAGGTCGAGTGGGTCGTGCCGATGCTGTGGACACTGGGCGTCTCGGTGCTCGGGACCGTCGCCCTGACGATCGTCCTCACGATCGCCGGGACGATCACCACGACGATCGTCCGGCACATCGTCGCGTTCTGCCGGGTAGGGCACGGCGACACGACCGTGCGCCTCCCCGACGTCGAGACCGAGCCCGATGCCCGGGACAAGGAGATCAGCCTCCGCGGCGACCAGGCACTGGTCGCCGTGCTCGGTGCCGGCTTCGTCGGAGCACTCGTGCTGGCGATGCTCGACGCCGACACGTTCTGGATCGGCAACCTGCTCTTCGTGGTCGGCACCCTCGGAGCGATCGCCGAGACCACCACGAGGATCCGCCTCTACCGGCGCGGCTTCTGATGACCCCGAAGCCCACCAGGGTCACCAACCGGATCCGCGCACTGCGGGTCGAGGCCGGGGAGATCACCCAGGCCGAGCTCGCCCGACGGATCGGCGTGACCCGCCAGACCGTCATCGCGATCGAGCACGGGCGCTACTCCCCCACGCTCGAGCTCGCCTTCCAGATCTCCCACGTCCTCGGCCGGACGCTCGACGAGGTCTTCCAGTACGACCCCCCGAGCCCGACCACCTGACCCAGCACTCGAACGCCCACCTTCAGAAGCGAACCCTCCGTCCGCTCAGGGCGCCGGCACCACGCCGCCGCCTCCCCCCAGCACGCCCGACCACACCCTTGAGGAGCAGTCATGACCATCCCGACCCGCCCGGCCCGCCTGGCCGGCCTCTCCTACCTGGGGCTCGCCGTCTCCGGCATGCTCGCCTACCTCGTCATCCGCCAGCAGCTCTACGTCCCTGATGACGCGGTGGCGACGACTGCGAACCTCGTCGAGCAGACGACGCTCGCCCGCCTCGGGATCGCGATGGACCTGACGGTCGTGCTGACCCAGGCCCTGGCGGCGGTGTGGTTCTTCATGCTCTTCCGAGGTGTCAGCTCGTTCGCCGCCGGGGCGATCGCCGCGTTCGGACTCGTCAACGCCGTCCTGATCCTGGTCGCGACAGCCTTCACGGCCACGGCTCTGGACGTGGCGCTCAGCGATGGCTCACGGGGCGTCGACGGCCCCGCCGCCACCCAGCTGCTGTACGAGCTGAGCGGAACAACGTGGGACCTGGGTGGCCTGTTCTTCGGCCTGTGGCTGATCCCGATGGGCTGGTGCGCGATGCGGTCCGGCTTCGTGCCGCGAGCGCTCGGACGGGTCCTCGTCGCGGGCGGCATCGGCTACGTCCTGGGCACCTACGTCGCCCATGCACCTGGTCTCTCCGGTGCGTCGTTCGCCCTCACCGTCCCGGCCGCCGTCGGGGAGATGTGGATGGTCGGGTACCTGCTGTGGAAGGGCCTGCGGCGTGCCACCCCCGTGCCGGCGGATCGGGCCGTCCGAGTCCCGACCCACGGATGAGGCCCTCAGGGCACTGCGGCCTCGGTGTCCGGTGCGCAGCCGCACGACTCGCGGTGGCGCACCAATGCCGGGACCCGCAGGGCCTGCGGCGCGCGGGCGGTCCCGGTCATCCGTTGCAGCAGGAGGTCGACGGCCGTCTGCCCGATCGACGTGGTGTCCTGGGCGACCGTCGTCAGCCGTGGGGAGAACACGTCGGCCCACTCGAAGTCGTCGAACCCGACGACGGCGACATCCCCGGGGACGCTCAGGCCGTGGGCACGCAGGGTGCGCATGGTCGCGATGACCATCGTGTTGCTGGCCGCGACGATCGCCGTGGGAGGCGTCGCCTGCGCGAGCAGGGCGGTCACCGCCAGCGCGGTCTGCCGGGCGTCGGACCCTCCGGTGACCAGGAGCTCAGGTGCCCGCCGCAGGCCGGCGGTCTCCAGACCCTGCAGGTAGCCGGCCACCCGCTCCTCGCTCGTGGTCAGCCCGGGCATGCCCGCGACCATCGCGATGCGCCGGTGGCCGAGCTCGGCCAGGTGGACCACGAGCTCGGCCATGGGTGCGGCGTTCTCGGTGCACACCGAGTCGAACCGGTCGTCGGGTGAGCGGTCCACCAGGACCGTCGGCAGACCCGACCTGGCCAGGCGGTCCAGGACCGACGCCGAGCCCGCGGACGGGGCGAGGAGCAGGCCGTCGAGACGACGCTCCCGCAGGGCCCCCACGACACGCTCCTCGGTGCTGGGGTCCTCGTGGGTGTCGGCCAGCACGATGGTGTAGCCCGCAGCGCTCGCGGCCTCCTCGATCGCGTGGACGACCTCACCGAAGTACAGGTTCGTCAGCGCCGACATCGCGACACCGATCTGCTGCGTCTGTGAGCGCACCAGCGCTCGCGCCTGGTGGTTCAGCACGTAGTCGAGGGCTTCGACGGCCTCGAGCACGCGGTCGCGGGTCGGCGCGGCGACGAACCGGGTGCCGTTGAGCACGTGCGAGACGGTCGACGCCGAGACGCCCGCGCGCCGAGCCACGTCAGTGATGGTGGTCACCCCTGCATTGTGCCCGAGAAAGCGATTGCGCAAACGCTTGCGCCACAGACTTCACCCTGCTTGACTCAGCCCTATCCACCCGGTGGTGTGACCCACAGGCACACAGGACGCAAAGGAGCGCTCCGTGAGATCGAAGCAGCTGACGAGCAGTGGACCAGCACGACGTGCAAGGGGCCGGGTGGTCGCCGCAGCGGCCGTCGCGGTACTCGCGCTCGGGTTGAGCGCATGTGGCGGCGACGACCCACCCGCCGACGCCGACGGGACCCAGGCGGCCCCTGGCGACGGCGGAGACATCAGCATCGGCCTCATCACCAAGACCGAGACCAACCCGTTCTTCGTCACCATGCGTGAGGTCGCAGCGGAGTACGCCCAGGAGCAGGGCATCCAGATCACCGCCCTCGCGGGTGAGTTCGACGGCGACAACGAGGGCCAGGTGCAGGCGATGGAGAACCTCATCGCCCAGGGTGTCGACGGCATCATGATCACCCCCAACAACTCCACCGGGGTGCTCGGGGCGATCGAGCAGGCCCGCGCCCAGGGCATCGTGGTCATCGCGCTCGACACCGCGACCGAGCCCGAGGACGCCGTGGACGCCACCTTCGCCACAGACAACTACGAGGCGGGGCGGCTCCAGGGCGCCTACGTCCGGGCCGTGCTGGGTGACGAGGAGCCGCGGCTCATCATGCTCGACGGCACCGCGGGGGGCACGGTCGACACCTTCCGCCACGACGGCTTCCTCGAAGGCTTCGGGCTCGAGGAGGGTGACCCGGCGATCCTCGGCATGGAGAACACCCAGGGTGACCAGAACACGGCCCAGACGGCAATGGAGAACCTCCTCCAGCGCAACCCGGACGTCAACGCGGTCTACACGATCAACGAGCCCGCAGCCCGCGGCGGCTACGCCGCCATCGAGGCGCGCGGACTCACCGACCAGGTGACGATCGGGTCGATCGACGGCGGCTGCCAGGGTGTGCAGGACGTCGCCGACGGCAGGTACGCGGCCACCGTGATGCAGTTCCCCGCCGAGATGGTGCGTCAGGGGATCGATGCCATCATCCAGGCTGCCGAGGGCGGTGAGCCGCCGTCCGGCTTCGTCGACACCGGCAGCGTCGTGATCACCGACGAGCCGGTCGACGGCATCGAGTCGGAGGACACCGCGTGGGGCCTGGAGAACTGCTGGGGCTGACACCGCGAGGGCGAGCATCACGGTGACGCCGGCAGGGATGTCGCCGTGACGCCCAGCGCCGATCGTGGTGGGCGGGTGAGCAGGTCACCCGCCCACCACGGGTCCGCGCCACGCTGCGTACACCCGGCACGAGAGAGGGACGACAGATGACCGACGCCACCGCCGCCGACCCCCCGCCATCGGTACCCGGCCCGACCGAACGCCGCGAGGCACTGGGCCGCGCACTGCGCAACCCGCTGCTGGGGCCACTCGCCGCACTCGTCGCAGCAGTGGCGATCTTCACCCTGACCACCGACACCTTCGCGACAGCGGGCAACGCCTCGCTGATCCTCCAGCAGTCGATCGTCATCGGGACGCTGGCCCTGGGGCAGACCCTCATCATCCTCACCGCGGGCATCGACCTGGCCAACGGCGCGATCGCCGTGCTGGGGACGATCGTCATGGCCAAGTACGTCGTGGGTGGCGGCGATCCGCTGCTCGCCCTGGTGCTCGGTCTGACCATCACCGTCGTGCTCGGCACGGTCAGCGGTCTGCTGGTCACCCGCCTGGGACTCCCCCCGTTCATCGTCACCCTCGGCATGCTCACGGTCGTGTTCGCGCTGGCCCGGCTCTACGCCGAGTCGCGCAGCTACCCGGTGACCGATCCGCTGCTGCGCTTCTGGGGGCAAGGCACCGTCGTGGGAGGCGTACGCATCACCTGGGGCACGCTGCTGCTGATCGTCGTGTTCGCCGTCTTCTGGTTCGCCCTGAGCCGCACCGCCTGGGGCCGGCACGTGTACGCCGTGGGCAACGCCCCCGAGGCCGCCCGGCTGGCGGGCATCAAGGTCTCCCGGACGATCCTGTCGGTCTACATGGCCGCCGGAGCGCTGTACGGCATCGCCGCGTGGCAGGCGCTGGGGCGCATCCCCAACGCCGACCCCAACGCCTACCAGACCGCGAACCTCGACAGCATCACGGCCGTCGTCATCGGGGGCACGAGCCTGTTCGGCGGGCGGGGCAGCGTCATCGGCACCTTGATCGGCACACTGATCGTGGGCGTCCTGCGCTCGGGACTGACCCAGGCAGGCATCGACAACCTCTACCAGGACCTCGCCACAGGTGTCCTGGTGATCGTGGCCGTCTCGCTGGACCAGGTCTCACGAAGGAGGGCCGCTCGATGAGCCGTGACGACGCCGCGACGCACACGGACGACCGTCCCACCCCGGTGCTCGAGGCCCGCAGGCTGACCAAGTCCTTCGGGCACGTGCGCGCCATGGTCGACGCGGACTTCGAGCTGATGCCCGGTGAGGTGCTCGCCGTCATCGGTGACAACGGTGCGGGCAAGTCCACCCTGGTCAAGGCACTGTCCGGTGCGCTGATCCCCGACCAGGGCGAGATCCTGCTCGAGGGGCACCCGGTCCACTTCCGCTCCCCTCTCGAGGCGCGTGGCCAGGGGATCGAGACGGTCTACCAGGACCTCGCGGTCGCACCCGCCCTGGACATCGCCTCCAACCTGTTCCTGGGTCGTGAGATCCGCCGCCCCGGGCTGCTCGGTACGCTGCTGCGCGTGGTCGACGCCCGAGCGATGCGCACCGAGGCCAAGCATCAGCTCGACGCCCTGGGTGTGCGGATCCCGGACGTGCGCCAGCCCGTGGAGAGCCTGTCGGGCGGGCAGCGGCAGAGCGTGGCCGTTGCCAGGGCCGCAGCCTTCGGCACCCGGCTGGTGATCATGGACGAGCCGACGGCCGCGCTGGGTGTGCGCGAGTCGGGCATGGTGCTCGACCTGATCCGGCGGATCAGCGGCCGGGGCCTGCCCGTGGTGCTGATCTCGCACAACATGCCGCAGGTCTTCGACATCGCCGACCGCATCCACATCCATCGCCTCGGCTCACGGGTGGCAGTCGTCAGTCCACGCACCCACACGATGGCCGATGCCGTGGCGATCATGACCGGAGCAGCCACACCCGACGAGGTCGGCGGTCGGAGCCACTTCGACGAGCGCGCCGGTCGCCGGGACCGGCCCGGTGTCCAGGGCGAGCCCACGAGCCGGGCCCTGCCCGGACCGGACGGCGCGACCGACCACGGCCTCCCGGAGCAGGAGTCGCCGCGGTGACCGGTCCTCGCGGGCTGTTCGTCGGCCTGGCGACAGTGGACGTGGTCCAGCGGGTCGACCGGGCTCCGGGACGCGACGAGAAGGTGGTCTCCACGCGCGCGGACGTCGCGGCCGGTGGACCCGCGACCAACGCGGCCGTGACCTTCGCGGCGCTGGGCGGCAGGGCGACCCTGCTCAGCGTGATCGGTGGAGGCCCGCTCGCTGCCGTGATCCACGGCGACCTCGACGAGTGCGGGGTCGAGCTCGTCGACGCCGACGCCACCGGCCGCAGCCGACCGCCGCTGTCCGCCGTCACCGTGGTCGACTCCACGGGTGAGCGCTCCGTGGTGTCACGCAACGCCTCCGGGGTGAAGGTCGATGTCCCGGCGGTGCTGCCGGACCTGGTGCAGCGGGCCGACGTCGTGCTCGTCGACGGGCACCACCCGCGCCTCGCCCTGGCCGCTGCCCGGGTGGCTCACGACGCGGGAGTGCCGGTGGTCCTGGATGCCGGCAGCTGGAAGCCGGTGCTGTCCGACCTGCTCCCGCTGGCCACGATGGTGATCTGCTCAGCGGTCTTCAGGCTCCCCGACGGGTCCACGCCGGGCGCCGAGCAGCTCACCCATGGCCCCGTGCTCGTCGCCGCGTCAGCGGGTGCCGAGCCGGTGCGCTGGTGGACCCGTGGTGCCGCCGGCACCGTCCCTGTCCCCACGGTCCGTGCCCGCGACAGCCTTGGCGCGGGCGACGTGCTGCACGGGGCCTACGCGTTCGCCGTCGCCGACGGGGTCGAGCCCGTCGAGGCCCTGCACCACGCCGTGGCCGTGGCCTCGCTCAAGGTCAGCCACATCGGGCCACGATCCTGGACGAAGGACCCACGGCTCCGGACCGTCACAGCAGGAGGGTCACGATGACCGGGAAGGACCAGGCAGTACCACTCGACCCCGCGCTGCTGGCGCGGGCGCGGCGGCTCGCCGCGGACGGCGGGCGCCGGATCCTGGGTATCACCGGGCCCCCGGGGGCCGGGAAGTCGACGATCGCCGAAGCCCTCGCTCTCGAGCTCGCCGACGTCGCTCGCCTGGTGAGCATGGACGGCTTCCACCTGGCCGAGGCCGAGCTGACACGTCTGGGGCGCCGGGACCGCAAGGGCGCGCCGGACACGTTCGACGCCCTGGGGTACGTCGCTCTGCTGCGTCGACTGCGGGCAGCGGACGAACCTGTCGTCTACGCGCCGCACTTCGACCGCTCGATCGAGGAGGCGATCGCCGGCTCCATCCCCGTGCCGCAGGACGTCCCCCTGGTGATCACGGAGGGGAACTACCTCCTGGTGCCTGACGGCCCGTGGGCGGCCGTGCGGTCCCTGCTCGACGAGTGCTGGTACGTCGCTCCGGACGAGGACGTCCGGATGGAGCGGCTCGTGGCCCGGCACGAGCGCTTCGGGCGGTCGCCCGAGGATGCTCGCGAGCGCTCTCTGGGCTCCGACCAGCGCAACGCCGAGGTCATCGCCCGGACGAGGGAGCTCGCGGACCTGATCGTCTGCTGATCCCCACGACCGGGAGCCGTGGCACCGACGAGGCCCTGCAGCCCCGTGCCGCTCAGCGCCGTCGGCGGTCCTGGCGTCCAGCGACCGCCACGAAGATCTTCTTGAGCAGTGCGCCCTTGAGCAGGGCGGAGATGAGTCCCACGGTGTCCTCCGGGTGTGCAGGGTCCAGGCAGACTACGTCCGGGGCGCCAGGACCGCGCGCCGACCAGTGGTCGGGCGTGCTCGCTCGCACATGGCATGCTGGACGAGGTCCCGCTCCATACTCAGTGGTGCGGGACTAGCCCCGGCCGGTGTTCGCTGCACCGACCGGGGCGCTCTGGTCTCCGGGCCTGGCTCGCGGTGCCGCTCAGGCACTCCCGAGCATCGTCTCGACCTCGGCGATCAGGCCGGCGGCCGCGTCCTGCGGGGTCATCGAGCCGAAGTACACCTGCGAGCTGTACCGCACCAGGACGCTCTCGAACTCCGACGACCCTGCCGGGGCGAGCTCGGCGACACCGTCGAGCTCGTCGCCGATGTCATCGAGGTACTCGGCAATCGCCCGGTCCTGGTCTCCCAGCAGGGGGGCGATGGCACGACGCACCTCGACGTTGCCGGGTGTCCCCCGCTCAGCGAGCAGGACCTCACCGGCAGCGGTCGAGTTGACCAGGAAGTCCACCAGGAGCCCGGCCTCCTCGGGGTGGGCGGTGCTCGCCGAGACCGACCAGAACTGCGATGGTCGGTACCAGATGCCGCGCTGGCCGTCCGGGGAGAGCGGCGGTCGGAGCAGCGTCAGGTCCTGGCCGCTGGCCGTCGAGAGCGCGCTGAGCTGGTTGGACCACCAGAAGCCGAGCGCCGCGGTGTTGGTCGCGGTGCCGCTCTGGTCCTGGGTCGCGGAGGCCTGCTCGACCTGCTCCGACGGGGAGGGCAGACCACCGGCCTCGATGAGCTCCAGGGCAAGCTCCCAGTACTCGACCAGCGTGTCCTCGCTCACGCCGAACCCACCATCGGGTGTCCACAAGGACTCTCCGTGCTGACGGGACCACTGATCGATCGTGCCCTGAGTCAGCCCGTAGTCCTGCAGGCCGTGCACGGTCGGCCCGGTGGCAGCGCTGAGGGCGATCGAGAGGTCTGCGAGGTCCTGCCAGGTCCACGTCGTGTCGTCGGGCATCTCGAGCCCGGCCTCCTCGATCAGGGTGCGGTTGGCGATGACCGCCCAGCTGTTGACGGCGTTGACGACCCCGTACAGGGAACCGCCGACCTCACCGCTCGCCAGGGCGTCCTCGTCGATCTGCGAGGAGGTGAAGGACTCCAGCCCGTACAGGTCCGTCAGGGCGCCGCGCTCGGCATAGGTCGCGAGGTACTGGCCGTCCATCTGGAGCACGTCGGGCATGTCCCCCGCGGCGGTCGCCGTCGCGAGCCGGTCCCAGTACCCGTCCCAGTCCGAGAAGTCAGGGGTCACCGAGATGTGCGGGTACTCGGCCTCGAAGAGATCGAGCACCTCCTGCGTCACCTGGTGGCGGGCGTCCGAGCCCCACCAGGCCAGTCGGAGCTCGACCGAGGCAGGGCTCCCGTCGGTGCCGGCATCATCGGTGGCGGGGGCCGAGTCAGCCGTGCAGGCGACGAGGGCGAGGCTCAGCGCCGCTGCTGCGGCGCCCGTGGCGATCCGGCGGTCCAGGGGAGGCATGGGCATCCTTTCTCCGCCGCGTCGTTGCGGCGCTGTCCGGCGCAGGCAGGCTCTCTCGAGGCACTACTGATCGCCCTGCGACAGCCACTCTCCGCCTCCACCTCCCGACGTCCTCCTTCACGGCGACGATGCCGGACGCCGACCCTCTCCGCGGTGCTCGAGTCAGCATGACGTCGACGCCGCAGCCCTCCCTCACAAGGACATCCCGTGCCCGTACCTGTTCCCGTTCCTGACCGTTCGAGCCGCGTCATCCGCGCCACACCGCTCGCCGCTCTCGCCCTGGCGGCCGCACTCGCGACGGTTCCCTCGGCCGCCCACGCAGCGCTCGGGACCCCAGTACCGCTCGGCGCCGCCTCGACCTTCGTCGTCCTCGCGGGCGCCGGCGTGACCAACACGGGTGTGACGACGCTCGGAGGTGACATCGGGAGCTTCGCGACGACCAGCATCACCGGTCTGGGGACGATCACCCTCGTGGACGGGGTGAACCACGGCGGTGACGCGGTGACCCAGCAGGCCAAGACCGACCTCGTGACCGCCTACGGCTCTGCCTCCTCGCAGCAGCCCGACCTGCTGGGCGGTGTCGAGCTCGGCGGCGTCACGCTCGAGCCCGGCGTCTATGACACGGGCGGCGTCATCGAGCTCAACGGTGAGCTGACGCTCGACGGCAACGGCGACCCGGAGGCCGTCTTCATCTTCCGCTCCCTGTCCACCCTCCTCGCGGGCGCAGCCAGCTCGATCACCTTCGTCGACGGGGCGACCGCCTGCAACGTCTACTGGCGCGTCCCGACCTCGGCGACCATCGAGGCCGGCAGCCGGTTCGCCGGGACGATCCTCGCGGAAGCGACCATCTCCTTCGGTGCGGGCGCTACCCTCGAGGGGCGCGCGCTCGCACAGACCGGCCAGGTGACCCTGATCAACAACGTCATCACCCTCCCGGGATGCGCGGCAGTCGTTCCCCCATCACCTGAGCCCGCGCCCGCGCCCGGCGACACACCCCCCACCGGCACCGCGGTCCCGCCTGGCACGCCGGACGGTGCGACCAGCACGGCGCCCGGCCCCCAGGTCACGGCCACCCCTCGGGGCGGGGTCGCGACCGGCGACGGATCGAGCACCACACCCGCCCGGGTCGAGACGTCCGCTCTTGTCGCCGTCACGATGTCGGGCCTCGGCCTCGTCGCATGGATCGCCGCCCGCACACGTCGACCATGCCACCTCGACACGTGAGACCCATGCACCTGAGCTCGCCGGACACGCGCCCGCCACGACAGGGCCGTCGTGCGGCACGCAGGCGGCACCGCACCATCGGCTGCCTGACGGCCACCCTTCTGCTGGTGGTCGGCGCATGCAGCGCAGGGCAGGGCGGTCCGACGTCCGAGGTACCGCCGGCTCGGCAACCTGGCGACGACACCGTCACGAAGGTCACCGAGGCACCCACGGCGCCCGCCGAGCCTGTGGCACCACCCGAGCCGGCCGTCATGGCCGCGTCGGTGCCGGTGCGGGTCGAGATCCCGGCGATCGAGGTCGACTCCGAGCTGATGGACCTCGGGCTGGAGGAGGACGGCAGCCTGGAGGTGCCACCCGGAGCGTTCCCGGCCGGCTGGTACACCGGTGCCCCCACCCCGGGCGAGCTCGGCCCCGCGATCATCGCCGGTCACATCGACTGGGTGACCGGGCCCGGGGTCTTCCACCGACTCGGTGCGCTCGCTGTCGACGACACGGTCCGGGTGCACCGGACCGACGGCACCGTCGCGACGTTCCGGGTGACCGAGGTCAGCCAGCACGCGAAGGACGAGTTCCCGACCGCCAAGGTCTACGGGGACATCGACCATGCCGGTCTCCGGCTGATCTCGTGCGGCGGTGACTTCGACACGAGCACCCGGCACTACGTGGACAACATCGTCGTGTACGCCGAGATGGTGACCTGACCGCACCCTCGACCGATGAAGCTCTACCATCCCTGGATGGAGACGCCAGCGTCGATCACCGGCGGCACGGCCGGGATCACCGTGCTGCGCTACGCGGCGTTCACCCGCGACGGGGTCGGCGGCAACCCCGCAGGGGTCGTCCTGGACGCCTCCGCGCTCGACCGCGCGGAACGGCTCGCTCTCGCCGCCGAGGTCGGGTACTCGGAGACCGCGTTCGTCGGGTCGACGGCGACGGACGGCACGGTCCCGCTCCGGTTCTTCAGCCCGCGTGCCGAGGTGGTGTTCTGCGGGCACGCGACCGTGGCCACCGCTGTCGCCCTGGCCGATCGGGACGGCCCCGGCACCCTGACCTTCACCACCCTCGCCGGGCCGATCGTCGTCGAGACGGCGACCGCCGCGACGGGCGAGCTGCTCGCGACCCTCACCAGCGCGCCCACACGGTCGCAGCCCGCGTCCCCCGGGCAGGTGGCGTCCACGCTCCGCGCCCTGCGGTGGGAGGCCGCGGACCTCGACCCGGTCTACCCCGTGCACGTCGCGAACGCCGGCAACGACCACCTGGTGCTCAGCGTTCGCGACCGCGCACGCCTGGCGGCCCTCGACTACGACTACCCGGCGCTCGACGCGCTCATGGCCACCGAAGGGTGGACCACCGTGCACCTCGTGCACGCCGAGACCGCCGTGCTCTTCCACGCTCGCGACCCGTTCCCGCCCGGAGGTGTGGTCGAGGACCCGGCCACCGGTGCTGCGGCCGCAGCCTTCGGCGGGTACCTGAGGACGCTCGGCGCACTCGCGCTCCCCGCCCGCGTGACGGTGGTCCAAGGTGAGGACATGGGCTCCCCGAGCCGGCTGCTGGTCGATGTCGCCGCGGACGACGTCCGGGTGCGCGTCACCGGGACGGCCGCGCGGATCACTGTCTCCTGAACGAACGGGTCAGTCGGCCTCGCGCAGCGATCGACGTCGCCCCTCGAGCGCCACCAGCTCGGCGAATGCTGCGCCGTAGGCGTCAGCCTCACGCACCGGGTCCATCCGCTGAAGGTGGCCCCGCGCATCAGCGATCTCGCGCGTGAGCCCGAGGTCCACCAGCTTGCGCACGATCCCCCGGACGTAGTCCTCGACCGCGTCGGGACGGTCCTCCGGGAGAGGGGTCACGGCGAGCTCGGTCACCAGGGGTGCGACCGTCCCGGCCGCCTCCTCGCGCACGCGCTCGACCCACGCACCGCCGTCGGCCGCATCGGCACCGGTCGAGGACCCGACGCCACCGGCCGCGCGGATGGCCTCGTGCACCGCCCGGAAGGCAGGAACGCTGAAGGCGTCGCCAGCGAGCGCGTCGAAGGCCGACGCCTCGACGTAACGCGGGTGCTGGAGCACGGCCTCCAGGGCGTTGCGCTCGAGCTTGGCGACGGGGTCCGTGCGGTCGGGAGCGATAGGCCGGCCGGGCGCGCCGCCGTCGACTCCACCGGAGGTCGCCGGGCGCTCACCCGGGCCCGGCATCGTCGGGTCGCTGCGGCGGGCACCCGAGACCTGCTCACGTCCACCGCCGCCGGCCCTGCCTGCCGCGGCGACCTGCCGCCGGACACCCTCGAAGTCCATGCCCAGCCATCCGGCGAGCAGCCGTGCGTACTCAGGCCGCAGGGCCTCGTCCCGGATGCTCCCCACCACGGGCGCGGCCGAGCGCAACGCCGCGACACGCCCCTCGGCGGTCTCGAGGTCGTGCGCGCCGATGGTCGAGCGGATGACGAACTCGAACAGCGGCTGGCGACCGGCGACCAGCGCCCGCACCGCCTCGGGCCCGCGGGCCTGTCGCAGCTCGCACGGGTCCATCCCGCTCTCCTCGATGGCCACGAAGGTCTGGGCGTAGAAGCGCTGGTCCTCGGAGAAGGCACGCAGCGCGGCCTTGCGTCCGGCGGCGTCACCGTCGAAGGTGAAGATGATCTCACCGCCGGTCGAGGCGCCCGAGGCGAGCTGGACACCACCACCGACCGAGGTGTCGCCCACCAGACGCCGCACGACCCGCGCGTGGTCGGGACCGAAGGCCGTGCCGCAGGTCGCGACCGCAGTGGGAACCCCGGACAGGTGCGCGGCCATCACGTCGGTGTAGCCCTCGACCACCACGACCTGCTTGTGCCGTGCGATCTCCCGCTTGGCGAGGTCGATGCCGTAGAGCACCTGCGCCTTCTTGTACAGCGCTGTCTCCGGGGAGTTGAGGTACTTGGGCCCCTGGTCCTCCTCGAGCAGCTTCCGCGCACCGAACCCGACGACGTCGCCGGTCACATCCCGGATCGGCCAGACCAGCCGGCCACGGAACCTGTCGTACTGCCCTCGGTTCCCCTGGCTCATCAGGCCCGTCGCGGTGAGCTCGGCCTCGGTGTAGCCCCGTCCCCGCAGGTGACGCAGCAGGTGGTCCCAGCCCTGGGGTGCGAAGCCGACCCCGAACTGCTCAGCGGCCGACCGGTCGAAGCCACGCTCGGCGAGGAAGGTGCGCCCCACGGCCGCTCCAGGGGTCAGCAGCTGCTCGGCGTAGTACGCGGCCGCCGCCCGGTGAGCCTCGAGCAGCCGCTGACGACGTCCCGGCTCGTCCCCAGGACGGACCGCGCCGCCCTCCTCGTACCGCAGCTGGACGCCGACCCGGCCGGCCAGGTACTCGACGGCCTCGGTGAAGCCCAGGCCGTCGATCTTCTGCAGGAAGGAGATGACGTCGCCGCCCTCGCCGCAACCGAAGCAGTGCCACAACCCCACCTGGGGCCGCACGTGGAACGAGGGTGAGCGCTCGTCGTGGAAGGGGCACAGACCCTTCATCGAGCCGACCCCGGCAGGCTTGAGGGTGACGTGCTCCCCGACGATCTCCTCGATCGGCGCACGCTCGCGGACGACGCCCACGTCCTCGCGTCGGATCCGTCCTGCCACGGCGTGAGTCTAGGCGCTGCCGGCTGCGCCCGAGGCCGACGTCGCTGCCGTGGTGGACGGTCAGCGACGCGGCGGGTGGACCAGCCGGGCGTGCCACTCGGCGGCGCTGACGTCGGTCAGCGAGGCCACCTGGTCGACCACGACCCGGAGCCGCGCGCCGTCGTCGGCGGCGTCGGCCCAGTCGGCGGCGAACGGGATCTCGAGCGACACCGGCGCCCGCTCGGCGAGCACCTGGACGAGGTCCTGCAGGATCTCGCGCTGCCGCTGGTAGAGCGGCTCGTGCTCGCGCGGCCCCATCACGTAGGTCACGGCCAGCCCCTTGAGCACGAGGATCTCCGCGAGCGTCTGCGGGGGGACCACGAGCTGGGCCGCGTAGCGGGTCAGCGTGCCGTCGCCGTAGCGCTCACGGGTCGCGGCGATCGCCTCGCCGCAGAAACGCCCGATGAGCTGGCTGGTCATGTCCTTGAGCGCGGCGAGCGCGCGGCGCGAGCCGTCGTAGCCGCGCACCCACGAGGTCAGCGCGGACAGCCGCTCCATCGCTGCGCCGAGCTCGGCGTCGTCGACCGCCCGGCCGTACCAGGCGTGCACCTCCGCCACGACGCGTGCCCGCACCTCGGCGTCGTCGAGCACGTCGAGCTCGAGCCGGCCACCCACGACCGCGTCCTCCACGTCGTGGACCGAGTAGGAGACGTCGTCGGCCAGGTCCATCACCTGGGCCTCGAGACAGCGGACGCGCCGCGGGGCACCACGTCGCAGCCAGCTGAAGACCTCGGCGTCGTCGTCGTACACGCCGAACTTGAGCGTGCGCAGGCCGTCGGTGCGCTCGGGGGCGTCGGGCGCGGTCCAGGGGTACTTGACCGAGGCGTCCAGACTCGCCCGGGTGAGGTTGAGACCCACCGCCCGACCGGTGACCGGGTCGGTGACCTTGGGCTCCAGCCGGGTGAGCAGCCGCAGCGTCTGCGCGTTGCCCTCGAACCCACCGATCGCTGCTGCGGCGTCGGCCAGCGCCCGTTCACCGTTGTGCCCGAAGGGCGGGTGCCCGAGGTCGTGGGCGAGGCAGGCTGCGTCCACCACGTCGGGATCACACCCCAGGGCCTTGCCGAGCTCGCGGCCGACCTGCGCCACCTCCAGGGTGTGGGTCAGTCGGGTACGCACGAAGTCGTCCGTCGAGGGCCCGAGCACCTGCGTCTTGGCGCCCAGGCGCCGGAGCGCGGACGAGTGCAGGATGCGCGCCCGGTCACGCTCGAAGGGGGTCCGCTGCTTGCTCTTGGGGGCCTCGTCGAGCCAACGGTCGCGGTCGGCTGAGGTGTACCCCGCGTCGACGGGCTCGATCAGGTTCGGCGCGCCGGTGGGCCCGGCGCCAGGCCGCGCTGGTGATGGCACGGGGCCAACCCTAGTCACCAGGTGCGACGTGCCCCGACCGGACCCCGCCGGCGCCTCACAGCCGCCACACGCCGACGCCCGGACCCTCGCCCGGCACCCGCAGGGTCTCCCCCACGTGCAGGTCGGTCTGCCCGTAGAGGGTCTGCGGCGCCCGGCCCGACCCGAGAAGGTGCGCGGGGAGGTCGACGCCCTCCCACGCAGCCCGGGCCACCACGACCAGCACCCGCTCGTCGGCCGTCTCACGCAGGAACCCCAGGGCGTCGTCGGCCACGACGGCCCAGCGCAGACCACCGGCGCGCAGGGCGGCCGAGGACCGGCGAAGGGCGATCAGCGCGCGGTAGACCTCGAAGGTCGCACCGTCCCAGCGCCCGGGCTCGTCCCACGGCATCGTGACCCGCCCGTGCTCACCGTTCGTCCCTGTCGCACCGACCTCGTCGCCGGCGAAGATCACCGGCGTCCCGGGGTAGGTCATCAGCAGACCCACGGCGACCTCGACCAGCGCCGGGTCCTCGACCAGCGTCCGCAGCCGTGGGGTGTCGTGCGAGCCGAGCATGTTCCACTGGCGGGACGCGGTGCGCCAGGGGTGCACCGCGTCGAAGTCCCGCATCGTCTCCACCACCGTCGCACCGGGGCGACGGGCGTAGGACGTCGGCAGGCCGAGGGCTGTTCGCGGGTTGTCCGGCGAGGCCAGCCAGGCCCACACGGGGCGGGTGAAGGCCGAGTAGTTCATCGTGACGTGCCAGCCGTCCCCGGGCAGGTCACCGCTCGAGTCGTGGAAGTGCTCACTGACCAGCAGCGCGTCCGGCGCGACCTCGGTCATGGTGGACCGGATGGTCCGCGCCACGTCGTGGGTCAGGTCGGTGGCGCCCCACCGGCCGGTCATGTTCGCCACGTCGATCCGCCACCCGTCCAGCGCGTAGGGCGGTCGCAGCCAGCGTCCGATCACCGAGTCCGGTCCCTGGACCAGGCGGGCCGCGAGCTCCGGCGCGCGGTGATCCAGCTTGGGCAGCGAGTCGTGGCCGAGCCAGCCCACGTAGCCCGGGGGCTCGTCGGTCCAGAGGTAGAACGTCGCCTCCTGACTGCTGCGGTCGGCCTGCGCCCGCTGGAACCACTCGTGGCCCGCACCGGTGTGGTTGGTGGTCAGGTCGCCCATCAGTCGCAGGCCACGGGCATGCACCGCCCGGGACAACGAGGCGAGGGCCTCGTCACCGCCCAGCACGGGGTCGACGTGGTCGAAGGAGGTGGCGTCGTAGCGGTGGTTGGAGCGTGAGGGGAAGAACGGCGTGAGGTACAGCACGTCCACGCCCAGCCGCTCGAGGTGGTCGAGGTGCTCCTCGATCCCCGCGAGGTCACCGCCGTAGAGCTGGCGCGGCGTGCTCGGCCCCGCACCGACCGGTTCGTCGGACCACTCTGCCGGCTCGGCCCAGTCGGGGACCTCACGAACGGCCCCCGAGCGCGCGAAGCGGTCGGGGAACACCTGGTACACCACGGCGTCCGCGCTCCACGCGGGGGCCGGTTCGTGCACCATGAGCCGGAAGTCGGCGGCGTCGGTGACGTCCCGGGCGTGCACGCCCCGGCCGTTGAGCCAGCGGTACCCCGAGGGCTCGTCGAGCAGGAAGCGGTAGCCGGTCACCGGGTTGTGCACCACGACGTCCGCGACGTACCAGCGCTCGTGCGGGGTGACCCGCTCGAGCCGTGCCGTGGACATCACCGGCTCACCGTCGTGCACCGTGCGCAGGTGCACCCCGGTCTCGGTGCACGACGACGGCACACGGAGCCGCACCGGGACCACGTCGCCCAGGGCCGGGGTCCCGAACGGGACGTACAGGGCGCTGCCGTCGTGGTGGGGCTCGTCGAGCAGGTGCCGCACGGTCATCCCTTGACGGAGCCCGCCGTGAGCCCACCCACGATGTACTTCTGCAGGAAGAGGAAGAGCAGGATCACCGGGACCGCCGAGATCACGGCGCCCGCGGCGAACAGGCCCCAGTTGGCCTCGAGCAGCGCGGAGACCCAGCCGTACAGCCCCACAGCGAGGGTCCAGTTGCTCTCGGTCTGGAGGATGATCCGGGCGATGATGAACTCCCCGAAGGAGCTGATGAAGGAGAGCAGCCCGACCACCGCCAGGATCGGGGTGACTAGCCGCAGGATGATCGTCCAGTAGATCTGCGCGTGCGAGGCGCCGTCGAGCTTGGCTGCCTCGTCGAGCTCGCGGGGCACGGTGTTGAAGAACCCGTACATCAGGAATGTGTTCACCCCCAGCGCGCCGCCGAGGTAGACGCAGATCAGCGCGAGCTTGCTGTTGAGCCCCAGGACCGGCACCACGTTGCCCAGTCCCAGCAGCAGGAGGAAGATCGCCACGAAGGCGAGCATCTGCGGGAACATCTGGATCACCAGCAGCGCGGTCAGCCCCCCGCGGCGGCCGGTGAACCGGAACCGGGAGAACGCGTAGGCCGCGGCCGCCCCCATCAGGACGGTGCCGATCCCGGTCGCCGTCGCGATGATCAGGGTGTTGCCCATCCAGTGCCAGAAGTACGTCTCGTTGAGCGCCGCGAAGTTGCTGGTGCCGACCTCGCTGAAGAGACGGTTGGAGCCGGTCAGCGTCCCGCGCGAGCTGACCGAGGCCGAGAGCACGTAGATCAGCGGGAAACCCGCGTAGGCGACGGCGATCACACCGACGATGTGCCGCCAGCCGAGCTCGGAGAACCACCGTCGGGTGCTCATCCGGTTCCGGAGGACGACTGGCTGGTCTGTGGTGGCGGCCATGTCAGTTGATCTCCTCGAGCTTGCGGGTCTGACGGAAGGCGATGGCCGAGATCGTGGCCACGATCACGAAGATCACGATCGACAGCGCGCTGGCGAGCCCGTAGTTCCTCGGGGCGTTCCCGTCGATGCCCGAGATCGAGTACACCATCGAGATCAGGATGTCGGTGTGGCCCAGCGGGACCGAGGCGTCGGAGAACCGGGGACCTCCCCCGGTGAGCAGGTAGATCAAGGTGAAGTTGTTGAAGTTGAAGGCGAAGGAGGAGATCAGCAGCGGGGCGGTCGAGACGAGCAGCAGCGGCATCACCACCGAGCGCCAGGTACGGATGCGGCCCGCACCGTCGATCTTCGCGGCCTCGGTGACGTCCTGCGGGATGGACTGCAGGGCCCCGGTGCAGATGAGGAACATGTAGGGGAAGCCGAGCCAGAGGTTGACCCCCAGCACCGACAGCTTGGCCAACCACGGGTCGGTCAACCAGCCGATCTGCGCGCCGTTGAGGATCACGTCGTTGATGAAGCCGTAGCGTCGGTTTAGCAGGCCGGACCACAGCAGTGCCGCCAGGAAGCCCGGGAAGGCGTACGGGAGGATGAGCAGCGACCGGTAGATCTTGCGGCCGCGCAGCCTGGGGTCGTTGAAGACCATCGCCAACGCCAGGCCCAGCAGGAACGTGGTGACCACGGACAGTGCGGCGAAGGCGACCGTCCAGGCGAAGATCTTGACGAACGGGGTCGAGTACCGGGGGTCGGCGAAGGCCGTGGTGAAGTTCTCCGCACCGACCGTCACGCGCCAGCCGACAGGCAGCCGGGAACCGTCCTCGGCCTCGAACTGACCGCGCTCGTTGGGTCGGTAGACGGTGCCGGCGACGGTGTCGGTCATCGTGTCGGCGGACTCGTCGTACTCCAGGGTCGAGACGTACACGTAGCCGGCGCGGGCGTCCTGCGTCCGGATCGACCCGTCCTCGGGGTCCTCGGACAGCGGCACGCGCAGCCGGGTCACGTCGTCCGAGCGCTGCAGCACCTCGCCGCGCGGCAGGATCTCGTAGCCGGGGACCTCGGTGACCACGCCGTCGCTGACGACGGCGTCCGGCGCGTCCTGGAGGGGCTGCTCGGCGCGGCCGACCCGCACCACGTCACCCTGGGTGAGGATCGCGAAGCCGAGCTCCTCCCCGTCGCGGATCACGGTCAGCGGGTAGGAGGCCGAGCCCTCGAGCCGACGCTCGTTGGAGATCAGCAGGAACTCGATCGCGTCGCCCTTGACCGAGTTGTGGCCGTCACCGTAGTTCGTGAACGCGATGTAGCCCGTGTAGAAGACCACGAAGACCTGGTAGACGAGCAGGAAGGCCAGACCGGGGAGGATGTACTTGAGCGGCAGGGCGCGCTTGCTGAAGTACACGTAGTTGGCCGCCACGAGCAGCGCGACCATGGCCCACAGGATCCCGTAGGACTCCGCTCCCCAGGCCGCGAGGACCCCGTAGACGCCCAGGGCGTTGACCATGCCCAGCAGCAGGAGCTTGACCACGAAGCCCTTGGAGAAGTTGGTCGCGTGCGACGTCCGCACGTCGGGGCCGCCGGGACCGGCCTGCGGGGGCCGGAGCTGCGGGGCCTGGTTCGAGCTCATCGAAACCTCCGTGCAGGGGGCCGTCGAGCCACGTCCTGCGTCGTCGTGGGGCGTTGCCTGACGCCCCACCCACCGGGCGGCGTCCTGCAGGTGGTCGGGGCGGCGCCGTCGCCGCACCGGGGGTGCACGGGCCAGGGTTGCGGTCCGCGTGCGGCGCGCACCCGGTGGTGGTCCACCGGGTGCGCGCCGCACGGTCGTACAGTCCCGCGCGACGCGCGGGTCTCGGGCCTCGACTCAGGAGTCGAGCGCACCCTGGATGTCGGAGACCATCTTCTCCCAGGCCGCGACCGGCTCCTGGGCACCCGAGACGATGCCGGCCTCGGTGACTCCCCAGAAGGCCCAGACCGAACCCATCTCGGGGATCGACGGCATCGGCACGGCGTCGGCGCCGACCTCACGGAAGCCCGCGGTGATCGGGTCGGCGGACGCGGTGTCGGCCGCCGCGATCAGGGCCGGCGGGCGGTTGCCGGCCTCGTACAGGGCGAGCTGGGCCTCCTCGGTCGACATGTAGTTGACCAGGAAGTCGTTGGCGAGCAGCGCGTTGTCGCTCTGCGCGCTCACGTAGAAGCCGGCCACGCCCACGAAGGGCTGGGCGGGCTGGCCGCCTGCGCTCGGGATGGGGTCGACTGCGAGATCGAGGTCCCCGAAGGAGTCGAGGGTCCACGGCCCGGCGATGATGAACGGCGACTCGCCGTTGGCGAAGGCCTCGACGGCGACGTCGTAGGTCACGGCCGTGTCGAGGACGCCAGCCGCGCCCTGCGCTGCGAGCCACTCGGCGAAGGCTGTGCCCTCGGGGCCGCCGAGCGCGAGCTCGGGGGCGTAGGAGCCGTCCTCGTTCTGGACGAAGACCGGGGCCCCGAAGGAGGTCTGCAGCGGGTACATGTGGTACGGGTCGCCCTCCTCACCCAGGTGGATGAGGATCGGGTAGGTCGTCCCCGCGGCCTGGCCGGCAGCGACGGCGTCGTCCCAGGTGGCGGGGGCCTCAGCGGCCAGCGCCGTGTTGCGGATCAGGCCGATGTTCTCGACCGCGTAGGGCAGGCCGTACACCTGACCGTCCTGGGTGAAGGCCTCGACCGACACGGGCTCGAAGGCGTCGACGAGGTCGCCGAGCTCGATGGGGGCGACGACGCCGTTCACGGTCATCTCGCCGAGCCAGTCGTGCGCCCCGACGGTGATGTCGGGACCCTCACCGGTGGGAACCTGGGCGAGGAAGTCGGTCCGGATGTCCTCGAAGTTCTTCAGGACGAGCTCGACGGTCCCGCCGGTCTCCTCCTCGTACGCCGTCGCGGCGGACTGGACCGCCGCCTGGCGTGTCTCGTCGACCCAGATGGTGAGAGCGCCGCCCTCGGCAGGAGCCTCGGTCGAGGTCTCCTCGGGCGCAGCCTCGGGGGTCTCGGTGGTGTCGCCGCCGCAAGCGGTGAGGGTGAGTGCGGCGCCGAGGGCTACCGCCACCAGGGGGATGCTCCGTCGCATCGGGTTCTCCAGATGAGTCGCATGGTTCTCGGCCTCGACCGCCGGGTGACCCCGCCGACCTCAGCCCTGATGCGGTGACGCTAACCGGAGTTGTTCGCGCTTTGCAAGCCGTTACGGTAACTTTCAGGCAACGCTTTCGCGAGTGGTCGCGGGGCCTGGATGTCTAGGACGAGGAGGTCCCGTGTCCACTACGCTTCCGCCCGTGCGCACCCGACTGAAGGATCTGGCCGACCAGGCCGGCGTCAGCACGGCGACCGTCTCCCGGGTGCTCAACGGCAAGGCCGGCGTGGCCACGCAGACGCGCAAGTCCGTGCTAGCAGCCCTCGACGTCCTGGGCTACGACCGGCCCGAGAAGCTGCGGACACGGTCCAAGGGTCTCGTCGGGCTCATCGTCCCCGAGCTCGGCAACCCCGTCTTCCCGGCACTCGCCCAGGTCGTGGAGACCTCACTCTCGGACAGCGGGTACACCCCTCTGCTGTGCACGCAGTCCCCCGGTGGCACCACCGAGGACGAGTACGTCGAGATGCTCCTCGAGCACGGCGTCGACGGCATCGTGTTCGTCTCGGGGCGTCACGCCGACACCACCGCGACCCACGACCGCTATCACCGGCTGCGCAGCCGAGGGCTGCCGATCGTCCTGGTCAACGGCCACGCCGAGGGGATCGACGCGCCCAGCATCTCGGCCGACGACGCCGTCGCGGTCGACCTCGCCGTGCGGCACCTGACCTCGCTGGGACACCGGCGGATCGGTCTGGCCATCGGTCCGGACCGCTACACACCGGCACGCCGCAAGCTCGCTGCGTTCACTGCAGCGATGGAGCGCGAGGGCGCGACCGAGGTCCCCACCCACGTGGTGACGACGCTGTTCACGGTCGAGGGGGGGCAGGCCGCCGGGGGCGAGCTCATCGACTCCGGCCACACCGCGATCATCTGCGGCTCCGACCTCATGGCGCTGGGCGCCATCCGCGCTGCTCGGGCCCGCGGTCTGCGCGTCCCCGAGGACATCTCCGTGGTCGGCTACGACGACTCACCGCTCATCGCCTTCACCGACCCGCCGCTGACCACCGTCCGCCAGCCCGTGCTGGGCATGGGGCAGGCAGCGGTCAACGCCCTCGTGTCCGAGATCAGCGGGACGCGCGTGCCGCGCGCCGAGCTGTTGTTCCACCCCGAGCTCATCGTCCGCAGGTCGACCGGGACGGCACCCGTCCCCGGTCCATGAGACGCAGCCCACGCCCACGCCGTACGGTGGCGCGTAGACCCTGCGCCCCGCAGCCGGCACCCGACCTCCGCCTGCGCGCCCCCCACCGCACCCCGAACCCGACCCAGACTGGATCGACGTGACGCTCACGCCCTCACCCACCACGTCCGCTGCGCCTACCACCACGACCCTGGTGCACCCGCCCCGAACGGGGCGGACCGAGTGGTGGCGCCACGCGGTGATCTACCAGGTCTACCCGCGCTCGTTCGCCGACGGCGACGGGGACGGCATCGGCGACCTCCCCGGTGTGACCAGTCGGCTCGACCACCTCGCACGGCTCGGGGTCGACGCGATCTGGCTGTCGCCGTTCTACCGCTCCCCCCAGCACGACGCGGGCTACGACGTGGCCGACTACCGCGACGTCGATCCGCTCTTCGGCACCCTCGAGGACTTCGACGCGATGCTCGCCCGGGCGCACGGCCTGGGCATCCGCGTCATCGTCGACCTGGTGCCGAACCACACCTCGGCCGATCACGAGTGGTTCCAGGCCGCTCTCGCCGCGGCACCCGAGAGCCCCGAGCGTGCGCGGTACATCTTCCGCGACGGCACCGGTCCCGGGGGCTCGCAGCCGCCCAACAACTGGACGTCGGTCTTCGGCGGGGCGGCCTGGACACGGGTCACCGAGCCTGATGGCACCGCGGGCCAGTGGTACCTGCACCTGTTCGACACCAGCCAGCCGGACCTGGACTGGCGCAACCCCGAGGTACGGACGGAGTTCGAGGCCGTCCTGCGCTTCTGGCTCGACCGTGGGGTCGACGGCTTCCGCGTGGACGTGGCCCACGGCATGGTCAAGGAGGACGGCCTGCCCGACTGGGACGGGACCTCGTCGATGATCGACGGCGCCCACGAAGGGATCGCCGGCTCCGAGGACGGCTCGACGGGTGCGGGCAACGCCGGCCCGATGTGGGACCAGGAGGGTGTCCACGACATCTACCGTGCCTGGCACACCGTCCTGGCCGAGTACGACGGCGACCGCGCGCTGGTGGCCGAGGCCTGGGTCGAGCCGTTGAGCCGCCTGGCCCGCTACGTCCGTCCCGACGAGATGCACCAGGCCTTCAACTTCTCCTTCCTCACGACGCTCTGGCGTGCACCGGACCTGCGCACGGTGGTCAACGCCTCGCTGGTCGCGAGCGACGAGGTCGGGGCGCCGACCACCTGGGTGCTCTCCAACCACGACGTCGTGCGGCACGCCAGCAGGCTCGGGCTCGAGGTCCCGGGCTCCAAGCCCAACGGGATCGGCGCGGCCGACCCGCAGCCCGACGAGGCGCTGGGCCTGCGTCGCGCTCGCGCGGCGACGCTGCTGATGCTCGCGCTGCCCGGCTCGGCCTACCTGTACCAGGGCGAGGAGCTGGGCCTGCCCGAGCACACCACCCTGGACGACGAGGAGCGGCAGGACCCGGCCTGGTGGCGCTCGGGCTACACCGAGCGTGGCCGGGACGGCTGCCGCGTCCCGCTCCCCTGGGCCTCCGGCGAGCCGGGGCTGGGCTTCTCCGCCTCCGGCCGGACGTGGCTCTCCCAGCCTGACTCCTTCTCCCGCTACGCGCTCGACACCCAGCGCGGCGTCGCCGGCTCCACCTACGAGGTCTACCGCTCAGCGCTGCGCCTGCGCCGCGAGTTCCGTCTGGGCACCGGCTCCCTGGCATGGGTCGACGGTCTGCCGAGCTCAGCCGAGAGCTCGGTGCTCGCGTTCGTCAACCGCGACGTCCTGGTGGTCACGAACTTCGGTCCGGACCTGCTGCGCCTGCCAGCCGACCTGCAGCTGCTGCACGCCTCGCAAGACCTCCCCCTGGCCGACGACGACGCAGTGCTCGTCCCGGCCGACACGACCGTCTGGGCTCGCCTGACCTGACCGAAGGGCGGCGGTCAGCCGAGACCGACGACGACGCTCCCGGTCACGGCGACCAGGCGGTCTGCCGCCACCGCAAGGCGTTGCGTACCGCGGGGCAGCTCGGTGCGCCACCGCTCGGTCCCGTCGTCCAGGCGCAGGGCCGCGAGCTGAGCAGACCCGCCCTGCCCCCGGGGAACCGGCACCAGCAGCGATCGCCCGTCGGTCGCGACCGACCAGGCGAGCAACGGATCGACGGCGGCCCGCCACACGGTCGTGCCGTCGTGCACGTCGACCGCACGAACCTGGTCGTCCTCGACCAGGAACAGGCGCCCGTCGAGCTGGGCGACCGGGTCGGTGGTCGACGCCGCCTCGACCGACCAGAGCAGATCACCCGACCTCACGTCGTACCCCTCGAGGGCCGATCGGTCCCAGGCGACCACCACCAGGACGTCGGGGACCGAGCCGTCGTGCGGGAGAGGCCAGGCGGGGTCACCCGTCACCCGCAGGACGGCCCGCCCGTCGGGTGCGGTCACCTCGACCGTCGAGAAGGTCGCGGTCCGGGCGCCCCACCGCACCAGGTGGCCATCAGGGAGCACCGTCTGGGCATACACCCAGGTCAGGTCGTCAGGACCCGGCCGCGGCGCCTCGTCCGCCGGGCCGAGGGGTGCGCCGTCGGCGATCTCTACCGAGAACGCTCCTCGCGAGGTGAGGGTCAGCACGTCCTCGTGGAGGACGACGTCGAACTGCGCCCCGCCCTCCGACCCCAGCACACCCGGCTCGCTGCGGTGGACCCACAGGTCCTCCCCGGTACGGAGGTCCTGCCGCACCACTGTCACCCCACCCTCCGACCCGGCCCATGCCAGCAGGAGGTCATCACCGATCCTCCGCACGAGCAGGAGGTTGCCACGGACCTCACGTCGCGCCACGACCTCGCCGTCCGTGCCCGACAGCACGACCACGACCGTCGGGGGGAACAGCCCGATGAGGTTGCCGGCGAACTCGGGCTGCGCCCGCAGGCACAGGATCCTGGGCGCGACGTCCTGCGCGTGCGTCTCCTGACCCCTGGCGTACGAGGGACCCGTGGCGGTGCCGAAGCCTGCGACGTCGCTGCAGGACCCTCCTCCCGAGCCGGGTCGTGCCTGACCCCAGTCGTGCTGCCAGCGCTCCTGACCGTTCGACGGGTCGACCGCCCGCAGCCGCGCACCTGCGCTGTCCGTGAGCAGCAGGAGGTCGCCGGCGACCTCGGCCTGCCCGTCGACCGAGGCGACCCGCCAGAGCTCTCGGGGCGGCGACACCATGGGTGACAGCACTCCGGGGACGGCGGCCAGGGCCGCCCGTGACGCGGCCTCCTGCCGGACCTGCACCACCGTGGCCAGGACGAGCGCGAGGGCCACCACAGCGACCACGCCGTGCCGGGCCCGGAGGCCCCCGCGGCGTCCCGACCTCTCGCGGCCGGCCCCGGGGGCGTTCCCTGCCACCGACCGGGGCGCAGCGCCCGGCGGACCGTCGCCGGCTCGCTCGTCGGGTGGACCTGTGCTGTCGTCCTCGACCAGCTCGACCTCGACGACGTGCTCGGCGCCCGGCCCCGCCGTCGGGTGCTGACGCATGCTCCGACCCTAGGCCGTGCACCCCCTCGGTGGACGCCACACAGGCACCCGGGCGAGGTCGTTCAGCCGAGACCGACCAGATCGCCAGCGGTCAGTGCGATCAGGCGCCCGCCGACGGCGGTGAGCATCTGCGTCCTCTTGGGGAGGTCGGTGCGCCACCGCTCCTGACCCGTGCGCAGGTCGACAGCAGCCACCACGCGGTCCCCGGTCCCGTCCTCGGCGAGAGCCGGGAGCAGGACGGTGCGGCCGTCGCTCACGGGCAGCCAGAACGACGTCGGGGAGGTCGGCACTGTCCACAGACCTGTCCCGTCCGTGACGTCGACCGCGTCGACCGATGACTCACCCCGTAGCAGGACCAGCCCGTCGATCTGCACGACCGGGTATCCCGGCACCACGGGCGACACCCAGACCTGCTCACCGGTGGCGGAGTCCACACCGGTCACCCCAGGTCCCTCACCTGTCGGGCTCACGCCCCACTGGAGGACCAGCAGGATCTCCGGCACCGACCCGTCGGTGACCGGGACGGGGAAGACCGTCCCGTCGATCTCGAACAGCAGCTGTCCGTCGAGGTCGAGAACCCTGCTGCGGAACGTCTCGCCCCCGAAGGACCACTCGACGACCCCGCCACCGGGGAGGTCGGCCGACTCCTCGGGCCAGAGGCCGGAGGGCACCTCGCCCCCCTCGACCACGCTGCCGTCGGTGAGGTCGACGGCGATCTCCGTCGACCCGGACCAGACGAGCGTGATGCCGTCGAACGACCATCCGGCGCTCTCGTGCTCGCCGATCGCCCCGTCCTGGTCGCTCACGAACTCCCAGCGGCGCTCACCGGTGGCGATGTCGTGACGGACGACACGCAGCCGTCCCTGCTCGGTTCGCAACCCGACGACCAGGTCCTGGCCGACCTTCTGACTCAGCACGGGGGTGCCCTCGAGGTCCCAGCTGGTCACCTGCTCGCCGGTCAGGGCATCCAGCACCACGACGACGGGAGGCGCGAGGACCGCGGCCTCGACACCGGGCTCCGGCGTCAGGACGACGCACCACACGTGGTCAGCCTCCAGCAGGGCACCTCCGGCTCGCCACATGCCGTCCGGCTCGACGGCGTCTGTCCCGCAGGTCAGGTCAGAGGGTTGGGCCTCGGGCCATGCCCGGGTCCAGCGTTCACGGCCGGTCACCGGATCGATCGCGGTCACCCCACGCGGGTCGACCCGGACGACCATCCCCCCGGCGATCATCTGCCAGGTCCCCGGGGTCGTGCGCCAGACCTCCTCGAGCGGTCCTTCCAGCGGCGGCACGAGGCCGGGTACCTGCGCGAGCGCAGCGAGCCGCCCCTGCTCGGCACGGTCCTGGACCCAGCCGGCGCCCACCACGAGGGCCACCACCACGGACAGGACGACCAGACCCCGGGCCCGCCCGCGTCCACCGTGCCGGGCCGAGGACCGGCCGCGCTCACCTGGAGGGAGCGAACCGGCCACATCCGCAGGGTCGGGACCCATGGAACCGTCCGCCTCGACCAGCACGACGTCGACAGCGCCGTCCCGGTCGCCGGGACCTGCACGCGGGCGTCGGGGCACGGCGCTCAGGCTAGCCGGGGAGCCGACGAGGTAGGGCCGGGCGGCCCCTCACCCGCCCGAGACGCTGAGCTCGGCCTCCTGCAGGGCCTGCTGGAAGGACTCGCTGAGCTCACGTGAGTCGAGCCACCCGTAGGGCAGGGACGGCTTCTTGGGCGACCCGGCCCGGCCCCGCTGCCCCTCAGCCCCCGCGCCCGGGTACGGCTGGTCCAGGTCGAGCTCGGCCAGGAGGTCCTCGAGCTGTCCGAGGGTGCTCACCAACCCCAACCTCGCCCTCAGCTCACCGCCCACCACGTAGCCCTTGAAGTACCAGGCCATGTGCTTGCGCATCTCTCGCAGGGCCTTGGACTCGTCGTCGAACTCCTCGATCATCAGCTCGGCGTGCCGACGGACCGCCGTGGCGACCTCGGCCATCCCGGGCCGCACCCGCGCCGACGAGCCGTGGAAGGCCGCCGCGAGGTCGGCGAAGAGCCACGGTCGACCCTGGCAGCCGCGTCCCACGACCACGCCGTCGCACCCGGTCTGCTCGACCATCGCCAGGGCGTCCTCCGCGGACCAGATGTCCCCGTTGCCGAGCACCGGGATGTCGGTCACCGCAGCCTTGAGCCGTGCGATCGACTCCCAGTCGGCCGTGCCCGAGTAGTAGTCCGCCGCGGTCCGTGCGTGCAGCGCGACCGCCGCCACCCCGGCGTCCTGGGCACGGAGCCCCGCCTCGAGGTAGGTCAGGTGCTCCTCGTCGATGCCCTTGCGCATCTTGACCGTGACCGGGACCCCGTGCGGCGCTGCCGCACGGACCGCCGCCTCGACGATCGCCCCGAACAGGTCCCGCTTCCAGGGCAGCACGGCCCCGCCACCCTTGCGGGTCACCTTGGGCACGGGGCAGCCGAAGTTGAGGTCCACGTGGTCGGCGCGGTCCTCGCCGGCGAGCAGGTGCACCGCGGCCCCCACGGTGGCCGGGTCCACGCCGTACACCTGGACCGAGCGCGGCCGCTCGTCGTCGTCGTGCCGGATGATCCGCATGGACTCGGGGGTGCGCTCGACCAGTGCCCGGGAGGTCACCATCTCCGCGACGTACAGGCCGGCCCCGTGCTCACGGCACAGCCGACGGAACGCCCGGTTGGTCACGCCTGCCATGGGTGCCAGGACCACCGGCGTGTCGATGGTCAGGGGTCCGATCCGGAGCGCAGGGAGCACTGCGCCGGGCGTCGCCGCAGCGGCACGAGAGGGCGCCTGGTCGGCCGCCGAGAGGGTCGTCACCCCTCCAGTCTCCCATCGTCGGCGCGTGCGGGACCGGGCGCGCCGCCTGTCGGCCTGGACGTGCCCCCCGCGCACGGGAATGATCTGCGGGTGTCCCGGACGACGAACGACCTCGACCCCGACGGGTCCACGACCCGTCCCGGACCAGCCTCGGCGACCTCGGACGCCCGCGGGCCGGACCGGGTGGGCCTCGTGCTGGCCGCCATCCTGCTGCCCCTGGCGATCGCCACCGCCGCCGGCCTCGTGCTGCTGTGGCCCAGCGCCCAGGCGCCGTCCACCGGGATCGTCGCGGTGGACACCGAGTACCCCACGGGCCGGGTCCTGAGCGCGACCACGGAGTCCTGCGCCGGGGAGACCGAGGACCGCACCCCGGACGGTGACATCCCCGACCGGGTGCGCTGCACGCTGGTCGAGGTCGAGGTCACCTCGTCGGACGCCACCGGCGAGGTCGTCGAGGTGTGGGCCCCGGTGAACCTCGGGGTCACGGACCTCGGGCCAGGCACCAGGGTCGTCCTCGCCCGCTACCTCGCCACCGAGACCGAGCCCGAGGTCTGGGCCTGGTACGACTTCGCACGCACCGTCCCGCTCGGTGTCCTGGCCGGGGCCTTCGCCCTGGTGGTCACGGCGGTCGCGGGCCTGCGAGGCCTGCGGGCCTTGATCGGGCTGGCCCTGGCGTTCGGGGTCATCGCGACCTTCATGCTGCCTGCCCTGCTGGAGGGGCGGGATGCGCTCACGGTCGGCCTGGTCGGGTCCTCGGCGATCATGTTCGCCGTCCTCTACCTGGCCCACGGGTTCTCCCGACGCACCACCACCGCGCTGCTCGGCACGATGGCGGGCCTGGCGGTCACCGCGGCTCTGGGAGTGGCCGCGGCCAGCACCGCGCGACTGACCGGCATCTCGACCGAGGACAGCTACCGGCTCGCGATGCTCACCGGTCAGCTCGACGGGACGGCACTGCGCGGCCTGTTCCTGTGCGGGGTCGTCCTGGCCGGGCTGGGCGTGCTCAACGACGTCACGATCACCCAGGCCTCCGCGGTGTGGGAGCTGCGCTCGGCCGACCCGGCAGCCTCCCGCGGTGCGCTGTTCTCCCAGGGCATGCGCATCGGGCGGGACCACATCGCCTCGACGGTCTACACGATCGCCTTCGCCTACGCTGGCGCGGCGCTGCCGATCCTGCTGCTGCTGCAGGTGTACCAGCTGCCGTTCCTGCAGACCATCAGCAGCGGGGAGTTCGCCGAGGAGATCGCCAGGACCTTGGTCGGGTCGATCGGCCTGGTGCTCGCCATCCCGCTGACCACCCTCATCGCCGCGGTCGTCGTCACCGCGGGGCCGGCTCCTGCGCCGGACCCGGTGCACGGACATGGTCGACGGCGTCAGACTGCGCCGCCTGCCCACGGCCACCTGCACTGACGACCGCGACCGCGATGGCCGTGGTCAGCGGGATCGCCGCGACCAGACCGATCGAACCGACGAGGGTCCGTACCACCTCCTCGGCCACCTCGCCGGCGGTCAGCGTGTCGCCCAGCGGCTGGTCGTAGAGGCTGACCAGCAGCATGACCGGCAGCGCGGCTCCCACGTAGGCGAAGGCGATCGTGTAGACCGTCGAGGCGATGTGGTCGCGCCCGATGCGCATGCCACGCCGGAACAGCTCGACCGGCGACAGGTGCGGCGCGATGGTCTTGAGCTCCCAGACCGCCGAGGCCTGGGTGATCGTGACGTCGTTGAGCACGCCCAGCCCGGCCAGGATGATGCCGCACAGCACCACGCCGCGCAGATCGGCCTCGGGGGCGAAGGAGGGCAGGACCAGGGCGTCCTCACCGGTCATCCCGGTCAGCCGCGCGGCCCCGGTGGCCCAGCCGGCCAGCACGGCGGTGAGGCCGAGCCCCAGGAGGGTGCCCAGCAGCGCGGTCGTGGTGCGCGCACTGAACCCGTGGGCCAGGTAGAGCACCACGAACATCGCGGCAGACGCGGTCACCACACCCACGTAGAGCGCGTTGTACCCGGCGAGCAGAGCAGGAAGCGTGAAGACCGCGATCAGACCCAGGGCGACCACGAGACCGACCAGGGCCGCCAGACCGCGCCACCGCGCCACCAGCGCGACCAGCGCCGCGTAGGCGATGGCCAGCGCACCGATCGGCAGGTCGCGCACGTGGTCGACGAACACGTACGCCACGCCGTCGTCGGGGGCCTGGGGGATCGACAGCAGCTTGATCCGGTCACCGGCCTCGACGCCTCCCGCGATGGCCTCGGGCGGGACGTAGGCCAGCTCGACCAGACCGTCGACCTCGACCTCGAGCAGCCCCGCCTCAGGCAGCACCCGCGTGACGTCGGCCCGCAGGTACGACCCTCCCTCGGCGACCGTGGGGATGCGGTCGACCCGGTCGTCGGCACCGGGCCACAGGGTGACCAGGCCGATGATCGTCAGGACCAGGGCGGGCAGGACCGACAGGGCCAGCACCAGCCGCACCCTCGGCGTGGCACGGGGGGCCGGCCCGTGGCCGTGCGCCGACGTCGTCATCCCCCGGTCGCCCGCCGTCGTCTCAGGCACCCACCAGGCGTGTGGCCAGGTAGGTCGTGACCTGGTCCAGGCTCACCCGCTCCTGGGCCATGGTGTCGCGCGACCTGATGGTCACGGCCTGGTCCTGGAGGCTGTCGAAGTCGACGGTGATGCAGAACGGCGTGCCGATCTCGTCCTGTCGCCGGTACCGGCGACCGATCGCCCCGGCGTCGTCGAACTCGACGTTCCAGCTGCGCCGCAGCTCGGCGGCCAGGTCGCGGGCCACCGGTGAGAGGTCCTCGTGGCGGGACAGCGGCAGCACCGCGGCCTTGACCGGGGCCAACCGCGGGTCGAGCTTGAGCACGGTCCGCTTGTCCACACCGCCCTTGGTGTTGGGGGCCTCGTCCTCGGCGTACGCCTCGACCAGGAAGGCCATCAGCGACCGGGTCAGGCCCGCTGCGGGCTCGATCACGTAGGGCACCCAGCGCTCGTTCTTGGCCTGGTCGAAGTAGGACAGGTCGGTGCCGGAGTGCTCGGAGTGGGTCTTGAGGTCGAAGTCCGTGCGGTTGGCGACGCCCTCGAGCTCGCCCCACTCGCTGCCCTGGAACCCGAACCGGTACTCGATGTCAACGGTCCGGGTCGAGTAGTGGGAGAGCTTCTCGGCCGGGTGCTCGTACAGGCGCAGGTTGTCCCGCGAGAGCCCGAGGTCGACGTACCAGTCGGTCCGGGTGTCGATCCAGTACTGGTGCCACTCTGCGTCGGTGCCAGGCTCGACGAAGAACTCCATCTCCATCTGCTCGAACTCCCGGGTACGGAAGATGAAGTTCCCCGGGGTGATCTCGTTGCGGAAGGACTTGCCGATCTGCCCGATGCCGAACGGGGGCTTCTTGCGGGAGGTCGCCATGACCTGGCCGAAGTTGACGAAGATGCCCTGCGCGGTCTCCGGACGCAGGTAGTGCAGGCCCGACTCGTCCTCGACAGGTCCGAGGTGGGTCTTGAGCATCATGTTGAAGTCACGGGGCTCGGTCCAGCGGCCGCGGGTTCCGCAGTTCGGGCACGCGATGTCGCCGAGCCCGTTCTCGGGGGCACGACCCTTCTTCTCCTCGAACTCCTCGAGCATCTGGTCCTCGCGGTAGCGCTTGTGGCAGCTGAGGCACTCGGTGAGCGGGTCGGTGAACACCCCCACGTGGCCCGAGGCGACCCAGACCTGACGCGGCAGGATGACCGAGGAGTCGAGCCCGACGATGTCCTCGCGGCCGGTGACCATCGCCCGCCACCACTGGCGCTTGATGTTCTCCTTGAGCTCGACGCCCAGGGGGCCGTAGTCCCAGGCGGACCGCGTACCGCCGTAGATCTCTCCGCAGGGGAAGACGAAGCCCCGTCGCTTGGCGAGGTTCGTGATGGCGTCGAGACGGGACGGGGCTGCAGCCAACGGGATCACTCCAGAGATCGGCGGGTCCGCACGTGGCTCGCGCGGACAGGATCGACCCCCTGCCGCGTGTGGCGGCCGGGCACGGTCGTCGCCACAGGCTACCCGCGCGACTCCCGTGCGCGTTTGACAATCGTTCTCATCGGCTACGAGAATGATCCTCATGTCGATCCCCCGTCGGTACCCCCTGCTCGCGCTGCTCGCCGCCGGCGCCCTCACCCTGTCCGCCTGCGGAAGCACGCCGGAGGCATCGGGAGGCCAGGCACCGCAGTCACCCGCGCAGGACACCGAGGCGGTCGAGCAGGACACGCTCGAGGTGCTCGCCTCCTTCTACCCCCTCGAGTACGTCGTCCAGCAGGTGGGCGGCGACCTCGTCTCGGTCTCCTCGATGACCCCCGAGGGGGCCGACCCCCACGACCTCGAGCTCTCGCCGCGTCAGGTCCGTACCGTCTCGGAGGCGGACGTCGTGGTGTACCTCTCGGGCTTCCAGGCGGCGGTCGACGAGGCGATCGTCTCGCGTGAGCCCGAGCACCTCCTGGACACGGCTCAGGCCGCCCGTCTCGTTCCCTACACCGGCGGCGGGGACCTGCACGACCACGACCACGGGGACGACGAGCACGCCGAGGACGAGCACGGTCACGAGGGCGAGGAGCACGCCGAGGACGAGCACGGCCACGAGGGCGAGGAGCACGCCGAGGAGGAGGTCGCCGAGGAGGAGCACGCCGCGGACGGCGAGGTGCTCGACCCCCACTTCTGGCTCGACGTCGAGCGTCTGGCAGCCGTGGGCCACGAGGTCGCCCGGGTGCTGGGTGCAGCCGCCCCCGAGCACGCGCAGACCTTCCTCGACCGGGCGGACGCCCTCGAGGCCGACCTGAGCTCTCTCGACCAGGAGTTCGCCGAGGGCCTGGCCCAGTGCGAGCGGGGGATTGTGGTCACGCCGCACGCCGCCTTCGGATACCTCCTGGACCGGTTCGGCCTGCAGCACGTGGGTATCGCCGGGATCGACCCCGAGACCGAGCCCTCGCCCGCCAGGCTCCGGGAGATCGGCGACGTCGTCCGCGAGCACGGGGTGACGACGATCTACGCCGAGTCGGCCGTCAACCCGCAGGTCACCCAGATCCTGGCCCGTGACCTGGGCGTCGACACCGGGGTGCTGGACCCCATCGAGACGCTCGCCGAGGACATGACGGACTACCGTGAGGTCATGGAGTCCAACCTCGCTGCGCTGCGCGCCGGCCTCGGCTGCGCATGACCGCTGCGGTCCGTGCCGCCGGGCTGCGGGTCAGCCTCGGCGGCGCCACGATCCTGCACGACATCGACCTCACCGTCGCCGACGGTGAGGTCGTCGGTCTGCTGGGCGCCAACGGATCCGGCAAGTCGACCCTGGTCCGTTCCCTGGTGGGTGTCGTCCCCACCGAGCGGGGCACCGTGGAGCTGCTGGGCAGCCCGCTCGGTCGGTCGGTCCCCTGGCATCGCGTCGGATACGTCCCCCAGCGGGCGGGCGCAGCCACGGGGATCCCCGCGACGGCCCGCGAGGTCGTCGTCTCGGGCAGCCTGCACGGCCGACGGCTGCGCCCCGCCCGGGACGCCCGCGCCCGCGCCCACGAGGCCCTCGAGCTCGTCGGCCTCGCGCACGTCGCCGACCGCGCGGTGCGCGAGCTCTCGGGCGGTCAGCAGCAGCGGGTGCTCATCGCCCGGGCACTGGTCCGCTCCCCCGACCTGCTGCTCCTGGACGAGCCCGTCTCAGGGGTCGACCTGCCCAGCCAGCACGCCTTCGCGGCCGCGCTCGGACGCCTGGTCGACTCCGGCACCACCATCCTGGTCGTGCTTCACGAGCTCGGGGTCCTGGCACCGCTGATCCGCCGCGCCGTCGTGCTGCGTCACGGGGCGATCGTCCACGACGGTCCGCCACCGCGACCCGTGGGTGAGCACGCGGCACCGGACCACGACCACGAGCACCCGCACGGTGACCTCGCCGCGGCTGACACCGGTCCGGTGGTCCTGCAGCCGGACGTCAGGTGGCGAGGATGACCGTCGTGGACGAGGTCGTCGGGATGCTCGGCGACCCCCTGATGCAGCGGGCCCTCCTCGCCGCCCTCCTGGTGGGGCTCGCCGCACCCGTCATGGGCACCTACCTGGTGCAGCGGCGGCTCTCGCTGCTCGGGGACGGCATCGGGCACGTCGCGCTGACCGGCGTCGCGCTCGGTTGGCTCGTGGGAAACATCATGGGCCTCACCCCGCACGACGCCCTCGCGGTGCCCGGCGCCGTCGTCGCGGCGATCATCGGCGCGGTGGCCATCGAGCTGGTCCGTGAGCGCGGCCGGACCAGCGGCGACGTCGCGCTCGCCCTGCTCTTCTACGGCGGCATCGCCGGTGGCGTCCTGATCATCTCCCAGGCGGGCGGGACCAACGCCAACCTCATGGGGTACCTCTTCGGTTCCATCTCGACCGTCTCCCAGGGAGACCTGGTCCTCACCGTGGTCCTGTCCGTGCTCGTCGTGGGCGTGGGGGTGGGCCTGCGCACCGCCCTGTTCGCGGTCTCCCACGACGAGGAGTTCGCACGCGCTTCAGGCATCCCCGTCCGCGCGCTCAACCTGCTGATCGCGGTGATCGCCGCGCTGACCGTCACCGTCGCGATGCGGGTCGTGGGTCTGCTGCTCGTCAGCGCCCTGATGATCGTGCCGGTCGCGGTCGCGCAGATCGTGACGACCTCGTTCCACCGCACGATGATCACCGCGATGGCGATCGGGGTGACCGTCTGCGTCGGGGGCCTGAGCATCACGTACTGGCAGGACGCCGCCCCCGGCGCCACGATCGTGGTGCTCGCGATCGTGCTGTACGCCGTGGTGTCCGTCCTGCGGCCTATCCTGGTACGAGGGCGGCGTCACAACCTCCCCGAAGACCCCCACCTCCAGGTCGCCGACGACGTGGAGCTCGTTCCCTGAGGAGACCGTTGATGCAACGCATGACCCGGCAGCGTTCGGCCGTCGCGGACGTGCTGGACGCCGTCGAGGACTTCCGCAGCGCGCAGCAGCTGCACGAGATCCTCCGCGACCGCGGCGAGGGGGTCGGTCTGGCGACCGTCTACCGGACGCTCCAGTCCCTGGCCGACGGGGGTGAGGTGGACGTCCTGCGGACCGCGGACGGTGAGTCGGTGTACCGCCGGTGCGTCCGACGCGGGCACCACCACCACCTGATGTGCCGGGTCTGCGGGGCGACGGTCGAGATCGACGGACCCAGCGTGGAGACGTGGGCGGCCCAGATGGGGGCCCAGCACGGTTTCGAGGACATCGACCACACGATGGAGCTGTTCGGCACCTGCGCCCGCTGCGCTGCCGAAGGGCACCGCCGCGAGGGCAGCTGATGCCCGGGTGGATCGAGGACTGGCCGTTCCTCGCGATCTACCTCTTCTTCGTCCTCGGAGCGGCCCTACGCTCCCAGGCCACCTACTGGACCGGGCGCGGCATCGCCGCGGGTGTCCTGCGCAGCCGTTGGCGCGAACGCTTCGACGGTGAGCGAACCCATCGCGCGGTCGCAGCGATCAGGCGCCGCGGGATGCCGATCATCCCGCTGTCGTTCCTGACGGTCGGGTTCCAGACCGCGGTCAACGGTGCCGCCGGCCTGCTGAGGATCGCGTGGCTCCGGTACACGATGTGGTGCGTGCCGGGCTGGTTCGCCTGGGCGCTCGTGTGGGCGGGCGGCGGGACAGCAGCTCTCGTCGGCGGTGTGGCGTTGGCCGCGCAGTCACCGTGGGCACTGGCAGCCGTGCTGGCGCTGCTCGGTGCAGGCACGACCGTGGTCATCCGCCGGCGTCGCGCGACGGTCGACGGACCCGGGAGGCCACGGCAGGCCATCGACCCCGCGACCGACGTCGTCTCCTCCTCTCGACCCTAGGGTCGAGAGAAGGCCTCCGACCCCCACGGACCGACCTACGAGCAGGTCAGTGCCGCTGCGAGACGCAGAACTGGTTGCCCTCGGGATCGGCGAGGACGACCCACCCGAACCCCGCCGTCTCGTGACGTGCGACCTCGAGGGCTCCGTCACCCAGCAGCCGTTCCACCTCGAGCTCACGATCCCCCGTCTCGAGGTCCAGGTGGATGCGGTTCTTGCCGACCGTGGGCTCGGCGACCCGCTGGAAGGCCAGTCGCGGCCCACCCGCAGGTCCGGGGTCGACCACCACGAACTCCGCGTCGTCGTCGACCAGGACCTCCCCGCCGACCTGCCGAGCCCACCACCCTGCCAACGAGCGCGCGTCACGTGCGTCGAACGTCACCATCGCCACACCAAGTGTCATGGGTGCGACGCTACGACCCGACCTCCGGTGTGTCGACCGCACCGCCGTAGCGTCGATCCCGGCTGGCGAAGGTCTCGACCGCCCGCCACAGGTGCCGGCGATCCACGTCGGGCCAGTACTCCTCGAGGAAGATCAGCTCGGCGTACGCCGCCTGCCAGATCATGAAGTTCGAGGTGCGCTGCTCGCCTGAGGTCCGCAGGAACAGGTCGACGTCGGGCAGGTCCGGCTCGTCCAGGAAGCGCGCGACCGTCCGTTCGTCGACCCGGTCCGGGTTGAGCCGGCCCGCGGCCACCTCGCGGGCGATCGCCCGGGCAGCATCGGCGACCTCGGCCCGTCCACCGTAGTTGACGCACATCGTCAGGGTGCACACGTCGTTGCCGCGGGTCAGGTCCTCGGCGGTCTCGAGCTCGGTGATCACCGAGCGCCACAGCCGCGGACGCCGTCCGGCCCAGCGCACCCGAACCCCCCAGGAGTGCATCGTGTCGCGCTGCCGGCGCAGGACGTCCCGGTTGAAGCCCATCAGGAAGCGGACCTCCTCGGGCGACCGCTTCCAGTTCTCGGTCGAGAAGGCGTAGGCGGAGACGTGCTTGACCCCGACCTCGATGGCACCGGCGACGACGTCGAGCAACGCTGCCTCACCGGCCGCATGACCCGCGGTACGCGGCAGCCCACGGGCGTTGGCCCACCGCCCGTTGCCGTCCATGACGATCGCCACGTGCTGCGGCACGAGATCGGCCGGCACCCGGGGCGCGCGCTCCCCCGAAGGGTGCGGCGGAGGGGGGACGACCACGTGCGTGGGGAGCGCCCGCCCGGCGCGGTCCGTCCGCCGGCTCACACGCGCTCCACCATGCGCAGCGAGCGCAGCGTGCGCTCGAGGTGGAACTGCAGGAAGGCCGCGACCAGTCCGCTCGCCTCGCGACGATGCCGTTCGTGGCTCGCATCAGCCACCGGCCAGTCACCCGTGAGGAGCGCCGCAAGCAGTGCGAACGTCTCACCCGCCGGCGACGCGGCGCCCGGCGGACGGCACCCTGGGCACACCGCACCACCCGAGCCCACCGCGAAGGACCTCTGCGGACCGGGGGCACCGCACCGGGCGCAGTCGGTGAAGGACGGCGCCCACCCCGCCACCGCCAGGGCTCGCAGCAGGTAGGAGTCCAGGACCAGGCCCGGGGCGTGCGCCCGGTCGGCCAGCGACCTGACTGCGGCGACCAGCAGGAGGTACTGCTGGACCGAAGGTTCGTGCTCGGTCTCGACCAGGCGGTCGGCCGTCTCGAGCATCGCGGTCCCGGCGGTGTAGAGGGCGTAGTCCCGACAGATCGACCTGCCGTACGGACCGATGGTCTCGACCTGCGTGACGATGTCCAGGCTCCGCCCGGTGTGCAGCTGCAGGTCGTTGACCATGAAGGGTTCGAGGCGCGACCCGAACCGCGAGGACGTCCGGCGGACCCCCTTGCCGACGGCACGCACCTTCCCGTGGTGCCGGGTCAGCAGCGTGACGATGCGATCGGCCTCGCCCAGCTTCTGGACGCGCAGCACGATGCCCTCGTCACGGTAGAGACTCACCCGCCCATTGTCCCTCTCCGCAGGGACATCAGCCCACGGGGCGCGCCAGCAGACCAGCCCCGCCGCGACCCGTCGGGACCGGACCTCAGCCGCCCGGCGGACCCACGAGAAAACCCGGAGACAGGTCCTCGGGCGCAGGACTACCGTCGGGAAGACCTGCACGACACCCACGACAGCGACTCAGGACGGGAGGTACCGACCATGGCTGTGGAGACCCGCACCGTGCCCCTCACCTCCCCCGCCCCCTGTCGCTGACCTCCTGCGCACCGGGGCCCACCCGAAGGAACCCAGGTGTCTGACCTACGCCCCCTCCCCGCTGCTCTGCAACCCCTCGGCTGGGACCGTTCCTGGTCCCTCGTCCTGGAGACGGCCCTGCAAGGGCGCCCGCACACGGTGCCGCCACCGGCACCTGCGCGCGTCACCCGGTCGGGACCGGGATCCTGCGACCTCCTCCTCGCGGGGGGGCACGGCCTGGTCCACCAGCGGGCGACCTGGGCTCCCGAGCTCGCCCGCGCGGCCGCGAACGACCCGGCCGAGTCCCCGGTGACGGGTGACTGGGTGCTGGTCACGTCGGAGTCCCCACCGGACGGCAGGACGGCGACGGCGACCATCGATGCCGTGCTCCCCCGCCGAACCGTCCTGAGCCGAGCTCAGGTCGTCGCGGGCTCCTCCCGGCAGCAGGTGCTCGCCGCGAACGCGGACGTCGTCGCCGTGGTCGAAGGGATGCTCCCCGCCCCGGTGCCAGGACGCCTCGAGCGGCTCCTGGCCCTGGCGTGGGCCTCGGGGGCCCAGCCGGTCGTCGTGCTGACCAAGTCGGACCTGGTACCCGACCCGCGGGCGATCGCCGCCACGGTCGGGATGCTGACGCCGGGGATCGAGGTGCTCTCCACCTCCGCGGTCGACGGCGAGGGCCTGACCGCGCTGCACGGACGACTGGCAGCAGGCTCGACCTTGGCGCTGGTCGGCGCCTCGGGCGCAGGCAAGTCGACCCTGCTCAACGCCCTGGTCGCAGGCGCCGACCACCCGGTCATGGCGACCGCTGGCCTGCGCTCCGACGGCAAGGGTCGGCACACGACCGTGACCCGCGAGCTCCACCTCGCTCCCGACGGTGGAGCGGTGCTCGACACCCCAGGGATGCGGGTGATCGGGCTGAGCGGTCGCGAGGACCTCGACGAGGTCTTCGCCGAGGTCCCCGAGCTCGCGCGCGGGTGCCGCTTCACCGACTGCACCCACCGCACCGAGCCCGACTGCGCCGTGCTCGCCGCCGTGCGGTCAGGAGCTCTCCCCGAGCGTCGCCTGACGAGCTACCGCAAGCTCCAGCGGGAGATCGAGCACCAGGCAGCGCGCACCGACGCGCGCCTGCGAGCCGAGATCGCCGGACGGCAGAAGGCCATCCGACGCGCCTACCGGCGACGGGAGAACGGCCGGTGAACCCGGTCAGCGCATCGCGCGGTTGACGGCCGAGATGATCGCCTTGAACGAGGCCGTGGTGATGGACGGGTCGATGCCGACGCCCCACAGGACCTGGTCGCCGACGGCGCACTCGACGTACGCCGCCGCGGTGGCGTCCTCCCCGGTCGACAGTGCGTGCTCGGCATAGTCGAGCACCTCGACCTGAACGCCGAGGGTGCCCAGGGCCCGGACGAAGCCGTCGATCGGGCCGGTACCCACCCCCTCGACCGTGCGACGCTCACCCGCGTCGACCAGGTCGACCGAGAGCCGGTCGGGCCCGTCCTCACCGCTGTCGGTACGGCTCCCGCGCAGAGCGAACCGGCCCCACGGCGCAAGGTCGCCGCCCGGCTCGGCCGGCAGGTACTCGTCGGTGAAGATGCGCCACAGGTCGTCCGCGGACACCTCCTGCCCGTGCGTGTCGGTGTACGCCTGGACCGCCCGCGAGAACTCGATCTGCAGCCGGCGTGGAAGGTCCAGGTGACGCTCGGTCTTGAGCAGGTAGGCCATGCCGCCCTTGCCCGACTGGGAGTTGACGCGGATCACCGCCTCGTAGGAGCGGCCCACGTCGCGCGGGTCGATCGGCAGGTACGGAACGGCCCAGACGAGGTCGTCGATCCCGCACCCGGCCTCCACGGCCCGGGCGGCCATCGAGTCGAAGCCCTTCTTGATGGCGTCCTGGTGGGAGCCTGAGAACGCCGTGAATACCAGGTCACCGCCGTAGGGGTGGCGCTCGGCCACGGGCAGCTGGTTGCAGTACTCGACCGTGCGACGGATGCGGTCGATGTCGCTGAAGTCGATCTGCGGGTCGATCCCCTGGCTGAGCAGGTTCATCCCCAGGGTGACCAGGCAGACGTTGCCGGTGCGCTCGCCGTTGCCGAAGAGGCAGCCCTCGATCCGGTCAGCCCCGGCCAGGTAGCCCAGCTCGGCGGCCGCGACACCGGTGCCCCTGTCGTTGTGCGGGTGCAGGGACAGCACCACGTTCTCGCGGTGGTTGAGGTGGCGGCTCATCCACTCGATCGAGTCGGCGTACACGTTGGGCGTCGCCATCTCGACGGTCGCCGGCAGGTTGATGATGACCTTCCGCTCGGGCGTCGGCTCGAAGACGTCCAGGACGGCGTTGCAGATCCGGGCAGCGAACTCGAGCTCGGTCCCGGTGTAGGACTCGGGCGAGTACTCGTAGTAGACCTCGGTCTGCGGGATGGTCTCCTCGAACTTGCGGCAGAGCCGCGCGCCCTCCAGGGCGATGTCGACGATGCCGTCCTCGTCGGTACGGAACACGACCTCGCGCTGCAGCACCGAGGTCGAGTTGTACAGGTGGACGATGGCCTGCCGTGCCCCGGCGATCGACTCGTACGTGCGCTCGATCAGGTGCTCACGGGACTGGGTGAGCACCTGGATCACCACGTCGTCGGGGATCCTGTCCTCGTCGATCAGCATCCGGACGAAGTCGAAGTCCGTCTGCGAGGCCGACGGGAACCCGACCTCGATCTCCTTGTAGCCCATCTCGACGAGCAGCTCGAACATGCGGAGCTTGCGCTCGGGGTTCATCGGCTCGATCAGCGCCTGGTTGCCGTCGCGCAGGTCCACGGCGCACCAGCGGGGAGCGCTCTGCGCGTGGCGCCCCGGCCAGGTGCGGTCGGGCAGCTCGACCGAGAGCTGCTCGTGGTACGGACGGTACTTGTGCACCGGCATCGGTGAGGACCGTTGCGCGGTGCGCTCGGCGTAGGAAGGGGTGGTGCGGTCTGACGGGCTGGAGGTCATCGGTTCTGTCCTTCGGGGTGGGCTGTCTCTGGGGACCGACCGGCACACCGACCACCGCGACGAGGGACCGGTCTGTCAGGCCCCGCCGCGGCGACGAAGGAGCAGCCCATGCTGCTGGGTCACGCGCACCCGGCCACTGTACCCCGCGGCGCCCTGAGGCCCCAGTCCCCGCTCACGGCGCGCACATCGTGCCCCCCTCCTCGCGGCCTCCGCAGGTGTCCCCGAACTCTTCGTACTGCGACCCCCACGGCGAGTCGAAGTAGAGGTCGTCGCAGGCCTGCCCGTCACCCGCGGCGCACGCGTCCCACAGCACGTCCAGCACCGGGTCGTCACCGTACCCGTCGGCCGTGCCCTCCGAGCTCGTGCCCCCGGCGTCGGCCGACCCGGCGCAGAAGCTCGACCCGTCGCTCGTCCCACCGCAGGTGTCCCCGAAGTCCTCGTACTGCGACCCGAGAGGAGCCTCGAGGTAGAGGTCATCACAGGCCTGCCCGTCACCCGCGGCGCACGCGTCCCACAGCACGTCGAGGTCGGGGTCGTCTCCGTAGGCGTCGACGTCGGTGCTCGTGGGGGCAGGACCGGCCATCTGCTCCGAGCACGAGGGCCCCCCACCGGTCCGGTCGCCGCAGGTGTCGCCGAAGCGCTCGTACTCCGACCCCAAGGGCGACTCGAGGAACAGGTCGTCGCACGCCTGCCACTCCTCGTCGGCGCACGCGTCCCACAGCGCGTCCAGCGCGGGGTCGTCGCCGTACGAGGTGCCGGGCATGGCCGACGCGATGAGCCGGACCACACCGACCACCGCCAGGACCGCGAGGACCAGCACGACCGCGAGCACCCCCACCACGACCAGCACCGTCCGGCGCGAGCCGCCGCCCGACGCGACCGGGGGACCACCGTGACCGCTCTGCCCCGCCCACGAGCCGGCCGGTCCCCCGTGCTCGGGCGAGGACCACGCCGGGGCGGGTGCGGCGACGTAGCCGCCGTACGGAGCGACGGGCGTGCCCGGGTCACCGCCGAGAGGCGTTCCGGGCGCCTCACCCTGGACCGGCGAAAGGCTCTCGGCCCCAGGGACCCAGACCGGGGCGGCGGCGACCGGCAGACCGATGCCCAGGCTCTCGCGTCGCGAGCGGGCCTGGAGCGCTCCGTCAACCGCCGCGTCGCGCAGCGAGCCCAGCCAGGCGAGCAGGTCGGGGTAGGCGGACGGGTTGCTCGCGACGGCAGGGCGCAGGTCAGGTCGCTGCTCCGCGATGTCGGCCAGCACCTGCGCGGGCGTCGCGGGGTCGGCCGCCTGCTGCGCGGTGAACGTTTCGGGGCTCATGTCGTCGGCTCCTCGGACACGCCGGTCGGGCGTCGTCGTGCTGGCAGGGGGCGACCTGCCGGGGCACCTGATCCGGAAGGCCGAGGCGAGCGTCGGGGGGCGCCTGCCGGCAAGACCGTAGCGCGACCGCGGCCCCGGTGTCCTCGACTTCCCAGGGGCCGCGACGTGTCCAGCGTCACGCGAAGGCGGGAAAGACGCCCCAGTAGGCGAGCTGCACCAGAAGAGCGACCGACCCACCCACCGAACCGGCGAGGGTCCACTCGCCCGAGGTGGTCAGCGCGGCGGGCACACCGTTGGTCCGCCGGCCGTCCAGGACCCGGAACACCAGGACCGAGCCGGCGACGACCGTCGCGATGCCGAGCACCCGGATGAGCAACCAGCCGCCCTGCACCACCACGGTGCTCGTGCGGTAGTTCTGCGCGAGGTTCGCCACCACGAACAGGTAGACCACGAGCAGCACGAAGGTCAGGACGCACCCGGCGGCCATCGTGACGAGCGGACCGGTCACTCCCTCGGCGAGGGTCCGCTCGCGGCGTCCCCGCAGACGACGGACCACCCAGATGATCGGGCCGAGGGCCAGGGCAGCCGCCGTGGCACCCAGAGCCGCGACGATCAGGTCCCCCTCGGCGTACCACCGTGGACGGTCGACAGGCGCAGCGACGAACCGCTGGTACGGCTCCGCGCCGGCGACCCTCGGATCAGCCTGCGCGGTGCCGGGCAGGCCCTGCACCCAGCTGATCAGGTCACGGGTGAACTCTGGGACCAGGTCGCCGTCGACGCGGATGCCGTGGTTGGCACCCTCGTAGTACCGGACCGTCCAGCTCTCGTTCCCCGCGGTCCCCAGGTCGTCGATGAGCTGGAGCGCGCCCTGGACGGTGGGCATCGCAGCGTCCCCCGTGCCGTAGACGATGAGCGCAGGCTGACGCATCCGCTGCTGGAAGGGGGTCACGTCGAACCGTCCGTACTCGAACCCGCCGCCAGGGAAGTTCATCCCCACGAACCGAGGGATCGCCCGGAGGATCTCGGCGGGCACCCCGGTGCTGCGCAGGTACGAGTCGACCGCGAACGCCGCCTGCTGCCGCGGTGGGACGACGGCGGTCGCCACCAGGACCGAGAACGACACCGACGGGTTGTCGGCAGCCATGACCGGGACGATCCAGCCGCCCTCGCTCTCGCCGTACACGCCGACCCGGTCGGGGTCGACGCCCGGCCAGTCACGCAGCAGCTCGACGCTGCGCAGGTAGTCGTTGGCCATCGCCGCGTAGTCCCGCGAGCGCACCGTGTAGGACTCGAGGCGCTTGTTCGGCACCATCGTGACGATCCCCGCACTGGCCAGCGCGTGGCCGTGGTCCACGAAGGCGTCGCGGTACTGCCCGGTGCCTGCACCGTGCACGAAGACCACCGCGGCGCGTCCCTCAGGTGCTCCGACCGGCTCGCTGATGAGCGCCTCGACCTCCGAGCCGGCCAACGGGACCGTGACGAGCCGGGTCGTCACCTCGTAGGTCCCCTCGGGCACCGCGTCCTGGACACCGCCGATGCGTGTGTCGGAGGTCTCGACGTCGATCGACTCGGTCAGCGGGACCGGGTCCCAGCCAGGCCCTGCCACCACACCGAGGAGACCGAGGACCACCACGCCGACTGCGCTCGAGACAGCGATCCGGTACCGCACCCGCCGGAGTCTAGTTCCTGCTGGTGCAGTACCGGGGCGCCCTCGCGACCCGTCGCGTCCTCACTCAGAACCCGAGCCGACGCAGCTGCTTGGGGTCGCGCTGCCAGTCCTTGAGCACCTTGACGTGCAGGTCCAGGTAGACACGTGACCCGAGGAGCGCCTCGATGCCCTGGCGGGCCTGGCTGCCGACGTCACGGAGCCGGCTCCCGCCCTTGCCGATGATGATCGCCTTCTGGCTGTCCCGCTCGACGAACAGGTGCACCCGGACGTCCAGCATCGTCGGTACGGAGGTCGCCGGGTCGTCACCCTCGGCGTGCCGCGGGGTGATCTCGTCGACCACCACCGCGAGGGAGTGGGGCAGCTCGTCGCGCACCCCCTCCAGGGCTGCCTCACGCACCAGCTCGGCCACCATCACCGCCTCCGGCTCGTCGGTGAGCTCACCGTCCGGGTAGAGCGCGGGGCCCTGCGGAAGGTTCGCGACCAGGACGTCGAGCAGGGTGTCCACCTGGTAGCCGTCGACGGCGCTGACCGGCACGATGTCCGTCCACTCCCCGAGAGCGGAGATCTCGAGCAGGTGCTCCGCGAGCCTGCCCCGACCGACCGCGTCGGCCTTGGTGGCCACCGCGATGACCGGCGGCGCCGTCCGGCCCTGGGCCAGCTCGGTCAGCTGCTGGGCGATGAACCGGTCCCCCGGCCCGATCTTCTGGTCCGAGGGCAGGCAGAAGACCACCGCGTCGACCTCGGTCAGGGTGTCCTTGACCAGCGCGTTGAGGCGTTCGCCGAGCAGGGTGCGCGGCCTGTGCAGCCCCGGGGTGTCGACCAGCACGATCTGGGCGTCGGGCCGGTGGACGATGCCGCGGATCACGTGCCGCGTCGTCTGGGGCCGACCTGAGGTGATCGCGACCTTCTGGCCGACGATCGCGTTCGTCAACGTCGACTTCCCGGCGTTGGGGCGCCCGACGACGCACACGAACCCCGACCTGAAGGAGGAGGGTGCGGGCTGCTCGGTCATCGTGAGGCTCCTTGCGAGGTGGTCGAGGGCTGGTCGTGGTGCTGGTCGTCAGCCGGTGCCTGGCGCACGAGCAGCGTGGACACCTGCTTGCGGCGGCCCTCGACCCGGTCGGCGGTCAGGACGAGGCCGGCGACCCCGGCCTGCGACCCGACCAGAGGGACCTTACCGAGCGCCTTGGCCAGCAGTCCCCCTGCGGTGTCGACGTCGTCGTCGTCCAGGACGAGGTCGAAGAGCTCGCCCAGCTCGTCGACCGGGAGCCGCGCGGGCACCCGGAAGGCGCCGTCGCCGAGGTCCTCGACCTCCGGCCCGGAGCGGTCGTGCTCGTCGGTCAGCTCGCCCACGATCTCCTCGAGCGCGTCCTCGATGGTCACCAGGCCAGCGATGCCCCCGTACTCGTCGACGACCAGCGCGATGTGCGAGGCGCCCTGCTGCATGTCGCGCAGGAGCTCGTCGACCGGCTTGGACTCGGGGACGTACACCACCGGGCGCAGCAGCGGGTCGACCGGGTCGTCGTCGGAGCCCGGCTGCAGGTGCCGGTGGCGGACCACGTCCTTGAGGTACAGGACCCCCACCACCTCGTCGACCGTCTCGCCGACCACAGGCACCCGCGAGTACCCGGACCGCAGGAACAGCCCCAGCGCCTTGCGGACCGGTGTGCCGGCGGCGAGGGTGATCATCTCGGTCCGCGGGACCATCACCGCGCGGGTCAACGTGTCACCGAGCTCGAGCACCGAGCGGAACATCTCACGCTCGTCGTCCTCGATGTGCTCGGACTCGCTGACCCGGTCGACCATGGCGCGAACCTCTTCGTCGGTGAGGTCCTGCGGGGGACGAGACCCGCCAGGCCGCAGGAGACCCACCAGACGGTCGGCCACCAGGAGCAGCCCGGCGCTCACCCGCGCGGTCGCCCCGGGATGGTGCCGACCGAGGGTCCGGGGGCCCAGCCGCACGACGGTCAGCGCTGCGGCTCCCACGACACCGACCGCTGCGAGCACGACCCCCCACCACACCAGTCCGGTCGAGGCGACCATCAGTGTCACGCACACGGCCACCGACGACTCGAGCACCACCCGGACCGTCGCCGCGGAGGCAGCCACCCGGCGGGGCTCGCTCATCACCCGACGCAGCCGGGCCGTCCCGGAGAGGTCCGCGGCGACCATCTCGCCCAGGGCCGCGCGACCCAGCCGGAGCACCGCCGTCTGCCCCGCACTCAGCGCGGCTGCGAGCAGCAGGCTCAGGCCCGCGACAGCCCCCAGGAGACCGACGGGTACGCCGGTCATCGTGAGGCGAGGAAGGTGAGCAGGAGCTGGCGCTGCAGCGCGAACATCTCCTTCTCCTCCTCGGGCTCGGCATGGTCGTAGCCGAGGAGGTGCAAGATGCCGTGCGTGGTCAGGAGCAGGAGCTCCTCGGTGGTCGAGTGGCCGGCCTCGCGCGCCTGAGCTGCGGCGACCTCGGGGCACAGCACGACGTCACCGAGCAGTCCCGCCGGCGTCGGCTCGTCCGCGCTCCCGGGTCGCAGCTCGTCCATCGGGAAGGAGAGCACGTCCGTGGGGCCCGGCTCGTCCATCCACTGCACGTGCAGCTCGGTCATCACGTCCGTCCCGACCAGCAGGATCGACAGGTCGGTCTGCGGGTGCACGTTCATCGCGTCGAGCACGTGGCGGCCGAGCGCAGCGAACTCCACCTCGTCGACCTCGTGCCCGGACTCGTTGTTGACCTCGATGCTCATCGGGTGCTCTCCCGCCGGGTGTCCCACAGTGCGTAGGCGTCGATGATCTCCCCGACCAGCCGGTGCCGGACGACGTCGGCGGACGTGAGCCGGCAGAAGGCGACGTCCTCGAGCGTCCCCAGGATCCCCTCGACCACCCGCAGGCCCGACGTCGTGCCCCCCGGCAGGTCCACCTGGGTGACGTCACCGGTGACCACCACCCGCGAGCCGAAGCCCAACCGCGTCAGGAACATCTTCATCTGGTCGGTCGAGGTGTTCTGCGCCTCGTCCAGGATGATGAAGGCGTCGTTGAGCGTCCGCCCGCGCATGTACGCCAGGGGCGCCACCTCGACCGTGCCGGCCTCCATCAGACGCGGGATCGAGTCGGGATCGACCATGTCGTGGAGCGCGTCGTAGAGCGGCCTCAGGTACGGGTCGATCTTGTCGCTCAGGCTGCCCGGCAGGAAGCCGAGCCGTTCCCCCGCCTCGACCGCGGGGCGGGTCAGCACGATCCGGTTGACCTGCTTGGCCTGCAGGGCCTGGACGGCCTTGGCCATCGCGAGGTACGTCTTGCCGGTGCCCGCGGGGCCGATGCCGAACGTGATGGTGTGGCGGTCGATCGCGTCGACGTAGGCCTTCTGCCCCACGGTCTTGGGCCGGATGGTGCGGCCGCGGCTCGACAGGATGTTCTGGGTCAGCACCTCGGCGGGTCGGCTCGACGGGGCCGCGGTGAGCATCGCCACCGATCGGTCGACCACCTCGGCGCTCAGCTGGGTGCCCGATGCGGCGACCTCGAGCAGCTCGTCGAGCAGCCGTGAGGCCAGACCGACGTCCCCGGCGGGTCCGACGAGGGTGATCTCGTCGCCCCGCGCATGGATCCGCACGGTCGGGAAGCCCCGCTCGACCGCGAGCAGCACCTCGTCGCCCGGGCCGAGCAGAGCGACCGCGGGGAGGTGGGCAGGCAGGACGATCCGGTTCTCGACGTCGATGACGCCCGGCTCACGCCCGGCGAAGCTGCTCTGTGCCATGGGTACGGCCCGCAGGCCTGGGTCTCCTCGTGGTCGACGGGTGGCCGGTGCGGCACATCCCTGCCCCATCCTAGGCCGGGGTCCACCCCAGCGCCGCGCCGCCGATCACGTGCGCGTGCGCGTGGAACACCGACTGCCCGGCCTCGGTCCCCGTGTTGAACACGAGCCGGAACTGCCCGTCCGCCTCCGAGGTCGCGACCTCCTGGGCGAGGGAGACGACCTCGGCCAGGACGTCAGGGGCTGACGCGGCCAGCTGGGCGACGTCACCGTAGTGGTCGCGCGGGACCACCAGGACGTGCATCGGCGCCTGGGGGTCGATGTCCTGGAAGGCCACCGTGCGTTCACGGCGCGCCACCACCGTGGAGGGCAGCTCCCCCGCGACGATGCGGCAGAACAGGCAGTCGGGCGAGGTGATCGGGTCAGGCGAGCTCATCGGCGACATCCCGCCAGGCTAGCGCCGTCCGGGGCCGACAGCCTGCGAGGATGGGCGACCAGATCGCCTCGACGAACGGAGCACACCGTGCGCACCCTTCTCCCCTCGGCACGGTCGGCCGCTGCGCTGCTCGTCAGCGCGGTCCTGCTGACCGGCTGCCAGACCGGTGCCGACCCGGGAGCCGAGCCGTCCCCTGAGCCGACGACGACCGCGACCGACACGCCCTCGCCCAGTCCGACGGACGTCGAGGAGACCAGCGAACCGACCGACCCGCCGACCGCCACGGAAGGACCCGTCGTCAACGGTCCGAACTCGATCGTCTCCCCGACCCCGGGCGAGACCGTCACGGGACCGGTCGTGACGATCTCGGGCGAGGGCACCGCCTACGAGGCGACCCTGCAGTGGAGGGTGCTCGTGGCCGGCACCGAGGAGACCGTCCAGGAGGGCTTCACCACGGCGGGGGCCAACGGTGAGATCGGTCCGTACAGCCAGGACGTCGAGCTCGCCCCCGGGAGCTACACGGTGCAGGTGTGGGAGGCCGACATCTCCGACGGGGAGAGCACCCTCGGCCCCTACCTCAACCTCGTCGAGGTCGACTTCACGGTCGGCTGAGACGGTCAGGCGCGCTCAGGTCCAGCGCCCGAGCCGTTCGGCGAGCAGGGCGACCGCCACCGGACCGGCCGTCGAGGTGCGCAGGACGTGCGGCCCCAGCCGCACCGCGAGGGCCCCTGCCCCGACGAGCGCCTCGACCTCGTCGGCCGAGATGCCCCCTTCGGGGCCGACGACGACCAGCACCTCGCGCGGGGCGGCGTCGTCGGTCGGCCGGACGTCGGACGGCAGGTCCACCGCGGCGAGAGGGAGGCGTGCCTCCTCGTGCAGGACGAGGGCTCGACCACCCGTGGCCACTGCAGCCTCGACCAGGGCGACCAGGCCGGGCGTGTCCACCGCGTGACCCACCTCGGGGACGAAGGCGCGTCGTGACTGCTTGGCTGCCTGCCGGACTCTCGCGAGCCAGCGTGCGCGGCTCTTGGCTGCACGCTCTCCACGCCACACCACCACCGACCGGCCCGCCTGCCACGGGATCACGGCATCGACACCGACCTCGGTCGACGCCTCGATGGCCATCTCGTCCCGGTCCCCCTTGGCCAGCGCCTGCACCAGCACCAGGTGCACCCCGTGGGTGGGCTCATCGGTGCGCTGCTCGATGTCGAGCACGAGCCGACCGGGTTCGACCGTGGAGATCCGGCAGTGCAGACGGACGCCTGCGCTGTCCACGACGTCGACCCGCTCCCCCGCTCGACGACGCTGGACCACCCCGGCGTGCCGTGCCTCACCGCCCTCGAGCACGTACTGGTCCCCGGGCCGTGAGCCGTCCAGGCGCCCGGGATCAGCCAGGAAGACAGGTGCACTCATCCGGGCCGGCTCACCGACCGGCGAACTTGTCGCGCAGCTTGGCGAAGACCCCTGGGCTGGCCGGGCTGAAGCGCGAGGCAGGACGCTCCTCACCGCGCAGGGTGGCGAGCTCGCGCAGCAGCCGCTCCTGCTCCTCGTCGAGGATCGTGGGCACCTGGACCTCGACGTGGACGTGGAGGTCGCCGCGGCCGCCGACGTGCAGCCGGCCGACCCCGAGACCCTTCTGCACCAGCACCTCTCCGGGCTGGGTTCCCGGACGGACGTCGATCTCACGCGTGCCGTCGAGCGTGTCGAGCTCGAGCACTGTCCCCAGGGCCGCAGCCGTCATCGGCAGCTCGAGCGTGCAGTGCAGGTCGTCACCGCGACGCACGAACGTCTCGTGGCGGCGTTCTCGCACCTCGAGGTAGACATCCCCGGGTGGACCGCCGGCAGGACCGACCTCGCCCTGCCCGGTCAGCTTGATGCGTGTCCCCGTGTCGACCCCGGCGGGGACGTCGACGTTCAGCGTCCGGCGGCTGCGCACCCGACCCTCGCCCGAGCACTCCGGGCAGGGTTCCGGGATCACCGTGCCGTAGCCGTGGCACGCGGCGCAGGGAGACGAGGTCATGACCTGACCCAGGAACGAGCGCGCCACCCGCTGCACCACACCGCGTCCGGCGCACACCTCGCAGGTGCGTGGCGCCGTCCCCGGGCGGCAGCAGCTCCCGTTGCAGGTGGTGCAGACCACCGCGGTGTCGACCTGGATCTCCCGGTGCACGCCGAAGGTGGCCTCGGCGAGGTCGAGGTCCAGCCGGACCAGGGCGTCCTGCCCGCGGCGCGCCCGGGGCACGGGGCCGCGCTGGGCCGCACCCCCACCGGCGCCGAAGAAGGTCTCGAAGATGTCCTGGAAGCCGAAGCCTGCACCGAAGCTGCCGCCTCCCGGGGCCGCCGGGTCTGCGCCGCGGTCGTACATCTGTCGCTTCTCGGGGTTGGACAGCACCTCGTACGCGCGTGAGACGTCCTTGAAGCGGTCCTCCGCACCGTCGCCCGTGGCGACGTCGGGGTGCAGCTGTCGGGCGAGTCGACGGTAGGCCTTCTTGATGTCGTCGGTGCTCGCCTCAGGACTGACGCCGAGGATCTCGTAGTAGTTGCTGCTCACTGGTCACTCTCTGCTGACGGTCGCGGACGTGCGGGCTGCAGGGCCCACCGGTCGAAGGGCGGACGAACGGTCTCTGTCTGGTCGCTCCGGGTCAGCTCGCAAGGATCCGCGAGAGGTACCTCGCGACGGCTCGCACCGACGCGATGGTCCCGGCGTAGTCCATCCGGGTCGGGCCGAGCGAGCCGATGCGAGCCACGGTCTCCCCGTCGGCCCCGTACCCCGCGGCGACGATGGAGGTCTCCGCGAGCCCGGCGTGCTGCGTCTCACGGCCGATCCGCACCGTGACACCGGCGGAGTCCTCCGCCATCTCGGTCAACAACCGCAGGAGCACGACCTGTTCCTCGAGCGCCTCGAGAACTGGTCGGATGGTCTGGGTGAAGTCGGTGCCGCTGCGCGCGAGGTTGGCCGTGCCGGCCATCACGATGCGCTCCTCGCTCTCCTCCGCCAGGGCATCCTCGACCACGGTGATCACCGAGGTGACCAACGGCTGCTCGACGACCCCGAAGGCATGGACGATCTCCTCGAGCGGCGCCCGGGCGTCTGCGAGCCGACGCCCGGCCACGGCGACGTTCAGCCGCGCGCGCAGCTCGTGGACGACCTGCTCGGGCACGGCCGAGGTCAGCTCCAGGGTGCGCTGCTCGACCCGGCCGGTGTCGGTGATGATCACCACGAGCAACCGTGTGTCGCCGACGGGCACCAGCTCGAGGTGCCGCAGCGCGGAACGCCGCAGAGACGGGTACTGCACGACGGCGACCTGCTGGGTCAGCTGGGCGAGCAGCCGCACCGAGCGGTCCACGACGTCGTCGAGGTCGACCGCGTCCTCGAGGAAGACCTGGATCGCGCGCTTCTCAGGGCTCGACAGCGCCTTGACCGTGGAGAGGCGGTCCACGAAGAGGCGGTAGCCCTTGTCGGTCGGCACACGACCGGCGGAGGTGTGCGGCTGCGCGATGAAGCCGCCCTCCTCGAGGGCGGCCATGTCGTTGCGGATGGTCGCCGGGGAGACCCCGAGGGCGTGGCGCTCGACGAGCACCCGCGAGCCGACGGGCTCACGTGTCTGGACGTAGTCCTCGACGATCGCCCGGAGCACCTCGAGCCTGCGGTCCTCGCTCATCGCACCTCCTCACGCCGTCCGTCGTTCCCGGGAGGTCGTCGACGCGGTCGGGTGCGGCGCTCCCGCCGATGGCACTCGACGACCTCGAGTGCCAATCCTACGACGGACCACCGACGGGGCGGTCATGCTGCCCAGGCACCGTCCACGCGTGCATGCCCACGACGTCGGGTCCTGGCATCATCGGTCGGGCACCGACCGACCCGCCGTCGGGCACCTCAGGAGGATCGATGTCGGACAGGTACGGCCGTGACGTGCTCGCAGGGGGGCCCGCCCGCCACGGCCCGGTCTCGGCACCGACGCCCGCGACCCCTGGCCTGGTGGTCGAGGAGGTGACGACGGGTTGGGTCGGCGCCGTCGTCCGGGTCGAGGTCTCGGGTGGCATGCGGGTCGTGGTCCTGGAGGACCGGCGCGGTGCGACCCGCACGTTCCCGCTCGGTCCCGGGTTCTGGGTCGAGGGACGTCCCGTCGAGCTCACCCCCGCGCCCTCGGGACCTCCCGCACCGTCACCACCCGCTCGGACGGCGTCGGGCTCACGGGCGGTCGCCGACCGGCGCGCGCGGGTCGCCCGGGGCAGCCGCATCTGGGTCGAGGGCAAGCACGACGCCGAGCTCGTCGAGAAGGTGTGGGGAGACGACCTGCGGGTCGAGGGGGTCGTGGTCGAGATGCTCGACGGCGTCGACGACCTCGCCGCCGCGGTCCGGGACTTCGCGCCCGACGCCGGACGTCGGCTGGGTGTGCTGGTGGACCATCTCGTCCCGGGCTCGAAGGAGAGCCGGATCGCGTCAGAGGCGATGCACGTGGCCCCGGCCGGAACGCTGCTGGTGCTGGGGCACCCCTACGTCGACGTGTGGCAGGCGGTCCGTCCTGAACGGGTCGGTCTGGTCGCGTGGCCGAGGATCGACCGCGGGACCGAGTGGAAGCGCGGCATCCTGGCCGAGCTCGGGTGGCCCTCGCAGGACCAGGCCGACGTCGCCCGCGCGTGGCAGCGGATCCTGGGAGTCGTGCGTGACTACCGCGACCTGGAGCCCGCACTGCTCGGCCGGGTCGAGGAGCTCATCGACTTCGTCACCGGATGATCGACGGCGCGCCACCCGGGCGACCCCACGGTGCTGTCCGTTTTCGCTAGTGTTCGGATGCACTGTGACGCAACGCACCTGCGCTGCACCCTCTGTGCACCACGCTGGTGCATTCCGGTCCACCCGAAAGGCCCACGACATGTCCGACTCGTACCCGCCCCCACCCCCCGCGGGGCCGTCCGGCCCCGCCGCGCCGCTCAGCGACGCCGAGGTCCGTCAGTGGGCCGGGTTCGCCCACCTCGGTGGCATCCTCGGCTTCCTCCCGTCGTTGATCATCTGGCTGGTCTACAAGGACCGCAGCGCGTTCGTCGCCCAGGAGGCACGGACCGCCTTGAACTTCCAGATCACGCTGCTCATCGGCTACCTGGCACTGTCGTTCCTCAGCTTCGTGATCCCGTTCACGAGCTTCCTGAACTTCGTGATCTGGGTACTCGCCGTGATCTTCTCGGTGATGGGCTACCAGGCGGTCAACCGCGGGCAGGCCTACAAGTACCCCTTCTCACTCGAACTGGTGAAGTGACATGACGACGACCCCTCCTGACGACCAGCAGCCCAGCGGCGACCCCACCCCGCCGCCGCCCCCGGCCCCCGAGACGCCGCCACCCCCGGCACCCCCCGCCTACGAGGCTCCGGCGGCTCCTGCGCCGCCCCCGGCCTACCAGGCACCCGGCGGCCAGTACGGCGCACCTCCCCCCGCCCCGGCCTATGGCTCGACGGTCGCCGGCGCCCCGCTGAGCGACTCCGACCAGCGCCTCTGGGCGACCCTGGCGCACATCCTGCCGCTGATCGGCCTGTCGATCGTGCCGCCCCTGGTGGTGTGGCTGGTGTTCAAGGGCCGCGGACAGTTCCTCGAGGAGCAGGCCAAGGAGGCGCTGAACTTCCAGATCACGCTGCTCATCGCCTCGGTGGCCATCACGATCATCTCGGTGATCACGCTCGGGATCGGCTCGATCCTCTTCCTGGCGTTCATCGTCGCGGTGGTCTTCATGATCATGGCCGCCGTCGCAGCGAACAAGGGCGAGGCCTACCGCTACCCGGTGAACATCCGCCTCATCAAGTGAGGCGCTGAGCACTCGCACGTCAGCCGAGGGCCGGCGACCGCACGGTCGCCGGCCCTCGGCGCGCCCGGACCGGTCTGCTGGCGACCACCCCTGGTGGCGACGTCAGTCGGTCAGCGCACGGACGACCGCATCGGCCAGCAGCCTGCCCCGGCGGGTCAGGACCGCACGCCCTCGGATCGCCGCGACACCCTCGAGCAGCCCGTCCGCCACCAGCCCGGCGACCGCGGTCCGCCCGCTCGCCGAGAGCTCGGCAAGATCCAGCCCGTCGCGGATCCGGACACCCAGCATCACCCGCTCGAGGCGCACGTCTGGGGACCCCAGGAGCTCGCGTCCCGCAGCAGGGCTCAGACCCGTGGCGAGCCGACCCGCATAGGCCCGCGGGTGCTTGACGTTCCACCAGCGCACCGCGCGCTCCCCCGCCCCGACATGGGAGTGCGCTCCCGGGCCCACGCCCCACCAGTCCGCGCCCCGCCAGTAGGCCAGGTTGTGACGGCAGGCGTCCTCGGGGGTCCGGGCCCAGTTGCTCACCTCGTACCACGCGAGGCCGGCCGCGGTCAGCAGGTCGTCGACGAGCTCGTACTTGGTCGCCTGGTCGTCCGGGTCCGGCAGCGTCAGGACACCCCGCCGCACCTGCGCAGCCATCCGGGTCCCGGGCTCCACGACCAGGGCATAGGCGGAGACGTGGTCGACCTCGCAGGCCACGGCCGCCTCCACCGAGCGGCGCCAGTCGTGCAGCGACTCACCCGGTGTGCCGTAGATGAGATCCAGGGACACCGACAGGCCGGCGTCCTTGGCCCACCGCACGGCCTCGGGGACGCGGTCCGGGTCGTGGGTGCGCTCCAGGGTGGCGAGCACGTGGGGCACCGCGGACTGCATGCCGAAGGACACGCGGGTGAACCCTGCGGCGGCGAGCTGCCCGAGCGAGGCGGGAGTGACCGAGTCCGGGTTGGCCTCGGTCGTGATCTCTGCCCCCGGTGCCAGTCCCCATGCGCCGCTGATCGCGTCGAGCACCCGCGCGAGGTCGTCGACCGGCAGCACCGTGGGAGTCCCCCCACCGACGAAGACCGTGCTGACCGGTCGGCCACCCCGGCCGGCCTCGTCCAGCACACGGGCGGCGAGCTCGACCTCACGGACTGCGGTCGCGGCGTACTCGGACTGGCTCGCGCCCCCGCCGAGCTCGCTCGCGGTGTACGTGTTGAAGTCGCAGTAGCCACAGCGAACCGTGCAGAACGGCACGTGCACGTAGACCCCGAGCTGTGGGTCCACCCCCCGGTGCGGATCTGGACCCACCTCGGCCGTGGGTCGCACCCAGGCGGGCAGCGCGCCGTCCAGCGGCACGGGCTCGCCATCGGGCAGCGCAGGACTCACGAGCTCACTTCTTGGCCTTGGCGTCCTTGCCCGAGTCGTCCGAGGACAGGGCTGCGATGAAGGCCTCCTGCGGGACGTCCACCCGACCGATGGTCTTCATGCGCTTCTTGCCCTCCTTCTGCTTCTCGAGGAGCTTGCGCTTGCGACTGATGTCACCGCCGTAGCACTTGGCCAGGACGTCCTTGCGCATCGCGCGGATCGTCTCGCGCGCGATCACGCGCGCCCCGATCGCAGCCTGGATGGGCACCTCGAACTGCTGGCGCGGGATGAGGTCCTTGAGCTTGCCGGCCATCATCACGCCGTAGGCGTACGCCTTGTCCTTGTGCACGATCGCGCTGAAGGCGTCCACCTGCTCACCCTGGAGCAGGATGTCGACCTTGACGAGCGCCGCGGCCTGCTCGCCGACCGGCTCGTAGTCCAGCGAGGCGTAGCCGCGGGTCTTGGACTTCAGCTGGTCGAAGAAGTCGAAGACGATCTCGGCGAGAGGCAGCATGTAGCGCATCTCCACCCGCTCGGCAGAGAGGTAGTCCATCCCCTGCAGGTCACCTCGGCGCGTCTGGCAGAGCTCCATCACCGACCCGATGAACTCGCTCGGGCACAGGATCGTCGCCTTGACGACCGGCTCGCGGACCTCGGCGATCTTCCCGCCCGGGAACTCGCTCGGGTTGGTCACCGTGATCACCCCGCGGTCTTCCATGGTCACCTCGTAGACCACGTTCGGGGCGGTGGAGATCAGCGCGAGGTCGAACTCTCGCTCGAGCCGCTCCCGCACGATCTCCAGGTGCAGCAGACCGAGGAAGCCGACACGGAAGCCGAAGCCCAGCGCCACCGACGTCTCGGGCTCGTAGACCAGGGCCGCGTCGTTGAGCTTGAGCTTGTCCAGCGCGTCGCGCAGCACCGGGTAGTCCGAGCCGTCGAGCGGGTACAGACCGGAGAAGACCATCGGGCGCGGGTCGTGGTACTCGGCGAGGGCCGAGGCCGCGGGCTTGCTCGCGTTGGTGACCGTGTCGCCGACCTTGGACTGCCGCACGTCCTTGACCCCGGTGATCAGGTAGCCGACCTCTCCGACACCCAGCCCCTTGGTGGGCGACGGCTCGGGTGAGATCACCCCGATCTCGAGCAGCTCGTGGGTCGCCCGGGTGGACATCATCACGATCTTCTCTCGGGGGCTCAGGTGGCCGTCGACCACACGGACGTAGGTCACCACTCCCCGGTACGAGTCGTACACCGAGTCGAAGATCATCGCGCGCGCCGGTGCCGCGGCGTCACCCTGCGGCGCCGGGACGAGCTCGACGATGCGGTCGAGCAGCTCCAGGACGCCCGCTCCGGTCTTGCCCGAGACCCGCAGGACGTCGGCCGGGTCCCCGCCGACCAGACCAGCAATCTCCTCGGCGTACTTCTCGGGCTGGGCCGCGGGCAGGTCGATCTTGTTCAGGACCGGGATGATCTGGAGGTCGTTCTCCATCGCCAGGTACAGGTTGGCAAGTGTCTGAGCCTCGATGCCCTGAGCGGCATCCACCAGGAGGACCGCGCCCTCGCAGGCGGCCAGCGACCGCGACACCTCGTAGGTGAAGTCCACGTGCCCAGGGGTGTCGATCATGTTCAAGGCGTAGGCCGCGACCTCGCCCGTGGGACCGGTGACCCCCCAGGGCATGCGGACGGCCTGCGACTTGATCGTGATGCCACGCTCGCGCTCGATGTCCATCCGGTCCAGGTACTGGGCTCGCATCGCGCGGTCGTCGACCACACCCGTCAGCTGCAGCATGCGGTCGGCCAAGGTGGACTTGCCGTGGTCGATGTGGGCGATGATGCAGAAGTTGCGCAGCAGCTCGGGCGGCGTCGCCGCGGGCTGGATGCGCGCGTTCAGCGCTGCGCTGGGGATCGGGGACAACGGGGGCTCGCTCCAGGCTCGGGGTGGCTCGCAGGTCGTGGCGGTCGGCGACAGGTGCACCACGGTGCGCCGGTCGTCCCGTCCATGGTCCCACGACCCGCGTGGGGAGCAGCCACCGGCCCCGCACGCCTCCTGTTGCAGCCGTGCGCCGCCGGGCGGACGCTGGAGGTCCGTTGATCAGTCACACCACTGGAGGCGTCATGTCGACCGTCGCACGCGTCACGCAGATCAGCTCGCGCTCGCAGACCAGCTTCGACGACGCGATCCGCGAAGGGATCGCACGTGCCACCCAGACCCTGCGCAACGTGCAGGGGGCCTGGGTCAAGGAGCAGAAGGTCGAGGTCACCGACGGGGAGATCACGACCTATCAGGTCATGCTCGAGATCACCTTCGTCCTCGACTAGCACCGGCGGATCCGACGAGAGGCGGAGGTCGCTGGGGTCGTGGTCCGACTGCTACTATCGTGATTCGCGTGTCCGCCCAGGTCGGCGGGCACTAGCCCAGCTCCTTCCCGCGGGTGTCCCCACGCCCCAGTCCCGGGGCTGAGCACGCCCTCTACGACCTGTCAGATCGCTCCGGCGAACACACATAGGAAGTCCACACGTGGCGAACATCAAGTCCCAGATCAAGCGCATCCGTACCAACGAGATCGCCCGCCTGCGCAACAAGGCGGTCAAGTCCGAGCTCAAGACGCACGTGCGTCGGGTGAAGGAGGCCGTCTCGGCCGGTGACAAGGACGCCGCATCCACCGCTCTCCGCGAGGCGTCGACCAAGCTCGACAAGGCCGTGAGCAAGGGCGTCATCCACGAGAACCAGGCGGCCAACCGCAAGTCGGCACTCGCCAAGCAGGTCGCCGGCCTCTGAGCCGTCGGCTGCCCAGGCAGCTCGGCACCACGGACGAGACAGCGAAGGCGTCACCCATCGGGTGACGCCTTCGCTGTCTCGTCCTCTGTCTCGCACGCCTTCGCGTCATGCGGCCGTCCGGTCCGAGGTGCCGCTCTCCACCGTGAGCACCACGCCGCGACGTCGACTCCCCCTGCGTGCCGACGTCACCGGCGCCCTGTGCCCTCGTGCGGATCACGGGTCCGCGGTCCGCGCACGCCGGGTCGGCGCGCGCGGCCGGCGCTAGCGGGTGGCCTGCTGCTGGTCGGACCGGTCCGCGACCGGCGTCGGCGGAACCGGCGTGATCGCGCGACGAACCCCAACCTCGCTCAACGCCCGCTCGTAGGCGTTGGCCGCACCGGCGACATCGTGGTGGCGCAGCATCCTGTCTCCCAGCGCACGCCACACGACGGCCGACTGCCTGTTCGCCGCCATCATGCCGAGCATGTCGGCGGCCCACTGGAGGGAGCGCTTGGCGCCCTCGTCGTCGCCGAGGGCGAGCAAGGCGTCGCCCAGGACCATGTGGGCGTCGCACGAGTCGAGCCGTGGGCTCTCCCCGAGCCGCTCGAGCGCATCCTGCGCCGCCCGCTGGGCTGCCGCCGGCTCACCGAGCATCAGATAGGCACGGCCTCGCTCGATGTCGCACTTCGCGACATCGACCTCGGAGCCCACCACGGCAAGCTCTTCAGCGGCGGTGCCGAGGTGCTCGAGCGCCTCGGTGGGCCGAGGCGGATCGGTCCGCAGGAGCAGCCAGCCGTAGACCTGCCGCAGGCGTGGGACGTCGCGGCTCGACGCGGCCTCGGAGAGATAGGCCAGTGCCCGCTCGGTGAGTCGCTGGGCCTCGTGGTAGTCCTGACGGGCCTCGGCGATGAGCGCCGCGTTCCAGTAGATGCTCCCGCGCCCGCGAGGGGTCCCCGTCGTGTCGACCAACCTCAGCAGGGAGGCCGCCCGGTGCGCGGCGAAGAGCAGGTCGCCGCGCTGGTGGTAGGCCCACAGAAGGGTCGACGCGAGACGCAGGTGCTCGTCCGTCCCTGAGACACCTTCCCGCTCGAGCTCGGCAAGCACCTGCTCGCCGAGCTCGACGCTGTGGTGGAGGTCGCCCGCCTCGAGGTACGAGCCGACGAGGTCGGTCGCGAGCACCGCGGCGTCGAGCCAGCGGCCCTTCGTGCGGGCATCGGCGAGCAGCGGCTCGAGGATCTCGACGGACCGCTCGAGATCACCCATCGCCTCATGGGCGCGGGCGAGCGCGTGCAACGCCTCAGGATGGTGCCGAGGTGCGATCGTCGACAGGTCGAGCTGCTCGAGCCTGTCGCGCGCCTCCTCCGGCGAACCGTTCGCCAGGGCGAGCTTGGCGAAGCCGATCTCCAGGCGTGCCCTCTCCTCGCTGGGGGCCTTGTCGCCGTAACGGAGGTAGTCCGACGTGGTCCCGAGACGGTCCGCGAGGATCTTCAGAGCGCCGTCGGTGGGGACCCGCCGCCCTGCCTCGATCAGCGAGATGTAGCTCGGCGAGAAGTCGTCACCGGCGAGTGCGGTCTGAGACAGCCCTGCGCGGGTGCGCTCTGCATGGAGACGCTCTGAGAGTTCAGTCACAGTCGGTAACTCTAGCCGTGACTCCGGCCGGACGCACCGCTCCCACGTCGCCCGTCCGGGTGAAATGTTCCTCGGCGGGATCGGATGCACCGTGCGACCCGCCGTCAGTTGCGGCAGCACCCTGCCGGACCGGCGTTGATGAGGTCCGCCTCGGCAGGTATCGCGACGGCAGCACCCGCGAAGGCCAGGCCGAGTGCGAGGGCGGACGCTGCGAAGGTCTTGGCGATGCGGGACATGGTGTTCTCCTCGGGTAGATGGCGACGCGTCGGCATCGCGTTGTCATGACCACTATGACAGCATTCCTCCGGAAATGCACCACTCCTGACCTGGTAACTTGACGAGTTCCCGGTGCACTTTTGAGGTGATTTAGGGATAATCCGCGCGTATCGACCGTGAACGATGTCTGCCACCGACGCGGTTGCTCGACGAGCCGGATCTCGCCTGTCACATCCAGAATGACTCCGGGCACATGATCAGGCGTCGTCGCCCAGCCGTCGGGACGCACCCTGGGTGCGGGTGGGCACGGGTGCGCACAGGTGGGCGCGGGTCGGTCAGACCTGCGCTCCGCGTGCAGGCCAGGCCGGGGCCGGGTGGCAGGGGGACGCCGCCCGCCAAGGACCTCGGGTCAGTGACGGCGCGCAGACACCCCTGTGGTGAGGGAGCGCGCAGTGGTGGCCCGGTTGACCCAGCAGTGCCTCAGGTGACCCAGCGGTGCCCTCAGGAGGCGGCGGCGGCCACGCGCAGCACGGCACGTTCCACGGCGAACACAGGATCACGTCCGGCACCCTTGACCTCGGCGTCGGCCTGAGCGACCGCAGAGATCGCCTCGGCCAACGCCTCGGGCGTCCAGCCGACCAGGTCCTTGCGAGCGCGGTCCACCTGCCACGGCGCCAGACCGAGGTCCCGTACCGGGTCGATGCCTCGGCCACGCGCGGCCGCGACCTTGGCCAGCGTGCGCAGCTTCGCCGCGAGAGCCGCGACCACCGGGACCGGGTCCGAGCCTGTGGCCAACGCGTGCCGGAGAAGTGCGACGGCATCGCCGGACCGACCGTCGACGGCTGCGTCAGCGACACGGAAACCCGTCGCCTCGACCCTGCCGCCGTGGTACTGGCTGACCATCTCGGCCGTGACACGACCACTGGTGTCGGCGACCAACTGCGAGCACGCTGCGGCGAGATCACGGAGGTCGTTGCCGCAGGCCTCGACCAGCGCACGCAGCGCGGCAGGCTCAGCCTTGCGGCCCGCACGTGCGAGCTCGGCCGCCGCGAACGCCACCTTGTCCGCATCGCGCTTGATCGGGTCGCACTGCACCAGCACCGCCCCTGCGGCACGGATCGCGTCGAGGGTCTTCTTGCCGCGAACGCCACCGCCGTGCTGAAGGATCAGCACGACGTCCTCGGAGGGCTCGAGGAGCTGAGCGGCGACCTCGGCGAGGGCGACCTCCGTCGCACTCTGGAGACCCTCGACGACCACCACCCGCGCCTCGTCGAACAGCGACGGGCTGGTAGCGACCCGCAGCTGGCCGGGCTGGTAGCCGGCCGCCTCGATCCGCGTCACCTCGAGCGACGGCTCGGCGGTACGCGCCTGAGCGATCAACCGGTCGACCGCACGCTCGGCGAGCAGCAGCTCACTGCCCGTCACGAGCACGACAGGAGCGACCGTCACCTCGTCCCAGGAGGCGGTGCGGGCCGACGGCGACGCAGGGCGACGGATCCCAGGGGGCATGCGCACAGCCTCCCACGCGCGGCCGACAGCGACCCCACCGGCAGGTGTGCGCACGGCGGCCCGTCACACACAGGTGCCGGCGACCTCGAGAGCACCGCCCCGGTCGGACACCGCGACGGTCCCGCACCGGTCGGTGCTCAGGACCACAGCGCCGGTGGACTCGTACAGGCCGATCGCCGTCGGGCTCGGGTGACCGTAGGTGTTCCCCTCCCCCGCACCGATCAGTGCGACCACCGGCGAGAGCAGCCGGGCCAGGTCGGCCGACTGCCGTGAGGAGCCGTGGTGGGCGACCTTGACCACCTCGGCGGGCCTCTCGATCCCCTGCGCCCGGAGGTCGCGCAGCAGCGCGGTCTGGGCGTCGGGCTCGAGATCACCCAGGGCAAGGACACCCAGGACGGGTCCCTGCAGCATGACGACCACGCTCGCGTCGTTGGCGACACTGCTCTCGGCACCCGCCGCACCACCTGTCGGAGGAACCCGATGGGGCCACAGGACCTGCCAGGCGACCGAGCCGGCCCGGCCGCCCGAGCGCGCCGTCGCCCGCCTCCCGGATCCGTCGTCACGCTCGTCACCATCCGCGAGCGCTCGTGCGGACAGGCCGGTCACGGTGGGGACGCCGGCTCTCGCGAGGGCCTCGAGGGTCGCACCCGCCTGACTCGCGGGCTCACCCAGGGGGCTGACCACGGCCAGGACGACCTCCCGACCGGCCAGGACCGGCTCGAGCCCGCCGACATGGTCAGCGTGGTGGTGGGTCAGCACGAGCAGGTCGATCGTGCTCACACCCAGCCGATCGAGGCACTCGTCGGCGGCGGCCCCCGGCGGACCGACGTCGACGACCACCGCAGCACGCGGTCCCGACCGGACCACGAGGGCGTCCCCCTGCCCGACGTCGCACATCACGGCCTGCCACTGGTCAGGCGGCCACCCAGAAGGCAGGGCCTCCAGCACACGGCCCCGCACCGGGGGTACCAGCAGGAGCACGGCGCACATCACCAGCGCACCCACCGTGCGATGCTCGCCGAGCCGGCCCAGCGCCCGGCCCCGCGACAGCACGAGCGCCAGGACGACGGCGGTGACCAGCACCAGGGCAAGAACACCCATCAGGTCGCCTGGCCAGTCGAGCCGTGCGCCGGGCAGACCAGCTGCGGATCGCGCGACCAGCGCGATCCACCACGTGGCGACCGCTGCGACGTGGGCGAGCGCGACCGCGACCGCGGGAGCCCACGGTGCCGTCACGGCGGCCGCGACGCCGAAGAGCGTCGCCGGCAGCAGCGCCGGGGTGGCCAGCAGGTTCGCCGGCACCGCGTACAGACCCACCGCCGGCTCGAGGAGCAGCACCACCGGTGCGCACACGGCCTGCGCAGCGACCGGGACCGACAACGCGTACGCCGCCCACCTCGGCATCGAACGGGTGAGGACCTCGGCGAGCGGCGGGGCGAGCAGCACCAGAGCCGCCGTCGCCAGCACGGACAGGACGAACCCGTAGGTCCGTGCGAGCCACGGGTCGAGGACCAGCAGGACCACGACGGCCGAGGCCAGGGCCGGTGCCGCCCGCGAGGGCCGACCCAGGACCAGCCCGATCAGCGAGACCGCACCCATCGCGGCCGCTCGGACGACGCTCGGCTCGGGTCGCACCAGTACCACGAAGGCGCACAGCGCCGACGCCGATGTGACGGCACGCGCCCATCGCGGCAGCCTGAGCAGCGCGGTGACCGAGAGCACCGCCAGGCTGACCACGGCGAAGTGCCCGCCCGAGACCGCCGTGATGTGGGTGAGGCTCGTCGCCCTCATCGCCTCGTCCAGGTCCGACGGCAGTCGCGAGGTGTCGCCGATCGAGGCTCCCGGGACCAGGCCTCGCGCGTCGGCAGGCAGGTCCGCAGTCACCTCGAGGAGTGCCGCCCGGACGGAGTTCACCCGTCGGTGGCCCGGCCCGGGCGGGTCGAGGAGGTCCACGCTCGTGGCCACGAGCAGACCCTGGACGTCCGAACCCGGGTCGACAGGTGCCAGTCGTCCCGTCACCTGGACCTGGGAGCCGTAGTCCGGGGAACCCTCGGGGTCGTCGGCGAGCACGAGCACAGCAGCCGCCGCGCCGCCGGACCGACCCCGGCCGGTCACCTGCTCGACCGAGACGGTCATGCGGTACCCGTCCACCTCGGGCGGGCCGAGGACGGGTCCCCAGGGCCGGTCACGTGCCATCACGGCAGGGTCCGAACGCACGACACCGACCACCGTCGCGGTGGCGCGTCCCTCGACGAGGTCGGCGAGCAGACCACGCTCCCGTGTGGACAGCTGGGCGGCGCACGATGCCAGGACCACCGCGAGCGCGACGAGCGCGAGCCAGGCGGTGGCGGTGACCCTGCGTGGTCGGCCCATGCGCACCGAACCACTGCGGGGCGTCCCCCGGCCCACGGCGTGAACCGCACCGAGGAGGATGACGACCACGGCCACGAGGAGCGAGACCACCCTCACCGATCCCCACGACGCGCCGACACCCCACGCGGCGCCGAGCCATCCCGCCACAGCGGCGGGGATCATCCGCAGGTCTGCGGGAACCGGTGGCTCGCTCATGTCCGTACCGCGGACCGCAGGCCCTCGAGCAGTCGTGGCCCGATGCCGCTGACCTCACCGAGCTCCTCGACCGAGGTGAACGGACCGTTCTGTGCGCGCCAGTCGACGATGCGCTGCGCCAGGACCGGTCCGATCCCTGGGAGGACGTCGAGCTGCACCGCGTCCGCCGTGTTGAGGTCCAACGCAGCGCCGGCCTCCGTCGCCTGGTCGCCGGCCCCCGGCGCAGCCGGCTGCTGGACGGGTGGAGCCTCGCCCGGGGCCGGCACGTGGACCTGCTCGCCGTCCGTGACGACTCGCGCCAGGTTGACCGCGGCGAGATCGGCCTCGGGCGTCGGCCCTCCAGCGGCCTCGAGGGCGTCAGCCAGTCGGGACCCGGCCGGGAGGTGCACGACTCCCGGGCTGAGCACCCTGCCCACGACGTGGACGACCACGTCCGGGACCTGCTCGTCCGGCCCGGAGCCGCTCCCCGCCTGACCGTCCTGGAACCGGTCGCCGACCGCGGGGGCGTCGGGCACCGGCAGGGCCGGGAGGGCGGTGCTCTCACCGACCACCAGTGTCGGCACCTGTGCCGTGGCACGCCAGACGACCGCGGCCCCCAGCAGCACGAGGACCAGAGCCGCTGCCACCGCCGCGCGCGGGCGGAGCGACCACCGCGCCCGCCCGACGCGCGCCTGGGCGTCGTCGTGCTCGAGCGGGTGTCCGTGCGCTGCCGTGTAGGCGGCCACCGCTCCCGCGAGGGCCCGTGACCGCAGGTCGGAGCCCGGGCCGGTGACCTCGGGACCGGTCGTCCCGCCGTCCGGACCCGACAAGGGTGTGATCGGCCGTGCGACCGCACCGCCGACAGGACGCTGCGGGACCCAACCGCCGACGGGCGGCCCGGGCACCCCCAGCCCGACGAGGCGAGAACGGATGTGCTCCTTGTCGTGCTGGTCGTCGGCCACGACCCGACGCTAGGCAGGACGGTCAGCCCGGGCGCACCACGACCGGACCTGCTGTGGAGCACCTCGCGCGCCGAAGCGCTGTGGTCCTCACGCGACGGTGTCGGTGACGACCACGGCGACCAGACCTGGCCCCACGTGCGCCGCGACCACTGCGCTGATCTCGGCGACCTCGACCCGTCCGAGCCGGTTCCCGCACACGGCGACCAGACGGTCAGCCACGAGCCGGCCCAGGTCGGGGTCACCGACGTGATGGACGGCCACGTCGCAGTGGCTTCGCCGCACCGCGACGTCCTGCGCGGCAAGCTCGACCACCCGGGTGCGCGCCCGCTCACTGGTCCGGACCTTCTCCACGACATCGATGCGTCCCCCGACGACCGCCAGCACGGGTCGAAGGCCCAGCACCGTCCCCACCGCTGCCGAGACGGCGCCAAGGCGTCCTCCGCGCCGCAGGTGCTCGAGGGTGTCGACCGCGAAGTGCACCGTGCTCGAGGTGGCATGCGACCTCGCTGCACGAGCCACCGCGGCACCGTGCGCGGCCGATCCCGTGTCGGACCCCTCGGTCGCGGCGAGCACCGCGGCGAGCACCGCGAACCCCAGACCCATGCCCACCGTGCGCGAGTCCACCACCTTGACCGGGACACCGGTCGTCTGGGCGGCCAGCCCCGCGGAGTCGACCGTTCCCGAGAGGTCTCCCGAGAGGTGCACCGAGACGATCTCCCGGGCACCGCGCGCAGCAGCGCGTGCGTAGGCGCGCGCGAAGACCTCCGGGCCTGGCTGCGAGGTGCTCACCCGGGCTCCGGACCGCAACGCCTCGAGCAGCTGGTCGGGCGCGAGGTCGACCCCCTCGCGGTAGGTCACACCGTCCACCACGACGTACAGCGGGACCACCGTCAGGCACGGGTGGCCGATCAGCCCGGGCGGGAGCGACGCGGTCGAGTCGGTGACGACCGCGACGTGCCGACCCTCTCCCGGGCTGACCACGCCTAGTCCGGGACCACGTTGACGAGCTTGGGTGCCCGCACGATCACGGTGCGGATCCCTCGGCCGTCCAGCGAGCGCTGGACGCCCGGTGTCGCCAGGGCGAGGGCGCGGAGCTCGTCGGGGTCGATGTCGGGCGAGACCTCGATCCGGTCGCGCACCTTGCCCTGGACCTGCACGACGCACGTCACGGTCTCCTGGACCAGCAGCGCCGGGTCGGCGACCGGGTACGGCTCGCGGACGAGGCTCTGCGGGTGTCCGAGCAGCTCCCAGAGCTCCTCGGCGATGTGCGGCGCGAGCGGGGCGACCATCAGCACGAGCCGCTCGGCGACCGTGCGCGGGACCTGCGCCAACGAGGTCAGATGGTTGTTCAGGACGATGAGGCGGGCGATGGCGGTGTTGAACCGCATGCCGTCCATCTCGGTCCGGACCTCGTCGATGGTCCGGTGCAGCAGGCGGGCCGTGGCGAGGTCCGGCTCGGCGTCGACGACCGTGACCTCACCGGTGGTCTCGTCGACCACGTTGCGCCACAGCCGCTGGAGGAAGCGCTGCGAACCGACCACCGCGCGGGTCTCCCACGGTCGCGACAGGTCCAGCGGACCCATGGACATCTCGTAGAGCCGGAAGGTGTCGGCACCGTACGCCTCGTAGATCTCGTCGGGGGTCACGCTGTTCTTGAGCGACTTGCCGATCTTGCCGTACTCGCGGAAGACCTCTTGGCCCTGCCACGAGTACCCGCTCGCGACGCCCTGGTCCTCCACGACCTCAGCCGCCGGGACGTACTGGCCACGCGCGTCGGCGTAGGCGTAGGCCTGGATGTAGCCCTGGTTGAACAGCGTCCGGAACGGTTCGACGCTCGAGACGTGCCCCAGGTCGTAGAGCACCTTGTGCCAGAACCGGGCGTAGAGCAGGTGCAGGACGGCGTGCTCGACGCCACCCACGTACAGGTCCACCCCGCCGCTCGGCCCGGTCTGCGCGTTGTGACCTGGACCCATCCAGTACCGCTCGAGCTCGGCGTCGACGACCACGTCGCGCCGGGACGGGTCCAGGTAGTTCAGGTAGTACCAGCAGGAGCCGGCCCAGTTGGGCATCGTGTTGGTGTCGCGGCGGTAGGTCCGGGGCCCGTCCCCCAGGTCCAGCGTCACCGAGACCCACTCCTCGTTGCGTCCCAGAGGGGGTTCGGGGGTGGACTGGGCGTCGTCGGGCGCGAAGGTCCGCGGGGAGTAGTCCGGGACCTCGGGCAGGTCCACCGGCAGCAGCTCGTCGGGCAGCGCGATCGGCAGGTCGTGCTCGTCGTAGACGATCGGGAAGGGCTCGCCCCAGTACCGCTGCCGGCTGAAGAGCCAGTCCCGCAGCCGGTAGGTGACCGTACCGGTGCCCAGCCCTCGGGCCTCGAGCCACTCCACGACGGTGGCCTTGGCTGTGGCCACGTCCAGGCCGTCCAGGGACAGCTCGGCCGAGGTGGAGTTGACGACCAACCCGTCCCCGGTCCAGGCACCGCCCTCGAAACCCTCGGGAGGGGCCACGGTGTGCACCACCGGTAGCTCGAACGCCTGGGCGAAGGCGAAGTCCCGCTCGTCCCCACCGGGCACGGCCATGATGGCGCCCGTCCCGTAGCCCATCAGCACGTAGTCGGCGGTGAAGACCGGGATCGGTCGACCGTCGACCGGGTTGATCGCCAGGTGCCCGGTGAACACCCCGGACTTGGAGGTGTCGGCCTGCCGCTCCACGGCCGACCTGCCGGCGGCCTCCGCCCGGTAGGCCGCGACGGCCGCGATCGGCGTCGCGTGCCCGACGGTCCACGTGCTGTGGGTGCCGTCGGGCCAGGCCGGCGGCACCTCGTCCAGCAGCGGGTGCTCCGGGGCGACGACCATGAAGGTCGCGCCGAACAAGGTGTCCGGGCGGGTCGTGAAGACCCCCAGCTCGGCCCCACCGATCACCTCGAACGTCACCTGCGCGCCCTCGGACCGTCCGATCCAGTTGCGCTGCATCGCACGGACCTTGTCCGGCCAGTCGATCAGGTCGAGGTCGTCGGCCAGACGGTCGGCGTAGGCGGTGATCCGCATGTTCCACTGCCGCAGGCTCCGCCTGAACACCGGGTAGTTGCCGCGCTCGGAGCGCCCGTCGACCGTGACCTCCTCGTTCGCCAGCACGGTGCCCAGACCTGGGCACCAGTTGACCGGGGTCTCGGACATGTAGGCCAGCCGCTGGGCGTCGACGACGCGTCGACGCTCGACGTCGTCCAGCTCGGACCACGGACGCCCGTCGGGCGTCGCCCGCAGGCCCTGCTCGTACTGCTCGACCAGCTCGCTCACCGGGCGCGCGCGACCCGTGCCGCCGTCGGGGCGCGGGGCCTGCGCGTCGTACCAGGAGCCGAAGACCTGCAGGAAGATCCACTGCGTCCAGCGGACGTAGTCGGAGTCCGTGGTCGCGAAGGTGCGCCGGGGGTCGTGGGCCAGTCCGAGCCTGCGCAGCTGACGGCGCATCGTGGCGATGTTCGCCTCGGTGGTCACCCGGGGGTGCTGGCCGGTCTGGACGGCGTACTGCTCGGCAGGCAGTCCGAACGCGTCGTAGCCCAGGGCGTGCAGCACGTTGTCGCCGCACATGCGCCGGTGGCGTCCCACCACGTCGGTCGCGATGTAGCCCAGCGGGTGGCCCACGTGGAGCCCGGCGCCGGAGGGGTACGGGAACATGTCCATGATGAAGAAGGACGGCGACCCGGAGTCCGCGTGCTCCCCCGCAGCATCGGTGAGCGGGCCGGACGGGTTGGGCGTGTGGAACGTGCCGCGCTCGTCCCAACGGTCCTGCCAGCGGAGCTCGATCTGCGCCGCGAGGTCCGCGGTGTAGCGGAAGGGCGAGAGGGGCGGGCCCCCGCCGGCCTCGGTCGCTGCCGGTACGTGCGGGGTCGATGGGTCGGTGGCCGTCTGGGCGTCCTGCGTCTGCACCCGCCCAGGCTACCGTCGGTGGACGCACGTCGGCCCAGGTCCGTGGTGGACCTGGGCCGAGGCAGGTGTCCGGGGCTGCCCGGCAGGGGGATCAGCGCGCCGAGCGGTACTCCGCCGTCAACGGGCACTGGAACGGGTCGCGAGCTGCCAGTCCCACCCTGTTGAGGTAGCGGATCACGATGCCGTACGACTTCACCATGGTGGTCTCGGTGTACGAGATCCCCCGAGAGGCGCAGAACTCGCGCACGATGGGCTGGACCTCACGCAGGTGGGGGCGGGCCATGTTGGGGAAGAGGTGGTGCTCGATCTGGTAGTTCAGCCCACCCATGAACTCGTCGACGACCGGGCCACCCTTGACGTTGCGGCTCATCAGCACCTGACGGCGCAGGAAGTCGATCTTGGCGTCCGGGGGGACGATCGGCATGCCCTTGTGGTTGGGGGCGAAGACAGCGCCCATGTACAGGCCGAACAGGGCGAGCTGGACCCCGATGAAGGCGAACGCCATCCCGACCGGGAGCAGCCAGAACACCAGACCGAGATAGCCCCCGAGGCGCAGGGTCACGAACGCGATCTCGATCGGACGGCGCTTGACCTCACCTCGACCGAAGATCGTCTTGACCCCCGAGATGTGCAGGTTCAGGCCCTCGAGGAGGAGCAACGGGAAGAACAGCCATCCCTGGCGCTGCGCGAACCAGCCGGCGAGCCCGGTCCGTGCGGCGGGAAGGCTGTCGGTGGTGAAGACCAGGACACCGTTGTCGATGTCGCCGTCAGCACCGATCTGGTTGGGCTTGGCGTGGTGACGGCTGTGCTTGTGCTGCCACCAGCCGTAGCTCATCCCCGCGTAGAGATTGGCCAGGACGAGACTGGCCCAGTCGTTCCACTTGCCCGAGGAGAAGATCTGCCGGTGCGCGGCGTCGTGCCCGAGGAACATGACCTGCCCCAGCACCAGGGCGAGCACCGCGGCCAGCGCGAGCTGCCACCATGAGTCCCCGATCAGCACGAACGCGACGCCGATGCTGGCCAGCAGCGCTGTCAGCACCACGAACCGGGTCCAGTAGTAGCCGTACCGACGACGCATCAGACCGGCTTCCTGGACCGTCCGGGTCAGGGCGGTGAACTCGCTCACCTGCCGCTCGCGCGGACTGGTCCTGGTGACGGTCGAGGAGGCAGAGTCGTGCGAAGCGGTGCTGGCTTCCATACGGTGCGTTTCCACTCTGTCAGGGCTAGCCGTGGGGTGCTCGTGGGACTAGCTGTGGGGGTGACGCGTGCCGTCGGCAGCACATCCGGTTCGACGAACCTACGCAAGCGTAACCTGCGGTCGGCGACTATGCACGCTTCATGGGAGGGCAATACCCGCCGGGCCGGAACGACTAGTCCTGCGGCACGACCCGGACGGCCTGCTGTGCCGCGAGGGACAGGTCGGTGGGCGCGGTGACGACCACGTCGAGCCCGATCCCCGCCGCCCTGCACTCGCGCAGGACCGCCGGGTCGGCGTCCGAGACCCGTGCCACCGTGCCGCGCTGCCCGGGGGCGAGGCCGGCCAGCGGCACGGCGTCCGGCAGCACGACCTGTCCGTCGGCCGACGGGACGGGGTCGCCGTGCGGGTCACGGACGGGTCGGCCGAGGAGCGCGTCGAGCCGTTCCACGAACAGGTCGGACACCGCGTGCTCGAGCACCTCGGCCTCGTCGTGCACCTCGTCCCAGCCGTACCCGAGGTGCTCGACCAGCCACGTCTCGATCAGTCGGTGCCGCCGCACCATCCTCAGGGCCACCACCCGCCCTGCCGGGGTCAACGTGACCGGACCGTAGCGTCGGTGCTCCACGAGCCCCTGCCCGACCAGCCGCTGCACGGTCTCCGAGACGGTCGGTGCGCCGACACCGAGCCGCTCGGCCACCTGGGAGGTGGCGACCGGTGCGGAGGTCCACTCCTGAGCCGACCAGATCGCCTTGAGGCAGTCCTGGCCCGCGCGGCTCGGTTCCGCTCGTGGAGCCGAGCTCACGGAGCCCGTGTCCCGTCGGTCTCCGCGCTCGGCAGCACGGAACCCACCCCGGTGCCCTCCGCGGCGGTGAGGGAGAGGGGAGCCCGCTGCCGGCCGCGCCCACCCGCCCTGAGCGCACCGTGCCGCCGCAGCAGCCCCTGGGTCGGCGAGAACAGGTAGGCCAGGGTGAAGGCGAGCCCCTGGCACACCACCACCAGACCCGCGCTCGCAGCGTCGAGCGCGTAGCTCGCCCAGATGCCGACGACCGCGCACGCCACGGCGATGGTCGGGGCGATCAGCAGCATCCGGGAGATCCGGTCGGTCAGCAGGAAGGCGGTCGCTCCCGGGGTGATCAGCATCGCGACCGCGAGCACCACGCCCACGGCCTGGAGCGCCACGACCACGGTGAGTGCGAGGAGTCCCAGCAGGATCGCGCCGGTCCGCCGCGCCCGCAGGCCGATGACGTGCGCGTGCACGCGGTCGAACGAGTACAGCGTCAGGTCGCGACGGAGCAGGACGAGCACCGCGAAGGCCACCGCACCCAGGACGAGCACCTGGACGATGTCGACGTCCGAGACACCCAGCACGTTCCCGAACAGGATGTGGGACAGGTCGACCTGGCTCGGGGTGACCGAGACCAGCACGACCCCGAACGCGAAGACCGTGGTGAAGACCACGCCGATGGCGGCGTCCTCCTTGAGCCGGGTGGTCTCGCGCACCGTGCCGATCAACGCCACGGCACCGATCCCGAAGACGAACGCCCCGACGGCGAAGGGCAGACCGAACAGGTAGGACAGGACGACTCCCGGGAGCACCGCGTGGGAGACGGCGTCGCCCATCAGCGACCACCCGATCAGGACCAGCCAGCAGCTCAGCAGCGCGCACACGATGCTCGCGACGACGGTCACGAGCAGGGCCCTCTGCATGAAGGCGAACCCGAACGCCTCGGTCACCAGGTCGAGGTTCACCGTGCTCCCGTCCCCCTCCGGGCGCTCCCGGGCGTACCCAGGCCGAAGGCGAGCGCGAGGTTCTCCGGGGTGAGCACCTGAGCCGTCGGTCCCTCGGCGAGCACACGCCGGTGCAGCAGCACCGACCGCTCGCACAGGTCGGGCAGCGTCGCCAGGTCGTGGGTCGAGAGCAGCACGCTGCAGCCGTCGGCGACGAGCTCGCGCAGGACGCTGCTCACCGCGGCCTCGGACGCGGCGTCGACCCCGGTGAACGGCTCGTCGAGCAGCAGCACCCGGGCCTGCTGGGCCAGGGCGCGTGCCAGCAGCACTCGTTGGCGCTGCCCCCCGGAGAGCCGGCCGATCTGCCGGCCCGCGAGCTCGGTGAGCCGAACCCGGTCCAGGGCTGCCTCGACCGCGGCGTGGTCCGCCGCGCGCGGACGCCTGCGCCACCCCATCAGGTGGTAGCGACCCATGAGCACGACGTCGGCCACGCTGACCGGGAAGTCCCGGTCGACGTCGTCGGTCTGGGGGACGTAGCCCACCTCTCCCCGAGCCCGGGCGTGCTGCGGGGACCCACCCAGCACCTCGACGTCGCCGCGGCTCGTGGGGACCAGTCCGAGCACCGCCCTGAAGAGGGTCGACTTGCCCGAGCCGTTCATCCCGACCAGCCCGCAGGCCTCTCCGGGCGCCACGGCGAGATGGACGTCGTCCAGGGCCAGCACCTCGCGATAGCGCACGGTCAGCCCGCGAACCTGGAGCGCCGGGGTCACCCCACCACCTCCTGGGACCGGGTCAGGCCTGCGACGATGACCTCGACGTCGTGGCGCAGCAGGTCCAGGTAGGTGGGGACGGGGCCGTCCGCCTCGGACAGCGAGTCCACGTACAGCACGCCACCGAAGGTGGCGCCCGACTCGCGGGCGACCTGCTCCTGCCCGGTCGAGGAGACGGTCGACTCGCAGAACACCGCGGGGACGCCGCGGTCACGCACCGTCGTGATCGCGTCCGCCACCTGCCGGGGGGTTCCCTGCCGGTCGGCGTTGACCGCCCACAGGTAGACCTCCTCGAGACCGGCGTCACGGGCCAGGTAGGAGAAGGCACCCTCGCAGGTGACCAGGACCCGCGCACTCGTCGGCACCGTCGCGAGCCGCTCGACCGTCTGGTCATGGAGCTCGTCGAGGGTCACCGAGTACGCCTCGGCCCGCTCGGCGAAGAGCCGGCTGTGACGGGGGGCGAGCGTCGCGAGGGCGTCGGCGATCGCCTCGACGTACTGCTGGCCGACCACCGGTGACATCCATGCGTGGGGGTTCGCCAGTCCCTCGTACTCCCCGGACCGCACGAGGATCGGCTCGATCCTGTCGGTCAGGGTCACCCGAGGAAGGTCGAGGGGCGCGAGGAGGCCGTCGAGCCACCCCTCGAGCCCCAGTCCGTTCGCGATCAGGAGATCGGCCCCCGCGGCGCGCCGCAGGTCCGCCGGGGTGGGCTCGTACCCGTGCACCTCCCGTCCCACCTCGAGGAGGGACTCGACCTGCACCTGCGGTCCTCCCACCACCTGCACCATGTCGGCCAGGACGGTGAAGGTGGTCAGCACCACGGGCACCGCCGAGGAGCGGGAGGCGGACGGCTCCGCAGCGTCCACCGAGGCGCTGCAGCCGACCGAGGCGCAGCCGGCGAGAACCAGCAGACTGGCGAGCCGGCGCCTGAGCATGGGGTCTGTCTACCCTGCCCGTGCTCCCGGGGCAAACGAAAGTTCGGACACCCGAAGATACGGGTGGCCGCGCGGACGGAGCAGCCGTCGCGGTGCTCAGCGCGTGAGCAGCAGGTGCAGCTCGACCGAGCCGGTCGGCTCGACCGTGACCGAACCCAGGTCCGGTGCGGTCAGACCGTGATCCGCCAGGGTCAGCGGGACCTGGCCCGCGACCTCGACGCCGTCGGCGGTGCGCTGGACCTCCAGGCTCGCGGTGACCTGCCGGGCGACACCACGCAGCGTCAACGTCCCCACGGCCTGCAGCTCGACGGCGGTCCCCTGCGACGCCAGCGGGCCCAGGTCCACCGGCGTGTCCAGGACGAAGGTCGACTCCGGGTACGTGCTGGTGTCCAGCGCGCGGCGGAAGTAGGCGTCACGCGCCGACTCGTCGGTCGAGATCGAGGCGACCCCGACGACGATCTGGGCCTCGACCAGCTGCCCGCCGGCGACGACCACGGTGCCGCTGACCTCGCTGCCACGGCCCACCACGGTGACCGGCTGCCCCGAGAGCACCTCGGCGAGCCGGTAGCCGGCCTGCGAGCCCTCCCCCACCACCCATGTCCCCTCGACGACGTCGTCGTCAGGATCGTCGACCGGTGCCTCGGTCTCCTCGACAGGAGCTGGTGTGCTGAGCGCGAACGGTCCGGGCGCGTCCGGGGCGATCCAGCGGGCATAGGCCCAGGGCCCGGCCACCATGCCCAGGACCAGGACGCCGATCACGGTCGCGACCCACCGCCAGGCATGGCGATGGTCGACCGGTGCAGGCTCCCCCGTCCGCCGCTCGGGGGTCTCCTGGGTACTCACCGCTCACCCTTGCGTCGCAGCAGCACCAGGACGGTGACCGCGGCCGCGCTCGCACCCAGCACGAGACCGACGACCAGGAGCGGGCTCATGGTCGACGGCCCGTCAGGGGTGCCCGGGACCACCGGTGAGATCGTCTCCTGCTCGGGCTCCTGCGTCGGCGCCGGGGCCTGGGCGTCCGTCCCCGCCTGCGTCTCGGGTGTCGGGGCGGGCTCCTCGACCGTCGGCGCAGGGAGGTCGAGGGTGAAGGTGAAGTCACCGTCGATCGCGTGACCGTCGCTCGAGACCGACCTCCACTGCACGGTGTAGACGCCCGCGGGCATCCCTTCGCGCAGGGGCTGGGTCAGCGTGCGGTCCGCGATGACCACGTCGCCGTCGGCCCACCCCGCACCGTCCGCACCGGTCACCTGCACGCCCGCGCCGAGGTCGAGCTGCTGCGCGGAGTACGTGAGCAGCACCTGGGTCGGCTGCTCCGTCAGGACCGCGCCGGCCGCCGGGACGCTCGACTCGAGGACGTCATGAGCCGCGGACGGGCCGGCGAGGACGATGATCAGGGCCGACGCTCCGACGAGCACCGACCACAGGAGGCGGAGGGGACGACGGCCCCCGGCCGGACGCTGACGCACGGAGCTCCTTGCGGTCACGGAAGGTCAAGGGCGGTCGCTCGTCCCACCCGGTGTCAGGACACGGTACGCGCTGTACCTGGGTGCGACGTCCAGGCACGACGGTGCTCACCGGATGCCGCGGCGCAGCCACGGGTCGGAGGTCCCGGGCCAGCGCAGTGCGAGGCCGACGTCCACCGCGGCGTCCGGGTGGACCCGGATCAGGCGGTAGTCCAGGAAGCGCCTGCTCTGCGGGTCGAACCTCAGGATCGTCATCTCGGCGATGCCGTTGAGCGGACCCACCGTCGGCTGCCCGTGTGCCGCTCCCGCGGTGCTCGAGCTCACGTACCGCACCCCCTCGCCCATGGACACCGGTCCGATCCTGCGGTGGGCGTGCCCGGAGACCTGCGCCGGGACGCATCCCGTACCGAGCGGGTAGCTCCCGACCGAGGGGGTGTGCACCAGGAGCAGGTCGACGCCGTCGGGATCGGCGCACGCGGCCTCGGCGAGCCGGCGTCCCATCTGGCCTGCGGACTCGTCGCCGACGGGGCTCGTCCCGATACCGATGCGGGTGGCGTTCGGGTCGCTGTCGCCCAGGATGCGCAGGCCGGCGACCTCGACGACCTTCCCGTCCAGGACGGTCATCCCCGCGCGGCGCTCCTGCGCCGAGGTCTCGACGCTGTCGTGGTTGCCGTCCGAGACGACCATCGTCACCCCCGGCGGGACCGCGCCCGCGAAGGCGGTGATGCAGTAGGACTCGACCGCGGTGCCGTTGACGGTGGTGTCGCCCGCGTTGAGGATCACGTCGACCTCCCCGAGCTCGGCAGCCTCCCGGATGACGCGTGCCATCCCCACGTTGCAGTGCAGGTCGGAGACGACCAGCAGGGTCACCGGCTCGACCTCAGGGCCGTCGGAGGCCTCGACCGCCTGGTCGCCCTCCGCCGCGCCGGTCCCCTGCGCTCCTGCCTCCTGCCGAGGCACGGCGTCGTCGTCTCCGTCCTCCGCACCCTGGGTCGGGCTCGGGCTCGACGTCGGTGCGGGCGTCGGGCCGTCCACCTCGTCCTGCTCGCCGGTCGCGGGAGGGGGCGGGCTCGGGGCGGGGAGGGGGCTCCCGTCGCGGATCGCGGCGCGCAGGGCGCCGAGCTCGGCATCTGCGGCAGCACGCGCCTCCCACGCGACCTGGAGGTTGCTCCTGGCCTGGTCGTAGAAGGTCTCGTTGTCCAGGTACGCCTCCACGACGTAGCCGCCGTAGGTGTCGATGACGCCGGCGAGCCGACCGGTCAGGCGCGCACCTTCCAGCGGGGTGTCGTCGAACACCCGCGAGGCCAGGGCGCCGTCGGGCAGCCTCGGCTCGGCTCGGTCGCTCGAAGTGACCGTGGCAGCGAGGACCAGGACGATGCCGGTGGCCAGGACCGTGTCACGACGGTGAGGGGCGAGTCTCGCCTCCAGCTCCTCACGTCGTGCACGGCCCAGCAGTACGCGCACCAGCCCGGCACCGATCGCGACGGCGAGAGCTGCCAGGACGGTGCGGCGGACAGCATCGGTCACCAGTGCGCGCACGGCGACGTCCAGCGCAGCCTGCGGACCGCTGAAGAACTGCACGTAGCTCTCCAGGTCGGTCCCGAGCGCGGCGAGCGTGTCGGCCTGCTCGACCGCGGTCACGTCACGGGGGATCTCCTGGACCACCACCCGGGCGCCGAGCGTCAACGGGAGTGGCGAGTCGATGACGAGCGTGCCCAACGGTCCGAGGTCGACGGTCACCAGGTGGTCGGTGGTGACCTCGTACCGCGCCAGGTGCGGGCCGAGGGATGCCTCGGCCCGCGCGGTGGTCACACCGAAGAGCGCCGCGGGGACCAGCACCGCCAGGACGACGAGCAGCCACCGGGCAAGGCGATGGCCGAGACCGGCCGAGCCCGACGGGCGGCGATCCGCTGGCTGTTCCATGACCGTCCTCCTCCCCTCTCCTATCGTCCGGCGGGCACCGCTCGGCAGGGGCACGAACCCTCAGGCATGTTCGCTCTGGGCGAACACCGGGCGACCCGACCGCCAGCCGGCTCTCTCAGGCGTTGACCTCATCACGCCACGCGATCCACTCGCGCAGCGGCCCGAGGTCGTAGACGGGCCCGGACACGTCGACCGTGAACAGCCCGACGCCGGCCTGGCGGAAGGCCTCGGCCGCAGGCCCCGGGGAACTCATCGCCCCGGTGCCGACGGACCGCTCGATCTCGTGGGGGTCCCGTCCCACCTGCGCGCACCAGTCGTCCAGGACCGAGCTCTTGCGGGTGAAGGTGGCCAGGTCCCCGAAGCTGTGCCACGTGGTGGCGTGCTCGGCCACGATCCGCAGGGTCTTGCGCTCACCCCCGCCCCCGATCAGCACGGGGATCTCCCGGGTGGGTGCGGGGTTGAGCGCCGCCCACCGGGCCCGGATCCGCGGCATCGCCCGAGCCAGGTCGTCGAGCCGGCTCCCGGCCGTCCCGAACTCGTAGCCGTACTCGTCGTAGTCCCTCTCGAACCACCCCGAGCCGATGCCCAGGATCAGTCGTCCCCCGCTGATGTGGTCGACGGTCCGGGCCATGTCGGCCAGGAGCTCGGGATTGCGGTAGCTGTTGCACGAGACCAGCGCGCCGATCTCGACCCGTTCGGTGGCCTCGGCCCACGCGGCGAGCATCGTCCAGCACTCGAAGTGCTTGCCGTCGGCCTCGCCGTGCAGCGGGAAGAAGTGGTCCCAGTTGAAGCACACGTCGACCCCCGCCTCCTCGGCGGCGGCGACCGCACGGCGGATCTGGGAGTAGTCGGCATGCTGCGGCTGGATCTGCACACCGATTCGGACGGGGTGGTTCACGACGGCTCCGGTGGTGGTCGGTCCCTGCACCGCGACCCTAGAACGTTCTGAGCAGATCCTCCATCGCGGTCCGGTAGGCCGCCGTCCGCGGGTAACCCCCGTGCCCGGCGACCACCGGCAGGTACCCGCTGGTCTCGACCTCTTCGGCGGCACGGTCGACCCCTCGCACCCCCGGCGCGTCGGTGCACCGGGGTTCGACGGGAAGCCCGAGGGGGTCGGTGCGGCGCCACAGGTTGACCCAGCGCAACCCCGCACGCCCGCTCAGCAGACCCACCAGGGTCCACGTGCGGTCGTCTGAGGCCGTGACGGCGCGAGGTCGCCCTCGAGCGACATCGAGGTCCGTCCAGGGGTCGGGCGCGAAGAGCCGGGCGCCTCGGACGGGAGCGGCGCCGGTCGCAGCCGGCCCGACGAGCTCAGGCAGGAGCCGACCGGCCCAGGGCCCGAGCTGGGTGCCGTAGGTCAGCAGCGCCAGGCGCCGCACCGCAGCGGCCCCCAGCTCGACCCGGGCCGCGATGACGCTCGCGACGGCCAGGACGGCTCCCATGCTGTGCGCGCTGACCACGACCCTCCCGCTGCCCGACCCCTCGCGCAGCGCGGCGTCGTAGCGATGGACGAGCTCGGGTACCGCCCGCTCGGCGTAGCACGGAGGACCGAAGGGGTGCCCGGCACGCGGCAGGACGCAGACGATGTCCCACACCACTCCCAGCGGGCGGTTCCTGGCGATCATCACCCCGCCGACCAGCGACACCGCGACCAGCGCCGCCACCGCACCGACACTCCACAGCGCCACGTCGACCAGCACGCCCACCACCTGACCCGGGAGGCTCGCTCCCGCCACGGCACGGTCCGCGACCCCCGCCAGGGGTCGCCCGTCGCCCCCCTGCCCGACGGTCGCCGCGAGCGCGAGCGCCACGACCACGCTCAGCCCGACGGCGAGCGCCAGGACACCCAGCAGGGGTTCGGCGCGGTGGGCGAGGGCAGCCGAACGTCGGGCCCGCCCGAGAGCCGCACCAGCCCCCGCGCGCCCGAGGAACCTCGACGATGCGGTGCCACGAGCCCCCTTGCGCCCGGCCGCGGGCCCCGCGCCCGCATCGACCAGGCTGCCCGCCGGCTCGAGGGTGCGGGCGGTACGGGCCGCAGCGACTCCGACGACCGCACCGACGCCGACCAGGGCCACCAGCGCGGCCACCCCGAACCACAGCAGCACCGGTGGGACCACCAGGAGGGAGTCGCCCTGGCGCGCCAGGTCCCCCGCCGGTCGGCGCCCGTTGAGCCAGTCGCCCGCTGCGACGACCACGAGGCTGGACAGGGCGAGAGCCGAGCCCAGGGCGAGGATCAGCACGACGCCCGGTGCCCGACCACCCCAGGCCTCGTGACGGCGGCCCGCCCTTCCGCGCCACCGCAACGCCGGGACCGCGATCCCGAGCATCGCCACCGTCAGCACGACCGGGACGCCGGCGGAGCCCTGCAACGCGGTGTCGCCCACGTCGTGCGGCACGACGACCAGGAGCACGGTCTGGGCGACGATCAGCAGCGAGCCGAACGCCAGGACGACGCTCGCCCGCCGCTCCACCCCACGTGCACCGGCCCCGCCGGGACGTGCCAGGTGGCACGAGGCACGCGAGGCCACCACCACCCCCACCACGAGCAGGCCCGCGAGCGCGAGAGCCGCGGTCAGGCCGAAGGGCACCGCCGAGGGAGAGGAGAGCACGCCCACCCCGCAGACGAGGACCGCACCGGCCGTGCAGCCGTGGACCGCCACCACCACCTGGTGCCATGCGGTGGACAGCACCACCAGGAAGAGCCCTCCGGCGAGGTGCAGGCGTGCCGTCGCCGCGGTGAGGCACGCGCTCGACCAGAACCCGTGCGTGGCGAGCGGCGGCTGCGACCTGGCGCCGCCACCTGACGGCACGGTCACGAGCTGCTCGTACCGGGTGCGGGAGACCATCGACAGCAGAGCGACCAGGCCCAGCACGGCGACCGGTACCAGGCCCGCCACCGCAAGGCGCTGACCGTGCGTCGCCGACGCGAGCGCCTCGAGGCCACCCGGGACGCGCTCGCACGCGAGCTGCCCGCCCGCGAAGCACTGCGTCGCCAGCAGGTCCAGGGCGACCACCCCGACCGTCGAGACCAGGAGCAGGGTGAGCAGGAGCGCGAAGAGACGCGTCGCTGCGGCGCCGACCCCGTCCTGCCAACCGCTCGCCTGGCCTCCGGGCTCCAGACGACGACTCCAGAACGCCACGTTGAGCAGACCGAACGGCAGCATGAGTGCCCAGCCCAGGCGGACGAACCCACCCACGAGGGCCTGGGCCGGAGTAGGTGCCCCGGTCCCCGCGAGCGGCGTCGTGCGGGACAGACCACCCCACGAGTACACCTCGCGGATCACCCCGGGCGGGACATGACCCGGGTGGTCGGGGCCCGTCCTGAGCAAGGCCCGCCGGGTGGGACGCCAGAAGCTGCCCAGCTCGTCGCCTGCGACCCGCTCGACGTCCCGGGCTCCCAGGTCCAGGGTGGTGTGCGGGGCGGCGTTGTCGACGCCGTGGATCCGCAGCTCGAGCACCCGACGGGCCGACCACCTCGGCACCGCACGCGATCCCATGTCGCCCGCCCCCTGACCTCGCCGTGCTCCCACGCTAGCCCGCAGCGCGAGGAACGCGACCCGGTGGCGGCCTCGCGGAACCTGGCCGCTCGTACGAGGGTGGGGTGCCAGAACCCGACGACAGCACGAGGAGGCATGGTGGACGAGAGCGCGCCACGCCGAGACCTGAGCGAGGCCGATGCACTGGCTCGGCGCCTGGACACCCCGATGGGAGCCCTTGGCCTGGTGCTGCTCTTCGTGGTGCTCGGTCAGAACCTCGCGACGGGGCCCCGGCTCACGAGCATCCTCGCGGTGGTCGGCTGGGTGCTCTGGTCGGTCTTCGTCGCCGAGCTGGCACTGCGCGCGTACATCGCCAAGGACCAGCGGCTCTTCTGGCGCCGCAACTGGTGGCAGGTTCTCTTCCTCGCAGTGCCGTTCCTGAGGTTCGCGAGAGCCATCAGCCTGCTGCGTCTGACGCGCGTCGCCCGCGTCGGTGGTGTGCTGACCAGCGCTGTCCGTGGTTCCCGCTCGGCGGGCCGTCTGCTCACCGGCCGGATCGGCTGGTTGGCCGTGGTCACCGGGGTGGTCGTGCTGTCCAGCAGCCAGCTGCTGTTCCTCCTGGGCCCCGACGAGGCGTATGGCGACGCCCTGCACTCTGCTGCGCTCGCCACCGTCACGGGGCAGGCGTGGGGCGCGCAGGACGGGTTCGGCCGCGTCCTCGAAGTGGTGCTCGCGGTGTACTCGGTCGCGGTCTTCGCGACCCTGGCGGGCGCCGTGGGCGCGTACTTCCTGGATCACCCGGGCAGGGCAGGACCTGACCGCCGCGCGTCGGCGCTACGCCAGTCCGTCGAGGGCTGAGCCGTCCCCCCGCTGCGACCGGGTGATCACGCTCAGGGTGCCGTCGCTCTCCAGGACGATCGCCCAGACCTGGTCCAGCCCGCCGACACCGGTGCTGCGGGCAGCCTGCCGCAGCTCGTCGAGGGTGATCCGCTGCCTGCGGAGCGCGCTCTGGAGCGGCTCCCCGTCACGCAGCAGCACGGTGGGTCGGGCCGTGACCGCGGAGCGCACGCGCGGCATCCGGGCCGATGTGGCCGAGACCGTCAGCTGCAGGACGGCGAGGAGCACCAGCGCCACGGCACCCTCTGCCCAGGACACGTCCGCGCTGAGCAGGATCGTCGCGAGGGTCGAGCCCAGGGCCACGGTGACGACCAGGTCGAAGGCGTTGAGCTTCGAGAGGGTGCGCTTGCCCGAGAACCTCAGGACCAGCACGAGCGTCACGTACGCGGCCGAACCCACCGCGAGCACACGACCGAGATCGGCCCAGGTGTCGAACCACATCGCCCCTGCCTACCACCCGAGCAACCGCACCGCACGTACACCCGAGGACGAGCCTGGAAACACCACGAGCCGCCCCGAAGGACGGCTCGTACGGTGGAGCTGAGGGGACTCGAACCCCTGACCCCCTGCATGCCATGCAGGTGCGCTACCAGCTGCGCCACAGCCCCGCTGCCCCGGAGGGCGAACTGCAGTCTAGGCGGAAGTCGGGCGACAGATCCAATCGTCACCGTGCACAACCCCGGACGGATCGCTGAGAGGTCCGTCACGTCACCCCGTCGGGCTCGGGTTCAGGTCAGGACCGCAACGCGTCCTCGGTGCTGCTCGGGAGCGACTCCGACCGACGCCCCGCGTTCCAGTCGCTGACGTGGACCGACGGGCCGATGTTGTGCCCACCGAGTCGCCAGGCAGGCACGCTGTGGCCGGTGCTCGCGTGCAGCACCGCCCAGTGCGCGTTGTGCAGGCCCACGACCCCGCGCCAGCCGTGCGGGTCGAGGCCCAGCAGGGTCGTGATGCCCAGCGTGATCGCCGCACCGTGCGAGACCACGGCGAGGGTCTGGTCCTCGGACAGGTCGGCGCTGTGCGCGATCACGGCAGAGGCCATCCGCTCGGCCACCTGCGCGCGACTCTCGGCACCGGTGCGCTCGGGGTCGTTCCCCGACCGCCACGCCGCGTACTGCTCGGGCCACCGCTCGGCGATCTCGGGACCCGTCAGACCCTCCCAGGCGCCGAAGTTGCGCTCGCGCAGCCTCGGGTCGAGGTGGACCTCAAGCCCCGTCACCTGCGCCAGCGCCCGTGCCGTACCGGCCGCACGCACGAGGTCGGACGCGACGATCCGGTCGGGCCGCACCCGGCGGGCGAGCTCGGCGGCGGCCTCGGAGGCCTGCCACCGGCCGACCTCGTCGAGCTCGATGTCGACCTGGCCCTGGAGCCGGGCCTGGGCGTTGAACGCCGTCCGCCCGTGCCGCCAGAGCAGCACCGTCCCCGCGGTCACTCGGAAGGCTCCACCGACCCGTCGCCGCCTCGCGCGTCCTCGGGGAGGTCGATGACAGGGCAGTCCGCCCACAGGCGCTCGAGGGCGTAGTAGACACGATCGTCCGAGTGCTGCACGTGCACGACGACGTCGCCGAAGTCCAGCAGGACCCAGCGAGCCTCGCGCAGTCCTTCCCGCCGGATGGCCTTGACGTCCTTCTTTCGCAGCGCCTCCTCGACGGCGTCGACGATCGCGGAGACCTGACGCTCGTTGCTCGCCGAGGCGATCAGGAAGACATCGGTCAGGACGAGCCTCTCGCTGACATCCAGGGCGATGATCTCGTCGGCCTTGAGCGCGGAGGCCGCCCGGGCGGCTGCGAGGGCGATGTCGAGAGCGCGTTCGGTGGCTGGCACTAGTCCCCAGTTCGTTGGTCGGTCACGTCGAGGGCGAGGATCGCCGCCGCCGTCGCATCGGTCGGAGCAGCCGTGGGAGGTGAGTCCCGCAGGATGAGCATGAAGATCAGCATGCCCAGGACGAAGGCCACCACGATCAGCGCGAGCATGTGGAACCACGTGTACGGGTGGCGGCGCCCGGAGGTGTCGTCCTCGTGCACCTCCTGCTCGTCGTCGTGGTCGCCCTGCGTGGGGCGCTGGGCCGGCAGCGTCGGGAAGACCGGGCCGCTCGTCGTGGCCGGCTCGACCGTCGGCCAGTCCGGCGTCGGCGGGTCGGGGTCGGGCATGCTGAGGACACCGAGGGTCTCACCGACCCGGGGAGTGGCGTCGGCGGGGACCAGGACGACGGGCTGGAGCCGGCCCGTCGCGCCGTCCCGGGTGGTCCGGTCCGTCGCGGACGGCGCTGTCGGCATCCACGACGCCCCAGTCGCGGTGTCCCACCGGGTCGCGGCCGGGACCCCGGCACCCGAGGTGCTGGACATGCCGGGTGTCGGTCGGGCCACCGCGGGGGCCGCGACGGGAGTCGGCCCCGGGCTCCCGGTACTGAACGCGGCTCCCGAGGCTGCGGGGCGCACCCCGGCTGAGCTCGAACGACCGCCGGGCGCCGGGCGCGAGCCGCCCGGAGGTGCTCCGGGAACGGCGAAACGGCGCGAGGTCGGCGCAGGTTCCGGGGTGGCGACACCGGCGCCGTCGGTCGGCTCGGACGGTGCGGGACGCTGCCCCGGGATCGCCGGCGCCGCACCCGGGCGCTCGCCCCCCCGCGGGGCCGCGGGACGGTCCTCGGTCCCCTGCCGGCCGGTCCATGTCTTCCTCGGATCGACCGGGGGCTCTGCGCGTCGGACGTCGGGGTGCTGGGGGTGCGCACCCCCGAGCCGAGCAGAGCGGTCGTGCCCACCGGCGGCGTCACCGTCCGGCTCGGCGCGCTGCCCTGCGGACCGCTGTGCGCGCTGGACGCGCTCGACCCGGAGTCGCTCGGCCTGGAGGCGCTCTGCCTCGGCCCGCTCCGCCCCGGCCCGCTGGATGTCGACGCGTTGGGCCTGTGCCCGCTCGGCGTTCTCGCGGGCAGCCTGCTCACGCTCGGCCTGGGCGCGAGCGGCCTGTGCCCGGACCGCCTGCGCCCTGGCCTGCGGGGAGAAGGCGACCGCCGACCGGGCTGCCGGGTGGGAGGCACCGTGCTGGGCGCCACCACGGTCCCCCTCACGCGCTGCCGCCGCCGGCCCGCTCGCCTGGCCGGGCGTACCCACCGACTCGACCGACGAGAGGTTGCCCGCGGGCGACACGCGTCGGATCCCGCCGGTCACGGGTGGGGGCTGGACGCCAGGGGTCAACCGTTCGCCCGCGTCACGCCGGTCCGCCGCGGGCGCCGTCGGGGCCCTGAGCGCACGGCGAGAGGTCGGGCGGGCCGCCTGCTCCGTCGGGGCACGATCGGCGACCCCGCTCTGCGACCGGTCCGTCCACGGCCGCTCCGGCGTGAGTCGCTCCATCGCCGGGCGCTGCACGGTCGCCTGCTCCGGTGCGGTGCGCTGTGCCGTCGGTCGTTCGACGGGCGCGCGAGGCCCGGGGTCGGGCTCCTGCGCAGGGCTCGCCTGCGACGCCGCGGCCTCGGCACGTTCGCGCAGCTCCCGGCGAGAGAGAGGACGCGACGGCAGCGCCGGCGGCGCGGCCGGGTACGAAGGTGCTCCTGGGTCTCCAGCCTGCGCCCCGGCGCCCGACGTCGAGGAGGACGCCGCCTGCTGCTGCTCGGCGTCCGCCAGTGCGCGAAGTCGCTCGGTCTCGCGCCGGCGCCGGCGCTCCCCCCACTCCTGCTGGTCAGACATCCTCACCCCGATAGAGACCATGCTTGGCGATGTACTGGACGACCCCGTCCGGAACCAGGTACCAGGCGGGCTTGTCGGCCCGCACCCTCTCACGGCAGTCGGTCGACGAGATCGCCAGCGCCGGGACCTCCAGCAGGCTGACAGCCTCGGTCGGCAACCCGTCGAGGCTCAAGGTGTGACCCGGACGGGTGACCGCCACGAAGTGCGCCATGCCCCAGAGCCGCTCGGCATCCTTCCAGGTCAGGATCTGCTCGACGGCGTCCGCCCCGGTGATGAAGAACAGGTCCGCGTCAGGGCGCTGCGCTCGGAGGTCGGTCAAGGTGTCGACCGTGTAGGTGAGTCCCGGCCGATCGATGTCCACCCGGCTCACCGTGAAGCGAGGGTTCGACGCCGTCGCGATGACTGTCATCAGGTACCGGTGCTCCGCCGCCGTGACACCCGGGTGCTGCTTGGTGGACGGTCGACCGGTCGGGACGAACACCACCTCGTCCAGGGCGAACCGGGCTGCGGACTCGCTCGCGGCGACCAGGTGGCCGTGGTGGACGGGGTCGAAGGTCCCGCCCATCACCCCGATCCGGGCCCGGTGCTCAGTCATCCGCAGTCGTCCTCCTGGTCGTTCAGTGGCGTGCGCCGACGCTCCGGAACGCGTAGGTGACGGCGAGCAGGACCATCAGTCCTCCGAAGGCGACCAGGCCGTAGGCCTCGGGCACCATGGGAAGGTGCTGAACGGCCTCCGCCGACTCCTCCGCAGCGAGCAGGGCAGCGTGCACATCGACCTCCTGGTGGTTCGGCTCACCGCGTGCGCGACGGGGCACGGCGGTGCTCCCAGTGTCGCACGTCCGGACGACGGGACGAGGCCCACGCCATGGACCGTACGGGTGACCCGTGGGCCGGATGTTCGCTCTGGGACGACGTCCGCCGAGGTCAGGTCCGGATCTGTCCGTCGCCGTTGACGATCCACTTCGTCGTGGTCAGCTCGGGCAGCCCCATCGGCCCTCGGGCGTGCATCTTCTGCGTCGAGATGCCGATCTCCGCCCCGAGGCCGAACTGCGCTCCGTCGGTGAACCGGGTCGAGGCGTTGACCATGATCGCTGCGGAGTCCAGGGCCGCGACGAACCGCTCGGAGGCGGCCAGATCACGCGTCACGATCGCCTCGGTGTGACCCGAGGACCAGGTCCGGATGTGCTCGATCGCCGCCTCGAGGTCGGTCACGACCCGCACCGCGAGGTCCAGCGACAGGTACTCGGTCGCCCAGTCCTCGTCCGTGGCCGGGACGACGTCGACCCCCACCGGTGCCAGCTCGGCCGTCCGCGGGTCGCCGTGCAGCACGACCCCCGCCTCCGCCAGGGCGCGCAGCGCCCCCGGAAGGAACCCCGCTGCTGCGTCGGTGTGCACCAGGAGCGTCTCGGCGGCGTTGCACACCCCGACCCGGTGGGTCTTGGAGTTCATCACGATCGGGAGGGCGACCGCGGGGTCGGCCGAGGCGTCCACGTACACGTGGCAGTTGCCCGTCCCCGTCTCGACGACCGGCACGGTCGCCTCCTGCACGACCGTTCGGATCAGGTCCGCCCCACCCCGCGGGACCAGCAGGTCGACCAGGCCGCGGGCGTGCATGAGCGCCACCGCACCGGCACGCCCGTGCTCGTCGATCGACTGCACCGCGTCGGCCGGCAGGCCGACCGAGACCAGTGCGTCGGAGAGCACCTTGACGATCACCGTGTTCGAGCCCGAGGCTGCCGAGCCTCCACGCAGGACGGCCGCGTTGCCGCTCTTGAGGGCGAGCCCCGCAGCATCGGCAGTGACGTTGGGCCGCGCCTCGTAGATCATGCCGACCACACCCATCGGCACGCGGACCTGACGCAGCCGCAGCCCGTTCGGCAGGGTCGACCCACGGACGACCTCACCGACCGGGTCGGGCAACGCCGCGAGCTCTCGCAGCGCGTCCGCGATGGCCGCGACCCTGTCCGGGGTCAGGGCCAACCTGTCGAGCAGCCCTTCGGAGGTACCTGCGGCCCTGCCCCGCTCGAGGTCGACGGCGTTCGCCATGACGATCTCCGGCGAGGCGGCCACGAGGTGGTCGGCCATGGCGTGCAGGGCCGCGTCCTTGGTGGCGCGGGTCGCGGACGCGAGCTCGCGTGCCGCGACCTGCGCGCGACGTGCGACCTCCAGCACCGCATCGCGCACCTCGTCCGGGACCGCGTCGCGTTCGTGATCAGGACGGTCAGGATGGTGGGGTGCGGTCGGTTCCATGGCCGCAGGATAGGCCTAGCGGCGAGGTCGCACGAGCACCAGGTCGTCGCGGTGGACGACCTCGCGGTCGTACCCGGCACCGAGCCGCTCGCGCAGCTCGTGGGTCGAGCTGCCGAGCAGGTCGGGCAGCTCGACCGAGCCGAAGGCCACCAGGCCGCGCGCGACCACGAGACCCGCTGCCGACACCAGCTCGACCGGGTCCCCTGCCTCGAACGAGCCCTCGACCGCGGTGATCCCGGCGGGCAGCAGAGACGTCCGTCGCTCGACGACCGCCCGCACCGCGCCGTCGTCCAGGACCAGGCGGCCCTCGGCGTGAGCCGCGTGGGCGAGCCACAGCATGCGCGTCGAGACCCGCCGACCGGTCGCGGCGAACCAGGTGCCGACGGACTGGCCCGCGAGCGCCTCGGCGGCCTGGGCGGCCGAGGTGAGCACGACGGGGATGCCCGAGCCTGTCGCGATGGTGACCGACGCCAGCTTGGTCACCATGCCGCCGGTGCCGACCGCGCTCCCCCGCGCGCTGACCACGACGCCCTCGAGGTCGGTCGGGCCGTTCACCGTCTCGATACGACGAGAGCCCGGCGCCGAGGGCGGGCCGGTGTACAGGCCGTCGACATCGGTCAGCAGCACCATCGCGTCGGCCCGCACCAGGTGCGAGACAAGGGCTGCGAGGCGATCGTTGTCACCGAAGCGGATCTCGTCGGTGGCGACCGTGTCGTTCTCGTTGACGATCGGCACCACCCCGAGTGCCAGGAGCCGGTCCAGGGCGCGCTGGGCGTTGCGGTAGTGACCACGCCGGACGGTGTCCTCGGCGGTCAGCAGCACCTGACCGACCCGCAGGTCGTGCGCGGCGAACGCCGCGGTGTAGCGCGCCACGAGCAGGCCCTGGCCGACCGAAGCCGTCGCCTGGGCCGTGGCGAGGTCACGAGGACGACTCGTCAGGCCCAGCGGACCCAGCCCTGCGGCGATCGCGCCCGAGGTCACCAGGACCACCTGGCCGCCGGCCGATCGCCGTGCGGCCAGCACGTCGACCAGCGCACGCAGGGCGTCCTCGTCGAGCCGACCGTCCGTACCGGTGAGCGACGAGGACCCGACCTTGACCACGACCCGGGGGGCGGTGGCCAGTCCTCGACGCCCGAGCGTCACTGCTCCTTCTCCGGATCGGTCCAGATCCCGCTCTGCCGCTCGGTCCACAGCTCCGCGCGGGCCTCGGCCTTGGCGTCCATCCGCTCCTTGTACTCGTTGCGCTTGTCCGTCCGGGTCGGCCGCGAGGAGTCGTCCAGGCGTAGGTCGGTACCACGGGGACCGCCCAGCAGCTCCGAACCGGTCAGCAGAGTGGGCTCCCAGTCGAAGACGACGGCATCGCTCTCCGGCCCGATGACGACCTCGGCCCCGGCGACCGCACCCGCGGCGAAGAGCTTCTCCTCGACACCCAGACGGGCCAGACGGTCCGCGAGGTAGCCCACGGCCTCGTCGTTCGAGAACTGCGTCTGGCGCACCCAGCGCTCGGGCTTGCTGCCCAGCACCTGGAACCAGACCCGTCCACCGCTCTCGTGGCGGGTCACCGTGAACCCGGCGTCGTCCACGGCCTGCGGACGCAGGACGGTGCGGGTCGGGGCGTCGGCCGGCGCGTCGGCGCGCGACCTGGCCACCATCTCGGCCAGCGCGAACGTCAACGGACGCAGCCCCTCGTGGCTCACCGCGGAGATCTCGAAGACACGCAGCCCGCGGGCCTCGAGGTCGGGGCGTACGAGCTCGGCGAGCTCACGAGCCTCGGGCACGTCCACCTTGTTCAGGACGACCATGCGGGGGCGCTCGGTCAGGGGCACCCTCCCGCCCGTGATGCCCAGGTCTCCGGCGTAGGCGGCGAGCTCGGCCTCGATGACCTCCAGGTCGCTGATCGGGTCGCGGTCAGGCTCGAGGGTCGCGCAGTCCAGCACGTGGACGATCACGGCGCACCGCTCGATGTGGCGCAGGAACTCCAGCCCCAGTCCCTTGCCCTCGCTCGCACCCGGGATCAGGCCGGGGACGTCGGCCACCGTGTAGCGCGCCGAGCCCGCCTGCACCACGCCGAGGTTGGGCACCAGCGTGGTGAACGGGTACTCGGCGACCTTGGGTCGCGCAGCGGAGATGGCCGCGACGAGGCTCGACTTTCCCGCGCTCGGGTAGCCGACGAGCGCGACGTCGGCGATCGTCTTGAGCTCCAGCAGGACGTCCTGCGAGGTCCCCGGCTCGCCCAGGAGCGCGAACCCAGGGGCCTTGCGACGGGGCGAGGCGAGGGCAGCGTTGCCCAGCCCGCCACGCCCGCCCGACGCGACGACGTAGCGAGCACCGGCGCCGACCAGGTCGGCAAGCACCTTCCCGTCCAGGGACTTCACCACCGTGCCGTCCGGTACGGTCAGGACGAGGTCCGCGCCGGTGGATCCGGACCGGTGGTCGCCCATGCCCTGGGTGCCCGACGGTGCGTGGCGGTGCGGCGAGTGGTGGTAGTCGAGCAAGGTGGTGACCTGCGGGTCGACCTCGAGGATCACGCTGCCCCCGCTGCCGCCGTTGCCGCCGTCCGGACCTGCTAGGGGCTTGAACTTCTCGCGGCGGATCGAGGCGACACCGTGCCCGCCGTCCCCGCCGGATGCGTGCAGGACGACGCGGTCGACGAAAGTGGCCACGAGGTGCTCCTTTCTCGACGGTCAGGGACGTGCTGGAGGACGACGAAGGGGCGCACCGGTGCCGGTGCGCCCCTTCGTCAAGAGGATCGGGTCAGGCGTCAGCCGTCACGATGTCGATGACCTTGCGGCCGCGGCGCACACCGAACTGCACCGCACCGGCGGCCAGCGCGAACAGCGTGTCGTCCCCGCCGCGTCCGACGTTGATGCCGGGGTGGAAGTGGGTCCCCCGCTGACGGACGATGATCTCGCCCGCGTTGACGGCCTGACCGCCGAACCGCTTGACGCCGAGGCGCTGCGAGTTCGAGTCGCGACCGTTCCGCGAGGAGCTCGCACCCTTCTTGTGTGCCATGACTGACCTGCTTTCGTGCTGTGCGGAGACTGGGGAGGAACAGGACTCAGCGGCCGTGGCCGCCGTGCGTCACGTGATGTCGGTGACCTTGAGGCGGGTCAGCTTCTGCCGGTGGCCCTTGCGCACCCGGTAGCCCGTCTTGTTCTTGTACTTGAGGATGTCGATCTTCGGGCCCTTCTCGTCCCGGACGATCTCCGCGGTCACGGTGATCTTCGCGAGCGCCGCGGCGTCGGAGGTCACCTTCTCCCCGTCGACGAGAAGGAGCACGGGCATCTGGACGGTCGAGCCGGCGTCACCGGACAGCCGGTCCACGACGACGACGTCGCCGACCGACACCTTCTCCTGGCGGCCACCAGCCTTGACGATCGCGTACACCACGTTGCTGCTCATCTCTACTCGTACGGCGTTCTCACGTCTTGTGACGTGCTCAGCACTCGACAGTCCTTGACTGGTCCGGCGCCTGGGGCACGTGGAAACGGTGCGCACCCGGCGCACCGACATTCCAGAGTACGGAAGCCACTGCCCTGCGGTCAAATGACCGCGCGATCAGCCCTCCGCATCCTGACCCACGGGCACCTCGGCGTCGGCCTCCGCCTGACGTGACTCGGTGTCCGAGGAGGTCTGCGGGGTCGACTCCCCCGTGCTGGCGTGCCCGGTGGCCCGCTGCACGATCGCCTCGGCGAGGGCCTGGGCACCCTCGGCGCTCAGCTCCCCGCCGTGCTCGTGCTCGTGCTCGTGGGCGTGCGCGGCCGCGGCCGCGATCGTGGCCAGCGTGGCCTTGACGGCTTCCCGGGCCTCCGGCAGCACCGGGACGCTGACCTGGGAGGCAGAGGTGGACCCACCGCCACCGGTGGCCTTCTTGCGGCGCTGCCGTGGGGTGGACTCGCCCGACGTCGCACCGTCGCTCGAGGGCTCTCCGCCGCCGGTGTCGGCTGCAGCGGCCGAGTCCAGGGGCTCGCTGTGCACGATGAACCCACGCCCGTGGCAGTGCTCGCACGTCTCGCTGAACGCCTCGACCAGGCCCTGACCGACGCGCTTGCGGGTCATCTGGACCAGCCCGAGCGAGGTGACCTCGGCGACCTGGTGCTTGGTGCGGTCCCTGCCCAGGCACTCGAGCAGACGGCGCAGCACGAGGTCGCGGTTGGACTCCAGGACCATGTCGATGAAGTCGATCACGATGATTCCGCCGATGTCCCGCAGCCGCAGCTGGCGGACGATCTCCTCGGCTGCCTCGAGGTTGTTGCGGGTGACCGTCTCCTCGAGGGTCCCGCCCGAGCCGGTGAACTTGCCCGTGTTGACGTCGACCACCGTCATCGCCTCGGTGCGGTCGATGACGAGCGAACCACCCGAGGGCAGGAAGACCTTGCGGTCCATGCCCTTCACGAGCTGCTCGTCGATGCGGTGCTCGGCGAAGACGTCACCGGAGCCCGACCAGCGCGAGACACGCTCGGCGAGGTCCGGTGCCATGGCGTCCACGTAGGCGGAGATGGTCGTCCATGCGTCGTCCCCCTGGACCACGAGCGAGCGGAAGTCGTCGTTGAAGATGTCGCGCACCACACGGATGGCCAGGTCGGGCTCGCCCTGGAGCAGCGCGGGCGCCGACGCGGTCTTGGCCTTCTTCTCGATGGCGGCCCACTGGTCCTGCAACCGCTGGACGTCGTTGCGCAGCTCCTCCTCGGAGGCTCCCTCGGCAGCCGTGCGCACGATGACCCCGGCTGCGTCCGGGACGACCTCCTTGAGGATCTTCTTGAGCCGTGCCCGCTCGGTGTCCGGGAGCTTGCGCGAGATACCGGTCATCCCCCCGCCCGGCACGTACACCAGGTAGCGCCCCGCCAGGGTGACCTGCGAGGTCAACCGGGCCCCCTTGTGCCCGATCGGGTCCTTGGTGACCTGGACCAGCACCGAGTCGCCCGACTTCAGGGCCTGCTCGATGCGGCGCGGCTGTCCCTCGAGCCCCGCTGCGTCCCAGTTGACCTCACCGGCGTAGAGCACCGCGTTGCGGCCCTTGCCCACGTCGACGAAGGCTGCCTCCATGCTGGGCAGCACGTTCTGCACCCGGCCGAGGTAGACGTTGCCGGCCATCGCACCCTGGGAGTTCTGGGCGGTGCGGGAGACGAAGTGCTCGACCAGGACGTTGTCCTCGAGCACGGCGATCTGGACGCGTCCGTCGCTCTCGCGGACGACCATCGTCCGATCGACCGCCTCACGACGGGCGAGGAACTCCGACTCGGTGATGACCGACCGACGGCGCCCGGCGTCGCGGCCCTCACGGCGGCGCTGGCGCTTGGCCTCGAGCCGCGTCGATCCCTTGAGCGCGGTGACCTCGTCGGACGCCGTGCGCCCGCTGCGCGAGCGGCCACGACCGTTCGCGGCCGGCGCCTGCTCCTCGGGGGCGTCCCCGGAGCGGCCGCTGCGACGACGACGGCGACGACGACGGCTCGAGGAGCTGCCCTCGTCGCTGTCGCTGTCGCTGTCGCTGTCGGCATCCTCGTCGGAGCCCTCGTCGGACTGGTCGTCCTGCTGGGTGGCACGGTCAGCCGTGTCGTTCGTGGAGGTGTCCTGCGATGCGTCCGACGGGTCCGCCGAACCACCCGAGCGACTCCGGCGACCGCGCCCGCCTCGGCGGCGGCGACGGCGCGGGCCACCGTCGCGGCCGTCCTCGTCGTCCTCGGCCCCGTCCTCGTCGTCCTCGTCCGCGCCGGCCGACCGGTCGGTGGGCTCACGCTGCTCGGGGACACCCGCGGTGCTCTGCTCGGCGCCCTGCGTGGTCTCGTCCTCGTCCTGGTCGTCGTCCACGACCGGGACGGCCTCGTCCTCGATCGGCCGGGGCGGGCCGGCCGGCGCCTGCGCGCGGCGCCGCTTGGGACGCGACTCCGGGTCGGGCGCCTGGAAGAGCAGTGCCGTCCTGGCGAGGCGGGGCTCGGAGGTGTCCGGCTCGACGGTGGACTCCCCGCGTTCCTTGCCCAGCGCCGCGAAGACGTCGAAGGTCTGCCCGACGTCGCGCGATCCCGCGGCAGCGGTGGAGGGCTGCTCCGAGGTCGGCTCGGTCGCTTCCTGCTCGGGCGCCTCCTTCTCGGTCGCCGGCTTGCGCGTGCGGCGCGAGCGGCTACGAGGAGCAGCCTGCTCGCTCTCGACCTGCTGCGGTGCGGCCGGCTCCTCCTGAGGCGAGGACGCGGCGTCGGCCGGCTCGCCCTGGGCGACCTCGGACGTCCCCGCGGTCGGCTCGGCCTGGGTGGTGCCCTTGGCCGCGGTCTTGCGTGACCGGGACCGCGCGGCGCGACTCGTGGGGGCAGGCTCGGCAGCCTCGTCCGTGGGAGCGGCCACGTCCTCCGAGGCGGCCTGCTGGGCCGGGGCCGAACCGGCAGGGGCGCTCTCCCCCTCGGGCGCGGTGACCGGTGAGGTCGCCCGACGCGAGCGTCCGGACCCGCGGCGTGCGGCCGGAGGTGCGTCGGCGGTGGTCTGCGTCGCGGTCCGCGGCTCGTCCGGGGCGGCGGGGGGCTCGGCCTGGGCGGTGGCGGGTGCCCGACGGGTGCGCTTGGCGCGGGGCGGCGTCGCCTGCTCGCCACCCTCGGTCGCCGCGTCCTGGCGCGGCGTCGATGCCGGGGCGGACTCGGCCTGGGGCTCCGAGACGACCGGAGCGGCACCCGTCGTGGCGGGGGCACTGATCGTCTGCGCGGGCGCGCTGGCGGCCCGGCGCGAGCGCCGCGGCGCCCGGGTGGTCCCCTCGCTCGGCGTGGTGGTGTCGGCGGTGGGGCTGTTCTCGATCGTCAAGGGATGCTCCTCACCTCGGGCTGACCACACTCGCCAGCCCTGAGGCACTCGGTCGTCCCGTGCGCGGTAGGCGCGACGCGACGGAAGTCGTCGGTGTCGTTCGCTGCACGGGCGGGCGGCACCGGCGCCTGCCCTGCCATCTGGATCGATGACGGCGGCGCCCGGCGGGCCGCGGACCGCGGGTCCAGCGGGAACGTCAGGAGCAGAGGGGACGGTGTGGCGACCCGCTCTGCCGTCGTCAGTATCGCACAGCAGCACCTGAGGCCTACGCGACAGGCCGATCATCGAGCCACATACGAGGTGACGTCTCGTCACCAAAGAGGGACCTAGGTCCCAAGCCGCTCGCGGGACGGGTTCCTACCGTTCGAGGGACAGACTGGTCCGCGGCACCGTTCAGGAGACCCACGTGGAAGCACTCGAGCTGGCCCGCTGGCAGTTCGGCATCACGACCGTCTACCACTTCATCTTCGTGCCGCTGACGATCGGGCTCGCACCGCTCGTCGCGATCATGCAGACGGCCTGGTACCGGACCGGGAACGAGCGCTGGCTGCGCCTGACCAAGTTCTTCGGCAAGCTCATGCTGATCAACTTCGCGATCGGCGTGGCCACCGGGATCGTCCAGGAGTTCCAGTTCGGGATGAACTGGTCGGAGTACTCCCGCTTCGTCGGGGACGTCTTCGGCGCCCCGCTCGCGATGGAGGCCCTCGCGGCGTTCTTCGTCGAGTCGACCTTCCTGGGGCTGTGGATCTTCGGCTGGGACAAGCTGCCCAAGAAGATCCACCTCGCATGCATCTGGGCGGTCGCGATCGCCACCAACCTCTCGGCGTACTTCATCCTGGCCGCCAACTCGTGGATGCAGCACCCCGTCGGTGCCATCTTCAACCTCGAGACCGGTCGGGCCGAGATGGTCGACATCGTCGCGGTCCTGACCAACCCGACGTTGCTGGCCGCGTTCCCCCACACGATCGCCGCGGCCTTCCTCACGTCGGGCACCTTCGTGGCGGGGATCGGCGCGTGGTGGATGGTCCGCGCATCGCGTCGCGGCGACCTGGACCTCGCTCGTGACGTCTACCGCCCGGCGGTCCGGTTGGGCCTGGTGACCATGCTCGTGGCCGGCATCGCCGTCGCGGGGACAGGTGACTGGCAGGCCAAGATCATGTTCCAGCAGCAGCCGATGAAGATGGCCGCCGCCGAGGGGCTGTGCGCCACCGAGGACGGTGCGTCCTTCTCGATCCTGGCCGTGGGTGACCTCGCCAACGACTGCTCCGGGGTGACCCACCTCATCGAGATCCCCGGCCTGACCTCGTTCCTCGCCTCGGGCGACTTCACCGCGACCGTCGAGGGGGTCGACGACCTCCAGGCCCGCTACGAGGAGCTCTACGGCTCCGACGTCGACTACGTCCCCAACCTTGCTGTGACCTATTGGAGCTTCCGGCTCATGATCGGCCTGGGCCTGGGCAGCGCCCTGCTCGCGGCAGCCTCGCTCTGGCTCACCCGCGGTCGCCGCGTGACCGACAAGCGCTGGTTCGGCGTGCTGGGGATCATCGCGATCCCGATGCCCTTCCTCGCCTCGGCCTTCGGCTGGATCTTCACCGAGATGGGCCGTCAGCCCTGGGTCGTGCACCCCAACCCTGACCCCACCGGGGTCGACGGCGTGTGGCTGCTGACGATGCGCGGTGTCTCGACCTCGGTCGGGGCGGGGAGCGTGATCGGCTCCATGGTCACCTTCACCGCGTTGTACGGAGTGCTCGCCGTGGTGTGGTTCCGGCTGATGAAGCGGTACGCCAGCGAGGGTGTGGCCGACACCGAGACCGACCCGAGCCCCGAAGCCCGTCGCACCGGCCCGGACGACACCGACCCCACCGACGACGGCGCGCCCGACCGCCCGCTGTCCTTCGCGTACTGAGAGGGGCGACGATGGACCTCGCCGTCATCTGGTTCCTGCTGATCGCCGTCCTGTGGACCGGCTACCTCGTCCTGGAGGGCTTCGACTTCGGTGTGGGCATGCTGCTGCCCGTGCTCGGCCGCAAGGACAAGGACCGTCGGGTCCTGATCAACACGATCGGCCCGGTCTGGGACGGCAACGAGGTGTGGCTGCTGACCGCGGGCGGCGCGACCTTCGCGGCCTTCCCCGAGTGGTACGCCACGATGTTCTCGGGCTTCTACATCCCGCTGCTGCTCATCCTCGTGGCCCTGATCGTGCGCGTCGTCGCCTTCGAGTGGCGCGGCAAGATCGACGACGACGGCTGGCGCGCCTGGGCCGACCGCGCGATCGTCTTCGGGTCGGTCGTGCCGGCGATCCTGTGGGGCGTGGCCTTCGGCAACCTGGTGCGCGGGGTCCACCTGGACGCCGACCACCAGTACGTCGGGACCTTCTTCGACCTGCTCAACCCGTACGCGCTGCTGGGCGGCGCGACCACCTTCCTGATCTTCCTGACCCACGGGGCGATCTTCCTGGCACTCAAGACGGACGGCGACGTGCGCCACCGTGCCCGGGCACTGGCGACACGGCTGTCGGTCGTCACGCTCCTGGTCGCGGGGGGCTGGGCGGTGTGGACCCAGATCGCCTACTCCACGACGTGGACCTGGCTGGCCACCGGGGTCGCAGCCGTCGCGCTGCTGGGTACCGTCCGCGCGACCCGCGTGGGTCGTGAAGGCATCGCCTTCACGTGGTCCGCGGTCGCGATCGTCGCAGCCGTGGTGCTGATCTTCGGGTCGATGTTCCCCGACGTGATGCCCGCGCTCGACCCCGCGAACTCCCTCACCGTCGACAACGCGTCGTCGACCGACTACACGCTGACCGTGATGACCTGGGTCGCCGTGATCCTCACGCCGGTCGTCCTGCTGTACCAGGGCTGGACCTACTGGGTGTTCCGCAAGCGCATCACGGCCGAGCAGATCCCCGAGCACACCGGGCTCACCTTCCTGCGCCGGTGAGACCGCTCGACCCCCGGCTGCTCCGCAGGGCCCGCGCAGCACGACGCTACGTCCTGCTCACCGCCGGCCTCGGCGCGGCGACCGCCGGTCTCGTGGTGGCCCAGGCACTCCTGCTGGCCGCGGCGCTCGCGCCGGTCGTCACCGGGGTGTCGCGCTGGCCGGACGTCGCCCCCACGGTCGGGCTGCTGGCACTGGTCATCGGTGCGCGGGTGCTCGTCACGGCGGTCCAGGAGCGCTACGCCCACCGGGCCGCGACCCGGACCATCGCCGAGCTCCGTGCGCAGGTGGTCGGTCACGCGGTGGGTCTGGGGCCGCGGTGGATCTCGGGGAACGGGCCGACGGTGGCGACGCTGGCGACCCGCGGTCTCGACGCGCTCGAGCCCTACTTCGTGCGGTACCTCCCCCAGCTGCTGCTCGCCGTGACCGTGACCCCCGCGGCGCTCGCCGTCGTGCTGGGTCTGGACTGGGTCGCCGCGGTGACGATCGCGGTGACGATCCCTCTGGTGCCGGTCTTCATGGTCCTGGTCGGCCTGCTCACCCAGGGCCACGCCAGCCGGCGCCTGGAGGTCATGCAGCGTCTGGGGCATCAGGTCCTCGATCTCGTGGCGGGGCTGCCCACGCTGCGCGCCCTGGGCCGCGAGCGCGGACCGGCGGACCGGGTGCGAGCCCTGGGAGAGGCGCACCGCTCGGCGACCATGGGCACGCTGCGGATCGCGTTCCTGTCCGGCATGGTCCTGGAGCTGTTGACGACCCTGTCGGTCGCCCTGGTCGCCGTGGGGGTCGGCTTCCGCCTCGTCTACGGTCACCTCGACCTGACCACCGCCCTCGCGGTGCTGGTCCTGGCCCCTGAGGTCTACCTGCCCCTGCGCCAGGTCGGCGCCCACTTCCACGCCTCGGCCGACGGCGTCGCCGCGGCCCAGCAGACCTTCGACGTCCTCGAGCAGCCGCTCCCGGTCCGTGGGACCATCTCGGCCCCCGACCTGCGGAGCAGCACGGTCAGGGTCCGCGATCTGGGTGTGGACGCGCCGGACCGCGACGCGCTCGCCCCGGCCGGGCTCGACCTGGACCTCCTCCCGGGAACGGTGACCGCCCTGGTGGGACCCAACGGCGCGGGCAAGTCCACTGCCCTGGGGGTGCTGCTCGGGCTGATACCCCTCGGCGACCGGGACACGGGCACGGTCCAGGTGCTCCCCGCGGGCGACGCCCTCGACACCCCGGCCATCGACCTCGCAGACGTGGACCCCGGCACCTGGTGGGAGCAGATCGCCTGGGTCCCGCAGCGTCCGGTGCTGACCCCCGGGACGATCGAGGACCTGGTCACCGCTGGTCGCCGCACCGACCGCCGGGAGCTCGGCCGGGTCGCGGAGCTGACCGGTCTGGCCGAGGTCGTCGCGGCGCTCCCGCTCGGGTGGGGTACCGCGGTCGGGCAGGGTGGCGCCGGCCTGAGCCTGGGGCAGCGTCAGCGCGTCGCGCTCAGCCGGGCGCTGCTGGGTGACGCCCAGCTCGTGGTGCTCGACGAACCGAGCGCCCACCTGGGCAGCGACGGCGACGCGACGGTGCGGCAGGTGATCGAGGCCGCACGCGAAGGGGGCCGCACCGTGCTCGTGGTCACCCACCGCGCGTCCCTGCGACAGGCCGCCGACGCCGTCGTGGCCGTGGCCGGCAGACCGCGCACGTCGACCACCGGCCCACCCCACGACGGGGGTGCGTGGTGACGGGCCGCCAGGACCCGCTCTGGCGGGCCGTCCTGCTGCTGGGTGTGTCCTGGCGCCGCGTGGTCCTCGCGGTGCTGGCGGGCGCGGGCGGGCTGGGCAGCGCCGTGGCCCTGGCAGCCGTGTCGGCCTGGCTGATCGCGCGTGCCTCGCAGATGCCACCGGTGATGGAGCTGTCCATCGCGGCGGTCGCGGTCCGCACCTTCGGCATCTCCCGCGGGCTGCTGCGGTACGTCGAACGGCTCGTCTCCCACGACGTCGCGCTGCGCGGCATGGCCACCCTGCGCGAGCAGATCTACCGACGTCTCGCCGTGGGGCGGACCGAGCCCGTGATGGCCCTGCGGCGCGGGGACCTGCTCGCCCGGGTCGGCGCCGACGTGGACGCGGTGGGCGACGTCGTGGTCCGGGGCCTGCTGCCGGCAGCGGTGGCCGCGGTCGTCAGCCTGGGCAGCGTGGTTCTCCTGGGGGTCTTCCTGCCGACGGCGGGGCTGGCACTGGCCGGCTGCCTGGTGCTGGCAGGCGTCGTCGCACCTTGGTGGTCGGTCCGTGCCGCACGGACCACCGAACGACTCACCGCGCACGCCCGGGTCGAGATGAGCGCGGTCACCCTCGCCCTGCTCGACGGTGCAGGCGAGCTCACCGTCCAGGGGCGCACCCCGGACCTGCGCCGAGAGCTCGCGCGGGTCGAGGCAGACCTCGCGCGGGCGACCGACACCGGTGCCCGCCCCGCCGCGCTGGCGGCCGCAGCGGGACCCCTCGCGACCGGTCTCGCGGTGCTCGCCGCGCTCGCGCTCGCCGTCCCGGCCACGACCCAGGGGCTGCTCACGCCAGTCGAGCTCGCGGTGGTCGTGCTGACCCCGTTGGCGGCCTTCGAGGCGGTGTCGTTGATGCCCGCGGCCGGCGTGCAGGTGCTGCGCTCACGCCAGGCCGCCCGCCGGATCATGTCGCTGCTGGACGAGGTCGCTCAGGAGCCGACCGCCACGCAGCCCGCCCCCATGCCTCCCGCAGCCCCCGGGCGCGGCCTCGTGGTCCGAGGGCTGGCCTGCGGCTGGCCCGGGCAGGAACCGCTGCTCACGGGCCTCGACCTCGACCTGAGCACCGGACGGACGGTCGCCGTCGTCGGGCCGAGCGGGGCGGGCAAGACCACCCTGCTGCTGACCCTGGCCGGACTGCTCCCGGCCGTCGGCGGCACCCTGACCCTGGACGGCGACCCACCGGCCGACCTGCCTCGCGAGGTCGCGGCGAGCCGCGTCGCGATGACCGCCGAGGACGCCCACGTCTTCGACACCACGATCCTGGAGAACCTGCGGGTCGGTCGTGGTGACGTGACCCCGGACGAGGCGCTGGACGCGCTGACCTCGGTGGGGCTCGGGCGCTGGCTCGCCGGGCTGCCCCAGGGCCTGGGTACCGTCCTGGGTGCCGACGCCGCGCGCATCTCGGGCGGCGAGCGCCGACGACTGCTGCTCGCCCGGGCGCTGCTGTGCCCGGCCCCCCTGCTGCTGGTCGACGAGCCCACCGAGCACCTCGACACCGGGGGCGAGGCCGTGCTCCGCTCGCTCCTGGACCGCACGCTCACACCCGACCGCGGAGTCCTGGTCGTGACGCACCGGCTGGCAGGCCTCGAGGGGGCGGACGAGGTGATCCTGCTCGACAGGACCGGTACCGTGCGAGCACGAGGTCGGCACAGCGAGCTGGTCGCCCGTGACCACGACGGCGTCGCCCCCTACCGCGACGCCTGGCTCGCCGAAGTCCAGGAGTCCTGATGTCCCCACCGCCCACGGACCACCACGACGGTTCGCTCGCCGCGGCGGACCTGCTCCAGGCGGCCCTCGGCCTGGCCTCCGACCTGGACCTGCCCACCGTCCTGCAACGGTTCGTCAGCGCGAGCGCCGACCTGACGGGTGCGCGCTACGCGGCGATCAACGTGCTCGACTCCCGGGGCCGGTCCACGACCTTCGTGCACACCGGGATGGACGAGCGGCTCGCAGCCATGCTGGGCCGCCCCCCGCACGCGATCGGCGTCCTGAGCGCCATCCCGCCGCACGGCACCCTGCGGCTCGACGACCTGATGCAGCACCCCAGCTTCAAGGGCTTCCCTCCCAACCACCCCCCGATGGGCTCGTTCCTGGGCAGCGCGGTCCGGGTTCGTGACAGGGTCTTCGGCTACCTGTACCTCTCGGAGAAGCCCGGAGGGTTCTCCGACGACGACGACGAGGCCGTCATCACCCTCGCCGCCGCGGCTGCCGTGGCGATCCAGAACGCCCAGATGTACGCGGACGCGCAGCGGCGCGAGCGCTGGCTCCACGCCGGCCAGGAGATCACCACGATGCTGCTCTCGGGCGCCGAGGAGGAGGACGTCCTGGCGCGGATCGCGGCCTCCTCGCGCGAGGTCGCCGGGGCCGACACCGCGGCTCTCGTCCTGCCAGGGGTCGGCGAGGACAGCTGGGTCATGGAGATCGTCGACGGCGCCGGCGCGGACGACCTGATCGGCACCGTGATGCCCCACGACGGTCGGGCGCGGACCGTGCTGCGGGACGGCAACGGTCTGGTCGTCGACTCGCTGTCCCGCTCGCGCAGCATGCGTGTGGACGCCCTGCGCCAGTTCGGTCCCGCGATGTACGCACCCATGCACTCGGACAAGACCGGGGTGGGTGTGCTGATGCTGCTGCGCAGGGTCGGGCGCCCGCCCTTCGCCCCGAGCGACCTGGCCACAGCCGAGGCCTACGCCGGACAGGCGGCCCTGGCGCTGGTCCTCGCCGAGGCCCGTCATGCCCAGGACGTCGCGGCCCTGCTGGACGAGCGGGAGCGTATCGCCCGTGACCTGCACGACCTGGCGATCCAGCAGCTCTTCGCCACCGGGATGCAGCTCGAGACGGTGCGCCGCCGCGCTGCCAGGGGGGTCGACCCGGCCGAGCTGACCGGCATCATCGAGGACGCGCTCGACAACGTGGACTCGACCGTCCGGCAGATCCGGTCGATCGTCCACGCCCTGCGTGACCCCGACGCCACCGCACCCCTCGCCGAGCGGCTGCGACGGGAGGCCTCCCTCGCGCGGACCGGCCTGGGCTTCGCCCCGTCCCTGCTCATCACGGTCGACAAGAGGGTGCTGGACTCCGCCGAGGCGCAGGACGGCGACGCCGGCGCCCTCGACGACCGCGTGGGTGAGGACATGGCCGACGACGTCGTCGCGGTGGTCCGAGAGGGGCTCGCCAACGCCGCGCGTCACGCGCGGGCACAGTCCGTGGCCGTCCGGGTGGACCTGAGCGGGACGGGCCCGTTGGGCACCATCACGGTCGAGGTCGAGGACGACGGCGCCGGCCTTCCCCCCGAGCGCGACCGCCGATCGGGCACCGACAACCTCGCGGCACGGGCGCGACGGCACGGCGGCACGTTCACCCTGGGCACCGCGGTGAGCGGCTGCGGCACGCTGCTGGCCTGGAGGGCACCGCTGTCACGCGGATGACGGCGCCCGCCACCGGGCACCCTGTGGAGCAGGTCCGCGGGGCAGGCTCAGTCGCCGGGCTCGGACCGCCAGGCGCTGTGCTTGTGCCCGGCGACCCAGGCCGCGACCTGGGTGCGTCGCTGCAGCCCCATCTTGGACAGCAGCGAGGTGATGTGGTTCTTGACGGTCTTCTCCGCGACACCCAGCCGCTCGGCGATCTCCCGGTTGGACATCCCCTCGCCGATGAGGTCGAGCACCTTGCGCTCGCTGGGCGTCAGGTCGGCCGTCGGGTCGTCGTGGTCGGCCCGACGCCGGGTGACCGTGCGCTCGTCGAGCAGGGTGCGCCCCGCCGCGACCGAGCGGATGACATCGGCGATCTCGGCGCCACGCACGCTCTTGAGGATGTACGCGGCCGCACCCGCCTTGAGCGCCGCGGCGAGCGCGTCGTCGTCGTCGAAGCTCGTCAGGACGATCGCCCGGGTGTCCGGGAGGGTCTCACGCAGCGCGGTCATCAGGTCGATGCCTGTCCCGTCGGGCAGCTGCAGGTCCACCAGCATGACCTGGGGCCGCACCAGGCTCGCGCGACGGATGCCCTCGGCGACCGACCCCGCCTCGGCGACGACCCCCATCCCCTCGGATCTGTCGATCACCTCGGCGATCCCTCGCCGGACGACCTCGTGGTCGTCGACGATCATGACCGCGATGTCGGCGACGCGGTCGGCGGGCGGGGGCGGGACGTTGGCTACCACGCTCGCATCCTAGAGAACTCGGCGCCCGAGTGGGTGACGGCGTGCCGTACGTGGACGGCTCTGGCAGACCGGGCACCAGAACGAGGACCGGTTCATGAAGGCGTCACGGACCACCGGCGCCCCGCAGCGCGGGCAGGGTCGACCCTCCTGCCCGTAGACCGCGAGCGACCTGTCGAAGTACCCCGACGCACCGTTGACGTTGACGTAGAGCGCGTCGAAGCTCGTCCCCCCGGCCTGCAGCGCCTGCCTCATGACCTCCTCCGCCGCGTCGAGCAGCCGCCTCACCTGCACGGGTCGTAGCGCGTCGGTCGCTCGCGCGTAGTGCAGACCGGCCCGCCAGAGCGCCTCGTCGGCGTAGATGTTCCCCACGCCCGAGACGAGCGTCTGGTCCAGCAGCGCACGCTTGACGTCGGTACGACGGCGACGCAGCGCGGCCACGAGCGCCGCGCGGTCCAGGGCCGGGTCGAGCAGGTCCCGGGCGATGTGGGCGACCGGGGCGGGCACCAGCGCCAGCGGGCTCCCCTGGCCCGCCGGAGCCCCGTCAGGTGTGGGCACCAGCTCGGCGACCGCCAGGTGGCCGAAGGTCCGCTGGTCCACGAAGTCCAGCCGCGCACCACGGCCGTCACGGTCGGACAGGTGCAGGCGGGTGCGCAGGTGCGGCGAGTCCGCCGCACCACCGGCCACAGGACCATCAGGGTCGGCCTGCGACCGGACCAGGAGCTGACCGCTCATGCCCAGGTGAGCCACCAGCGCCTCTCCCCCGTGTGCGGCGTCGCTGCCGTCCAGCAGGACCCAGAGGTACTTCCCCCGGCGGACCGCTGCCGTCAGCTGCCGTCCGACCAGCTGGGCCGCGAAGTCGGGGGGGCCGCCCACGTGCCGGCGGACGCTCGAGTCGCGGCGCACCTCGACGCGGGTGACCACGTGGTCCAGCACGTGCCGGGCGAGGCCTGACCGGACGGTCTCGACCTCGGGCAGCTCAGGCACCGGTCGAGGGCTCGCCGACCGTCGCGGACGCGCCCGTCTCGAGGGACTGCAACGCGTGGTAGGCCGCCGCGGCAGCCTCCTGCTCGGCCACCTTCTTCGCCGAGCCGGTACCGGTGCCGTAGACCACACCGCCGAGCACGATGCGTGCGGTGAAGACCCGGGCGTGGTCGGGCCCCTCCCCTGCGCAGTCGTACTCGGGCACCCCCAGGTCCAGCCGTGCCGCGAGCTCCTGGACCGACGTCTTCCAGTCCAGCCCGGCGCCCAGGTCGGCGGCGATCGCCAGGGTCGGGTCGACCAGCCGCTCGATCAGCCCTCGGGCCACCTCGAGCCCGTGGCTCAGGTAGACGGCCCCGAAGATCGCCTCGAGCATGTCCGAGAGGATCGAGTCCTTGTCGCGACCACCGGTGGACAGCTCTCCCTTCCCGAGCAGCAGGTACGGGCCGAGGTCGAGGTCACGGGCGATCGCCGCGAGCGCGCGCTGAGAGACCGTCGCGGCACGCATCTTGGCGAGCTCGCCCTCGCTGAACCCGGGGTGTCGTCGGTAGAGCGCCTCGGTGACGACCAGACCCAGCACCGTGTCGCCCAGGAACTCAAGCCGCTCGTTGGTCGGGATGCCCCCGGCCTCGTGCGCGAACGACCGGTGCGTCAAGGACAGCACGAGAAGCTCGGGGTCGATGTGGACCCCGAGCTTCTCGACGAGCTGGTCGGCCGACGTCGCAGCTGCCACGTCAGTCAGCAGGCTGGATCAGCTTGCGTGCTCGGTGCGCAGCGCCTCGACGTACTGACGGCCGTTGTAGGCCCCGCACGTCGGGCACGCAGCGTGCGGCCGCTTGTTGCCCTTGCACTGCGGGCACGTCGTCAGGGTCGCGGCGGTCGTCTTCCACTGCGACCGACGCGCACGGGTGTTGCTGCGCGACATCTTGCGCTTCGGAACAGCCACGGCTAGCTCTCTTTCGTGTCGTCGAACATGCTCTTCATCCGGTCGAGCTCAGCCCACCGGGGGTCCAGGATCTCGTGCGTGTGGTCGGCGTTCTCCGGGTCTGCCAGGCGCGCTCCGCACTCGGAGCACAACCCGGGACAGTCCGTCGAGCAGACCGGGCGGAACGGTAGCGCAGGCACCACCGCGTCCCTGAGCGCGGGCTCGACGTCGATCAGCTCGCCGTCCAGCTCACGCACGTCCTCCTCGTCGTCGCCGTCCTCGACGGCGACACGAGCACGCTCGGCATACACGTACAGCTCCTGGATCGGGACGTCGAGCTCCTCGACGACCTCTTCCAGGCAGCGCACGCACTCGCCGACCGTACGGCCACGGACGGATCCGGTGACCAGGACCCCCTCCATGACGGCCTCGAGCCTCACATCGAGGTCGAGGTCGTCACCGGCGGGGACGCCGATCACGGCGGTACCGAGATCCACCGGCGCAGGCACCGTGCGACGCACCGTCCGCATCGTCCCCGGACGTCGACCGAGCTCATGGGTGTCGAGCACGAGCGGCGAACGGGGATCGAGAGTGATGGGGCGCTCCACGGCGTCAGTCCTGGGTCGAGGGGTCTCGGTCCGCGCCGCGAGCGGCAGGACCAACCGGCAATGCTACGGCATCCGCCCGGCCGTTCGCACAACACGCCGCGCAGGTCAGCCCTCCGTGGCGTCGAGCCGACCTGCGAGCTTCGCGCGGCCCGCCTGGACCTGGCTGAGGACCTTGCCGAGGTCGATCTCGAAGTCGGCCAGTCGACGGTCGCAGTAGTCGTCCGCGTCACGCCGCAAGTCCGCCGCGGTCCTCTCGGCCTCGTCGACGATCTCTCCGGCGCGGACCCTCGCGGCCACGACGACCTCGTCTGTCCCCACGAGCTCCTCGGCGCGCCGCCGTGCGCCCTCGAGGATGCCGGCCGCCTCGCGCCTGGCCTCCTCCAGGACGGTCCCCGCCCCGGCGAGGACGGTGTCAGCCTCGCTGAGCTGGCTGGGCAGCACGGCATGGGCCTGCTCGACGAGGTCCAGGACCTCCGCGCGGTTGACGATCACCGACGAGGACATGGGCATCGCCCTGGCCTGGGCGACGAGCTGCTCGAGCGCCTCGAGGATCCCTGTCAGGCCCTCGGGCCGGCGGCGCTGGTCGTCCGACGGGTGCTCGCTCACGTCTCCTCCTCGCCTGGGTACCGGTGCCTGCTCGGCGAGCCTGCCCCGACGGTCACGATCCCGCCAGCCGGGCCTGCAACGCCTCGGCGACGCCCGGCGGGACCAGGTCCGCGATCTGCCCGCCGTGCCGGGCCACGTCCTTGACCAGCGACGAGGCGATGTGCGCCACCGACCTGTCCGCGGGGACGAAGACCGTCTCGATCCCGGTGAGATGGCGGTTCATCAGCGCCATGGGCAGCTCGGCGTCGTAGTCGGCACCGCCGCGCAGCCCTTTGAGGAGCACCGTGGCACCGATCTCGCGACACAGGTCGACCAGCAGCCCCGGGACCTCGACGACCCGCACGCCCGGGAGGTCTGCCACCGCGCGCGAGGCGAGCTCGACCCGCTCGGCGACCTCGAGCACCGCGGTCTTGGAGGTGTTGGTCGCCACGCCCACCACGACCTCGTCGAAGAGACGGGCGCCACGGCGGATGACGTCGAGGTGCCCCAGCGTGATCGGGTCGAAGGAACCCGGGCAGACGGCGATGGTCACCCGACCACTGTAGGGCCGACGGTCGAGACCGGTGCAGGTGCCGGGTCGTCCGGGTGGTGCTCGGCGAACCACAGTCGCGTCTCGCCGTAGCGCCGGTCACGGATCGGCACCAGGGCCGCGGGCCAGATCGGCTCGGGGCTGCGCGTCGACCGCTCGACCATCACGACCGCACCGACCGCAAGATGGGCGACCAGGGCCGTGAGGACCTCCGCCAGGTCCGGCTCGGCAAGGTCGTAGGGCGGGTCGACCATCACCAGGTCGACCCGCTCCCTGACCGGTCGACGCAGGTGGGCGAGCACGGTGTCCGCCACCACCCGGACACCGGCGAGGCCGAGGCTCTCCACGTTCCGGCGGCAGACCGCCGCGGCGGGGCGGGCCGCCTCGACCAGGACGACGCCGTCGGCCCCTCGACTGGCGGCCTCGAGCCCGAGCGCCCCCGACCCGGCGTACAGGTCCAGCACCTGGGCGCCGTCGAGCACCCCCGAGTGCTCGAGGTAGGAGAAGAGCGCCTCGCGGACCCGGTCGCTGGTGGGTCGGGTCCCCTTCGGCGGGACCTGGAGCGCACGCCCCCCAGCGGTTCCGGCCACGATCCTGGTCACCGCACCAGGGTAGGGCCGGCTCGCACCGTCAGGTGCGCTCGAGGAACTCCTCGCGCGCCGGGTCGAGCCAGCCGGCGATGGCGTGCCGCAGCGCCGGCCAGCCGTCCAGCCCGGGATCCTCGTCGATCAGGAGCGCCGAGTCCGCGCGGGCCTGTGCGATGACCTCGGCGTCGCGCACCACCCGCAGCAGGCGCAACGAGCTGGCTCCACCGGACTGCGAGGCGCCGAGCACGTCACCCTCACGCCGGAGCTCGAGGTCGACCGCTGCCAGCCTGAACCCGTCGGTGGTCTCGACCAGGGTCTGCACCCGGGTCGACGCGTCGGACCCGGCCGGCGCGTCGGAGAAGAGCAGGCACAGGCCCGGGGCGGCACCCCGACCCACCCGGCCGCGGAGCTGGTGCAGCTGGGAGAGCCCGAACCGGTCCGCGTCGAGCACGACCATCACGGTGGCCTCGGGGACGTCGACACCGACCTCGATCACCGTGGTCGAGACCAGCAGCTGCACGTCACCCGTGGCGAACCGGGTCATCACCTCGTCCTTCTCCCCTGCGGGGAGCCGGCCGTGCAGGACCCCGATCGACACACCCGCCAACGCGGGCAGTGCTGCGAGCTCGTCGGCGACCTCGAGCACCGCCCGCAGGGGCCGGCGCAAGGGCTGCTCGCCGTCGTCCCCGTCGCCGGTCAGGACCAGGAGATCCGCGTCGTCGGTGGCCTCCTGCACGGTGGCGTCGTCGAGGCTGATCCGGGCGCACACCACGTACGCCCGGTGACCGGCGTCGATCTCCTCCCGGATGCGCTGCCAGGTGCGCGTGGTCCACGCGGGGTTCTGGCTGGGCACGAGGTGGGTGACCACACCGGACCGACCGGCGGGCACCTCGGTCAGGGTCGAGACCTCGAGGTCACCGAAGACCGTCATCGCCACCGTCCTGGGGATGGGTGTCGCGGTCATCACCAGCAGGTGCGGCGGGGTGCCCGCACGGTTGCGCAGCGTGTCCCGCTGCTCGACGCCGAAGCGGTGCTGCTCGTCCACGACCACCAGGCCGAGGTCGGCGAACTGCACCTTCTCGCCGAGCAGTGCGTGGGTACCGACCACGATCCCCGCCCGACCTGACGCGGCGTCGAGCAGTGCCTCACGGCGTGCAGCGGTCGACTGGGAGCCGGTGAGCAACGCGATCCGCGTCGCTCGGTCCGCCCCGCCGAGCATCCCCTGCTCCCCGAGCGGCCCCAGCAGGGCGCGCAGGGTGCGCAGGTGCTGCGCGGCCAGGACCTCCGTGGGGGCCAGCAGGGCGGCCTGGCCCCCCGAGTCGACCACCTGGAGCATCGCGCGCAGCGCGACCACGGTCTTGCCCGAGCCGACCTCACCCTGGAGCAACCGTTGCATGGGGTGCGATCGCGCCAGGTCGGCCGCGATCTGCTCACCGACCTCGCGCTGGCCAGCGGTCAGGGTGAACGGCAACGCGGCGTCGAGGTCGGGCAGCAGACCGGGGCCCTCAGGTGGGGCGCCGCGCCGGGCGACCGCGTCGGTCGCCGCCACCTGCGCACGCCGCCGGGCCAGTGCCGCCTGCAGCACGAACGCCTCCTCGAAGCGGAGGCGCTGCTGGCCGCGTCGCCACTCCGCGTCGGTGAACGGCTCGTGGACGTCGCGTAGCGCCTGGTGCAGGTCGACCAGACCACGCCGTGACCGCACGGCGGGCGGGAGGGGGTCGACCAGGTCGTCCGGGGTGAGCGGGTCGAGGACCGTGCGGACAGCCTTGGCGATCCGCCAGGTGGGCACGGCAGCGCTGGCTGGGTAGATCGGGATCGGCCGGGTCGCCTCGACCAGCGCCGCGGCCTCGTCGTCGGCGTCCACGCCCACGATCTGGTAGTCCGGATGGGTGAGCTGCAGCTCACCCCGGTACAGGCTCGCGACACCGGTGAACAGCCCGACCCTCCCCGGGCGCAGGCGGTGCTCGTGCAGGTTGAGCACGCCCGCCCGCTTGGCGAAGAACGTCAGCGACAGCGAGCGGCGTCCGTCGGTCACCACGGCCTGCAGCATCGCGCCGCCCCGGGACCTCATCTGCCGGACGGTGGCCTGACGGACCTCGGCCATGACGGTGACGTGCTCACCCACGACGACCGAGGAGAGGTCGGTCAGCCGTCCCGGCTCGGAGTAGCGGCGCGGGTAGTGCCGGAGCAGGTCGCCGGTGGACTCCAGGCCCAGCTTGGCCAGAGGCGCGGCCGTGCGCGGTCCGAGCACGGCCGAGAGCGGCTCGGTGAGGCGGTCGGGCCCGCTCACTCGACCCCCAGCACCACGTGGGGCCCCGGCTGGTCCCCGGCGAGCACCAGGAGCTCGACGCCGGGGCGGTCGTGACCGATCCGGTCGCGCAGCCCCTCGACGGCCCGCGGCTCGGTCCCGGCGCCCCTGACCACGGTCACGAGCTCGGGGCTCCGGCCGGTGTCCGCCAGACGTCCCATCAGGTCGATCGTCACCGCGAGCATCTGCTCAGTCTGCCGCTGGGCATCGGCATCGAGCAGCACGTCACGGCTGAGGACGTCGTGGAGAGCGGTCGTCGTGGAGTGCCGCAACGCATCGACGACCGCGACCGCGGTCGCGGGTGGTGCCCCTCCCGCCGTCCGGTCCGCGTCCGACCCGTCCACCACCTCGGGAGCCGTGGTCAGGCTCGCCAGCGTGGCCACGCCGGTGACCACCTGCACCTCGGTCAGCCCCTCGTGCACGTCGAGCACCGGCGAGGCCGCCGAGCCGCTCGGGCGGGGTGTCGCCCCGCCCGCGGCACCTGCGACCAGGCCGACGGCTGCCAGGACCAGCACGTGCGCGGCGCCGGTGTCCTGCGCCGCGCGGCGCAGGTCGTCGTGGTCGACGTCCGACCCCTCGCGCCGCAGGAGAACCACGGCGCCGGCGCGGGCGAGGTCCTCCACCAGGCCCGGCGCGGTGGTCACCGCGACGAGCCCGAGCACCGGTCGGCGGGCGCCGTGCACGCCGGCCTGACTACCCAGGTGCCGCACGTGCACGGTGCCGTGCTCGATGCGCGCGGCCGCTGCCACCTCGATCGCCGACCGTGCGTGGTCGGTGTGGACGTGCACCTGCCAGAGCCCCCGACCCCCGACGACCGCGACCGACTCGCCGATGGCGGCGAGCATCCTCCGCAGGTCCGGCGCGGCGTCAGCGGGCTCAGCAGCGGTGGCCGAGGCGGTGCCGGCCGCGCCGCCGACGTCGGGCAGCCCGGTGGCCAGGTACATGACCTCGAACTCGCCGTCGCCGCACGGGTGAGACCGGTCCGTCGCGTGGCCCGATCCGACCGGGCCGAGCGCGAGGCGCCCCCCCGTCGTCGCCACGGCACGCGCGGGGACCGGGCAGCCCAGGGCACGGGCGAGCGCGTCGAGCAGCAGGAGGAGGCCCCAGGCTCCCGCGTCGAGCACGCCCGCCCGCCGCAGCGCCTCGAGCTGGTCCGGCGTCCGGTCCAGAGCCACGTACCCGGCGTCGAGCCCTGCGCCCAGCACGTCCGGGGCCGCCGTGTCCGCGCCGGCGGCTCGGGCGTCGGCCACCCGGGCCGCCCCGCCGCGCCACACGGCACGGGCGACGGTGAGCATGGTCCCCTCGACCGGCCGTGCGACGGTCTCGTGCGCGGCGTCGGACGCCGCCCCCAGCGCGGCGACCACGCCGTCCGCGGTGAGCGGCGAGGACCGGACGAGTGAGGGCACCAACGTCCCGAGGTACTGGCTCACGATCACCCCGGAGTTCCCGCGAGCGCCCACCAGTGCGCCCCGCGTCAGGGCGACCGAGAGCTCGTCCACCGTCGCCGTCACAGGCAGGCGGCCCACCGCCGCGGCGGCCTCGACGACCGTCAGCAGGAGGTTGGTCCCGGTGTCGGAGTCGGCCACGGGGAAGACGTTGAGGGAGTCCAGGGCGTACCGCTGCTCGTCCAGGAGGTCGACCATGAGGTCCGACCACTGCCGCAGCGTCGTCGCGTCGACGACGCAACCGCGTGCGTCCAGCTCCGTCATCCTGCCTCCAGCCTGCTGCCGTGCCTGCGTGCCGGAGCCTCTTTTGGGCCCCGGGCCGCGATCGGCTACCCTATCGAGGTTGCCCGGGCTCGCCCGGGCGGCGTGGAACACCCCGGTGGGACGGTTCGCCGCCCATCGGCTCGGACCACGCCCACCGACATCTGACGGAATCACACACCTGTCGCCGCCCTCCTCGACGAGCGCGGCGTGCACGACGATCAGGAGAGAGAACGTGGCTGCCAACTGCGACGTCTGCGGCAAGGGCCCGGGCTTCGGGCACAGCATCTCGCACTCCCACCGCCGCACCAAGCGTCGCTGGAACCCGAACATCCAGCGCGTGCGCGCAGTGGTGGCGGGTGCGCCCAAGCGCCTGCAGGTGTGCACCTCGTGCCTCAAGGCCGGCAAGGTGCAGCGCACCGCCTGAGCCCAGCTCGATGGAAGAAGCCCGTGGAGGTCCTGCCTCCGCGGGCTTCTTTCTGCGTGCCCGCACCTGCCCGCGGGTGCCGCGGGCTTGGGCTGCGCCGCGGAGGATGGCAGGGTGGACCCATGGTGGACGATCTCCTGGACGTCGTGATCCGGCCCGCAACCCTCGACGACGCGGCACCGATCGCCACGGTGCACATCGCCTCGTGGCGCGAGGCCTACACCGGGGTGGTCGCCGAGGACTACCTCGCCGGACTCGACGTCACGGCGCGCACAGCCTGGTGGACCGAGGTCCTGGACGGCTCGCGACGAGGAACCTCGGTCTGGGTCGCCGAGCTCGAGGGCCAGGTCGTCGGGTTCGCCTCGCTCGGTCCGAGCCTCGACGAGGATGCCGACCGCGACACGCTCCAGATCTACACGATCTACCTCGAGCCGTCCTTCTGGGGCCACGGTGTGGCCCGAGAGCTGATGCGCACGGTGCTGTCAGCCGTGCCCGGCGGGGCGACGGTGACCTTGTGGGTGCTCGCCGCGAACGACCGCGCCCGCCACTTCTACCGGCGCAACGGCTTCGTGGCCGACGGTGTCGAACGGCTCGAGGAGTTCGGCGGCGACCGTCTCAAGGAGATCCGCTACCGCCGCGGCTGACGCGGCTGCATCCGCACGGAGCACCCGGCCGGCCGACGAACGCACCATCGCCTCCCCCGCTCAGCGTCGGAAGTGGTCCCAGCCCGTCCCCCGGGTCCGCGGAGGGCGTCCCTCGACGAGCACGCTGCCAGCGGGGCTCGAACCCGGGGCCAGGACCGTGCCGACCCTCCGGAACGGCTCCGCCAGGACGGTCCCGGCCGGGAAGGTCATGAGCAGCCCGTGATCCTCTCCACCCGTGAGCACCCACTCGACCGGGTCGACCCCGAGCCGCCGACCGATCGCGGCGAGAGCCTCGACGTCCTCGGCGAAGACCACCTCAGGTCGCTCGAGGTCGAGCACCACGCGTGACGCCCGGGCGATCCGCCCGGCGTCACGCAGCAGTCCGTCCGACACGTCGAGCATGGCCGTGGCCCCGAGATCGGCCGCCGCTGCACCCAGCGCCACCGGCGAGCGCGGCCTCAGGTAGCCCCGCACCGCGTCCCGCAGCTCATCGCGAGCGTCGTCGCCGTCGTCCTCGAGCTCACTCCCCTGCCCCGCGAGCAGCACCGCCAGCCCGGCGGCCGAGCGCCCGCAGACCCCCACGTGCGCCACGACGTCGCCCGGGCGCGCACCCGACCGGAGCACGGGCTCTCGGCCCTCGAGGTCGCCGAGCACCGTGACCGCCACCACGACCTGGTCACCGCCCGACAGGTCACCACCGATCACCCCGACACCCAGCGGGGCGCACTCCTCCCGGAGACCGTCAGCCAGCCCCAGGACCCAGCTGACGGGCAGGTGGGCCGGCATGACCAGGCCCACCACGACAGACGTGGGTCTGGCCCCCATCGCGGCGATGTCGGCCAGGTTCTGCACGGCCGCCCGTCGACCGACGTCCTCGCCGGTGGACCATGCTCGTCGGAAGTGCCGGTCCTCGACCAGGACATCGGTCGAGACCACCACGCGACCGTCCGGTGTGGACAGGACCGCACCGTCGTCCCCAGGGCCCAGGCGCGTGGCCGTACCGAGCGGGAGACGGGGGAACACCTGCTCGAGCAGGGCGTCCTCGCCGAGGTCGGCCACGGTCGGACCACCCTCCGGACGGAGCACGGCGGGAGGGGTCACCCGGCCACGCTACCCATCCTCGCGGGCTACCGTGGTCACGTGCCCTCCCCCGAACCGCGCCCCGGCCGACTGCGGGTGGGGCTGCTGCTCTGCGTGGCCGGGCTGAGCGGGTGCTCGGGCACGGTCGTCGTCGAGCCCGGTCCTTTCGCCGCGGACCCGCGGTGCGCCGAGGTGGTCCTGGCGCTCCCGCAGACCCTGGCCGGCGGCGAGCGTCTGGCGACCAGCAGCCAGGCGACCGTTGCGTGGGGCGACCCGACCGACCCGGTGGTGCTGCGGTGCGGGGTCGAGCCACCCGGACCCACCACCGACGACTGCGTGACGGCCGACGACGGCGTGACCAGCGTGGACTGGCTGGCGGTGCCCGGAGCCCAGGAGCCGGACGGTGGGACGGCCTGGACCTTCACCACCTACGGTCGGGTGCCCGCGGTCGAGGTGCAGGTCCCGGCCTCAGTCACCGCGGACCGCTCGACGGCGTTCCTGATGGATCTGGGTCCGGCGGTGTCCCGCGTCGAGCAGGACCGCCGGTGCCTGTGAGCCCGGGGATCAGCGCAACCCGGTCCCACGTGCGAGCGCGAGCTGCAGCAGCTCGTCGATGAGATCGGCGTAGGCCAGGCCGGTCGCCTCCCACAGCCGCGGGTACATCGAGAAGGGTGTGAAGCCCGGCATCGTGTTGATCTCGTTGACCACTACGTCGCCGTCCGCGGTGACGAAGGTGTCGACCCGGGCGAGACCCTCGCACCCGATCGCCTCGAAGCACCGCTCGGCGAGCTCGCGGACCCGTGCGGCGACCCCTGGCGGCAGGTCGGCAGGACAGCTGAGCGTGACACCTTCCTCGTCGAGGTACTTGGCCTCGAAGTCGTAGAAGCTGTGCTGCGGGTCGGTGACGACGATCTCTCCCGGCACCGAGGTGCGAGGGCGGCCCCCTGCACGACCGCCGAGCACGCCGCACTCGATCTCGCGACCCTCGATCCCGGACTCCACGATCACCTTGGGGTCGTGCTCCTGAGCGGCACGGACGGCCGCGGGCAGGTCCACGAGGTCATCGACCCGTGAGATGCCCAGGCTCGACCCGGCCCGCGCGGGCTTGACGAAGACCGGCAGGCCGAGAGCCTCCACGGCCTCGGTCCAGGTCGCCTGGTCGGCCTCCCACGCACCGGGCCGGAGCACGACGTAGGGCACCACAGGGATGCCCTGCCCGGCCAGGACCAGCTTCATGTAGTGCTTGTCCATGCCGACGGCCGAGGCGAGCACGCCGGCTCCGACGTAGCGCACGTCCGCCAGGTCGAGCATGCCCTGGATCGTGCCGTCCTCGCCGAAGGGCCCGTGCAGCAGGGGCAGCACCACGTCCACCCGACCGAGCCGCTCGGGCAGCACGCCGTGCTCGAGACCGACCAGCTCGGAGTCGTCGCTGGCCAGGGGCAGCACGACCTCGGGGCCGCGGGCGGTCAGCGAGGTCCCCGGCCGGACGAGGTTGCCGTTGCCGACCTCGGGGAGCCGACCGTCGGTGATCTCCCACGCGGCCGGGTCGGCAGAGGCCAGGACCCAGCGACCCGACCGGGTGATGCCGATCGGCAGGACGTCATAACGGTCGTGGTCGATCGCACGCAGCACGCCCGCCGCGGTGACACAGCTGATGCCGTGCTCCCCGGAGCGGCCACCGAAGACGACGGCGACACGGGGGCGCGAGGCGGGGGCGGGGGTGGCGTCCATCGCGGTCGACCCTACCGGGCGCGGACGCGGTGGTCGGCCATGCCGCGCACTACGCTTCCGTGGTGAGCACAGACCTCGAGCAGCCGGTCCCCGGGCCGATCGACGCAGACCCGCACGGCACCGTCAGGCCCGCCACCCTCGCCGTCACCGCGGGCCGGCCCGCGCGCACACGGGGCGCCCCGGTGAACCCCCCCGTGGTGCTCTCCTCGACCTACGTCTCGACGGGCACCCCGCCGGCCGGTGAGCTGTTGTACGCCCGCATCGACACCGAGACCTGGCACCCCTTCGAGGACGCCCTGGGTCGCCTCGAGCACTCACGGCACCCTGCGCTGGTGCTGGGCTCGGGGATGGCGGCGATCGCCGCTGCGATGTCGCTCGTGCCCCGGGGTGGACGGCTGGTCCTGCCACGCCACGCCTACCAGGTCAGCCTGGGCCTGGCCGCCGACCTCGCCTCGCGCACGGGGCTCGAGACAGAGCTCGTGGACATCGACGACACCGCCGCGGTGCTCGCAGCGGTACGTGGGGACGCCACCCGGGCGCCCGCGGCGATGCTCTGGGTCGAGTCACCGACCAACCCGATGCTCGAGGTCGCGGACCTGCCGGCTCTGGCCGCCGGGGCCCGGGACGTCGGTGCCCTGGTCGTGGTCGACAACACCTTCGCGACCCCGCTGGTCCAGCGCCCGCTCACCCAGGGCGCGGACGTCGTGGTGCACTCGGTCACGAAGTACCTCGCGGGGCACTCGGACGTCGTCCTGGGAGCAGTGGTGACCGACGACGACGACCTGCGCGCCCGGCTGCACTCCTACCGCACGGTGCACGGCGCGGTCGCCGGACCGTGGGAGGTGTGGCTCGCGCTGCGCGGCCTGCGGACCCTGGCGCTGCGGGTCGAGCGGGCGCAGTCCAGCGCGGCCGTGCTCGCCGCACGGCTCGCAGAGCACCCGTCCGTGGTCGAGGTGCGCCACCCGAGCCTGCCCGGCGACCCGGGCCATGCCCGGGCCCTGGCGCTGATGGACGGGTTCGGGGCGATCCTGTGCCTGCGGCCGGGCGGTGGTGCTCCGGCCGCCGACGCGCTGACCGAGGCTGTCCGGCTGTGGGTCCCCGCGACAAGCCTGGGAGGGGTCGAGTCGACCCTGGAGCGTCGCCGTCGCTTCGCCACCGAGTCCCCCACCGTCCCCGAGGACCTGGTGCGGCTCTCGGTCGGGATCGAGGACGTCGAGGACCTCTGGGCCGACCTCGACCAGGCGCTGCGGGCCGGGCGACCGGCCTAGCCGACACCCCGGGCGACCGCCGCGGTCAGACCTTCTCGGCCTTGTGGGGCCGTGCGAGCAGCAGCTGTGCCATCTGGTCCACCGGGAGCCCGTGGTGCAGCACGGCGACCACGGCCGCGGTGATCGGCATCTCGACACCCACGGTGCCCGCGAGCTCCAGGACCGAGGCGGAGGACTTGACCCCCTCGGCGGTCCCCCCGGTCGCGGCGATCGCCTCGTCAAGGCTCTTGCCCTGGCCGATGTGCACCCCGAGGGTGTGGTTGCGCGAGAGCGGCGAGGCACAGGTCGCGACCAGGTCGCCCATGCCGGCCAGGCCCGAGAAGGTCTCGGCGTCCGCCCCGAGGGCCAGACCCAGGCGGGTGATCTCGACCAGCCCACGGGTGATCACCGTGGCCATGGTGTTGTGGCCGAAACCGCTGCCCTGGGCGATCCCCACGGCCACCGCGATGATGTTCTTGACCGCCCCGCACAGCTCCACACCGACCACGTCGACGTTGGTGTAGGGACGGAAGTAGCCCGAGGCGCACGCCTGCGCGACCCGCTGCGCGGTCTCCTGGGAGGTCGCGGCGACCACGGTGGCGGTGGGCTGCCGGTCGGCGATCTCCCGCGCGAGGTTGGGACCGGAGACGACGGCCACCCGCTCGGGAGGCAGGCTGAGCGCCTCCGCGACGACCTCGCTCATGCGACGGTCCGACTCGAGCTCGACCCCCTTCATCAGCGACACGGCGATCGCTCCCGGCTCGATCAGGCCGCGCAGCGGCTCGAGCGTCGACCGGGCGCTCTGCGCCGGGATCGCGATGGCGACGATCTGCGCACCGGCCAGGGCCACCCTGACGTCGGTGGTCGCGCGGACGGCGTCCGGCAGACGCACCCCCGGCAGGTAGGCGTCGTTCCGGTGCTCGGTGGAGATCTGCGTGCAGACCTCCTCGCGTCGACCCCACAGGGTGACCTCGCACCCCGCGTCGGCCAGGACCGCCGCGAAGGTGGTCCCCCAGCTGCCGGTGCCGATCACCGCGGCACGGGTGGCCGGTGCCGTCACGAGGTGGCCCCGGGGCCCTCGTCAGAGGTGGTGGGCGGCGCCGTCCGACGTGGGTCGAACCGCACGGGCGGCGCCTGCTCCCCGCGGATCTGCTCGAGCAGCCCGGTGATCGCGGCCATGACGCGCTCGGTCGCCTCGCGGAGCACCACGGTGTCCTGCGGGCGGTCGTACAGGTCGGACAGGTCCACCGGAGGACCGGCCACGATCGTGACCCTCTTCGGCGGGAACGGCTTGAAGAGCTTGGAGTACCGCCCGAGGATGTCCTGCGGGCCCCACTGGGCGATCGGCACGACGGGCACCCGGGTGGTCAGGGCCAGCCGGGCGACCCCGGTCTTGCCGACCATCGGCCACAGGTCGGGCTCGCGGGTCAGGGTGCCCTCGGGGAAGACGGCGACGCACTCCCCCGCCTCGAGGGCGTCGATCGCGGCGCGCAGCGACCTCCCGGCGTCAGCGGTGTTGCGGTACACGGGGATCTGACCCGTGGCCCGCAGGATCCGGCCCAGGACGGGCACCCCGAAGAGGGACGACTTCGCCAGGATCTTCGGGGCGATGCCGTTGTCGTACAGGTAGTGGGCCGCAGTCAGCGGGTCGAGGTTGGTCATGTGGTTCGGCGCCGCGATGAACCCACCGTCGATGCGCAGGTGCTCCGCGCCCCGCCAGTCACGACGGGTGATCGCCAGGAGCACGGGACGCACGACACGGGCGACGTTGCGGTAGGCGCGGTTGGAACGTGTGGGGGCTGGCACGGGAGCCGATGCTACCGCCGCCGGCCGCCGGGCGGGTCAGCCGTGGGAGAACTCGGCACCCAGCGCGCTCAGCTTGTCCTGGAAGTGCTCGTACCCCCGGTCGATGAGGCCGATCCCGCGCACCGAGGAGGTGCCCTTGGCCGCAAGCGCCGCGATCAGGTGGCTGAACCCGCCGCGCAGGTCCGGCACCTCGATGTCGGCGGCCGACAGCGCGGTCGGGCCTGAGACCACGGCCGAGTGGTAGAAGTTGCGCTGCCCGAAGCGGCACGGGTGCCCACCCAGGCACTCGCGGTAGACCTGGATCGTGGCGCCCATGCCGCGCAGCGCGTCCGCGAAGCCGAACCGGTTCTCGTAGACGGTCTCGTGGACGATGGACAGCCCCTTGGCCTGGGTCAGCGCCACCACGAGGGGCTGCTGCCAGTCGGTCATGAAGCCCGGGTGCACATCGGTCTCGAGCACGATCGAGCGCAGGTCGCCGCCGGGGTGGAAGAACCGGATGCCGTCGTCGTCCACGACGAACTCACCACCGACCTTGCGGAACGTGTTGAGGAAGGCTGTCATCTCGGGCTGGGTGGCACCGCGGACGTAGATGTCCCCGCGGGTCGCCAGGGCGGCAGAGGCCCACGACGCGGCCTCGATGCGATCGGAGAGCGCGGTGTGCTGGTACCCGCCGAGCCGCTCGACACCCTCGATCCGGATCACCCGATCGGTGTCGACCGAGATGATCGAGCCCATCTTCTGCAGGACGTTGATGAGGTCCATGATCTCGGGCTCGATCGCGGCGTTGGACAGCTCGGTGAGACCGTCCGCCCGCACGGCCGTGAGCAGCAGCTGCTCGGTGGCACCCACGCTCGGGTACGGCAGCTCGATCTTCGTCCCGTGCAGGCCCCTCGGCGCACGGATGTGGATGCCCTGCTCACGCTTCTCGACCACGGCGCCGAACTGACGCAGGATGTCGAGGTGGTAGTTGATCGGCCGGTCGCCGATGCGGCACCCGCCCAGGTCCGGGATGAACGCCTCGCCAAGACGGTGCAGCAGGGGCCCGCAGAAGAGGATCGGGATACGGCTGGACCCGGCGTGGGCGTCGATGTCCGCGACGTGCGCCGACTCGACGTTGCTCGGGTCGAGGCGCAGCACCCCTCCCTGCTCGTCCGCGGTGACCATGACCCCGTGGAGCTCGAGCAGGCCGGTGACCACCGCGACGTCGCGGATCCGCGGCACGTTGCGGAGCTCGCTGGGCCCCTCGCCCAGCAGCGAGGCGACCATGGCCTTCGAGACGAAGTTCTTGGCACCCCTGACGGTGATCTCGCCCTGCAGGGGATTGCCGCCGTTGATGTAGAGAACGTCGTCCATGTCCCTATCGTCGCCTACCGCGGGGGGTACGTCACATCGCTTCGGTCTCGGACCTGCCGACCGCTGCTCGTGCCGGGCCACCGACCTGGTCGAGCTGTCGGTGGGCGGACGTACCGTGTCGAGGGTCACACCACGACGGGAGGGCGCGATGAGGTTCGGCATGGTGGCCAGCGCCGGGAGCGCGCAGCAGGTGCTCGACATGGCGGTCGAGGCCGAGGCCCACGGCTGGGACGGCTTCTTCACCTGGGACGGCATCAGCATCGGGGAGATGGACACCTTCGACCCGTGGACCCTGCTCGGGGCTGTCGCGGTCCTGACCGATCGGATCCGGCTCGGTGCCATGGTCTTCCCGCTCCCCCGTCGTCGCCCCTGGAAGGTGGCGCGCGAGGCGATCACGGTGGACCACCTCTCGGGTGGCAGGCTCGTGCTCCCGGTCGGGCTGGGAGCCGTGGACGACGGTGGCGTGTCCCGGGTGAGCGGCGAGGCGAGCACCGCCCGGGAGCGCGCGGAGCGGCTCGACGAGGCGCTCGAGATCCTGGTAAGCGCTTGGTCGGGTGAGCCGTTCTCGTACACCGGTCGTCACCACACCGTCACCGACCTCGTCTTCCGGCCCAGGCCCGTGCAGCGCCCGCGCATCCCGGTGTGGGTGGTCGCGGCCTGGCCGAGCGAGCGCTCGACCGGCCGGGCCGCGGCGTGGGACGGCGTCGTCCCGCAGCGACGCGGCTCGTCCGACCCGTTGAGCGCCGCCGAGGTCAGCGACCTGGTCGCATGGGTGTCCTGCCGCAGGCGGGCGGGTGCCGGGGCGCCCGACGGTCCGTACGACGTCGTGCTGCAGGGTGTGCTCCCCGAGGACGACGTGCAGGCCGTCGAGCACCTGCACCCGCTGGCCGAGGCCGGGGCGACGTGGTGGGTCGAGTCACGCTGGGAGGGGCCCGGCGCCACGCCCGAGGCGCTCCTCGCACGGATCCGTCGTGGTCCGCCCGAGCTCTGACGCACCACCCGTCGGGTTCAGGCGAGCGCGTCGTCCTTGTGCTTGAGGACCGGTGCGGCGACCGGCCGAGCGGCCACGATCTCGACCGGTGGCAGGTGCTTGGCGGGCAGCGTCCGCGGGCGCCACGGTGCTCGGGTGCTCTCGAACTCGGTGATCTCCGGCTCGTGCTGGAGGGTCAGCCCGATGTCGTCGAGCCCTTCCATCAGCCGCCACCGCGTGTAGTCGTCGACGTGCAACGGCACCACGACGTCTGCGCAGGTGACCTGGCGGGCGGCCAGGTCCACCGTGACCTCCGTGCCGGGGGCGGTCTCCAGGATCTTCCAGAGGAGCTCGACGTCCTCCTGGGAGAGCTGGGCCGCCAGGAGACCCTGCTTGCCCGAGTTGCCGCGGAAGATGTCCGCGAAGCGCGAGGAGAGGACCGCGCGGAAGCCGTAGTCCTTGAGCGCCCAGACCGCGTGCTCGCGGGAGGAGCCCGTGCCGAAGTCGGGCCCCGCCACGAGCACCGAACCTGTCGTGTAGGCGTCCCGGTTCAGCACGAAGTCCGGGTCGTTGCGCCAGGCCGCGAAGAGGCCGTCCTCGAAGCCCGTGCGGGTGACGCGCTTGAGGTAGACGGCAGGGATGATCTGGTCGGTGTCGACGTTGCTGCGCCGCAGCGGGACCCCGACGCCGGTGTGCTGGCTGAACTTCTCCATCGTTCTCACGTTCCTTCGATCCTGGACCCGGCGCAGGCGCACACCTGCCGGTCCGTCAGGCGGGTGGGTCAGGCGTCCTGCAGGGTGTCCAACGGGCTCCCGTCAGGGGCGACGACGTCGGGTCCCAGGTCGGCGACCGAGGAGAGGGTGCCACGGATCGCCGTCGCGGCCGCGACGAGCGGCGAGACGAGGTGGGTGCGTCCGCCCTTCCCCTGCCGACCCTCGAAGTTGCGGTTGGAGGTCGAGGCGCTGCGCTCGCCGGGGGCGAGCTGGTCGGGGTTCATGCCCAGGCACATCGAGCATCCCGCGTTGCGCCACTCGGCGCCGAAGTCGAGGAAGATCCGGTCGAGCCCCTCGGCCTCGGCCTGCAGCCGCACGCGCGCCGAGGACGGCACGACCAGGACCCGGAGCGAGTCGGCCTTGCGGCGCCCCTGGATGAGCTTGGCGACCGAACGGAGGTCCTCGATGCGGCCGTTGGTGCACGAGCCGATGAAGACGGTGTCCACGGCGATGTCGCGCAGCGGCATGCCCGGCGTCAGACCCATGTACTCCAGGGCCCGCTCGGCGGCCTGACGCTCGCCCTCGTCGGCGATCTGCTCCGGGACGGGGACGTTCGCCGAGAGCGGCAGCCCCTGGCCGGGGTTGGTGCCCCAGGTGACGAACGGCTCGAGGTCCGAGGCACCCAGCACCACCTCGGCGTCGAAGACGGCGTCGTCGTCGGTGCGCAGCGTGCGCCAGTACTCGACGGCCTCGTCCCAGTCGGCCCCCTCGGGGGCGTGCGGGCGACCCTGCAGGTACTCGAAGGTGGTCTCGTCGGGGGCGATCATCCCCGCCCGGGCGCCGGCCTCGATGGACATGTTGCAGATGGTCATCCGCGCTTCCATGGACAGCGCACGGATCGCCTCGCCGCGGTACTCGAGCACGTAGCCCTGCCCGCCGCCGGTGCCGATCTTGGCGATGATCGCCAGGATGATGTCCTTGGACGTGGTGCCCGGGGGAAGCGTCCCGTCAACGGTGATCGCCATGGTCTTGAACGGCGCGAGCGGGAGCGTCTGGGTGGCCAGCACGTGCTCGACCTCGCTCGTCCCGATGCCGAAGGCGAGCGCGCCGAACGCACCGTGGGTCGAGGTGTGGGAGTCGCCGCACACCACGGTCAGCCCCGGCATGGTGAGGCCCAGCTGGGGACCGACCTGGTGGACGATCCCCTGGTCGGCGTCTCCCAGGGAGTGCAGCCGGACGCCGAACTCGACCGCGTTGTTGCGCAGGGTCTGGATCTGGGTGCGACTGGTGAGGTCGGCGATGGGCCGGTCGATGTCCAGGGTCGGGGTGTTGTGGTCCTCGGTGGCGATGGTGAGGTCGGGTCGTCGCACGGGACGACCGGCCAGACGCAGCCCCTCGAAGGCCTGCGGGCTGGTGACCTCGTGCACCAGGTGCAGGTCGATGTAGAGGAGGTCGGGAGCCCCGTCGGTGCCACGTCGCACGATGTGCGCGTCCCATACCTTCTCTGCCAGCGTGCCGGCCATGTGATGCTTCCTCTCACGTGCTTCCCGGGCGTCCGGGCGGACCAGTTGGGGCGGCGAGGTTGCGTCTCAGTCAACGAGACGGCAATATCGACCTATGGACAACTCTAGCGGAGTCGGCGTTCTGGACAAGGCCGCCTCGGTTCTCAGCGCGCTGGAGGCCGGCCCTGCCACCCTCGCACAGCTCGTGGCAGCGACCCACCTCGCCCGGCCCACCGCCCACCGGCTCGCGGTCGCCCTCGAGCACCACCGTCTCGTGGCGCGCGACATGCAGGGGCGCTTCGTGCTCGGCCCCCGGCTCTCCGAGCTCAGCACCGCGGCCGGCGAGGACCGCCTGCTCGCCGCGGCGAACCCCGTGCTCACCGCCCTGCGGGACCACACCGGGGAGAGCGCCCAGCTCTACCGGCGCCAGGGCGACCAGCGCATCTGCGTCGCTGCCGCCGAGCGCCCGATCGGGTTGCGCGACTCCATCCCGGTGGGCGCGACGCTGACGATGCAGGCCGGTTCGGCGGCACAGATCCTGCTCGCGTGGGAGGAGCCGGACAGGCTGCACCGTGGCCTGCAGGGTGCCCGCTTCACGGCGACGATCCTGTCGGGGGTCCGGCGTCGGGGCTGGGCCCAGTCGGTGTCCGAGCGTGAGGCCGGCGTCGCCTCGGTGTCCGCGCCGGTCCGGGGGCCGTCCGGCCGGGTGGTCGCCGCCGTGTCGATCTCCGGCCCGGTCGAGCGGCTCAGCCGCCAGCCCGGGCGGCTGCACGCCGGCGCCGTCGTCGCCGCGGCGAACCGGCTGACCGAGGTGCTGCGGCGTACCAGCGAGTGAGATGTCGCCGGCCGTGAAGGCGGTCGGCGCCCCCTGAGGGACACCGACGCACGAAGGCCCGGTCACCGTGAGGTGACCGGGCCTTCTTCTGTACCCCCAAGGGGATTCGAACCCCTGTTACCGCCGTGAGAGGGCGGCGTCCTAGGCCTCTAGACGATGGGGGCCTGGACCGTCTCTCCCCCGTCAGGGGGATCGACCGCAGAAATGCTACAGCATGCTCACCGTGCCGCTGACCACCGGTGACACCGGCGCTCGTGGGACCAGATCGCGCTGGGGTACCAGGACTCGAACCTAGACTAAGTGAACCAGAATCACTCGTGCTGCCAATTACACCATACCCCATGGGGTATTCCGCCTCCCCCGCGTCGCGCTCTCGCCAGGCCCCACGAAGGGCCTTCTCGAGCGACCGCAGACGGACGTCGTACCGCCGGGGAACACTACCTGAGCGGGCCGGTGGAACCAAACCAGCACCCGAGCGCCCGGCCGTGGCAGCCTGAGGCCTGTGAGCCCCCCACCCGTCACCACCCGACCCGAGCTCCTCGGCACCCACGCCATGGTCTCCTCGACCCACTGGCTCGCCTCCCAGTCCGGGATGGCCGTGCTCGAGGCGGGCGGCAACGCCTTCGACGCCGCGGTCGCGGCCGGCCTGGTCCTGCACGTGGTCGAGCCGCACCTCAACGGCCTCGGCGGCGACGTCCCGGTGATCGGGTGCGTGGCGGGCTCCGACCAGCCGTTCGTCCTCTGCGGCCAGGGCACCGCCCCTGCGTCCGCGACCCCCGAGGCCTTCGCCGCCCTGGGCCTCGACCTGATCCCCGGGACGGGCCTGCTGGCCGCCGTCGTGCCGGGCGCCTTCGCGACCTGGATGGACCTTCTCGCCCGCTACGGGACCTGGTACGTCGCCGACGTCATGGCCTACGCGATCGGGTACGCCCGGCACGGGCACCCCCTGCTCGCCCAGGCAGCGGCGACGATCGACCGGGTCGCGGACCACCTGGAGCGCCACTGGCCGACGTCGGCCGCGGTCTACCTCCCCGGCGGGCAGGTGCCCACAGCCGGCGAGCGGCTCCGCAACGAGGCGCTCGCGACCACCCTCGAACGGATCGTGGTCGAGGCGCAGGCGGCGGGCCCCCGCCGAGAGCACCAGATCGAGGCGGCACGCGCGGCCTTCTACGAGGGCTTCGTCGCCGAGGAGATCGACCGGTTCTGCGCCCAGGAGGTGATGGACTCCTCCGGTCGGCCGCACCGCGGTCTGCTCACCGGAGACGACCTCACGGCGTGGAGGGTCCGTGAGGAGCCCCCCGCGACGATCGACATCGCGGGGTGCACCGTGGCCAAGACCGGCCCGTGGGGCCAGGGGCCGGCCCTCCTGCAGCAGCTCGCCGTCCTGCGAGGCACGGACCTGCAGGACACCCGACCCGGCTCGGCCGAGCTGGTCCACACCGTCGTCGAGAACGCCAAGCTCGCCTACGCCGACCGCGACGCCTGGTACGGCGACCCGGACCACACCGACGTGCCACTCGCCGCGCTGCTGTCCGCCGACTACGCCCGTGTGCGCGGTGACCTCGTCACCCCGACCGCCTCGGGCACGCTGCGCCCCGGCAGCCCGGCCGGCCGTCCACCCCGGCTGCCGCTCCGCGTCACCGCCGAGATCGCACGGCTGCGACGCGAGGACGGCCACGGTGGTCCGGGCGCCCGCCCGGCCGCCGCCGGGACGGGTGAGCCCACGTTCGCCACCGACGCCGACCTGCCCACCGGCGCTGACGGCACCGTGCGCGGCGACACGTGCCACCTGGACGTGGTGGACGCCGCCGGGAACATCGTCTCGGTCACCCCCAGCGGCGGCTGGCTCCAGAGCTCACCGCTGGTCGGGTCGCTGGGCATGGCCCTGTCGACCCGTGCCCAGATGTTCTGGCTCGAGCCCGGGCTGCCCAACTCGGTCGGCCCGCACCGACGGCCGCGCACCACCCTCAGCCCCACCCTCGTGCTGCGCGACGGGGTCGCCGTGCTGGCCTGCGGGACCCCGGGCGGTGACCAGCAGGACCAGTGGCAGCTGCCCTTCCTGCTCAACCACCTGGTGTTCGGGATGGACCTGCAGCAGGCCATCGACGCCCCGACGTGGCACACCACCCACCTGGTCTCGTCCTTCGACCCGCGCGAGATCGAGCTGCTCGGCCTGCACGCCGAGGAGCGGCTCGGGGCGAGCGTCCTGCAGGACCTCCGACGGCGTGGGCACCGCGTCACGACGACCGGGCCGTGGTCGCTCGGCCGGCTCACCGCGGTGGGGGTCCGACCCGACGGGATGCTGCGCGCAGCGGCGACCCCCCGAGGGATGCAGGCCTACGCGGTGGGTCGCTGAGCCACCTGCCCCAGCAGCGCCGGGAGCTCGCCCAGGGAGCCGATGACGTGCACCCCGGCGCGCCGGGCCTCGGTGACCGCGCCCTGCGGCACGGGCACCCTGCGCGGCCCGGGACGGTCGACCCAGATGCCCACCAGCCCAGCCCGCACCGCTGCGACCGCATCGACGTCGAGCTCGTCCCCGACGTAGGCCGTCCTGCCCGGGCTGGTGCCCAGGAGCCGGCACGCCTCGCGGAACACCCGCGGGTCGGGCTTGCCCACACCCAGGGTGTCGACACCGACCAGCATCGGCACCCGGTCGATCAGACCGACCCTCTCGAGCTTGCTCGACTGGTACGCCACCGCAGCGTTGGACAGCGCCCCGACCACGAACCCCGCCGCCGTCAGGTCGTCGACGACCTGCGACGCCTCGGCGTGGGCCGACCACGCGGCGGAGAAACCCTGCTCGAAGAGCACGTCCCAGGCGTCGTAGGCGGTGTCGTCGAGCACCGGCCCGCCGAACGCCGCGTGCAGGGCGTTCGCCCGGGCCATCCGCTGCGAGCGGTAGTCGATCTCGCCCCGGGTGTACCGCGCGTAGTGGCCGTCCCGGTCGGCCCGCCAGGTCGCCAGCACCTGTCCGTGCTCGTCCTCCCCGAGGTCGGGCAGGTAGCGGCCGGCGACGGCCTCCAGTGCGCGGCCGAAGGCGGCACGCGTGTCGACCAGGGTGTCGTCGATGTCGAAGAGCACACCGTCGACCTGATCCGAGCCCGGCGACAAGGGCCAGCTCACAGGCTCGCGCGCAGGGACGCGATGCGGGCCAGGGTCGACTCCTTGCCGAGGATCTCGAGCGACTCGAAGAGGGGCGGCGACACACGGCGCCCTGAGACGGCCGTGCGCAACGGGGTGTACGCCAGCCGGGGCTTGAGCCCGAGCCCTTCGACCAGGGCGACCGTCAGCGCCGCCTGGGTGGCCGCGGTGGTGAAGTCGCCGGACGCGATGGGCTCGAGCGCGGTCCTCGCCGCGTCCAGGACCTCGGTCGCACCGTCCCGCAGACCCTTGAGCGCGTCCTCCTCGACGACGAGGTCCTCGTCGGTCACGAAGAGGAACCCGAGCATCCCCACGCACTCCCCCAGCAGGGTCATCCGCTCCTGCGCCAACGGAGCCCCGGCGTCCAGCACGGCGCGCTCGTCGTCCCGCAGACCGTCGTAGGACGGTGCCGAGACCAGGCCGGCCGTGTGCAGGTACGGCACCAGACGCGCACGGAAGTCCTCGGGCGCGAGCATGCGGACGTGCGCGCCGTTGATCGCCTCGGCCTTCTTGACGTCGAAGCGGGCGGGGTTGGGGTTGACGTCCACCACGTCGAAGGCCTCGACCAGCTCGTCGACGGTGAAGATGTCGCGGTCCGGTCCGATGCCCCAGCCGAGCAGCGAGAGGTAGTTGAGCAACCCCTCGGGGGTGAAGCCCCGGTCACGGTGCAGGAAGAGGTTGGACTCAGGGTCGCGCTTGGAGAGCTTCTTGTTGCCCTCGCCCATGACGTAGGGCAGGTGTCCGTAGACCGGCTCGACCTCGGCCACGCCGATGTCCATGAGCGCGCGGTACAGGACGACCTGGCGCGGGGTCGAGGAGAGCAGGTCCTCGCCGCGCAGCACGTGCGTGATGCCCATCAGGGCGTCGTCGACAGGGTTGGTCAGCGTGTAGAGCGGCTGGCCGTTGCCGCGCACGATGACGAAGTCGGGCACCGAGCCGCCCTGGAAGGACAGCTCGCCACGGATGAGGTCGGTGAAGACGACGTCGTCCTGCGGCATCCGGACGCGCAGCACCGGCTCGCGGCCCTCGGCCCGGAAGGCCTGGCGCTGGGCGTCGGTGAGGTCCCGGTCGAAGCCGTCGTAGCCGAGCTTGGGGTCACGTCCGGCCGCCCGGTGACGCGCCTCGACCTCCTCGGGGGTCGAGTAGGACTCGTAGGCGTGACCGGCCTCGAGCAGACGACGCGCGACGTCGGCGTAGCGATCCATCCGCTGGGACTGCCGGTACGGCTCGTGCGGCCCACCGACCTCGACCCCTTCGTCCCAGTCCAGCCCCAGCCACCGCAGCGCCTCGAGCAGCTGCTGATAGCTCTCCTCGCTGTCCCGCGCGGCGTCGGTGTCCTCGATCCGGAACACGAAGGTGCCACCCGTGTGGCGTGCGTACGCCCAGTTGAACAGTGCGGTCCGGATCAGCCCCACGTGGGGCGTCCCGGTCGGGGAGGGGCAGAAGCGCACCCGGACCCCCGAGGCTGCGGGGCGGACGTCGGACAGGGGTGTGAGGTTCTCTGGCATGGTCCGGCCAGCCTATCCGCGCGACCGCACGCCGGGCCGCGCGGCCCGGGTCTCAGGCCCGGCGCAGGACCGGGTTGCGCAGCACGCCGATCTCCTCGACCTCGACCTCGACCACGTCTCCGTGCACGACCGGTCCCACGCCGGCCGGGGTGCCGGTGAGGATGACGTCCCCCGGGAGCAGGGTGAACACCTCGGAGATGTACGAGATCAGCGTCGCGACGTCGAAGACCATCTGGGACGTCCGGCCGTCCTGCCGCGCCTGCCCGTTCACCCTGGCGGTGACCCGCAGGTCGTCGACGTCGAGCCCGGGCACGACCCAGGGGCCGATCGGGCACGACCCGTCGAATCCCTTGGCGCGCGTCCACTGGTTGTCGGCACGCTGCACGTCGCGTGCGGTGATGTCGTTGGCGACGGTGAAGCCGAAGACCTGGTCCAGCGCCCGCGCCACCGAGACGTCCTTGGTGACCTTGCCGATGATCACGGCGAGCTCGGCCTCGTGGTGCACGTCCTCGGTCCACGTCGGCAGGACGATCGGGTCGTCCGGTCCGATGACCGAGGTGTTGGGCTTGAGGAAGAGCAGCGGGCTGGTCGGCACCTCGTTACCCATCTCGGCGGCGTGGTCGACGTAGTTGCGTCCCACGCCGATGATCTTGGACCGCGGGATGACCGGGGCCAGGAGCCGGACCTCGTCGGTCAGCGCGACCCGCTCCCCCGTCGGCTGCACCGGGGTGTAGATCGGGTCCCCGGTCAGGACGGTGAGGTGCTCGTTCCCCGGCTCACCGTCCACGAGGGCGTAGCGGGGGTCGTCTCCGGTGGTGAACCTGGCGATGCGCATCGGGCCAGGGTATTCGCATCCCGGACCGGACTCATGTCGCCGCCAGAGGTGCCGATAGGACTGTGAGTGCACATGGATGTGCCGACATCAGCCCCGCCAGGACGGTACGGGAAGCAGGTCAGCCGGATGCAGGACACCTTCGCGAGCGCGCGAGCTCATCATGACGCCCTCACGGGGCTCACCTCACGTCATGCCCTCACCGAGCTGCTCGCCGCCGAGCTCGAGGCGCACCCCGACCGGACGGTCGGCGCCGTCGTGGTCGACGTGGACCGGTTCGCGCTGATCAACGACACCCTGGGCCACACCGTCGGCGACCTCGTGCTGTCCACCCTCGGCTCCCGGTTGGCGGAGCTGACGGGGGGCGCCTGCGTGGCCGGCCGCATCGGGGGCGACGAGTTCCTTCTCGCCCTGTTCGGCACGACCCGCGAGGAGGTCGAGCTCCTCGCCGCCGCGGTCACCGCGACGATGGCCGAGCCGATCAGCGCGCCCGGTCGCGACGTGGTCGTCACGGTCAGCCTCGGGCTGGCCCTCACCGAGCCCGCGTCTGCCGTGGACACGCTGATGCGTCACGCTGGCCTCGCGCTGCACCACGCCAAGCTGGCGGGGCGCAACCGCACGATGTGGTTCGCCGAGGAGCTCGACGCGGATCTCGAGACACGGATGGGCCAGGCCTCCCTCGAGGGAGACCTGCGGTCGGCGCTCGACTCGGCCCAGCTCCAGCTGCACTACCAGACGGCCTTCGACCTGGGGACGGGAGCCGTGATCGGGGTCGAGGCCCTGCTGCGCTGGCACCACCCGCAGCGCGGCGTCATCCCGCCCCTCGAGGTCATCACGATGGCCGAGGAGACCGGGCTGATCGAGCCGCTCGGCTCATGGGTGATCCGCACGGCCATGGACCAGGCGGCCCTGTGGGCGCCGATCCCCGGGTTCACCGTCTGGGTCAACGTCTCCCCACGCCAGCTCTCGCAGGCCGGGCTGGCCACCTTCCTGCAGTCCGAGCTGGTCAGGGTCGGGCTCGCACCGCACCGCTTCGGCATCGAGGTGACCGAGTCGGCCCTGGCCGCCCAGAACGAGGCCGCGGCCGAGCTGCGGCGGATCGAGGACCTCGGCGTCCAGATCGCGATCGACGACTTCGGCACGGGGTACAGCTCGCTGGCCCGCCTGGTCCGGTTCCCCGTCGATGTGATCAAGATCGACCGCTCCTTCGTCAACGAGCTCGGGTCGACCACCGGTGACGCCGTGGTCAACGGCATCGTCACCCTCGCCAAGGGGCTCGGCGCCGAGGTCATCGCCGAGGGGGTCGAGACCCAGCAGCAGCTCGCCCGCCTCCAGAGCACCGGGTGCGACGCGGCTGCCGGCTTCCTCCTGGCTCGTCCGGTGGCCGTGCGCGACGTCGCCCTGGACGCCTCGGCCTGGTCGTCGCGCGGCATCCCCGAGCAGTGCGGCGCGCTCGAGGACGCCGCGATCGCCTGACCGGCCCCCCTGCGTGCGCCGTACGCTGCGACGGTGGAACGAGTGGTCGGGATCGACGTCGCCCGCGGGCTGGCCGTGCTCGGCATGTTCGCCGCACACCTCGGGGCGAGCGACGAGGAGTTCTGGACACGCACCGGCTGGCTCCAGGTCGCTGACGGCCGGTCGGCCGCCACCTTCGCCCTGCTGGCCGGGGTGTCGGCAGCGCTGCTGAGCGGAGGCCGGACGCCCGTCGACGGAGCGGCGCTGCGCCAAGCCCGGGTCAGGATCGTGGCACGCGCGGTGGCGCTGTGGCCCCTGGGCGCGCTGCTGATCGCCCTGGACACCCCCGTGGTGGTGATCCTGCCCGCCTACGCGGTGATGTTCGCGGTCACCGCAGGACTGCTGCGGCTGCCTCCACGCACGCTGCTGCTGATCGCCGGCGTCGTGGTGGTCGTCGGCCCACCCGTGGTCCGGCTCGCGCAGGTCGCACTGGGCGACCCCCGGGAGGCCGGTCAGCACGTCGACGTCCTGGTCGGTGACTACTACCCGGCAGCCGTCTGGATCGCCTACCTGCTGGTCGGCCTGGCCGTCGGGCGCACCGACCTCCGGTCCCCGGAGGTGGGTCGCCGCCTGGCCGGAGCAGGGGCGCTGTGCGTCGTCCTGGGCTACGGGACCGCAGCCGTCGCGAGGCGCGTCCTGCCGCCAGGATCTGCGGCACGCGACCTGCTCACCTCCGAGCCGCACTCGAGCACCGGCCCCGAGGTCGTGGGGAACATCGGGGTGGCGCTGCTCGTGCTGGCCACCTGCCTGGCCGTGACCGCGCGCGCACCTCGCCTGCTGGCGCCGCTGGCCGCTACCGGAGCCCTGGCCCTGACCGCGTACTGCTCGCACCTCGTGGCGATCGCGATCATCGGCGAGGACGCGGTGTGGGACCCGAGCAACCTCCGGCTGGCGACCTTCGTGCTCGTCACGCTCGCGGCGGCCACCGCCTGGCGGCTCACGCTGGGACGAGGGCCGCTCGAACGCGCGCTGCACGCGGGCTCCGGGGCGCTCGCGCACGCCCTGGTGCCCACCGAGCCCGAACCCAGCGACGCGCGGCGCTGAGACCGGCGCTCCTCGACCGGTCCGATCCGTCGAGGTCCGGCCTCAGACCCTCGCGAGGATCTCGCCGTGGACGATCGAGAACCATCCGTCGAGGCTCTCACCCCAGGTGCGCCACGCCTCGGCGAGGGTCTCCAGGGCGACGTCGTCGGCCAGACCCGTCGCGAGCGCCTGTGCGCCGAAGTCCGAGGAGGTCACCCGGTCTGCCCACAGCGAGGCCCACCAGGCGCGGTCCTCAGGTGTCGCGTAGCACCACACCCCCGCGCTGGGTGTGATGCCGGCCGGGTCGAACCCCGCCTCGCGCACCCACGACAGCAGACGCCTTCCGGCGTCGGCCTCGGCCCCGTTCGCGGCCGTCACCTCGTGGTAGAGGGCGAGCCACTCCTCCAGGCCGCTCGACGGCGGGTACCAGGTCATCGCCGCGTAGTCGGCGTCACGGACCGCGACCACTCCCCCCGGTCGGGTCACGCGGCGCATCTCGCGCAGCGCGGCGACGGGGTCCGAGAGGTGCTGGAGCACCTGGTGGGCGTGCACGACGTCGAAGGCGGCGTCGGGGAAGGGCAGGGCGTAGACGTCCCCGTGCCGGAAGGTGACGTTGGCGACGCCCGCCGCGAGGGCCGACTCGCGGGCGACCTCGATCACGGCCTCGGACCGGTCCAGCCCCACCGCCTCACCGGGCGCGACCATCGCGGCGAGGTCCACCGTGACCGTGCCCGGGCCGCAGCCGACGTCCAGGAGCCGCTGCCCGGCCTGCAGCACCGGCAGCAGGTAGGCCGCAGAGTTCTCGGCGGTACGCCACCGGTGCGAGCGCAGCACGCTCTCGTGATGACCGTGCGTGTAGACGTCCTGGGGGGTCACGGTGCCAGTAACCCGCACCTGGAGGCGCGTATCAAGTTCCAAGACGGGATGTCTCACCCAGCGGTCGACGGAGGTGCCTGCCGCGCCACCTCGACGCCGCGGTTGGCGAGATCGTCGGCCCGCTCGTTGCCGATGTCTCCCGAGTGGCCCTTGACCCACACCCACGTCACGGCGTGCCGCGCGACCTCGATCTCCAGGGCCTGCCACAGCTCCTTGTTCTTGACCGGCTTCTTGTCACCGGTGAGCCACCCGTTACGCTTCCACCCCGCCAACCAGGTGCTCATGCCCTTCATCACGTACGTGGAGTCCACGTGCAGGGTCACGGCGCACGGACGGGTCAGGGCGCGCAGGCCCTCGATGACCGCGGTCAGCTCCATCCGGTTGTTCGTGGTGACCGGCTCACCGCCGAAGACCTCGCGCTCGTGGTCCCCCGCGCGCATCCACGCCCCCCAGCCACCCACCCCCGGGTTGCCCTTGCACGCCCCGTCGGTCCACATCTGCACGACCGGGACAGCGGTTGCACCCGGATCGGTCCCGGCGGGTACGAGGTCGGGCTGCGCAGGCATGGCGCCCACCCTACGGCGGGGCGGTGCGCTCACGGCCACTCGAGCCGATGCGTCCATCCCTGCCCGTCCCGGCGGTAGAGCACGCGCACATGGGCACGGGTCGGGCTGCCCTGCCACAGCTCGACCTCGTCCGGGACCAGCGAGTAGACCACCCACTCGGGCAGCACCAGACCCGGCTCGGCATCGACCCGTTCGCGCGCCCGCTCGATCGCCTCCGCGAGCTCGGTGGCGCTGCCCAGCCGCTCACCCGGACAAGTGGCCAGAGCCGCCGCCCGTGAGGCCGGCGACCTGGCGAGGTAGTCCTGCGCCGAGAGCACCGCGTCGAGGGCCCGTACCGGCCCGGCCACGCGCACCTGGCGCCCCTGCGGCTGCCAGTAGAAGGAGAGCGCGCCCCGGGGGTTGACGTCCAGGTCACGGGCCTTGCGGCTGCGCCGGTCGGTGGCGAACTCGAAGGCACCCTCACGCACGTCCTTGAGCACCACCACGCGCGAGCTCGGGGCGCCGTCCGCCCCGGCCGTGGCCAGGGTCACCGCGTGCGGCTCGGGGACCCCGGCGTCGACCGCCTGCTCGAACCAGGAGAGGAACAGGTCGACGGGGTCGGGGGGCAGCGCCTCGGGGACGAAGGAGGGCAGGTCGCCGGCAAGGGCGGGCATCCGCCGAAGTCGCGTACGCATCGTGAGCCGGTCACCCATGGTCGTCTCCTCGTCCTGGTCCACCGACCGACCCTACCCACGCGCCTACGATGACCTGGTGACCGAACGCGCCCGCGGGGCGGCGGCGACCCGCCCCGTCCTGGAGGTGCAGGACTGGACCGAGCGCGCCCGGCGTCACGCCGAGCGCGCGGACGCGTTGACGGTGAGCCGTCGCGAGCGCCGTGCCGCCGGGGCCTCGCACCCGATCGACGACTTCCTCTACGACTACTACGGAGTCACGCCCGGCAGGCTGCGGCGCTGGCACCCCGGGGTCGGTGCGATGCTGGCCCCCGGGCCGGGTGAGCACGCCTCGTGGCGCTGGTACGCGACGGGGGACGACGGCGCCGTCGGGCTCGACGTCACCGCCTTCCTGACCGACCGTGGCCCGACCGTGCGTTACATCCGGGACCTGCTCGTCGCGACCGCGTCGCGCCCGGCCTTCGCGGGCTGCCTCGGTCTGCACGAGTGGGCCATGGTCTACCGGCAGGACGACGCCCGGCGCCGCCACGACCTGCCGCTGCGGCTCGGTCGCGAGGGCACCGACGCGGTCGTCGAGTCCCACCCCGTGCGGTGCAGCCACGTCGACGCCTTCCGCTTCTTCACCCCGCAGGCCGTCGCCCTCAACCGGTTGCAGCCCACCCGGGCCACCCAGGTCGCGATGGAGCAGCCCGGGTGCCTGCACGCGAACATGGACTGCCTCAAGTGGGCCCTGAAGCTGGGTCCCGCCGTCCCCGGCGACCTGCTCCTGGACTGCTTCGAGCTGGCCCGCGACATCCGGACCCTGGACATGCAGGCCTCGCCCTACGACGTCTCGACCCTGGGAGCACCCGCGGTGAGGATCGAGACACCACGGGGGCGGGCCGAGTACGTGACCCGCCAACGAGGCTTCGCCGAGCGGACCGTCCCGCTGCGGCAACACCTCGTCGAGGTGTGCGAGACGGTCCTCGCCTGACCTCGTCCCCTGCCGACAGCCGACAGCGACCCGGAGGTGCTCCATGACGATCCGCTACCCCGACCCCCTGGCACCCGGCGACCGCATCGGTGTCACCGCACCGTCGAGCGGTGTGGCGCCACCGCTGCGCGAGCGACTCGAGGTCAGCGTGCGAGCCCTGCGCGACCAGGGTTTCGACGTCGTGGTCGGCGCGTGCATGGACGGGCTCGGGCACGTCAGCGCACCCGCCCGCGAACGCGCCGCCGAGCTGACCGCGATGCTCGTGGACCCCACGATCCGTGCCGTGGTGCCGCCGTGGGGCGGAGAGACGGCCATCGACCTGCTCGACCTGCTCGACTGGGACGCGATCGCGCGCGCGCGGCCGACCTGGATGGTCGGGTTCTCCGACATCTCGACGCTGATCACCCCGCTGACCCTGCGCACCGGGGTCGCCACGGTCCACGGCCAGAACCTGATGGACACGCCGTACACCGTCCCACCGCCGCTGGTCTCGTGGCTCGACGTCGTGCAGGCACCGTCGGGGTCCAGCATCGACCAGGGTCCTGCACCTGCGTACCGCGCCGAAGGCTTCGACGACTACGCCACGCACCCGACGGTCGACACGTTCACGCTGGACACCCCGGGGACCTGGACGCGCTTCGACGGCGAGGACGAGGTCACGGTGAGCGGTCGGCTCGTCGGCGGCTGCATCGAGACGCTCTCCAACCTGGTCGGCACACCGTTCGGTGACGTCCCCGCGTTCGCTCGCGACCACGCGCCCGAGGGACTGGTCGTGTACCTGGAGGCCGCTGAGGCGCCGTCCTTCGACATCGCCCGGCGACTGCACGGGATGCGCCTGGCCGGGTGGTTCGACCAGGCCCACGGCGTACTCGTCGCACGCACCCGCGCCCCGGGTGCCCCGTCCCTGTCGCAGCGCGAGGCAGTCATGGACGCGCTGGGAGGTCTCGGGCTGCCGATCGTGGGCGACGTCGAGTGCGGCCACGTGCCGCCGCACCTCGCCCTGGTCAACGGTGCCCTGGCCACGGTGTCGTGGTCGATCGACGGGGGCGCTGTCCGGCAGACCTTGGCCTGAGCGGCCCTGGGGCGACACGCGGCGGGCGTCAGGCAGCGCCGACCTCGTGGCGGCCCCGCCGGTCGAGGGCGAGCTCGACGACGGGCGCTGGACGGGACCACAGGTATCCCTGGGCCACCGTGCAGCCGGCCCGCAGGAGGGCGGTGCGCTGGGCGGAGGTCTCGACACCCTCGGCCACCACGTCAAGACCCAGCGCCGCCGCCATGCCGAGGATGCCCTGCACGACGGCCGCGGACCGCTGGTCACCGACCATCCGGTCGACGAAGGACCGGTCGATCTTGAGGGCGTCGATCGGGAGCTCGACGAGCTGCTGCAACGAGCTGTACCCGGTGCCGAAGTCGTCGACCGCGAGCCGCACGCCGAGGTCACGCAACCGCTGCAGGTCGCGGGTCAGGCTGTGGTGCACGTCCAGCAGGTGGGTCTCGGTGAGCTCGAGCACGAGCCGGCACGCGGGCAGCCCGCTCGCAGCCAGCGCCTCCCGTGTCGTGGAGACCATGCCCGCCTCGCGCAGCTGGCGGGCCGAGACGTTGACGTGCATCGTGAGGTCGCGCCCGGCGGCGACCTGAGCGGCCCCCTCGCGGCACGCCTGCTCCAGGACCCATCGACCCAGACCGATGATGAGGTCGGTGTTCTCCGCGACGTCGAGCCACTCCCCCGGGGCCAGCAGCCCACGGTCCGGGTGGTCCCAGCGCACCAGGGCCTCGAGCCCCACGGTGCGTCCCGTGGCCATCTGCACGATCGGCTGGAAGTGCAGCACGAACTGGTCCTCGCGCAGGGCGACCCGCAGGGCCTCGTCGAGCTCGAGGTGGCGGTCGGCCTGAGCCGTGAGGCGGTCGGCGAACCGCTCGATGCGACTGCGTCCCTTGGCCTTGGCCTCGTACATCGCAGCGTCCGACTCCCGCAGCAGGTCACTCGCGCTGCTGCCCGGACCGGACAGCGTCAGGCCACCGCTGACCGTCACCGTGACGAGCCGACCCCCGACCTCGATGTCGTGCGCGACGACCTCCAGCATCCGGTCGGCGACCTCCTGGGCCTCGGCGTCGCTGCGCACACCGGGGCAGCACACGACGAACTCGTCACCACCGATGCGCGCGACGGTGTCCCCGGCCCGCGCGCAGCCGCGCAGTCGTTCGGCGATCGTCAGCAGCATCAGGTCGCCCGCGGCGTGCCCCAGGGAGTCGTTGACGGTCTTGAAGTGGTCGAGGTCGAAGAAGATCAGTGCGACCTCGGTGCCCGGCCCCCGTGAGGCCAGCAGGGCCTGCTCGATGCGGTCCTGGAGCAGGATGCGGTTCGCGAGCCCGGTCAGGTCGTCGTGCAGCGCCATGTGCGCCAGACGGTCCTCGACCTCCTTGCGTGAGGTGACGTCGAGCAGCTGGACGGTCAACCATCCGTCCGGCGCGGCGTCACCCGCCATCGGAGCGGCCGAGACCTGGGCCCAGTGCTCGGAGCCGTCGTCCAGGACGTGCAGGACCTCGGCCTGCCACGTGTCGTCCGCGCCCAGCGACGTGAGGCCGGCCAGCACGACCGCACGGTGCGAGGGGGCGACGAGCTCGAGCCAGGGCCGCCCGGTCAGCTCGTGCGCCGAGCGTCGGAGGAAGGTCGTGGCCGCCGGGTTCACCCGGCCCAGCACAGGCCCGGCGGGGGTGCGGTGCACGGTCAGGTGAGCGATGAGTGCGCTGTCGATGGTGCTCCGCAGCCGGTCGGCCGCCGAGCGGGCGTCCTGCGCGGCGGCGAGCCGTTCGGCCTGGACCAGGGCCAGCCCCAGTCCGGTCAGGGCCACCACGGCGATGAAGCCCTGGGCGAGCAGGAAGGCGGTGGTCACCGGCCAGTCGAGGAAGGGACCCGAGCCGGTCAGCGTGAACGCCACGACGAGGGTCCCGGCCACGGTCACGTGCACCGCCGACCGCAGCACGTCCGAGCGGAGGGCGACCCACAGCGTGACCGGGATCGCGGCGAAGGCCAGCGGCACGCCGTCCGCCACCGCGAAGATCGCCGTGAGGACCACCGCCGTGACCGCTCCCTCGAGCACCACCTCGCCGGCCCACCCCCGACGTGCCCCGCGCCGTGGACGACCCGAGCGCCAGGTCAGCACGACCGCACCGACGATCAGCGAGCCCAGCACGGCGCGCACGACCAGCAGGAGCGTGTAGGCGAGCAGGTCGACGTCCCGGACCACGAGCGAGGCCACGGCCACGACCAGGGCGCTGGACAGACCGGCGACGAGCGAGGCGAGCAGCAGCCGCAGGCCGTCCTGGACGCTGGCCAGGGTCGGGGCACCCTCACGCCCACGCCGGTGGACCAGCCCGGCGCACGCTGCCCCGCCCAGGGTCGAGGAGGACAGGACGAAGGCCGTGCTGGCAGGCGCCCCGGTCGCGACGGCGGCGACCGTCGCGATGACCAGCATCAGCGAGCCGTCCAGGAGACGGGCGCGGCGCGAGGCCGAGCCCGTGAGCCACATCAGGGCCACACCGGCCGCCGGCCACACCAACGACAGGCTCGCGGGCTCGGTGCGCATCAGCCGGCCGAGGACGACCATCACCGTGAAGGCGACCGCGTAGCGTCCGCTGCGCGCCCAGTCGTGCGTGAGCACCCGCTCGTCCCCCTCTGGTGGTTCGGCACCCACCGGGCACGGCCGACCTATCGACCGACATCGGGCACGATCAAGGGATCGCGGGCCGGCAGACCTGGGAGGATGGCCGAGATGACCACACAGCCGATCGACCCGAGCCGGAACCTCGCCGAGCGCATCCCCGCACGACCCGACCCGGACTCGCTGTACGAGGCCTTCGTCGGCTGGGCTGCGGACCAGGGGCTCGAGCTGTACCCCGCGCAGCAGGACGCGCTGCTCGAGCTCGTGACCGGCTCGCACGTGATCCTCTCCACGCCCACCGGCTCGGGGAAGTCCCTGGTCGCCACCGCAGCGCACTTCGTCGCCCTGGCGCAGGGGCGTCGCACCTACTACACCGCGCCGCTCAAGGCGCTGGTGAGCGAGAAGTTCTTCGCCCTGGTCGCGGCCTTTGGCTCGCACAACGTCGGGATGATGACCGGGGACAGCAGCGTCAACCCCGGTGCACCGATCGTCTGCTGCACCGCCGAGATCCTGGCCAACATCGCGCTGCGGACCGGTGAGGGCACCGCCGAGGCGCCCGACCACGTCGACGACCCCGCCGTGCCGGGGGTGGACGCCGTCGGTCAGGTCGTCATGGACGAGTTCCACTTCTACGCCGACCCGCAGCGCGGGTGGGCGTGGCAGGTCCCGCTCCTGGAGCTGCCACGGACCCAGTTCCTGCTGATGTCCGCGACCCTCGGCGAGGTGGGCTTCTTCGCCGAGGACCTCGAGCGCCGCAGCGGTCGTGCTGTCGCGACGGTGACCAACACCGAACGCCCTGTGCCGTTGACCTACAGCTATGCGGTGGAGCCCCTGCACGAGCTGGTCGAGGAGCTCGTCTCGACCCGTCGCTCACCGGTGTACCTGGTGCACTTCACCCAGGCCGCGGCTGTCGAGCGGGCCCAGGCGCTGCTGTCCACGACCGTCGCCTCGCGCACCCGTCGGGACGAGATCGCCGACGAGCTCGGTGCGTTCCGGTTCGGCACCGGGTTCGGCAAGACGCTCTCGCGTCTGCTGCGTCACGGCGTGGGGATCCATCACGCCGGGATGCTGCCCCGGTACCGGCGGGTCGTCGAACGGCTCACCCAGCGGGGTCTGCTGACCGTGGTCTGCGGCACCGACACGCTGGGGGTGGGGATCAACGTCCCGATCCGCACGGTGGTGCTGACCTCCCTGGTCAAGTACGACGGGGTGCGGATGCGTCACCTCTCGGCCCGGGAGTTCCACCAGATCGCCGGACGCGCGGGTCGAGCCGGCTTCGACACCGTCGGCGAGGTCATCGTGATGGCCCCGGACCACGTGATCGAGAACCGCAAGCTGCTCGCCAAGGCCGGGGACGACCCCAAGAAGATCAAGAAGATCGTTCGCAAGAAGGCGCCCGAGGGTGCCGTGAACTGGACCGACAAGACGTTCGAGCGGCTGCGGGACGCGCCTCCCGAGCCGTTGACCTCGAGCTTCGCGGTGAGCCACGCGATGGTGCTCAACGTGCTGGCCCGACCGGGCGACCCGATCGAGGCGATGACGCACCTCCTCACCGACAACCACGAGCCCGAGGCGGCGCGCGGGCGTCACGTGCGCCAGGCCGTCAACGTCTACCGGTCGCTGCGCACCGCCGGGGTGGTCGAGCGGGTTCCCCGCCCGGACGGCAACGGACGCACCGTGCGGCTCACGGTCGACGTCCCGCACGACTTCGCGTTGAACCAGGCGTTGTCCCCTTTCGCCTACGCGGCCCTGGACATCCTGGACCGCGAGGCACCGTCGTACGCCCTGGACGTCCTGTCGGTCATCGAGTCGACCCTGGACGACCCCCGCCAGGTCCTCTACGCCCAGGAGAAGAAGGCCCGCGGCGAGGCGATCGGTGCGATGAAGGCCGAGGGCTACGACTACGACGAGCGGATGGCGGCGCTCGAGGACATCACCTACCCGCGTCCGCTCGCGGAGGTGCTCGAGGCCACGTTCGCGATCTACAAGCAGACCAACCCGTGGGTCGCCGACCACGAGCTGTCCCCCAAGTCCGTGGTCCGCGACCTGCACGAGCGCGCGATGACCTTCACCGAGTACGTGTCCTTCTACGGCCTGGAGCGCACCGAGGGCGTGCTGCTGCGCTACCTCGCCGACGCCTACCGTGCGCTGCGGCAGACGGTGCCGGCCGAACGACGCGACGAGGAGCTCGAGGACCTCGTGGAGTGGCTCGGCGAGCTGGTCCGAGGAACCGACTCGAGCCTGCTGGACGAGTGGGAGCGCCTGGCTGACCCGCAGGCCCTGGAGGCTGCGGTCGCCGCAGGGCAGGACACGCCCGACGACGCACCCCCGCCGATCACCGCCAACCGCCGCGCCTTCCGGGTCCTGGTCCGCAACGCGCTCTTCCGTCGGGTCGAGCTCGCTGCCCGCGAGCGCTGGGGGGCCCTGGCGGCGCTGGGGGACCTCGACCCCGACGACGCCCCCTGGGACACCGACCGGTGGGCCGACGCCCTCGACCCCTACTTCGACGACCACACCGATATCGGCACCGGCCCGGCGGCCCGCGGACCCGCGTTGCACCAGGTGACCGAGCGGGCGCTGGCCTCGGGCGAGGTCTGGGAGGTCCGGCAGGTGCTCGACGACCCCGCCGGCGACCACGACTGGCGCATCGACGCGGTGGTCGACCTGGCCGCGAGCGACGCCGCGGGGACCGTGGTGCTGCGGGTCGTCGGCGCGGGCCGGCTCTGACCCGTCGCGTCGGCCCGTCGTAGGGTTCTGCCGTGGGCAGGAGACAGCTGGTCCCTTCGGCGACGCCGGCACTCGTGGCTCTCGCGGCAGCGGGGGTCGAGCACAGCGTGCACCGGTACGACCACGACGCGAGCAACGACGTCGGCTACGGGCTGGAGGCGGCCGGCGTGCTGGGCGTCCCGGCGGAGCAGGTCTTCAAGACCCTGATGACCGTGGTCGACGGCGTGCTCACGGTGGCGGTCGTGCCGGTCACCGGCACGCTCGACCTCAAGGCACTGGCCCACGCGGTGGGCGGCAAGAGGGCCACCATGGCCGAGCGGTCCGCGGCCGAGCGGGCGACCGGCTACGTGGTCGGCGGCATCTCGCCCCTGGGTCAGCGCCATCCCCATCCCACGGTGGTCGACGAGACCGTGTGGCTCTTCGACACGGTCTTCGTCTCGGGAGGTCGCCGGGGCCTGGACGTCGAGCTCTCCGGAGAGGACCTCGTGCGCCTCACCAGCGCGAGGGTGGCGCCGATCGGCCGTGACTGACCGGCCGTTCAGCGCCCGTAGGCGGCGAAGGCACGGTCGGTCGTGACGATCTCCTTGCCCAGCGGCAGCAACGAGACGGGGATGAGCTTGAGGTTCGCGATGCCCATCGGGATCCCGATGATCGAGATGAAGAGCGGGATCGCCGTCACGACGTGCCCGATCGCCAGCCAGACCCCCGCGACGACCACCCAGATGACGTTGCCGATCGTGGACCAGGCACCCGCGGTGGGCTTGTCGACCACCGTGCGGCCGAAGGGCCACAGCACGTAGCTCGCGATGCGGAACGAGGCGATGCCGAACGGGATCGTCACGATGAGGATGCAGCAGATGATGCCGGCCACCACGTAGCCCAGGGCGAGCCAGAAGCCGGCGAACACGAGCCAGATGAGGTTCAGGAGGGTCTTCACACGGTCCACTGTGCCCGGGTCCGGGCGGCGGCGGTATCCGGGACCACCCTGACCCGTACCCGGACCGCCGGTCGGCGCACCCTGGACCGGCGGCTAGGGTGACGAGCCATGACTCCCGACACCGCCGACCTCGCCGCGCGACTGGCCGCGGTACGGCGACGGATCGCCGAGGCCGCGACCGCTGCCGACCGTGCCCCGGGCGAGGTCCGACTCCTGCTGGCCACCAAGACGCAGGATGCGCGGGCGGTCCGAGCGGCGATCGGTGCAGGCGCCACGCTGATCGGTGAGAACAGGGTCCAGGAGCTCGTCACGAAGGGCCCCGAGCTGACCGACCTGTCCCCCACGGTCCACCTGATCGGGCACCTGCAGTCCAACAAGGTCAACGCAGCGCTGCCCTGGGTGACCTGCGTGCAGAGCATCGACACCCTGGCGATCGCCGGGCGACTCTCGCGGCGTGTCACGGCACTGGACACCGAGCTCGAGGTGATGGTGCAGGTCAACGTCTCGGGAGAGGACTCCAAGCACGGCGTGGACCCGGTCGATGCGGCAGGGCTCGCGACCGCGGTCGCCGCCCTGCCCGGCCTGCGGCTGACCGGGTTCATGACGATCGGGGCCCCCGCGGACCGGGGCGCAGCGGTCCGCGACGGCTTCCGACGGCTGCGCGAGGTCCGCGACGCGGTGACCGGCAGCGGGGAGCCCGGGACGCAGGGGGCGCACGAGCTGTCGATGGGCATGAGCGGTGACCTCGAGTCGGCGGTGGCCGAGGGCTCGACGATGGTCCGGGTCGGCAGCGCGGTTTTCGGAGCCCGACCGAGGTAGTAGAGGTCGGGGACGTTCACCGCATCCGGGCGGCGGCGATCACGGCACCCGGGCGACCCACTCCGGGGTCGAGAACTTGGTCGCGACCAGCGTCTCGGCACGCTCACGCTCAGCCCGGGTCACCGCACCGTCGACGGTCGTGTACTGCGCGCGGAAGTGCTCCTTGAACGCCTCGATCACCTGTGCGCGGGGCAGACCGGTCTGCGAGCGCAGGGGGTCGACCCGCTTGTTGGCGCTCGCGGTGCCCTTGTCCGACATCTTCTCCCGACCGATGCGCAGCACCTCGAGCATCTTGGTCGCGTCGATGTCGTAGGCCATGGTCACGTGGTGCAGCACCGCACCGCTCGCGAAACGCTTCTGGGCCGCACCGGCGATCTTGCCCGAGGGTGAGGCGATGTCGTTGAGCGGGACGTACGTGGCGTCGATGCCCAGCCCGCGCAGGGCACCGATGACCCAGTCGTCGAGGAAGGCGTAGGAACGCTCGAAGCTGAGCCCTTCGACCAGGGAGGTGGGGACGGTCAGCGAGTAGGTGATCGTGTTGCCCGGCTCGATGAACATCGCCCCACCGCCCGAGACCCGGCGGACCACCGTGATCCCGTGCCGCTCGGCGCCCGCCGGGTCGACCTCGTTGCGCAGCGACTGGAAGGAGCCGATCACCACCGCGGACGCGCCCCACTCCCAGATCCGTAGCGTCGGGCGCCGCGTGCCCGCACCGACCGACTCGGCCATCGCCTCGTCCAGGGCCATGTGCATCGCGGGTGACTGCGGGCCCTCGTGCACGATCTCGAACTCGTGGTCCTCCCACCGGGTCGCGTGCCCCAGCGCTCGCCGCACCGCGATGGCCACGGCCTCAGGGGTGAACCCCACCATGGTGACGCCGGCGCCGAGCACGCTCTCGATCACCGTGGTCAGCTGGGCGACGGTGGCCGTGACGGGCATGCCGAGCAGCGCACCGTCGATGCTCTCGAGGGCGTCGTCGGGCTCGAGGAAGAAGTCCCCGCTCACCGCGACCCTCGTCAACCTGTCCTGGGCGGCCTCGATCTCGACCGCCACGAGCTTGCCACCGGGCACCTTGTACTCACCGCGCATCCGGCCACCCTACGTCCGGCCGGCGTGCGGCGATCACGTGCCTGAGATGGCGTCGCACCCCCCGGCGCCGTAGGCTGGTTGAAGATTCCACCACCAGAGAGGCCCCGATGACCCAGGACGAGCACCCCGAGCACACCGAGGGCGGTCGCTACACGACCAAGGGCAAGGAGTTCACCCGGGACTCCCGCTACATCACCACGCGCATCACCGCCGACGGCCAGGACGGCTTCGCCGTCGAGGCCGGTCGGTACCGCCTGGTGGCGGCCCGGGCGTGCCCGTGGGCGAACCGCACGCTGATCGTGCGTCGCCTGCTGGGCCTCGAGGACGCCTTGTCGGTCGGGCTGCCCGGTCCCACCCACGACGCACGGTCGTGGACCTTCGACCTGGACCCCGAGGGACGCGACCCGGTGCTGGGCATCGAACGCCTCCAGGAGGCCTACCTGCGGCGGGACCCCGACTACCCGCGCGGCATCACGGTACCCGCGATCGTGGACGTGCCGACCGGGGCGGTGGTCACCAACGACTTCGCGCAGATCACCCTGGACCTGTCGACGCAGTGGCGCGAGCACCACCGCGACGGCGCACCCGACCTCTACCCCGAGCACCTGCGCACCGAGATCGACGAGGTCGCCGAGCGGGTCTTCACCGAGGTCAACAACGGCGTCTACCGGTGCGGGTTCGCCGGGTCGCAAGGGGCCTACGACCGGGCCCACGAGCGCCTCTGGGCCGGGCTGGACTGGCTCGAGGAGCGCCTGACCACCCGCCGCTACCTCGTCGGGGACAGCATCACCGAGGCCGACGTCCGCCTGTTCACCACGCTGGTGCGCTTCGACGCCGTCTACCACGGGCACTTCAAGTGCAACCGGAGCACCCTGACCCAGATGCCGGCCCTGTGGGGATACGCCCGGGACCTGTTCCAGACCCCCGGGTTCGGAGACACGATCGACTTCGAGCAGATCAAGCAGCACTACTACGTGGTGCACAGCGACATCAACCCCACCGGGATCGTCCCGGCCGGCCCCGACCTGTCGGGGTGGATGACGGAGCACGGTCGCGAGCAGCTCGGCGGGCGACCCTTCGGCGACGGGACGGCGCCCGGCCCGGTCCGCGAGGGCGAGCGGGTCGACCCCGCGCACACCCCGTTGCGCTGAACCCGGGCCGCTGCCGCGGGGCGGTCGGGCCAGGCCCGACGCGTGGCCGCGCCCGGCCGCTCAGCCCCGCTTCTCGACCCCCGCGTGGACGAGCCCGTAGACGATCGAGTCCACGATCGCCTCCCACGAGGCCTCGATGACGTTGGGGCCGACCCCGACCGTGCTCCAGGTGGTGTCGGCGCCGGTGTCCATCGTCTCGACCAGCACCCGGGTCACCGCGTCGGTCCCGTGCATGGTGTCCAGGATGCGCACCTTGAAGTCGATCAGCTCGAAACGCTCGACCTCGGGATAGGTCGGGACCAGGGCGAGCCGCAGCGCGTGGTCCAGGGCGTTGACCGGTCCGTTGCCCTCCCCGGTCGCGATGACCCGCGAGCCACCCACGACCATCTTGACCGTCGCCTCGGCGATTGCCTCGGCCGGGTTGCCCGGGACGGTGTCGACGATCACCCGCCAGCTCTCGGTGTCGAAGAAGCTGGTCCGCTCCCCCGCCAGCTCCTCACGCAGCAGCAGCTCGAACGAGGCGTCCGCAGCGTCGTAGGTGTACCCCTGGGCCTCGGCGTCCTTGACCCGCTGAGTCACCCGGGAGAGCAGCTCGCCCTGCCCGGCCAGGTCGAAGCCGAGCTCACGCCCCTTGAGCTCGATCGAGGCCCGACCTGCCATGTCCGAGACGAGCATGCGCATGTCGTTGCCGATCAGCGTCGGGTCGATGTGCTGGTAGAGGTCCGGGTCGACCTTGATCGCGCTCGCGTGCAGCCCGGCCTTGTGGGCGAAGGCGCTCGCGCCCACGTACGGCTGCCGGGCGAACGGCGCGATGTTCGTGATCTCGCTGATGGCGTGGGCGATCCTGGTGAGCTCGCGCAGCCCGTCACCCGCGAGCAGGGTGCGCCCGTCCTTGAGCTCGAGGTTCGCCACCACGGCGAGCAGGTCGGCGTTGCCGGTGCGCTCGCCGTAGCCGTTGACGGTGCCCTGGACGTGCACCGCACCGGCGTCGACGGCGGCCAACGTGTTGGCCACCGCGCACCCCGAGTCGTTGTGCGCATGGATGCCCAGGCGTCCGTCGACCTCGGCGCGCACGTCGGAGACGATCTGAGCGACCCAGCCCGGCAGCATGCCGCCGTTCGTGTCGCACAGCGTGACCACCTCGGCACCGGCCGCGAAGGCCGCCACGGCCGCACGCAGCGCGTAGGCGGGGTCGAAGCGGTAGCCGTCGAAGAAGTGCTCGGCGTCCACGACCACCCGGCGCCCCTCGCCGACCAGGAAGGCCACCGAGTCGGTGATCATCGCGAGGTTCTCCTCGCCCGTGGTCCGCAGCGCCCGCTCGACGTGCCGCAGGTCGCTCTTGGCGACGAGAGTGACCACCGGTGCCTCGGAGTCGAGCAGCGCACGCACCTGGGCGTCCTCCCAGGCGCGGGTCCCGGCCTTGCGGGTCGCCCCGAAGGCGGCGAGCACCGCGTGGTGCAGGTCGAGCTCCTTGGCCGCGCGGGCGAAGAACTCGGTGTCCTTGGGGATCGCCCCGGGCCACCCGCCCTCGATGTAGCCGACCCCCAGCTCGTCGAGCAGGGGCGCGATGGCGAGCTTGTCGGAGACCGACAGGTTCATCCCCTCCTGCTGCGCACCGTCGCGCAGCGTCGTGTCGTACACGTCGAAGGTCGTGGGGTCCACGGGAGCTCATCTCGTCGAGCCACCACCGGGGGTCCGGTGGCGGAGTGCTGGTCCTGCCGTTCCATCATTCCTCGTCGCCCGCGCTCCGTCAGGGGCGCCCGGCGGGGGTGGTGCCGGGTGGTGCGGACGACGTGCCGGTCAGGCGGGGGTGGTGCCCGGACCAACAAAAAGACCCCCCGGGATACGGGAGGTCTGCGCGTTCGGCGGGTGTGTGCCGAACGCGCTACTCGATAATGAGGGTGATCTGGGTCACGTGGGCATCATGCCACACCGTCCGACTCCTGAGAACCTCCGTCTCAGGGCGGCCGTCGGACGGTCGAGGGCGGGACCGCCTGACCTCAGAGCAGACGGTGCATCCACCCGTGGGGGTCTGCCGCCCGGCCGTACTGGATGTCGGTGAGCGCCTCGCGCAGACCCGTCGTGACCCGGCCCGCAGCACCGTCGGCCACGGCGAGGTCGAAGTCGGCGCCCGCGAGCCTCCCGATCGGCGTGATCACCGCAGCGGTGCCGCACGCGAAGACCTCGGTCACCGACCCGTCGGCCAACCCCGCGCGGAGCTCGGCCAGGGCGATCGGCCGCTCCTGGACGTCGTGGCCCGAGTCGGCGAGCAGCCGCAGGATCGAGGACCTCGTCACACCCTCGAGGATGGTGCCCGAGAGCTCGGGTGTCGCGACGCTGCCGTCCGCACCGACGATGAACACATTCATCCCGCCGAGCTCCTCGAGCAGCGAGTTGGTCGACGCGTCGAGGAAGCACACCTGGTCGCACCCCTTGGACTGCGCCTCCTGCTGCGGGAGGAGGCTCGCGGCGTAGTTGCCGCCGCACTTGGCAGCCCCCGTCCCCCCGGCCCCCGACCGGTGGTAGTCCTGGGCGACCCAGATCGACACGGGCTTGACCCCACCGGCGAAGTACGGGCCGACCGGCGAGGCGATGACCAGGTACTCGGCCTGCTGCGTCGCCCGCACACCCAAGAAGTCCTCCGAGGCGTACATGAACGGACGCAGGTAGAGGCTGGTCTCCTCCCCCGACGGCACCCAGGCCGCGTCCACGCGCACGAGCGCCTCGATCGAGCCCAGGAAGTCCTCCGCGGACAGCTGGGGCAGGGCGAGACGGTGGGCCGAGCGGGCGAACCGTGCGGCGTTGGCCTCGGGACGGAAGGTCCACACCGAGCCGTCTGCGTGCCGGTAGGCCTTGAGACCCTCGAAGATCTCCTGGCCGTAGTGCAGCACAGCCGCGGCGGGGTTGAGGTTCAGCGGACCGTACTTCTCGATGCGCCGATCACTCCACCCACCGCCCGCGGTCCAGGTGCACCGCGCCATGTGGTCGGTGAACACGGTGCCGAAACGCGGCGACGCGATCAGCGCCCTCCGGTCGGGCTCGGGAAGCGGGGAGTCGGAGAGCCGGACCTCGAAGGCTCCGGCGGCTCGCGTGGGCGCCGGGCGCGGGGACTCGGGCAGGGACGTCATGCTCATCGTGGGGCCTTTCACCAGGTTCGACTCTGACGGTACCGGTGACGACGGCCGGACGGGCTGCGAGCCCCAGGACGCCCGCGCGGGCTGCAGGTCAGCCGGCGACGCGGGCGGCGAGGTCGTGACCCACCTCGGCCGTCGACCGTACTCGGTCGCCCCGGTCGGCCAGGTCCCCGGCGACAGCCCGCTCGACGCGGGCGGCGGCCTCGGCCAGGCCCAGGTGCGCCAGCAGCATGCTCACGCTCAGGACCGTTGCCGTGGGGTCGGCCTTGCCCTGCCCGGCGATGTCGGGCGCTGATCCGTGAACCGGCTCGAACATCGAGGGCGCGGCACCGGTCGGGTTGATGTTGCCCGACGCGGCCAGACCGATCCCGCCGGTGATCGCGGCGGCCTGGTCGGTGAGGATGTCCCCGAAGAGGTTGTCGGTCACGATCACGTCGAAGCGTGAGGGCTTGGTGGTCATGAAGATCGTCGCAGCGTCCACGTGCAGGTAGTCCGTGGTCACGTCCGGGAAGTCCGCGTTGACGGCCTCGACCGTCCGGCGCCACAGATGACCGGCGTGGACCAGGACGTTGTGCTTGTGGACCAGCGTCAGGTGCCGGCGCGGGCGGGCGGCCGCCCGCGCGAAGGCGTCACGCACCACCCGCTCGACACCGAAGGCGGTGTTCACGCTCACCTCGTTGGCGACCTCGTGCGGGGTGCCGACCCGGATCGCCCCACCGTTGCCCACGTACGGGCCCTCGGTGCCTTCACGCACGACCACGAAGTCGACCTCGCCCGGGTCGGCGAGGGGTGAGCGCACCCCCGGGTAGAGCCGTGCCGGACGGAGGTTGACGTAGTGGTCGAGCTCGAAGCGCAGGCGCAGCAGCAGACCACGCTCGAGCACCCCCGACGGCACCTCAGGGTCGCCGATCGCGCCGAGCAGGATCGCGTCGTGCTCGCGGACCGCCGCGAGGTCGGTGTCGGTGAGGGTCTCGCCGGTCGTGTGCCACCGCCGGGCGCCGAGATCGAACTCGGTCGGGGTGATCGTGACGTCGCTTCCGCGCAACGCCGCGTCGAGCACCGCGAGCCCTTGCTCGACGACCTCGGTGCCGATGCCGTCACCCGCGACGACTGCCAGACGAACGGTGCGTGTCATGCGGTCGATCCTAGCCTCTGGGTCCCACCCTTCGGGACGCCCGTCTCACGGGACGGTCAGCGCCGTGGTGCCGGGAACCGGCACTCGAACCGCTCGAGCACCACGGGCATCGTCGGCTCGAACTCCTGCCCGAGCTCGGCCAGCACCCGGCGGAAGTACCTCTCGTGCTCGTGACGCCACGAGGCGAGCGTCCGGTCGTCCTCCCCCTCACGCTCGGCGTGCTCGTCGTCGACCTCGTCGAAGGGGACCACCCGCACCGCGGTCGTGCGCAGCAGGGCGCGCGGGTGGCCGCGACCGTCCAGGACGATCGACAGGTCGCCCGGGCTCGGCACGGGCTCGCCGGCTGCCTCGAGCTCGGCCACCGACACCGACGCCGCGGTCTTGACCCCGTCCAGGACCAGCCCGAGCAGCTCGTCGGCGAGCCGCGGGGAGTCGCCGAAGGCCCAGGCGGGCGGCGCGACGCCCGCCTGGGCGCCGACCCCGGTGACCACTGCGAGCCGGCCCAGACCCGCACTGCCGCGCGCGAGCTCCCAGAAGTCCATGATCTCGTCCCCGTCGGGCGCGTCCGCACCCCCGGCGCCAGAGTCCTCACCGGGGACGGGCTCGTCGGCAGGACGGTGGTGATCTGTGGGCGTCATGCCACCGATCATCGCAGCCCGGCGCCGGAGGCCCCATCCGGCACGTGGACGCCGCACCCACCACACTGGCCTCACCGCACGTCGTCGAGCGAAGGAGTCGGACACATGGGCGACCCCCACGAGTCCCGGTACCCCGGTGCCCACTCCACCCGACCCTCCGGGATCCCCGCGCGGGGCTGGTGGCAGATCCTGGTCCGCGCGATCAGGCGCTCGGGAGCCGACCGGGTTCCGCTGATCGCCGCGGGGGTCGCCTTCTTCGGCTTCCTCGCCCTGTTCCCGTCGCTGATCGCCGCGGTGCTCGTCTACGGCCTCGTCGCCAACCCCGAGGAGATCAACCGGCACGTCTCGGCGCTCTCCGCGATCCTGCCCCAGCAGGGCCTCGACCTGGTGACCGACCAGCTCGAGAGCCTCACCGCCACCGATCGGCAGGGGCTCTCCCTGGGCCTGGCCCTCTCGGTGGTGATCGCTCTCGTCTCGGCCTCGATCGGGGTGGCCCACCTGATCACCGCTGTCAACCTCGCCTACGAGGAGACCGAGCGTGTCGGCTTCCTCAAGCGCCGGGCGATGGCCCTGCTGTTCACCCTCGGCTCGGTCGTCGTGGTCTCCGTCCTGCTCGCACTGGCCGGTGTCGTCCCGCTGCTGCTGGGCGGCAGCGACGCCGGACGACTCACGATCAACCTCGGTCGATGGGTGGTGATCCTCGCCGTCTCGGTCCTCGCGCTGGGGATCATCTACCGTCACGGCCCGCAGCGCCGTGCAGCACGAGTGCCGTGGGTCAGCGTCGGAGCCGTGGTGGCGACCGCGATCTGGCTGCTCGCCTCGGGCGGCTTCTCGCTCTACGTGTCCGTCCTGGGGCGCTACGCCGAGACCTACGGCGCGCTGGCCGGGGTGGTCGTCCTGCAGATCTGGATGTGGCTGACCAGCATGGCCGTGCTCTTCGGCGCGGAGATCAACGCCGAGGCCGAGCACCAGACCGACGCGGACACCACCGTCGGCCCCGACCGACCCCGCGGCGCGCGAGGCGCCGTCAAGGCCGACACCGCCGTGGGCCGCCCCACCCCCGACACGCAGGCCTGAGCCGTCGTCGGCCCGAGCGCGAGGACGCCCGCCGCCCCCTGAGGGGACGACGGGCGTCAGCGTCCAGCGAGGTCAGCGCGCGGCCGAGCCCTCGGTGTAGTCCGACTCGGTGTCCTTGACCCACGAGAACATCTTGCGCAGCTCGCGGCCGGTCGACTCGATCGGGTGCGCCTCACCCTTCGCCCGCAGCGCCGCGAACTCGGGGCCCCCGGCGTCCTGGTCACCGATGAACCGCTCGGCGAAGGCACCTGACTGGATGTCGGCGAGCACGGCCTTCATGTTCTCCTTGACCGACGGGTCGATCACGCGGGGGCCCGAGACGTAGTCCCCGTACTCGGCGGTGTCCGAGACGCTCCAGCGCTGCTTGGCGATGCCACCCTCGACCATCAGGTCGACGATGAGCTTGAGCTCGTGCAGCACCTCGAAGTAGGCGACCTCAGGCTGGTAGCCGGCCTCGGTCAGGGTCTCGAAGCCATACTGGACCAGCTGCGAGGCACCGCCGCAGAGCACCGCCTGCTCGCCGAAGAGATCGGTCTCGGTCTCCTCGGTGAAAGTGGTCTTGATCCCACCGGCGCGCAGCCCGCCGATGGCCTTGGCGTAGGAGAGCGCGAGCTCCCAGGCCGAGCCGGTCGCGTCCTGCTCGACCGCGACGATCACCGGGACGCCACGGCCGGCCTCGTACTCACGGCGCACGAGGTGCCCCGGGCCCTTGGGCGCGACCATCACGACGTCGACGCCCTCGGGGGGTGTGATGTAGCCGAACCGGATGTTGAAGCCGTGGCCGAAGACCAGCGCAGCACCCTCACGCAGGTGGGGCGCGATCTCGTCGCGGTACACGTGGCGCTGGACCTGGTCGGGGGCCAGCACGACGACGACGTCGGCCTCCTTGACCGCCTCGGCCACGGTAGCCACACGCAGCCCCTGCTCCTGCGCCTTGGCGCGCGACGGCGAGCCCTCCCGCAGACCGACGCGCACGTCGATCCCCGAGTCGCGCAGGTTCAGCGAGTGGGCGTGGCCCTGGCTGCCGTAACCGATGACGGCGACCTTGCGGCCGGCGATGATGGACAGGTCGGCATCGTCGTCGTAGAACAGCTCAGCCACGGGTGTGTCTCCTTGCTAGGGGCGATCGGGTTGACGGGCGTGCAGCAGCACAAGTCTGGGGGAAGTCAGGCGGAGCGGTGGACGCGTTCCAGTGCTCGGTCGGTGATCGAACGAGAGCCGCGGCCGATGGCCACGGTCCCGGACTGCACGATCTCCCGGATGCCGAAGGGCTCGAGGGCCGCCAGGAGGGCGTCGAGCTTGCCCGGTCCCCCGGTCGCCTCGATCGTCACCGCGTCCGGGACGACGTCCACGACGCGTGCCCGGAACAGCTCGACGACCTCCAGGACGTGCGAGCGGATCGCGAGCTCCGCGCGGACCTTGACCAGCAGGAGCTCACGCTGCACCGACGAGTCCTGCTCGAGCTCGACGATCTTGATGATGTTGATGAGCTTGTTGAGCTGCTTGGTGACCTGCTCGAGCGGCAGCTCGTCGACGTCGACGACCACCGTGATCCGCGAGATCTCGTCGTGCTCGGTGGGGCCCACCGCGAGCGAGTGGATGTTGAACGAGCGGCGGGCGAACAGCCCCGCCACGCGGGTCAGCACGCCGGGCTTGTTCTCGACGAGCACCGACAGCGTGTGCCTGCTCATGATGCACCTTCTTCCGGGGACGTGGCGTGCGGCAGGTTCGCCGCGACGAGCGGGACAGGGTTGCAGGACCGGTGGCCCATCACTCCTCCCGGTCCCAGGCGGGGCTGATGCCCCGGGCGTACTGGATCTCGTCGTTGCTGACGCCTGCGGCCACCATCGGCCACACCATGGCGTCACGCGAGACGGTGAAGTCCACGACCACGGGCCGGTCGTCGATCTCGTTGGCGCGCTTGATCGTCGCGTCGACGTCGGCCAGGGTCTCGCAGCGCAGCCCGACGCAGCCGTAGGCGTCGGCCAGCTTGACGAAGTCCGGCACGCGCGCCGTGCCGTGACCGGTGTGCAGGTCGGTGTTGGAGTAGCGCGACTCGTAGAAGAGGGTCTGCCACTGCCGCACCATGCCCAGCGAGGAGTTGTTGATCACAGCGACCTTGATCGGGATCTCGTTGATGGTGCAGGTGGCGAGCTCCTGGTTGGTCATCTGGAAGCAGCCGTCACCGTCGATCGCCCAGACCGTGCGGTCCGGAGCACCCACCTTGGCCCCCATGGCAGCGGGCACCGAGTACCCCATGGTCCCCAGGCCTCCGGAGTTGAGCCAGCTGTTGGGTCGCTCGTACCGGATGAACTGCGCGGCCCACATCTGGTGCTGCCCCACTCCTGCGACGTAGATCGCGTCGGGGCCGGTGAGCGCGCCGATCCGCGAGATGACGTGCTGCGGGGAGAGCTGGCCGTCCTCGGGCTCGGTGAAGCCCAGCGGGAAGGTCTCGCGCCAGTCGTCGATCTGGCGCCACCAGCCCTCGAGGTCGGGCTTGCCGTGCTGGGTGTGCTCGCGGGCGAGCTCGGGCAGCAGGTCGCTGATCACCTCGCGCAGGTCACCGACGATCGGCACGTCCACCCGTCGGTTCTTGCCGATCTCGGCCGGGTCGATGTCGGCGTGCACGATCGTCGCGTGCGGGGCGAAGGACGAGAGCTTGCCGGTGACGCGGTCGTCGAAACGCGCGCCGAGGGCGACGATCAGGTCGGCCTTCTGCAGGGCGGCGACTGCGGGAACCGTCCCGTGCATCCCGGGCATCCCGAGGTTCTGGGGGTGGGAGTCGGGCAGTGCCCCACGTGCCATCAGGGTGGTCACGGCCGGTGCCCCGGAGGCGTCGACCAGCTTGCGCAGCTCGGCGCTCGCCCCCGAACGGATCGCGCCGCCACCCACGTAGAGCACCGGGCGGCGGGCGGTCGCCAGGAGCCGAGCAGCCTCTCGGACCTGCTTGGCGTGCGGCTTGACCACCGGGTGGTAGCCCGGCAGCGCGAAGTCCTGAGGCCAGGAGAACGTCGTCTGGGCCTGCATCGCCGACTTCGCGATGTCCACCAGGACAGGACCGGGCCGTCCCGTGCTGGCGATGTGGAACGCCTCGGCGATCACCCGCGGGATCTCGTCGGGGTCGGTCACCAGGAAGTTGTGCTTGGTCACCGGAAGGGTGATGCCGACGATGTCGGCCTCCTGGAACGCGTCGGTGCCGATCATGGAGGCCCCGACCTGCCCGGTGATCGCGACCATCGGGATCGAGTCCATGTTCGCGTCCGCGATCGGCGTGACGAGGTTCGTGGCCCCCGGGCCCGAGGTCGCCATGCACACCCCGACCCGACCGGTCGCGTGGGCGTAGCCCGAGGCGGCGTGCCCGGCCCCCTGCTCGTGCCGCACCAGGATGTGCCGCAGCCGGGTGGAGTCCATCAGCGGGTCGTAGGTGGGCAGGATCGCCCCGCCCGGGATGCCGAAGACGATCTCGACCCCGGCCTCCTCGAGCGAGCGCACGATCGACTGCGCACCGGTCGCCGGCGTGCTGGCGACGGTCCGGGCGGTCGCCACGGGACCTGGGACACCCGAGGGGCGGACCACGTCGGCGGGGGTGACGACCGGGACGGGCGTCGGCTGCGGGACGGGGCGGGCAGCGTCGTGAGGACGGCTGCTCACGGCAGGAGCCGGGTGCGGGCCCTGGACCATCGGTATCTCCCTGGCGTCGGTGCTGGTGACACGGTGCGGTGCTGGTGCTGGTGCATGAAAAAACCCCTCGGCCCACGGGGGGCGTGTCGAGGGGTGAGCGCTGACGAGACCTGGGAGCTGTCGCCGGCGCCTAGGTGAGTACTACGAGAGTCGTCTGCACAGGCGAGACACTACGCCTCGCACGCCTCGCTGTCACGCCGTTCGCACGCCGTCTCGCATCGTGGTCCACGAGTCCGCATCGCGGACGTCGCGCGTGGGCTGCGACGGGCCCGCACCCCGTGGGACCAGCGGGGGCGGGCCCGGCGCCAGAGGTCAGATCAGGACGGCACCGGTCGAGGCCGACTGGACGAGCTTCGCGTACTTCGCGAGCACACCCCGCGTGTAGGTGGGGGGCAGCGGCGACCAGCCGACGGCTCGCTCGGCCAGCTCCGCGGGCTCGACCAGCAGGTCGAGGGTGCTGTGGGCCATGTCCAGGCGGATCCGGTCACCGTCCCGCACGAAGGCGATCGGGCCGGCGTCGACCGCCTCGGGGGCGACGTGGCCCACGCACAGGCCCGTCGTCCCCCCCGAGAAGCGTCCGTCCGTCAGCAGCAGCACGTCCTTGCCGAGGCCTGCCCCCTTGATGGCGCCGGTGATGGCGAGCATCTCGCGCATCCCGGGGCCGCCCTTGGGGCCCTCGTACCGGATGACCACGACGTCGCCGGCCTGGATGGTGCCGTCGGCGAGGGCGTCAAGCGCAGAACGCTCGCGCTCGAAGACCCGAGCGGTGCCCTCGAAGACGTCGGAGTCGAAGCCTGCCGACTTGACCACCGCACCCTCAGGGGCGAGTGATCCGTGCAGGATCGTGATCCCTCCGGTGCGGTGGATCGGGTTGTCCAGCGCGCGCAGGATCTTGCCGTCCGGGTCGGGCGGAGCGATCTCGGCGAGGTTCTCGGCGACCGTCCTGCCCGTGACCGTCAGGCAGTCACCGTGCAGCAGCCCTGCGTCCAGCAGCGCCTTCATCACCACCGGCACACCGCCGATCCGGTCGACGTCGTTCATGACGTAGCGCCCGAACGGCTTGAGGTCACCCAGGTGCGGCACCTTGGCCGCGACCCGGGAGAAGTCCTCGAGGGTCAGGTCCACCTCGGCCTCGTGGGCGATCGCGAGGAGGTGCAGCACCGCGTTGGTCGAACCACCGAACGCCATCACCACGGCGATCGCGTTCTCGAAGGCCTCCTTGGTCATGATCTGGCGCGCGGTGATGCCCCGCCGCAGCAGCTCGACCACGGCCTCGCCCGAGCGCACCGCGAAGACGTCACGCCGGCGGTCCGCGGACGGCGGGGCCGCGGAGCCCGGAAGGGACATCCCCATGGCCTCGGCCACCGACGCCATGGTGTTCGCGGTGTACATGCCGCCGCACGCACCTTCACCCGGGCAGATGGCCCGTTCGATCCGGCCGACGTCCTCGGTGCTCATCAGCCCACGCGAGCAGGCCCCGACAGCCTCGAAGGCGTCGATGATCGTGACCTCCTTCTCGGTGCCGTCCTCGAGCTTGACCCAGCCCGGGGCGATCGAGCCCGCGTAGAGGAAGACCGAGGCCAGGTCCAGCCGGGCCGCCGCCATCAGCATGCCGGGCAGCGACTTGTCACAGCCGGCGAGGAGCACCGACCCGTCGAGGCGCTCGGCCTGCATGACGATCTCGACGCTGTCCGCGATGACGTCCCGGCTCACCAGGGAGAAGTGCATGCCCTCGTGACCCATCGAGATGCCGTCCGAGACCGAGATGGTCCCGAACTCGAGCGGGAACCCACCACCCGCGTGGACCCCGTTCTTGACGGCCTTGGCGAGCCGGTCGAGGGACAGGTTGCACGGGGTGATCTCGTTCCACGAGCTCGCGACACCGATCTGCGGCTTGGCGAAGTCCTCGTCACCCAGGCCCACGGCCCGGAGCATCCCGCGCGAGGCGGTGCTCTCCAGACCGTCGGTCACCTGGCGGCTACGGGGCTTGATGTCGACGGCTGCGTCGGTGGCTCGGTCGGTCGTCTCGCTCATGCCGGGAGTCTAGGACCGCACCCCCTGGACGTGAGGGCGAGGGCCGCAGTGCGGACGTTTGACCCGGTCCGACCTCAGTCGCGGGCCTGCCAGGTGCACACGCAGGCCTCGTTCCCCTCGACGTCGGCAAGCACCCAGAAGGCCGGGGCGCGCTCGTCGCTGACCAGGGTGCCACCCGCCGCGACCGCGGCGGCGACCCGCTGCTCGGCGACGTCGTGCGGGACCGACACGTCCAGATGGATCCGGTTGCGCTGCGGACGCGGCGCATCCATCTGCTGGAACCAGAGCGCCGGCCCGATCCCCGCCGGGTCGACCAGCGCCGGTGAGGAGTCCTCGGCGACCGGGACCTCCTCGGCGTAACCCAGCACGGCGCGCCAGAACGGGACCACCGCGGGGATGTCCAGGGCGTCGATCGCGACCTCGAGCGCCTGGGGAGCAGTCGTGTCCGCCTTGATGCCGAGCTCGTCGACCACCGCCGACACGGCCCCGGCCAGGGCCACGTCTCGTCCGGTCAGCCCTCCGACGTCGTGCGAGACGGTCGAGAGGTGGACCGAGCCGTACCGCAGGTCGACGTCGGGGTGGTGGTTGAGGGCCTCGGCGACCTCGGCGACCCGCTGGGTGAGCTCGAGGCCGCAGGTGAAGGTACCGGTGCGGAAGGTGCCGTGCACCCTGCCCAGCACCACCCGCCAGTGGCGGGGGTCCAGGGCGTCGGTCACCTCGGAGTCGCGCAAGAGGTCGCTCATGCCCTCACTGTGGCACCCCGGGAGGACATCCACGAGCGGGCCGGCGCGTCCTGCGGACCCGAGAGCGGTGCGTGATCCCCCGGGCTTGCAGTTGACGTAACGTCATCTTCTAGCGTGCACGACGACGGCGGAAGGCCCGCCGTCGGCAGGCACGGAGGTGAGGTCACATGGTCGAGGACCTGGTGCACCGACCGACCCGGACCTGGGCGATCGACGAGGTGTCCCGGCTCTCGGGAGTCACCTCACGCACCCTGCGGCACTACGACGCGATCGGGCTGCTCGTCCCGCTCGGCGTCGCCGCGGGAGGACGACGGCTCTACGGCCACGAGGAGCTGCTGCGGCTGCAGCAGGTCCTGGTGCTGCGGGAGCTCGACGTCCCGCTGAGCACGATCGCCGAGATCCTCGACGCGGCGGCGACCGCGCCGAACGGGGCCCAGGGTGCTGCAGCGCACCGGGCCGCGGTCCTGCGCGAGCACCATGCCCGTCTGGTGGCCGAGCGGGACCGCTTCGACCGTCTCGCCAGGACCGTCGCCCGCACCCTTGAGTCCCTGGAAGGGGGGCACGACATGGCAGCGAAGGACCTCTACGCAGGGTTCGACAACAGCCAGTACGACACCGAGGCGCGCGAGCGCTGGGGCACCACGGCCGTGGACCGCAGCACGGCGGCGTGGGAGCGGATGGGCCACGACGGCCAGAGCGCCTTCCACGAGGAGTCGGCCGAGATCGGCCGAGGCCTCGCCGCGCTCATGGCCGCGCGGGTCCCGGTCGAGGACACCCGGGTCCAGGGGCTACTCGAGCGTCATCACGCCCAGATCGCCCTGTTCTGGACGCCCGACGCCGAGTCCTACCGCGGTCTGGGCCGGATGTACGTCGACGACCCGCGGTTCACCGCGACCTACGACGCCTACGCCCCCGGGCTCGCGGCGTACCTGTGCGAGGCGATCGACCACTTCGCGACCCACCGGCTCGCGGCCGCCGATCGACCCTGAGGACGACCTCGCACGGCGTCGCACGGCTGCGGCGTGGTGGAAGGGCCCGGTCTCCGGCACCTCCCTCGGGTGCGGGAGACCGGGTGTCCTGTGTTCTCAGACCGGGTGAAGCACCTCGGTCCCGGTCAGCCGCGGGTGCCGGTACGAGCAGGGCTGAGAGCCCGCCGACCGTGGCAGGCTCACCGTCTGGCGCCCGGAAGGGTTGACCCGACCACCGAGGACACCGGCGATCGCCGGGCCGCCCTCCTCGCCCGGGAGGAAGGCCTGCACGACCGCGGCGCACCCTCTCGCAGCGCCCAGTCCCGGTCCGCACAGTACGCGGCGCTCGCGATCACGTGTCAAACGATATCGATAACGTTATCGATCCGATACACTCCCCTCGTGCAACCGTCCGGAAGAGTCACGATCGGTGACGTCGCCCGCACCGCCGGCGTCTCGGTCGCCACGGTGTCCAAGGTCATCAACGGCCGTTACGGAGTCGCGGCCGCAACCTTCAGCCGGGTGCAGGAGGTCATCGACGACCTCGGCTACGAGTCGAGCCTCGTGGCCCGCAGCCTGCGCAGCCACCGCACGAACGTGATCGGCATCCTGGTCGCCGAGTTCGAGCCGTTCAGCACCGAGATCCTCAAGGGCACCTCGGCAGCGATCGCCGGGACCGGCTACGAGCTGCTCGCCTACTCCGGTGGCGGGCGACCCGGGGGCAACGTCGGGTGGGAGCGCCGCTACCTCTCGCGTCTGAGCGGCACCCTGATCGACGGCGCGATCCTGGTCACACCGACGGTCGTGGACGCCGACAGCAACATCCCGGTCGTCGCGATCGACCCGCACACCGGGCCGACCGGGCTCCCCACGGTCGACTCCGACAACCTCACCGGCGCCATCCTGGCGGTGGAGCACCTGCTGCGGCTGGGTCACCGCCGCATCGGCTTCCTGAGCGGCCGACCCGACCTCGAGTCCTCCCGGCTGCGCGAGCAGGGATACCGCACCGCACTCGAGGCAGCCGGCATCCCGCTCGACCCGACGCTGGTGCGGCTCGGTGGCTACCGGGTCGAGTCTGCCCTCGGCCCAGCGACCGAGCTGCTGAACCTCGAGCAGCGCCCGACAGCGATCTTCGCGGCCAACGACCTGTCCGCGATCAGCACGATGCGCGCCGCCGCCGCTCTTGGCCTGAGCGTCCCGGAAGACCTGTCGGTGATCGGCTTCGACAACGTCCCCGAGTCGGCGCTGACCCAACCACCGCTGACGACGATCAGCCAACCCATCCAGGAGATGGGCTCGCGCGGGATCGACCTGCTCATCGGGCTGATGAACGGGACCGTCGACCCGGGCACCCACGTCCGGCTCCCCACGGCGCTGGTCGACCGCGGCTCCTGCCGCGCGATCTGACCGCACCCGACCTGACCGACGGGTCCGGGGCGGCACCGGGCCGAAGGGTCAGGTCCAGCACCGGGCCGACAGGTCAGGTCCGGGCCACGACGTTCAACGGCTCGTCGCCCGCGACCAAGGCCTCGACCTGACGCCTCACGAGCGCCGCGAGCCGCGGGGTGGTCGCGTCGGTCAGCCCACCCACGTGCGGCGTGAGGACGAGATGCGGTGCACGCCACAGGGGATGCTCCGGTGGCAAGGGCTCTGGGTCGGTCACGTCCAGCGCCGCACGCAGCCGGCCGCTGCCCAGCTCGACGAGGAGCGCCGCCGTGTCGACGACCTTGCCCCTGGCAACGTTGACCAGCAGGGCGCCGTCGGGCAGCGCCGCCAGGAAGCGGGCGTCCACGAGGTGCGTCGTCTGCGGGGTCAACGGCACGACGACCACCACCACGTCCACCGTGGGGAGCAGCCCCGGCAGGTCGTCGACGGCGTGCACCGGCCCGTCGGGTGACGTCCGGGCCGTCCGCGCGACCCGCACCACGTCGACCTCGAACGCCGCGAGCCGCCGCCCGATCGCCGACCCGATCGAGCCGTGCCCCAGGACCATGACCCTCCTGTCGGCCAGCGACCGACGGAGCACAGGAGACCAACGCCCCTCGGGCATGGCGCGGACCGCATCGTCGATGCCCCGCTGCGAGGCGAGCACCAACCCCACCGCGAGCTCGGCCGTGCCGGCGTCGTGCACGCCACGGCCGTTGCACAGCGTCACCCCGGCGGGCAGGTGCGCCAACGCGTGCTCGAAGCCCGCGCTGGGCAGCTGGACCACCCGCAGGCTCGGCAGACCGTGCAGCGCACGCAGCCCGGTCGCGTCCACCAGGTAGTTGGGCACCACCACCACGTCCACCTCCGCGGGGTCCGTGCCGCACGGCAGCGCGGACCGCAGGTCCCACTGCACGACCCGGACCGACGCGGGCCCCCACCCGTCGCGCACGACGGCGTCGATCAGCTCGGGGTGGGCGAGGGTCACCGTCAGCACCGGACCATCCTCCCGCGTCAGCCGCTCGCCGCGAGCGCTGCGCCGATCGCCCCGAGTCCTGCCAGCCACGCCGTGGCGAGCACGGTGCGGACCATCCAGGACCAGGGCCCCACGGCTGGCGACGCCGGACGAACCACTGCCGGACCGACCGCGACCAGGACCGGCGCCAGGCCCGCGATCACCCACGGCGTCGCCCCCCGCCCCACCCAGCCCAGGACCCAGACCATGGCGACGCCGGTCACGGCCAGGGCCGTCCGACGCCACGCCAGGACGGTGCGCTCGACCTGAAGCCCAGGATCTGCGGCCAGGGGATGTCCGGGCCGGGTGACCTCCCCCGGTGATCGACTCACCGTGCCTCGAGCCCGGCGTGCACCGCCAGGACGATCGCGAGGAGAACGACGCACCCGACCAGCACGGGCAGAAGGAGCGGCGCAGGCAGGGGTCGGCCCAGCCGCAGAGCGCGCTCGGTCCGCCGCCACGACGCCAGGGCCCCGACCGCGACCACCCCGCCGAGCAGGCACAGCCCCGCCGCGACCAGGTCCAGGAACGAGCCGAGCGCTGCCACGGAGGCGAGCGAGGTCAGCGCCAGGCCACCGGCGACCAGCGCCAGACCCGTGCGGACCCAGGCCAGGGCGGTCCGCTCGTTGGCCATGCTGAACCTCGGGTCCGGCTCGCTCCCGACGGCGTAGACGGCACGCGGCCGTCGTCGGGGACCGTCCTGCCGCGGCGCCCCGTCGGGACCGTGGTCACCGGCCCCGCCCCCCGAGCCCGCAGGCTCTGTCACGGCGCGGGCGGGCGGGTCGCCTCGACGGCGGCGTGGCTCGCTCGGAAGTCGTCCTCCAGGACACCCATGACGATGTCGTCGCACCAGAAGTCACCGTCACGGTGGCTCTCGCGCAGTCGCCCCTCGACCACGAAGCCGTGTCCCTCGTAGAGCATGCGCGCGCGCGGGTTGATGCTCAGCACGTTCAGGGAGACCCGGTGCAGACCCAGCCCCTCGGGCGGTTCGCCGAAGGCGTACCCGAGCACCAGCGAGATCGCCTCACCGCCCAGACCGCGCCCCCGATGACGCGGGCGCAGGACGAGCCGCAGGTTGGCGCGTGCCGAGTGGTGGTCCAGCTCGTTCAGGACGATCTCCCCGAGGTACTCGTCGGAGTCGTGGGTGATCGCCAGGTCGATCCGGTCAGCACGGTCGCCGACCGTGGCGCACCACCGGTCGATCTCCTCGCGGGAGAAGGTCGTGGTGGTGCCGTGCAGCCGCATGCCCTCACGATCACTGACGAGATCCCACATCCCGTCGGCGTCGTCGGCACGGACCGGCCGCAGCACGACCAGCTCTCCGGTGAGTGTGGGCTTGTCCATGGAACTCCTTCTCCGGGCGAGCTGGTCGCCGGCGAGCCTGTGGGGTCAGTCCTGAGCGATGCGCTCCAGCACCAGCTCACGCACGCGACCCGCATCGGCCTGGCCCCGTGTGGCCTTCATCACCGCACCGATGATCGCGCCGACCGGTCCGAGGTTGCCACCCCGGACCTTGGCGGCGATGTCAGGCTGAGCGGCGAGCGCCTCGTCGACCGCGGCCAGGAGAGCGCCGTCGTCGGAGACCACCTCCAGGCCGCGCGAGGCGACCACCTCGGCCGGAGAGCCCTCACCGGCCAGGACACCCGCCAGAACCTGCCTGGCGAGCTTGTCGTTGATGCGACCGGAGTCCACGAGTCGCTGGAGCTCACCGATCTGCTCGGGGGTCACCGGCAGCTCGGCCAGCTCCACGCCCTCGGTGTTGGCGGTGCGGGCCAGCTCGCCCATCCACCACTTGCGGGCGGCCGTGGCGGCCGCACCCGCCACGATCGTCGCCTCGATGAGCTCGACGGCACCGGCGTTGACCACGTCACGCATCTCGGCGTCCGCGTAGCCCCACTCTGCCTGCAGCCGCCGCCGCCGGATCGGCGGGGACTCGGGCAGGGTCGCACGGATCTCCTCGACCCACTCCCGGCTCGGCGCGACCGGGACGAGGTCGGGCTCGGGGAAGTAGCGGTAGTCCTCGGCGTCGGACTTGACCCGGCCCGACGTCGTGGTCCCGGTGTCCTCGTGCCAGTGACGGGTCTCCTGGATCACCGTGCCCCCGGCGTCGAGCACCGCGGCCTGCCGAGACACCTCGTAGCGCACCGCGCGCTCGATGGAACGGAAGCTGTTGACGTTCTTGGTCTCGGTCCGGGTGCCCAGAGGCGACTCGGGGGTCGCCCGCAGCGAGAGGTTGACGTCGGCACGGACGTTGCCCCGCTCCATGCGTGCCTCGGAGACGTCCAGGGCACGGAAGATGTCACGCAACGCCTGGACGTAGGCGCGGGCGACCTCGGGTGCACGGTCGCCGAGGCCGGTGATCGGCCGCGTGACGATCTCCACCAGCGGGATCCCGGCCCGGTTGTAGTCGACCAGCGAGTACTCCGCGCCGTGGATGCGACCGGTCGCCCCACCCACGTGGGTGTTCTTCCCGGCGTCCTCCTCCATGTGGGCCCGCTCGATCTCGACGCGGACCACGGTGCCGTCCTCGAGGTCCACGTCGAGGTAGCCGTCGAAGGCGATGGGCTCGTCGTACTGGGAGGTCTGGAAGTTCTTCGGGACGTCGGGGTAGAAGTAGTTCTTCCGGGCGAACCGGCAGACCTCGGCGATCTGGCAGTTCAGTGCCAACCCGATCTTGATGGCCGACTCGACGGCCGTCCGGTTGAGCACCGGCAGCGCCCCGGGCAGCCCGAGGGAGACCGGGGTCACCTGGGTGTTGGGCTCGGCCCCGAACTCGGTCGGTGCCGAGCAGAACATCTTGCTGCGGGTCCCGAGCTCGACGTGCACCTCGATGCCGATGACCGGGTCGAAGCGGGCCACCGCCTCGTCGTAGTCCACCAGGGTCGTGGTCGCGGTGCTCATCGGGGGGTCCCCTCGGTCTGGAGCGCATGGGTCGGTTCGTGCCCGGCCACCAGCTCGGGTGCACGGTCGAGCAACGGGCCGCCCCACTGCTTCTCGAGCAGCGCCTCGAGTGCTGCACCCACCCGGTAGAGGCGGTCGTCGGCACGGGCCGGCGCCAGGATCTGGAAGCCGACCGGGAGGCCGTCGTCGGACACGCCGTTGGGCACCGACATCCCGGGGATCCCGGCGAGGTTGGCCGGGATCGTGGCGATGTCGTTGAGGTACATCGCGATCGGGTCGTCGAGCTTCTCACCCAACCGGAAGGCCGTGGTGGGGGCCGTGGGCGAGACCAGGACGTCGACCTGCTCGAACGCGGCAGCGAAGTCCTGCTGGATCAACGTCCGGACCTTCTGCGCGCTGCCGTAGTAGGCGTCGTAGTAGCCCGCCGACAGCGCGTAGGTCCCCAGGATGATCCGGCGCTTGACCTCGTCGCCGAAGCCCTGCCCGCGCGTGGCGCCCATGACCCGCTCGGCGGTGATGCTGCCCTCGGTGGGCACCACCCGCAGGCCGAAGCGCATGCCGTCGAACTTCGCGAGGTTGCTCGAGGCCTCGCTCGGCAGGATGAGGTAGTACGCCGCCAGGGCGTAGTCGAAGTGCGGGCACGAGACGTGCACGACCTCCGCACCGGCCGCGGCCAGCAGCGCGATCGACTCGTCGAACCGCGCGCGCACACCCTCCTGGTAGCCCTCGCCGTTGAGCTCGTCGACGATGCCGACACGCACACCGGTCAGGTCGCCCCCCTGGCCCGCACGTGCCGCGGCGACCAGGTCGGGCAACGGGTCGGTCAGCGAGGTCGAGTCGCGCGGGTCGTGCCCGCCGATCACCTCGTGGAGCAGCGCCGAGTCCAGCACCGTCCTGGTCACCGGCCCCGCCTGGTCCAGGCTCGAGGCCAGGGCGATCAACCCGTAGCGCGACACCCCGCCGTAGGTCGGCTTGACCCCGACCGTCCCGGTCACGGCACCCGGCTGACGGATCGAGCCACCCGTGTCGGTGCCGATCGCGAGCGGGGCCTGGAAGGAGGCGACGGCAGCGGCGCTGCCCCCACCCGAGCCCCCCGGGATCCGATCCAGGTCCCACGGGTTGTGGGTGTTGCCGTAGGCCGAGTGCTCGGTCGAGGAGCCCATCGCGAACTCGTCCATGTTGGTCTTGCCCAGGATCGGCATGCCCGCGGCGCGGAGCCGCTCGACCAGGGTCGCGTCGTAGGGCGGGACCCAGCCCTCGAGGATCTTCGAGCCCGCGGTCGTCGGCAGACCCTTGGTCACCACGACGTCCTTCACGGCGATCGGCACGCCGGCCAGCGGGTGCAGGTCCTCGCCGGCGGCACGACGTGCGTCCACGTCGCGCGCGGTCGCCAGGGCGTCGTCGGCCGAGACGTGCAGGAAAGCGTGGACGGCGCCGTCGACCGCGGCGATCCGGTCCAGGTGCGCCTGGGTGACCTCGACGCTGGTGACCTCCCCGGCCCGCAGGGCGGCGGCGAGGTCGGCCGCGCTCCGACGGGTCAGGTCGCCGGTGCGCCCGGCGGCCGGGGTCTGGGCGGTCATCAGTCCTCCTCGAGGATCTGCGGGACGAGGAACCGACCACCCGCGGCAGCCGGGGCGCCGGCGAGCACGTCCTGCACCGGGAGCGGCTCGGTCGGCACGTCCTCGCGGTACACGTTGGTCAGCGGCATGGGGTGACTGGTCGCCGGCACGTCGGCCGTCGCGATCTCGCTGACCTTCGCGACGGACTCGACGATCACGTCGAGCTCACCCGCCAGACGGTTCAGCTCGGACTCGGTGAGGTCGATCCGGGCCAGGGCGGCCAGGCGCGCGACCTCCTCGCGGGAGATGGTGGACATGGCCGCGAGTCTAGTGGGCGCCTCACACGTGGGCCGCGAGGCACCGGCTCACCCCTGGGGCGACGCTCCCACGGCGTGCTCGACCAGGGCGAGCAGCGCCCCCGCGTAGGCGTCAGCCGCCGAGCTCGCGGTGAACGTCCGCTCCGGGCCCTGCGTGGTGCGCACCCTGACCGCGTACCGGCGGCCCGCACCGTCGTCCGCCCCGTCCTGCACGCCCAACGAGACGAAGGTGCCGCCCAGCAGCTCGCGGAGCTGGTCCTCCCGGGGCAACCACAGCGCGTCCTCCTTGTCGACCGAGTCCAGCGCCCACTCGGTGGTGCCGTTGAACCCCAGCACCGTGCCGGTGGGGTACTCGTGGGCCTCGATGGTCATCTCGCTGAGGGTGAAGACCTCGCCGTCGAGCTCGGGCTGGGGGATCACGAACCGGTCCCCCGCGGCAGGCCGCCATCGCAGGCCTGCCTCACGCAGTCGGGTCGCGAGATGGGTGGAGATCATCCCCCCAGTGTCCGCGACCGGTGACCCGGGGGCCATCCAGGGCGACGATCATCCCCTCAGCACGGTCTCAGGTCCGGTGTGCCTCGGGCCCTGGCGGACCGTCGGGCGCGTCGGTCCGGTGCTCACCGGCCATCGGTCGCTCGCGGTAGTGGTAGCGCGACACCTCGACCAGCCCGAGGCTCGCGTACAACGACCGGGCTGCGGTGTTCGACTCCTCGACCTGCAGGAACACGCGGTCGGCGCCCAGCTCCCGCGCGGCGTCGAACGCTGCGAGGCTCAGCCACCGGGCGACCCCACGGCGCCGGGCGTGCGGGACGACGGTCATGCAGGCCAGCCCTGCCCATCGGCCCGCACGCGCGACCCGGGCCACTCCCACCAGGTCCGCATCGACCCACGCGCCGAGGTAGACGCCCGGGGCACCTCCGAGGAGCCGCCGTGCGAGGTCGAGCTGGTCCGAGGGCCGTCGTGCCTGCGCCGGGACCGGCCCCGGGCCGGTCTTGACCGCGAGCCAGGTGCGCAGCCAGCGGTCGTCAGGTCTGTCGGCCACCTCGAGGCGTGGAGCCAGCCCGGACGCAGGTCCGCGGTCCAGCACCTCGTCCACGCCCACGCCGAGCACCCGGGTGGGCGCGACGAGGGCGTAGCCCCGCCGCGCGAGACTCCGGTCCAGGTCGACGGGTCGGGTGGCCGGACACACCCGGTAGACCGCCGGCAGACCCCGGGCCCGGTACAACGCCTCGACCACGGTCAGGGCCTGGTCGACGTCGCGCGGCTCGGCCGAGGCGACGACGCTGTTGCCCCGCCGCGTGAACCCTCCCGAGATCCCGACCCGCCACCCCCCGACCTCGGCCACCTCGAGCGGAGGCCAGGTCGCGACCTCGTCGTCGACCGACGGCGCACCCGGGCCGGAGCGGAGCTCGATCGAGTAGCCGAGCATCTCGTGCTCCCCGACCGTCCAGTCGAGGTCCGGCGCCCGGTCGAAGCCGATGCGCTCGTACATGCGCTGAGCCGCACGCATCGTCGTCATGGTGGACAGGACGACCCGCAGCGCCGAGGTGGCCCGTCCTTCGTGCACCGCGGCGCGGGTCAGGGCCTCACCCACGCCACGGCCCCGCGCGGCCGGGTCGACCGCGAGCATCCGCAGCTCGAGCTCGTCCGGTCGCGCGACCTCGGCGTACGTCGAGCCGTACGCCGTCAGCGTGATGGTGCCCAGCAACCGCTCGCCCTCGACGGCCACCAGGACCACCGCGGCTCCGGCTCGGCCGGCCGCGTCGTGCAGCTCGTCGAGGTACTCGTGCCCCGGGCTGATGAGGTCGTCGGCCAGGTAGGCGTGGGCCGTCAGGTCACCGACCCGGTCGAGGTCCTCCGGTCGAGCCCGCCGGATCTCGAGGGTCACGTCCCGTCCGGCGTCACGGCGAGGCCGTCGGGGCCGCGTTCGAGCAGCCGGGTGAAGCCCGCCTCGTCCAGGATCCGCAGGCCCAGCTCGACCGCCTTGTCGTGCTTGGATCCGGCGTTCTCCCCCACCACGACGAAGTCGGTCTTCTTGGAGACGCTGCCGGCGGCCTTGCCGCCACGCACGATGATCGCCTCCTTGGCGCCGTCCCGGGAGTAGCCGTCGAGCGAGCCCGTCACGACGACCGTGAGGCCCTCGAGCGTGCGGCTGATCGAGGTGTCACGCTCGTCGGCCATCCGCACACCGGCCTGCGCCCACCGGTCGACGACCTGCGCGTGCCAGTCCTCGCTGAACCAGTCGACGATCGACTCCGCGATCGTCGGGCCCACGCCGTCCACGGAGGACAGCTCGACCACCGCCGCCTCACGGTCGAGGAGGGTGCCGCGCAGCTCGGCCATGGCACCGAAGTGCTGGGCGAGCGCACGCGCAGCGGTAGGCCCCACGTTCCGGATGCTCAACGCCACGAGCACCCTCCACAGCGGCTTGTCCTTGGCCAGGTCCAGCTCGTCCAGCAGCGTGCGGGCGGCCTCGGACGGTTGCCAGTCGCGCAGCACGCGACCCTCCTGCAGGGCCTTCTCCCGCACCGCCTTCGGGTACGTGACGCGCCGACGGAACGGGGTCCGGCGCCGGACCACACCGTCCTCGTCGGCGCGCGGCTCGCCCGTCTCGGGGTCACGCACGATCACCTCGACCTCGGCGAGGCGTTCCAGGCTCGCCTCCCGCACCGCGTCCTTGGCCTCCTGCGGATCGTCCGCCGCGTACCCGACGAGGTCGAACAGGTAGGCCTCGTTGGGGACCGGTGGTGCCTCGGGCACCTCCGGTTCGGTGAGCGCAGCTGCGGTGACCTCGCCGAGCGCCTCGATGTCGAGCGCGCCCCGTGACCCGATGTGCTCGACCCTCCCGCGCACCTGCGCGGGACAGGTCCGGGCGTTCGGACAGCGCAGGTCGACCTCACCGGCCCGCATCGCGCGCAGGGTCGCGCCGCAGTCCGGGCACTGCGTCGGCATCTCCCAGTCCTGACGTGGGTAGCCGTCCTCCGACAGCGCCGCGACCGGCCCGACGATCTCGGGGATGACGTCGCCCGCCTTGCGCAGCACCACGACGTCACCGATGCGCACGCCCTTGGCGCGCACGACGTCCTGGTTGTGCAGCGTGGCCATCGTCACGGTGGAGCCGGCCACCTTGACCGGCTCCATCACCGCGTACGGTGTCACGCGGCCGGTACGACCCACGTTGACGCGGATCTCGAGGAGCCGTGTGTTGACCTCCTCGGGCGGGTACTTGTAGGCCACCGCCCAGCGCGGTGACCGGCTCGTGGCGCCGAGCCGGCGCTGGAGGGCCGTCTCGTCGACCTTGATCACGATCCCGTCGATCTCGTGCTCGACGTCGTGCCGGTGCTCACCGAAGTGGTCGATCATCGCCTGCACCTCGGAGAGGTCGGCCAGGACCCTGGTGTGCGACGAGACGGGCAGCCCCCACGCCGCGAGCAGCCGGTAGGTCTCCGACTGCCGCGCGGTGGCAGCGTCGTGACCGGACCACCGCAGCGCCCCCACGCCGTGGCAGTACATGCGCAACGGGCGGGACGCGGTGACCCGCGGGTCCTTCTGGCGCAAGGAGCCGGCCGCAGCGTTGCGCGGGTTGGCGAAGGGAGCCTTCCCCGCCGCGACCTGCGCGGCGTTGAGCGCCGTGAAGCCCTCGATCGGGAGGAAGACCTCACCGCGCACCTCGATCAGCTCGGGGTGGTCCTCGCCCGCCAGGACGTGCGGGATGCCGGTGATGGTCCGGACGTTGAGCGTGACGTCCTCGCCGGTACGCCCGTCGCCGCGCGTCGCCGCCCGCACGAGCCGTCCGCGCTCGTAGAGCAGGGCGATGGCCAGGCCGTCGATCTTCAGCTCGCACAGGTAGTGCAGGCCCTGCGCCGCGACGTCGAGGTCCCGCCGGACCCGTTCGGCCCATGCGGTGACGTCCTGCGCCGAGAACGCGTTGTCCAGGCTCAGCATGCGCTCGACGTGGTCGACGGCCTCGAAGTCGGTCGAGAAGGTCCCGCCGACCAGCTGGGTGGGCGACTGGGGGGTTCGCAGGCCGTAGCGCTCGTAGTGGTCCTCGAGGGCGCTGAGCCGACGCAGCAGGGCGTCGTACTCGGCGTCGCTCACCCGAGGGGCGTCGCGCACGTAGTAGGCGAACTGGTGGTCGCGGACCTCCTCGGCGAGCATCGACCAGCGGTGACGCGCCGCGTCCTCGTCGAGATCACGGTCTGCCGGGTCCAGGGGTGCCTCGCTCACCGGGACATCATGACGCCTCGCGCCGACACCGCGCCTGCCCGGTCGTGCGGTCGGGACCCCGGGGTCAGGCGTGGGCTCGTTCGGCGATCTCTGCGGCGACCCGCACCGCGGTGGCCAGGGCCGTATGCACCTGCTGCGGGGTGCTCAGCACCAGGTCACCACCGGCGACGCTGCTCGAGGCCTCGACGTGGACGACCACGTCGTCCAGCGCCGCGGCGGGCATCCCGACGGTCCGCCACGGGCGGGTCACCAACGAGGCGAACCGGCCGACGTCCGTGCGCTTCCCGTGCGGCTCGCGAGGCAGCCCGAACCACATCCGCCGGCCACCCTCGACCACCTCGGCAACCTGCTCCCACTGCGGGCCCCGGACCGAGGCCACTGCGAGGCCGATCGCATCGGCACCGCTGTCCACCAGGGCGCGCAGCGACCGCGAGGCGAACCGGGACCCCCCGTGTGCCACGACGGTGACCGCACCACCTGCCCGCGCGGCCGCGACGACCTCCGCGAGTCCCGCGGCGACGACCTCGCGCGGGGCGGCAGCGATCCTCCCGTGGCCCGAGAACGTCGCGATCGTGCCGCCCAGCACGTCGGGCAGCATGGGTTCGCGCAGGACGACGGTGATCTGCGCGCCAGGCACCGCCCCACGCACCGAGTCCAGCAGACCCTGGAGGCCGTCCGCGAGCGAACCGGTGAGCTCCCGCACGGCGCCGACGTCGCTCAGCACCCGATCACCACGGGCCAGGTAGAGCACCGCGGCGAGCGTCCAGGGCCCGCGCAGCGTGACGACCAGCGGCCCGGTGTAGCCGTGGCCGGCGACGGCCAGGGACTCGAGGTCCTCGCGCAGGAGCGCCCGGCTGCGGCTCAGGTCCATGCCGGGACGGTCGGCGAGCTGCCAGCCGTGCGGCCCCTGCTCGACGGGCATCTCGGTGAGCAGGGCGGCCGTACGACCCACCGTCTCGGCTCCCGGACCACGACCCGGCAGCTGGACCACGGCCGGCAGGCCCACCACGCCCTCGGGAACCGCCGACAGCTCGCCCAGCATCCGTGACTGCGCGTCCAGGACGTCACGGCCCGGCCAGGGGCCGAGCAGGCTGACACCGGTCATGCGGGGCTCACCGGGACGACGCCGTGAGCGTCGCCTGGCCCAGGACCCGCGTCCCGTCGTACAGGACGACGGACTGCCCCGGGGCGACCCCACGCAGACCCTCGTCGAGACGGACCTCGACCCCCGAGGTCGGACCCTGCGCACCGCTCACCGCACGGGCGTGAGCCGGGACGGGCGTGCCGTGAGCCCGCACCTGGACCGAGCAGCCGAACCACCCCTCGTCGCTGCTCACCACCGGGACGAACCACACCGCACGGTCGGCCTGCAGAGCCGTGACGGTCAGCAGCTCGGCCGCGCCGACCACGACGGTGTTGGTCGCCGGCCTCACGTCGAGCACGTAGCGCGGTCGGCCGTCGGGTGCGGGGCGCCCCAGGGCCAGGCCCTTGCGCTGACCGACCGTGTACGCGTACGCGCCGTCGTGCGCCCCCACGACGGTGCCCTCGGTGTCGACGACGTCGCCGGGCCGGGTCCCGAGACGCTCACGCAGGAAGCCCTGGGTGTCCCCGTCCGCGACGAAGCAGATGTCGTACGAGTCGGGCTTGTCCGAGACACCGAGCCCACGCGCGGCGGCCTCGGCCCTGACCTCGTCCTTGGAGGGCGCCTCGCCCAGCGGGAACATCGCCCGGGCCAGCCTGTCCGGGCCCATCACGGCGAGCACGTAGGACTGGTCCTTGGCCGAGTCGTTGGCCCGGTGCAGCTCGCGACGCACCCCGCCCCGGACCTCGCCGGGACCGGCGGTCGAGGAGCCGTCGACCTGAGCTCCGGTCTCGATCCGCGCGTAGTGGCCGGTGCAGACCGCGTCGAACCCGAGGGCGACGCCCTTGTCGAGCAGGGCCTCGAACTTGATGTGCTCGTTGCACCTCACGCACGGGTTCGGGGTTCGTCCGGCGGCGTACTCGGACAGGAAGTCCGCGACGACGGTCTCCTCGAACCGGTCCGAGAGGTCCCACACGTAGTACGGGATCCCCAGGACGTCGGCGGCGCGTCGCGCGTCACCAGCGTCCTCGATCGAGCAGCACCCTCGCGACCCGGTACGGAACTCGTCCCGGTTGCGCGACAGTGCCATGTGGACGCCGACGACGTCGTGCCCCGCGTCGACCGCCCGGGCGGCTGCCACGGCGGAGTCCACGCCCCCCGAGAGGGCAGCCAGAACACGCATGCGCTCAGGGTACGGCCCGGCAGACGCTGGGACGGTCACCTCTCAGCGGACACCGGACAGACCCGCTGCCCGCGCCCTGTCCACGACCTCCGGGAGCACCTCCAGCACAGCCGCGACGTCCTGGTCTCCTGAGGCTCGGCCCAGCGAGAACCGCAGCGCCCCGCGCGCGTCGAGCGGTTCGACCCCCATGGCCAGCAGCACGTGCGAGGGCTGGGGAACACCTGCGCGGCAGGCTGAGCCGGTCGAGCACTGCACACCGCGCGAGTCGAGCAGGTACAGCAGCGAGTCACCCTCGCAGCCGTTGAAGGTCAGGTGCGCGTTCGCGGGCAGCCGGGCGGCGGTCCGGCCGTCCTCCGGCGTAGCGCCGAGCACCTCGGGGCCTCGCAGGACCGCACCCTCGACGCGCTCCCTGATGCCCTGGACCAGGCGGTCGCGCAGGACCGCCAACCTCACCGACTCGGTCGGCTGGAGGTCCACCGCCTCCTCGAGCGCGACCGCGAAGGCACGGACCGAGGGCACGTCCAGGGTCCCCGACCGCACGCCGCGCTCCTGGCCACCGCCGTGCAGCACGGGGGTGAGGTCGAGCCCACGACGCGCCAGCAGCGCGCCGACACCCACCGGCCCACCCACCTTGTGGGCCGAGACGGTCATCGCGTCCAGACCGCTCGCGGCGAAGTCGACCGGTAGCTGGCCCACGGCCTGCACGGCGTCGCAGTGCACCGGGACACCGTGGGCCCGTGCGAGCGCGACGACCTGCTCGACCGGCTGCACCGTCCCTACCTCGTTGTTCGCCCACATCACGCTCAGCAGGGCGACCTCGTCGCCGTGCTCGTCGAGCTCGGCCGAGAGCGCGTCGAGGTCCAGCCGGCCGCAACCGTCGACCGGCAGCAGCACGACCTCGGCACCCTCGCCCCCGAGCCAGACCGCGGGGTCGAGCACCGCGTGGTGCTCGCCCCCCGAGACCAGGACCCGACGTCGACGCGGGTCAGCGGCGCTCCGCGCCCAGAACAGGCCCTTGACCGCGAGGTTGTCCGCCTCCGTGCCCCCCGAGGTCAGCACCACCTCGCTGGGCCGTGCCCCGAGCCGAGCGGCGACGACCTCTCGCGACTCCTCGACCACCCGTCGTGCGGCTCGTCCGGCCCCGTGCAACGACGAGGCGTTCCCGGTGCGACCGAGCTCGGCGACCATCGCCTCCAGGGCACGTCGACCCATGGGTGTGGTTGCCGCGTGGTCGAGATATGACGTCACAGCGCAGGAGTCTACGAAGGTGCTGGCAGAATCCCTGCCGTGACGTCAGTCGAGCAGGCCAGCCCGCACGCCTTCGGCGGATCCCGTCTGGGCTGGGCGGACCTGCCCCGCGCGGTCCGGGCCCGCATCGCCGACATCGCCGGTGCCGAGGTGATCTCGGAGACCGGCGCGACGAACGGCTTCAGCCCGGGGTACGCGGCCGTGCTCGAGCTCGGCGACGGCACCCGGGTGTTCGTCAAGGCGGTCTCGCCCGAGCAGAACCCCGACTCGCCCAACCTCGCGCGTTCCGAGATCAGGGTCGCCGAGCGGCTGCCCGACGGCGTGCCGGCCCCCCGGCTGCTGTGGTCCGACGACGACGGTGCGTGGGTCCTTCTCGGGTTCGAGGCGGTCGAGGGCCGCTCTCCCGAGCGTCCCTGGCGGGGCCAGGACCTGGACCGGGTGCTCGAGGCCCTGGTCGACCTCGCCGAGGCCGGCAGCCCGTCCCCACCCGGCCTGCGAGCCCTCAGCCGCACCCTCTCGGACAGCTTCGCCGGGTGGCGACGTCTCGCCGACGCGCCGGCCGACCTCGAGCGGGCGGTCGCGGCGGTCGGCGAGCACGGTGGCTGGATGCTCGAGCACCTCGACGACCTGGTCACCTGGGCGGAGGGTGGGGCTCTGGCCGCTGCCGGGGACACGCTCGTCCACGGGGACCTGCGCGGTGACAACGTGCTGCTCGGGCCTCGGCACGTCTGGCTGATCGACTGGCCGCACGCCTGCGGCCACGGGGTCGCCTGGTACGACCTGCTGGCCATGCTGCCCAGCGTCGCGATGCAGGGCGGGGGCGATCCGCACGAGATCTTCTGGAAGCACCCCAACGCCCACGGCGCCGACCGCGAGTCCGTGCGTGCGGTCCTCGCGGGCGTGACCTCCTTCTTCGTGCACGGCTCGGTCCAGCCGCCCCCGCAGGGGATCCCCAACCTGCGGACGTTCCAGCTCGCGCAGGGCATGGCGGCACTCGACTGGCTCCGTCGGTTCTGACGGCTCGTCGAGCGGGCGACCCCAGGTCACGCCGCGGCGTGAGCGGGCGACGACGCCAGCTCGCCGGTCAGCCCCGCAGGCGACGGATCTCTGCGGCAGCCTGCGGCAGCACGGTGAACAGGTCACCGACGATCCCGTAGTCGGCGATCTCGAAGATGGGCGACTCAGGATCGGAGTTGACCGCCACGATGGTGCCCGAGGACTGCATCCCCCCGCGGTGGTGCACCGCCCCCGAGACCCCTGCCCCCACGTAGAGCCGTGGGGAGACGGTCACCCCGGTCTGGCCGATCTGCGCCTCGTGACCGATCCACCCCTCATCGGTGGCGACCCGGGTCGCGCCGACCGCGGCCCCCAGCGCGTCGGCGAGATCCTCGACCGCGCTGAAGTCACCGTTGGTGCCACGACCACCGACCACGACCGCCTGCGCCTCACCGAGCTCGGGGCGCCCGGACGCCGCTCGCTCGACCCTCTCGACCAGGGTGACGTCGGGACCGGCCTGCGTCGGCACCGCGGGGTGCTCGACGACGTCCGGGCGAGCGGCGCCGTCGACGGCGAGGGCCGGGACGGCGTTGGGCTTGACGGCGACGACCGCGCGGTCGGTCGTCACCTCCCCGCGCAACGTCCACGTGCCGGCGAACGCCGCCTGCGTCGTGACCAGGCGGCCCTCGACACGCTCGACCCCCGCGGCGTCGACCACCAGCGCGGCCTGGGTGGCCAGCGCGACGCGCGCAGCGATCTCCTTGTTCTCGAAGGTCGAGGAGAGCAGCACCACCTGCGCCCCCGTGCGCTCGACGACAGCGGCGACCGTGCCGGCGACCGTCGGGACGAGGCCGCGGGCGTCAGCGGGCGCCCGGTGCACCGTGGACGCCCCGTGCGCTGCGAGGGTGTCCAGCACGGGCTCGACGCCGTCACCGATCCACAGCGCCTCGGCCCGCCCGATCGAGCGCGCCAGGGTCAGGAGCTCGAGCACCGGGGGTCGGACCGTCCCACCGGTGTGGTCGACGAGGACGAGGATGGTGCTGTCCGCCGGGGCGGTCGAGATCGTCATGAGGTCTCCAGTTCGGACGGGCGGTCAGACGAGGCGGTTCTCGACGAGGTACGCGGCGAGCTGCACGCCCGCCTCGCCGTCGTCGGTGACGAGCACGCGGTTCTCCCGCGGCGGACGCGGCGTGGCCTCGACCACACGGGTGCGTGCGCCGGCGGCGCCGACCCGCTGCGGGTCCACCCCGAGGTTGTCGAGGGACCAGGTCGTCACCGGCTTCTTGCGAGCCGCCATGATCCCCTTGAAGTTGGGGTAGCGGGGCTGGTTCGACTGGTCGGTGACGCTGACCAGCGCGGGCAGCGGGGCCTCGAGCACCTCGGTCGCGTGGTCGAGCTCGCGCCGCACCCGCACGCTCCCCTCGGTGACCGTGAGCTCGGCCGCCAGCGTGAGCTGGGCGATGCCGAGCTCGGCGGCCACGAGGGTCGGCACGACCGACATCAGACCGTCCAGGGCCGCCATGCCGGTGATCACGAGGTCGACCGGTTCCTGCCCTGCGAGCGCCCGCAGGGCTGCGGCGAGCACGGCCGCCGTGCCGAACGCATCCGATCCGGCGATCGCGTCGTCCAGGACGTGGACGGCGTGGTCGGCCCCCATCTGCAGGCCACGGCGCACGGCGTCCTCGGCGTCCTGAGGACCCACCGTCAGCACCGTGACCTCACCGCCGAGCTCCTCGGCGACCGCGAGAGCGGCTTCGACGGCGTTCTCGTCGAGCTCGTTGAGGGTCCCGTCCCCCTGGGTGCGGTCGACCCAGCCCTGCTCGGTGAAGGCCCGCTCGGCCTGCAGGTCCGGAACGTGCTTGACGCACACCACGATTCTCATCAGGACGTCTCTCTCTCCTCGGCAGCCGCCGTCGGGCGAAGGTTACCCGTCCGCGCGCGGCGGGCACGACGTGACCGGGTTCACCCGCAGATCACCCGCTCTACGGGGGTGCGTGCACCTTCGTGCACGAGACGTGGTCCAGACTGGTTGCTCGTGACCGCCACACCCCGCGCACCCCACCGCCTCGGCGTCCACCTGGTCGACGGCGGCGCGGACGTCGCTGTGCTCGCGTCCCATGCGGAGGCCGTCGAGCTGTGCCTGCTCGACCGCGACCCCACCTCGCAGGACGGCTGGTCCGAGCGTCGCATCCCCCTGGGCGGACCGTCCTTCGGTGTGTGGCACGCCTTCGTCCCCGGCCTGCACGCGGGCCAACGGTACGGCTTCCGCGCGCACGGACTCTGGGACCCCCGGCAGGGCACGCGCTACAACCCTCACAAGCTGCTCCTGGACCCCTACGCGCGGGGCGTGGAGGGCGAGGTCGTGCTGGGGCAGGAGGCCCACGGGCACCGTCTCGACGCCGAGGGCAGGGTCCTGGGCGACTCGCCCGAGCCTGACACCAGCGACTCACGCGCCCATGTGCCGCACGGCGTCGTCATCGACGACCGCTTCGACGCCCCCGCGGTCGACCGGCCCGACGTGCCGTGGTCGCAGACCGTGATCTACGAGGCCCACGTGCGAGGGCTGACGCAGCGCCTGCCCGGCGTGCCCGAGCACCTGCGAGGCACCTACGCCGGGCTCGCCCACCCCGCGACGATCGATCACCTGCGGTCGCTGGGCGTCACCAGTCTCGAGCTGCTGCCCTTCCACGCCTCGGCGAGCGAGCCTCACCTGGTGCGACGCGGCCTGGTCAACTACTGGGGCTACAACACGCTCGGCTTCTTCGCCCCGCACGCGGCGTACGCCACCGAGCAGGCTCGCCGCGACGGGGCGCAGGCCGTCCTGGCCGAGGTCAAGGGCATGGTCCGGCTGCTGCACGCGGCAGGGATCGAGGTGATCCTCGACGTCGTCTACAACCACACCTGCGAGGGGGGCACCGACGGACCCCACCTGAGCTGGCGCGGGCTGGACAGCACGGTCTACTACCTGCACGACGGCAGCTCGCCGGCCCGGTTCGCCGATGTCACGGGCTGCGGGAACACGCTCGACTTCCGCCGGCCACGGGTGGTGCAGATGGCGTTGGACTCGCTGCGCTACTGGGCGCAGGAGGTCGGCATCGACGGTTTCCGCTTCGACCTCGCGGTGACCCTCGGGCGTGGCAACGGCGGCTTCGACCAGGACCACCCCTTCCTGGTCGCGCTGCGCTGCGACCCCGTCCTGGGCGACCGCAAGCTGATCGCCGAGCCGTGGGACGTCGGGCCCGGCGGGTGGCAGACCGGCTCCTTCCCCCCGCCCATGGCCGAGTGGAACGACCGGTTCCGCAACGCGGTCCGCACCTTCTGGCTCACCGACCCTGCCGAGGCGGCCCACGGCCGCGCAGGGCACGGCGTCCGTGAGCTCGCGACCCGCCTGGCCGGCTCGGCGGACCTCTTCGGTCACGGCGACCCGCCGCTGATGCGGGGACCGGGGGCCTCGGTCAACTACGTGACGGCGCACGACGGGTTCACCCTCGCCGACCTCGTGGCCTACGAGCACAAGCACAACGAGGCCAACGGTGAGCAGAACCGGGACGGGACCAACGACAACCGGTCCTGGAACCACGGCATCGAGGGGCCCGTGGCCGCGACGTCCGTCGGGATGGAGATCCTGCCGCTGCGCCGCCGCTCGATCCGGAACCTGCTCGGGACGCTCCTGCTCGCGGCCGGCACGCCGATGATCACGGCGGGGGACGAGATCGGGCGCACGCAGCTCGGCAACAACAACGCGTACTGCCAGGACAGCGACCTCTCCTGGCTCCAGTGGGACCTCTCGCCGTGGCGCGAGGACCTGCTCGCCACGACCACCCACCTGCTCAGGCTGCGTCGCGAGCACCCCGCGCTGCGGGCCACGCACTTCTACCGCGGACGCCCCCGGACCCCTGCGGCCGGGCACGCGGGCGAGCCCGTCGCCCAGTGCCCCGACCTCGACTGGCGCACGGCCGAGGGCGCCGAGCTCGACCACGGTCTGTGGCACGACCCCGGTGTCCGGACCCTCCAGATGATCCGGACCGCGCGCGACGGGTCGGCGGTGCTGCTGGTGATCAACGGAGCACTGGACACCGTCGACGTGGTGGTCGCGGGCGGTCCGGGCGGTGGCTGGGAGCTCGTCTGGGACAGCACGTGGGAGAACCCGGCCGACCGTGCCGCGCTGGCCACCAGCAACGGCAACGGCAACGGGACGCACCCTGCGGTGGGCTCGTCCGTGACCGTCGACCCGCTCTCGCTGCGGGTCTACGTCAACCGGTGAGCCCCCGACCACAGGCCGGCGGGACCGTGTCCAGGTGCCGTCCTGGCCCTGGGGTCGGTAGGTTCGGACAGTGACGCAGACGCCCTCCACCCCGCCGCGCCCTCCGACCGCCACCACCGGGGCACCGACCAGCCACCCCGCCCCGACCGGATCCACCCGGCACGAACCCGTGCCCTCCCTGCCCGGCCCACGTCCCTCCGGGCTCGGACGCATCCCTGTCGTCGGCGTCGGTCCCGTCGTGGAGTGCGGTCGCTGGCCCGCGAAGGCCGTCGTCGGCGAGGCGGTACCCGTCCTGGCGACGGTCTTCCGCGAGGGTCACGACGCCGTGGCGGCCACTGCCGTCCTGGTCGCCCCCGACGGGACCGATCACACGGTCGTCCGTATGGACGTGGTCAACGCAGGGCTCGACAGCCACCGGGCAGACCTGATCCCCGACTCGACCGGGACCTGGGGCCTGCGCGTCGAGGGCTGGTCCGACCCGTACGGCACGTGGAGCCACGACGCGGCGATCAAGGTCGAGGCCGGGGTGGACGTCGAGCTGATGCTGGCCGAGGGCGCGCTGCTGCTGGGCCGTGCCGCGGCCCGCGAGGGCCTGCCGGCCGAGGTCGCCAGGGTGCTGACCGACGCCGCCGCCGGGCTCGAGGACACCCACCGGACCCCCCAGGACCGGCTGACCGCTGGACTCTCCGGGGAGGTCCGGGCGGCACTGCTCGACCACCCGGTGCGTGAGCACGTCTCGCCCTCGCAGACCTATCCGCTGGTGGTCGAGCGCGAGCTGGCGCTGGTCGGCTCCTGGTACGAGTTCTTCCCCCGCTCGGAGGGGGCGACCTTCGACGAGGCGACCGGTCGATGGACCTCGGGCACCCTGCGCACCGCCGCCGAGCGCCTGCCTGGCATCGCCGAGATGGGCTTCGACGTGGTCTACCTCACGCCGATCCACCCGATCGGCTCGACCCATCGCAAGGGGCGGAACAACTCCTTGAAGACCGAGCCCGGAGACCCGGGCTCGCCCTACGCGATCGGTTCTGCCGACGGCGGGCACGACGCGATCCACCCCGAGCTGGGGACCTTCGAGGACTTCGACGCGTTCGTGGCGCGGGCCCGTGACCTCGGCCTCGAGGTCGCCCTGGACGTCGCGCTGCAGTGCTCGCCCGACCACCCCTGGGTGACCGAGCACCCGGAGTGGTTCACCACCCGCATCGACGGGACGATCGCCTACGCCGAGAACCCGCCCAAGAAGTACCAGGACATCTACCCCCTGAACTTCGACAACGACCCCGAGGGCATCTACCTCGAGATGCGGCGCATGCTGCAGGTCTGGATCGACCACGGCGTCACCGCGTTCCGCGTCGACAACCCCCACACCAAGCCACTGACCTTCTGGGAGCGGATCCTGGCCGACGTCGCCGCGTCCCACCCCGACGTGATCTTCCTCTCCGAGGCGTTCACCCGTCCCGCGATGATGCACACCCTGGCGAAGATCGGCTTCCACCAGTCGTACAGCTACTTCACCTGGCGGAACACCAAGAAGGAGCTCGCCACGTACTTCGCCGAGATCTCGGGCGAGGCTGCGGCGTACATGCGACCCAGCCTGTGGCCCACCACCCACGACATCCTCACGCCGTACATGCAGTCCGGCGGCGCCGCTGCGTTCGCGATCCGTGCGGTGCTCGCTGCGACCGGCGCTCCGACCTGGGGCATCTACTCGGGCTACGAGCTCGTCGAGGACGTGCCGCGACCCGGCGCCGAGGAGCAGATCGACAACGAGAAGTACGAGTTCCGGCCCCGTGACTGGTCGCTGGCACCCCAGATCGGCATCTCGACCCTGCTCACCCGGCTCAACGCGATCCGCCGCGAGCACCCGGCCCTGCAGCGCCTGCGGGGTCTGACGGTCCACCCGACCACCGACGACTCCCTCCTGTGCTACTCGCGACGGGTGACCTCGTCCCAGACGGTCGACGGCCGTGAGGACACCGTGATCGTGGTGGTGAGCACCGACCCGCACCACACCCGGGACGGGGTCGTGCACCTCGACCTCGAGGCGCTCGGCATCACGGCCCCGGTGGATCCTGACGCCCCCGCCCTCGCCGCGCACGACCTGCTCTCCGGAGCGGTCTACGCGTGGGGTGCGCACCCCTACGTGCGTCTCGACCCCCAGGTCCAGTGCGCCCACATCATCCACGTGAGGACCCTGTGACCACCCACCGTCCCTCGCACGAGCCGACCGTCCTGGGTCAGCACCCGCCGGACCCCTCGCGCGCACTCCCCCCACGACCCGACCCCATGGCCCTTCTGCCGTCGCCGGTGGTGGGCGGTGGTCTCAGCGACGACCCGGACTGGTACAAGACCGCTGTCTTCTACGAGGTGATGCTCCGGTGCTTCGCGGACTCGACCGGAGCCGGGTCCGGTGACCTGCGGGGCCTGATCGAGCGGCTCGACTACCTGCAGTGGCTGGGTGTCGACTGCCTCTGGCTCCCGCCGTTCTTCCCCTCGCCGTTGCGCGACGGCGGGTACGACGTCTCGGACTACACCGCCATCGCCCCGCAGTACGGGACGGTCAACGACTTCGCCGAGCTCATCGAGGAGGCCCACGCCCGCGGCATCCGCCTGGTGATCGACCTGGTGATGAACCACACCAGTGACGCGCACCCGTGGTTCCAGGCCTCACGCTCGGACCCGGAGGGCCCGTACGGCGACTTCTACGTGTGGAGCGACGACAACACGCGCTACGAGGACGCGCGGATCATCTTCGTGGACACCGAGACCTCGAACTGGACCTTCGACCCGGTGCGCCGGCAGTACTTCTGGCACCGCTTCTTCTCCCACCAGCCCGACCTGAACTTCGAGAACCCTCAGGTCCGCGACGCGATGATGGACGTCGCGCGGTTCTGGCTGCGGCTCGGCGTGGACGGCTTCCGCCTCGACGCCGTGCCGTACCTGTTCGAGGAGGAGGGCACCAACTGCGAGAACCTGCCGCGTACCCACGAGCTGCTGCGCAGCATGCGCGAGATGGTCGACACGGAGTTCCCGGGCCGCATCATGCTGGCCGAGGCCAACCAGTGGCCCGAGGACGTCGCGCCGTACTTCGGCACGGCCGAGCAGCCCGAGTGCCACATGTGCTTCCACTTCCCGGTCATGCCGCGGATCTACTACGCGGTCAAGGACCAGCGGGCCAACCAGATCCTCGACATCCTGGCTGACACCCCGGAGATCCCGCTCGGCGCGCAGTGGAGCACCTTCCTGCGCAACCACGACGAGCTCACGCTCGAGATGGTCTCGACCGAGGAGCGTGCGTCGATGTACGGGTGGTTCGCGCCCGACCCGCGGATGCGCGCCAACGTGGGGATCCGGCGTCGGCTCGCACCGCTGCTCGACAACTCACGCGCGGAGATCGAGCTCGCCCACGCGCTCCTGCTCTCCCTGCCGGGCAGCCCCTGCCTGTACTACGGCGACGAGATCGGGATGGGCGACAACATCTGGCTGCCCGACCGTGACTCGGTGCGCACCCCGATGCAGTGGACCCCGGACCGCAACGCCGGCTTCTCGACCGCCGACCCCGGCAAGCTGTACCTGCCACTGGTCCAGTCGCTGGTGAGCCACTACAACAACGTCAACGTCGAGGCCCAGCTCGCCCAGCCGACCTCGCTCCTGCACTGGGTCCACGGGATGCTGGCGGTCCGCCGCCGCCACCCGGTCTTCGGGTCGGGTGAGTTCGTGGCCCTGCGCGCCGACAACGACGCCGTGCTCGCCTACCTGCGACGCTCGCCCGAGGAGACCGTGCTGTGCGTGGCGAACCTCGCCTCGACACCGCGCTCGGCGACGATCCAGCTGCCCGACAACGCCGGCGACCAGGTGCACGACGTCTTCGGCGGAGCGGCGTTCCCCTCGGTGAGCAGCAACGGCGAGCTTGTGGTCACACTGGGCTCACGGGACTTCTTCTGGCTGACGGTGACCTCGGCCTGACCCACCGGCACGTCCGACGGTCTCCCAGCCCGCGATCGAACCCCACCGGAGGTGCGCATGAGCCCAGCGCGGAGCACGACCGACTCCCCCGTCCAGGCCGAGCCGCTCGCGGTGGAGCCGGGACCAGGTGGTGACCCGGTGCTCGAGCTCCTGCGGGGGTGGCTGCCCGGGCAACGGTGGTTCCCTGCCAAGGGGACCCACGTCGCGCTCTCGGGTCGGGCCCTGGTCCGCCTGACCGATCCTCTCGGTGAGGCGGAGGTGCAGGTCCACCTGCTCCGGCTGTCCACCGGTGCGGTGCTGCAGGTGCCGGTCACGGTCCGTCCGGCGCCCGCCGAGCCGGGGCCCGCGCAGATCGGGCTCCTGCCGGCCTCGCCCGGTGACGCTGGCGCGGCCTCGGCGCAACCGCTGGCACTGATGGACGGGTGCCTGGACGAGGCCTTCCTGCGCGCATGGCTGAGTGCGGCCGAGCAGGCCGACCCCGACGCTCCCGCCCTTCAGGGTGAGGCGCTCGAGGGTGCGCTGCGGGGCATGCGGCTGATCTCCGGCGAGCAGTCCAACACCTCGGTGATGCTGCCGGGCACACCCGTGCCGTCGATCCTCAAGGTCTTCCGCGGCCTGAGCACCGGGCCGAACCCCGACGTGGTGGTGCCTCTGGCCCTCAGCGGGACCGGCTGGACGGGAGTGCCCCGACCGCTTGCCTGGCTCACCGCGACCTGGGACCTGCCGGCATCCACCGGCGGGGGCACCGACCGCACCCTCACCCACCTGGGAGTGCTCAGCGAGCTCGTCATGGGCGCTCGGGACGGTTTCGAGCTCGCGTGCGAGCTCGCCGGTCAGGGCCGGTCCTTCGCCGCTCTCGCCGAGGACCTCGGTCGTACCACCGCCCAGATGCACCGGGCCCTGGCCTCCGCGCTCCCGACCTCGGCGCCTGACGGCAGCCCTGCCCAGCCGCGCTCGGGCAGCGGCACCGTGGTCGGCACCCTGCGGCACCGCGCGGCCGAGGCCGTCGCCGCCGCGCCCGAGCTCGTCGAGCGGGCTGCAGGGGTCGAGCGGGTGCTCGCGGCCGTCGAGCACCTCGGGGACCTGCCACCGCTCCAGCGGGTGCACGGCGACTACCACCTGGGCCAGGTGCTGCGGTCGCCCGACCGCGGATGGGTCGTCCTCGACTTCGAGGGTGAGCCGCAGGCGACGGAGGCTGAGCGGAACCGGCCCGACCTCGCGCTGCGCGACCTCGCCGGGATGCTCAGGTCCATGGACTACGCCGCCGAGATCGGTGGGGCGGCCGACCCGCGATGGGCCGCCGAGGCCCGCAGCGCGCTGGTCGACGGCTATCGCGCCGAGACCGGATCTCCCGCCCAGGGCAGCACGGCCGACGGGGTCCAGCAGACCTTGCTGCGCGCCCTGGAGCTCGACAAGGCGCTGTACGAGGTGGTCTACGAGAGCCGGAACCGACCCGCCTGGCTGCACGTTCCGCTGGCCGGTGTCGACCGCCTTCTGGCCTTGCCCGGCTGACGCTCGGCAGTACTCGTGCACCGGGTCCCGGTGCGTGGGAGGGTGGGTCCATGACCAGCGCATCGACCACGCCGAGCCCACGACCAGTCCACGACGCCGAGCTCGCCGCGATCGCCTCCGGGACGCACGCAGACCCGCACACCGTGCTCGGACCGCACCTGGACGGGCAGGTCGTCACCATCCGGGTACTGCGTCCGTTGGCGGACTCGGTGGTGGTCGTGACACCGACCGGTGAGCACTCGGCCGAGCACGAGCACCATGGCGTATGGGTGTGCACCGTGACCTCGGACGGTGTCCCGGACTACCGTCTACGGGTCACGTACGGCACCGAGGTGACCCTGGGTGACGACCCGTACCGCTTCCTGCCGAGCCTGGGCGAGCTCGACCTGCACCTGGTGCGCGAGGGGCGGCACGAGGAGCTCTGGACGGTGATGGGGGCCAACCTCCGCACGTACCCGAGCGAGCTGGGCGAGGTCACCGGCACCTCGTTCGCGGTCTGGGCCCCCAACGCCCGCGCGGTACGGGTGATCGGCGACTTCAACCACTGGCAGGGTTCTGCCCACGCGATGCGCGTGCTCGGGTCGAGCGGGGTGTGGGAGCTCTTCGTACCCGCGGTGGGCGCCGGCGACCGGTACAAGTTCGAGATCCTCACCCGTGAGGGGTCCTGGCGCCAGAAGGCCGATCCACTCGCCAAGGGCACCGAGATCCCCCCGGCGACCGCCTCGGTCGTCGTCGAGTCGACCCACACGTGGGCCGACGGCGAGTGGCTCGAGAAGCGCTCGGCCGGCGATCCTCACCACGGTCCGATGAGCGTCTACGAGGTGCACCTCGGTTCCTGGCGCCCCGGCCTGGGCTACCGCGAGCTCGCCGAGGAGCTCACCGCCTACGTCGTGCAGATGGGCTTCACCCACGTCGAGCTGCTCCCGGTGGCCGAGCACCCGTTCGGTGGGTCCTGGGGGTACCAGGTCAGCTCGTACTACGCGCCGACCTCACGGTTCGGCCACCCCGACGACTTCCGGTACCTCGTCGACCGTCTCCACCAGGCCGGTGTCGGCGTGCTGCTCGACTGGGTCCCGGCCCACTTCCCCAAGGACGAGTGGGCGTTGGGCCGTTTCGACGGCACCCCGCTCTACGAGCATCCCGACCCGCTGCTCGGCGAGCAGCCGGACTGGGGCACCTTCGTGTTCAACTTCGGTCGCCACGAGGTGCGCAACTTCCTGGTCGCCAACGCGACCTACTGGCTCGAGGAGTTCCACGTCGACGGCCTCCGGGTCGACGCCGTGGCCTCGATGCTCTACCTCGACTACTCACGGAGCCACGGGCAGTGGAGGCCCAACGTCCACGGCGGGCGGGAGAACCTCGAGGCCATCAGCTTCCTCCAGGAGACGAACGCCACGGCCTACCGCCGGACACCGGGGATCATGATGATCGCCGAGGAGTCCACCGCCTGGCCCGGTGTGACCGAGCCGACCGACAACGGCGGGCTGGGCTTCGGGCTGAAGTGGAACATGGGGTGGATGAACGACACCCTCCGCTACCTGGCCGAGGAGCCGATCAACCGCAGGTACCACCACCACGAGGTGACGTTCTCCCTGGTGTACGCCTTCTCCGAGCACTTCGTGCTGCCGATCAGCCACGACGAGGTGGTCCACGGCAAGGGCTCGCTGCTCGGCAAGATGCCCGGTGACCGCTGGCAGCAGGCCGCGGGGGTGCGTGCGCTCCTGGCGTACCAGTGGTCCCACCCCGGCAAGCAGCTGCTCTTCATGGGCTCGGAGTTCGGTCAGGAGTCCGAGTGGGCCGAGGGGCGCAGCCTCGACTGGCACCTGGCCGACCACTGGCCGCACGACGGCATCTCGCGGCTCGTGCAGGACCTCAACGCGTTCTACCGCACCGAACCGGCCCTGTGGGCCCTGGACCGTGAGCCGGCCGGCTTCGAGTGGATCGACTCGCACGACGCCGACCACAACGTGCTGTCCTACGTGCGCCGGGACGGTCAGGGGCGTGAGGTCGTGGTCGTGGTGAACTTCGCCGGTACCCCGCACGAGGGCTACCGGCTCGGCCTGCCGCGCCGCGGAGTGTGGCGCGAGGCGCTCAACACCGACTCCGAGACCTACGGCGGGTCGGGTGTCGGCAACCTCGGGCGGGTCACCTCCGAGGACCGTCCGTGGCACGGCCAGCGTCAGTCGGTCGCGGTGCGCGTCCCTCCGCTCGGTGCGCTGTTCCTCGTGCCCGAGGAGGACCAGGCCAGCGACCTGCCGAACGACCGCTAGCAGCGGCGACGGGCCTGGGGGCGGTGTCCCCAGGCCCGTCGCAACCGTCCGGTCGGCGCAGCGCCTCGCCTCAGCAGTGCGGTCGCCTCAGCAGTGCGGTCGCCTCAGCACAGTGTGTCTCGTCCGTACAGCGCGCTGGCGAGGTCAGTACAGGGCGCTGGCGAGCGCCCGACGGGCCTGCTGGACCCGCGGGTCAGCGTCCCCGACGACGGCGAACAGCTCGATCAGCCGGACCCGTGCCTGCTCGCGCTCAGGACCCGTGGTCGCGCGGACCAGGTCGAGCAGCCGGGCGAAGGAGTCCTCGACCTTCCCGCCGAGCAGGTCCAGGTCGGCGACCAGCATCTGCGCCTCACCGTCATGGGGCGCCTGCGCCGCGACGGCGCGCGCCAGCGAGGGGTCCGCGTCGCGGGTGCGGCGCAGCAGCTCGACCTGCGCCAGCCCGGCACGGGCCATGTCGTCCCGAGGGTTCTCCACCAGCGCCTGCGAGTACGCCGCGGCGGCGGTGTCCAGGTCGTCACGCTCGATCGCCTCGTAGGCGGCCTGGTGCAGGGGCGGCAGCGGCGGCTCCTCAGGCTCCTCGGCAGCTTCCTGCTCGGGGGCGGCGGATCCGACGGTGCCGGTGATGCCGTTGGCCACCGCGGCCTGCAGCAGCTGGTCGAGGACCGCCCGGATCTCCTCCCTGCTCGCCTGGCCCTGGAACAGCGGGACCGGCTGCCCCCGGAGCGCCGCCACGACGCTCGGGACGCTCTGCGAGCCGAAGGCCTGAGCGATCTGCGGGTTGGCGTCGACGTCGACCCGTCCCAGCAGGAACCGTCCACCGAGCTCGGTCGCGAGGGCGACGAGATCCGCGGTCACGGTGGTGCTCGCCTCGCTCCACGACGCCCAGAGCGAGAAGACCACCGGGACCTGCGTGGACTGCTGGACGACGTCGGCGAAGTTCGCCTCTGTGACGTCGACGACCACGCCCACGGCTGGTCCGGCCCCGGCAGTGGCCGGACCTCCCGGCGCAGGGGCAGCGGGCCGCCCGAGCGAGGAGAGGTCGACGGCGCCGCGCACGTCGAGGCGGGGGGTGGGTCCGGGGGGAAGTGTCATGGCGCTCTCGCTCAGGTGATCGGGTCGGGGGCGGTCACCAGGCTACTGACCGGTGACCTCGGTGGGTGTGTGCTCGCCGCCCAGCACGACGACGGGGTCGCTCGAGCCGGCCGGAGGGACGTAGAAGGCGACCATGCTCAGCCAGGTGGTGGTCAGGGACTCGGTGATCGTGTCGCCACCGAGCAGGGCGACGGTCTCGCCGGCCCCCAACGTCAGGGTGCTGTCGTCCAGCGTGATCGTGGTGACCGTCTCCACGGCACCCACCACGACCGCGCCGCCGTCGGCGGTCGCCAGGGAGCGGGTCACCCCGTCGAAGGCCGGCTGGTAGGTCTCGACCAGGCTCCCCTGCTCGGCGAGCGAGGCCGAGAGGCTGTCCCTGACCCCGACGATCTGCGCACGCATCGGGTCCTCGGCGAAGGTCGCCGCGTGCTCCGACTCCGTACCGCTGGTCAGCACGTCGACGTACCGGGGGATGACGTCCTCGGGCGGGACCAGGAGTCCGGACTCCTCTCCGCCGGGCACCGTCGGGCTGCCGAGGCCCGGTTCGGTGGTCGCAGGCATCTGGACCCCGGGGAACAGGCGCACCCAGCTCCACAGCTCGTAGGCCTCGCGCGGCCGGGGCTGGACCAGGGTCAGCAGCAACGGCGCCTGGAGGTCCTCGGGCGGTTCGGTCACGACCATGACGGTGCGCGGCCAGGTCGTGGTCGCCGGCACGACGATCGTCTGGATGCCTTCCGGCACGGGTGTCAACGCCTGCTCGACACCTGCAGCAGCCAGGCGGTACTCGACCGACCGGACGGCCTCGGCCGGTCCGGTCACCCGGGGGTCCAGCGTCTCGGCCGAGCCGCCGGCGTCGGCCTCGGCCAGGACGGCCGCGACCTGCTCGACGACCCGCTCGACCTGATCGGTGCTCAGCGCCGCCTGGACCACGGCGGGCTCGGCATCGGGGGTCGGCTCGGGCAGCGGTGGTGCACAGGCGGCCAGGAGCAGTGGACCGAGGACGGCGAACGCCACACCCGCCCGGCCGATCCGTGTGGTCGGGCTCATCACTTCCCCTCTCGATCGTCGTGTCCCGGGCGATCGGGGGGCGGGCTCGCGCCCTGGGTGTCCTCCGGCTGGTCGGCCGTCCCTGGCGGAAGGCCCCAGGCACGGCGCCAGGCATCCGCCGAGGCGGTGGGAGGGAAGACCGGCTGGGCCAGCACGTCGGGCTCGGGCTGGTCCGACGCGCGGCTCGCTGCGCTGTCGTGGGGACCGGACGGGCCGTCCGCGACGGGACGTCGGCCCGGGAGCCGCCCGGACAGGCGCCCCCAGCGCCCGGCCGGGGCGTCTGCGGCCTGCTCACCCTGAGGCGTAGGCGTAGGCGTGGGCTCCGGGGCGGGCTCCGGGGCGGGCTCCGGGGCGGGCGTGCCCGCGTCCGTGCGGACCGGCCCGGCGATCGTCCAGCCGGTGCCGGCAGCGGCGGCGTCGCGGCCGCGCCCTCGTGGTGCCGCGGCCCTTCGCTGCTCCATCTCCCGCAGCTGCCGCCGGGTCATCGGCGCCGCCGGCTGGTCGCCTGCGGGGAGCCCCGGTGCACCGGGGCTCAACGCGGGCGCGGTGGGCGTCGAGGGTCGACCTGGGGTCGCACCGGCCGACGAGGTGCTGGGCGCACCCTCGTGGCCGGGTGGTCCACCGGCACCGGCGGGCGTCGCGGCGGCGGGTCGACGGCTGGACGTGGCAGCAGCCCGGCGGGACCGGACGAGCAGGACGGTCAACCAGGTGAGCCCAGCGAGCAGGAGGACAGACCCGACCGCCACCCCGGGCACCAGCCACGGCGTCGTGACCTCCTGGGGCCAGGTGAGCGTCACGGTCACGGGTCCGGCACCGGTACCGGTCGAGGCCGCGAGCAGGCTCCACCGTCCGGGGGTACGGGTCCACTCCAGGCGGGCCTCGTCCGGGCTGGCCGCCTCGAGCACCCACAGGTCCGAGCCGGCCGGGTCGGGGGCGGGCTCGATCTCCTCCGCGGTCGGCTCGGTACCCTCGTCGTCGTCGGTAGCCGCACGCGGGACGTCCTGGATCGCGAGCACGTCCCAGTCCGCCAGGCCGGTCACGCGCCCGTGGGCGTCGTCACCGACCCACGCCTCGACGTCGATCGTCCGGCCGATCGCGAGCACCACCCGCTCACCCTCGGAGGTGGCCTGGACGGTCACCTCGTCCGCCGCGGTCTCGAGGACCCCGGGCTCGGTCAGCAGGAGCGTGGCGGTGGCCGGGCTCTGCCCCGAGGCGACCAGGGTGTCCGAGGCGCGCCAGACGGTCGCCGAGGCGACGCCCAGGCCGATGGCCGCGGCGCCGAGCACGCACAGGAGTGCGGCGAGAGCACGTTTGAGCACAGATGGTCCTTTCGGGCAGACGATCCACCATAGGCGAGCGGGCACCTCGAGGTGCACCTGGCCCCGGACGATCATGCCCCACACGGTCGGTCGGCACCCTGCCGACCGCTCGTCCGGCGACCGGCCCGACGGCGACTCGTGGCGTCGTGCGGTTCGCGACGGCGCGATCCGCGATCGGACCTGGATACGACCGGACGGGTGAATTCCGGGCGGTCGGACCGATACGCTGAACAACGCTGTGCGCTGTCGCCAGGACGTCGCCCGCCGCTCCGTCCCGCCGTCACGCCCTGAGCGCGTCCGGTCGGCGAGCACGGGGACGACCGTCACCAGGTGCACGCGACCCAGAGATGTCTCTTCAGGAGGTTGATGTGGCCGACGAGCGAACGCTCTTCCCTGTCGTCATGCGCGGCTACGAGCGGGCCCAGGTGGAGCAGCGCCTGAGCCAGCTCGAGCAGCAGGTCACGGAGGCCAGGACGCAGGTCGAGCAGCTCGACGCCCGGGCCATGCAGGTGGCCGGCGAGCTCTCCGAGGCCCACCGCCAGCTGCGTGAGGCCGAGCGTCCGACCTACTCGGGCCTCGGCTCGAGGATCGAGCAGCTGCTGCGTTCGGCCGAGGAGCAGTCCTCGGACGTCGTCGCCCAGGCCAACGCCCAGGCCGCGGACTCCCTCGCTCGGGCCAAGCTGGCCGCCGGTCAGCTCCGTGCCCGCGCCGAGAACGAGGTCGCCGAGCTCCTGGCGACGGCCCGCCGCGAGGCCGAGGAGCTCCGGTCGACCGCCGCCTCGGAGTCGGAGAGCACGCTGATCTCCGCCCAGCGGCGGGCCGAGGAGCTGGTCGGCTCGGCCGAGCGTGAGGCAGCCCGCATCTCGAGCGCGATCACCACCGAGGAGAGCGAGCGCCGCACCGGGCTCGAGCGCGAGCTCGGCACGCTGCGCGCCACGACCGAGCGCGAGACCACCGAGCTGCGGGTCACGACCGAGCGCTTCGCTGCCGAGCTGCGCAGCTCGACCCTGGCTGAGACCAGCCAGGCGCGCGAGGAGGCCGAGCGCTACGCGCAGGACCTCCGCGCCGCAGCAGACGCCGACACCTCCGAGCTGCGCAGCACGACCGAGCGAGAGGCCTCGGCTCTGCGCAGCGACGCCGAGCAGTACGCCGCGGCACTGCGGACCGCGGCCGAGACCGAGACCAACGAGCTGCGACGCACCACGCACGAGCAGGCGGCCGACCTGCGCCGCACGAGCGAGGCCGACGCGGCGGCCGTACGAGCAGCGGCCCAGGAGTTCGCCGACGGGCTGCGGGCTGCGGCCGAGCGCGAGGCCAGGGCTACCGCTCAGCGGGCCGAGACAGAGAGCGTCGCGGTGCGCGCCGAGGCCGACCAGTACGGAGCGTTCGTCCGGGCCACCGCCGACCGCGAGGTGGCCGAGCACCGCTCCGCCGTGGCCGACGAGGTGACCACGACGCGCAACGAGCTCGCCGCCGAGGTCGGTGCGCTGCGCGACGACGCCGAGCAGTACGCGGCCGAGCTGCGCGCTGCGGCCGACCGCGAGACCGGCGAGCTCCGCGAGAGCGCCGTACGCGAGACGTCGCACCTTCGCGAGGCGGCCGAGCGCGAGACCAGCGAGCTGCGCGCCGAGACCGAGCGCGAGACCAGCGAGCTGCGCGCGGTCACCGAACGCGAGACCAGCGAGCTCCGCGCCGTCACCGAACGCGAGACGACCGAGCTCCGGGAACGCACGCGCCTCGAGGTGGACCGTCTGCTGACCGACGCACGCCGCACGGCCTCGGAGGTCACCGGGACGGCGACCGCCGAGGCCGAGGCACTGCGTGACGAGGCCCGCCGCCTGCTGGCCGACACCGAGGTGGACGTGGCGACCCGCCGGGAGGCCGCCGAGCGCGCCGACGCCGACCGCCACGAGGCCGCGCGGGTCGCGACCGAACGCCTCGTCGCCGACGCCGAGGCGCACGCTTCCGAGGCGGAGCAGCGGGTGGCCAACGCTCTGGCGCAGGCCGAGCAGATCCGCAAGGACGCCGACGCCCACGCCAAGGACCTGCTGTCCAACGCACGCCGCAATGCCGACCGGGTCGTGGCCGAGGCGCGTGAGCACGCCGAGAAGACGCTCTCCGAGGCGATGGTCGAGGCCGAGCGCGAGCGCACCTCGGCGCAGCGGCAGGTCGAGGACCTGAACCGCCAGCGCGAGTCGATCACCTCCTACCTCGACGAGCTCCGCAACCTCCTCGGGCACGACCCGATGCCCTCCCGGCTGGCCCTGGAGAAGGCACGCAACGTCGAGGAGCGGTTCGCCGAGTCCGACGCCGGGCAGGCAGTGCTGGCCACGAGCGGGCAGGAGGCCTCGCCCGCACCGGTCGCCGACGACAGCGAGACCGAGGTCGACGGTGGCAAGCAGGGCACCGGCGAGCCCGGGGCAGAGCCAGCCGCACCGGCGAGCGACGGCTCGGACGCCGAGCGGGACGAGAGCACGCCCGCCGACGGCGAGGAGCAGGCTGACGTCCCGTCCGGCCGTGACACCGGGCCGGCACAGGAGTCCGGCACCGAGGTCGCACCCGACGAGGCGACCACGAGCGGGGCGACCTCGGACGAGGCAGCCGCGGACGAGGCGACAGCCGCGGACGAGACAGCCCCGGACGAGCCGGCAGCCCAGGCTCCCGCGCCCGCCGGGAAGGCCCCCCGACGGGCCCGGACGGGTGCCTGAGGACGAGCCTTCCTGGCGGGAGGCGCGCAGCGACGCGGCGGAGGTGCACGCCTCTGCCCTGGAGCGTCGTCGTGCCGCCGAGTCGGCCCGCGCCCGCGAGCTGATCGCCGAGTTCGTCACCCAGGCTGACGTCCGAGGGATCCCACCGACACGGCTGAGGGTCCGCAGCTATGACGGCCGGAGCAGGTACCGGACCTCGACCTCGGGGTGGTACCTGCGCAAGAACGAGAGCGTCGCGGTGGGCACCGACGGCGAGTTCTACCTGCTCACCGTCCCGGCCAGCCTGCGTTCTCTCGTCCTGGGGGCGTCCCTCGTGCCGAGCGACCCACCGCTGGTGCTCGGGGCCGGTGGGCGGGACGGTGAGTCCATCGCCCTGGAGGACGCCCTGAGGATCACCCTCGGAGACTCACCGACGAGCTGAGCCAGGTCGCGCCCCGGGTCAGCGGGCGCGCAGCAGCAGCCGGCTCAGCGCGCTCGCGACCGGCTCAGGGCTCTCGTTGCTCGTCATGTGCCCGGCGCCGTGGACCACCACGAGCTCGGTGTCGCGCAGGACCGAGACCATGTGCTCGGCCGCGGGCACCGGTGAGAGCTCGTCCTCGTCACCGACCACCACGACGGACGGACCCTCGAAGGCCGCGAGCACACCGGTGCGGTCGGGGCGCGCCGCCATCGCGCGCTGGGCCCATGCCACCGCGAACGGACCCTGGTCCCTGATCCATCGTTCGAGCCGTTCGACCAGGTCCGGACGGGCGACACGGTTGGTCGCGCCGAGGACCGAGGTGCGCATCCCGAACACCGCATCGACCCTCCACTCGGCGAGCACGGCGTCGGCGATCTCGAACCGCTTGGCCCGGGCCGCGTCGTCGTCGGCCGTGGACTTGGTGTCGATCAGCCCGAGGCCCGCGACCATGCCCGGGTGCCGCTCGGCGAGGGCCATCGCCACGTAGCCACCCATCGACAGGCCTGCCACCACGGCGCGGTCGACGCCGGCCGCGGTCAGGGTCGCCGCGACGGCATCGGCCATCACCTCGACCGAGGTGGTCGCCCGGCTCTCGCCGAGCGCCTCGGCGACGTCAGGCCCCACCGGCGAGTCACCGAACCCGGGGAGGTCGGGGGCCAGCACGGTGCGGTCCCCCGCCAGCAGGTCGGTGACGTCCAGCCACATCCGGTGGTCCAGCGGGAACCCGTGCAGCAGCACCAGGGGAAGCATCGCCTCCGCCCCCTGACGCAGCGTGTGCAGCCTGAGCATGCCGTCGGTGGTCATCGAGCCCTCCGTGTCGTCGACCCCGCGGGACGCTCCGTGGTGGCGTCAGCGGGTCTGGTCATCGTCCTGGTCAGCGGTCTGCGTGGGTCCGTCCCACGTGGTCGGCAGCGGCGGGTGTCCGGGCAGCACGTGGGCGACGATCTCGTCGAGCACGCGCCGCACGGCGGACTCCCCCACCCACAGGTGCTTGGCCCCCTCGACACCGATCACCTCAGCCTGCCTCACCACCGAGAACCGCTCATGGGCGTCCTCGGGCCGCAGGTAGTCGTCCAGCTCGGGCACGAGGACCACGAGCGGCTTGCCGCCTGCGTCCCAACGCTGCAGGTCTTCGAGCCCCGCCCGGTGCAGTGGCGGCGAGAGCAGGATCGCCCCTTCGACCGCGGGGTCGTCGCCGTGCATGAGCGCGAGCTCGGTGCCGAAGGACCACCCGACGAGCCAGCGACGTGGCAGGTCGTGGAACTCGGCGTACTCGATCGCCGCCGCGACGTCGAACCGCTCGGCGTCCCCGCCGTCGAACGACCCGTCGCTGCGGCCACGGGCACTCGCGGTGCCGCGGGTGTTGAACCGGAGGACTGCGAGGTCGGCCAGGGCAGGGAGCCGCCACGAGGCCTTGCGCAGCACGTGCGAGTCCATGAACCCGCCGTGGGTCGGCAGGGGGTGCAGGGTGACCAGCGTCGCCCGCGGGGCGGTCTGCTCGGGCCTGGCGAGCTCACCGACGAGGGTCAGCCCGTCCGCGGTGTGCAGCTCGATCTCCTCCCGACGGGCAGGAAGGATGGTCATGGACCGGATCTCGGAGGTCATCGGGTCGAGACTATCCATGATTCGCCCGGCTGGACGGGTCAGCGCCGGGTCGTCCGGGCGGCCCAGCACCCCGGGTGCCAGTGCCTGCGGTCGGCGAGGGCCGCCTCGGGACCGAAGAGCCCGTCAGCCGCCCACGCCACCACGTGCGCGGTGCCCGCGGGGATCTCCTGGGAGCAGCCCGGGCAGCGGTAGGACTTGGCCGAGGTGCTCACCCGGCGCACGTGCCACTGCCCTGACGGGCCGCCCTCGACGCGCTGGATGCCACCCCGGGCGCGCTCGACGTCGAGCTCGGGGTGCTCCTCGCCCCAGGGGCGGCGCCGGGATCCGCGGCTGCGTGGCATGTCACCATCCTCCCGCGCCGCAGGGCGCGGTGCAGCCGGTCGGCCCGCACCCGGCGGGGTCGGCCGACCGGCTGCCGTCAGGAGAGGTCGCGGGCGCTCTCGACCGAGGGGAGCCGACGGGTGCGCACCAGCTCGCGATACCAGTACGCCGAGTCCTTCCAGGTGCGCTCGAGGGTCTCGTAGTCGATCCGGACGATGCCGAAGCGGCGGTCGTAGCCGTAGGCCCACTCGAAGTTGTCCATCAGCGACCAGACGAAGTACCCCCGCACGTCGACCCCGGCCTCCCGGGCCTGGCCGACGGCGTCGATGTGGCCCACCAGGTAGGACACCCGCAGGTCGTCGTGCACCCGCCCGTCCGCGGAGACCTCGTCGACGAAGGCCGCGCCGTTCTCGGTGACCATCAGCGGGATGTGCGGGTAGGTCGCGCTGACCGACGTGAGGAGCTCGGTCATCCCCGTGGGGTCGATGTTCCACCCCATCGCGGTGTACGGGCCCGGCTGCCGCAGGAAGTCGACGTCGTCGGCAGCGGGCCAGGCGCTCGCCGCCGACGGCGCGTGCCCGTCGGCCCGCTCGACCGCGCCCCCCTCGGTGTGCCGGCGCACCCGGGTCGTGGAGTAGTAGTTGATCCCGAGCACGTCGATCGGCACCGCGATCGTCTCGAGGTCCCCGTCCTGGACGAACGACCAGTCCGTGAGGGCTGCGGTGTCCTGGAGCAGGTCGGCGGGGTAGCGCCCGTCGAGCATCGGCTCGAGGAACGCCCGGTTCGCCAGGGCATCGATCTGCCGCACGGCGTCCAGGTCCTCGGGCCGCTGCGGGTCGTCCGGGCGGATCACGTGGAGGTTCAGCGTGACGGACAGCTGGGCGTGGTCTCCAACGACCTCCCGGATCGCCCGGCCGGCGAGCCCGTGCGCGAGGTTCAGGTGGTGGACGGCGGCCAGGGCGTCAGCACCGTCGGTGCGGCCCGGGGCGTGCACCCCGGAGCCGTACCCGAGGTAGGCCGAGCACCAGGGCTCGTTGAGGGTCGTCCAGGTGTCGACCCGGTCGCCGAGCTCGGTCGCGAGCAGCCGTGCGTAGTCCTCGAAGCGCAGCGCGGTGTCGCGGACGGGCCAGCCGCCCGCGTCCTCGAGGGCCTGCGGGAGGTCCCAGTGGTACAGCGTCGCGACGGGCTTGATGTCGTGCGACCGCAGCTCGTCGACGAGGCGTGAGTAGAAGTCCAGACCCGCTCGGTTCGCCGCACCGCTCCCGGTGGGCTGGATCCGCGGCCAGGCGATCGAGAACCGGTAGGCCTGCAGCCCCAGGTCCTTCATCATCGCGACGTCGTCGACCATGCGGTGGAGGTGGTCGGCGGCGACGTCACCGGTGTCGCCGTTGAGGGTCTTGCCGGGGGTGTGGCTGAAGGTGTCCCAGATCGACGGGCCGCGACCACCCTCGGTCGCACCGCCCTCGATCTGGTACGAAGCCGTGGCCGCACCCCACAAGAAGTCGTCGGGGAACGTGCGAGAGGTCGGAAGCGAGGTCATGGGGACACATCCTGACACTGGTCGAACCGATTCGGGTACTCGGGCGCCCCCGGGATGGGAGCGCGATCACCTGCGACGTCCCCGCTCGCCGCAGCGGGCCGGGACGCGCGGCGGGTCAGCCGATCGCGAGCCGGACCTCGTCCTGCCCGGCGACGACCCGCACAGGTCCGTGGACGCGGCCCGCGACGGCCACCTGCACCGACCAGTCGGGCGGGGTGTGGCTCGCGCTGACGCGCACCTCGGTGCCGGCACGCTCGACGACGAAGCGGGCGGGCGGGCGGGTGCTCTCGTCGCCGCCACGAGGGACGAGCACCTCCGTCCGCGCACCGTCCTGCGGCTCGACCACGTGCAGCACCACGCCCTGGGCGTAGTCGTAGTCGGGACGGTCGCTACGTGCACCGAGCGGGACCACCGTCCCGGGCCGGACCAGCAGGGGCAGGGACTGCACGTCGTGCCGCTGCCGGTCCCAGCGCGGCCCGGTCACCTGTGCACCGCTCAGCAGGTCGGTCCAGGTCCCCGCCGGGACGTAGACGTCCACCACCCCCTCGGCGTCGAAGACCGGGGCGACGAGCAGGGCGTCACCGAGCATGTACTGGGTGTCGACCGTCGCCGCACCACGGTCCTCGGGGAACTCGAGCACCATCGGCCGCATCATCGGCGTCCCGTCCGTGTGCGCCTCCTCGGCGACCCGCGCCAGGTAGGGCATCAGCGACATCTTGAGCCGGGTGAAGCGCCGGGTGACCTCGACCGCTTCCTCGTCGAACGCCCAGGGCACCCGGTAGGAGCCCGAGCCGTGCAGCCGCGAGTGCGAGGAGAGCAGCCCGAAGGCGAGCCAGCGCTTGAACACCGTGGGATCCGGGGTGCCCTCGAAGCCGCCGATGTCATGGCTCCAGTAGCCGAAGCCTGACAAGGACAGCGACAGACCGCCGCGCAGCGACTCGGCCATGGCCTCGTAGGTCGACCAGCAGTCACCGCCCCAGTGCACCGGCAGCTGCTGCCCGCCGGCCGTCGCCGACCGGGCGAACAGCACCGCCTCGCCCTCCCCCCGGCGCCGGACCAGGAGGTCGAAGACGCTCCGGTTGTACAGCTGGGCGTAGTAGTTGTGCATCCGCTCGGGGTCGGAGCCGTCGTGCCAGACGATCCCGTCGGTGGGGATCCGCTCGCCGAAGTCCGTCTTGAACGCGTCGACCCCCATCCCGATCAGGCGGTCGAGGTGGCCGGTGAACCACGCGGTGGCCTCCGGGTTGGTGAAGTCCACCAGCCCCATGCCGGCCTGCCACTTGTCCCACTGCCACACCGAGCCGTCCGTCCGACGCACCAGGTAGCCGCGGGAAGCGGCCTCGGCGAAGAGCGGCGAGCGCTGCGCGATGTAGGGGTTGATCCACACGCAGATGCGCAGGCCCCGGTCCTTCAGACGGGTGAGCATCCCCTCGGGGTCGGGGAAGGTCCTGGGGTCCCACTCGAAGTCGCACCAGTTGAGCTCGCGCATCCAGAAGCAGTCGAAGTGCACCACGCTGAGCGGCAGGTCACGCTCGGCCATCCCCTCCACGAAGCGGGTCACCGTTGCCTCGTCGTAGTCGGTCGTGAAGGACGTGGACATCCACAGCCCGTACGACCACGTGGGCACCCGTGCCGGCCGTCCGGTCAGGGCGGTGTAGCGCCGCAGGATCTCCTTGGGGCTCGGGCCGTGGATGACCAGGTACTCCAGCGACTGCCCGCGGACGCTGAACTGCGTGCGAGAGGTGTTCTCCGAGGCGATCTCGAACGAGACGAGCTCGGGCTGGTTCACGAAGACGCCGTACCCCTGGTCGGTCAGGTAGAAGGGCACGTTCTTGTAGGCCTGCTCGCTCGACGTCCCGCCGTCGGCGTTCCAGATGTCCACGCTCTGCCCGTTCTTGACGAACGGTCCGAACCTCTCGCCCAGACCGTAGACGTGCTCCCCCACGCCGAGCGTCAGCTGCTCGTGGACGTGGGTCTCGCCCTGGTCGGTCGTCACGACCCCCGTGGCCTTGTGCGGGCTCGAGGTCAGCACGCGCCCTCCGGCCCGGAACTCCACGTTCCACCGGTCGCCGCGCTGGACGTGGACCGACAGGCCTCCCGAGGTCAGCACACCGACGGTGTCGTCCACCTCGATGTCCACGGGGACCCGTGCGGGCCCCTCGAGAGCGAAGTGCGGGCCGCGGTCGAGACCGCCGGTGTGGTTCTCGACGCGCACCCGGATGACGTCGGGCATGGGTGAGCTGTACGTGAGTGTCACCACCGGACGGTTGAGGGTGTCGCCCCGGGTGCGGATCGCGCTGGTCGGGGCGTACACCGTCATGGCGTCGTCCTGCGCCCAGACGTCGTAGGCCTGGGCGGGGTGGGCCGGGTGCATGCCCTCGCGGACCATCCAGTACCCGTCGGTGAACTTCATGGGGTCTCGTCGCTCTCGGTCGGCAGGTGGGTCGGGTCGTGAGTGGGACGCGGGGGCGTTCGGTGGCGGCCGGTCACTTGACCGCCCCGGCCGTGATGCCCCGGGTCAGCGTGCGCTGGAAGATGAAGAAGAAGATGACCGCGGGCAGCAGGCTGATCAGCGAGCCTGCGTTGATCGTGGGAGCGTCCATCAGCCGGTCACCCTGGAGCGAGGCGAGGGCCACCGGGATCGTCTGCGTCGCGTTGTCGATCAGCATGACGAGCGGGATGAAGAACTCGTTCCATGTCCAGATGAAGAAGAAGATGACGAGCACCGCGAGGGTCGGCCGGGAGATCGGGAAGACCACCCGCCAGAGCACCTGCCACCTGCTTGCCCCGTCCAGGGCGGCCGCCTCGAGCACCGACGGCGGGAACGTCGAGAGCACCGAGGACAGCAGGTACGTGCCGAAGGCGCTCTGGATCACGGTGAAGATGATGATCACCGAGAGCTGGGTGTTGTAGAGCCCGGTCTCCTTGGCCAGGAAGTACAGCGGGTAGACCAGCGCCTCCTGCGGCAGCATGTTCGCGAGCAGGAAGAGGGTCACGATCCACATCCGACCCTTGACCCGTCCGATGCCCAGCGCGTACGCGTTGAACAGGGAGACGACGGTCGCCAGGATCGCCACCGAGCCACTGATCACGATCGAGTTCGCGAGCTTGCCCGGGTAGTCGACCCGGTTCCAGAAGTTCACCAGCCCGTCGGTGTACAGGCTCGTGGGCAGGCTCAACGGCCCGTTCGCCGAGTAGTCGGCCGGGGACTTGAAGGCGTTGAGGAGCATGATGGCGAACGGCACCATCATCGCCGCGGCGACCAGGACGGTCACCGCGAGCACGAGCCAGCGCAGCGAGCCGCGGTGCAGGCGGTCCCTGCTGCGGTCGGCGCCTGCCGCGCCGGACGGTCCGGGCCGGTCAGGGCCGGCGGCACCGGGCGCCAGGGGTGTGCGTCCCAGGACGACGGGCTCGGTGGTCATCAGCGACTCTCCTTGCGCTCGCTCGCCATCTGGAACCGGATGAACGCGATGGACACGATGATCACGATGACCGTCAGCACCGTCGCGATCGCCGCCCCGTAACCCACCTGGGACCGTGCGAAGAAGTTCTGGTACGCGAAGTAGGACGGGACGTTGGTCGAGTTCTCCGGTCCGCCGCGGGTCAGCACGAAGATCGGACCGAAGACCTTGAGCGCGGCGATGGTGCAGGTCAGCGTGACCACGAAGGTCTCGGGCTTGATCTGCGGGATGGTGATCGCCCGGAAGCGACGGAACCACCCCGCGCCGTCGAGCTCGGCCGCCTCGTACAGCTCGGGGTCCACCCGTTGCAGCGCGGCCATGAAGATGACGACCGGGTAGCCGATCTGCACCCAGATCATCACCATCATGACCGTCGGCAGGGCCGTGCTGGTGTCCCCGAGCCAGTTCAGGGCGAGCTGCTCGAGCCCCAGCTGGCGCAGCGTGACGTTGAGCGCCCCGGTCTGCGGGTTGAGGATCCAGCCCCACAGGATGCCCGCGACCGCGACCGGCAGGATCTGGGGCAGGTAGTAGGTGGCCCGCAGGATGCTCGCGACCCGCCCGTCGAACCTCTTGCCGAGGAAGTCGAACAGGACCGCGGCGAGGAGCAGCCCGATCAGCGTCGGCACCACGACCATCGCGACGATCATCGCGATCGAGTTGCGGAAGGACATCCAGAACGTCGCGTCGGAGAGCAGCCGGACGTAGTTGTCCAGGCCGATCCACTGCGGGTCGCCGATCCCGGCCCATCGCGTCATCGAGAAGTACAGGTTCATGAAGAAGGGCACCACGATGACCCCCAGGAACAGCACCGCTCCCGGGATCAGGTAGAACCAGTACCCCCCGCGCCCCGAGCGATCAGGGCTCCGTCGCGCCGGGCGGGTGCCCGTCGATGCCTCATGCACGGTCGTCGTCGCCATCGGGCGGCCTCCGGTGTCGCTGGACGTTCGGGGTGGGACCGACGGGGCCGGTTGTCACCGGCCCCGTCGGTGAGGTCATCCGACGTTGGCGACGCCGTCGTCGTAGGCCGAGCCGATCTCGGTCAGCACCTGCTCGGGCGTCTTGGACTGGTTGATCAGGGACTGGAAGCCAGAGACCAGGACGTCGTAGAACCCGGGGACCGGCCAGTCGGGGTAGAACGCCAGCCCGTCGTTCTCGAGCACCTCGTTGAAGGCGGTGATGAGCTCCTGGCTCTTGGCGTCGGTGATGTCCGCCGGGTCGGCGGCCAGCGGGAGGCCACCGTTGTTGCCCAGGATCGCCTGGATCTCAGGGCGCATCGTGATGTCGATGAACTCGTAGGCCAGCTCCTTGTTGCGCGAGTTCTCCGGGACCACCCAGAGGTTGCCGCTCGAGCCGGCGTTCAGGGTGTTCCCCGGGAAGTTGAAGATGCCCCAGTCGAAGCCCTCGATCTCCGAGACGAACCGGCCGTACCACCAGGAGCCCGAGACGATCATCGGGCTGCTGCCGTTGATGAACGCGACGCCCATGTCCTCGGCCTGGATGCTCGCGGAGTCCTCGGCGACGTAGCCCGCGTCGACCCACGCGTCGAAGGTCTGGGCGCCGTAGAGCAGCGGATCCGCCCCGAAGTCCACCTCGTCGGCGTAGGTCTGGTACGCGGTGACGAAGTCCCGGTCGGCGCGGCTCAGGGCGAGCTGGTAGAACAGCTGGCCTGCCGGGTACTCCGCGCCGGCCATGCCCAGGGGCGTGATGCCCGCCTCGAGGAAGGTGTCCATCGCGGACTCCATCTCGGCCAGGGTCGAGGGGACCTCCACGCCGTGCTCCTCGAACAGGTCCCGGTTGAAGTACACCGTGACGAACTCGCCGTAGTTGGGCACGCCGTACCAGCTGCCCGAACCCATCACGCCGCGCTCGTCGTAGCGAGCGGTCGTCTGGATGCTCTCAGGGAGCGCCGACGCCCAGCCGCGCTCCTCGGCGACGTCGGTGAGGTCGGTCAGCAGGCCCTGCGAGGAGAGCAGCCCCGCCGTCGCGTTGCCCTTGTTGTACTCCATGATGTCGGGCCCCTCGTCGGAGCTGAGGACCATGCCGGCCGTCTGCTGGATCTGCTCGAAGGCCTTGCGCTCGAACTCGACGGTCGCCCCCGTCTCCTCCTCGAAGATGCGGATGGCCTCGTCCCAGGCGATGCCCATCGCCCCGTTCTCGCTCTCGTAGTGCCAGAGCTTGAGGGTGCCCCCCTCAGCGGCACCCTCCCCGGCAGCACCGTCGTCGCCGCCGCTGCAGGCTGCCAGGGCGAGCGGGATGACCAGGAGGCCGGCTACTGCTCCGGCGCGTGTACGTGTGCCCATGTCCTTCTCCTCGTTGAGTGATGGGTGGTGCTGATCGGTGGGATCGACCGACCGCGACCGGAGGACCGGTCGTGGTCGGAGGTCAGCTGCGGTCGGGGGACCGTGCGGGGGCGGTGCTGCCGCCGATCTCGAGGCGACAGCTGATCAGGACGGGGGCCGGGCCACCGGGCCCACCCCCGACGAGCCGGACGAGCGCCTCGACGCCCAGCCGGCCGAGCTCGGCGCCCGGGGCGTGCATGGTGGTCAGCGGCGGGTTGCTCATCGCACCGACGCCCGGGGACGTGACGATCGAGAGCACCGAGAAGTCCTCGGGGATCCGTAGACCCCGGTCCTGGAGCTCGACGGTCGCGCCGAAGGTCGCGATCTCGTTCATGGTGACCACCGCGGTCATCCGCGGCTCACGGGCCAGCAGCTCGGCCATCGCCTCGCGGCCTGCCCCCGGGCTCTCGTGGCAGAGCACGTCGTGCGGCTCGAGACCCCGGCGGACCATCGCCTCACGGAAGCCCTGCTGACCTCGCAGCGTGGGGGCGTACCGGGCGGCGTGGCTCGCGGCCGAGTGGTTGAGGAAGCCGATGTGACGGTGCCCGAGGTCCACCAGGTGCGCGACGGCGTCCTCGGTGGTGCGGTCGAAGTCGATGTCCACGCAGGTCAGCCCGTCGACGTCGGCCGTCCGGCCGATCAGCGTGAAGGGAAGACCCGCGGTGTGCAGGGCGTCGACGCGATCGTCCTGGAGACGGACCTCCATGAGCAGGACCCCGTCAGCCATGCCCTGGTGGACCAGGTCGCGGATCTCCTCGGCCTGGTCCGCGCCGAACGGCCACAGGACGAGGTGGTAGCCGTGCTCCTTGGCGGTCCGGGCAGCGCTCGCGACGAACTCCGTCACCGTCCCGCTGATGCCGACGTCCATCGCCGGGAAGATCAGCGCCAGGGTGCGGCTGCGACGGCTGGCCAGGCCCTGGGCAAGGGCGTTGGGCCGGAACCCGAGCTCTCTCATGGCCTCGTCGATGCGCGCCTTGGTCGAGGCGGAGACCGGACGTGCCCCGCTCAGCGCGTACGAGACCGTGCTGAGCGACACGTTCGCGCGTCGCGCGACGTCCTGCATGGTCGCCATCCCAGCCTCCGTTGGCCGGTGCCGCCCCGCCGGTGGCAGGGAGCACGGTGCGTCGTGGTCGTCCATCCGGTGGGCCCGGACGAGTCGAAGCGCTTCGTCGAAGCGCTTCGACGATTGATAGTGTTCATCAAACAAAAGGGGCGCGTCAAGGGTCCGCCAGGTCACGGATCGGTATCGGTGACCTGTGGACCGACGGACGGGACGCCGAGAGCGATCGTCGCGAGCGCGCCGCGACCGTCAGTCGTGCGGGGGCGGGACCCTCATCCGCGCGGGGCGACCCACCGGCCGGCCCGCAGCACCCGCAGCGGGAGCAGGGCGTCGTCGACCAGCACGAGATCGGCACGACGGCCCACCTCGAGCGCCCCGATGTCGGTGCGCCCCAGGACCGCCGCTGGCGTGGTCGATGCCGCCTGGACCGCGTCGACGAGCGGCACACCGCATCCCACGGTCCACCGCACCACGTCCAGGAGGTGAGCCGTCCCGCCCGCGATCGAGTCGCCGTCCACCAGACGGGCGACGCCGTCGGTCACCCGCACCTGGACCGGCCCGAGGTCGTAGCGCCCGTCCGCCATGCCCGCGGCGGCCATCGCGTCGGTCACCAGTGCCACCGATCCCGGACCGACGAGGTCGAAGACCGCCTTCGCCGTCGCCGGGGCCAGGTGCACCCCGTCGGCGATCAGCTCGACCACCGCTCGCCCGCGGGCGGCCGCGGACAGGCAGGCCGCGATCGGGCCGGGGTCACGGTGGTGCAGCGGGCGCATCCCGTTGAACAGGTGGGTGGCCGTGGGACGGCCCGACCGCGTCCCCGCCTCGGCCAGCCGCTCGAACGCCGAGTCCAGCGCCTGCTCCACCTCTTCTGCCGACCCGTCGGTGTGCCCGATCGAGGGGATCGCCCCGACCTGCGTCAGCGCTACGAGGGCGCCGTCCGCACCACCCACTCCGGCGACCTCGGGGGCGATCGTCATCGTCACCAGGTGGCCCCGCGCCGCCTCCGCGACGTCACGGACGAGCTGGGCGTCCCCCGCCACCATGAGCGAGGGGTTCTGCGCCCCGCACCGGGTCCGCGACAGGAACGGACCCTCCAGGTGGATACCCGCGAGCTCCCCCTCGTCGGCCAGCCCCGCCAGCAGGGCGGTCCGGGCGAGGAGCGTCTCGGCGTCCGCTGTCACCAACGAGGCGACCAGGCTCGTGGTGCCGTGCCGCAGGTGCTCGTCGATCGCGACGCGCGCCGTCGCCGTGTCGAGAGCGTCCGGGAAGCTGGCCCCTCCCCCGCCGTGGCAGTGCACGTCGACCAGCCCGGGCAGGATCGTGCTCGGCGACCCGGCGGCTGCGAGGTCCGGGAGCTCGGCGCCCTCGGGTGCACGGTCGGCCCGGCCCACCCAGGTGAGGAGCTGCCCGTCGACCACCACGACACCGTCGTCGATGACCTCGAGGGGTGTCACGACCCGGCCGCGCAGGACGAGTCGGCCAGGTGCGGGGGTGAACAGTTCGGCAGTGTCGATGACCATGCCTCCATTCTGGTCCCCCGGCGACCTCAGGGTGCGAGCCGTTCGACCCTCCATCGCGGAGCGTCGCCCTGCACCTCCCGCGTGTACCTGAGCCGGTCGTGGAGCCGCGAGGCCCGTCCCTGCCAGAACTCGACCGTGCCCGGCACGACCCGGAAACCGCCCCAGTGGTCGGGCACCGGCACCTGCGCCCCCGTCGGGTAGCGGTCACGCAGCTCGGCGAAGCGCTGCTCGAGCACTGCCCTTCCGACCAGGACGCTCGACTGCTCGCTGGCCCACGCCCCCAGCTGCGACTCGTGCGGTCGGCTACGGAAGTAGTCCTCCGTCTGCGCCCGGTCGACCTGCTCGACCGCGCCGACGACCACGACCTGACGGTCGATCTCGAACCAGGGGAAGGTCAGTGACGCCCTCGGGTTGGCCAGCATCTCCCGGCCCTTGCGGGATCCGTGGTTCGTGTAGAGCACGAAACCGCGCTCGTCGACCTGCTTGAGCAGCACCGTCCGGCTGGACGGCACACCGTCGGACGACGCTGTCGCGAGCACCATCGCGTTGGGCTCGGTCAGCCCGCCGGCGACCGCGTCGTCGAACCACCGCTGGAACTGCGCGAACGGGTCCGGGGCGAGATCGTGCTCGCCGAGGACCGACCGCACGTAGCTGCGTCGCAGCGCGGCGAGATGGGCACGACGACGCGCCGCGTCGTCCGGGGGGTCGCTCTCCATGGCTCGATCCTCCACCCGTGCGCAGCTCGGACGCCGGGTGGGTCAGAAGAGCCGTGAGCCGACGTCGTCGACCCCGCGCATCGCGTCGTAGTCGAGCACCAGGCAGCTGATCCCACGGTCCTGGGCGAGCACCCGCGCCTGAGGCTTGATCTCCTGGGCGGCGAAGACACCCCGCACCGGGGTCAGGTGCGGGTCACGGTTGAGGAGCTCGAGGTAGCGCGTCAGCTGCTCGACCCCGTCGATGTCGCCCCGCCGCTTGATCTCCACCGCGACCGACCGCCCCGCGCTGTCGCGAGCCAGGATGTCAACAGGTCCGATCGCCGTCGGGTACTCCCGCCGGACCAGGCTGTGCCCAGTCCCCAGGAGCTGGATCTGCTCGGCCAGCAGCGCCTGCAGGTGCGCCTCCACCCCGTCCTTCACCAGACCAGGATCCACACCCAGCTCGTGGGCCGAGTCGTGCAGCACGTCGTGGAGCTCGATCTCGAGCCGGTCGTCGGTCTTGGTGTGCTGGACATGCCAGACCTGGGTCACCCCTCGGTCAGCGGCCTCGGTGTCGGGTGGCGCCACCGCGAGCGTGCACGGCGGGCTCATCCAGTTCAACGGCTTGTACGAGCCGCCGTCGGAGTGCAGCAGCACGCTGCCGTCGGCCTTGACCACCAGCAGGCGGGTCGCCAGGGGCAGGTGGGCCGCCAGGCGACCGCTGTACCGGGCCGAGCAGCGGGCGACGACGAGCCGCATCAGACCACCGGACCCGTGCGCCGAGGGCCGGACTCGAGCCAGGAGACCAGTCCCGCGCACGCCTCGGCCGACATGGTCAGGTCGAACTCGACGCGGCCGTGACGGCACCTCACCACGAGCATCCTGTTCGGTCCTTCCTGATCGTTCAGAGGCCTGCGGTCGAGCACGGTGAGCTCGTCGCGACGCCACGTGTGCACAGGCCGTGGCGAGAGCGAGCGGGTACGCCACCAGTCGAGCCTGCCCACGGCGTACTGGGCGGTCCCACCGACCGGTGAGGTCGCAGCGACCTCCGCCCCGTCGGGTTCGTCAGCCGGCCGCCAGCCGCAGCTGAACGAGCCGACCCGCTGGGTCAACGTCCTGCGCCTGGACTCGAAGAGACCTGCGACACCCACGACCATCAGCAGCAGCACGCCGACGGTCAGCAGGACGACGTACGGCTCCACCGGAGGTGTCTCAGCCGGCGGTGGGAGTGGTCAGCCCCGAGGGGGTCTCCCCCTCGGTGACCGCGTCGACGACGACCGTCACGTGGTCGAAGTCGACCGAGAGGAATCCCGCGTCGATGGTGACTCGGCGCGGCTCGCCGCCCGAGACAGGCACGATCCGCACCGTTCCGGCGCGCAACGTGGCCAGGAACGGGGCGTGACCAGGCAGGATGCCCACGTCGCCATCCGCGGCGGGGGCTCGGACCATGCTCGCCTCGCCCGACCAGACCTTGCGGTCGGCCGCGACGAGGTCGACCTGCAGGTGTGCCACGGGGTGCTCCTCGGGTCGAAGTACGTGGGGGGCGGAGTGCTGGAGGTGCTCAGCCGAGCTCGGACTGGATCCGAGCGGCGTTGCGCTCGAGGTCCTCCAGACCACCGATGTTGAAGAAGGCCTGCTCGGGGATGTGGTCGAACTCCCCGTCGGCGATCTTCGTGAACGCCTCGATGGTCTCGGTCAGCGGCACCGTCGAGCCCGCCACACCGGTGAACTGCTCGGCCATGTAGGTGTTCTGCGAGAGGAACTGCTGGATGCGTCGCGCACGGGCGACGACGACCTTGTCCTCCTCGGAGAGCTCGTCGACACCGAGGATCGCGATGATGTCCTGGAGCTCCTTGTTGCGCTGCAGGATCTGCTTGACGCGGACCGCAGCGTCGTAGTGGTCCTGACCGACGTAGCGCGGGTCCAGGATCCGTGAGGTCGACGCCAACGGGTCGACGGCCGGGTACAGGCCGCGCGAGGCGATCTCGCGGGACAGCTCGGTCGTCGCGTCGAGGTGGGCGAAGGTGGTCGCCGGCGCCGGGTCGGTGTAGTCGTCGGCCGGGACGTAGATCGCCTGCAGGGAGGTGATCGAGTGGCCACGCGTGGAGGTGATGCGCTCCTGGAGCTGGCCCATCTCGTCGGCGAGATTCGGCTGGTAGCCGACAGCCGAGGGCATCCGTCCCAGCAGGGTGGAGACCTCCGAGCCCGCCTGGGTGAAGCGGAAGATGTTGTCGATGAAGAGCAGGACGTCCTGCTTCTGCACGTCGCGGAAGTACTCGGCCATCGTCAGCGCCGACAGGGCCACGCGCAGACGCGTGCCCGGCGGCTCGTCCATCTGGCCGAAGACGAGTGCGGTCTGCTTGATGACGCCCGAGTCGGTCATCTCCTCGATGAGGTCGTTGCCCTCACGGGTGCGCTCGCCGACGCCCGCGAAGACCGACACACCGTTGTGGTTGTTGGCGACGCGGTAGATCATCTCCTGGATGAGGACCGTCTTGCCGACGCCCGCACCACCGAAGAGGCCGATCTTCCCGCCCTGGACGTACGGGGTGAGCAGGTCGATGACCTTGATGCCCGTCTCGAACATCTGGGTCTTGGACTCGAGCTGGTCGAAGGCCGGGGGCTTGCGGTGGATGGGCCAGCGCTCGGTGATCTCGAGCTTCTCGCCCTCCTGGAGGTTGAGCACCTCACCCGTCACGTTGAAGACGTGACCCTTGGTCACGTCACCCACCGGAACGCTGATCGGCTCACCCGTGTCGGTCACGACCGAGCCGCGCACGAGGCCGTCGGTCGGCTTGAGCGCGATCGCTCGGACCATCGAGTCGCCCAGGTGCTGGGCGACCTCGAGGCCCAGGACGAAGGACTGCTCGCCCTCGCCCTGCGCCGAGAGGTCGATCGGGACCGTCAGCAGGTTGTACATCTCGGGGATCGCGTCGGTCGGGAACTCGATGTCGACGACCGGGCCGATCACCCGTGCGACCCGGCCCGTGCCGGCCGGGCCCGTCGGCGTCGCCGCGGTGTCGGTGGTGGTGGCAGTCATGTCTCTCTCGCTTCGCTCGACCGGAGCTGGCCCCGGTGGGTTGGTGCGGTCTTCGTGTCTGTGGTGCAGGCCATCAGGAGGCGGCCAGCGCGTCCGCGCCGGACACGATCTCGCTGATCTCCTGGGTGATCTCGGACTGGCGGGCCTGGTTGGCCAACCGGGTGTACATCCGGATGAGGTCCTCGGCGTTCTCCGTCGCAGTGTGCATCGCCCGCTGCCGCGCCGCGAGCTCCGAGGCCGCAGCATGGAGCAGACAGCTGTAGATGCGGCTCTGGATGTACCTCGGCAGGAGCGCGTCGAGCACGACCTCGGGCGAGGGCTCGAACTCGTAGAGCGGGAGGGGCTCCTCGCCCGGCTCCATGACCCCCTCGACGACCTCGAGCGGCAGCATCCGCACCACCCGGGGGGTCTGCGTGACCATGTTGACGAAGTGCGTGTAGACCACGTGCAGCTCGCCGCAGCCGCCCTCGTCGGTGTCCGCGAGGAACGCGTCGAGCAGGGTGTTCGCGATCTCCTGCGCCGTCTCGGCCGTCGGGGAGTCCGAGGCCCCCGTCCACCGCCCCGCGAGCTCGCGGTGCCGGAAGGTGTAGAAGGAGACCGCACGCCGACCCGTGACGTACAGCACGACCTCCTTGCCACGCTCGAGCTGCTCGGCGATCAGCTTCTCCCCCTCGCGCAGCACCGACGCTGAGTAGGCACCCGCCATGCCGCGGTCGGAGGTCACCAGCAGGACGGCGACCCTGTTGTTCTCGGGCCGCTCGGTGGTCAGCGGGTGGTCGACGTCCGCGTGGGTCGCGACCGCCGAGACGGCCCGGGTGATGGCGCGCGCGTACGGGGACGCCGCGGTCATCCGACTCCGCGCCTTGCCGATGCGCGAGGCCGCGATGAGCTCCATCGCGCGGAAGATCTTCTTGAGCGACTGAGTCGACTTGATCCGCTGTCGGTAGACGCGCTGCTGACCCGCCATGCTCAGCCCCGCTTCTGCTTGACGATCTGCTCCTGCTCGACGTCCGCAGCCGGCTCGGTCTCGTCGACGCTCGGCAGCTCGGCGGCCGCTCCGCTGCCTGACACGAACCCGGCCGCGAACTCGTCGACGGCCTCGGCCAGCGCGGCCTCGGTGTCGTCCGAGAGCTGCCCGGTCTCGGCGATGGTCGTGAGCACCGAGGTGTGCCGGCGCAGGTGGTCGATCATCTCGCGCTCGAAGCGGCGCACGTCGGACAGCGCGACCTTGTCGAGCTTGCCCTTGGTACCGGCCCAGATCGCCACCACCTGGTCCTCGACCGGGTACGGCGAGTACTGAGGCTGCTTGAGCAGCTCCATCAGGCGCGCACCGCGGGTGAGCTGCTGGCGGGACGCGGCGTCCAGGTCGGAGGCGAACATCGCGAACGCCTCGAGCGACCGGAACTGCGCCAGGTCGATCTTGAGCGTGCCGGAGACCTTCTTCATCGCCTTGACCTGCGCGGAGCCTCCGACGCGGGACACCGAGATGCCGACGTCGACGGCCGGCCGCTGGTCGGCGTTGAAGAGGTCCGACTGCAGGAAGATCTGGCCGTCGGTGATCGAGATCACGTTGGTGGGGATGTAGGCCGAGACGTCGTTGGCCTTGGTCTCGATCATCGGCAACCCGGTCATCGAGCCCGCGCCCAGCTCGTCACTGAGCTTCGCACACCGCTCGAGCAGCCGGGAGTGCAGGTAGAAGACGTCGCCGGGGTAGGCCTCACGGCCCGGCGGGCGACGCAGCAGCAGCGACACGGCACGGTAGGCCTCGGCCTGCTTCGACAGGTCGTCGAAGATGATCAGGACGTGCTTGCCCGCGTACATCCAGTGCTGACCGATGGCCGAGCCGGTGTAGGGGGCGAGGTACTTGAAGCCTGCGGGGTCGGAGGCGGGCGCCGCGACGATCGTCGTGTACTCCAGGGCACCGGCCTCCTCGAGGGCACCGCGCACCGCGGCGATGGTCGAGCCCTTCTGACCGATCGCCACGTAGATGCACCGGACCTGCTTGGTCGGGTCCCCGGTCGCCCAGTTGGCCTTCTGGTTGATGATCGTGTCGATCGCGATCGCCGTCTTGCCGGTCTGCCGGTCACCGATGATCAGCTGACGCTGGCCACGACCGATCGGGATCATCGCGTCGATCGCCTTGAGGCCGGTCTGCAGCGGCTCGTGGACGCTCTTGCGTGCCATGACACCCGGTGCCTGCAGCTCGAGCGCACGGCGGCCCTCGGTGGCGACCTCGCCCAGGCCGTCGATCGGGGTGCCGAGCGGGTCGACCACCCGGCCCAGGTACCCGTCGCCGACGGGGACCGAGAGAACCTCGCCCGTGCGACGGACGACCTGGCCCTCCTCGATGCCGGTGAACTCACCGAGCACCACCACACCGATCTCGCGGACGTCCAGGTTGAGCGCGAGGCCGAGCGTGCCGTCCTCGAACTCGAGCAGCTCGTTGGCCATCGCCCCCGGCAGACCCTCGACCTGGGCGATGCCGTCCCCGGCCAGGGTGACCCGACCGACCTCTTCGCGCACGGCGCCCTGGGGCTCGTAGGACTTCACGAAGCTGTCCAGCGCCGCCCGGATCTCCTCGGGCCTGATCGTCAGCTCAGCCATAGCTTCTCTCCTGTCATGACCCCACCGTCGGTGCGGTCGTCATGTTCTGCGCGGGCCCAGCGGGCCCGATGTCATGTCGTGCGGTGGTCAGCCGGCCAGCCGGCGTCGGGCGTCCTCGAGCCGGGCCAGGACCGTCGAGTCGACGACCTCCGGACCGACCTGGATCCGCAGGCCTCCGATGACCTCGGGGTCCACGGAGATGTTGAGCTGGACCGAGCGACCGTAGGCACGCTCGAGCAGCCCGGAGAGGCGTTCGATCTGCGCCGAGGTCAGCACCGATCCCGAGGTCACGGCAGCGACCAGTCGCTGCCGGCGCCGAGCGGCGAGCCGCCCCAGCAGAGCGAGCGTGGCCGTCATCCGCCGGCCCCGTGGAGCCACCGCCGCGCGCTCGACGAGCTGCAAGGTCACGGGGTGGACCTTGCCGGCGAGCAGGTTGCGCGCGAGCGCCGCCCTCAGCGCCGGGGTGACGCTCCGGTCGGTCAGGCCCTGCCGCAGCTGTCGCTGACCCACCAGCATGCGGTCGATCCGGAACAGCTCGTCCTCGACCTCCTCGAGGACACCCGAGGACTGCGCAGCCGCCAGCACGGAGTCGGCGGCGAGCTCCTCGAGGGCGTCGACCAGGTCGGCCTCGGCCGACCAGCGGGACCGCGCCACCGCCGAGACCAGGTCGATCGTGCGGTCGTCGACCTTCCCTGCGAGCAGCTCGCTGACGAGCCCCGCCTTGTCCTGACCACTGCGGGACGGGTCGCTCAGCGCGCGCCGCAGCGAGCCCGACGAGTCGAGCGCGTCGACCACGGAGAAGACCTGCGCGCCGATCGTGGCCGCGTCGTCGCCCGCGCCGCGCAGGACCGGCTCGAAGCTTGCGGCGACCGCCTCGAGTGACGCCTGACCCGTGCCGCGCATCAGGCGTTGTCCGCCACGGTCTGCGCCTCGAGGTCGTCGAGGAACCGGTCGATGACCCGTGACTGCCGGGCCGCGTCGGCCAGCGACTCACCCACGATGCGCGAGGCGAGCTCGGTGGCCAGGGTGCCCACCTCGGCACGCAACGACACCGCGGCCTGCTGACGCTCGGCCTCGATCTGCCGCTGGGCGTTCTCGAGGATCCGTGCGGCGTCGTCGGTGGCCTTGGTGCGCAGCTCGGTGACGATCGCGGTGCCCTCGACCCGAGCGTTCTCCCGGATCTGCCCGGCCTCGGCGCGCGCCTCGGCCAGCAGTCGCTTGTACTCCTCGAGCGCCTCCTTGGCCTCGGCCTGCGCGGACTCGGCGCGGGCGATCCCGCCCTGGATGAGCTCGGTGCGCTCGTCCAGGATGCGGTTGAAGGTCGGCAGGACCTTCTTGACGAAGACGAAGGCGATGAGCGCCAGTGCCGCGAGCGAGCCGATGACGTCGTACAGCGGCGGGATGAACAGCCAGATGCCCTCGGGGACCTCACCCGCCTCGGCAGCCAGCGTCATGACGTCGTTCATCAGAAGATCAGACCCGCGACCAGACCGATGAGGCCGAGCGCCTCGACCAGGGCCATGCCGATGAACATGTTGATCCGGAGCTGACCGGCGACCTCAGGCTGGCGGGCCGTGGCCTCCTGGGTCTTGGCCACGAGGATGCCGATGCCGATACCCGGGCCGAGCGTCGCCAGGCCGTAGCCGACCGTCGCGATGTTGCCCGAGACCTCGGCGAGAGTGGTGCTGTCCACGGTGTTTCCTTCCCTGGTCCCCACGCCTGCAGCGCGGGGTGTGGTCATGTCGGTCGTGCAACGGCCGCGGGGTGCGGCCGGCGGTGGGTCAGTGCGCCTCCTGCGAGAGGTTGATGTAGACCGCCGTCAGGAGGGTGAAGATGTACGCCTGGAGCGCTGCGATGAAGATCTCGAAGATCGTGAAGGCGAAGGCGGCGCCGAAGGTCACCACGCCCACGGCCTTGACCGCGCCCGAGGCCTCGACGAACAGGTAGTTCGTCAGGGCGAAGAAGATGACCAGCAGCAGGTGCCCGGCCAGCATGTTCGCCATGAGACGGATGGTGAGCGTCGCAGGCCGCAGGATGAAGGTCGAGATGAGCTCGATCGGCGCCAGGATGATGTAGATCGGCCACGGCACACCCGAGGGGAACAGGCTGGTGCGCAGGTAGCCGATCGGGCCGTGCGCCTTGATGCCCGCGTAGACGAAGGCGATCCAGGCCACCACGGCCAGGATCAGCGGCACGGCGACCACGCTGGTCGAGGCGATGTTCAGGAGCGGGACCACACCCGTGATGTTCATCGCCAGGATCGCGAAGAACAGCGTCGTCAGCAGCGGGACGAAGGGGCGCGCATGGGCCTTGCCCAGGACCTCCTCGGCGATGTTGACCCGGACGAAGTCCAGACCCATCTCGGCGATGTTCTGGGCACGGCCCGGGATCAGGCTGGCCCGACGGGCCACGAGCCAGAACAGGGTGCAGAGCACCAGGGCGGCCACGAACCGGACCAGCGTGATCCGGTTGAACTCGAAGATCGTTCCTTCGAAGGCGATCGCCGGCGGGAAGAACTCGCCGATGTTGGGGACGTGGAACCCGCCGTCCTCACCGGGAGCGGCGAGCAGGAGGTTCGTCGCTGCGGTGATCAGAGCGCACTCCCCGAGATCGAGAGGTACCGCGGCACGGGCACGCATGCCCGCCGTCGGACCTTGGTCGTAGTGGAACGCCGAAATCCTAACCTATTGTGCCGCTCCGCCCGACCGGCCGTCCGCTGCTTGTGCACCGGCTCACAGCTCCGGGTGCCCCGCTCGACGCCGGGGTGCTCACCGGTCCTCACGTCTGCCCGGTGTACGGGACACGTCCCGTGCTCACGGCACGGAAGTCCACGAAGACCGAGCCCAGGACACCCACGATCACCACGACACCCAGCACGCCCGAGTCGTAGAAGTCCAGGTCGCGCAGTACGGCGATCGCGACGATCAGGAGCAGCATCTTGGCGATCCAGGTGCCCACGAGCGCAGCGCTGGCCGTGGTGACCGACGAGCCGGCCGTGCGCAGCATCGCCACCACGGTGCTGCCGCTGAAGACCGCGACGATGACCGTGCCGATCAGCGCGCCCCACACCCCCGGGGTCCCCCGCAGGGCGGCGCCTGCCGCGATGCCGACCACGGCGATCACGGTGACCAGGACCAGGACGTCACGCAGCGCGCGGCGGAAGACCGCGCGCAGCGCCTCGGTCGAGGAGTGGGCAGCCCGACCGTGCGCTGCCGAGGCGTCCCCGGACGGGTCGGGGGCGGCGCCGGTCGGTTCGGGTGCGGTCATCGTGGTGCTCCTTGCGTGAGGGAGGGACGGATCCTGCCACGGAGCGGACCGAGGGTCAGCAGCGCGGCGACGAGAGCCCCTGCTCCGGTGATGGACAGCGCGGTCAGGGTGGGCAGCACCACGAGGGAGGCCGCCCCGAACGAGAACAGCGCGGTCCAGAGGTACATGATCACCACCGCCCGGCGGTGCGAGTGGCCCAGCTGGAGCAGCCGGTGGTGCAGGTGCATGCGGTCGGGATGGAACGGCGACCGCCCGGCGCCGACCCGTCGGATCACCGCGAGACCCATGTCCAGCAGCGGGAGCACCAGCACGGCCACCGGCAGCAGGATCGGCACGAGGGCGGGGATCCGCTGACGGTCCGAGACCACTGCCGTGTCGATCTGACCCGTCACGATGATCGCCGCTGCCGCGATGGTCAGGCCGATGAGCATCGACCCCGAGTCGCCCATGAAGATGCGCGCCGGATGGAAGTTGTGCGGCAGGAACCCCAGGCACGCCCCCACGAGCACCACCACCACCAGGCTCGCGAGGTTGGAGTAGTCGGCAGCGTTCGCCTCGACCGAGAGCAGGTAGGTGTAGACGAAGAAGCCGGTGCCCCCGATCGCGATCAGCCCCGCGGCCAGGCCGTCCAGCCCGTCGACGAAGTTCACCGCGTTGATCGCGACCACGACGACCAAGACGGTCATCGCGAGTGACATGCCCGCCGACGGGATGGTCTGCCCGGCGATCGGCAGGGCGTAGAGCTGGACCTCGGCCTGCCATGCCAGCAGACCCGCGGCCAGCACCTGCCCGATGAGCTTGGTGATCCAGTCGAGGTCCCAGATGTCGTCGGCCACCCCGAGCGCGCAGACCAGCCCGGCTCCCCCCAGGATCCACCACACGGTGTCCGAGGCGGCGAAGACCCCTGCGAGGAACGGCATCTGCGAGGCGAAGAGCAGTGCCACCGTCATCCCCAGCAGCATCGCCACCCCGCCCAGGCGGGGCGTCGGCAGCACATGGACGTCACGGGCCCGTACCGCGGTGATCGCCCCGACGCGGAGCGCGACCCAGCGCGCGAGCGGGGTGGTCAGGTACGTCACGGCTGCGGAGAGCAGCATGACCAGCAGGTAGACCCTCACCCGGCACCCTGCTCGGGTGCGGGCCGCGACGGGTCCGGGCGTGGCTGGACGGGCTGGTCGAGGTCGGCCACGGGGGTCACCGCGCGCAGGTCGGCGAGTGCGACGGCGCCCGCCCGGACCAGTCGGAGATCGCCCGAGGTCGCGTCGACGATCGTGGAGGCGACCCCGCCCGGGGCTCGACCCGCGTCGAGGTAGACCCGGACCGAGCTCCCCAGCTGGTCAGCCGCCTCGTGCGCGGTCAGCGCCGCCGGCATCCCGGTGCGGTTCGCGCTCGACACCGCGAGCGGCCCCGTGCGCCGCAGCAGTGCCAGAGCCGCGGGGTGGTCGGGCACCCGGACGGCCACCGTGCCCCGCGTCTCGCCGAGGTCCCAGGCCAAGGAGGGCTGAGCCCGGCAGATCACGGTGAGCCCACCCGGCCAGAAGACCTCCACGAGGTCACGGACCGCCTGCGGGACCTCGTCGCAGATGCCGTCGAGGGTCCGGACGTCGGAGACGAGCACGGGTGGGGGCATCTGCCGTCCGCGGCCCTTGGCCGCGAGGAGAGCGGCCACCGCTGCAGGGGCGAAGGCGTCGGCAGCGATGCCGTAGACGGTGTCGGTCGGGAGCACGACGAGCTCGCCGCGGCCGAGGGCGTTGACGGACTCGTCGACCGCCGGCCCCCAGGTCGAGGGGTCGGTGCAGTCCATGACGCGCGGGGTGGTCACGGCGGCGAGTCTTTCACGTGCCGTCGCCCGACCCGTGCCACCACCATGCGATCGCGCCCTGTCAGATCGGGGAGCGTCCGGACGTCGACGAAGACTCCGGACGCCTCGACGGCGCGTCGCACGGCGGACGCCTGCACCTCGGCGTGCTCCATGACCAGAACCCCACCGGGACGGAGCAGCCGCGCGGCGGCGCCGATCACCCCGCGCGGCACGGTCAGACCGTCCGGGCCGAGCCCGTACAGCGCCACCTGCGGGTCGTGGTCGCGGACCTCAGGGTCGCGGGGCACGGCGTCACCGGGGATGTACGGGGGGTTGGAGACCACCACGTCGACCGTGCCGTCCAGGTCCCGCAGCGCGGTGCGGGCATCGGCACGGACCAGCCTGACGTCACTGCCACGGCGGTCGAGATTCCGGCGGGCCCAGGCCACGGCCTCGGCGTCGAGCTCGACCGCATGGACCACCGCGCCCGGCACCTCGGCCTCGACCGCGAGAGCGATCGCCGCCGAGCCGGCGCACAGGTCGACCACCACCACCCGCCCGTGCTCGGCCAGCACCTGCCGCGCGGACCGGACCGCCACCTCGGCGACCTGCTCGGTCTCGGGACGAGGGACGAAGACCCCGGGGCCGACCAGCAGCTCGATGTCACGGAACGGCGCCGTCCCGGTCAGGTGCTGCAGCGGCTCCCGGAGCGCCCGACGTGCGACCAGGGCGGCCAGTCCCTGCGGGGCCGGCCGGCCGAGCACGGCGTCGGCGACGACCTCTCCCCGCGATCGGCCGGTCAGGTGCGCGACCAGGACCTCGGCCTCGGCGCGAGCCGGACCGACACCCGCTGCGGTCAGCTGTCGAGCTGCCTCGCGCAACGCCTGGTCCAGCGGGAGCAGGTCGATGCCCGCAGGGTCGGGCCGACCCTGCTCGGGCGCCGCGTCGTGAGGCTCCTCGACAGCTCGCACGGTCACGCGTCCGCGGCGGGCTCGGCCAGCCGAGCGGCGTCGTCGGCATCGATCGCCGAGCGCACCACCGGGTCCAGGTCGCCGTCCAGGACGTGGTCGAGGTTGTAGGCCTTGTAGCCGGTGCGGTGGTCGGCGATGCGGTTCTCGGGGAAGTTGTACGTCCGGATCCGCTCGGAGCGATCGACCGTCCGCACCTGGGAGCGCCGGACCTCGGAGGCCGCCGCAGCAGCCTGCTCCTGCTGCAGGGCCAGCAGCCGGGCCCGCAGGATGCGCAGCGCCGACTCCTTGTTCTGCAGCTGGGACTTCTCGTTCTGGCACGAGACGACCAGCCCTGAGGGGACGTGGGTGATGCGGACCGCCGAGTCCGTGGTGTTGACCGACTGCCCACCCGGACCCGAGGAGCGGAAGACGTCGATGCGCAGGTCGTTGGCGTCGATCTGCACCTCGTCGACGTCGTCCACCTCGGGCAGCGCCACGACCCCGGCAGCCGAGGTGTGGATACGCCCCTGGGACTCGGTGACCGGGACTCGCTGGACCCGGTGGACGCCCCCCTCGTACTTCAGGTGCGCCCACACGCCCTGCGCGGGGTCGACCGGACCGCTCCCCCGCGACTTGACCGCCAGGGTGACGTCCTTGTAGCCGCCGAGGTCGGACCGGGTCGACTCCAGGACCTCGGTGCGCCACCCGTGCCGCTCGGCGTATCGCAGGTACATGCGCAGCAGGTCGGCGGCGAAGAGCGCCGACTCCTCCCCGCCCTCGCCCGCCTTGATCTCGAGCAGTGCGTCACGGGCGTCATCGGGGTCTCGCGGGACCAGGACGCGACGCAGCTCCGCCTCGGCCTCGTCGGCCAGCGCCCGAAGCCCGGGCAGCTCGGCCGCGAAGGCGGCGTCGACCTCAGCGAGCTCGGCGGCGGCACCCGCGTCGCCGGCAGCCTGCTCCCACGCGCGGTAGGCGCCGACGACACGTCCGAGCTCGGCGTAGCGCCGACCCAGGGCGCGGGCACGACCGGCGTCGGCGTGCACGGCGGGGTCGGCGAGCTGTGCCTCGATGTCGGCGTGCTCGGCGAGCAAGGGCTCCACGGCACCGAACGTCTCGCTCATCGCACGGCCTCCTGGTCGCTGGGCCCCTTGCCCGACGTGACGCGGAGCCGGTCGGGTCGTCGTCTGGTCGACGTCACGCACGACGACGCCGGCGGGCCATGCCTGCCCGACCCGAGGGTGGGGCGGGCCGGTCCGCCGGCGTCGTGGGGAGTGCTAGCTCGCGTCGTCGGCCTTCTTGCCGTCGTCGGCCTTCTTGCCGTAGCGCGCCTGGAACCGGGCCACGCGGCCGCCGGTGTCCAGGATCTTCTGCTTGCCCGTGTAGAAGGGGTGGCAGGCGCTGCACACGTCGGCGTGCAGGTGGCCCGAGGTCGCGGTGCTCCGCGTCTCGAAGGTGTTGCCACAGGTGCACGTCACCGTGGTCGGGACGTACGCCGGGTGGATGTCGCTCTTCACAGGGTTCTCCTCATTCGCGAGAGCCGCCGGGTCGCGAGCGCTGCTCGCTCACGTGAACCGGAGACCAAGGGGACAGTCTGCCAGAACGCCGGGGAAGGCCGAAATCATCCCCGACGTCGGGCCTGGGGTGCAGCTCAGTCGTCGCGGTGGCCCGGGGCGGTCGGCGTCGTCTTGGCGACCTGGAGCAGGAACTCGACGTTGCTGTGCGTCTCACGCAGCTTGCCGAGCAGCAGCTCGATGGCCTGCTGCTGGTCGAGCGCGCTCATCACACGCCGCAGCTTCCAGTTGATCTTGAGCTCGTCGGCCGGGATGAGGATCTCCTCGCGCCGGGTGCCCGAGGCGTCCACGTCGACCGCAGGGAAGATCCGCTTGTCCGCGAGGTTCCGGGAGAGCTTGAGCTCCATGTTCCCGGTGCCCTTGAACTCCTCGAAGATCACCTCGTCAGCCTTGGAGCCCGTCTCGACCAACGCGGTGGCCAGGATGGTCAGCGACCCGCCGTGCTCGATGTTGCGCGCCGCACCGAAGAACCGCTTGGGCGGGTACAGCGCGCTCGAGTCGACACCACCGGACAGGATGCGACCCGACGCGGGGGCGGCGATGTTGTACGCCCGCCCGAGCCTGGTGATCGAGTCCAGCAGCACCACGACGTCCTGGCCCAGCTCGACCAGGCGCTTGGCCCGCTCGATCGCGAGCTCGGCTACGGTCGTGTGGTCGTCCGCGGGCCGGTCGAAGGTCGACGCGATGACCTCGCCCTTGACCGTGCGCTGCATGTCCGTGACCTCTTCCGGTCGCTCGTCGACGAGCACGACCATGAGGTGGACCTCGGGGTTGTTGGTGGTGATCGCGTTGGCGATCGCCTGCAGCACCAGGGTCTTGCCGGCCTTGGGAGGCGAGACGATCAGTCCGCGCTGCCCCTTGCCGATCGGGGCGACCAGGTCGATGACCCGCGTCGTCATGATGTTCGGCGCGGTCTCCAGCCGCAGACGCTCCTGCGGGTACAGCGGGGTCAGCTTGCCGAACTCGGCACGCTGGCGTGACTCATCGGCCGTCATGCCGTTGATCGAGTCGAGCCGCACCAGGGCGTTGACCTTGCTGTTGCGGCCCTGCGGGAGCGGGTCGCCCTCGCGGGGCTGACGGACGGCGCCGACGATGGCGTCGCCCTTGCGCATGCCGTTCTTCTTGACCTGGTTCATCGACACGTACACGTCGTTGTCCCCGGGAAGGTAGCCCGAGGTGCGCACGAACGCGTAGTTGTCCTTGATGTCCAGGATCCCGGCGACGGGGAGCAGGACGTCGTCCTCGCTCACCTCGACCTCGTCGTAGCCGGCGAGCTCGCCCTGCCCGCCGCTGCGACCACCGCGCCGCTTGTTGCGGTCGCGATCGCGGTAGCGGCCCCGCCGACGACGCCCACCGGACTCGTCGTCCTCGAAGGCGTCCTGCGGCTGGTTGCGACCCTGACGCTGCGACTGCCCCTGACCGGCCTGACGGGTCTGGCTGCCGTCGCGGCCCTGGCTGCCGTCGCGGCCCTGAACATCCGAGCCCTGCGCCTCGCGCCCGGACTGGCTGTCGTCCTCGCGCTCGGACCGGTCACGGCTCGGGGCGCCGACGGTGACGGGCTCGGCCTGCGCCTCGCCGCCCTTGCCAGGAGCACCCTCGGCGCGTCCGGCACGGCGGGACCGGCGGCCCTCACCGGTCACGGCTCGTGCTGCTGCCGCGGCGCGCGCGGCCCGCTCGTCGGCGGACTCGCCGCCTGCGGCACGGTCACGGCGCGACTGCTCGCCGGCCGAGCCGGGCTCCCTGCGCGCGCTCTCCGCAGCGGCGCCCCGAGGCTCGGGAAGATCCAGGGTCGGCTGCTTCTGCGCAGGCTGCCTCCGTGCGGGCTGCTTCTCGGCCGCGGGCTGCTCCGTGGCGGGCTGCTCCTCGGCCGCGGGCTCCTTCGCGGGCTGCTCCTGGGGGCGCGAGACGCTCCCGGCGCCGTCCGTCGGCTCGGCGCGACGGGTCCGGGTCGGGCTCGAGGACCGCGCGCCGCTGCCGGCTCGACGCTCCTTGATCGCACCCACGAGATCGCTCTTGCGCATGCCCGACGTCCCGGAGACGCCCAGCTCAGCCGCCAGGGTCTGGAGCTCGGACAACCGCATCGACGACAGCGCGCCGCTACGGGTGGTGCTGCCGGCTGCGTCCGCTGTGCTCGCGGAGCTGCTCGTCGCAGCATCGATGATGTCTGTCACGAAGGATCCTTCCCCCTCGTTCGGCGGCCGTCGCGTGTGGGGTGGGCCGCGTGGGTCGACGTCCGAGCCATGAGGGTCGGATCGTTGCTCAGACACGGGTCCGTCGTACGACGACGTCGACTCGATCAGATGGTGGCTGAGCCCCGCCGGTTCAGGGGATGTGCGCGGTACAACGACGCAGTCTCCGCTCGGAGCTCCGGGGGAATCTCCAAGGTACCACTGCGGGGACACTCTCTGCTGCCGGTTTCGCCCCACCACGCGGGGCGCGCCGCGGCAGGCCGCGAGGCGGTGCCTGTGCCCCGTCGCGGCACCGCGTCGCGATCACACGCGGACGGCGCGAGCACCGGTACGCGCGATGCCGGGACGTAGGACGCGCCAGCCGGAGCGGGTCGTCCCGTCCGGGCCGGACGGACCGAGCAGCTCGGCCACGGCCGCCTCGGCACGGCCGATGGTCGACACGGTGGTGAGCACGAGCACCGAGGGGCCCGCACCCGAGACGACGGCCGCCTCACCTGCGGCCCGCAGCCCACGCACCAGCTCGACCGTGGTCGCCATCACCCCGGCGCGATAGTCCTGGTGGAGGCGGTCGCCGGTCGCCGGCAGGAGGAGGTCGGGCCGGTGGCACAGGGCCTGGACCAGGAGCGCGGCTCGCCCCGCGGTCCACGCCGCGTCCGCATGGGGCACCGTCGCAGGCAGCACCCCGCGAGCGGTGCGTGTCGCGCACCGCTCGACCGGGACAAGCACCAGCGGCACGACCTCGGGGTGCACCGGCAGCACCGAGGCCCGAGCCCCCTGGTCGTCGGTCCAGGCGACCGTCACCCCGCCGAGCAGGGCCGGAGCCGCGTTGTCCGGGTGCCCCTCGAAGGCGTTCGCGATCTGCAGCGCGGTGTGGTCGTCCAGGGCGTCGGGGTCGCCGATCAGCAGGCGCGCCGCGAGGATCCCGGCGACCACCGCGGAGGCCGAGGACCCCATCCCCCGACCGTGCGGGATCGCGTTGTGGCACACCAGGTGGAGCCCGACCTGAGGCGCACCCACGTGGTCCAGGGCGGCACGGATCGCACGGACCACGAGGTGGTCCTCGCCGGCGGGAAGGTCGTCCGCACCCTCCCCCGTCACCTCGACCACGACCTGCGTGCTGCCCAGCGCGCGGACCTCGATCTCGTCGTGGTGGGCGAGTGCAAGCCCGAGCGAGTCGAAGCCCGGTCCGAGGTTGGCGCTGGTCGCCGGGACACGCACGCGCACGTGGTCGCTGCCCAGCCTCATGGTCGGTCCCGCCCCGCTCAGCCGAGCCCGAGGGCGTCGGCGATCGAGACGACGTCGGCCCCGACGCGGACCGGGACGACGTCCGAGCCGTCCGCGGTACGCAGCGCCCACTGCGGGTCCTTGAGGCCGTGACCGGTGACGGTCACGGTGATCCGAGCACCGGGCGGCACCCGGCCGGCCTCGGCCAGCATCAGCAGCCCGGCGACCCCTGCCGCCGACGCGGGCTCCACGAACACCCCGGCACGAGACGAGAGCAGGCGGTGGGCGGCGAGGATCTGCTCGTCGGTGACCGACTCGATCAGGCCGCCCGACCCGTCCCGTGCTGCCACCGCCTGGTCCCACGAGGCCGGGTTGCCGATCCGGATGGCCGTGGCGATCGTCTCGGGCTCGGTGATCGGGTGCCCCGCGACGAAGGGGGCCGCGCCCGCGGCCTGGAAGCCCCACATCGCCGGGGCCCGGCCGATCATCCCCGCCTCGAGGTACTCGCTGTACCCCTTCCAGTAGGCGGTGATGTTGCCCGCGTTGCCCACCGGGAGCACATGGATGTCCGGTGCGTCGCCCAGGGCGTCGACGATCTCGAAGGCTGCCGTCTTCTGCCCCTGGATGCGGTCGGGGTTGACCGAGTTGACGAGCTCGACCGGGTAGACCTCCGCGAGCTTGCGTGCCGCGACCAGGCAGTCGTCGAAGTTCCCCTCGACCTGGAGGAGCCGGGCCCCGTGGGCCACCGCCTGGCTGAGCTTGCCCATCGCGATCTTGCCGTCGGGCACCAGCACCGCGCAGGTCATCCCCGCCGCGGTGGCGTACGCCGCGGCCGAGGCAGAGGTGTTGCCGGTCGACGCGCACACGACCGCCTGGGCACCCCGCCCGGCCGCCGCGGAGATCGCGGTGGTCATCCCGCGGTCCTTGAACGACCCGGTCGGGTTCATCCCCTCGACCTTGAGGTGCACCTCGGCACCGACCAGGTCGGAGATCACCGGGGCCGCGACCAGGGGCGTACCACCCTCCCCCAGGGTCACCACCCGCTCCTGGACGTGGGCGGGCAGACGGTCGGCGTACTCGGCGATGACTCCTCGCCACTGGTGGGCCACCTAGGCTCCTTCGACTCTCAGCACGGACAGGACGGCGTCGACCACGGGAAGGCCCGCGAGCGCGCGCACGGTCGCGGACAGTGCTGCGTCGCGCGAGGCGTGCGTGACCAGCAGGAGATCCGCCTGCTCGTCGCCCCCGAGGTCGGACCGCGCCTGGCGCACCGTCTCGATCGAGACCCCGTGGCCGGCGAGCTCGGCCGAGACCTGCGCCAGGACCCCCGGACGGTCCGCGACGCGGAGCACGATCTGGTACCTGGTGGTGGCCTCGCCGATGTCCAGGACGCCGAGGTCGGCATAGCTCGACTCGACCGGACCCTTGCCGCCACCGACGCGATGGCGTGCGACGGTCACGACGTCACCGAGGATCGCGCTGGCGGTCGGCGCCCCACCGGCCCCACGCCCGTAGAACATGAGCTCACCGGCCGCCTCGGCCTCGACGAAGACCGCGTTGAAGCCACCGTGGACGCTGGCCAGCGGGTGGTCGGCCGGTACGAGCGCCGGGTGGACCCTGACGGCGACGGCGCCGTCACCGATCCGCTCGGCGATCGCGAGCAGCTTGATCACGTGGCCGGTCTGCGCAGCCCACCGGACGTCCTGGGCGGTGACACCGGTGATCCCCTCGCAGTGGACGTCGTCGGTGCTCACCCGGGTGTGGAAGGCCAGCGACGCCAGGATCGCGGCCTTCGCCGCAGCGTCGTGCCCCTCGACGTCCGCGGTGGGGTCGGCCTCGGCGAAACCCAGCGCCTGGGCCTGCCGGACGGCCTGCGCGGCGTCGAGCCCCTTGGTCGTCATCTCGTCCAGGACGTAGTTCGTGGTGCCGTTGACGATCCCCAGCACCCGTGTCACCCGGTCACCCGCGAGGGACTCGCGCACCGGACGGACCAGCGGGATGGCACCCGCCACGGCCGCCTCGAAGTACAGGTCGACGCCGGCGCGGTCCGCCGCGGCGTAGAGGGTCGGTCCGTCGTGGCCGAGGAGCGCCTTGTTGGCGGTGACCACCGCCGCACCGCCGTCGATCGCGCGCAGCAGCAGCGTCCGCGCGGGCTCGATGCCGCCCATCACCTCGATCACGACGTCCGACCGGTCGACCAGGGCCGACGCGTCGTCGGTCAGCAGCGCGCGGTCGACCACCGCGTCACGCGGGGCCTGCACGTCACGGACCGCGATGCCGACGATCTCGAGCCGCGCACCGACGCGTGCGGCGAGGTCGTCGGCCTGCGCCGTCAGCAGTCGCACCACCTCGGTGCCCACGACGCCGCACCCCAGCAGGGCGACCCGCAGTGCCTGTGGTGACTCAACCACGTCAGTTCCACCTCTCCTCACGCCTCACCCGACCCCGGACCGGTCGCTCCGGCAGCCGGTCCCCGCCGAGGGCGGCCCCAGGATACGGGTGCGACCAGGGCCAGGGTGCCGGCGTCCGCGGTCAGCCCAGGTCCAGACCCAGCAGGTCGTCCTCGGTCTCGCGCCGCACCAGGACCCGGCAGGCGCCGTCCCGCACCGCGACCACCGGCGGGCGGGGCACGTGGTTGTAGTTGGAGGCCATCGACCGCCCGTAGGCACCCGTCGCGGGGACCGCGAGCAGGTCACCGGCTCGCAGGTCACCCGGCAGGTCGACGTCGTGCACCACGACGTCCCCGCTCTCGCAGTGCTTGCCCACCACCCGCGCGGTCACCGGCGCACCGTCCCGGCCTCCCGAGACCACCGCTGCGGAGTACCGGGCGCCGTACAGCGCCGGGCGCAGGTTGTCGCTCATCCCACCGTCGACCGACACATAGGTCCGGACCGAACCGTCAGGCACCGTGACGGGCTTGACCGTGCCGACCGTGTAGAGGGTCAGCGTGGTCGGCCCGACGACGGCGCGCCCCGGTTCGATCGAGATCCGCGGGACGGAGGTCGCGAGCTCGGCGCAGACCGCGCCGACGGTCGCGGCGAGCTCCGTGGCGACCCTCTCGGGGTCCAGCGGGACCTCTCCGGGCAGGTAGGCGATGCCGTAGCCGCCACCGAGGTCGAGCTCGCCGACCAGGTGCCCCGAGACCTCGGCGAGCTGGGCGCGCAGCTCGAGCAGCGTACGGGCGGCGACCTCGAACCCCGCGGGGTCCAGGATCTGCGAGCCGATGTGGGAGTGGATCCCCAGCAGCTCGAGCTCGGGGCGGGCCAGCACCGCCCGCAGCGTCTCGAGGGCCTGACCGCCGGCGACCGACAGCCCGAACTTCTGGTCCTCGTGCGCGGTCGAGATGTACTCGTGGCCCCCGGCGTGCACCCCGGTCGTCACCCTGACCATGACCGGCGCCCGGCCATGGACCGCGAGGTCCACCGCGTCGGCGATGCGATCGACCTCCTGGAGCGAGTCGATCACGATGCGGCCCACACCGGCGTCCAGCGCCCGACCGATCTCCACGTCGGACTTGTTGTTCCCGTGCAGGCCGATGTCAGCCCCCGGCACACCTGCGCGCAGCGCGACCGCGAGCTCCCCACCGGTCGCGGTGTCGATCCGCAGCCCCTCCTCGTGGGCCCATCGCGCCACCGCGACGGACAGGAAGGCCTTGCCCGCGTAGTAGACGTCGACGTCGGTGCCCAGGCCGGCGAAGGCGTCCCGGAACGCCACCACCCACCCGCGGGCACGCTCGCGGAAGTCGGCCTCGTCCAGCACGTAGGCGGGCGTCCCGTGCTCGGCGGCGAGGTCGCGCAGGTCGACCCCGGCCACGCTCACCGCGCCGTCCGGTCCCACCCGCGTCCCCGCGGGCCAGACCAGCGGGTCCAGGTTCACATCCGCTCCGGGGCGCTCACACCCAGCAGGCCCAGGCCGTTGGCGAGCACGGTGCGGGTCGCGTCGTTGAGCCACAGCCGCGTGCGGTGCACGTCGGTGACCTCCTGGTCGCCCAGAGGGGTGACCCGCCGCTGGTCGTACCACTTGTGGTACGACCCGGCGAGCTCCTCGAGGTAGCGAGCGACCCGGTGCGGCTCCCGCAGCTCGGCGGCCTGGGCGACCACCCGGGCGAGCTCACCGATGCCGGCCAGCAGCGTCGACTCGCTCACGTGGTCGAGCAGCGAGGGGTCGAAGCCGTCGTCGCGGCGCACCCCGAGATCGGCCGCGTTGCGCGCGACGTTGACCGTCCGGGCGTGCGCGTACTGGACGTAGAACACCGGGTTCTCGTTGGTCGCCCGGGTCAGCAGGTCGAGGTCCAGGTCGATCATCGAGTCGGCCGAGGAGCGAGCGAGCGAGTACCGGGCGGCGTCCACACCGACCGCCTCGACCAGGTCGTCCATGGTCACGACGGTGCCGGCCCGCTTGGACATCCGCACCGGCTGACCGTCACGGACGAGGTTGACCATCTGCCCGATGAGGATCTCGAGGTTGACGTGCGGGGTGTCACCGAACGCGGCGCACATGGCCATCATCCGGCCGATGTACCCGTGGTGGTCGGCGCCGAGCATGATGACCACCCGGTCGAAGCCCCGCTCGCGCTTGTCGAGGTAGTACGCCAGGTCGCCCGCGATGTACGCGGCGTTGCCGTCGGACTTGATGATGACGCGGTCCTTGTCGTCCCCGAAGTCCGTGGTCCGCAGCCACGTCGCGCCGTCGGCCTCGAAGACGTGGCCGAGCTCACGCAGCCGGGTCAGGGCGCGCTGGACGGCACCCGAGGCATGCAACGAGTCCTCGTGGAAGTACACGTCGAACTCGACGCCGAAGGCCTGCAGCGCCGCCCGGATCTCGGCGAACATCAGGTCGACGCCGATCGCGCGGAAGACCTCCTGCGCCTGGTCGTCGGGCAGTGTCAGCGGGTCGGGCTCGCCGGCCTCGGCGCGGCGGGCCCGGACCGACTCGGCGATGTCCTGGATGTACTGGCCGCCGTAGCCGTCCTCGGGGGCGACCTCGCCCTTCGCCCGGGCGAGCAGCGACCGCGCGAACCGGTCGATCTGCGCGCCGTGGTCGTTGAAGTAGTACTCGCGGGTCACGTCGGCCCCGCAGGCGGCGAGCATGCGCGCCAGGGAGTCCCCGACCGCCGCCCAGCGGGCCCCGCCGATGTGGATCGGCCCTGTCGGGTTGGCCGAGACGAACTCCAGGTTGATCCGTTGCCCCGCCAGCGCCGCGCTGCGCCCGTAGACCGGCCCGGCCTCGACCACCGTGCGCGCGAGCTCGCCCGCCGCGGCGGTGTCCAGGGTGATGTTCAGGAAGCCCGGCCCGGCGATCTCGACCGCCGCGACGCCCGGCACCTCGGCCAGCCGCGTGCTCAGCACCGCGGCGAACGCCCGCGGCGCCATCCCGGCCCTCTTGGCGAGCTGCATCGCGACGTTGGTCGCCCAGTCACCGTGCTCACGCGACCGGGGGCGCTCGACGGTCACCGTGGCGGGGATCACGGACGGGTCCAGCGGCAGCGTGCCGTCGGCGACGGCGGAGGTCAGGACGGCGCGCAGCGCCTCGGACAGCTCAGCAGGGGTCACCGGACAAGGGTAGCGAGCAGCCGGGGGCCGCTCGGCCGCGATGCGTCGACCTGCACCGCCGGCTCAGGTCCTCGGCCGAGGGCCCCACCCGTCCTCGAGCATCACCGGGCGGCACGCCACGGCGGCCGCGGCGAGGAGCACTCCGAGGGTCACCAGCAGGAACAGGACGGGCAGCACCCAGGCCTGCGTCGCGCCGTAGAGCACCCCGACCACGACCGGCCCGATCCCAGCGATCGCGTAGCCGATGCCCTGGGTGAACCCGGAGAGGGTCGAGGCACCGGCCGACGTGCGGGTCCGCAGGTTGATCAGGGCGAGCAGGATCGGGAACGTCCCCGGCCCCAGACCCAGCAGCACCATCCAGAACCAGGTGCCGGTGGCCGGGGAGAGGAGCAGGCCCAGGTACCCGGCCGCGAAGCAGACGACGAACCCCACCACCACCCCGTACGGGTTGCGCAGCCGCGCGGCCAGCAGTGGCCCGCCCAGCGAGGCAGGAAGGCCCAGGATCGCGATCAGCGCGAGCCATCGACCACCGGCCTCGGTGCTGAACCCGGCGTCCAGCAGGATCTGCGGCAACCAGGCGAGGATCGCGTACATGTTCAACGAGTTCATCGCGAAGGTGACGGCCAGGCCCCAGGCCAGCGGGCTGCGCCACACCCGCCCGCTCCCCCGATGCCGTGAGGCGAGGGCCGCCGTACCCTCAGGGGCGCGACGCAGCACCTCGGTCAGCGCCCCGCGAGCCGCCGCCGACCGCGCCACCACCACGACCCACGGCACCACCGCGACCAGCCCCACGACGGCCCAGGAGGCGAGCGAGATGCGCCAGCCCAACCGCTCCGCGAGCGGCGCCGCGAGCAACGGCGGGGTCGCTGTGCTGAACGACATCGCCACCGAGTAGACCGCCGTCACCGGGCCGATCCGGTCCGGGAAGTACCGCTTGACGATCGGCGGGAGCAGCACGTTGCCCATGCCCATGCCCGCGAGCGCGATGACCGACCAGCCGAGGAAGCCGCCCGAGGTGTCGGTGGTCGAGCGCACGACCTCCCCCACCGCGGAGAGCAGCATCGCCGCGGCCAGGGTCGGCTCGAGGCCGAACCGACGGGCGATCAGCGGTGCGAGCGAGCCGAAGAGCGCGAAGGAGGCCACCGGCACCGTCCCGAGCAGGCCGGCCTCGGCCGGCGAGAGCGCGACGTCCTGCCGGACCACATCCAGGATCGGGGACACCGAGGCCACCGCGATCCGCAGGTTGAGCGCCACCAGGACGATGCCTGCCAGAACCACGTAGCGGCCACGCCACGGGTGCACGGCGGGGTGGGAGGGGTGTGCCATCACGACCAGACCATCGACGGGGAGGCATCGCCGGGCGGCCTCGGGCACCGGACGGGACGACCTGCGGGGTGCGAGCCGGGGAGTGCGCACGGCTCGGTGAAACCCTACGGCAGCCGCGCGCACGGCCGACCCAGCCGCTCCGCCCGCGGGTGAACCGGCTGCCAGGGATGCGCGGAGGTGCCTCAGCGGTGTTGACTGCCCCCTGCCCCCTTCAACCACCGGAGCTCACCAGGCATGACCCCACGCCGAACGAACCTCATCGACCTCGCGGTCGGCAGACTGCGTCAGCAGATCACCTCCGGCACCTGGGAGGTGGGCAGCCGCATCCCGGCCGAGCCCGACCTCGCCGAGCTCATCGGGGTGGGCCGCAACACCGTGCGTGAGGCAGTCCAGTCCCTGGTGCACGCCGGCATGCTCGAGCGGCGACAGGGGTCGGGCACCTACGTGCTCTCGGACTCCGAGCTCGGCAACGCGATGGGCCGCCAGATCGCCGGGGCCCACCAGCGCGACGTGCTCGAGGTCCGTCGCAGCCTCGAGGTCGAGGCCGCACGGCTCGCCGCCCGTCGACGTACCGACGAGCAGGTCGAGGTGCTGCGCGGCCTGCGCGACTCCCGGAGCGCGGCGTACGAGGCCGGTGACCTCGAGCGGATGGTCGAGGCGGACCTGTCGCTGCACCGGATGATCGCCCAGTGCGCCCACAACCCGGTGCTGGTCGCCCTGTACGAGAACCTGCTCGACGCGATCTCGGACAACATCCGGTTCAACTTCGAGCACCCCGTGCACGACGACGACTCCCACCACGCCCTGGTGGAGGCGATCGTCCGCCGCGACCCCCTCGCAGCGATGGGCGAGATCGACGACTACCTCTCGGACCTGCTCGGCGAGGACTAGCCACGCACCGACCAGCAGGTGCTCGACGGTGCACGTGCTGCGGCACCGCCGCAGGCTGGTAATGTTTCGCAGCGCCCCGCCCGCGTAGCTCAGGGGATAGAGCGTCTGCCTCCGGAGCAGAAGGCCGCAGGTTCGATTCCTGCCGCGGGCACCACACCTCAGGGACCTCACGGTCCCCGGTACTGACCCCTAGAGGATCGGGTCGACCACCTGCTCGGCCGCCTCGACGATCCCCGCATCCGGCCGGTCGTCGACGTCGGCCCGGTCTGGACCTCGCAGGTACCCCCCGGTCGCCTGCGCGCTCATCGGGCGGCTGAGGTAGTACCCCTGGGCGTGGTCGCAACCGATCCGGCTGACCATGTCGAGCTGGGCGGCGGTCTCGACACCCTCCACCACGGTCGTCGCACCCAGGGCCCGCGCGAGCTCGACCATGAACACGAACAGCTCCTCGTTCTGCGGGAGTCGGCTGGTGAACGACCGGTCGATCTTCAGCACGTCCATGGGCAGGTCCCGCAGGTACGCGAGCGAGCTGTACCCGGTGCCGAAGTCATCCATCGCCAGCGTGACTCCCAGTGCCCGTAGCGCGGCGATCTGGCGGTGGCTGGTCTCCACGTCGAGCATCAGGACGCTCTCGGTCACCTCGAGCACCAGCGCGGACGCGGGGAGGTCGACGTCCTCGAGGATCGCTGCGACGACCTGGGCGCAGCTGCCGGACTCGAGCTGCCGGGCCGAGATGTTGACCGCGACCGTCAGCGGCAGACCGGTCTCTCGGCGCCAGGTGCGCACGGCTGTGCAGGCGGTCCGGAGCACGTGCTCACCCAGGGTGTGGATCAGCCCGAGGTCCTCGGCCATCGGGATGAAGACCGAGGGCGGGACGTCGCCTCGACCGGGCAAGTCCCAGCGTGCCAGGGCTTCCAGGCCGATGACTGTCGGCGATCCGTCGGCTGCACCGACGTGCGGGCGCAGGGACAGCACCGGCTGGTACGCGACGGTGATCTCACCTCGGTCGACCGCTCGCCGCAGGGCGGCGTGGAACTCGAACCGTTCGCTGGCGCTGCGTCGGACGCGGACGTCGAACACCTCCACCCGGTCCCGACCGGCGTCCTTGGCCTGGTACATCGCCACGTCGGCGTCGCGCAGCAGCCCGGCGACGTCCCCCCGGCCGGGTGCGCAGAGAGCCACCCCGACCGAGACGGTGGCGGTCACGGTCCGCTCCACCAGCCTCAGGGGCTCACGGACCGCGGAGCGGACCCTGGCGCCCAGGGCACGGGCCTCGTCGATCCCGGTCACTGAGGGGCACAGGACCGCGAACTCGTCCCCGCCGAGGCGGGCCACGGTGTCCCCCGGCCGGGCCACGGCGACGAGGCGGTCGGCGACCGCGCGCAGCACGTCGTCACCGACCACGTGGCCCAACGAGTCGTTGAGGACCTTGAACCGGTCGAGGTCGCAGAACAGGACCGCGAGATCGTTGCCGCTGCGTTCGGCGTGGGCGAGCGCCACGCCGAGACGGTCGGCCAGCAGGACCCGGTTCGGCAGCCCGGTCAGCCCGTCATGGGTGGCGGAGTGGTTCAGGGCGGCTGTGGCCTGCCGTGCCGCGGTGGTCTCCACCGCAGCCGCCCCGACCCCCAGGAGCAGGCTGCCGATGCGCACCGGGAAGTAGCTCGAGGACCAGGTCCGCTCCCCGCAGGCGAGGTCGATGTCGTGGACCGGCTCGTCGGAGTCGCGGACGCGGCGCAGGTTCGCGAGGAGGTCTGCTGGCAGCCTCTCTGCGGTGTCCACCGAGCCGAGGCCGTCCCGTGGCCCTCCGCCCGGGTCGAGCTCAGCAGGGGCGAGCTCGGCCAGTGCGGTGTTCAGCCAGCGGTGACGAAGGTCGGCCCCCCAGAAGCCCAGCCCCACGGGTGCCGCGGCGACGTAGGTGTTCAGGGTCGCCAGGGCGGCGTCACGCTCGGTGACCGCCTGCCGGTAGGCGGTCGCCGCCCAGTGGACGAACACCCCGATCAGCACCAGCGACACGGCGCGCAGGAGCGCGACGGGCACAGGACCGTCAGCGGCGTCCAGGGGCACCAGGGCGAGGTAGGCCAACGGGACCGCAAGGACCAGCACCCGGCTGGCTGCGCGTGGCAGGACCAGGGGGTACACGGCCACGAGCACGAAGTACCAGAGCAGGAAGTAGCCCGAGCCCTCGTCCTTCAGGGCCATCAGGACGTACCCACCCACCAGGACCAGCACGGCGCGCAGCACCGCGGCTCCCGGTCCACGCCACCCCAGCAGCCCTGCGCAGCCCACGGTGGCCAGGACCAGCGCAGCCCAGGTCACCACCGTCGCCCCCGGCCTTGCGGCGACGAGCTGGACGGCCAGCCCGTGAGCCGCGAGCGCGAGGCATGCCAGGGGCTCGAGCAGGCGCAAGCGCTCGGACATCGACGTCCGACGGAGCGCCGAGGCCTGCGGTGGGCGCAGGCTGCCGCGTGTGCGCTCCGGTGCGGACATGGGTGGAACGCTAGCGTTCCACGCAGCGCAGGCGGGTCCCGGGCCACGAGGGCAACGGATCGTGGACACCAGGACAGTCGTGCGGACGTGGCGGCCCGACCGTGGACGGTCCGAGGATGCAGGGATCAGCAGCCGCGGAGACCCGCTCCGCGGTGCCCCCGACAGGAGCCATCCTCATGGCCCAGAACCTCACCGACCTCGATCCGGACCTCCTCCTCGCAGCCCTGCGGTCCCGTGGCGGGGACACCAAGAGCCGCGCCCTGGCCGCCGCCGCGGCGGCGCCGCCCGAGGTCGTCGAGGCCTCCGACGACGAGCTGGCCACCGCGCTGCGCACGGTCCAGAAGGCGATCTACGGCACCGACGACCGCCAGGACGTCTACCAGGTGAGCGACGCCGCCCTCCTCGCCGACGCCGACAGCTCGGTCGCCGTCATCCCCTCGACCAGCCTCACCGACAACGGGGACGGCACCTCGACGCTCACCGGCCCCACCCTGGGTGCCGCCTTCAACCTGTGCCCCACCGAGCCGTTCCGGGACCAGCCGTCGATCGCCGACTGCTCCGGGTTCCTCGCCGGCCCGGACGTGGTCGTGACCGCCGGGCACTGCATCGTCCCCGCCTCGTTCTCGGACGTCCGGATCGTCTTCGGCTACCAGATGCTGAACGCCACCACGGCGGCCACCCGGATCGCCGGCACCGAGATCTACCGGGTGAGCGCCGTCCTGGGACACTCCCTGGGGGCCGGGGGCAACGACTGGGCCGTCGTCCGGCTCGACCGGACGGTGCCGAACCACTCGCCGCTGCCGGTGCGCACCTCGGGCAAGATCCCCGACGGGGAGACCGTGCACGTCATCGGGCACCCCTCAGGCCTGCCGAAGAAGATCGCGGGCAACGCCCGGGTGCGTGACAACACGCCGTCCGGTCACTTCGTGGCCAACCTGGACACCTACGGCGGCAACTCGGGGTCGCCGGTCTTCAGCAGCGCGACCCACCAGGTCGAGGGCGTGCTCGTCAGCGGGGAGACCGACTACGTGCTGGTGGGCGGGTGCGTGCGCTCGAACGTCTGCCCGGACTCCGGGTGCAGCGGAGAGAACGTCACCCGCTCGACGCAGTTCGCCCACCTGCTGAGCGGCGGAGGCTCCACCACGACCCCACCCCCCTGGCCCGGTCGCTTCTTCCGGTTCCCACCGTTGACCCGCGGTGAGGACGTGCGCCAGTGGCAGACCCGCATGTCGACGATCGGCCACTCGCTCGTCGCCGACGGGCTCTACGGACAGCTCTCCAAGGCCGCGTGCACCGCTCTCCAGCGTGACCGCGGCATCCAGGTGGACGGCGTGGTCGGCCCGGACACCTGGCGCGAGACGTTCCGGTGAGCGCCGAGGGCGACGTCGCGGACGGCGACCCTGACGAACCCGCTCCCGACGTCGACCGCCTCGTGCTCGACGCGCTGACATCGGGTGTCGACGTCGCACAGGTCGCCGAGCGCCTGCGTACCGAGGCGTCCGTCACCCGCGCCGAGGTGCGACCAGGCCTGGTCAAGACCCACCCGCCACTGGCCGAGCTCGTGGTCGAGTACACGACCGGCGACGGGGGCACCCGAGCGCGGGTCTACGACCTCGAGGTCGTACCCGGGCGGGCGCTGCGGCTCGCGCGAACGCACGCGTCGCCGGTCACGCCGAACCGCCCGGCCGGCGGGGAGCGGGCCGCGGGCGGCACCGGTGACACAGTCGTGACGCCACCGTGATGCCCACCGCGCACACTGGCGCCCTGGCATCCGATCGAGCAAGGGGGCCACCATGACCGACGAGCTCACCACACCACGTCCGACCATGGACCGTCCGCAGGGCCACGGTGGGGTGGTCGCGGTCCGCATCGACGCGTCGGACCCGCTGACCGCGGTGGGCACCACCGAGGCGCTGCGCTGGTGCCACGACCTGCATGCGACCACCGCGGCGGACAACGGCAGCGTCGCAGACGTCGTCGTGGTCCTCGCGGACACCGTCGACGAGTCGACGCTCACGCGCATCCGGGCGGCGCACGCGGTCGAGGGTCGGCCGGTGGTGCTGGTCGTCAGCGTCCTGGACGACGACGGCGTGCTGCGAGCGGTCGAGGCAGGGGTCCGCGGCGTGCTCCGGCGCCACGAGGCCTCCCCCGAACGGCTCGCCGAGCTCGTCCGCAGCACGGTCCGCGGGGAGGGCGCCATGCCCAGCGACGTCCTCGGGCACCTGCTGGACCAGGTGGGCCGCATCCACGCCGAGGTCCTGGCTCCGCTCGGCCTGCACCTCAACGGCCTGAGCGAACGGGAGACGCAGGTGCTCCGGCTCGTCGCCGACGGCCTCGAGACGGCTGAGATCGCCCAACGCCTCAACTACTCCCAGCGCACGATCAAGGGCGTCATGCACGACGTGACGATGCGACTCCACCTGCGCAACCGTGCGCACGCCGTCGCCTACGCCGTGCGCCAGGGACTCATCTGAGGGGTGGGCGGGCGCCACCTGACGCCCCCGACACGCGACCCGGAGGACCACCGTGATCGACGACGTGGACGCGGCGCTGCAGGTGCTGCTCGCTCCGGGGGCGAGCAACCACGGAGCCGAGGTGAGCCTGGAAGCCCCGACACGAGACTGGGCCTCGCGCCGCTCGGGGCCCACTCTCGACGTCTACCTCTTCGACATCCGCGAGGACCTCGACCAGCGGGGCGTCGCCCGCGAGCCCGTGGTCGAGGACGACCGGACGGTCGCCCTGCGGGTCCCCCCACGCTTCTTCCGGCTCGCCTACCTGATCACCGCGTGGACGGCCCGGCCCGATGACGAGCACCGGATGCTCGCGGACGCCCTCGCAGCCCTGGTCGTCCTGGACTCCGTCCCGGCAGCAGCACTGACCGGCTGGCTCGCCGAGCAGCCCGCCACCGTCCGACTCGAGGTCGCGCTCCCGCTCGCCGAGGACCGTTCGATGTCGGACCTGTGGACGGCGCTCGGCGGCGAGCTCAAGCCGTCGCTCGAGGTGGTCGTCACCGCCCCCGTCCACGCGAGCCGCACGATCCCGGTGCTCGCACCGCCCGCGACCCGGCTCGCCGCGTCGGCGGAGCCCTTGCCCTGAGACGCCCTCGGCCATGACCTCGTCCAGCGGCACCCCGGCACCGCCCGACGCATCCCTGGGGTATCTCCTCGGCCGCGTCGCGCTGCTCGAGCTGGTCGCCCTGCGGGCCCTCGCGGAGCGCGGGGCCGGTGATGGCGAACCGCGACCGAACGGCACGTCCGACGGCCGGTTCCTCTCCGACGACTACGTCGCGTGGCTGCTCGACCGACCTGGGGCCTCACCCGGGACCGACGGCGCCGGCGCGGAGATGTCCGCACGCCTCGAGGCGGACACCGACCGGGCCGAGGAGCGGGGGGTCGACATCAGGCTCAGGCGCCTGAGCCGCGCCTTCGGACTCACCACGCTCGAGCAGGACCTCCTCGTGGTGGCGCTCTCCCCGGCCCTCGACGGCCGCCTCGGTCGCCTCTTCGCCCTCCTCGACGACGGGCCGACGGGTGGCGCGGCCGTCTCGCTCGCGGTCCAGCTCGCGCGCGGCGGGACGGGCCCGGCCGACCCCCGCGACTGGCTGGCACTCACGGACGGCTCGGCCCTGGTTGACGGCGGCCTGGTCGAGGTCGCCGGGGCCGGTGTGCCGCTGCCCGCCCGGTCCGTGCGGGTCCCCGAGCGCGTCGCGGCCTTCCTGCTCGGCGACGACCGGCCGGACGCGCTCCTCGCCGAGCACCTCCGCGTCGCCCCTGCCCTGCCCCGGGTGGACCCGGCGCTCACTGCCCTGGGACGACCCCGCACCATCCACCTGACAGGTCGACCGGGGACCGATCCGGCGTCCGAGGCGTCGGCCTGGGTGACTGCTGCCGGGGCGACGCCCCTGGTCGTCGAGCCACCCGACCCAGCCGCTGATCCGGGTGGGGACGTCCTGGCTGACGTCCTGCGTGAGTGCCTGCTCACCGGGTGCGTGCCGGTCGTCGGGCCCGTCGACGCGACGGTCCAGGTGCCGTCCGGGCGCGCCCGGCTCGCACGGGTGGTCGACCGGCTGCCTGTCGCGGTGGTGTGGAGCACCACGCCGACCCTTGCGTGGTCGACCGAGCCCTTGCCCAGCGTGACGCTTGCCGTCCCACCGGTCGCTCACCGGACGGAGGTCTGGGGTGCGCTGTGCACGGGCCTGGGCACCGACCCCACCGACCTCGCTCTTCTCGCCCAGCACCGCGTGGGTGGTGCGGGTGCGCACCGAGCCGTCCGCCTCGCCCGGGCCTTCGCCCTCCCCGACCGGGTGCCCGGCCGCCCGGAGCTCGAGGCCGCGCTCCGGGCCCAGGACGCCGTCGAGATCCACGGCCAGGTGCGACGGCTGACTCCTCGACGGTCGTGGGGGGACCTCGTCCTGCCCGCGCCGACCGAGCGACGGCTGCGCGAGCTGGTCGCACTGGTGCGGCACCGCGACGCCGTGGTCGACGAGTGGGGCCTGGGTCGAGGGGGCGGCTCGCGCGGTGTGTGCGCGCTCTTCGCCGGACGGTCCGGCACCGGCAAGACCCTCGCGGCCGAGGTGATCGCCCACGAGCTCGGTGTCGACCTGTGCACCATCGACCTCGCCCAGGTGGTCAGCAAGTGGGTCGGTGAGACCGAGAAGAACCTGGACGCCGTCCTGTCGGCGGCCGAGGGTGCCTCGTGCGTCCTGTTCTTCGACGAGGCCGACGCCCTGTTCGGCAAGCGGGGGGAGATCCGCGGAGGGCAGGACAGGTACGCCAACCTCGAGGTGTCCTACCTGCTGCAACGGATCGAGGCGGCCGGAGCGGTCGTCGTGCTGGCCACCAACCTGAGGTCCCAGGTCGACGAGGCGTTCCTGCGACGCGTGGACGCGTTCGTCGAGCTCACCGAGCCGGGCCCAGGGGCACGCGAGGCGATCTGGGCGCACCACCTCGCCCGGGTCCCGGTGGACCCGGTGGCGGACGTCGGCTTCTGCGCCCGCACCTTCGAGCTCACCGGGGGCAGCATCCGCAACGCCGTCGTGGCGGCCGCCTGCTTCGCGGCCGAGGACGGTCACCCGGTCGGCACGGCAGAGCTCGTCCGGGCGCTCGAGCGCGAGTTCGAGAAGCTCGGTCGCCTGCGCGTCCGTACCGACTTCGGGCCGTACGCCCACCTGCTGGAGGCGCGACCGTGAGGACCTGCGAGCTGGGGCACGAGAACCCGGACGACGCCACCCGCTGCGCGGTGTGCCTGCGGCGGCTGACGCCCCTGCCGGCGACCACCGACGACGCGACACCCGCGATGCCATCAGGGATCGGTCCCGACGGGCCTGAGGCCGCCGACGGGCCTGAGGTCGACCCGACCGTCGTCATACCCGCCGTCGACGCACCGCCGGTCGACGACGGCGGCACACCCACAGAGGTGCTCGACCCCGTCATCCCCCGTCGGGAGGGCACAACCGCTCCCGTACCGCCCGCTCCCCCTCCCGTGCCACCCGCTCCCCCGCCCGAGCCGGCTCCCGTGCCACCCGCTCCCTCGCCCGAGCCGGCTCCCGTGCCACCCGCTCCCCCGCCCGAGCCGGCTCCCGTGCCACCCGCTCCCCCGCACCCGCACGACGGCGGTGCACCACGACGCACGCCCGTCGTGGTCGTGGTCACCGTCCTGGCGGCCGCCGTCGTCGTGGTGGCGCTCGTGCTCTCGCAGCGGGACGCCCCGGCGGCACGCCTGAGCCCGGAGGAGGCCCTCGCCCTGCCCGCCTCGCAGGCGCGGGACCTCCTCGACGAGGTGGACGCGGCCGACGCCGAACGCCGTGAGGACCTGCTCGCCGCTCCGGGCTGGCTCGTCCAGCTGAGCGGGAAGTGCACGGTGTTCACCCCGGTCGACCTGACCGGCCCGAGCGGCATCGGGGTGCCCGACGGGGTCGACGAGGACTTCCCGGGTGGCGTGGGGGCCAACGGGGTGCTCGCCTTCCACCTCGGCGCGCGGGAGCACTGGGGCGACACGGTGCTCCTCGCACGCGGCGATGACCTAGGACGCCCGCCGTGCGCCGACGGTGAACCGTTGTGGCTCACCTTCGACGCGCCCGAGGACGGTCCCTTCGCCCAGCCTGGCGACGCCCTGTGCGAGTGCAGGACCCGCGGTCTGCCGTTCCGCGAGTGCGGCGCGACACCGACGGACGGCTCACCACCGATCTTCTGGATCCCGGAGAACCAGCACCTCGCGTGCACCTGACCCGCCGCCCCCGAGGGCAGCCGACGGTGCCCCGAGGACCGCGCGGGCGGGCCTTGTCCCCACGAGCCGGCCTGGCAGTGTCGATCGGGGACACCCGTCCCGAGACCACCTGGAGGGCCCCGTGCTCGTCGCCAACCCGACCCGCATGCCCGCGCCGCACCCGACCCGTGCGCACCCGAACCACGCCGCCGTCCTCACACCCGCCGTGAGCAGACCTGCCGACCTCGGCCTGGCCGACCGGCACGGTCCCGTGGGTACCCCACCTGCCCAGGCCGGGTTCTTCGACGACCTCCTCGGGACGGCCGTCCCCGGACTGCTCGGCGCAGCGTCATCCGTCCTGTCCGGCGACGGCTCGGGGGCGCTGTCCCAGGTCAAGGCAACAGGTGCAGCCGCGGCCCCCGTACTCGCCGAGCAGGGCGCCGGGCTTCTCGGAGGCCTTCTCGGGGGGTCCGCCGGGCAGGCCGTCTCGTCCCTCGGTGCTCCGCTCGGACAGGGACTGAGCAGCGTCATCTCGGGGCAGTCCACGCCCGGAGAAGCGGCGGGCGGGCTGCTGTCCGCCGCCCAGCCCGCCCTGATGAGCCTGCTCATGTCGTTGCTCGGCAGGTGACGAGAGCGCGGTGAACCTGAGCACCCGGCGGGCCGCCCCCCTCGCCGAGAGCCTGCGCCGCCCCGCGAGGACCCCCTCGTGGGGAGAGCTCGGGCGCCAGCCCGACGCCTACACGCGGGCGGTCCTGCAGAGCGCCGTCGGGCACGACCTCGGTGACGTGCGCGTGCATGCCGGCCCGGCGCACGACGCCGTCCTGGACGCGACCGGGGTCGACGCGCTGACGAGCGGGAACCGCGTCACGATCCGTCACGCGCACGACGCGGCAGGCACCCTGGGCAACCGTGTCCTGCTGCTGCACGAGCTGGTCCACGTCATGCAGCAGGCCGGCCGCCCCGCCGTACCGGTCGACCCTCACACCGTCGACCACCTCGAGGAGCAGGCGCAGGGCGCAGCCGTCGAGCTCGCGGTCCGACCACCGACGGCACCGGCGATGGCCGCCCACCCGGACCAGGACGCACCGCACCCGGACGGCTGACCCCGCGCAGTGACCGCACGCACGGGTGTGGTGCGGTCATGCACCACCTCCCGAGGGTGCCGCGTGCACCCGCGGACCATCCGCTCTGCCCCCCGGTGCGCCCGTGCGGCCGTTCCGGTGCCGGGTCCCGCGCGGCAGCGTGAGGAGAGCCCGACCGCGACGTGAGGAGCCTCGCATGCCCGACTACAGCACCAAGGCGCCAGGGGTGTACCTCGAGGAGGTGTCGGGCGTCCGCCCGATCAGCGGGGTGGGCACCGCCCTGCCCGCCTTCATCGGGCTCGCCCCGACCGGGCCGACGGTCCCGACGTTCGTGGCGAACTGGACCCAGTACGTCGAGCGCTTCGGCGGCATCCAGGAGGGGATGAGCCTGGGCCGGGCCGTCTACGCCTACATCGCCAACGGCGGCTCCGCCGCGTTGGTCGTCCGCGTCGGCGGCGGTGACACCGAGGGCCCCAGCCCCGCGACCGCGACGGTCCCGGGGGTCTCGGGCGGTGATGCGTTCGTCCTGACCGCCAAGCTCCCCGGGGGCGCCGGGGACGAGGTCACCGCGGAGGTGGTCGACACCGCCGCGGCATCCGACGCCGACGGCGAGGACGAGGGCGAGGGCGAGACGACCGGGGGCACGAGCACGACCGACTCCGCGAACGCACCGTTCGACCTCGTGCTGCACGGACCTCAGCACCCCGAGGAGAGGTACAGGGGTGTGACGCCCTCGACGCTGGTGCACCAGCTGCGCAAGTCCAAGCTCGCGACGGCGGCTGCCCCGGAGGGCGGGCGCGTGGGCCGACCGGCGGCCGGGACCTTCACCCTGAGCGGCGCGTCGTCGGGCGCAGCCATCGGCGCCCCGGCCTACCTGGGCGACGAGCAGCAGCGCACCGGCCTTGCCGGTCTCGTCGCCGAGGACGAGGTCACCATGGTCGCCGCCCCCGACCTGGTGACCTCGCTCGCCAGCGGCGCGATGAGCCCGACGGACGTGGCAGCCGTGCAGACCGCGATGATCGACCACTGCGAGGCGCTGATGGACCGGATGGCGATCCTCGACCCGCCGCTCTTCGCCGCCGGTGCCGGCCGCGACGCCGCGTCGCTGTCCCCCCAGGAGTGCTCGACCTGGCGCGACTCGGTCCCGTCGTCGAAGTTCGCCACCACCTACTACCCGTGGCTCACGGTCGTCGACGTGGTCACGGGCACCCAGTCGGTCGAGCCGCCGAGCGGCTTCGTGGCGGGTGCCTGGGCGCGCAACGACGCGGAGCACGGTGTCGCGAACGCGCCGACCGGGCGCATCCGTCACGCCATCGGCCTGGTGCGGACCCTCACCGACGCCGAGCAGGGCCTGCTCAACCCCAAGGGCGTGAACTGCCTGCGGGTCTTCCGGGGCTCGGGCCCGGTGATCTGGGGGGCACGCACCCTCTCGGACGACGGCGAGTGGCGCTACCTCAACGTCCGGCGGCTGTTCAACTTCATCGAGGAGTCGGTCGTCGAGGGAACCAAGTTCGCGGTCTTCGCCCCTAACGACACCGACCTGTGGGCGCGGCTGCGCCGCTCCGTCCACGCCTTCCTGCTCGGCCTGTGGCGCGACGGTGCCCTCGTGGGTGCCACCCCCGAGCAGGCCTTCTACGTCAGGTGCGACGCCGAGACCAACCCGCAGGACCAGATCGACCAGGGCGTCGTCACGGTCGAGATCGGCGCCGCACCGGTCAAGCCGGCCGAGTTCGTCGTCATCCGCGTCCGCCAGTCGACCGACGGCGCCGACGTCAGCGACTGAGTGGAGGAGCAGGAATGACACTGGCCAGTGGCGACGTCCTCGCCAGCTACGCGTACGAGTTCGAGGTCGAGGGCATCTCGATCGCGCAGTTCGCCCAGGTCTCCGGGGTCTCGGGCTCGATCGGGGTGATCGAGCACCGGGAGAACACCAAGGGTGGCAAGACCGTGGTCAAGAAGCTGCCCGGACCGGTGAGCTTCGGTGACATCACCCTTCGCAAGGGCCGCACCCTGAGCAACGCCTTGTGGGAGTGGTTCAAGCAGGTCCAGGACGGCATGATCAACGACGCCCGGAAGAACGCCAGCATCGTGCTCTTCGACTACGAGCACGGCGAGGTGGCCCGGTACAACCTGGTCAACTGCTGGGTGTCCCAGGTGCGGCTCGGAGAGCTCTCAGCGGGCTCGAGCACGGCCCTGGTCGAAGAGGCGGTCATCGTCCACGAGGGGATGACGCTCGCATGACGACCTCGATCGAGATGCCCGTCACCTCGGACGGAGCCCTGACCACGCGGGTCGAGTTCGACCTGCCGCGGGGGTACGTCGACGCCGACGGAGAGGTGCACCGGCGAGGTGTCATGCGCCTGGCGACCGCACGGGACGAGATCCTCCCGCTGCGCGACCCGCGGGTACGGGACAACAGCGCCTACCTCGCGGTGGTGCTGCTCGCCCGCGTCGTGGAGCGCATCGGGTCGGTGCAGCCGGTGACACCCGGGGTGATCGAGAGCATGTTCGCCGCCGACCTGGACTTCCTCCAACGCCTCTACCAGCGCGTCAACCGTGACGGTGACGCGACGGTGCAGGTGCGGTGCCCCGGCTGCGGCGAGGAGTTCGTGGTGGACACCGCCGCTGATGCCCCGGGGGAATCATGACCGAACCGGACGACCGGCTCTTCGCCGAGCTGGTCGTCCTCGGTCGCCATGTCCACTGGTCGCTCGGCGAGCTGCTCGACCTCGAGCACGCGACCCGTCGGCGCATCATCGCCGAGCTGGTGGACCCCGATGACCGGGGGTGAGGAGCGGGACGCGTCATCGGGTCCTCTCGGTGCGGCTGTGCTGCGGCCGGTGGCCCGCATGCGGTCGGTGGCGCCGTCGTTCGTCTCCGCGCTCGCCTCGCACGACCTGCGCGTCAACCGGGCGCGCGTGCGGGGTCGCCCCGTGCTGCTGCCCGCCACGCCTCGGCTGCTCCCCCTGGTGCGCATCGTCGCGGGGAGGGTGCCGGGCGGTCGGGAGTCCCGTACGGCTCTGGCCCCCGTGCGCCCCGCCCGCGCTCCGGCAGGCACCCTCGACCTGCATGGTCGCCTCGAGGCTTCGCGTCACCCCTTCGCCGCGCCCGCGCGCGCCGACCGCTCCCTCCCACCGCCCCTGCCCGTGGCCGACCGGCCCGGCGGACCTGCCTCGACCGTCGGACCGACCCCATCGGCCCGCCCGAGCCGTCCGCCGGGTGGGATCGAGGTGCAGCCCGTCGAGGTCGGGCAGCAGCCGGGGTCGCCGTCGCGCGACGAGCCCTCGCCGCACGACGGCGCGACCACCGTCACGTCCGGTGCGGCGTTCCCTCCCGCTCCGGCCGTCCCTCCCGCTGCTGCCCCGGCGGTCCCCGCCGCCCCCTCACGGGCTGCTCTGCGTCCCGCTGCCGCTCCCGCTGTCCCGGCGCACCCCGCTCCGGGTGTCCGTCCCAGCACCGCTCCAGCCATCGGCCGCGCGGCCGATGCACGTGCCGCAGCCCACGCCGCACCCGGCGCAGGGTCACCTTCCGGCGCAGGGTCACCTTCCGGCGCAGGGTCACCTCCCGGCGCAGAGTCCGGTCCCCGCACCGCGTCTCCCCGCACCGCGTCGGGCCTGGTGGTCACCCCCCTCGCCCGATCGGTTCCTCAGCGCACGCCTGCCCACGTCCCGGTCCCCCCTGCCGGCACCGAGGGTCCCGGCGTCCGGTCGCCAGCCCGGCCTCCCGGCGGCCACGGAGTGCAGGTCCGACGCGGGGCCGAGGCGGAACGGGTCACGGCGCGCACCCACGCGCGGGCCGCGACGGTCGGTGCGGCGCCGGCCGTCGACGCCGTGCCCAGCATGCCCGGCACGCCCGTCATGCCTGTCGTGCACGTCCCGGACCGTCACGGACCGACGCACGGGCCCGAGGTCCAGTCCCTGGTCGCGCACGAGCTCGTCCACGTCGACGCGACCCTGCGCGGCCGACCCGCGGCGGACACCGGTCGCGCGGCCCAGGCCGAGGAGCGTCGGGCACGCGCGATCGAGGCCGCCGTCCGGGCGGGGACCGTCCCTGCCCCGGTCGTCCTTCCCGAGCACCGCCCGTCGACCCCCTCGCCACCGGCCCCGAGCGCCCCCGCCGTGCTGGGCGGTACCGCTGACATCGCCACCTCGAGCGGCGTCTCCGGACCGCACGACCTGCCGCGCCCCCTCGACCCCCACCGCCCCTTCGACCCCGTTCCACCCGACGACCACGCACTCGCGTCCGCGACGGTGCACCACGCTGCGGAGGCGCCGTTGCCTCCCGAGCCGGCCACGGCCACGGTGCCGGCCGAGGAGGTCGACCGCATCTACCGCACCGTCCGTGAGCGCCTGCACCACGACCTGGTGCTGGACCGCGAGCGCACCGGCGGTCTCGTCGAACCGGCCTGGCGGTGAACGATGGGCGACCCCGGGACCACGGTCCAGTTCGACGTCGTCATCGACGAGGGCGGGAGCAACACGAGCCTGGGGGTGTTCACCGGGTGCCAGGGGCTCTCCGCGGAGTTCGAGGTGCTCGAGTACGCCGAGGGCGGCCAGAACGGGTACGTGCACCGCCTGCCCGGGCGTCTGCGCTTCCCCAACCTGGTGCTGACCCGGGGTCTGGACGCGTCGTCGGCGGCTGTCGCGGCGTGGTTCCACGGGCAGCGTGACAAGGTCGGGCGGACCACGGCTGTCGTCACGGCGTACGACGCGGCGGGTCAGGCCGTGGTGTCGTGGTCGCTGCGCGACGTGTGCCCGGTGCGCTGGACCGGCCCCGCCTTCAGCGCGAGCTCGGGTCAGGTCGCGATCGAGACCCTCGAGCTCGCGCACCACGGCTTCGACCAGGAGTCCCCGTGATCCGCGCCGGCATCGTCGTCTCGGGCCGCGGCGCCGTGTCGGTCGGGGTCACCGCCACCCGCCTGGACCGCGCGACGCTCTCGCTCAAGGACAGTGACGAGCCTCCCCTGCACTGCCAGTTCAACCCGACCGAGTACACGATCTCCAAGAGCGCGTCGTGGACCCGGGTGCCGGTGCGCGGAGCCGTCTCTGCGGCCATCCCGGAGTTCGTCGGGACGAACGGCGCGACCCTCGGGCTCGACCTGTTCTTCGACGCCCGTGCGAGCGACACCGACGGCGTGGACGAGCCCGTGAACCGGCTGCTGTCGTGGACGCAGCCCTCGCGGCGCTCGATCGACCAGAACCGACCGAGCCCCCCGGTGATCTCGTTCGCGTGGGGCGGTACCGCGGCGTTCGACGCCTACCTGAGCTCGGCGAGCGCGCGCTTCGTGCTCTTCCGCAGGGACGGGACCCCGATCCGGGCCCACGTGGCGCTGCGGCTCGAGGAGATCCCGGTGATCCTGCCCGGCACCAACCCGACCTCGGGCTCCGATCGCGTCGTGCGCCGACGGACGGTCGTCGCGGGTGACACGCTGCCCGTGATCGCCTACCAGGAGTACGGTCGTGCCGACGCGTGGCGGGTGATCGCCGAGGCCAGCGGGATCGACGACCCGGCGCGTGTCGCCCCTGGCACCGTGCTGGTCGTCCCTGAACCGCCGACCGGGGCGGGGACCGGGGGGCGGCGATGACCGAGACCTGGTCCGCGGTCCCCGAGGTCACGATCGACTCCTCCGAGCCCGACGCAGCCCTGCGACGCAACCTCGCCGAGGTCGACGTCGACGAGCGGCTGGGCGTGCCCACCTCGGTGCGCGTGGTCCTGCGTGACGCCGACCGCGACCTGCTGACCGCGACCGGGCTGACGATCGGTGCGGGGCTCGCGGTACGGGCGGGCCCGGTGGGAGCGCCCGCCGGCGAGCTCCTGGCGGAGGTCGAGGTGGTCGCGCTCGAGGTGGCGTACTCCGACACCGAGAGCACCGTCACGGTCGTCGGCTACGACGTCTCGCACCGCCTGCACCGGTTCCGGCGCACCCGGTCCTTCCAGGACGTCACCGACGGCGACGTCCTGCGCTCGGTCGCGCAGGAGGTGGGTCTGGACGTCGGGACGGTCGACGACCCCGGTGTCGTCCACGCGCACCTGGCCCAGGTCGACTCGACCGACTGGGACTTCCTCGCCTCCCGCGCCCGCGAGGGCGGCCGCGTGCTGCGGGTGCGGGGAAGCCGCCTCGATCTCGTCGCGCACGAGCAGGCGTCGTCCGCGCCCTCGCCCGGGACCCTCGCCTCGACCGAACCGGCACAGCTGGTGCTCGGCCGGGACGTCGAGGCGCTCCGGGCGCGGGTCACCTCCGCCGAGGTGCCGGCCGAGGTCGAGGTCCGCGGCTGGTCGGTGCAGACCAAGGAGGTGTTCGTCGCGACCGCCTCGGTCGCTGCGCCGGGCACGGAGATCGGTGTGGCGCCGGGCGAGCTCGCCGGGCGCGTGGGAGCTCCTGTCCTGGTCGTCGCCGACCGCGCCATCTCCTCGCAGGAGGAGGCGGACGCTGTCGCGAGGGCCTTCGGCGATGCCGCAGGGAGCACCTTCGCGACCGCTCGGGCGGTGTGCAGCGGCGACCCGCGCCTGCGGGCTGGCTCTGCCGTCAGCCTGGGGCTGGCGGGAGACCTGGTCAGCGGACGGTGGACCGTGACCGCCGCGCAGCACCACTTCGACGCGGTGCGCGGCTACCGGACCACCGTGGACCTCGGCGGGCTGCCCGGCAGCGGGACGGGTGCGGCCGGTCCGCCCCACGGGAACGGTCGAGCCCGCGGTGGGGTCGGCGGCGTCGTCCCCGCGGTGGTCACCGACATCGACGACGACGAGGCGCTCGCACGGGTCCGTGTCAGCCTGCCGTGGCTCTCCGAGGGGTACGTGAGCGACTGGGCGCGCGTGGCCCAGCCCGGTGCCGGCCCGGACCGCGGCACCCTGCTGCTGCCCGAGGTCGAGGACGAGGTGCTGGTCGCCTTCGAGAGGGGTGACGTCCGCCGGCCCTACGTCATCGGTGGCCTGTGGAACGGCCAGGACCGGCCACCGCTGGAGGCAGGGGCGGTCGACCGGGCGTCGGGCGAGTCGGGGCGCCGTGGGCTGGTCTCCCGGGCCGGTCACCGCATCGTCCTGGACGACGCCGACCCGTCCGGCATCCTCGTCGCGACGGGTGACGACACCGTCCAGGTCCGGCTCGACGACACCACGGGTGACCTCGGGGTCAAGGCCGACGGAGCCGTGCAGGTCACCGCCGGCACGGTCGAGGTCTCGGCCCGGTCGATCACCCTCACCGGGGACGCCGAGGTCACGGTCAGCGCCCCGAACATCACCGTCGAGGCCGACGGCACCCTCACCTTGCGTGGCGGCGTCGTCCGGATCAACTGAGCGCCTGGAGCAGGCAAGGAGGAGGGATCGTGGGGACACCCGCAGCGGTGGCCGGTGACCGTGTCATGGGGACGTGCGTGGGCCACCTGATCCCCGGGCCCGGCGGAGCCGCCGTGCCCGGACCCCCGCTGCCGTTCTCGGCCCCGCTGCTCGAGGGGCTCGCGACGTCGGTCCTCATCGGGGGCAGCCCGGCCGCCGTCGTCGGCTCGGCCGGAATGAACTCGCTCACCCCGCACGCCGGGCTGCACGCCGCCGACCCCGCCTTCGCACCCGCCCTGCAGCGCGCCTCGGTGGTGATGGGCAGCACGACCGTGCTGGCCGAGGGGCGTGGGATGGCAGCGACGGGCGCTCGCGCCCAGCTGTGCCTGGCCCCGGTCGGGACCGTCCAGGGCGGTGTCCCGACCGTGCTCATCGGGGGTGGTCCAGGTGGCTGAGGCCCGGTTCCTCGGTGCCGGTCCGGCCTTCCCGTTCCAGGCCGATCCCGGGGGCTCGCTCATGCTGCGCAGCGGCACCGCCAAGATCGAGGAGAGCATCCGGCTCGTGCTGAGCACCCGCCCCGGAGAGCGGCCCATGCGCCCGACCTTCGGCTGCCGTGCGCACGAGATGGTCTTCTCCCCCTCCGCGAGCCCTCGCACGCTCGGGATGGTCTCGCGCGCCGTCGAGGAGGCGCTCGCGATGTGGGAGCCGCGGATCGACGTCCGCGGGGTGACCGCCTGGCCGGACGCCACCGACCCGACGGTGCTGTACGTCGAGGTCGAGTACGTGGTGCGGGCCACCAACGACCCGCGCAACCTGGTGCACCCCTTCTACACGATCCCGCCCGAGACGGGCGCCGAGATCCGCGAGGAGGAGCACCGATGAGCATCCCCGTGCCGCACCTCGACGACAGGCGCTTCCAGGACCTGGTGGACGACGCCAAGCGTCGGATCGCCGACCGGTGCCCCGAGTGGACCGATCACAACGTCTCCGACCCCGGCGTCACGCTCATCGAGCTGTTCGCGCAGATGGTCGACGAGACGCTGTTCCGCCTCAACCGTGTGCCCGAGACGCTGCTGCTGATGATGATGAACGCGGTCGGCATCCGGCTCCAGCCCGCCCGCTCGGCGCGGACCCGGCTGACCTTCTGGCTCGCCGCGCCGACGCGGTTCTGGGAGGCGGCCACGCAGGACGAGCCGCTGCTCGCGGGCGCCGGGGTCGAGGTCTCGACCGAACGCACCGCGACGGTCGAGCGGGTCGCCTTCCGCACCACCGAGGACCTGCGCGCGTACCGGGCCGAGGTGGTGGGTCGTCACCTGGTCGGCGCGCCAGGCCCCAGGACGGGCGACCCGCGCCCTGCTCCCGGTACCGAGCACGTCGAGGCGCTCGGTACCGGGGTACCCGTCCCCGGGGCCGCCTTCCTGGTCGAGCTCGCGCGTGCCCTGCCCGGGTGCGCGGTGCAGATCGACCTGGACTGCGAGCCGAACCGCGGCTCCGGGGTCCTGCCGGACGACCCGCCGCTGGTGTGGGAGGCATGGGGCCGCGGCACCTGGCAGGTGTGCGAGGTCGACCGCGACACCACCGGTGGGCTCAACCGACCCGGTGCGGTGTACCTGCACGTCCCGTCCGACCACACCGGGATCGCCCTGCCGGGCACGGCCACCTCGGCGTGGTTGCGCTGTCGTCTCGCGACCTCCCGGCCGGGGCAGTCGAGCTACGAGCGCTCACCGTCGGTCGGCCGGATCACGGCCCGGACGATCGGCGTGAGCGTCGACGCGATCCAGGCCGACCAGCTGGTCCGGGGCGAGGTCGTGGGGGTCTCGGACGGCACCTACGGCCAGGCGCCCTTCGTGGTGCGCAACGTGCCGGTCGTCGAGGACGACTCCGGGGGACCTCTGCTGCTCGCGGGGCAGGACCCCGAGCCGTGGACGCCGGTGACGAGCTTCGAGGCGAGCCGTGAGAGCGACCGGCACTACCTGCTGGACCGGGTCGGCGGTGAGATCAGGCTCGGTGTGGCGGTGCGCCAGTCCGACGGGCGCATGCGCCGGTACGCGGCCGTCCCGCCCGCGGCCGCGGCGCTCCGACTGGCCGAGTACCGCGTCGGAGGGGGCGTGCGCGGCAACGTCCGGGCCACCTCGCTGCGGGTGCTCCGGTCCGCGGTGCCGCACGTGCGCTCGGTCGAGAACCGGCACGCGGCCACCGGTGGCGTCGATCCCGAGACGGTCGAGCAGGCGATGGCCCGTGTGCCCCTCTTCCTGCGCCAGCGCACCCGGGCGGTGACCGTCGCCGACTTCGCGCAGATGGCCCGTGACGCGTCGGGCGCCGTCGCGCGCGCTCACGCCGTGCCCGAGGGGGACCCCGAGACGAGCATGTCCGTGCGTGTCCTGGTGGTGCCCGAGCTCGCACCCGACGCCGGTCTGGGTGCGCCGCTGCGGACCTCGGACCTCACCGACGTCCCGCAGACCATGACGGACGTGGCCAGGTACCTCGACGACCGACGGCTGGTGGGTGTGCGCGTGCTGGTCAGCCCGCCCCGCTACGTCCCGTGCCGTGCGACCGTGCGGCTCGCAGCCGACCCCGGGTCGGACGCCGAGGCGGTCGCGGGCGCCGCGACGTCGGCGCTGTACCGCCTGCTGCACCCGTTGCTCGGCGGTGAGCACGGCACGGGCTGGCCCTTCGGCACGGACGTCCAGGTCGGGGACCTGTACGCCGTGCTCCACCGGGTGCCGGGCGTGGCGCGGGTCGAGTCGGTGATGCTGACCGACGGGCAGGACCACGAGACGTCACGGCTGGCCGTGCCCCGCAACGGTCTGCCCCTCAGCCTCGGGCACACGGTGGTGCTGACATGACGCGGGTTCCCCGGCTCGAGACGCTGCTCCATCCCGAACCACCGCGCCGGCTGACGATGTTCGAACGGCTGCCGACGGTCTTCCAGGACCCTGAGCGCTTCCGCCCGGCGCAGGTCGTCGAGGACGGGCTCGCCGGAGGAACCACCTGGGTCACTGCTGAGCACATGCTCGCCCAGGGGAGCGAGGGTGAACGCATCGCCCGGCTGCAGGACGCGCTGGCACGCGCCCGGCACGACCCCGGACCGGCCGACGGCTCGTTCGGGCCTCGCACCGAGAGCGCCGTGCGGGCCTTCCAGCGTCAGCGGGGCCTCGTGGTCGACGGGGTGATCGGACCGCAGACGATGGGTGAGCTGACCGCCCCCCTGCTGCGCCGGTTCCTCGACGGTCTCGACGACGTGCTCGAGCCGCTCACCACGACCATCGACAACCTGGCGGCCTACGTCACGATCGAGACCGCCCCCGACGACGTGCTGCGGTGGCTCGCGTGGATGGTCGGCGCGGACACCATGGCCGAGTGGGGCCACGGTCGCCGCCGGGCAGTGGTCGCGCGCGCGCTGGAGCTGCACGGGTCACGGGGAACCGTTCCCGGCATCGCGGCGGTCGCCGCCCTGCACCTCGACCTGCCGCCGCACGAGGTGCTCGTCACCGACGGGGGCGAGACCTCCTGGGACCTCGACCCGGACGCCGAGCTCAGCACCCGTGCCGACCGGACCGTCCGGGTGAGCCTGCCGGCGTCGGCCGGGGACTTCCGTGGCTCGCGCGGCGACCACCTGAGGAGGCTGCTCGAACCGTCGTTGCCGGTGGGGTTCACGGTCGAGCTCTCGGTCCGCGTCGCGCCCGGCTCGGCCGAGACCGGGACGGCCGAGGGCACCGGCACCGGGGCCGCGGACGGGGCCGGCTGATGATCTCGCCCGAGGTGCGGCTCACCGGTCCGACGGTCCCCCTGACCGGCGGCTCCCGGCTGAGCGGAAGGCTCGTCGTGCGCAACACCGGTCGTGAGGTCGAGCGCTACGAGGTCGTGGCGACCGGTCCGTTGGCGGGCTGGGTGACCCTCCAGGAGTCCGAGGTGCGCATCTGGCCGGGCGAGCAGCGCGAGGTCGGGCTGACCGTCACGCTCCCGACCGGTCCGGCACCACCGGCCGGCGCCTCGGAGATCCGCGTCGTGGCCATCGCGGGTGACGGCGCCTGGGGAGAGGCCCGCCATCCCGTCCAGGTCGCCCCGCACCCGCAGGCCGAGCTGCAGGCCCCCGTCCCGCACGCCATCGGCACCGCGCGTCGTGCGCTGGTGCACCTGGTGGTCGCGAACCCGGGAAACACCCCGCTGGACCTCGAGCTCGTGGCCCGGGACCGCGAGGGTCGTCTCGCCCACGAGGTCCACCGGTCCGGTGCACGCCTGGCCCTGGCCCCGGGCCAGGCGTTCACCGTCCCGCTCCTGCTGCGGTGCACCCGACCGACCTGGCTCGGCCGGTCGGTGCCGCGTGACTACACCGTCGAGGCGGTCGGCACCGTGGCGGCGAGCACCGGGGGGGTCCTGGTCCAGGAGCCGGTGCTGCGGCCGTGGTGGATCCTGGTGCTGGTGGCCGTGCTCCTGCTGGTCGGCACCGTGTTCTCGGGGGACGCCATGTTCGTGGCCATGCTGATCGGGGTCACGACGCTCGCCGTCGTCGCGCTACGGCGATACTCACGCCTGGTCCGTGGTGGACCCGGTGGCCGCTGAACGCTCCGGACCCGCAGACCACCCGATCGTCGTCGGGCTGCTGGCGCTCGCGGCGGTCGCGACGATCCTGACGTTCCTCGTGCAGGTCGGGACGATCTCCTTCCCCTTCATCCCACCGTTCGGCGGGGGCACGTGCACCGACCCGAGCATCTCGTTGAGCGACGGCTCGGCGCCCTCGGGCACGCAGGTGGTCGTCACCGGGCGGGGCTTCGACACCGACAGCACGGTCACCCTGCGATTCCACACCGAGGCGATGCAGCCCGCTCGGACCGACGACGAGGGCAGCTTCGAGGCCGCAGTGGTGATCCCCGGCACGTTCGACCCGTTCGCGCCGACCCAGCTCACCGTGACCGCCGCGACAGGTCCGTGCGCGGCCGCGACGCCGTTCGGGCTGACCCGGGCAGGGGCCGAGGCGCGCTGAGGCACGACCTGCGGGCGACCGCCCAGGCGGGGACGGGCAACCGCTCACGCGGGGACGAGACGGTGACCGTGCGTGTAGGAGTTGAGCTGGGTCCCACGGTTGAAGCCCACCACGGTGAGCCCGAGCTCCTCACCCAGGTCGACCGCGAGGGCCGAGGGCGCCGACACCGCGGAGAGCACCGGGATCCCCGCCATCGCCGCCTTCTGCACCAGCTCGAACGAGGCCCGCCCGGACACCTGGAGCACGGCGCCCTTCACGGGCAGCCGCCCCTCGCGCAGGGCCCAGCCGATCACCTTGTCCACGGCGTTGTGACGCCCCACGTCCTCGCGCACGCAGACCAGGTCGGGCTCCTGCCCACCGTCGGCCGGGGTGAACAGTCCCGCGGCGTGCACCCCACCGGTGCGGTCGAAGAGGAGCTGGCGGTCCCGGAGCCGGTCGGGCAGCGCCAGCAGGTGGTCGAGCCGCACCGTGCAGCGGTCGGCACCCACGTCGTACGGGGGCACGGTGCGTACCGCCTCGATCGACGCGGTCCCGCAGACCCCGCAGCTGCTCGAGGTGTAGACGTTGCGTTGCGCGGACGGGTCGGGCAGCGGTGTCCCGGGCGCCAGGCGGACGTCGACGACGTTGTAGTCACGCTCACCGGTCGCGCCGATCCCGCTCCGGTAGTCCATCCGCGCGATCTGCTCGCCGTCGCGCACCAGGCCCTCGGAGACCAGGAAGCCGGCGATCAGGTCGAAGTCGTCCCCGGGGGTGCGCATCGTGACGGTGAACGGGGTGCCGTGCAGCCGCACCTCGAGCGGCTCCTCCCCCGCGAGCTGGTCCTCGGGCGCACCGACCACCCCCCGAGCCGTCATCCGCTGCACCCTCCACCGCCGGGCCACCCGCCCCATCTGCCGCGCCTCCTCACCCACCCGGCCGATCCGGATCCCCCGGTCTAGCATGACTCGATGACTGGCACACCCGGCGACGGGGTCGACCACGCGGCGTTGCGGGTCGGTCCGCCCCAGCACAGCTCGGCCGGGTTGCCCGGTGTCACCTCGGCGATGCGGCACGTGCTGCGCGAGATGGGCCCGGTGCGTGGGATCCCGTCCCTGCTCAAGCTCAACCAGACCGACGGCATCGACTGCATGAGCTGCGCGTGGCCGGACCCCGAGGCGGGTGACCGCAGCCACGCCGAGTTCTGCGAGAACGGCGCCAAGGCCCTGGCCTCCGAGGCGACCCGCAAGAGGGTCCGGCCCGAGCTCTTCGCCGAGCGCTCGATCGACGAGCTCTTCGCCGCCGACGACTACTGGCTCAACCGGCAGGGCCGGATCACCACCCCGATGCTGCGCGAGGACGGCGCGACCCACTACCGCCCGATCTCGTGGGACGAGGCCTTCAGGCTGATCGCCCAGGAGCTGCGCGGCCTCGACAGCCCGGACCAGGCGGCGTTCTACACCTCGGGACGGACCTCCAACGAGGCCGCCTTCCTCTACCAGCTCATGGTCCGCGGTCTGGGCACCAACAACCTGCCGGACTGCTCGAACATGTGCCACGAGTCCTCGGGCGAGGCCTTGGGCACCACGATCGGGATCGGCAAGGGCTCGGTGACCCTGCACGACGTCGAGACCGCGAGGCTCATCCTCATCGCCGGCCAGAACCCGGGGACCAACCACCCACGGATGCTGAGCTCGTTGGAGAAGGCCAAGCACGGCGGCGCGACGATCGTCGCGATCAACCCGCTGCCCGAGGCAGGGCTGATGCACTACCGCAACCCCCAGACCGTGCGGGGCATGGTGGGCAGGGGCACCTCGATCGCCGACCACCACCTCCAGGTCCGGCTCGGTGGTGACCTGGGCGTCTTCCAGGGCCTGGCCAAGGTGCTGCTCGAGGCCGAGGAGTGCGGGCGGCACACCGTGGGCATGCCCGCGGTCCTGGACCACGTGTTCATCGACCGCCACACCGAGGGCCTCGAGGACTACCTCGACGGCCTGCGCTCGACCTCCTGGGGGGACATCGAGGAGGCCACGGGTCTGCGCGAGGCGCAGATCCGTGAGGTCGGCGAGCTGTTGCTCACCTCGGACCGCACCGTGGTCGCCTGGGCCATGGGGCTCACCCAGCACAAGCACTCGGTGGCCACGATCCAGGAGATCGTCAACCTGGTGCTGCTGCAGGGCAACCTGGGCCGACCGGGAGCGGGGCTGCTCCCGGTCCGGGGCCACTCGAACGTCCAGGGCGACCGGACGATGGGCATCTTCGAGAAGATGCCCACGCCGTTCCTGGACCGGCTCTCGCAGGAGTTCGCCTTCACCAGCCCCCGCGAGCACGGTCACGACACGGTCGAGACCATCCGGGCGATGCGCGACGGCAGGGTGCGCTTCTTCATGTCCATGGGGGGCAACTTCCTCAAGGCCGCGCCCGACTCCACGGTCACGGAGGCGGCGCTGCGCTCGTGCTCGATGACCGTGCAGGTGAGCACCAAGCTCAACCACTCCCACTTCGCCCCGGGCCGCACCGCGCTGATCCTGCCGACCCTGGGCCGCTCCGACCTCGACGTCCAGGCCGGTGGACGGCAGCGGGTGACGGTCGAGGACTCCATGTCGGTCGTCCACGCCTCCTCGGGTCACCTGCGCCCGCCGTCGCCCGACCTGCTCTCGGAGATCGCCATCGTGTGCCGGCTGGCGCGCGCGCTCTTCCACGACGAGCAGGGGCGACCGCTCCCCGGCACCCCACGCGCGGACTGGGCCGCGATGGAGGCGGACTACTGGTTGATCCGACGGCACATCGCCGCGGTCGTCCCGGGGTTCGCCGACTTCGAGGAGCGCATCGACGTGCCCGGTGGGTTCCGGCTGCCGCACGGACCGCATGACGTGCGGGTCTTCGAGACCACGAGCACCAAGGCCCACTTCACCCGGACCCCGCTGTGGTGGCCGCGGGTCCCACCGGGGCGGCTGCTGCTGCAGACGCTGCGCTCGCACGACCAGTACAACACCACGGTGTACGGCCCGGACGATCGTTACCGTGGCATCACCGGGGGCCGACGCGTGGTGATGGTCAACCAGGACGACCTCACCGAGCTGGGCCTGGCCGACGGCGACGTCGTGGACCTGGTCTCAGAGTTCACCGACGGGGTCGAGCGGCGGGCCGACGGCTTCCGGGTGGTCGCCTACGACACGGCCCGGGGCTGCGCAGCGGCGTACTTCCCCGAGACCAACGTGCTGGTCCCGCTCGACTCGACCGCCGACCGGTCCAACACCCCGACGAGCAAGTCCGTCGTGATCCGGCTCGAGCGCCCCCGGGCGCCGGATCGCGGGATCTCACCGCATCGGTGAACCTGGCAGGACATGGAGCACCCCGTCCCGGGGCGCTCGACCGATCAGAGAGGATCGAACATGTCAGGGAACAGGGCCGTTGCCTACAAGGGACCAGGCGACGTCGAGGTCATCGACATCGACTACCCGACCTTCGAGCTCAAGGACGGGCCCGGCGTCAACCCCGCCAACGTGGGACGCAGCGTGCACCACGGGGTGATCCTGAAGACCGTCGCGACCAACATCTGCGGCTCCGACCAGCACATGGTGCGTGGTCGTACCACCGCCCCACCGAACCTGGTGCTGGGCCACGAGATCACCGGCGAGGTCGTCGAGGTCGGCCGGGACGTCGAGTTCATCCAGGTCGGCGACATCGTCTCGGTGCCCTTCAACATCGCCTGCGGACGCTGTCGCAACTGCAAGGAGCGCAAGACGGGCATCTGCCTCAACGTCAACCCCGATCGTCCGGGAAGTGCCTACGGCTACGTCGACATGGGTGGCTGGGTCGGCGGGCAGGCCGAGTACGTGCTGATCCCCTACGCGGACTGGAACCTGCTGAGGTTCCCCGACCGGGACCAGGCCCTGGAGAAGATCCTGGACCTGGCGATGCTCTCGGACATCTTCCCGACCGGCTTCCACGGTGCGGTCACCGCAGGTGTGGGTGTCGGCTCCACGGTCTACGTGGCCGGTGCCGGGCCGGTGGGCCTCGCCGCGGCGACCGGTGCGCTGCTCCTGGGAGCTGCTGTCGTCATCGTGGGCGACATGAACACCGACCGGCTGGCGCAGGCCCGCAGCTTCGGCTGCGAGACGGTCGACCTGACCCAGGGTGACCCGCAGGACCAGATCGAGCAGATCCTCGGGGTCCCGGAGGTCGACTGCGGTGTGGACGCGGTGGGCTTCGAGGCGAGGGGCCACGGCAAGGATGCCGACCACGAGGCACCGGCGACCGTCCTGAACTCGCTGATGGACCTGACCGCTGCGGGCGGCGCGCTGGGCATCCCCGGTCTGTACGTCACGGGCGACCCGGGTGGCATCGACGAGGCGGCCCAGAAGGGCGCGCTGTCTCTCAGCCTGGGGACCGGCTGGGCGAAGTCGTTGTCCTTCACCACCGGCCAGTGCCCGGTGATGAAGTACAACCGCGAGCTGATGATGGCGATCCTGCACGACCGGGTGAGCATCGCCAAGAACGTCAACGCCTCGGCCATCACCCTCGAGGACGCCCCTCGGGGCTATGCCGAGTTCGACGCCGGCGCGGCCCAGAAGTACGTGCTCGACCCCAACGGGTACCTGAAGTCGGCGTGATCCGCCGGGGTTCCGACCGGCTCACGCCCGTTGGCGGGCGCTCCCGGCCCCGATGAGTCGCCGCTGGAGGGGCTGCACCTCCTCCAGCGGCGGTGGGGGCCTGCGTGGGGTCTCGACGACGCTCGGTGCCGTCACCGTGCCCAGCACCGCCGTGGACTCCTCCGGGCGCGCAGGGGCGGCCGGAGGAACCTCCGCGGCAGGTTCCAGGCCGGCCCACAGCGCGAGCTCCCAGCCCTCCGGGTACCGGCCGTGAGCACGGATCTGCCCGTCGACCAGCACGATCGGCAGCACCCGTTCCCCGAGGACGGTCAGGAGGAACCGCACGACGTCCTGCTCGACGAAGGCGTGAGGCGCGTCGGCGAGCGTCGATCGCCGCACGTGGACGCCCCGCGCAGCGAGTCGGTGAAGCTCGCTGTGGAAGCGACAGGACTCGACGTGCACGCCCGTACGGGGCCCGACCTCGCACGGGTCCCCCGCGCAGCAGCGGAGCGGATCGAAGATCTCGAGCAGCGCCATGATGGCCCCCGACGTCGCTGGTGACGGCCTGGTCTCCATGATGGCACTGCGGGCGCGACGCCGCAGGCTCTCCAGGCCGCAGGCTCTCCAGGGAGCGACGGCCTTCGAGATGCCGGACGCTCGCTCCGGACAGCGCTGAGGCCCTACCGGCAGCGCCGGCAGGGCCTCAGGTGGTCGTGCGGTGGGGGCGTCAGCCCTGCGCGTCGCGCGGCTGCGGCACGCCGCTGAGCAGGCCACGCACCTCGGACTCGCTGTAGCGACGGTGGCCTCCCAGCGTGCGGATCGCGGAGAGCTTGCCTGCCTTGGCCCAGCGGGTGACCGTCTTGGGGTCGACACGGAACATGCTCGCCACCTCGGAGGGGGTGAGCAGCGCACCGGAGACCTCGGGACGGCTCGTGGGCTGGTTGCTGGTCTGCAGTGACATGTGCTGCTTCCTGTCGTTCGGTGAGCCCGGCGGACCTCATGGGTTCCGTAGCTTTGCGTCCCCACCTCGCGGTGAGTTTGCCCTTTTCGCTGACGTGGACAGGTTGACACAATCCGGACATCGAAGCAAACGTCCCAGGCAGGTTCACCCGAACGGGCCAGCGCCCGACGGGCAACCGCGGGAAAGCGCAACCCGCCACCACCTGGCGCGAGCCGGCCGGTTCGCCGCGCGGTCGTCGGCGACCCGACCTACCGTGAACCGACACCATCCACACGATCACGGAGGTCGCCATGCCCTCGGTCGAGCAGTCCATCGACGTCGACGTCCCCCTGTCCACCGCGTACAACCAGTGGACGCAGTTCGAGTCGTTCCCGCACTTCATGAAGGGGGTGGAGTCGATCACCCAGACCGACGAGACCCACACCCACTGGAAGACCTCGATCGGCGGGGTCGAGCGCGAGTTCGACACCGAGATCACCGAGCAGCACCCCGACGAGCGGGTCGCCTGGCGCAGCGTCGACGGCAAGACCCACGCGGGCGTGGTCACCTTCCACCGGATCAGCGACACCACCACGCGCCTGATGGTCCAGATCGACTGGGAGACCGAGTCGATCACCGAGAAGCTCGGTGCGGCCATCGGCGTCGACGACGCCCAGGTCAAGGGTGACCTCAAGCGGTTCAAGGAGTTCATCGAGTCGCGGGGCGGCGAGACCGGCGCGTGGCGGGGCGACGTCGAGCACCCGTAACGTCTGCGCATGACCGAGCCGCACCCGCTGGACCTGCCCACCGCCGCGGACCTGCGGGCCCGCGGGAGCCTGAAGTGGACAGCCGTCCCGTCGGACATCGCGGCGTGGGTCGCCGAGTCCGACCTCGGTACCGCCCCGGCCGTCACGGCAGCCCTGCACGCTGCCGTCGACGCCGGGGTGTTCGGCTACCTGCCGCCGGCGGTACGGGCCGACATGGCCCGGGCGTGCGCCCAGTGGCACTCCGCGCGGTACGGGTGGGAGGTCCCGGTCGGGCGTGTGCACCCGGTGCCCGACGTGCTCGACGCACTCAAGACCGTGATCGAGCACTTCTCCCGGCCCGGCTCCCCCGTGATCGTCCCGACCCCGGCCTACATGCCGTTCCTCACCGCGCCTCGGGCCTGGGGACGTCGCGTGATCCAGGTCCCGATGCAGACCGCACCCGGCCCGACCGGGCCTGGTGACGACCCGGCGCCCGACGTGATGGGCCTGGACCTGCCGGCCCTCGAGGCGGCCTTCACCGCCGGCGGGCACCTGCTGGTGCTGACCAACCCGCACAACCCGACCGGACGTGTCATGCGTCGCGAGGAGCTCCTCGCGCTGGCGGAGGTCGTCGAGCGCCACGGCGGACGGGTCTTCGCGGACGAGATCCACGCCCCGCTGACCCTCGACGGCGCCCAGCACGTCCCCTACGCCTCGGTCTCCTCAGCAGCGGCGGGCCACACGGTGACCGCGACGTCGGCCTCCAAGGCCTGGAACCTGCCCGGCCTCAAGTGCGCGCAGATCGTGCTCAGCAACGACGCCGACGTCGAGCGGTGGCGTCCGCTGGACCACCTGGCCACCCACGGCGCTTCGACCCTGGGAGCGATCGCCAACACCGCGGCGTACAGCTCGGGCGGGCAGTGGCTCGACGGGATGCTGCCCTACCTCCAGGGAAACAGCCGGGCGCTCGGTGACGTCCTGGCCGAGCACGCGCCGCACGTGGGGTACACCCGGCCGCAAGGCACCTACCTTGCCTGGCTCGACCTGAGGTGCGCCCTGCCCTCGCCGTCCGACCCCGCGGCAGCGGCCGAGGCCGTCCGAGACCTCGTGGCGCGCAGCGGGGTCGCGCTGGTCGACGGCACCGCCTGCGGCGAGGCCGGGCGGGGCTTCGTCCGGCTCAACCTGGCGATGCCCCGCCCGCTGGTGGTCGAGGCAGGTCGACGACTCGCCGCCTGCCTCGACCGCTGACGCACCGTCGCGGGTGCGTCCGACCTCAGGCGGAGCCGGTGGTGCTGCCCTCCGCACGGGTTTCATCAGCCTGCGCCGAGCCGATCGCGGTCGGCGCCGCCGCGTGCTGGATCTCGATCCGGCGCGGCTTGGCCTGCTCGGCGACGGGGATGGTCAGGGTCAGCACGCCGTCGGTGTAGCTGGCCTCGACCGCATCGAGGGAGACACCCCTGCCCAGGGTGAGCTGCCGCACGTAGGTACCCGAGGGGCGCTCGCGCGCGAGCCACTGGACGTCGCCCTCGGCGCGCGCCGTGCGCTCACCGCGGATGGTCAGGGTGCGGTCCTCGACGTTCACGTCGACGCTGCCGGGGTCGGCGCCCGGGAGGTCGAGGTGCAGGACGTAGTGGTCGCCCGAGCGGTAGAGATCCATCGGCATGGTCGGGACCGACGACATCGACCCTGCCTCGCGCGCAGCGCCCATGATCTGGTCCATCCACCGTGCCGTCTCGACGAACGGGTCGTACCGGGTAGCCACACGGATCACCTCCTCCGAGAGCGCCCCGGACCCTCCGGGGCGCGGTGCTGACCTGGGCGGAGACCCCTCCGACGCCAGGTGGCTACCTCTTCGTTCTAGCACTCTCACCCCCGGAGTGCCAACTGCTTCCGGCGTCGTCGTCGACCTGGTGACTCAGTGTCAGGACCTTGGACACACGGCTGGCCGCCCGCGGTCACCTAACGTCGTAGATGGGTCAACGGGGACCCGACCATCCACCAGCCACTGCGAGATGACCGGGAGAATCCCGTGAGTGCACGAGCACGTTCTGCCACGTCCACCGAACCGAGTGTTGCGGCCACCGCACCGTCGTCCGCGATCGACGACCTCGTCGCCGGAGCGACCAAGGCGTTGGCCGCCTACGCCTCCTTCAACCAGGCCGAGATCGACCACATCGTCAAGAAGGCCTCCGTCGCCGCGCTGAACCAGCACGGTCAGCTCGCCCAGCTCGCCGTCACCGAGACCCGCCGCGGCGTGTTCGAGGACAAGGCGGTCAAGAACATCTTCGCCTGCGAGCACGTCACCAACTCGATGGCCGCGCTCAAGACGGTCGGCATCGTCGGACGGGACGACCTCAACGGCATCGTCGAGATCGCCGAGCCCGTCGGCGTGGTCTGCGGCGTGACCCCGGTGACCAACCCGACCTCGACCGCGATCTTCAAGTCCCTCGTGGCCCTCAAGACGCGCAACCCGATCATCTTCGCCTTCCACCCCTCGGCCCAGGAGTGCTCGGTCGCCGCAGCGAAGATCGTCCGCGACGCCGCCATCGCTGCGGGCGCACCCGAGAACTGCATCCAGTGGGTCTCGACCCCGTCGATCGACGCCACCAACGAGCTGATGAACCACAAGGGCGTCGCGCTGATCCTGGCCACCGGCGGCAACGCCATGGTCAAGGCCGCGTACTCGTGCGGCAAGCCGGCCCTCGGCGTCGGAGCGGGCAACGTCCCCGCCTACATCGAGAAGTCCGCCAAGCTCAAGCGCGCCGTCAACGACGTCGTGATGTCGAAGTGCTTCGACAACGGCATGGTGTGCGCCTCGGAGCAGGCCGTCATCCTCGACACCGAGATCTACGACACCGCGATGGCCGAGTTCGCCACGCTGCACGCATACCGCTGCAACCCGGCCGAGAAGGCGATGCTCGAGAAGTTCATCTTCGGCGTCGAGGCGGAGTCGGCCAACTGCGCCGGTGCCAAGCTCAACGCCGCCGTCGTGGGCCAGAGCCCGCAGTGGATCGCGCAGCAGGCCGGCTTCACGGTGCCGGACACGACGTCGATCCTGCTCGCCGAGGTCTCGCTGGTCGGTCCGGCCGAGCCGCTGACCCGCGAGAAGCTGGCCCCCGTCCTGGCGGTGCTGCGCGCCGACACGCGTGAGCACGGCATCCGGCTGGCCGAGCAGATGGTCGAGTTCGACGGTCTGGGCCACAGCGCGGCCATCCACTCCGAGGACAAGGACCTGGTCGAGGAGTTCGGCAGCCGCGTCAAGGCGGTCCGCGTCATCTGGAACTCGCCGAGCTCGCACGGCGGCATCGGCGACATCTACAACGCCTTCATCCCCTCGCTCACGCTGGGATGCGGCAGCTACGGCGCGAACTCGGTCTCCAACAACGTCTCGGCGGTCAACCTGGTGAACATCAAGCGGATCGGCCGGCGCAACAACAACCTGCAGTGGTTCAAGGTGCCCAGCAAGACGTACTTCGAGCCGAACGCGATCCGCTACCTCGCGGACATGCCCGACATCCACCGGGTGACGGTCGTGACCGACGCGACGATGACCAAGCTGGGCTTCGTCGACAAGGTGCTGGACGTGCTGGCCCGACGCCCCGAGAAGATCGCCCTGCAGATCATCGACAACATCGAGCCCGAGCCGACCATCGCGAGCGTCGACCGCGGCGCCGAGCAGATGCGTGAGTTCAACCCGGACACGATCATCGCCCTGGGTGGTGGCTCGCCGATGGACGCCGCGAAGGTCATGTGGCTGCGCTACGAGCACCCCGAGATCGTCTTCGCCGACATGCGGGAGAAGTTCTTCGACGTCCGCAAGCGTGCGTTCAAGTTCCCGACCCTGGGTGAGAAGGCCAAGCTCGTCTGCATCCCGACCACGTCGGGGACCGGCGCCGAGGTGACCCCCTTCGCGGTCATCACCGACCAGACCACGGGCATCAAGTACCCGCTCGCGGACTACGCCCTGACCCCGACCGTCGCGATCATCGACCCCGCGCTGACGGGCAAGATGCCGGCCTCGCTCGCGGCCGACTCGGGCTTCGACGCCCTGACCCACGCCACCGAGGCGTTCGTCTCGGTGTACGCCAACGACTTCACCGACGGCATGGCGCTGCAGGCCATCCGCCTGATCTTCGAGAACCTCGAGGAGTCGGTCGTCGGCGGCGAGGCGGCTGTCACCGCCCGCGAGAAGATGCACAACGCGGGCACCATCGCGGGCATGGCCTTCGGCAACGCGTTCCTGGGGATCGTGCACGCCATGGCCCACACGATCGGCTCGACGTTCCACCTGGTCCACGGCCGGACGAACGCCACGCTGCTCTCGCACGTGATCCGCTACAACGGCACGGTGCCCACCAAGCTCACCAGCTGGCCCAAGTACGAGCACTACGTGGCCCCGGAGCGTTTCCAGGAGATCGCGAAGATGCTCGGGCTCCCGGCCTCGACCCCGGCCGAGGGCGTCGAGTCCTACGCCCAGGCCATCGAGAAGCTGCGCGACGCCGTCGGCATCCCGCCGTCGTTCGCCGCGCAGGGTGTCTCCGAGAAGGACTTCATCGGCAAGCTCGACGACCTGGCGATGCGCTCCTACGAGGACCAGTGCGCGCCGGCGAACCCGCGCATGCCGATGCTGGACGACATGAAGGACCTCATGACTGCGGCGTACTACGGGACGTCGCTGCAGGACGTGCGCTCCCGGCGCACGGCGGCAGGAGAGGCTGAGCAGTCCACCCAGGAGACTGCTTCTGCGTCCTGACGCATCGGGTGTGCCCGCTCGGTCGCGCGAGCGGGCACACCTGCGTCCGGAGCCCTGACTGTCCGGACGCCAGGAGGGGGGGCCCCCCCCGCCCGCGGGGGGGGCGGCCGGCCGGGGGGGGGGGGGGCGCCCCCGCGGGGGGGGGGGGGGGGGGGGGGGGGGCCCGCGGCCCGCCCCCGCCCCCCAGGGCAACGCACGGGAGCTCCGGCGGCGGGGGGGCCGCGAGG
>NZ_JAMBPP010000003.1 GCF_023369855.1 Actinotalea alkalitolerans | reverse complement strand
ATCGTCCCCGCCATGGTCACCGCCTTCGGGGTCTTCTGGATGACCCAATACCTCGAATCCGCCCTGCCCTACGAACTCATCGAAGCCGCCCGCGTGGACGGCGCCACCATGATCCGCACCTTCTGGCACATCGCCATGCCCGCCGCCCGACCCGCCGCCGCCATGCTCGCCCTGTTCACCTTCGTGGGCTCCTGGACCAACTTCTTCTGGCCCTTCATCGTCCTGGGATCAGCCAACCCCACCCTGCCCGTCGCCCTCCAACTCCTCCAAGCCTCCTACTTCAAGGACTACTCCCTGATCATGGCCGGCGTCGTGGCCGCCACCATCCCCCTGATCCTGCTCTTCGCCCTGGCCGGACGACACCTCGTCGCCGGCATCATGCAAGGAGCCGTCAAAGGATGACCGCCCAGCGGCCGCCCGGCCTGCACGGGTGACCGGCGCAGCACCGGGGACGGGGTCATCCCGCCCGGGCGCTCGATGTCACCCGCAGGGTGATGCCCTCGGACCAGGAGCCCGTGACCCAGCTCAGCAGTGGGGGGCGGGCCAGGGCACCGAGGGTGACGTGCACGGTGCGGCCGTCGGTGCCGACGTCCATGACCTGCACGCCGGTGAGCCGTTGGGCGCCGGGCGACCGGGCCAGGTGCTCGTCGACCGCCGTCCGCACCGAGACGGTGGACAAGGGGACCAGCGCACCGTCGGCGGTGCGTGGATCAGGTCGGGTGCCCGAGCCGTAGAAGGCCGAGGAGTCCACGGCGTCCGCGGCCTCCAACGCTGCCTGGTCGGCCAACGCCCACAGCCGCTTGCGTTCGATGTGCACGCTCGATGCCGAGACCACCGCGGTGACCAGGAGCAGTGCGAGCACCCCGTAGGCGATCGAGAGCAGCAGGATCTGACCGGAGTCCTGTGCCTGACCGGACGTGACCGCGCCCACGCGGGCGCGCAGCGCCCCCAGGGGTGACCGGACGCCAGGGCGTGCGGGTACCGAGGTCACCGCACCCCGTCGCGGAGCGAGGTCCGGTGCGGGCGCACGGTACTGGCTCATCGTCGGCCACGGAAGGAGTCGACTGGTGCGGTGACCGTGGCCTGGACCGGGATGTGCAGCGGTACGACGGGCTGCATTACCGACGGCACCGCAGGCAGATCCACCTCGACCCGGACGACCACGGTGACCGCTCCGCCCGGCATCGAGCACGGCTCGGTCGAGCAGCTCAGGCTCAGTGCCTCCTCCGCCCGTTCCGGGTCGAAGCCCTGGTCGTCCAATGCGAGGGCCACCGCGGCGACGGCCCGCGACGGCCCGTCCAGCTCGCCACCTGTGACCACTGCCCGCGCGGCCTCACGCGCCGCGCCGTCAGCGGCGAAGGCCGCTGCCTGCAGCCGTCCCAGGACGAGCACCAGGTAGACCGTGGGCACCAGCAGAACCAGGGCCACCCCGAGGAACTCGACGACCGCCGTCCCTCGGTCCCGGTGAGGATCGGTCCTCAGCCGACGTATCCGAGCGCACAGTGCGGTGACTCCTCGCCGCCCTCGCCTCACGGGTGCTCCCGCAGCGCGTGACCGTCGACCGTCAGCGTCCCGGAAGGGCCGAGCAGCCCGAGCACGGGCAGCGGTGCGCGCACCTGCACCCGGACGACCTCGAGACCTCCGACGACGGTGTGCTCGGCCCGCACATCTGCCGCATAGGACGAGGACAGCGAGAGCTCGAGCAGCGCACGGGTGCGGTCGGCGCCGTCCTGCGGGGTCCGGTCGGCCAACGCACCGTGACGGGCGCCCTCGGCCGCGCAGTCGACCATGGTGGCGCGCACGTGCAGCGCGAGCGCCACCTGCAGCACGCCGACGAACAGCACCGTCGTCAGCGCGCCCACCAGGACGAAGTCGACGATCGCGGCACCCCGGTCGCGGACGGGCACGGCAGCGGCTCGTCCGTTCCTCCACCCGACCGGGCGCCTCGACGAGTGGGATGCTTCACGCACCGACCGAGGTCACCCGCTGGATCGCCGTGGTGAAGACGTCCGCGAGTGCTGGCCCGGCCACGGCCCACAGGGCGATGACCAGCCCTGCGGTCATCAGCGTGACCAGGACCCAGCCAGGCACGTCCCCACGTTCAGGGTCCGCGAGGACGGTACCGATCTCGTCAGCCGACCGGTGCGGGGGTGCGGGCAGGGACTGGGTGATCGTGGTGTGCACTGGTCTTCCTTCTCTCGGGTGGTTTCAGAGGTCGAGGCGCAGGACGCTCAGGCCGGGGAAGACGGCGAAGACCACGGTGACCGGAAGGATCAGGAAGACGACGGGGACCATCATCGCCAGCTCCTTCCGGCCACCGGACTCCATCAGTTCGCGGCGACCCGCCTCGCGGACGTCCTCGGCCTGGGCCCGTAGGACGTCGGCCAGCGGGGTACCTCGCTCGATCGCCACCGCGATGGCCTCGGCGAAACGGGCCAGCACGACCAGACCCGTGCGGTCCGCGAGACGCTCGAGCGCGTGGGTCAACGGCACGCCGGACCGGGCGTCCGCCACGGTCTGCCGGATCTCGTCGGCAAGGGCGCCGTGGGTCGTGCGCGCCACCCGCTCGAGGGCACCGAGCGCCCCCTCCCCAGCACCCACCGCGAGGGCGAGCAGCTCGGCGATGGTGGGCAGCTCGGCCTGGAGCCGCTCCTCGCGGAGCCGGACCTGCCGCGAGAGCAGCTGGTCGCGCCCGACGAGCCCCGTCAGCCCCGCAGCCATCACGACGACCGCAGCCGCGATCGGGTGCGTCCCTCGTCCGGCAACCAGCAGCAGGGCCAGCGCCAGTCCGCAGGTGATCCCGAGAACGGTCCACACCACCTGCTCGGCACGGAACTCCTCGACGGTCGCGCGTCGACCGGCTCGTGCGAGCCGCCGCTCGAGGTCCGCGCTCGGTGACCCGAGTCGCTCGACGAGACTGACCGCGTCGTGCATGACCGGGGCGATGAGCCGCTCGAGGGTCGGGAAGGGTGACCTGGCGACGGGGGAGCGGAGCAGCTTCGAGGTGCTCGGACTCAGGCGGAGGTACGGGGCGAGCCGGTCGTCGAGGCGCGGTCGACGGGACATCAGGTGCCAGTAGACGAGCCACAGGCCCAGGCCGCCCACCCCACCGGCGACGGCACCGACCGCGGTCGACGGGTCAGTCCCGAGCAGTGCGCTCACCGCAGCACCCGGACGTCCTCGGGCAGGCGCCCGATACGGACCATGAGGGTGTAGGCCACCAGGGTGCAGATCGCCCCGGCGGCAAGCACCATCGCGCCGGCCGGGGTGTTGTAGGCGGACGCCGCCTCGGGCCGCGAGGAGAGCAGAGCCAGGACGATCCAGGGCGCCGCCACGGCGAGTCGTGCAGCGTTGACGGTCCAGCTCTGGCGGGCCTCGAGCTCGCCACGGGTCCGGGCGTCCTCCCGCAGGAAGTGAGAGAGGGTCCTCAGCAACCGGCCCAGATCGGTCCCGCCGACGTCGCGGGTCAGGCGGAGCGCCTCGACGATGCGGTCGGCGACAGGGTCGGCGAGGCGTGCCTTGAGGGCGTCCAGGCACGTGCCGAAGCGACCGCTCAGCCGGTAGTCCTCGGCGAACTCGGCGAAGGCGGGACGCAGGTCGACCGGGCCGCGGTCGGCCAGCTGGCTCAGGGCCTCGGGGAGCGAGAGCCCAGCCCGGATTCCCGAACCGAGGTGGTCGACCACCTCGGGCCAGACACCACGCAGCGCCAGGCGCCGGCTTCGTGCACGCAGACGAACGAGGCCGATCGGTGCGAGCGCGGCCATGGCGGCGAAGCACACCGCGATCGCCGGCGCGCGGGTCAGTGCCACCGCCACGAGCAGGATCAGCCCACCGAGGGCGGCCGACGTGGCCACGAGACCGCCGGGCGAGACACCTGGGGCTCCCGCCTGCACGAGCAGGTCGCCCGTCTGCTCGGCCCATCGGCTGCGCCGGTGGCGCGTGGCGGGTGGCGGTGAGGTGAACGCCCACACCAGCAGCGAGAGCCCGGCCCCGAGGAGCAGCCCGGTCACGACCCCCACGGCGCGCTCACCCCTCGGCCCGCAGCAGGTCGACGACATCGATCCCGACCCGAGCGAACCTGTCCGCGTGCGGCGGGAAGCCCTCCGCACGGACCAGTGCACCATCCCGCAGACGGTAGATGTCGGCGGTCTCCACCACACCGTTCTCGACCCGGCCCGGGACGGCGATCACCTCTCGGGTACGTCGTCGCCCGCCCGCGTCGACATCCAGGTGGACCACCAGGTCGATGGCCGAGGCCACGGTGGGGACCACGAAAGCGGCGGAGACGTTCTCCCCGGCGAGCAGGGGCAGCGTGCAGACCTTGGTCAGCGCCTCTCGTGCACTGTTGGCGTGCACGGTGCACATGCCCGGCACGCCGGCGTTGAGGGCGATCAGCATGTCGAGGCTCTCGGCCTCGCGCACCTCCCCGATGATGATCCGGCTCGGTCGCATCCGTAGTGCCTCCTTGACCAGGCGGCGTAGCGTGATCTCCCCGGTGCCCTCGAGGTTGGGCTGCCGGCACTGGAGAGCCACCACGTCCCGGTGGGGCACCTTGAGCTCGAAGACCTCCTCGCAGGTGATGACCCGGTCGCGCGGTGGGATGGAGCCCGCCAACGCGTTCAGCATCGTCGTCTTGCCTGCCTGGGTCGGCCCGGACACGAGCACGTTCAGGCCCGCGACCACGGCAGCCGACAGGAAGCGGGCTGCCGTCGCGGGGAGCGAGCCCAGTGCGACGAGGTCGTCCAGGTGCGTCGCGCGCACCACGTACTTGCGGATGTTGACCGCCCAGGCCTCACGGGTGACGTCGGGGATCGCGACGTGCAGTCGCTCCCCGCCGGGGAGGGCGGCATCGACGAACGGGCTCGACAGGTCCAGGCGGCGGCCGGAGACCTTGAGCATCTGCTCGACCAGCTCGCGGACATGGTCAGCGGTCAGCAGCGTGGTGGTGAGCTCGGGCTCGCCGCGACGTGCGACGAACACCTGCGCGGGGGAGTTGATCCAGATCTCCTCGACCTCGTCGTCGTCGAGGTACTGCTGGAGAGGTCCGAGCCCGGCGACGGCGTCGACCACGGCTTTGCTCGCGGCGACCGGGTCGGTGAGAGGAGGAAGGTCTCCGGCGAGGGAGCGCTCGTCGTAGTCGGCGACGACGTCGTGGACGAGGCGCCGCAGGAGGTCCACGTCACGCCGGGGGTCGATGCCGCGCCGGCGGATGAGCTCGCGCACCTCGTGCTCGAGCAGTACGACGCCTTCCATCGATCCCCCTGTGCCCCCTGCGAGCGCCCGGTCGGCGCGTCCCCGAGAGCCTAGAGGAGCAAAGCGCCCCAAAACAGGGCCTTGTGGACAACGGATGACCATGGATCCGGCCGACGGACCGGGATATCCGGTGGGCTCGTCGGTCGGGGGTGACGAAGGTCCGGGGCAATGACACGGCCGGTGGCGGCACAATCGAAGCCATGCGGACGACACGCCATGTCAGGGCCTTCGCGGGCCGTACGCTCGCCGGCCTCGCCGCCGCCACGATCGTGCTGGCCGGGTGCACATCGGACGGCGGTACGGCTCCCGCACCCGAACCCGAGCAGTCCACCGCTGCCGGTGACGCCGACCTGCTCGTCGATCTCGGCCTCGACGGCTTGAGCGGGCAGGAGATCGTCGAGCGGCTCGACACCTCGTCCCAGGGCAGGCCGTTGGGCTTCGCCGCTTCGGTGCGGGAGGACGAGGTGCTGATCGGGGACGGGACCATCGAGGTGGCCGTCGAGCTCCCGGGGGACCAGCTCTACGTCTCGATCGCCCCGTACGTGGGCTCGACCCACGACTGCTACTTCCACAGCCTGGCCACCTGCCAGGGAGAGATGGTCGAGGACGAGGTCCACGTCAGGATCGTCAGCGACGACGGCGACGTGCTGATCGACGAGACGGCCACCACCTACGCCAACGGGTTCATCGGGTTCTGGCTGCCCCGCGACGTCACCGGCACGCTCGAGGTGACGCAGGACCACCTCGGCGGCTCCGTCCCCTTCGCCACCACCGAGGGGAGCCCGACCTGTGTGACCACCCTCCAGCTCGTGCCTGGGGGTGCGCCGAGCCCGTCCTGACGTCCTTCGTGGCGTCGCGTCGACCTGCGACCACCGGTCAGGTGGTCGTGTCGGGCCTCGGGCCGCTCTGGTCGGTCGTGCCCGGCTCTGAGGGTGGGCTCGGCGGCGTGCCGTCGGAGCCACCTCGTGCGGCCTTGGAGGACCGCGGTGCGCGCTTCGCGGTGGTCGAGCGTGCAGGTCTGGCGGGCGGCGTCGGGTCGGGCCTGCCCGCCTCCCCTCCCGCCGGCGCCGTCTGCGGTGCCTCGGCGGTTGCCGGCGCGGTGGACGCAGCAGGCGGTGCGGGCGGAACAGGGGGGGCCTGGGGCGGGATGTGCGGCAGGGTCGTCATCGGGCCCGTGACGGGCTGACCCGGTGCGTGTGCCGTCGTCACCGGTCCGGACCGCGGCGCGGGCGGCGGTGCGGTGGCGGTTTCGGCGGAGGGCAGCGCCGTTGCTGCCCCCCGCGGCTTGAGGGCGCGGCGAACCGCGAGGCCGAGCAGGGTCAGGAGGGCGGCGAAGGCCAGCCACGGGACGAGGGTGCCGAGCACCAGCAGCAGGGCCTGCAGCGCGGCCACCAACGAGGTCCACCCGGCGAGGAGCCCACCCCAGAAGCCGGACGGCGGATCCTCGGGGACGGTGCCCTCGGTGAACAGGGACACTCTCAGCGTGGACATCTGCACCTGGTCGCGCAGCGAGGCCCGCTGGGACTGCAGGCTCTCGAGGTTCGACTGACGCTCGGTCAGCGCCTGCTCGGCCGCGACGAGGTCGGAGGTCGACTGGGCCCGGCTGAGGAGGTCCTCGAGCCGGGCCACCGAGATCTCCAGCGCACGGATGCGGGCGTCGAGGTCGCGCGCCTCCCCGGTGACGTCGGTGGAGTCCACGGAGATCTCCTCGACCTGCCCCAGACGTTCGAGCTCGGTGAGGGTCGTGGTCACCTCGTCTGCCGGCACCCGCACCGTGAGCGTGGCCCGGGCCGGGGTGGTCCCGCGGGCCGACTGCTCCGAGCGCTGACCGACGTGCCCACCCATGTGCTCGACCAGGATGCTGATCTCCTCGGCGACGGCCCGCGGGTCGTCGACCGTCATGGTGACCGTCCCGGTCGTGATCACCTGGCGGTCACTCGTCGAGGGTGCCTCGACGTCGTCGGAGAACGCGCCGCCGTCGGCGGACTCCTCGACCGAGGACTCGCCCCCGCCCTCGGACATCGGGTACGCCGCGTCGCCCTGGGAGGTGGCCGAGCAGCCGACGAGCACGAGGAGCAGGGGGACCGTGACGCCCAGGGTCCGCAGGAGGCGAGGCATGGGCCCAGGCTAGGAGCGGCGTGCGCGCCGGGTGACCGTTCGACCCAATCGTGACCACCGAGCACCCAATCGTGACCTGATCGTGAGCCGATCGTGGCCTGTCCGCCACCGTGCGGCCGGACGGGCGACGCCGTGTGAGGATCGGACCATGCCCGCACCGAAGGTCGCCGAGGTCCGTTCCCGCATCTCGGGGGCGTTGCTCTCGCGGGTGGCCGGACCCGACCCGACCTCGGCCCGGGACCGCATCCATCGCACCCCGGGACCACGGTGGTTCGCCCCGGACAGCCCCATCGGCCGCGTGCACGGTGACGCGTCGATGTTCGTCGGTGGGGTGCGGGCCCTGCTGCTGCAGTCCCTGCACCCCCGGGCGATGGCCGCGGTGGCAGCCCACTCGGGGTACCGCGGAGACCCGTGGGGCAGGCTCCAGCGGACCGCGACCTTCGTGGCGACGACCACGTTCGGCACGGCCGACGACGCCGCGCAGATCGTCGCGGTCGTGCGCACGGTCCACGCGAGGATCAGCGGCACCACCTCCCAGGGCCTGTTCTACGAGGCCTCTGACCCACACCTGCTGCGATGGGTGCACATGGCTGAGGTCGACAGCTTCCTGATGGCGCACCAGCGGTACGGCCGGGAGCCGCTCGACGCCGCAGGCTGCGACGAGTACGTCGCGCAGACTGCCGTCGTCGGCCATGCGCTCGGTGCGAGCGACCTGCCCCTGACGCTGCGTGACCTGCACGCCCAGCTCGCCGAGTACCGACCCGAGCTCGGGGGGACCCAGGAGGCCTGGGACGCCGCGCGCTTCTTGCTCCTCACCCCGCCGCTGCCGTGGGTGGCCCGCCCTGTCTACGCAGTGATCGCCGCTGCCGGGGTGGGCCTCATGCCGCGATGGACGAGGCGTCCGCTGCGGCTGCCGTCGGTGCCGCCGGTCGAGGCGACCCTGGTCCGGGCGGGTGGCCGCGTGGTCACCTCGACGATCCGCTGGGCCCTGGACGCCGTGGACCCGGCCGAGGGGGTCGATCCGCCCGAGGTCATCCCCCCGGCGTGGGTCGCTGACGGCGGCACGGGCCGGCTGAGGCCGCACCAGGACACCAGCACGGGCACCAGGGCCGCGACGTAGGGTGTGCAGGTGAGACCGCCCGCACCCGCCGAGCCGGGTGCGCAGGCGCTCGAGCTACGAGGGCTCGTCAAGCGGTTCGGTGCGACCGTCGCGGTCGCGGGGCTGGACCTGACCATCCCGGCCGGGTCGTTCTACGGCATGGTCGGGCCCAACGGTGCGGGCAAGACCACGACGCTGTCGATGGCCACCGGTCTGCTGACGCCTGATGCCGGGACGGTCCTGGTGCACGGCATCGACCTGTGGCGGCGCCCGGTCGAGGCCGCCCCGCTGCTGGGTGTGCTGCCCGACGGTCTGCGGCTCTTCGACCGGCTCACCGGCCCAGAGCTGATCAGCTACGCCGGCCTGCTGCGGGGCATGGACCGCGACGTGCTGGCCACCCGGAGGGACGACCTCGTCGAGGCGCTCGACCTCCGGGGAGCGGGGTCGACGCTGGTCGCCGACTACTCCGCGGGGATGACCAAGAAGGTCGCGCTGGCCTGCGCCCTGGTGCACGCCCCGCGTCTGCTCGTGCTCGACGAGCCGTTCGAGGCGGTCGACCCGGTCTCGGGCGCGGCGATCCGAGGGATCCTGCAGCAGTTCGTCGCGGCGGGCGGCACCGTGGTGCTCTCGAGCCACGTGATGGCCCTGGTCGAGCGGGTGTGCGACCACGTGGCCGTCGTCGCCGGGGGAAGGGTGCTCGCCGCCGGGCCGCTCGACGAGGTCCGCGCCGACCGCGACCTCGAGGAACGGTTCGTCGAGCTGCTCGGCGGCTCGGCGCAGGCGCGGGAGCTGACGTGGTTGCGACCCTCGTCCGGCTGAGGATGACCATGCTGGGTCATGCGCTGAAGCAGGAGGCCTGGCGGGTCGTGGTGCTGGTCCTCGGTGCGCTCTGGGCCCTCAGCATGACCCCCTCGGTGCTGGCGGGCATGGCCTGGCTGGGTCGGCAGGACGCCTCGACGGCTCACGACGTGATCGTCCTCGGCGGATCGCTGGTGGTGATCGGCTGGGCCGTGATCCCGGTGCTCCTGCCCGGGATGGACGACACCCTGGACATCTCCAGGTTCGCCACGTTCGGGTTGCGCGCCCGGACCCTGGTGCCGGGCCTCCTGGTGGCCGGCCTGGTCAGCGTGCCGGTGCTCTTCACGGGGTTCGTGACCCTCGCGCCCGCGGTCGCCTGGGGCTCCCGTGCGCTGCGGATCACGCAGGAGCAGGGGGTCGCCGCCTGGTCGGCGGGCGTGCCGGTGGTGGTCGCGGTGATCGGCGCACCGGTGGCGCTGCTCACGTGCCTGCTCGCCTCGCGGCTCACGACCACCCTTGCGGGCCGGATCCTGGCCGCGCGGCGTTCACGGCGCATCGCGACGGCGCTCACCGTCGTCGTGGGGGTCGCGCTGGTCCCGGTGCTGCTGAGGATCGGTCAGGAAGGGCTCGAGGGGTCGCTCGAACGGGTCCCAGGTGTGGCTGCGGTGCTGGGGTGGACGCCCGTCGGGGTGGTGTGGGCGGCGCCGGCGGTGGCGGCGCAGGGTGACCTGCTCGGCGCGGTCGGTCGTCTGGCGGTGGGTGCGGGATGGGTCGTGCTGTGCGTCGCCGCGTGGGGAGCGCTGCTTCAGCGGGCGCTCGAGAGCCCCCCTGCCAGGGGTGGTCAGGTGCGCCGACGTCCCGACGCCGTGCTGGGGAAGGGCCGGGAAGGGTCGCACGGACGGCTCGCGGCCGGGGCCGTGACGCGACGGGCTCTGCGGTACTGGAGCGCCGACCCGCGGTACGTCTCGGCGATGCTCGGCGCGGTCGCTGCGCCACTGATCATCGTGCTGCTGCTCGCGACCGTGGTGGACGTGCCGGATGCCGTGGCTCTGAGCGTGGGGGTGGCGATCGGCGGGAGCATCGGCTGGGGCCGCCACAACGACCTGGCCTTCGACGGCTCGGCGTTCTGGCTGCACGTCGTGGCCCGTGCCCCAGGGTGGTCCGACCGGACCGGTCGGGCCGTCGGCGCCCTTGCCTGGTCGTTGCCGGTGACGGTGGCCGTGACCCTCATCGGGGTGGGTGCTGTCGGTCGCTGGGACCTCGCTCCGGCGGCCGTGGGGGCAGGGGTCGGTGTCCTGTGCACGGGGTTGGCGGTGTCGGCGGTCTCGAGCGTGCTGCTTCCCTACCCAGTGCCGCAGGCGGGGGCGAGCCCGTTCGCGGCGCAGATGGGGGCGGTGGGCGCGAGCCTGGCCGCGCAGCTCCTCACCTCGGCGACGACGCTGCTGCTGTGCCTTCCGGTGCTCGTCTCGTTCGGTGCCGCGTTGTGGTGGCGGACCTCGATGGCATGGGTGACCCTCGGGGCGGGGGTGCTCGGGGGAGCGGTGGTGCTCGTGGCAGGCATCGTCGTGGGCGGGCGCCTCTACGACGCGCGTGCGGCTCGCCTGCTGGTCCGACTGGTCTGAGCGGGATCCCCCTCGGCCTCGCCGGTCGGTCGTCGCGTCGAGATCACGATGTGATCACGGTCACTGTCCGCCCTTGACCCGGAGTTAGTAAGGAAGGTCTACTAACAAATGTGACAGCGACGGCGGACCGACAGCGGCAGGGATGGGGCAAGGCCCTGCGGCCCACGACCAAGGTGCTGCCCGAGCACGCCCGCGCCCACAACCGCTCGATGGTGCTGGCGCACCTCTTCCACGCAGGACCAGGATCGCGCGCCGACCTCGCCCGGTCGACCGGCCTCACCCGGGTCACCGTCTCGGACCTGGTCGCCTCACTCATGGCTGAGGGCCTCGTCGCAGAGCTCGGCGTGCGTCCTGAGGGCCGCGTCGGCAAGCCCGCGACACTGGTCGGCCTGCGCACCGACTCCTTCCAGATCGTCGCGGTGGACCTCGCCGACGACGAGCGCATGCACGGCGCGGTGCTCGACCTCGCCGGCCTGGTCGTCGAGCGTCGCTCGACCGCGGTCGACGGACGGACGGGCGAGTCCGCGGTCCGCGCGCTGACCGACTTCTGCGCCGAGCTCGTCGAGGCCGCGACCTGCCCCGTGCTCGGCGTCGGCGTCGGCTCACCCGGCGTCATCGACGCGGCCGGGACCGTCCTGGAGGCGCCCAACCGCGGCTGGTACGACGTCCCCCTCGCATCGACCCTCGAGTCCGCGCTGGGCGTACCCGTCCACGTGGCCAACGACGCCAACACGGCGGTGCTCGGTGAGTTCACCTACGGTGGCGCGACCGGGAGCGGGCTCCTCGTCCTCACCGTGGGGGAGGGGGTCGGCGCGGGCATCGTCCTGGACGGCGCCCTGGTCAAGGGCCACCGGCACGCCGCGGGCGAGCTGGGCCACGTCACCGTGGTCGACGAGCGGGACGACGTCGACGGAGCCCCGCTCGGTCCCGCGCTGGAGTGCGCGTGCGGACGCCGGGGGTGCCTCGAGACGGTCCTGTCCGTGCCGGCCCTGCGCCGTCGTGTCGCGGGCCTCGACCCACAGTCCACCGACGCCGCCCTGGCGTCGGTCGGCCGACGCCTGGGGATCCTCCTCGCGCCGGTCGTGAGTGCGCTGAACCTCTCCGAGGTGGTCTTCAGCGGCCCCCCTGACCTCCTGGACGGCCCCCTGCGCTCCGCAGCGCTGGAGTCCCTCCGCGAGCGCACCATGCCGGTCATCAGCAGCACCCTCGAGCTGCGGATGACCACCCTCGGCGAGGACGGAGCCCTGTCCGGGGCTGCGGTCCTCGTGCTGTCCGGTCAGCTCGGGGTCACGTGACGACCCCGAGCCGACCGCCTGCAGTCGGAGCACCACCCGGAGTGACGACGCTGTCCGGCGTCGTCCGTGGATCTGGAAGGAACCCCAACGTGAGAATCGTACGTTCTGGCGTCACCGTCACCGCGGTCACCGCACTGAGCATGTTCGCCCTCACCGCCTGCGGCGGCGGGACGAGCGAGGAACCCGAGGCCCCGGCCGAGGGCGCGACCCCCCAGGCCGCCGAGATCCGGATGTGGGTCAACGGCGGCGACACCCCCCAGGAGCTGCGGGACTACCTGGTGGAGACCTTCGCCGAGGAGAACCCCGGATCGACCCTGGTCATCGAGGAGCAGGACTGGAACGGCCTGGTCCCCCGTCTGCAGACCGCGCTGACCTCGGCCGAGCAGACACCCGACCTGGTCGAGATCGGCAACACCCAGGCCCCGACCTTCACCTACGCGGGCGCGTTCGCGGACATCACCGACATGTACGACGAGCTCGGCGGCGACAAGCTGCTCCCGGGGTTCGTCGAGGCAGGTTCGGCCGACGGCGCGCTGTACGCGGTCCCGTACTACTCGGGAGCCCGTGCCGTGTTCTACCGCAAGGACCTCTTCGCGGCGGCCGGCGTCGAGGTGCCCACCACCCTCGAGGAGTTCACCGCAGCGGCGATCGCCCTGCAGGAGGCCAACCCGGCCGGGACCGCGAACTTCTCGGGCTTCTGGTTCCCCGGTCAGGACTGGTACAACGGCACCGCCTGGATCTACACCCACGGTGGTGACCTGGCCGTGCAGGACGGTGACCGGTGGGTCGGTGCCCTGTCCAGCCCCGAGTCCCAGGCCGGCCTGGAGGAGGTCCAGGCACTGTTCACCGAGGGCACGCGCGCGCCGCGTGACGCCGACTCGAACGAGCCGTGGGTGCCGTTCAACAACGGCGAGACCGCGATGTTCTCGGCTCCCACCTGGGCCCGCTGGAGCATCGACCTGCCCGAGTGCAACAAGGGCGTGGACCCCGAGGACACCTCGGACGAGGCGACCGCGCTGCGCGGCGAGCAGCAGGCCTGCAACGAGGACCTGACCGGTGTCTTCCCGTTGCCGGGCCTGACCTCGGGCGAGGCGGCGACGGTCTTCGCGGGTGGCTCGAACATCGCGATCCCCTCGAAGTCCGGCAACCAGGACCTGGCCCGCAACCTGCTGGGGATCATCTTCGCCAAGCCGTACCAGACGATGCTCGCCGAGAACGGGCTGATCCCGGGCAACGCCGACTACACCGCAGCACTGGGCACCGACGTGTACGCCGGCGCCGCGCTCGCGGCGGCACTGGGCGCCAAGCTCACCCCGCCGGCAGAGAAGTGGGCTGACGTCGAGGGTGACCGGACCCTCGAGGACTTCTTCCAGAAGGTCGCCGCGGGTGGCGACCTGGCCGAGGCCGCGGCCGAGGCCGACGCGCTCATCGAGTCGGCGCTGAACTGACCTCAGGCGGGGCGCGCCGTGCTGACGGCGCGCCCCGCCAGCGGTCCCGATCACCCTTCGTCCCCTCCTCGCCGTCCCTGGAGCACCCATGCCTGCCTCGAGCGCGGACCGGGCCTTCGGCCCGGGCACGGTGGCCCCCGCCACCCCGGTCGCCCCGGCTCCCGCCCTTCCACCCCCTCCGGTCCGCCGTCGCCGCCCGCTGCGGTCACGACTGGGTGTCTACCTGCTCCTGCTGCCTGCCGTCGTCCCGATCGCCGTCGGCCTGGGCTACCCGCTGGTTCGCCAGTTCGTCCTGTCCTTCCAGGAGTACGGGCTCGCGCAGCAGTTCGGCCGGCCCGCGGAGTGGGTCGGCCTGGACAACTACCGCACGTTGCTCACCGACCCCTACGTGTGGGGCGTCATCGTGCGCTCGGTGGTCTTCTGCCTGGTCAACGCCGGGCTCACGATGGCGATCGGCATGTCGCTGGCCGTCCTCATGGCCAAGGTCGGCCGAGCCGCCCGGATCACGCTCCAGGTGGGCATGCTGCTCGCGTGGGGCACGCCCGTGCTGGCCACGATGACGGTCTGGCAGTGGCTCTTCGACTCCCAGTACGGCGTCATCAACTGGCTGCTCGCCGAGCCGCTGGGGATGACCGACCTGCGGTACCACTCCTGGCTCATCGAGCCGTTGTCCTTCTACCTGGTCGCCACGGTCATCGTGGTGTGGATGAGCGTCCCGTTCGTGGTCTTCACCGTCTACGCCGGCCTGCTCCAGGTGCCGGCTGAGACCATGGAGGCCGCTCAGCTCGACGGCGCCGACGGGTGGCAGCGCTTCTGGCGCATCACCATCCCCATGGTCAAGCCGGTGCTCTTCGTCGTCGCCCTGCTGCAGATCATCTGGGACCTGAGGGTGTTCACGCAGATCTACGTGCTCCAGCGGGCCGGGGCGCCCACCCGTGAGACCCACCTGCTGGGTACCTACATCTACTCGCTCGCCAAGGAGTTCTCGATGGCCGGTGCCATGGCCACCATCATGCTGGTCCTCACCCTGGCCCTGACCGCCTTCTACATCCGTCGGATGCTCCGTGAGGAGGAGCTGTGAGCGCCGCGACCGCCGCCGCGCCCCCCGGCCCGGTGCGGACCGCCCCGGTGGTCGAGGGCCGCGAGCCGACGTCGACCCGGATCCGGACGCGGGCGCGGGTCGTCCGCTGGCTGCTGGGGACGCTAGCGGTGACCGTCTCGCTGGTGTGGGTCTTCCCGATCTACTGGATGGTCAGCAGCGCCTTCCTGCCGACCAACCGCCTCCGCACGCCGAGCCCGACGTTCTTCCCGGTCGACGGCACCCTGTCCAACTTCCGACGGGTGTTCGCCGACCCGACGTTCTTCGCCTCGTTCAAGGTCTCGCTGGCTGTCACCGGCATCACCCTGGTCGCCGCAATCCTCTTCGCGTTCGTCGCAGCGCTGGCGGTGAGCAGGTTCCGGTTCCGCGGCCGGAAGTCGTTCATCGTCACGATCCTGGTGGTGCAGATGATCCCGGCCGAGGGGCTGTTCATCTCCCAGTACCAGATGCTCGACGGGTGGCGCCTGGTCAACTCGGTGATCGGCCTGTCGATCGTCTACGTGGCGGCGATCCTGCCGTTCACCATCTGGATGCTGCGTGGGTTCGTGGCGGGGGTGCCGATCGAGCTCGAGGAGGCGGGGATGGTCGACGGTCTCTCGCGCACCGGCGCCTTCTTCCGGATCACCTTCCCGCTGCTCGCACCCGGACTCGTCGCCTCGGGGGTCTACGGGTTCCTCCAGGCCTGGAACGAGTACACCCTGGCCCTGGTGGTGATGACCGACCCGGCTCGACGCACCTTGCCGCTGTGGCTGCAGGGACTGGTCGAGGCCAACCGGGCGACGGACTGGGGAGTGGTGATGGCCGGTGCGACGCTGATCGCCGTGCCGGTCATCCTGTTCTTCCTCTTCGTCCAGAACAAGATGACCGCAGGACTGGTCGCCGGGGCGGTGAAGGGCTGATGGCCGCAGTGCTGAGCGGCGAGCCGGGCCGGCCCGGCTGGTCGGTCGGGCTCGACGTGGGCGGCACCAAGGTCCTGGGGGTGCTCCTCGACGCCGACGCCGTGGTCCGTCAGACCGTGCGGGTACCCACCCGGCGCGGCGTGGACGGCGTCGTGTCGTGCGCCGAGCAGGCGGTCCTGGCGCTGTGCTCCGCACAGGGCCTGGCCCCCGGTGACCTGAACGGCGTCGGCGTCGGTGTGCCGGGCCTGGTCGATCCCAGCACCGGCGGTGTGTCGCACGCGGTCAACCTCGACATCCCGGGGAGTGACGTCCCCCTCGGGCCGCTGCTCGCGGCTCGGCTCGGCGGGGTGGGGGTGGACGTCGAGAACGACCTGAACGTCGCCGCGCTGGGTGCCGCCCGGGTGCTCGGGGTGACCAGCGGGGACCTCGCCTTCCTCGCGCTGGGCACGGGGGTCGCCGCAGGGCTGCTCCTGGACGGCACGCTGCGACGTGGTCATGTCGGCGCCGCGGGGGAGATCGGGCACGTGCCCTACGCCGCGACCGGGCCGGTGTGCCCCTGCGGCCAGCGTGGCTGCCTCGAGCTCTACGCCTCGGGGTCGGCGATCGACGCCGCCTGGCCCAGCAGGACCGGTCGGCCTGCCCCGGCCGAGGTCTTCGAGGCGGCAGCCAGCGGGGACCCGCAGGCCTGCGCGATCCGTGACGCCTTCGTCCAGGCGGTGGCCACCGCCGTCCGGCTGCTCGTGCTGACCTGCGACGTCGAGCACGTCGTCCTGGGTGGGGGCGTGTCCGAGATCGGTCAGCCCCTGCTCGCCGCGGTGTCCGGCGCGGTACGGTCGCAGGCGTCGGGATCCCCGTTCCTGGCCACCCTGCGGATCGCCGAGCGTGTGCAGATCGTGCCCTCCGGAGCACTCGTCGCACCGATCGGCGCCGCACTCGCGGTGCGCATCCTGCCTGAACCCCTGACAGAAGGAGTGTCGTCGTGGAGGTCGTGATCGACCGTTCGGTCGAGGTCCTGGCGAACCTGGCTGCGGACGCGGTCGAGGCGCTGCTGCGTCGTCGGCCCGATGCCGTGCTGGGCCTGGCCACCGGCTCGAGCCCGTTGGCGGTGTACGACGAGCTCGCTCGGCGGCACGCGCAGGGGAGGATCAGCTTCGCCCGGGCCAGGGCCTTCCTGCTCGACGAGTACGTCGGCCTGCCCGCGGACCACCCCGAGCGTTACCGCACGGTGATCGAGCGCGAGCTCGTCTCGCGGGTCGACTTCGCCACCGACGCGGTGCACGGACCTGACGGTTCGGCGGACGACCTGCCGGCGGCCTGCGCCCGCTACGAGGAGGCGATCGCGGCCTCAGGTGGCGTCGACCTGCAGATCCTGGGAATCGGCACCGATGGTCATGTCGCCTTCAACGAGCCCGGGTCGTCGTTGGCCTCACGCACCAGGGTCAAGACCCTCACCGACCAGACCCGGCAGGACAACGCCCGGTTCTTCGGCGGTGACGTCGAGGCCGTGCCACACCACGTGCTGACCCAGGGGCTGGGCACCATCCGTGAGGCACGCCACCTGGTGCTGCTCGCGAGCGGTCGCGCCAAGGCCGAGGCGGTGCACCAGCTCGTCGAGGGTCCGGTCAGCGCCATGTGGCCGGCGACGGTTCTGCAGCACCACCCGCACGTGAGCGTGCTGCTCGACGAGGGTGCTGCGGGTCGGCTGCAGCTCGCTCCGTACTACCGGCAGACCTGGGCGAGCAAGCCCGACTGGCAGGGTCTGTGAGGCTCGGCCCGACCGGTGCACGGTGGCCGGGCAGGGCCGAGGGCGACGTAGACTTTTCGGCATGAGCGAGCCGATGCCCCCCGCCACCGGTCCGGACGACCCGCACGGAGACCCGGGGAGCACGGGAACCGGGACCTCGACGAGCGTCCTGGAGCGCAGCGAGACCCGCGAGGAGGTCGAGCCGGGCGACCACGAACGGTTCGCGCACTACGTGCGCAAGGAGAAGATCCTCTCCTCAGCCATGTCGGGCACCCCGGTCATCGCGTTGTGCGGCAAGGTCTGGGTCCCCGGGCGAGACCCGAACAAGTTCCCCGTCTGCCCGATCTGCAAGGAGATCTACGACGGCCTGCGTGCACCGCAGGACGGCGAGGGCTCGGGCCAGGGTGGCTCCGGCGGCGACTCCACCGGCGGACGGTGAGCCCCCCGCCCAACCCCGCGCGGCACACAGGAGGTTCGGAAGGCTGGTCCGGTGGACCGGCCGTCGCCGCGCCGTCGTCCGCCGCGGCCTCCCACCTCTCCCCGGCCTTCCCGGCACGTGCACCGTGGGGCACCGCGAGCAAGCTGCGTGCGTGGCAGGCCGCGGCCATCGAGGCCTACGGGGCGCGCAACCCGCGTGACTTCCTGGCTGTCGCGACCCCCGGGGCGGGCAAGACGACGTTCGCGCTGCGCGTCGCCACGGAGCTGCTCGAGCAGGGGATCGTGCGCCGGGTCACCGTCGTGGCCCCGACCGAGCACCTCAAGCGGCAGTGGGCCGACGCCGCGGCCCGGGTCGGCATCCACCTGGACCCGACCTTCCGCAACAGCCAGGGCCGGCACGGGGCCCACTTCGACGGCATCGCGGTCACCTACGCGGCCGTGGCGACCAAGCCTGCGCTGCACGCGGCCCGCACCCGGGCCGAGCCGACCCTGGTCATCCTGGACGAGGTGCACCACGGCGGTGACGCGCTGTCATGGGGGGACGCCGTCCGGGAGGCCTTCGAGGGCGCGACCCGTCGACTCGCGCTGACCGGGACACCCTTCCGGTCGGACACCGCCGCGATCCCCTTCGTGGTCTACGACCGTGGGACGGACGGCATCCGCCGGTCGGTGGCGGACTACACCTACGGCTACGGGGACGCGCTGCGCGACGGCGTGGTGCGGCCGGTGATCTTCCTGTCGTACAGCGGGCAGATGCGTTGGCGCACGCGGGCCGGGGACGAGGTCAGCGCCCGGCTCGGCGAGGACATGACCAAGGACATGACCGCGCAGGCGTGGCGCACCGCGCTGGACCCCGAGGGCGAGTGGATCCCCTCGGTGCTGGCCGCGGCCGACCGGCGACTGGAGGAGGTCCGCCGCACGGTGCCGGACGCCGGCGGTCTGGTCATCGCGACCGACCAGGCCGACGCCCGGGCGTACGCCGCGCACCTGCGTCGCATCACCGGGCAGCCCACCACGGTGGTGCTCTCCGACGACGACGGCGCCTCGGACAGGATCGACGAGTTCTCGGCCGGGACCTCGCGCTGGATGGTCGCGGTCCGGATGGTCTCCGAGGGCGTGGACGTGCCACGGCTCGCGGTGGGCGTGTACGCGACGTCGACCGCGACCCCGTTGTTCTTCGCCCAGGCCGTGGGCAGGTTCGTGCGTGTCCGACGCCGTGGCGAGACCGCCTCGGTGTTCCTGCCGAGCGTCCCGCAGCTGCTGGCCCTCGCGGCGACCCTCGAGCTCGAACGTGACCACGCCCTGGACCGCCCGCTCACCGCGGAGGAGCAGGGGATGACGCTCGAGGACGGCCTGCTCGCGGCGGCGAACCGCTCCCAGGACGGGCCGGACGCCGTCGGCCCTGACGGCGTGGCCGGCACGTTCCAGGCCCTCGAGGCGCAGGCGACCTTCGACCGGGTGCTGTTCGACGGTGGTGAGTTCGGCACGGGCGCCGAGGTGGGTTCCGACGAGGAGCTGGACTTCCTGGGTCTGCCGGGCCTGCTCGACGCCGACCAGGTGAGCACCTTGCTGCGGCAGCGGCAGGCTGACCAGGTCTCGGGCCGAGCCTCACGGCACGCTCCCGCGGTCGACCACCGCCGGCTGGCCGAGCTGCGCAAGGAGCTCAACGCCCTGGTCGGTGCGTGGGCGCGCCGCAGCGGCCAGCCCCACGGCTCGGTGCACACCGAGCTGCGGCGCCGTTGCGGGGGACCCGAGGTCGCGCTGGCCAGTGCCGAGGAGCTCGGCGCCCGCACCGCACTGGTCCGGGACTGGTTCGTCGGCCGACGCTGAGGGCTCGACCCCACGGTCGTGTCGGCACGTCCCGGGCTGCGCGACCGGCCCCCAGGCGGACGTCCCCTGCGGCGTATACCAGAGCAGGATGACCTTCGCCCGAGCACGGATCTCGGGATGCGAAGACCCGTGACCACTGCAAGGCTCATGCCGAAGAGATCATCCGGTACCCCCCGGGTGACCCACATCGGGAAGGAAAGTGACCATGCCTAGCTGGCTGCTCATCCTCGTCGTCGGAATCGTCCTGCTCATCTTCGGGATCGCGGTCGAGGCCGCTCAGTTCCTCATCTGGCTCGGCATCATCGTGCTGGTCGTGAGCCTGATCCTCGGACTGGTCGGTCGCGGCAGGGGATCACGCGTCTGACGCGTCGACGCCTCATCGGCCCGGGGACCCCAGCGATCGTGCTGCGGGTCCCCGGGCTTCGTCGTGCCCGGGGCGGCGCGCCCCTGCGGGTCCGGTCAACGGTCGAGGAGGAGCGGGACGGTCGGCAGGGCGGGGTCGCCCGCCGAGAGCCGGCGGGCACCGCGAGGCAGCTCACCGCGCGAGGCGAGGTGGCGCTGCGCCGCGAGCTCGACACCGGCGGCACCCGTGAAGCGGGTGTCGACCGCACCGGCCGCCACCAGCGGGACGTGCAGCGGGCGCAGGTCGGCGGTGTCCGGGGCCCAGGTGGCGACCGCCTGGTCGGGTCCGCCGACCACGACCTCCTCGACTGCGCGGCTGTCCGGACCCAGGCGCCGCCCGGCGCTCTTGCGACCACCCGTGCTGGGCTTGAGCGTCGAGGCCTTCGCCACCGGGTGCAGGGTGCCGTCGTGCCCCTCACGGGCCACCAGCTTGTAGACCATCCCGCAGGTCGGGGCGCCCGACCCGGTCACCACCGACGTGCCCACCCCGTAGGAGTCCACCGGAGCCGCGGCCAGGGCGGCGATCGCGTGCTCGTCGAGGTCCGAGCTCACCACGATCCGCGTGCCGGTCGCCCCCAGGGCATCGAGCTGGTCACGGACCTCCTGCGCGAGGGTCGGCAGATCCCCGGAGTCCAGCCGGACCGCGCCGAGCCCGGTCCCGGCGGCAGCGACGGCGTTCCTGACGCCCTGGGTGACGTCGAAGGTGTCGACCAGCAGCGTCGTGCCCGGGCCGTGCGCGGCGACCTGGCCGGCGAAGGCGCTCTGCTCGTCGTCGTGCAGCAACGTGTAGGCGTGTGCCGCGGTACCGATGGTCGGCAGGCCGTACCGCCGTCCGGCCTCGAGGTTGGAGGTCCCGGCGAAGCCGCCCACCACCGCCGCGCGGGCCGCGGCGACGGCAGCCTGCTCGTGGGCGCGGCGCGATCCCATCTCGAGGCAGGTGCGACCCACGGCCGCACTGGTCATCCGCGAGGCGGCTGAGGCCACGGCGGAGTCGTAGTTGAGGATCGACAGCACCAGCGTCTCGAGCAGGACGGCCTCGGCGAAGGTCCCCTCGACCACCATGACCGGGGAGCCCGGGAAGAAGCACTCACCCTCGGGGTATCCGCTGATCGAGCCGGCGAAACGGTAGCGGGCCAGGAAGTCCAGGGTGGCCCGGTCCACGACGCGCTCCTCGCCGAGCCATGACAGCTCCTGGTCACCGAAGCGGAAGGTGCTCAGGGCCTCCAGGACCCGACCGGTCCCCGCGAGCACCCCGTAGCGGCGGCCGGCGGGCAGCCTGCGGGTGAAGACCTCGAAGACGCAGTGCCGGTGCGCGGTGCCGTCGGCGAGCGCCGCCTGGAGCATCGTGAGCTCGTAGCGGTCGGTGAGCAGCGCGGTCGAGGACGGCGGCGGCGACCCGGTCGCGCGGGTGGTGAAGCTCACCCGTGAGGCGGACGGGGAGGGCAGCTCTGCGCTCATGACCACACCGTAGAGCCAGGGGGCGGGAGCCTGCCCGCTCTGCCTACAGTGGGGCCGTGACTGCGACGACGGTGCCCGGTGGCGCGACGGGTACACGGACGACCGCCGAGGCCGAGACCACCTCCGCGCCCGGCGACGACGGGTGGGTCACGGTCGTGTGGAACGACCCGGTCAACCTGATGAGCTACGTCACCTACGTGTTCCGCAGCTACTTCGGGTACTCCCAGGCCCGGGCGGACCACCTGATGCGCCAGGTGCACGAGGTCGGGCGCGCCACGGTGTCCAAGGGCAACCGGGAGCAGATGGAGAAGGACGTCCAGGCCATGCACGGCTTCGGGCTGTGGGCCACGGTCCAGGCGGTGGAGGCCTGATGCTCGCGTTCGGCAGGACGCCGGACGGCGTCGGCATCGGTGTGCGGCTCGACGCGGGGGAGCGGACGGTCCTGACCGAGGTCGTCGACCAGGTGCTCGCGTTGCTGAGCGACGACCCCGGAGGGACGGCCGAGCCGGGGCACGAGGGCGCCGCCTCGCACCCGCTCGACGGCCTTCGCATGGACGGGCCCGTCGAGGCGCCCACCGACCCGGCCCTGCACCGCCTGCTGCCCGACGCCTCGCGGGACGACGCCGAGGTCACTGCCGAGTTCCGCCGGTTGACCGAGGGAGACCTGCGCGCCACCAAGACCGGGAACCTCTCGCTGCTGCGCGGCCTGCTCGACGACGCTCGGCCCGACCTGGTGATCCCGGTCCGCGACGCGCCAGGGGTCGCCGCGGCGCTGACGGACCTCCGCCTGGTGGTCTCCCAGCGGATCGGGATCCGCACCGACGCCGACGCCGAGGCCGTCTACACCCTCGCGACCACCGGGGCCGCGGGACGCTCGGACCGGGTCGACGTGGGAGCGGTGGACTCCGACGGCTCCGCTGCGCGGGTCTTCCTGGCCACGGTCTACGTGGTGCTCTCGCTGCTCCAGGAGTCGTTGGTGGACCTCCTGCTCGACGACCTGCCGCTGGACGGCACGGAGGGATCCTCACCCTCCGACGTGGCGGAGTGAGTCCTGTCCTCGTCGTGGATAGGCTCGGCCCGTGAACGACGCCCCGATCGGCATCTTCGACTCCGGTGTGGGTGGACTGACGGTCGCGCGCGCCGTGCTGGACCAGCTGCCGCACGAGTCCGTGCTGTACATCGGTGACACCGCCAACAGCCCCTACGGCCCCAAGCCCCTCGCGGCGGTACGCGCACATGCGCTCGAGGTCATGGACGACCTGGTCGATGCCGGCGTGAAGATGCTGGTCATCGCCTGCAACAGCGCGTCGGCCGCGGTGCTGCGTGACGCCCGCGAGCGCTACACCCAGCGTCGGGGGCTCCCCGTGGTGGAGGTCATCCTGCCGGCCGCCCGGCGAGCCGCGGCGGCCACGCGCAGCGGACGGGTCGGGGTGATCGGCACCCGGGCCACGGTCGACTCCCGCGCCTACGACGACGCCTTCGCGGTGGCCGCCGGCCTGACGCTGACCTCGCAGGCGTGCCCGGCCTTCGTCGAGCTGGTCGAGGCTGGCCGGACCTCAGGACCCGACGTGCTCGACGTGGCGCGTGCGTCGCTCGCGCCCGTCCTCGCCGCGGGGGTCGACACCCTCGTGCTGGGCTGCACGCACTACCCTCTGCTGACCGGGGTCATCTCCTACGTGATGGGCGACGGGGTCACCCTGGTCTCGAGCGCCGAGGAGACCGCCAAGGACGTGTACCGCACCCTGGTGGCCCACGGGCTGCAACGTGACCCCACGCTGCCGCCGCCGGAGCACCGCTTCGTCTCGACCGGTGACGCGGAGTCCTTCTCGACCCTCGCCCGGCGGTTCCTGGGTCCTGAGGTGCTGAGTGTCGAGACCGCGGCGAGCCTGCGATGAGACTCACGGTGATCGGCTGCGCGGGCTCGTTCCCGGGTCCGGCGTCCGCGGCATCGAGCTACCTGCTGCAGTCCGAGGACGCCGAGGGGCGGACCTGGAACGTCCTGCTGGACCTGGGGAACGGGGCGTTGGGGCCGTTGCAGCGGGTGCTCGACCCGTCCGAGCTCGACGCCCTGGGCCTCTCGCACCTGCACGCCGACCACGTGGCCGACGTCTCGGCCCTGTACGTGTACCTCAAGTACCGTCCCGACCGGCCAGCGGCGCACGAACGGCAGCGACGGGGACCGCTCGCGGTGCACGGGCCCTTCGGCACGGCGTCACGTCTCGGTGCGGCCTACGGTCTGACCGCCGGCGAGAGCATGAGCGACCATCTCGCGGTGCACGTCTGGCGTCCTGACCGACCCGTCCGGGTCGGTCCCATGACGCTGATCCCGGTCGCCGTCGAGCACCCCGTGCCCGCGTACGGCGTGCGCGTCGAGGGGCCGTCCGACCACGACCCTGCCCGGACGGTGACGCTGGCGTACTCGGGCGACACCGACGCGTGCGCGGGGCTCGACGAGCTCGCCGACGGGGTCGACGTCCTGCTGGCCGAGGCCTCCTTCGTCGAGGGTCGCGACGACGGGGTCGACGGGATCCACCTGACCGGACGACGCGCCGGGGAGGCGGCCGCCCGGGGCCGTGTGGGACGTCTGGTCCTGACCCACATCCCGGCCTGGAACGCGCCCGGGGTGGGGCTGGCCGAGGCTCGCGGTGTGTACGAGGGACCGATCGAGCTGGCCGCACCGGGCGTCGTCGTGGTGATCTGACGTCACCTAGGGTCGGGGGATGACCTCCCACACACCTGACCCCGTGCTGCGCGCGGACGGCCGACGGCCCGACGAGCTGCGCCCCGTGACCCTGACCCGCAACTGGCTGGACTCGGCCGAGGGCAGCGTCCTCGTCGAGTTCGGCGGCACCAAGGTGCTGTGCGCCGCGTCCTTCACCGAAGGGGTCCCGCGCTGGAAGAAGGGCTCGGGCGCGGGCTGGGTCACCGCGGAGTACGCGATGCTGCCCCGCGCGACCAGCACGCGCAGCGACCGCGAGTCGGTCAAGGGCCGCATCGGCGGGCGCACGCACGAGATCTCGCGGCTGATCGGCCGGTCGCTGCGCGCGGTGATCGACGTCAAGGCGCTGGGCGAGAACACCATCGTGCTGGACTGCGACGTGCTCCAGGCCGACGGCGGCACACGCACCGCGGCCATCACGGGTGCCTACGTCGCCCTGGCTGACGCGGTGGCCTGGGGCAAGGCCAACGGGAAGATCAGTGGTACCCGACCGGTGCTGACCGACTCGGTCGCCGCGGTGAGCGTCGGCATCATCGACGGCACCCCGATGCTCGACCTGCCCTACGTCGAGGACGTGCGGGCCGAGACCGACATGAACGTCGTGGTCACCGGGGGCGGGCTGTTCGTCGAGGTGCAGGGGACGGCCGAGCAGGCCCCCTTCGACCGTCGCGAGCTCGACCTGCTGCTGGACCTCGCGGTGACCGGGACCTCCGAGCTGACCCGTCGGCAGGTCGAGGCGCTGGCCGCGGAGCGATGAGCGTGGCTGCTGCGCCGCGGCTGGTCCTGGCCACGCACAACCGGCACAAGATCGTCGAGCTCCGTGCGATCCTCACCCCGCTCGTCCCCGGGCTCGATCCCGAGGTGATCGTCGGCGCCGGTGACCTGGGTGCCCCCGAGCCGGTCGAGGACGGCGTGACCTTCGCCCAGAACGCGCTGGTCAAGGCGCGGGCCCTCGCGGCCTTCAGCGGCCTGCCCGCGGTGGCCGACGACTCGGGTCTGTGCGTCGACGTGCTGGGCGGGGCCCCCGGGGTGTTCTCGGCCCGATGGTGCGGGCGTCACGGGGATGACGCCGCGAACGTGGACCTGCTGCTGGCCCAGCTCGCCGACGTCCCGCCCGAGCACCGCGGTGCCCAGTTCACCTGCGCGGCGGCGCTCGTCACCCCGGACGGGTTCGAGCACGTCGAGACCGGGGTGCTCCGCGGTCGGCTGGCCACCACCGCGCGCGGGGCCGGGGGCTTCGGCTACGACCCCGTCCTGGTGCCGGACCAGCAGCCCGCCCGAGCGCGCGGCACCCTGCTCACCGGTGCCGAGCTCACCCCGCAGGAGAAGAACGCGATCTCGCACCGCGGTGTGGCCTTCCGGGCGCTGGCGCCGCTGGTCGTCGAGCGGCTGGGCCTGTGAGCCGTGGCGGGTGACCCGGTCGGGGGCGAGAGCGGTGTCGTCGACCCCCGAGTGGTGCACGTCGCGGCGCGCGACGTCAGCGTGGGATACCCCGGCAGGCCGGTCCTGGCGGGGGTGACCTTCACCGCCTCGGCGGGTGACCGGGTCGGTCTGGTCGGCGAGAACGGCACCGGCAAGACGACGTTGCTCCGGGTCCTGGCGGGCCTGCACGAACCCTCCGGCGGGACCGTGCGTCGGTCAGGATCGGTGGCGATGGTCGAGCAGGACCTGACCGCCCAGGACGGTGTGCGGGTCGGCGACCTGGTCGAGCAGGCCTTGGAGCCCGCGCGTGCCGCGGCGGCCGAGCTCGCCGAGGCGACTGCCGCGGTGGACGCGGCGTCGGCCACCGACGACCTCCAGGCGGCCGAGGTGGCTCAGGACCGGCTCGTCCGGGCGCTCGCCCGGGCCGAGCGGCTCGGTGTGTGGGACGCCGACCGGCGAGCCGACGAGGCGCTGAGCCGGTTCTCGGCACCCGCGGATCGTGCTCGTGAGCTGGCGAGCCTGTCGGTGGGGGAGCGGTACCGGGTGCGGCTGGCCTGCACGATCGCCCAGCGGGCCGACATCCTGCTCCTCGACGAGCCGACGAACCACCTCGACGCGGCCGGCATCGACCACCTGACCAGCGCGCTGCGCACGTGGCCCGGTGCCGTGGTGATCGTCACCCACGACCGGAGGCTGCTCGACGACATCATGACCGCGATCCTCGACCTCGACCCGTCGGTCGACGGTCGACCTGTGCTGTACGGGGCCACCAGCTATGCCGAGTACCGGTACGCGCACTGGCAGGCCATGCGTCGCTGGCGCCAGCGGTACGCCGCGGAGGTCAAGCGTCGCGAGAAGCTCGCCGAGCGGCTGGACGCCTCCTACGAGGGCCTCTCCGACGAGTGGCGCCCACCCAAGGGCAGCCAGAAGCACCGCAGGGCGACCCGCGCCCGGATCCACGTCAAGGCCGCCGACCGCCTGGTCGAGCAGCTCGAGGCTCAGGCCGTCGAGGTCCCGGTGCCCCCGGCGAGCCTGGTGTTCCCCGACCTGCCGACCCTCCCGCAAGGAGCGGACGGCAGCCACGCCCTGGTCGAGGTGAGGGGACCCCACGTGGCGGGCCGGCTCGACCTCGCCGGTGTCCGCGTCGACCTCCCGGCCTGCGGTCGGCTGCTGGTGACCGGGCCCAACGGTTCGGGGAAGTCCACGCTCCTGCAGGTGATGGCGGGGACGGTTCCCCTGGTCCGTGGCGTGCGACGCACCGTCGACGGTGTGCGGATCGGTGTGCTCGGGCAGGACGACGGCGCAGAGGTCGCCCCCGACCCGACCCGCACCGGCTTCGAGGCCTACGCTGCGCACGCGCTGTCCCTGCTGGACGCCGGTGTGCTGGACCCCTCGCAGCTCGTCCCGGTGGCCGCGCTCGGGCTGCTCACCGAGGAGGACCTCGAGCGACCGCTCGGCGAGCTGTCGGTCGGTCAGCGGCGCCGCTTCGACCTGGCCCGGGCTCTGCTGGCAGCCCCCCACGTGCTGCTGCTCGACGAGCCGACGAACCACCTGTCGGTCACCCTGGTCGACGAGCTCACGCAGGCGCTGCGGCTGACCTCGGCAGCGGTGGTCGTCGCGACCCACGACCGCAGGATGCGCGCCGACCTCGCCGACTGGCTGCAGCTCGACCTGGGGCATCACCGCACGATCTGACCCGGACCCGGACCCGGTCAGGACGAGGTCAGGGGATGCGCCCCACGTGCGCCATGGCCTGGCGCAGGAGGTACCCGTGGCCGCCGGTCATCTCGACCTGGACCTGCTCGCCGCAGGCCTCCTCGGGGGTCATCCACGCGAGGTCGAGCGCGTGCTGCTGCGGCTCGCAGTCGCCGGTGACCGGGACCACGTAGGCCAGCGACACGGCGTGCTGGCGCGGGTCGTGGTAGGGCGTGACACCGGGCGTGGGGATGTACTCGGCCACCGTGAAGGGCTGCGGGGAGGACGGGATGCGCGGCAGCGCCATCGGTCCGAGGTCCTTCTCGATGTGGCGCAGCAGGGCGTCGCGGACCCGCTCGTGGTACAGCACCCTGCCCGAGACCAGGGCCCGCGTCATCGCCCCGTGCTGGTTGACCCGGAGCAGCAGGCCCACGGCGATCACGTCCCCGCTCTCGTCGACGCGCACCGGCACGGCGTCGACGTACAGCAGCGGCAGGTGGGACCGTGCGACGGCGATCTCCTCCTCGCTGAGCCAGCCATCGGGGGTGTGGTCCTCGGGGAAGTCGGCGGTCTCCGTCATGCAGCCGAGGCTACCGGTGCCGGAATACTGCCCGCGGCACGCTGTTGACCACCAAGAGGAACCCAGTCGACCGCCAGCCTCGGCTCACCGCCGGAGAGGAACCCATGCCCACCGTTGATCTCACCGAGGAAACCTTCGAGCAGACCGTGACCGGGAACGACATCGTCCTGGTCGACTTCTGGGCTGAGTGGTGCGGCCCCTGCAAGCGCTTCGCGCCGGTCTTCGAGGAGCACGCCGAGGAGCACCCTGACGTCGTGCACGCGAAGGTCGACACCGAGGCCGAGCAGAGCCTGGCCGCCGTCGCGGGCATCACCTCGATCCCCACCCTGATGGCCTTCCGTGAGGGGATCCTGGTCTTCTCCCAGCCCGGTGCCCTGCCCAAGCCCGCGCTCGAGCAGGTCGTCGCAGCTGTCAGGGGCCTGGACATGGACGACGTCCGCGCGCAGCTCGCCGCGCTCCAGGACGGTGCACCCGAGAACGGCACCCCCGCCACCTGAGGCGCGTCGGCGGTCCCGACCCGGTGTCCGTAGTCTTGCCGCGTGAGCACCCAGCCGTCCGCACCCTCGCCCCGCACGGCCGCGATGGCCGCCATCGAGGGGGCGCGGCTCCCGGCGACGACCCCGCAGGAGTGGTCGACCCTCCTGGTTCGCGTCGATCGTGAGCTCGGTCGGCTCGAGCGGCTCTTCACCGAGGTCTACGGCACCAGCGAGCGCACCTCCCGTGAGCTCGCGCTGCTCGCCGGCCAGCTCGCCACGAGCTGGCAGGAGCGACCGGCCGAGCTCAAGGCCGTGGACGCCGCGCGCGAGGCCGAACCCACCTGGTTCGCCTCGAACCAGATGCTCGGAGGTGTCTGCTACGTCGACCGGTACGCGACCGACCTCCAGGGTGTCCGGGACCGCATCCCGTACCTGCGGGAGCTGGGACTGACGTACCTGCACCTGATGCCCCTGTTCGAGGCGCCCGAACCGAACTCCGACGGCGGGTACGCGGTGTCCAGCTACCGTGCCGTGAACCCCGCGTTGGGCGACATGGACCAGCTGGCCGCCCTCGCGGCCGAGCTGCGTGCCAGCGGCATCGCGCTGGTCGTGGACTTCATCTTCAACCACACCTCGGACGAGCACGAGTGGGCCCGGCGGGCGCTCGCAGGCGAGAAGGAGCACGAGGACTTCTACTGGGTGTTCCCCGACCGCCAGATGCCCGATGCCTATGAGCGGACGGTCCGCGAGGTGTTCCCCGACGACCACCCCGGGGCGTTCGTGCCGATGCCCGACGCCCCGGACGGCTCACGGACCGGCCGATGGGTCTGGGCCACCTTCCACAGCTTCCAGTGGGACCTCAACTACTCCAACCCGGCAGTCTTCCGGGCCATGGCCGGCGAGATGCTGTTCCTGGCCAACCAGGGGATCGACGTCCTGCGGATGGACGCCGTCGCGTTCATCTGGAAGCAGCTGGGCACCTCGTGCGAGTCGCTGCCCCAGGCTCACCTGCTCATCCAGGCGTTCAACGCGGCGCTGCGGATCGCGGCACCGGCGGTGCTGTTCAAGTCCGAGGCGATCGTCCATCCGGACGAGGTGATCGGGTACATCTCGCCGCAGGAGTGCCAGATCAGCTACAACCCCCTGCAGATGGCCCTCATCTGGAGCTCGCTCGCGACCCGCGACGCCCGGCTGCTCCAGCAGGCTCTCGAACGCCGGCACGCCCTGCCGCCGGGGACGGCCTGGGTCAACTACGTCCGCAGCCACGACGACATCGGGTGGACCTTCGCCGACGAGGACGCCGCCGAGCTCGGGATCGACGGCGCCGCCCACCGCCGGTTCCTCAACCAGTTCTTCGTCAACAGGTTCCCCGGCTCGTTCGCCCGAGGGGTGCCCTTCCAGGACAACCCCCGCACGGGGGACTGCCGCATCGCCGGGACGACTGCGTCCCTCGCGGGTCTCGAGGCCCAGGACGCGGGGGCCGTGGACAGGATCCTGCTGGCGCACTCGATCATCCTGTCCACCGGCGGTCTGCCGCTGCTCTACCTCGGCGACGAGGTCGGTCAGCTCAACGACTACGGGTATCTCGACGACCCCGGCCACGCAGGGGACAGCCGGTGGGTCAACCGCCCGCCCTACCCCGCCCGGGCGTACGCCCAGCGGCTGGACCCCACGACGGATGCCGGCCGGATCTTCCGGGGGCTGCGGCACCTGGTCGAGGTGCGCCGCCGTACCGACGAGCTGGCCGGCGGGACACTGGTGCCCTTCGACGCCAAGAACCCTCACCTGCTCGCCTACCAGCGGCCCGGCAAGGACGGTGACCGGAGGTCGACCGTCCTTGTGGTCGCGAACTTCGCCGACGACGAGCAGTCGGTCGACGCGCTGACGCTCTCGGGGCTGCCGCCCGACGCCGAGGACCTGCTCACCGGACAGCGGCGCGACCTGACCGATGGCCTGGTGCTCCCTGCGCACGGCATCCGGTGGCTGAGGGTCGTCCACGCGACGACCTGAGCCCGTCCGTCATCACGGTGGTGCGCGAGGCGGGAGTCGAACCCGCACGCCCGAAGGCACCAGGACCTAAACCTGGCGCGTCTGCCGATTTCGCCACTCGCGCTCGGTGCTGAGCCTACGACCTGGCGCAGCCACCGACCTGCCCCGCCACAGCGACGGTGTCAGGCGAGGCCGAGGTCGCGCAGCAGCTTGGCGACGTGACCGGTGGCCTTGACGTTGTACTGGGCGAGCTCGACGCGCCCGTCGGCGTCCACCACCACGGTCGAACGGATCACCCCGGTGACCGTCTTGCCGTACAGCTTCTTCTCGCCGAAGGCGCCGTACGCGCTCAGCACCGACCGGTCGGCGTCCGAGGCCAGCGGGTAGGTGAGCTCGGCGGTCGCGGTGAACTCCGCGAGCTTGTCGACAGGGTCGGGGGAGATGCCCAGCACCGTGTACCCGGCCTTCCGCAACGCGGAGAGCGAGTCGCGGAAGTCGCAGGCCTGGGTCGTGCAGCCTGGCGTCATCGCCGCGGGGAAGAAGAAGATGACGACCTTCTGACCGCGCAGACCTGCCAGGGCGACCTGACCGCCGTCGGCGGTGAGAAGGGTGAAATCGGGGGCGTGGTCACCGATGGCGAGACGGCTCATGGATCTCCTCAGATCTCCTCAAGGACGGGCTGCTCAGCGTACCCAGCCAGCCGCCGGTTGCCGCTCGCGGGGCGGATCCGACCGGTTCGTCCTGTTCTCCCGCGGACACCTCTTGCGCATCGGGCCGCCGGATGGTGCGGTGTGACGAGCAGCGCCTGTGCTGCCATGACGAGAGCAGGTGGGTGATGGTCGTGGACCAGGACGTCACGCCGCATTCAGGTGACGACACCACGGCGGGCCCGACCCCGGCGGGGACGTCGGACGAGCAGCCTTCGCAGGAACCGGACCCGACGGCGCCCGAGGCCTCGTCGGACGTCATGGCGCTGCTCGCCGAGCACGTCCCGCTCGCGCTGCTCGCCGACCTCGTGGCCCCGGACGGGCCGTCCTCGCCCGAGATCCTCCAGGACGAGGGCCTGCCCGAGGTCGCCTGGTGGGACGGCGACGAGGAGCCGGAGGCCCCCACCGCGACGGAGTGACACAGGTCACCCGGCGCAGGGCGGCCACCAGTTTCGCCGCACCTGCTCGGCGGTGCTAGCCTCGTGCACCGCGCGCCATTAGCTCAATTGGCAGAGCAGCTGACTCTTAATCAGCGGGTTCGGGGTTCGAGTCCCTGATGGCGCACCACGGAGAAGCCCTTGACCTGCGGCGACGCGGATCAGGGGCCTTTTCTCTTGGGTGGCAGCCCCGGACACTCGCAGGCTCCACGCGGAGGTCGGAGGTGTCGCCGCTGCGTGGGTGGCACGGGGTCCCCTTGGTGGGACCCCCGCGGTGGTGGGCCGTGATCCTCCACCCGGCACCGATGACGCCGCTCGACCTGGTCGTGATCTCAGGCCTCACCGTCGCGCGCCTGGCGGTCGTGGTGCGCCCGCCCCATCTGTGAGAGCAGGACCTGGCCGGTGGTCGGCGGTGACCGGCCTGCCCAGCACGTCGCGACGCCGGCGCGGCGTCGTCAGGAGCGCACCTGCGCCATACACGCGTCGTCAGTCCGGCAGGTCGAACCACACGGTCGTCCGGCCCGGGGTGCTGACGTCCGCGCCGATGGTTCCCCCGTGCGCCTCCACGACGCGCCGCGCGGTGGCCAGGCCGATCCCGCTGCCACCCAGGCTCGGCCGTGCCTGGGCGTGCAGGGTGAAGACCTCCTCGACGGCCTCGGCCGGTATCCCGGCACCGTGGTCGGTCACCGAGACCCGCCAGCCGTCGTCCCGTCGCGTGGCGGTCACCTCGACCTGCGGTGCTGTGCCCGGCCGCGTGAACTTCAGGGCGTTGCTCAGCAGGTTGAGGAACACCCCGTACAGCTGGTGGACGTCGCCCGTGACCGTGGGCAGCGGGCCGACCTCGATCCGGGCGTCCCGTTCATGGACCTGAGGACCGAGGTCTTCCAGGACCATCTCGACCAGGGAGGCGAGATCGACGGAGGTGCGCTTGAGCTCGGCGCCGACGCGGGCGTGGGCAAGGATCTCGCGGATCAGGGTCGACATCCGGCGCCCGCTCTGGAGCGTGGCGTCGACCAGCTCGCTGAGGTTCTCGTCCTGGGCGACCTGGGGCTCGAGTGCCAGCATCTCGGTGTTCGCGAGGATCGCGGTCAGCGGGGTGCGCAGGTCGTGGCTGATCTGCCCGGCGAAGAGGGCGAGGAGCCGGTTGGACCGGCGCAGCTCGTTGCGGGCCGTGGTCAGCTCGGCGACGGTCTGCTCGAGCTGACGGGTGCGCCGCCCCAGCTCCAAGACGTCCACCACCCGCTGGGCGAGCTGGGTCAGGACCTCACGCTGGCGGGCCGTGATCTCCCGAGGCTCGGAGTCGAAGACGCACAACCGGCCCAGGACGGTTCCCTCGGGGGTGACCAGCGGCGCCGAGGCGTAGAAGCGCACGTCCCCGAGGGTCCCGTCGACGAACGGGTTGGTGCGGAACCGGTCGTCCGACCGGGCGTCGGCAACCATCACCGTGCCGGCGTCCTCCAGGACCGCCGCGCACATCGAGTCGGCTCGGGCGCAGATCGACGGCTCGAATCCCGCCGTGGCGATCTGATGCTGCTCGGTGGCGGTCACCATGTTGATCGCCGCGGTCGGCACCCCGCAGATCTCTGCTGCGAGCTCGACGAGCGCCTGCAGGTCACGACGCGGAGGAGCGACCACCACGCCGTACCCCTCGACGCGCTCGTCGAGGGGGTCGCCCGCGCTCACGGTCCCCACGCACTGAGCCTGCCACCGCGCGCGAGCGCCGTCGACGTGAGCGGCGTGCCGACCTCGGCGCTCAGAGCTCAGAGGGCGACCTGGAACCACACCGACTTGCCGTTCGCCGGGTGGCTGTCCACTCCCCAGCGTGACGCCAGCCGGGAGACGAGCTGGACCCCTCGCCCGCCGGGGCCCGTCGAGGGAGGGTTGCGCAGCACAGGGTGCTCGGGGCTGTCGTCACTGACCGAGACGCTGAAGCCGGAGGCACCGGTGAAGGTCTCCACGGTGATGACGCCCCCGGGCGGACCGTACTTGACGGCGTTGGTCACGAGCTCGCTCGTGAGCAGCTCCACGGTGCGGCGGGTGTCCGCTGCCATCCCCTGCCGCTCAGCCTGGGCCAGCACCCAGTGCCTGCTCTGCGAGATGCATCGCGGTGTCGCGCGGAACCTCCGGCTCATTCTGACTCCTGCTGATCGATCCCCCCCGGGTGTGGCTCCCGCCGCTCCGGCCATGGGTCAAGGGTGGGGCCAGATGCCCCGATCCGCAGCCTGAGAGCCGAGATCCGTGACCCCGACAGGGCGACACGCCCGTCCAGGGGTGCGCCGGCGCCGGCGAGAGGTGACCATGGAGTCGCAGTCCCGCCCCCGACCTGAGGAGTCTCATGACCGGCACGGAGCCCACGGCCCGCACCTGCGACGTCGTCGTGGTCGGTGGTGGTGCGGTGGGTGAGAACGTCGCCGACCGTGCAGGGCGCACCGGCCTCGAGGTGATCCTCGTCGAGTCCGAGCTGGTCGGGGGGGAGTGCTCGTACTGGGCCTGCATGCCGTCCAAGGCGCTGCTGCGTCCGGGTGCGGTCCTCGCCGCCGCGCGGGCGGTCGACGGTGCGGCGCAGGCGGTCACCGGAGGCATGGACCGTGCTGCGGTCCTCGCCCGCCGTGATGGGTTCGCGAGCCACTGGGACGACGCCAGCCAGGTCTCCTGGCTCGAGGGCGCAGGCATCGAGCTGATTCGTGGGCACGCACGCGTGGTGGGACCGCGTCGGGTCGAGGTCACCGGAGCCGACGGTGGCGTGAGCATCCTCGAGGCCAAGCACGCCGTGGTGCTCGCCACAGGCAGCGAGCCCGTGCTCCCCGACGTGCCTGGACTCGTGGCATCCCCACCGTGGACGAGCCGCGAGGCCACCGCGGTCCAGGACATCCCCGAGTCTCTCGCGGTGATCGGCGGTGGTGTGGTCGCGGTCGAGATGGCCACTGCCTTCAGCGACCTCGGGACGAGGGTCACGCTGCTGGTACGCGGTGACCGGCTGCTCTCCGGGACCGAGCCGTTCGCGGGCCGTGCGGTGGCCGCGGGTCTCGTCGGTCTGGGGGTCCACCTGCGGTTCTCGACCGAGGTCACGCAGGTCGAACGCGTCGACGGGCAGGTGAGGCTCACCCTGAGTGACGGCGAGCCCATGCTCGCGGCCGAGGTCCTCGTGGCTGCCGGGCGCCGGGCGGCCACCACTGACCTCGGGCTCGAGGCGATCGGGCTCGTCCCCGGCGAGCCGCTGACCGTCGACGACTCGATGCGGGTCAACGGGGTCAAGGACGGGTGGCTCTACGCGGCGGGCGACGTGACCGGGCGGGTCGCGACCACGCACCAGGGCAAGTACGACGCCCGTGTGGCCGGGGACGTCGTGGCCGCCCGCTTCGGTGGGCAGCGACGAGCGGCCGACGCAGCCCACCCGTGGAGCCGCTACCGGGCCACCGCCGACCACCACGCGGTCCCGCAGGTCGTCTTCACCCGGCCCGAGGTCGCGACCGTCGGGCTCACCGAGGCGCAGGCTCGTGCCGCCGGCTACCCCGTCCGCAAGGTGCAGCTCTCGCTGGGTGCGGTGGCCGGAGCCGCCGTGTCCGCGGACGGCTACGAGGGAACGGCCGCGATGGTCGTCGACACCCATCGTGAGGTGCTGCTCGGTGCGACCTTCGTGGGTCCCGAGGTCGCCGAGCTGCTGCACGCCGCCACCGTCGCCGTGGTCGGCGAGGTCCCGCTCGACCGCCTGTGGCACGCCGTGCCCGCCTACCCGACGGTCAGCGAGATCTGGCTGCGCCTCCTCGAGGAGTACGGCCTCTAGCCCGGTCTGCGTCGCCTCGTCCGGGACGCCTCAGCCGTCGGCCAGGGCGGCGTCGGAGGAGAAGACCAGGCCGACGGCGATCTGCCCCTGCTGGAGGGCGGTCTTGGTCAGCGGCCCTCCCGCGTCGAGCGAGGTGAACTCTGCGACCTGCAGGCCGTAGACCTCCTCCAGGCCGGGCTGGCAGAACGGACGCTCGGGGCACTCGGGCGGACCTCCGAGCACCAGCTCACCGCACGTCTCGGCCAGCTCGCTGAGCGTCGTGACGCCGTACTCGTCGGCGAAGGCGGTGGTGACCGCGAAGGCGTTCTGGTCCTGGGCATCGGCGGGGGTACCGAACCGCAGACCGACCTCGTCGCCGAGGGCGGTCAGGCCGAGCATCGTCTCGGTCAGGTCGGAGCTGGCCACAGGCGGGGCGTCGGCCCCGTTGACCTTGCTGTTGAGGAACTCGGTGAGCGTGCCGACGTACTCCGGCACGACGCTGAGGTCGCCCTGCTCGAGGGCCGGCTCGTAGGTCTCCCGGTTGCCGATGGTCTGCGTCGAGGCGTCGAATCCCGCGGCCCGCAGCGCGCCCGCGTAGATCTCGGCGAGGGTGGCGCTCTCGGAGAAGTTCCCCGCACCGACGACGAGGGTGGTGCCCTGCCCGACGTCCTCGCGGTCCGTCAGGCCCTGGTCCTCGAGGTACTGCGCTGCCACCTCGGAGGAGGTCTGGCGGTCCACGTCGACGGCCTTGTTGAGCTGGATCAACGTGTCGGTGTCGAGCGTCGCCGAGACCTCGTCGAGCACCTCGAGGATCTCCGGCGAGGTCTCGGCGGCCGCTGCGTTGACCGCGGGCACGATGTTGTCGACCGTCTGGAGCCCCAGGTCGTCGTCGAGCACCACGAGCTGGTCGCCGGCCACGGGCGCACACGCCTGCAGGGCGTCGGCGTCCGTGCCCGCCTCGGCGGTCGGGCTCGGCGCGGTCCCGCCCGGGCTCGACGAGCCGGCCTCCCCGCAGGCTGCGGTCAGCAGGAGCGCTGCTGCCGCCACGAGGGCAAGGGTCGAACGACGTGCGCGCATGTGGGCTCCCTGGTGCTCGGCCGCTCGGATGCGGCACCGAGATCATTCGAACCCGGAACGCGCGGATCGGCAACCAGGTGGGGCGCCTGGGTGATCACGGTCCGATCACGATCCGGTCACCTGGCGAGACCGTCCACGGACCGAGCGGCTCAGACGCGGCTGGACGAGCGGTCAGGATCTGCCTGCCCTGTCGCGTACCGGCGCATCGCCTCGGGGGTCATCAGACGCTGGGTGAGGCCGAGCACCCCCTCGGCGATCAGGCAGAGCGCGGCGACCAGCAGCGCCCCCGCCAGCACCTCGCCGAAGCGGCGGGTGCCGAGCCCGACCACGATGTAGACGCCCAGGCCCCCACCACCGACCAGGGCCGCGAGGGTGACCGTCGCGACCACCTGCACCGCGGCCGTGCGCAGGCCCGCGGCGATCATGGGCAGGGCCAGGGGGATCTCGACCTGGGCGAGCGACCGCAGCCCGGTCATCCCCATGCCCCGTGCGGCGTCCCGGGCGGCCGCGTCGACCTCGAGCAGTCCGGTGTGGGTGTTGGTGAGGATCGGCGGGATGGCGAAGATCGCCGTGGCCAGCACCGCCGGGCGGTTCCCGAAGCCCAACGAGGTCGACGCGAAGATGAGCAGCAGGGCGAAGGTCGGCAGGGCGCGGGACGCGTTCGCCACCAGGACGGTGAGCGTCCCGCCACGGCGGCGGTGACCGAGCCACACACCGAGCGGCAGGGCCACGAGGCTTGCCAGGAGCACCGCCAGCACGGACATGGTCAGGTGCTCGCCCGTCCGCGCGAGGATCCCCCTGGACCCCGTCCAGTTGGCGGGGTCGTTGAACCAGACCAGGGCGGCCTGGAGGACCTCCGTCATGCCCGCGCCCCGCTCATCCGGCCCGCACCGACCGGGTCCACGGCGTGGCGAGCCGTCCGGCGAGCAGGATCAGCACGTCCGCGACCACGGCGATGGCCACGGTCAGCAGGGTGGCGGTCATGATCTCGGCGCGGTAGCTGCTGTTGAAGCCGCGGAACATGAGCTGCCCGAGGCCACCGAAGCCCACGACGATGCCGATGGTGACCAGCGCGACCGTCGAGACGGTGGCCAGGCGCAGCCCGACGACGATCGCAGGCAGCGCGTTGGGCAGCTCGACCGTGAGCAGCATGCGGACGGGCCCGTACCCCAGCCCGCGAGCGGCGTCGCGCACCTCGGGGTCGACCCCCTCGAGTCCGACCAGGACGTTGCGGACCAGCACGAGCAGCGCGTAGGCGACCAGTCCGATGAGCACCGTGGTGCGCCCGATCCCGGTGAACGGCGCCAGGATCGCGAACAGGGCCAGCGCGGGGATCGTGTAGAGGACGCCACTGACCCCCAGGACCAGGGCTGCGACGCGCGGCCTGCCATGGGCGAGGACGGCCAGGGGCAGGGCGATCAACGTGGCGATGGCGATGGTCTGGGCGGTGAGCGACACGTGCTGCTCCACCGCGACCGTGAGGTCGCCCCAGTTGCTCTCGACGTAGCGCCAGGACAACCAGGGGTTCGCCGGCGGGGAGGCAGTCACCTCCGGCACGCTACCCGCAGGTCTTCGGCACGACGACCGGGTGGGGCGCGGGGTAGCGTCGCTGCGCATGAGCACCCCATCGGCGCCCGCGGGCGACGGGTCGTCCCTCGACGGTGATCGGCCGGGTGCGACGGACGCGGTCATCAGGCTCGAGCAGGCGCGCAAGGAGTACCCCGACGGCACGGTCGCGGTGCAGGCGCTGGACCTCGAGGTCCACCGGCACGAGCTCCTCGTCCTGGTCGGGCCCTCGGGCTGCGGGAAGTCCACGACCCTGCGGATGGTCAACCGGCTGGTCGAGCTCACCTCAGGACGGGTGCTGCTCGAGGGGGAGGACGTCGCCCGGGTGGACCCGGTGGCGCTGCGTCGCCGCATCGGCTACGTGATCCAGAACGTGGGGCTGTTCCCCCACCGCACCGTCGGGCAGAACGTCGCGACCGTCCCCGACCTGCTCGGATGGGACCGGGCGCGCACGCGCCGCCGGACGGCTGAGCTGCTCGAGCTCGTGGGACTCGACCCCTCGGTGTACGCCTCCCGCTACGCCCACCAGCTCTCCGGGGGTGAACGGCAGCGGGTCGGGGTCGCCCGGGCGCTCGCGGCCGACCCCCCGGTGCTGCTCATGGACGAGCCCTTCGGGGCGGTGGACCCCGCCGGCCGTCGTCGGCTCCAGCAGGAGTTCTGGCGCATCCAGCGAGAGCTCGGCACGACCGTGATGCTGGTCACCCACGACGTCGACGAAGCCGTGCGGCTGGGGGACCGGATCGCCGTGTTCAGCCGCGGTGGCCGCCTCGAGCAGGTGGCCGACGCGGTGAACCTGCTGGCCCGGCCGGCCCCCGGCATGGTCACGGACCTCGTCGGCAACGGCCGGGCGGTACGCCTGCTGAGCATCGGGGAGGTCACCGTCGAGGACCTCGAGGCGGTGGGCCACGACGACCTGGACCGGCGGGTCGAGGTGCGGACACCGGGGCTGGGGCCACACCAGGGACTGCAGCTCGGCAGCCGCCTCGACGACGCCTTCGCGGCACTCGCCGCCTCGGGTGGGCGTCCGGTCCCCGTCACACGCGGTGCAGGGGACGTCGTCGGGCGTCTGAGCCCCGACGGGCTGCTGGGCGCGCTGCGCCGGATGACCGCCCACCTGCCCGACCCGGTGGAGTAGGGCTGCTCAGTCCTCCTTCGACGGGTCGGGGCGGTCGAACAGGAACGGAAGGTTCTGGTCGGCCGCATCGGCGAAGGGGCGCATCACGGTGACCCCTTCCTCGCCCGAGAGCACCTCGGCCTCGCGCACGCTGAGCGCCGTCAGCGCGACCGTGCCACGGAACCCGTGGTGCCGCAGTGCCTCGAGCAGCGTGAGGTTGACCGAGAGATCAGGCACCGTGCACACCACCGCACGTGCCTGCGACAGGGGGAGCGCCTGCGCGAGCTCGGGTTCGGTGATGTCCCCGTAGAGGGTCTCGACCCCCTTCTCGCGCCAGGTGCGCAGCGCGTTGGGGTCGAAGTCGACCAGCAGCAGCCGACCCTGGGCGTGCCTGCTGGACAGCAGTGCGCTGCCGAACCGCCCCCCACCGATCACGATCGCGTCGTAGGCCCCGCCGTCCTGCGGGCCCTCCTGCCCACGGGTCGGTGCTGACCGCTCGAACACCGACAGCGCGGGGGCGATCCGCTCGTAGATCTCCTTCGAGTACAGGATCAGGTAGGTCGACAACCCGATGGTGATGACACCGACCATGGTCACCAGGCTGACCGCGGGGCTCTCGATGTGTCCCACCGACAGGGCCAGTGCCGCCAGGATGAGCGAGAACTCGCTGATCTGCGCGACCGCCAGCCCCGACAGGAACGACACCCGTTTGCGGTAGCCCATCAGGCCCATGATGACCATGACGATCAACGGGTTGCCGATCAGGACGAAGGCGGACAGCACCAGGGCGGGGCCGATCTGCGCCGCGGCCTCGCCGAACTCCATGGTCGTGCCGAGGTCGATGAAGAAGAACAGGATGAGGATGTCGCGCAGGCTCACCAGCCGCGCACCGAGCACCTCGCGGTAGGCGGTCGAGGCCAGGGAGATCCCGGCGACGAACGCCCCGACCTCCATGCTGAGCCCGATCCAGTCGCTGAAGGCGCCGACGGCCACGGCCCACGCGAGCCCCGAGAGGACGACGAGCTCGGGTGATCCGGCGAGGCGGTCGAAGAGCCAGGGCAGGGCGTAGCGTGCGAGCACGGCCACCCCGAGCAGGAAGCCCACGCCACGCAGCGCGATCAGGGCGACCTCGCTGCCGACGGCGTCACCCCCGCCGGACCCGGTGGCGGTGATGACGATCATCGCGAGGACCACGACGATGTCCTGGACGATGAGGAAGCCGATGGCGATCCGGCCGTGCAGCTCGTCGAGCTCACGCTTGTCCGAGAGCAGCTTGACGATGATGATCGTCGAGGAGAAGGTCAGCGCGACCGCGACGTAGATCGACGTCACGACGTCGTAGCCGAGCGCCCAGGTCAGCACGAAGCCGACCACCGAGGTGAAGACGACCTGGCCGAGACCCGTCACCAGCGCCACCGGCCCGGTGCTCCGGATCAGGTGCACGTCGAGCTTGAGACCGACGAGGAAGAGCAGGACCGCGATGCCCACCTCGGCGAGCAGGGCCACCTGCTCGGTCGCAGTGACCAGTCCCAGCACTGCCGGTCCGACCAGGATGCCGACCGCGATGTAGGCGATGATCAGTGGCTGCCGCAGGAGCCGCGCGAGCCCACCCGCGGTGGCAGCGATGAGCAGGATGGCGGCGACCTGACCGAAGTCGGAGTCGAGCATGCAGCTCCCCGGGTCGGGTCGGGTTCGGTGGACCGTGCCCACACTGTAACGAGCCGATCACGACCCGCGGGGCCCCCGGACGTCGCCGACCCCGGGCGCCGACGGGGTGCGCTCAGGCGCCCGGCATCACCCAGTGCTCCAGGATCCGGGCCTTGGCGGCGGAGTACTCCGCGTCGGTCAGCACGCCGTCCGCGTGCAGAGCGGACAGCTCGCGCAGCTGCGCACCGGGTCCCGCCGGGTCCGTCCCCTCCGGCCCGTCGTCGGAGGTGACGAAGTAGGCCGCCACGCTGGCGGTCACCACTCCCAGCACGCTGATCCCGACGATCATCAGCGCGGCCGCGACCACCCGTCCCATCCCCGACACCGGGTACTGGTCGCCGTACCCGACCGTGGTGACCGTGGTCATCGCCCACCACAGGGCATCGGAGAAGGAGGTGATGTTCGACCCGGGCGTGCCCCGCTCCGCGTCCAGGATCGACAGGGCCCCGATCAGGACGAGCACGGCGGCCGAGACGAGGACGGCCTGCCCCGTGCGCAGCAGCCCACCGCCACGGGTGAGCAACGAGTGGCCGGCGGCGAACACCCGCAGCACGCGGAGCGGGCGCAGCATCGGCAGCAGCACGGTGAGCACGTCGATCGGATGGTGCAGCAGGTAGGACGCCCGACGTCGCGCCATTGCGACCCGGATCGCGAGGTCGACCGCGAAGAGGGCCCACACCGTGACGTTGGCGACCTGCATCGCGCTGATGACGCCTCTGGGGAGGTCGGGCCAGACGATCGGGATGCCGTAGACCAGGAAGAAGATCGCCGCGAGGGCGGTGAGGGCTTTGGAGGTGCGGGTCTCGTACTGCTCGAGGCGGGTCACGGATCCTGATGGTGTCGCGGCTCGTGCCGCGGCGCCAGTCCCGCCTCACCGCTCAGCCGGGGCTCGCCGTGGTGGGGCTGTCGTCCGTGGTGGTGGGTGACAGCGCAGGTGCGGCGCCGTCACGCGCGGAGTCGTCCGCCGGCAGCAGCGCGCTGACACCGGTGACGTCCAACAGCTCGCGCAGCATCCAGGGGGCGTTGCGCAACGAGACGGGGTACTGGTGGGTCTCGGCGTCGCGGGCCAGCCGCACCAGGACCGACATCCCCGTCGAGTCGATGAACTGCACCTGCTCGGCGTCGATGACCAGCGGCAGCGCGCGTTCGGCGACGGCCGCGCACAGCGGGCCGGCGGTGTGTCGCACCGCGAGGTCGATCTCACCGTAGAGCGTGATGATCGACCTGTCGGGCAGCTCGTGCAGGCTCATCCCCGAACCGTGCTCGGGGTCCTTCCCGGGTGCCTCAGCCATCCGCGTCCCGCCTCCTTCATGTGCTGTCGTCACGTGCCGGACCCCCGCGACGATCCAACCCCAGATCTGCCGTTCAGGCATGGCGAGCGATCGGCGACCGGTGCGTGCCGCAGGGACGGGTCCTGCTGCGGGCACACGGTACAGCGACGGGCGGGTCGGCCTGGGCGGGTCGCGGCAGGGGTCGTTAGGGTGATCGCGTGACGAGAATCGCGTTGGCCACCTGCGCCGCCCTGCCCGACCTCGACCGGGACGACCTCCCGCTCCAGGATGCCTTGACCGGGCTGGGGGTCGAGGCGGTCGCGACCGTCTGGGACGACCCCGCCGTCGACTGGGCGGGCTTCGACCTCGTGGTGATCCGCTCTGCGTGGGACTACGCGCAACGCCGGGACGAGTTCCTGCGGTGGGCCGAGCAGGTCCAGGCCGTCACACGACTGGCGAACCCCTCGTCGGTCGTCCGGTGGAACACCGACAAGCACTACCTGCGTGAGCTCGAGCTCGCCGGTGTCCCGGTGGTCCCCACGATGTGGATCGAGCCGGCGCAGAACCTGTCCTCGCGGGCGCTGCACACCCGGTTCCCGGCCCATGGTGACTTCGTGATCAAGCCCGCGATCTCGGCCGGGTCCGTGGACACCGGTCGGTACACGGCGATCGACGCGACCTCGCGCGGCCTGGCCATCACCCATGCCCGTCGCCTACTCGGCGCCGACCGCACGATCATGGTGCAGAGGTACCTCAAGAGCGTTGACACGGTCGGTGAGCGTGCGCACGTCTTCATCGACGGAGAGCACTCCCACAGCGTCCTCAAGGGAGCGATGCTCGACGGCCCTGACGTGGGTGTCGACGGCATCTACAAGGAGGAGCGCATGAGCCCGACGACGGCCTCCGCGGCCGAGATCGAGGTCTCCCGCAACGCGATCGCGGTCGCGCTCGACACCGTCCGCGCGAGCTCACCGGCCGGTACGGACCTGGAGAGCTTCCTGTACGCGCGGGTCGACGTGGTCAGTGGGGACGACGACGAGCCGGTCCTCATGGAGCTCGAGCTCGTCGAGCCCTCGTTGTTCACCTCGCTGGCGGAGGGCTCCCTCGACCGGCTCGCGCAGGCCGTGCTGCGTCGCGCGACCGCCGGCAGGTAGGGATTCGCGGTGCGGAGCCGCTGACGCACGAAGGGCCGGTCCCCAGGGGGACCGGCCCTTCGTGCATGGGGTGGCTAACGGGACTTGAACCCGCGACCCCCTGGACCACAACCAGGTGCTCTACCTGCTGAGCTATAGCCACCGCGCTCCGCAACGTGCTGCGGACCGTCGTGGAGTCTACCCGCTCCAGGGCGGTGCACGGTGCGCCGGGGTGCGATCTGCGTCACGGCCGGTGTCGCCGATGGGTCACGCCGGTGCTGCGCTGCCCGGTGGGGAGGCACTCACCGAGGTCGCGACCACCTGGGCTGCGATCTCCCGTGCTGTCGCCGAGTCCGGCCCGGGGGGCGCCACGAGCATCGCGGAACGGTAGTAGCGCAGCTCGTCGATGCTCTCGAGGATGTCAGCCAGCGCCCGGTGCCCACCGTTCTTCTCGGGCGAGGAGTAGTAGATGCGCGGGTACCAGCGCCGTGCGAGCTCCTTGATCGAGGAGACGTCGATCACCCGGTAGTGCAGGTGGCCGACGAGGCCGGGCATATCACGGTCGAGGAAGGTCTTGTCGGTGCCGATCGAGTTGCCCGCCAGGGGTGCCTTTCGGGCCTCGGGGACCCACGTCCTGAGGTAGGCGAGCACCTGCTCCTCGGCCTCGGCCAGGGTCAGGCCGGCGGCGAGCTCCTCGAGCAGCCCGGAGCTCGTGTGCATGTCGCGCACGAAGGGCTCCATCTGCTCAAGAGCCTCGGGGGGCGGGCTGATCACCAGGTCGATGCCACCGTCCAGGACGGTCAGCTCGGAGTCGGTGACCACCGCGGCGATCTCGATCAAGGCGTCTCGGGTGAGATCCAGACCGGTCATCTCGCAGTCGATCCACACGATCCGGTCGTTGGGCGTCGCAGCAGGGCTCACGCGGTCACTGTACGGGGTCGGAGGGTCCTGGCCGGGGGCGGGGCGGACCGTCGGACGGGGTGCGGGGGTGGGCTCGGGCGCCGGTCGTGGCGACCCACGAGGCGACCAGCACCACGGCGGCGGCGCCCAGCGCCGACAGGGTTGTCACGAGCGGTCGGTGCCCGGCCCAGTGCAGCACGCCCGCTGCAGCCAGGGCCGCGACGCCGGCGAGCACCAGCCTCTCGAGCCAGGTGGCACGGTGCGGTGGGTGGCCTTCGTCTGCGGGCCCTGGTGGTGTCGTTCGTGCGTCGTCCGGGTGACGGTCGTGCGGAGCGGACCCGTCGGGACCGCGCGCGGCGTGGCGTCCCATCAGTGCCTGCCCGCGCCCGAGTGCATGGCGTCATGGTGGCAGACCGGCCCGCGGCCCGGAGCGGGGTTCGTGCCCGGTGCGCGGGGCGTTCAGGCGGTCAGGACGTAGCGCGGCGCGGCCGACCGCTCGATGGCGGCCGGCCGCGCCGGTGCGCTGCTCGTTGCTCGTGCGGCGCCACGGACCAGTCGGGTGCCCGCGGTGCGGGTCCCGGCGCGCAGTGCAGCCATGAGGCCTGCACGTTCGGGCTGGCGGCGCTCGCGACGACGGCGTGCCCAGGACTGCTCGCGGGCACGTTGCGCGACCTCACGGGCGTGGTCACGCAGGACGGCGTCGTAGAGGGGGAGGGGGTGCATGGTGGACTCCGAGGGTTGTGAAGGGACCGGATCAGGACTGGCCAGGCACTTCACCGCGGTGGGTCAAGAGAACCAGCCGGCAGCGCCGGGGCGCACCCCTTTTTTCTCCGGTCGACAGGCTGGTCGCCGTCGCGCCTGAGACCCTGGTCGGATGTCTGCCGCACGTGAACGGATCGGGGAGCTCGCCCGATCGCTCGGCGCCCGTGACCATCGCGCCCAGGTGTCGGTGCTCGCAGGGCTGGGCCTGGTGGTCCTCGGGACAGCGGGTTTCGTCGGTGTTCTCGATGCGCTGGGCGAGGGTGACGACCTCGCGCGGCTCGACGAGCCTGTCCTGGCCTGGCTCGTCGATGCACGCAGCGAGCCCCTGACGGTGTTCCTCGCCGCGGTCTCGTGGTTGACCGGTCCGGTGGTGCTGCCCGTCCTGGTGGTGCTCGGGTGCCTCGCGTGGGGCGTGCGCGGCCGGACGTGGTGGCCGCCAGGGCTGCTCATGGCGGCGATGGTCGCGGCGACCGTCGTCTCGCTGACGGTCAAGCAGGTCACCGCACGCCCCCGACCTCCCGTGGACACCCTGGCTGTGCCGGGCGAGGCACTCACTCACTCGTTCCCGTCGGGGCACACCATCGGCACGGCGACGTTGCTCCTGGTCGTGGCCTACCTGGCATGGGTGCGTCGTCCGGCGTGGCGTTCCCTGGTGCTGTGGTCGCTGGTGGTCGCGCTCGGGGTGCTCCTCGTCGCGGTCAGCAGGCTCTACCTCGGCTACCACTTCGTGACCGACGTCGTGGCCTCGGTCGCGTTGGCCGTTGCAGTGCTCGGCGGGGTCGTGGTGGCTGATCGTCGTCGTGCGCTGCGCGCGGCCCGCCTGACCGTGGGGTGATCGGCGGGGACCCCGGGCCCCACCGGTTCTCGACGGTTCGCGTGCCCGTCGTGGGTGCCCCCGGCAGGACTCGAACCTGCAACCTACGGATTAGAAGGCCGTTGCTCTATCCATTGAGCTACAGGGGCGGCAGTGGACCAGCGTAGTGGGACCTGCGCCACGGTGCCGGGTGCTCACCAGGTCGGCGTGCGACGCACGGCGCGCGCGTTTGGCCTGGGCCTGGCCGCACGGGAGGATTGGGACGTGCCCGCGCATCCCACGACCACCCGTCCCCGGGCCGGGGTCGGCATGGTGACCCCACGGTCCGGTGCGTCGGCCCGGCCGATGGCGAGCTCGTCGTTGCTGGACGCGGTGACAGACCTGCGTCGCGACGTGGGGCGCACACGCTTCCCCTTGCCGCTGGGTGGGTCGGTCGAGGCTGAGACGTTGCGACGCCGGCTGCTCGACCAGCTCGACGACCACCTCCTGCCGCGACTGCGTGAGATGTCCGCACCGGCTGTGGTCGTCATGGCGGGATCGACCGGGGCGGGCAAGTCCACCCTCGTGAACTCGTTGCTCGGTACCGTCGTCAGTCCTTCGGGAGTGCTGCGCCCGACCACCCGGCGACCGGTCCTGGCCCACCACCCGGACGATGCCGCGTTGCTGGAGACGCACCCGCTGCTCGAGATCGTCGACGTGGTCGAGCATGCGAGCGTCCCGCGAGGCCTGGCCCTGGTCGACGCCCCGGACCTCGACTCTCTGGTCGACAGCAACCGCAGCACCGCGCACCGGCTGCTCGAGGCCGCTGATCTTTGGATCTTCGTGACGACCGCCGCCCGCTACGGGGATGCGCTGCCGTGGCAGGTGCTCACCCAGGCGACCGAGCGGGGCACCTCGATGGCGATGGTGCTCAACCGGGTGCCGCACGACGCCGTCGCGACCGTGCGCAACGACCTGATGGGTCGCCTGCGTGAGCGGGGCATGTCCACCGTGCCGCTCTTCCTGGTGCCCGACGCCGGTCCGCACGAGGGCATGCTCGAGGCACCCGCCGTGGCGCCCATCCTGAGGTGGCTGACCATGGTGGCGGGGCCGGACCGGGCGCGCTCGGTGATCGCGCGGACCCAGCGTGGCTCGCTCACCGCGTTGCGTCCGTGGGTGGACGAGCTCGCTGAGGCCGTGCAGGACCAGGCCGACGCACGCACGAGCCTCCAGGACGTGGTGGAGTCCGCCGTCGCCGGTCCGGCCGAGCGCGTCGTGGCCGCGGCCGCTCGCGGTGCGGTGGCGGACGGGCCCGTCCGTGCCGCCTGGGCCGAGATCTCCTCGGCGGGCGGGCCCCTTGCAGGGGCCGCCTCGGGGGCGCTCGCGACCCGTTGGGGCTCGGCGCGCCACCGGTCGACGCGGGTCGTCGCGCTCGAGGCGCTCGCGAGGGAGCTGGTCTCCTCGGCTCGGGTGGTGCTCGACGCCGCCCGACGCCAGGGCGAGCTGGCTGTCGCGGAGCACCTCGCTCGGACCGATGCTCCGGGGGCCGAGGGTGTCCTCGAGGCCATCGGCGCGCGGGGTGAGGCACAGCACCCGGGCGTGGGTGAGGGCGACGCTGGCGTGCCTGATCCCGAGGAGGTCCTCGTCACGCCGACGGCCGAGCGGTCCGCCGCGGACTGGGTGCTCAGTGCGACGCAGACCCTCCGGGCTGCTCAGCAGGGCGCAGACCGGCGCCAGTCGCAGCGTGTCACCAGGCTGGTACGTGCGGTCGGCGAGAACGGGGCCGCGACGCTGGTCCTGGGTGCCGCCGCCGGGCTGGGTGCGGCGCGTGCCGCGCTGGAGTCCGTCCTGGGTTCGGCGCAGACCCATGAGCTGGTCGGGCGCGCGAGTGACGACCTGCTCCAGCGTGTCCGCGAGCAGGTCCACGCCGGGGGCGGTCCGGCGCGGACCGTTCTGGCCGACGAGGCCCTGGCCGAGGACGCCTCGTCGCGCCTGCGCCTTCGTCTGGCCGTCCTGAAGGGCCTGGTATGACCGAGACCCCTGACTCCACCGTGCGGGCCGTCTCCGGCGAGCGCACTGCAGCGCTGCTGCACCGCGTCGAGGAGATCGAGGCGGTGGTCGAGCGTGCGGGCCGCACCCTGCCCGGGTCGACGGTGACCCAGGTGCGCCGCATCCTGGGCGAGGTGCGCGAGCGGCTCGCCCTGGGTGTCGACCACACCATCGTCGCGATGGTCGGGGGAACGGGGTCGGGCAAGTCGAGCCTGTTCAACGCGTTGGCCGGGCTCGACTTCGCGGACGTGGGTGTGCGCCGGCCGACCACCTCGACCGTCACCGCGTGCGCCTGGGCACATGACGCCGGGCTGCTGCTGGACTGGCTGGGCGTCAGCTCGGAGCGTCGCATCGAGCGCGAGAGCGCCCTGGACGGCGAGTCTCAGGCGGACCTGCGCGGTCTGGTCCTGCTGGACCTCCCTGACCACGACTCGGTCGCACCCGAGCACCGAGCGGTGGTCGATCGGCTGCTCCCGCTGGTGGACCTGCTGGTGTGGGTGGTGGACCCGCAGAAGTACGCCGACGACGCGTTGCACAGCGGGTACCTGCGTCACCTCGTGGGTCACGAGGGCGCGATGCTCGTCGTGCTGAACCAGATCGACCTCGTACCGGTGGACGCCCAGGCGTCGCTGCTGCGCGACGTCGATCGTCTCCTGCGTGAGGACGGCCTGACCGGTGTGGGGGTGCACTCGGTCTCGGCACGCACCGGCGACGGCGTCCCGGTGCTCCGCGGGGCGATCTCGCGCGCGGTCTCGGGCCGGGGCATCGCCGAGGTCCGGGCAGCGGCCGAGCTCGACGACGCTGCCCGTCTGCTCGGCACGACCGTGGGAGAGCGGGAGCTGACCGCCGAGGAGCTGCCCCGCGTGAGTGCGCGCGAAGGGCTGGCCGACGCGGCAGGTCTCGCGGCGATCGTCTCGGCGGTCGACCGGTCGGTGCGTCGTGGTGACGGGCTCGAGCCCGGTCTCGGGCTGGGTCCGGCGCAGCCCGACCGCGTCGCGGCCGTCCGTGACGGCTGGGTCGCGGCGGTCGGGCACGCGCTGCCGGCTCCGTGGGCCACGGCCCTGGACGATGCGGTCGAGGCGGCGCCGGGGCTGACCCAGGTCGTCGACGACCGGCTCGCGGCGATCACGGTGCGTGTGCGCGGGTCACGGTCGGCTGCGGTCGCACGATTCTTCGCCGCGGTCGCTGCGCTCGTGGCGCTGGGCGCTCTCGGTCTGGCCGCGGGCTCTGCTCTGGGGGTCGCACGCTGGACGTCCGACGCGACATGGTTCGCGCTGTCCGCCGCGGGCGCGGGCCTGCTGGCGCTCGGCCTGCTGGTCCTCGGAGGTGCGCTGAGGGGGGCGGCCGCGGGCCGCCGCGCCCGGTCCGTCGCGCACGAGGCGCGCACGGCGCTCGACGACGTCGTCGAGGAGATGCTGGCTCGCCCGACGTCGCGGGTGCTCGGTGAGCACCGCGCGGTGCGGCTGGTGAGTGAGGCGCGATCCGGGGAGGTCGGCGTGGCCCGACCACAGTCCACAGGCCCGGCCGTCCCGCCACTGCTCGCACCCTGACGGGCACCTCTGCGACGCGCCCGCCGAGGCGGTCCAGGCTCGCCCCAGGGCCGGATCAGCCGGTCTCCGGGCAAGGAGGAACGATGAGCACCACAGGTCTGATGGTCACGGTCGTCGGCTGGGCAGCGTCCACGCCCCGCGAGGTCGTGGGGGACGGCGTTCCCTACACGAGCTTCCGGGTGGCGACCACACCGCGCTATTTCGACAGCAGGCAGGGCGTGTGGGCCGACGGACGCACCGAGTGGTTCACGGCCAAGGCCTTCCGCGACGTCGCCTTCAACGTCGCCGCGTCGATCCGCAAGGGCGACCCGGTGCTCGTGCACGGGCGGATGCGCACCGAGGAGTGGGTCGGTGAGAACGGGCCTCGCTCAGGTCTCGTGCTCGACGTGACCGCCGTCGGGCACGACCTGACCCGTGGACGGTCCTCCTTCGCGCGTCGGACCCACGTCTCGGGCGGGCAGGGTGACGAGCAGGCAGGAGCCACCGCTCACGAGCCAGGGCCTGACCAGGTGGTCGAGGGTTCGGCACAGACGCCCGTCGACGCCTCCGCGCACGACCCGTGGGCGACCGAGGGTGCCGTGTCGTCCGAGAGCCTCGACGAGGAGCTCGTGGCGGCGACACCGTAGGCTGGCCGTTGCCTCGGCGTCGACCGACACCGACACGACGACAACTGGAGCAGAACCCCACGTGGCTGAGTTCATCTACACCATGTACAAGGCGCGCAAGGCGCACGGCGACAAGGTGATCCTTGACGACGTCTCGATGAGCTTCTACCCCGGCGCGAAGATCGGCGTCGTCGGTCCCAACGGGGCCGGGAAGTCGACGATCCTCAAGATCATGGCGGGCCTCGACCAGCCGTCCAACGGCGAGGCCCGTCTCTCACCCGGGTACAGCGTGGGGATCCTCCTCCAGGAACCGCCGCTCAACGAGGAGAAGACGGTCCTCGGCAACGTCGAGGAAGGCGTCGCCGAGATCAAGGGCAAGATCGACCGGTTCAACGAGATCTCGGCCCTCATGGCCGAGCCCGACGCCGACTTCGACACCCTGCTCGAGGAGATGGGCAAGCTGCAGGAGGCCATCGACGCGGCGGACGCGTGGGACCTCGACGCCCAGCTCGAGCAGGCCATGGACGCGCTGCGCTGCCCGCCTCCGGACGCCGACGTGTCGGTGCTGTCCGGGGGCGAGCGGCGTCGCGTCGCCCTGTGCAAGCTGCTGCTCGAGAAGCCGGACCTGCTGCTCCTCGACGAGCCCACCAACCACCTCGACGCCGAGAGCGTGCTCTGGCTCGAGCAGCACCTGTCGGGCTATCACGGCGCCGTCCTGGCCGTGACCCACGACCGGTACTTCCTGGACCACGTGGCCCAGTGGATCGCCGAGGTCGACCGTGGCCGGCTCTACCCCTACGAGGGCAACTACTCGACCTACCTGGAGAAGAAGCAGGCGCGCCTGGAGGTCCAGGGCAAGAAGGACGCCAAGCTCTCCAAGCGCCTCAAGGACGAGCTCGAGTGGGTCCGCTCCTCGGCCAAGGGACGCCAGACCAAGTCCAAGGCGCGACTGGCCCGCTACGAGGAGATGGCGGCGGAGGCCGACCGCCACCGCAAGCTGGACTTCGAGGAGATCCAGATCCCGCCCGGCCCGCGGCTGGGAAGCGTGGTCCTGGAGGCCACCGACCTCAAGAAGGGCTTCGGTGACCGCGTCCTGATCGACGGCCTGTCGTTCACGCTGCCGCGCAACGGCATCGTCGGGGTGATCGGCCCCAACGGTGTCGGCAAGACGACGCTCTTCAAGACCATCGTGGGCCTGGAGCCTCTTGACGACGGCCTGCTGAAGATCGGCGAGACGGTCAAGCTCTCCTACGTGGACCAGTCCCGGGGCGGCATCGACCCCAAGAAGACGTTGTGGGAGGTCGTCTCGGACGGCCTGGACTACATCAAGGTCGGGAACACCGAGATGCCCTCACGGGCATACGTCGCGGCCTTCGGCTTCAAGGGCCCCGACCAGCAGAAGCCCTCGGGGGTGCTCTCCGGTGGTGAGCGCAACCGGCTGAACCTGGCGCTGACCCTCAAGCAGGGGGGGAACGTCCTGCTTCTCGACGAGCCCACCAACGACCTGGACGTCGAGACCCTCGGCTCGCTCGAGAACGCCCTGCTGGAGTTCCCGGGCTGCGCGGTGGTGGTCTCTCACGACCGGTGGTTCCTCGACCGGGTGGTCACGCACATCCTCGCCTACGAGGGGACCGAGGAGAATCCGTCGGCCTGGTACTGGTTCGAGGGCAACTTCGAGGCGTACGAGGAGAACAAGGTCGCGCGGCTCGGTGCGGATGCGGCGCGCCCCCACCGGGTCACCTACCGCAAGCTCACCCGCGACTGAGCGACCGGCGGGGCGATCCATGGTCGATCCGGTCGAGGAGGCTCCGGCGCCCCGGGACGCACGTGCGCCCGAGGCGGTGACCCGTGCGCGCGCGCCGGAGGCGTTGGCGCGCGCGCTCGGTGACCTGCGGACCGCACTCGCCGCCCTGCGGCTGCCGCTCGACCTGCCGGACGCAGCGCACGAGCGTGCGTCCGTCGAGGCGATGCTGGGGCAGATCGACGACCACCTCCTGCCGCGGGTGCGCCAGATGGGTGCACCGCTGCTCGCGGTGGTCGGCGGCTCGACCGGTGCCGGCAAGTCGACGTTGGTCAACAGCCTCCTGGGGGCCGACGTCACCGCTGCGGGGGTCCTGCGACCCACGACGCGCTCACCGGTCCTGGTGCACCACCCCGACGACGTGGTGTGGTTCACCGGCGACCGGATCCTCCCGCGGCTCCCGCGGGTGACGGGCGGGGAGGCCACCGGGCGCGCGCTGCGGCTCGTCGGGCACCTGGCCGTACCGCGGGGGCTGGCGTTGCTCGACGCCCCCGACATCGACTCGGTGGTCGCCGAGAACCGTCGACTCGGCGAGGAGCTGCTCGGGGCGGCCGACCTGTGGGTCTTCGTCACGACGGCTGCCCGGTACGCCGACGCGGTGCCCTGGGACCTGCTCGATGCCGCGGCCCGTCGCAACGCCGTCGTGGCCATGGTCCTCAACCGTGTCGACCCCCGCGCCCGGGACGCGGTCACCGCCGATCTCGCCACCATGCTCACCGAGCGGGGGCTGACCGACACCCGTCTGCTGGTGGTCCCCGAGTCCCGTCTGGACGCCGGCCGGCTGCCGGGCGAGGCGCTGCGGGAGCTCGACCGCTGGCTCCGCTCGGTGGCCGCGGACGACGCCTCACGGTCCGAGGTCGCCCGCCGGTCGGTCCGGGGCGGGGTGCTGGACCTGGTCTCCCGTGCACCGGCCGCCGCCGCAGCGGCTGATGCGCAGGCGGCGCACGCGAGGGGCCTGCGGGCCGTGGCCCACCAGGCCTACGAGGACGCACTGAGGTCGCTGGAGTCGGCCACCTCCGACGGCACGATGCTCCGGGGCGAGGTGCTGGCCCGCTGGCAGGAGTTCGTCGGGACCGGCGAGCTCCTGCGAGCGATCGAGACGAAGGTCAGCAGCTGGCGCGACCGTGCCGCGGCGTTCGTCCGGGGCCGTCCCGCTCCCGAACCGGTCACCGCGGCCATCGGAGCCGGCCTGGTCGACCTCGTCGTGGACGCGGCCGACCGGGCGTCCGACCGGACCTACGCCGCCTGGCGCGCCGACCCCGCCGGTGAACGTCTGGTCGAGGGGTTGCGTCTGTCACGGTCCTCGGCGGACCTGCGCGAACGCATCTCGGGCGAGGTCCGGGCGTGGCAGGGCGGTGTGCTCGACCTGGTGTCCACCGAGGGCGCCGGTCGACGCAGCACGGCTCGAGCCCTCTCCTTCGGGGTCAACGGGCTGGGGGCCGCGCTCATGGTCACCATCTTCGCCTCGACCGGTGGACTGACGACAGCGGAGGTCGGGGTCGCCGGCGGGGCGGCCGTCCTGGCCCAACGGCTCCTCGAGGCCGTCTTCGGGGACGACGCGGTGCGTCGACTGACGCGGACCGCTCAGCACGACCTCACCCGGCGCCTCGCTGCGGTGCTCGACGTCGAGGCAGCCCGCTTCACCACCGTCCTGGACGCCCTCGACCTGAGCGGGGTCACGGCCGTCGCCGGCGACCGGGTGCGTGGCGCTGCCCGCGAGGCGGGCGAGGCGCTCGGCGCCGTCCCCGAGCTCGGTCATGACGCCCTCGCACCTGCCGAGCCGCCCGAACCCGAGGCGGGCACCGACGCGACGTCGTCTGCCGACGAGCCACGACCCTGGTGGCGTCGCTGGTGGGGCGCATGACCCGCCGGGTGCGGCCGTGAGCGCCGCGCGACGCGACCACGGTCCGTCGCTGCCTGAGCGGCTCGAGTCCCTCGCCGAGGCCGTGCGGGCCGGCCGCGGCGTGCTGCCCGAGGAGCTGCTGACCCGGGCCGGGGCGGTCGAGGACCGGGCCGGCCACCGGTTGCGACTGTCCGCCGACCACACCGTCGTGGCCTTCGCCGGGTCGACGGGCTCGGGGAAGTCCTCGTTGGTCAACGCCGTCGTCGGTGAGGAGCTCGCCGAGGTGGGGGTGCTGCGTCCCACGACCGCGCAGGCCCTCGCGGTGGTGCTCCCCGCGCCGGTGGGAACGGCCCCGTCGGCAGGTTCGTCCGCCTCGGCTGGTCCGGTCGCCCCGGACGGCTCGGGGGACCAGGTGGCCCCCTTGCTCGACTGGCTCCAGGTGCACCGCCGGCACCTGGTGCAGGCTCCCCCCGACGGTGCCGCGGGGGGCGGACTGGTGCTGCTCGACCTGCCCGACCACGACTCGGTCGAGACCGCGCACCGGCTCGAGGCCGAGCGTCTCGTGCGTCTGGTCGATCTCATGGTGTGGGTCGTGGACCCTCAGAAGTACGCCGACGCCGCGGTGCACGAGCGCTACCTGCGCGAGCTGGCCGGCCACCGGGACGTCCTGCTGGTCGTGCTGAACCAGATCGACCGCCTGGCCCCGCAGGACCTGGCCGCCTGCCACCGCGACCTCGGTCGGCTGCTCGTCCAGGACGGCCTCGAGGGTGTCCCGGTGCTCGACGTCTCGGCTCGGACCGGTACCGGGGTCCAGGAGCTGCGGGCCGCACTCGCGCAGGCCGCGACCCGCCGTCAGGCCGCGCGTGACCGGCTCACGGCCGACGTCGTCGGCGTCGCGGAGGAGATCCTGTCCCGCTGCGGTACCCCCGTCCCCGGACCGGGGGCCGCTCGAGCCGAGCTCGTCGCAGCCCTGGAAGGGGCCGCTGGTGTTCCTCGGGTCGTCGCGGCCGTGAGGTCCTCGCACGTGCTGCGCGCCCGTCAGGCCACCGGGTGGCCGCCCACGCGATGGCTCGGCAGGTTCCGGGTGGACCCGCTGCGCAGGCTGCACCTGGGGCCGGCCCGGACGTCGGATCGGTCGGGGGCCGCCGGACGGTCTCGCGCGGGCCAGGCCCAGGCGCCGCAGACGGTACGGACCTCGGTGCCGCTGCCCGGTCCTGCCGAACGCGCCCGTGCCCGAGCGGCTGTTCGCGACTACGTGGACGCAGCCTGCCAGGAGGCCCCGGCGCCGTGGGTGCTGGCTGCGCGGCTCCGGGTCGAGCAGTCCGAGAGCCGGCTCGCGGACTCCCTCGACCAGGCGGTGGCCGGTGCGCGGGTGGGGGAGGCCCGTCGGCCCGTCTGGTGGTCAGCCGTGGGCGTCCTGCAATGGGCCCTGCTCGGGGTCCTTGTCGTCGGCCTGGGATGGCTCGGAGTGCTGGCCGGGCTCGACCTGGCGCGGATGCCTGCCCCCGAGCCGCCCGTGTGGGAGGGCTGGCCGGTCCCGACGCTGGCCGCCGTGGCTGCGCTCGTGCTGGGGCTGCTGCTCGCCGTGCTGTCCCGCCTCGTCGCGCGGCTGGGGGCCGGCCGGGCGGCACGCCGTGCTGCCTCGAGGCTGCGCGCAGCGATCCAGGACCTGGCCGGGCGCGAGGTGGTCGACGAGGTCGCGGAGGTGCTCAGCGCGATGGACACCTGTCGCACGGCCGCTGCACGAGCCGCCGGGCGAGGTCACCGATGAGCCGCCTGCACGTCCCCGTCCCGCTGCGGTGGGCCGACCTCGACGCCTACGGTCACGTGAACAACGTCGCTGTGCTGCGCCTGCTCGAAGAGGCGCGCATCGCCGTCTTCTGGCGTCATCCCGAGGCGGTCGATCCTGGGGCGTGGCCCACGGCGGTCCTCGACGCGGGACCGGGCGCGTCGACCCACACCCTCGTGGCGCGCCAGGAGATCGAGTACCTGCTGCCCCTGGCCTACCGGCGCGAGCCCGTCACGGTGGAGATGTGGATCGGCCGGCTGGGAGGCGCGAGCATCGAGGTCTGCTACCAGCTGGTGACCGATCTCGAGGGTGAGCGGACCGTGTACGCGCAGGCGATCACGACCCTGGTGCTCCTGGACGCGGCGAGCGGTCGCCCCCGACGGCTGAGCGAGGCCGAGCGGGCGGTCTGGTCACCCCACCTGGCGCCGCCGCTGACCATGCGCCGGCGTCGCGACGGCGGCTGACAGGCGTTCGGCCTCGTCCTTCATGCCCTGCTGCATCCCACCGAAGACGACGCCGTGGAACGGGGCGACGGACCTCCAGTAGAGCTGACCGGCGAGACCGTGAGGGTAGAAGATCGCGACCTGGGTGAGCGTGCAGCGCCCGGGGGTGGTGCCCGGTTCGATGCCGAGCTCGAGCCAGGCAAGGCCCGGAAGCCGCATCTCGGCCCGCAGTCTCAGCAGGGCACCGGGGACGACCTCCTCGACCCGCCAGAAGTCCACGGCGTCGTCGACCAGCAGCCTCGCGGGGTCGCGGCGTCCCCGTCGCAGGCCCGGACCGCCCGAGATCCGGTCGAGCACGCCGCGCACCCGCCAGGCGAGCGGCCACGAGTACCAGCCGCGCTCACCGCCCACGGTCTGGAGCACCTCCCACACGACCTCAGGTGGGGCGTCGACCTCGGTGCGGCGCTCGTCGCGGTAGAGCGAGCCGCCCGACCAGTCGGGGTCGCTCGGCAAGGGGTCGCTCGGGGCGCCGGCGACCGAGGCAGAGGACCACCGGGTGGTGACGTCGGCGTCCTGGACGCGCTGCAGGGCCAGGCGGACCGCGGTGTCGAAGGGCAGCAGCCCGCCCGGCGGGTCGGGCACGTGCTCGACGATGTCGTTCTCGAGGCAGACGACCTCGTGCACGAGCGACTCGACCAAAGGACGTGCGAGCGGCGCGGGCACGGGGGTGACCAAGGAGACCCACAGGCTCGACAGGCGCGGGCTGAGCACGCCGACACCCACGATGATGCGCCGACGCAGCCCGGCCACGGCCGCGTAGCGGTGCATCATCTCCCGGTAGGTCAGCACCTCGGGCCCACCGATGTCGAACGTGCGGTTGATCTCGGCCGGCATCGTGGCGCTGCCCACCAGGTAGCGCAGCACGTCGCGGATCGCCACCGGCTGGATGCGGTTGTCGACCCAACGAGGCGTGGTCATCGCGGGCAGGCGCTCGGTGAGGTAGCGCATCATCTCGAACGAGGCCGAGCCCGACCCGATGATGACCGCTGCCCGCAGCACGGTGGTGGGGACGCCCGAGGCCAGCAGGATCTCGCCGACCTCCTTGCGGGACTCCAGGTGGGGCGAGAGGTGCTCGCTCTCGGGGCTGAGGCCACCGAGGTAGACGATGCGCTCGACGCCGGCCTCGCGGGCGGCCTGGGCGAAGGTGAGCGCGGTGCGTCGGTCGCGAGACTCGAAGCGGCGTCCTGAGCCGAGGGAGTGGATCAGGTAGTAGGCGACCCCGACACCCTCGAGGGCCGCGCGGGTCTGGTCGAGGTCGCTCGCGTCCGCCGCGACGGTCTCGACCTCGCCAGCCCACGGCCGGTCGCGCAGCCGGGCGGGGTTGCGTGCGAGGGCGCGCACCGGGTAGCCGGCGGCCAGCAGCTCGGGGACCAGACGTCCACCCACGTACCCCGTGACGCCGGTGACCGCGACGAGCGGGCGTGCGGCCGGGGCCGGGACCTCCGGCGGAGTCGGCCGGGGGTCGGGAGTCTCGGGGGTCACGGCTCCGTCGGGTGAGGTCGTCATGGTGGGCACGTCCCTCGCAGTGGGCGGCCCGGACCGGACCTCGCTCGGTCGTCGGGGACTCCGAGGTGGTCCGATCGTACGTCGAGGCCTGGTCGGCGCCACTCGGACCGAGCCCCGGACCAGGACGTCAGGGGAGGCGTCGCGCTGTCGGGCGTCGGCGTGCAGGGGTGGGCGCTGTCACGGCCGGGTTGACTCCCGGCGAAGGGCGTGGGTAGTTTCGACCGACGGGATGAAACGTTCCAACGACAGGCGACGTTCGACAGGTCCCGTTCCACACCCACCGAGCCGAAGGATTCAACGATGAGTCTGCTCAGCAGGAAAGCGCTTGCCCGCCGTGCGGTCGTCACTGTCGCCGGCGGTGCACTCCTGGTCACCGGCGCGACAGGAGTCGCGGCGGCGAAACCGCCCGGGGCGCCCGACCCGAGCACCCTCAAGCCCCAGATGGAGCTCCTCGACCGCGGCCTGGTGGCCGCGGTGACGCCCGACGGCGTCTTCCTCACCTGGCGTCTGCTGGGCCACGAGGCGACCGGTCACGGCGAGGGCGGGCTGACCGGGGTCGACTTCGCGGTGCACCGGGACGGTGAGCTCATCGCGACCGTGACCCACAGCACCAACTACCTCGACGCCGGGGCCGGCTCGGGCTCGACCTATCGCGTCGTGGCCCTGGTCGACGGGCTCGAGGTGGAGGCCGGCGCCGAGGTGAGCCCCTGGGACCAGGCGTTCCTCGACGTCCCGCTGCAGCGACCCGCGGACGGCGTCACGCCCGTCGGCGAGGCGTACACCTACTCCGCCAACGACATGAGCGTGGGAGACGTCACGGGGGACGGCCGCTACGAGCTGGTCGTCAAGTGGGACCCGTCCAACTCCAAGGACGTCTCGCAGGTGGGGTACACCGGTCCGGTCTACATCGACACCTACACGCTCGAGGGCACGCTCCTGCACCGCATCGACCTGGGTGTGAACATCCGGGCGGGTGCCCACTACACCCAGTTCCTGGTGTACGACTTCGACGGCGACGGCCGCGCGGAGATGATGTTCAAGACCGCCCCCGGGACCTCCACCATCCGCTACCAGGACGGTGAGCCGGTCGGTGAGGACCTGATCACCATGCCCGCCGAGGACCTCGCTGCCGGCTACGCGCACGACGACGACTACCGGATGAGCAACGAGGACTTCCGGGCGCACCTGACGCAGATGTTCCTCACCTGGCACGAGCACCCCGAGGTGGTCGCAGGGAGCTGGCCGGCAACCCTCGAGGAGGCCTTCGGGATCGAGCCCCGGTACGACTACCCGCTGTCGCAGACCAGCGCCGAGGAGCTCACGACGTACCTGATCGACGTCTACGGGCCGTCCCGGAGCGGGAACAACAGGCTGTGGAACTTCGAGGGCTTCATCGTCGAGGGTCCCGAGTACCTCACGGTCTTCGACGGTGCGACCGGGGCCGAGCTCGAGACCGTCCACTACAAGCCCGGTCGTCACGACGACGGGCTGATGTGGGGCGACTACGCGATGTCTCGCATCGAACCCGGCAACCGGGTCGACCGCTTCCTGAGCGGGGTGGCCTACCTCGACGGCTCGAGCCCGTCGGCGGTCTTCGCCCGCGGCTACTACACGCGCTCGACCATCGTCGCCTACGACTGGGACGGCACCTCGCTGTCCGAGCGCTGGTACGTCGACAGCGGCTGGACACCGATGACCAACCCGTTCAACGACGGCCCGCACGGGCGGGACGGCACCGACCCCGAGTTCGGGACGATCACCACCCAGGGCCAGCACTCGCTGAGCGCGGCCGACGTGGACGGCGACGGCAGGCACGAGATCGTCTACGGCGCTGCCACGATCGACGACGACGGCAGCCTGCTGTTCAGCGCCTTCGACGTCATGCCTCCCGAGAGCGCCGACCCCGGGGCGCTGGCGCGGCTGGGTCACGGTGACGCGATGCACGTCGGGAACCTCGACCCGTCACGTGACGGGATGGAGATGTACGCCGTCTTCGAGGGCGGACCGTGGGCGCCCTACGGGTACGCGATGCTCGACGCCGCGACCGGCGAGGTGCTGTGGGGTGCCTACACCGGGCGTGACACCGGCCGAGGGATGGTCGGAGACATCGACCCGGACGTCCCGGGGTTCGAGGCCTGGGCCACCGACCTGCGCACGGTCGAGGGCGAGCTGATCTCGACCGCGCGGCCCGGGACCAACCAGTCGATCCGCTGGGCAGCCGACATGACCACGCAGATCGTCAACGGTGCGGGTGCGGTCACCCCGACGATCGACGACTGGCAGCGGGGCACGCTGCTGACCGCGACCGGCACCCGCACGAACAACGGCACCAAGGGCAACCCCTCGCTGATCGCCGACGTCTTCGGCGACTGGCGCGAGGAGCTCCTGGTCCGCACCGCGGACAGCAGCGCTGTCCGCATCCACCTGTCCACCGAGGTCACCGACCGCAAGCTCTACACGCTGATGCACGACCCGCAGTACCGGGCCGAGATCGCGCGTCAGCAGACCGTCTACAACCAGCCCGCCTACACGAGCTTCTACCTGGGCTCGGACGTCGACTGGTCCACCGTCCCGCTGCCCGACCTCTGGGTGCCGGGGAGCCTCGAGGCGCTGGGTGACCTGCTCGCGGGGTACATCGACGGCGGCGAGGTGGCCGGCCCGATCGCCCAGCAGCTGACCGCCACGCTCGCGCAGGCGCAGCACCACCTCGACGCGGGTCGCACGAGGCAGGCCGAGCATGCTCTCGAGCGGTTCCTGGTCCGGCTCGAGCAGCCCAAGAAGCCGGACACCCTGTCCGAGGCTGCCCGCACGGCGCTGGGCCACCAGGGCCGGACGGTGATCGCGATGCTGCGATGACGAGCACGGGTGGCGACCCCGCAGGGGGTTGACCCCAGGTGCACCGGCCGTCGTGGGGCAGCAGCCCCGCGGCGGCCGGCTGCTCCTGCGGTGGCCGGATCCCGGGCACGTCCCTACCGTCGTCCCAGAGGGCACCAACGGCGGTGCCCGTCGGCACGAGCAGGGGGGCGTGATGGCACAGGACGATGGCCCGACGGCACGGGGCGGCGCGGTCAAGGAGAGCTTCGACACTGGGCGGGCGATCCTGCTCGCGACGGTCGCGGCGCTGGGCGGCTTCCTCTTCGGCTTCGACACCGCCGTGATCAACGGCGCGGTCAGCGCGATCCGCGAGGACTTCGGGATGGGCGCAGGGTTGACCGGCTTCACGGTCGCCTCGGCCCTGCTGGGGTGCGCGTTGGGCGCCTGGCTGGCAGGTCAGCTCGCCGACCGTCAGGGACGGATCCGCGTCATGCTGCTCGCCTCGGTGCTGTTCAGCGTCAGCGCGATCGGCTCGGGCCTCTCCCAGGGCCCCTGGGACCTCATCCTGTGGCGGCTCGTGGGTGGGCTCGGCGTCGGTGCGGCGTCGGTGATCGCGCCGGCGTACATCGCCGAGATCTCGCCGGCCTCCATCCGCGGGCGCCTCGGGTCGCTGCAGCAGCTCGCGATCGTCACCGGCATCTTCGTCGCGCTGCTCTCTGACTACTTCCTGGCGACCGCGGCCGGCGGGGCGATCGAGGAGCTGTGGCTGGGGCTCGAGGCGTGGCGCTGGATGTTCATGACCGAGCTGGTCCCGGCGGTCGCGTACGGCGTCCTGGCTCTGACCATCCCCGAGTCGCCCCGCTACCTGGTGGCCAGCGGGGACGAGGCGCAGGCCCGCACGGTGCTGTCGCAGGTGCTCAAGTCCGGGGTGGACCTGCGGCTCAAGGAGATCCGCCGCACGGTGACCCTGGACGCACGCTCCTCGTTCGCCGACCTCAAGGGGCCGGCGCTCGGCCTGCTCCCCATCGTGTGGGTCGGCATCGCGCTGTCGCTGTTCCAGCAGTTCGTCGGGATCAACGTGATCTTCTACTACTCCTCGACGCTGTGGCAGCAGGTGGGGTTCAGCGAGGAGGACTCCCTGGTCATCACGGTGCTGACCTCGGTGACCAACATCGTGGTGACGCTGATCGCGATCGCGAGCATCGACAGGGTCGGGCGTCGGGCGCTGCTGCTGACCGGCTCGGCCGGCATGTTCGCGAGCCTGGGGACCCTGGCCTACCTCTTCGCGACCGCCCCGCTCGTCGAGAGCGAGGCAGCCGACGGGACGGTCGAGATGATCCCAGGGCTCGAGGGGACCGCGGGAACGGTCGCGCTGATCGCGGCGAACCTGTTCGTGGTCTTCTTCGGCATGTCCTGGGGGCCGACGGTCTGGGTGCTCCTCGGGGAGATGTTCAACAACCGGATCCGGGCGAGCGCCCTGGGGCTGGCCGCCGCCGCCCAGTGGCTCGGCAACTTCCTGATCTCCACGACGTTCCCGGTCATGGCGGACATCGGCCTGGGCTTCGCCTACGGCATCTACACCACGTTCGCCCTGCTCTCGTTCTTCTTCGTCTTCCGCTTCGTCCCCGAGACCAAGGGTAAACAGCTCGAGGACATGACCTGAGGGGTCAGGACAGAAGCTCGATCACGGCCCGCTCGGCGCCCGACCGGGTCCGCCGCCGGCCGATCGTGCGTCCGCGCTCCCAGAGGTCGATCAGCCGCGGGTCGATGTACGAGGCCCGGCACACCGCGGGGGTGTTGCCCATCTCCTCGGCGACCTCCCGCACCACCTCGGCCACGACCCGCCGTCGGCCGCGCTCGGAGGTCGGCGGGGGGCCCACCTGGGCGAGGGCGGTCGCGGCGAGGACCGTCGCGTGCCAGGTGCGGAAGTCCTTGGGGCGAGCCTCGGGACCGAGGCGCTCCTTGACGTAGCCGACGATGTCGGCGGTCGAGACGTCGTGCCAGCCGTCCTCGTCGCGCCAGGCGAGCAGCTCGGGGTGGTCGTCGTCACGGTCGCGCAGGGCCCGCACCTCGCGGCGCACGACGGGGTCGTCCACGCGTGTCTCGCGTACCTGTCCCGACTTCGCCGGGTAGCAGAACGCCACACCCTCGCCGTCGATCGCGACGTGGTCGCGCTGCACGGTGGCCAGCCCGAAGGAGCCGTTCTCGCGGGCATAGGCCTCGCCCCCCGCACGGAAGTAGGCGTCGTCGAGCAGTCGGAAGGCGAGCGCGAGCACCTTGGACCGGGGCATGCCGGGCAGGGCGAGGTCGGCGATCACCTGCGTGCGGGCACGGGGCAGCCTGCGGGCGACCTCCAGGACGTGCTGGTGCTTGGCGCGGTCACGGCGCAGCCGCCACTGCGGGTGGTACAGGTACTGCCGGCGCCCGGCGTCGTCGGTGCCCATCGCCTGGATGTGCCCGGTGGCCAACGGGCAGATCCACACATCGGTCCACGCGGGCGGGATGACCAGCTCCCGGCATCGCGCGACGTCCTCGGGGTCGGTCAGCCGACGGCCGTCCTCGTCGAGGAAGACCACGCCCCGGCCGTGCCGACGGCGGGTCCATCCCGGGTCGGAGGCGCGCACCCGGCGCAGGCGTGTCATGCGAGCAGTCTGAGCGACCGGGCCGCGACGCGCCCGTCGGTCACTCCTCGGGCAGCCGGACCATGCCTTCCTGGGCGATCGTCGCGACCAGCTCGCCGTCACGCGTGTAGACGCGGGCCGCGCCCAGGCCACGACCGCCCTGGGCGCTCGGGGCGGTCTGCACGTACAGCAGCCACTGGTCGACCTGCACGGGGCGGTGCCACCACATCGCGTGGTCCAGGCTCGCGATCGACAGGCCCGGGGTGGCCCAGCTCTGCCCGTGGCGCCGCAGCAGCGGCTCGAGCATCACCTGGTCGCACGCGTAGGCCAGCAGTGCGCGGTGCAGCACCTGGACCTGCGGGACGGGCCCCCGGGCCCGCATCCAGACCATCTGGCGGTCGGTCGCCCGGGCGGCGGGGGTCAGGTAGATCGAGTCCTCGACGTGGCGAAGGTCGAAGGCGCTGGCCTGGGTCCAGAAGGCCGCGACGGGGTGGTCGACGTCGGCGAGCACCTCGAGGGCGCTGCGGACCTCCTCGGGCGGCGGCACGTGTGAGGGCGGGAGGTCGGCGTGCTCGACGCCGGGCTGCTCGGTCTGGAAGGAGGTGGTCATCGCCAGGATCGGCACGCCGTCCTGCAGGGCGTGGGTGCGGCGGGCGCTGAAGGACCTGCCGTCACGCAGCCGCTCGACCACGAACGTGATGGGCTTGTCGACCGCGCCCGGACGCAGGAAGTAGCCGTGCACCGAGTGCGGCAGCCGTTCGGCCGGGACGGTGCGGGCCGCGGCGAGCAGGGTCTGGGCGAGCACCTGCCCGCCGAAGACGCGGCCGCCCGGCTTGGGCAGGCTCGTCCCGGTGAAGGTGTCGGCATCGACGGCGTCGAGCTCGAGCACCTGCAGGACGGTCTGCAGGGGGTCGGGGGTCGGTGTGGCCTTCGAGGCGGGTTCGGTGGTGGTCACCCGCTGAGTCTGCCGCACCGGGGCACCGGTTCTACCGGCCTGGCTCAGTCCTCGAAGGAGTTGAGCGTGGCTCAGTCCTCGAACGAGTTGAGCATCGAGTGCGCGGCCCGCTCGAGGTAGTCCCACAGCGTGGCGTGGTGCAGCGGGGCGAGCTCGAGGGAGTCCAGCGCGGTGCGCATGTGGGCGAGCCACCGGTCACGGGCGTCGGGGTTGACCTTGTACGGGGCGTGACGCATCCGCAGCCGGGGGTGGCCACGCTGCTCGCTGTACGTCGTGGGCCCACCCCAGTACTGCTCGAGGAAGAGCTGGAGCCGCAGCTGCGCCGGGCCCAGGTCGGCCTCGGGGTACATCGGGCGCAGGACCTCGTCCTTGCCGACCTCGACGTAGAACGCCTCGACCAGCCGACGGAAGGTCTCCGAGCCCCCGACGGCGGCGTAGAAGGAGTCGGAGGGTGCGGGGCTCTGCATCCCACCATTGTCGCCCAGGGGCCGGTGGTGGGCGTCGACCGTCCGCGCCGGTGCCGGGCCCCCTGGTGGGGGCCCGGCGAACGGGTCAGGTCGTGGTGCGACCGGGGGCGGGCTCGGAACCGGTCACCGGAGCCGAGGTCGCGGGTCGTGCCCCGCCGACGGGCGCGTCGACCAGGACGTTGTCCTCGGTCACGGTGCCCTCCTCCTCGCGGCCCGGGGTCCGCAGGTTCCACTTGGTGATGACGAAGCGGAACAGGAAGTAGTAGACCGCGGCGTAGGCCAGGCCGATCGGGATGAGCAGCAGCGGCTGCTCGGCGATCCGGAAGTTCAGCAGGTAGTCGATCGCGCCGGCTGAGAAACCGAAGCCGTGCCGGATCTCCAGGGCGTTGACCAGGGCCAACGAGGAACCGGTGAGCACCGCGTGGATCGCGTACAGCGGGTAGGCGACGTACACGAAGGCGAACTCGAGCGGCTCGGTGACGCCGGTGACGAAGGAGACCAGGGCCGCCGAGCCCATGATGCCGCCGACGACCTTGCGCTGGGCAGGCTTGGCGGTGTGCGCGATCGCCAGGGCGGCCGCGGGCAGCGCGAACATCATGATCGGGAAGAACCCGGTCATGAAGGTGCCAGCCGTCGGGTCACCGTTGAGGAAGCGTGCGATGTCGCCCTGCCAGATGTCCCCGTTGGCGTCCTCGAAGGTCCCGAACTGGAACCAGGGCAGGGAGTTGAGCAGGTGGTGCAGGCCGATGGGCACGAGAAGGCGGTTCGCGGTGCCGTAGACGAAGGCGCCCAGGATGGTCGACCCGGTGACCCAGCTGCCGACCCCGGTGAGGGCCGCGTCGAACCACGGGTAGATGAGCGCGCCGACGACGGCGATCAGGACGGACGCCCCGGCGGTGACGATCGGCACGAAGCGCCTCCCGCCGAAGAAGGCCAGGTAGGGCGGGAGCTTGATCCGGTAGTACTTCTGGAACAGGACCGCGGCCACGAGCCCGATGACGATGCCGCCGAGCACCCCGTAGTTGATCAGCTGCTGGGCCTCACCCTCGGCCGGCTCGCCCAGGACGTACGGGGAGAGGACGTCCGAGACCCCGCGGAAGACGAGGTAGCCGATGAGCGCCGCGAGACCGGTCGACCCGTCGGACTTGCGGGCGTAGCCGACGGCCACACCGAGGGCGAACAGGAGCGGCAGGTTGGCGAACAGGGCGTTGCCGGCTGCGCCCAGCACGTCGGCGACCGGGAGCATCCAGTCGCCCCAGGCGCCGGCCACACCGTTCTCACCCAGCATGTCGGGCTGGCCGAGCCGCAGCAGGAGTGCTGCGGCGGGCAGCGAGGCGATGGGCAGCATGAGCGATCGGCCCACCCGTTGGAGCTGGGCGAAGCCGGGGATCCCGCGCTTGGCGGGGGCTTGCGTGGCGGTGGTGGCAGTCATGCGCGAGCACTCCTCATCGTGTGCGGCGCGACACCGGTGGGCACCGGGCGCTCGGTCCAGGAGCGCGGCGGGGCGGATCGGGTGCCGCGCTGCGGGGTGAACTAGATGTCTGGACCAGTTGGCGCTCACCATGATGGAATGCACCCGCAGGTGTCAAGGACTCGGGCACACCCAGCAGGATGTGACCCGAGCCGTCGCGCAGTGCGCGGCGCAGCGGGTCTCGAGGACGGGCAGGAGGCGACCGACGTGGGTCACTCGGTGCTCAAGCACGTGCGTGTCCGGGACTACCTTCGGTCGCTGGTCACCCACGAGCTCACCGTCGGGGACCTGATCCCCTCCGAGCGGATGCTGTGCGACCGCTTCGGCGTCTCCCGGATGACCGTCCGCCAGGCCGTCGACGCGCTCGTGGTCGAGGGCCTGCTCGACCGGGAGCAGGGCCGCGGGACCTTCGTGGCCCCGTCCAAGGTCGACCTCGAGGTGAGGCTCTCCTCGTTCGGCGAGGAGATGCGCCGACGAGGCCTGACGCCGTCGTCCACCGTGCTGGCAGCCGAGGTGACGAGCGCGACGCCCGACGTCGCCGACGCCCTCGAGCTGGTGCCCGGCGAGCGGGTGCTCTACCTGCACCGCATCCGCCACGCCGACGGCGAGCCGATGGCCATCGAGCAGACCTGGGTGCCCTGGTCCCTGGCCCCCGACCTGTTCGACGGCGGCCCACCCGGCAGCGTGTACGGCGAGCTGCGGGCCCGAGGGGTCGAGCCCGACTGGGGCGAGGACACGGTCGCGGCCTCCGAGGTCGACGCCCACGACGCCGAGCTGCTCGGGCTGCGTACCGGGGCCGCGGTGCTGCGCCTGACCCGGCGCACCTTCGCCGGGGACCGGGCCTGCGCCTACTCACGGTCCTCCTACCGCGCCGACCGGTACGTGCTGTGGGTGCCGCTGCGCGTCCCGCGCCGCCCGCTCACCCCGCGCCGCTCCGCGCACGACCGCTCCGACACCGACCCGGCCGAGCCGGCCGGTGCTGAGCTGACCACCCCGGACCGATCACGATGAAGGAGCAGGAGCCAGTGGGAGACCAGGCGACGCAGATCCTCGCGGCACTGGGCGGGGTCGCGAACATCATCGACATCGAGCCCTGCACCACGCGCCTGCGCTCGGAGGTCCGCGACCCCGGCCAGGTCGACGTCGCGGCGCTGCGGGCCGCCGGCGCGCACGGCGTGATGGTCTCGGGCCGGGTCGTGCAGGTGGTCGTCGGGCCGAGCGTGGACACGCTCGCGACCGACCTCGAGGAGCTGATGTGACCCACGGCGCCGGATTCCCCGGTGTCGACGACGAAGGAGGAGCCATGAGCAAGGCTGAGCAGATCCTGGCAGCGCTCGGGGGTGACGCGAACATCATCGACCTCGAGCCCTGCATCACGCGGCTGCGGGTCGAGGTCGAGAACCCCGACCTGGTCGACGACGCGGCACTGAAGGCCACCGGTGCCTTCGGCGTCGTGCGCTCGGGGTCGGTCGTGCAGGTGGTGGTCGGGCCCGAGGCCGACACCCTCGCCTCCGACATCGAGGACCTGCGCTGATGACCGCACCGCTGCGCGTCGTGGCACCGGTGAGCGGCACCGTCCTGGCGATGTCCGGCGTCCCCGACCCGGTGTTCGCCGGGGAGATCGTCGGGCCGGGGCTCGCCGTCGACCCCACACGGGGACCGGGCGAGGCGATCTCGCCGATCGCCGGGACCATCCTCAAGCTGCACCCGCACGCCTTCGTGGTCCAGGCACCCGGCTCGCACGCGGTGCTGGTCCACCTCGGGCTGGACACGGTGCAGCTCGGTGGCGTCGGCTTCACGCTGCACGTCGCCGAGGGCGACGTCGTCCAGGAGGGGACCACGGTCGTGAGCTGGAACCCGCTCGACATCGAGGCGGGCGGACGCTCACCGATCTGTCCCGTGGTCGCGCTCGAGGGCACGTCGGGCGCGCTGGAGGGCCTCGTCGAGCCCGGAGCGACCGTCAAGGCTGGCGACCCGCTCTTCGTGTGGTCCTGACCGGACACGCGGCGGCGTCGCTGCTGCGGCGTCGGGGTGCGGGGCTGCTGCTCGACCTGGACGGGACGCTCGTGGACAGCGAGCCCGTCCACCGGGCAGCCTTCCGCGCCTACTTCGCCTCACGCGGGTGGGACGTCGAGGAGGAGGTGGTCCGGCTGTTCGGGGGGCGTCGCGCCCAGGAGGTCTTCCCGACCCTGGACGGCCCCTGGCGGGGCGAGGACCCGCACACGCTGACCGCCGGGGTGATCGATGCGCTGCGGGCCTCGACGACCCGCCCGGCGCCGGTGCCGGGGGCAGCAGAGCTCGTGGCCGCCTGCCTGAGGCGTGGGGTTCCCGCCGTCATCGTCACTTCGGCCGGTCACGAGTGGGTGGACCGGGCGCTGGACGGGCTCGGCGTCGCGCGGGACGCCCTGCCCAGGGTCACCGCCGAGGACTGCGCAGCAGGCAAGCCGGACCCCGAGCCCTACCTGCGCGGGATCGCCGCCCTCGACCTGCCGGCAGGTGGGCTCGTCGCCGTCGAGGACACCCCGGCCGGGGTCACCTCCGCACGGGTGGCCGGGGTCGGCACGGTGCTCGGCATCACCACGAGCCACCCGCGCGAAGCCCTGCGCGGAGCCGACGACGTGGTCGCCGACCTCGCCGTCCTGGCGCGCGCCCTCACCCCCTCCGACGGGCGCAGCGGGCGGCACTAGGGTGGGCTCGAGCCGGCACCCCCCGTGCACACCGCTTCGACCCCCAGGAGCCATCGATGAGCAAGGCCGAGCAGATCCTCGCAGCCCTCGGTGGGGACGCCAACGTCCTCGACCTCGAGCCGTGCATCACCCGGCTCCGCGTCGAGGTCACCGACCCGGCGCTGGTCGACGAGGACAGCCTCAAGAGCAGCGGTGCCTTCGGTGTGGTCCGATCAGGCCGGGTGGTCCAGGTGATCGTGGGGCCCGAGGCGGACAACCTCGCGGTCGAGATCGACGGGCTGCGCTGACCGCGACCCACCGCTGACCTCCCGCACCGAGCGCTGACGCCTCGAGACCCGGTCGTCAGTCGGTGCTGGACGGGTCCTGGCCGGCTGTGGTCTCGCGCTCCCGCACGACCTCGCGGCGGGGCAGCGCGAGCTGGACGCCCTCGGCCGAGAACGCCTCGCGGATGCGCTCGCGGACTGCCCGCTGCACCACCCACTGCTTGGCCGGGACGACCTTGACCATGAAGCGCAGCATCACCGCCTCGGCGCTGAGGTTCTCGTAGGCGGTGATGTCGGCCTCGGCCAGCAGCAGCGGGCCGAGCTCGGGGTCCTGCTCGACCGAGGTGGCCACCGAGCGCAGCAACCGGGTGGCGTGGTCGATGTCCTGGTCCGGGGGGACGAGCACCTCGACCAGGGCCTTGGACCAGCCCTGGGTCATGTTCCCCACCCGGAGCACCTCGCCGTTGCGCACGTACCAGAGCGTCCCGGACAGGTCGCGCACCTGGGTCACCCGCAGCCCGATGGCCTCCACGACCCCGGAGGCCTCGCCGAGGTTGACGACGTCACCCACGCCGTACTGGTCCTCGATGAGCATGAAGAGCCCCGACAGGAAGTCCTTGACGAGGGTCTGGGCGCCGAACCCCAGGGCCACGCCCGCGACCCCGGCCGATGCGAGCAGCGGTCCCAGGTCCCAGTCGAGGATGTTCGCCACGACGGTCAGCACGACCAGCCCGACGACCAGGGCCGCCGACGACCGCATCACCGAGCCCATGGTCTCGGCGCGCTGCACGCGGCGGGCCACGGCCAACGGGTCGGACTGGCTGATCACCCGACTCATCCGGGTCCGCCGCAGCAGACCGTGCGTCGTGCGCTGCATCGTCGAGCCGCCCTGGACGATCGACCGCACCGTGCGGGCGATCGCCCAGCGCAGCACCGCGAGCAGCAGGACGCCGGCGAAGACCGCGATGGCCACCTGGAGGGGCCACCCGAGCAGCCACTCGAGCCCACGGGCCATCTCGCCGGGGATGTCGGGCACTTCCGGGCGGATGTCAGTCAGGATCGGCAGGTAGGGCATCCCGGCAGGTTAGTGCGGGTCGTGCCCGGTGTCAGACCGCGGCGCCAGCCCGCCGGCCGATCTAGACTCCGGGCGTGGACGCTCCCGTGGTCGTCGTCGGCGCCGGTCTGGCCGGCCTGGCCTGCGCCCGCCGTCTGCACGCCGCCGGTCTCCCGGTCACCGTGCTCGAGGCCTCGGACGGTGTCGGCGGACGGGTGCGGACCGATCTGGTGGACGGCTACCGCTGCGACCGCGGCTTCCAGCTGCTCAACCCGGCCTACCCCGAGGTCCCGCGGGTGCTGGACCTGCCGGGCCTGGACCTGCGGGTCTTCGACGCGGGGGTCGTCCTGGCGACAGGTGGACGTCGCGTCGTGCTGGGTGACCCGCTCCGCCTGCCGTCAGCGATCCCCTCGACCCTCGTGCGCGGCGGTGACCTGCGCGCCAAGCTCGCCTTCCTGAGGTGGGCGCTGCCGGCCCTCGGCCCGGTGGACCGGCTCCTGGCCCGACCCGACCGTCCCCTGGGAGAGGCGCTGGACGACGCGGGCGTCACCGGCCTGTTCCGGCACGGCGTCGTGGACGGGTTCCTGGCAGGGGTGCTCGCGGACGACACCGGCGACTCCTCGGCGACCTTCACCCTGCTCCTGCTGCGGGCCTTCCTCCGAGGCCGACCGGGGGTCCCGTCGCTCGGCATGAGCCGGGTGGGTGAGCAGCTCGCGGCGGGGCTCCCCGATGGAGCCGTCCAGCTGGGCCGGGCGGCCCGGTCGGTCAGCCCGAGGGCGGTCGTGACCGACGACGGCACGCAGGGCGCCGCTGCAGTGGTCGTCGCCACGGACCCGGTCACCGCGGCCGCGCTCACCTCGTTGCCCGCACCGGTGATGCGCGGGCTGACGACCTACTGGCACGCGAGCACCGAGCCCCCCTCGCGGCGGCGCCTGATCCACCTCGACGGTGACGCCGCAGGCCCGGCGGTGAACACGGCCGTGATGACCGCTGTCGCGCCGACGTACGCGCCGGCGGGACGCCACCTGGTGGCCTCGACGGTGCTCGGTGCCGGGCACGGACGGGACACCGAGGTCGACCTGCGGCGCCAGCTCGCCCGGGTCTACGGCGTCGGCACCGACGAGTGGGAGCTGGTGCGGGCCCACCACCTCCCGCAGGCGCTGCCGGCGCAGCCCGCACCGCTGGTGCGCCGCCGGCCGGTCGTCCTGGACGACGGTCTGCTCGTCGCCGGCGACCACCGCGACACGGCCTCGATCCAGGGGGCCCTGGTCTCGGGGCGCCGAGCCGCCGACGCCGTGCTCACCCGCCTGCGGGGCGCGCCGGTCAGGTGAGCAGCGCCCGCAGGTAGCGGTGGGTGAAGAGCCGCTGGAACACCACGACGAGCGGTGCACCGGCCCTGGACCACCACGTGCAGGGTCGTGAGAACGCCGTGATCTCCATCACGACCGTCCCGTCGGCCTGCCGGCGCACCACGAAGCGCTCCTCGCCCCGCAGCGGGTGGCCGGGCAGCGTCCCGTAGGCGAACCCTCGTGCCGTGGGTTCCTGGACCGTGTACACCACCCGGCACGGTGCGGTCACGCGGAGCGGGCCGCGGCCGAACCAGACCTCCACCTCGACGCCTTCGGCTGCGGGCGGGGTCTGCTGGGCGACCCGGGCACCCGCCCCACGGTGGCCCTGCCAGGTCATGAGCTGCTCCGCCGCTCGGGCGAAGTCGTCCTCACCCCGGCCGATCGTGCGCGAGCGGACCAGGTGGCGGTACCCCGCGGGCAGGGGCCCGTGGGTCGCGCCCACCTCGGAGTAGGTCAGCCCCGTGCCTGGCAGGTCCGGGTGGGTGCTCACCCTCGCTCGCCACCATCCGTCCCCACGAGCCCCGTCTGCCGGGCGACGAAGGACAGCTGCTCGGCCGAGAGCCCGATCGTCCGGCTCAGCGACCGGCCGCCGTGACCCACTCCGGTCTCGCGGCGCAGCAGCACCGGCGACACCTCGGGGGAGCCGGACGTCGAGTGCTGGAGCGCGGCGCACAGCTTGCGGGCGTGCAGGGGGTCCACCCGGGTGTCGCCCTCGAAGACCGTGAACAGCACCGCGGGGTAGGCGGGCCGCTGATCGGTCGAGGTGAGCGCCCGGTGGTAGGGGGAGTAGCCCAGCAGCCATCCCAGCTCCTCGGGGTCGGCGGCGTCGCCGTACTCCTCGGTCCAGGTGACCCCCAGGCCGAAGTGCTGGTAGCGGACCATGTCCAGCAGCGGTGCGCTGCACACCGCGGCGGCGAACAGGTCGGGGCGCTGGGTCACCGCCGCTCCGACCAGCAGCCCACCGTTGGACCCGCCCCACACGGCGAGCCGGTCGGGTGTGGTCCAGCCGTGCGCGACGAGGTGCTCGGCTGCGGCGTGGAAGTCGTCGAACACGTTCTGCTTGTGGGCGCGCATCCCGGCCCGGTGCCAGTCCTCGCCCTCCTCGCCGCCACCACGGAGGTTGGCCACGACGTGCACCCCACCGGCCTCGACCCACGCCAGCGCGGTGGCCGAGTAGGCCGGCTCGAGGCTGATCTGGAAGCCCCCGTACCCGTACAGGACGGTCGGGGCGGGGGCCACCGGGTGGCCGTCGACCACGGTGTCGGCACGGGCCAGGACGATCATCCGCACCGTGGTGCCGTCGGCGCTGCGGAACGCGACCTGCTCGGAGTGGACCGCAGGCAGGGTCGCAGGTCGGTCGGGTGGGGTCGCCCACAGGCTGACCGCACCGGTGCGGGTGTCGACGTGGTGGATCTGGGTCGGGGTGGTGTGGTCGGTGTAGGAGAACCAGAGCTCGCGGCCACCCGTGGGGCGACGGACCAGCCCGCCCACGGTGCCGAGGCCGGGGAGGTCGACCCGTCCGGCCTCACCGGCCAGACGCTCACCCGACCGGGGGTCGTGCACGGTGACCTCGCTCACGGCGTGCCGTCGCCAGAGAGCGACGATCTCGCTCGGCTCGACCGCTGCGGGGGCGTCTGCCGGTGCGTCCCCCTCGTCGAGCAGCACCACGTCGGCCAGCACGGCCTCGGCGTCCTGCGCCAGGAGAGTGGTCCAGTGCTCGGGGCCCGGTCGCAGCGGGTCCGTCACGGCGAGCCGACCCCGCGGTGCGTCGAGGTCGGTGTGCAGGTAGAGGCGGCCGTCGCGCCCCACCCAGGCCGCGGTCTCGGCATCCAGCCCCACGGTCACGGGCACCGGCTCGAGCTCCTGCGGGCCGGTCGCGGCCAGGTCGCAGATCCACACCTCGGTGCGCGGCGCGGTGCCGGCCGATGCCGAGACCACCAGCCACCGGCCGTCCCGTGAGACGTGCAGGCCGAAGTAGGTCGTCCGGTCCAGGCCCTCGCCGAAGACCTGGACGTCGTCCGCGGTGTCGGTGCCGACCCGGTGCCACCAGACACGACGGTGGTACTGCTGCTCGTCGGGCGGGACCAGGGCCGGGTCCAGGCGACGGACGTAGAAGAAGGACCCCGCTCCCGGGAGCCAGGCGACCGGCGAGTAGCGGGCCCGGTCGATCGGACCGTCGACGCTCTCGCCCGTGGCCACGTCGATCACGTGCAGCACGCTCTCCTCGGTGCCGCCGGTCGAGACCTGGTAGGCCAGCAGGTCTCCCTCGACGCTCGGCTGCCACGCGTCCAGGGTCGTGGTTCCGGCCGGGTCCAGGACCATCGGGTCGACCAGGGTGCGGGGCGAGCCGGCGGGGGCGTCGCCGTCGTCGACGACCTCGACCACGGCGTGCTCGGCGTCGCCGGCCCGGCGCGAGGAGAAGCGGCGTCGTCCCCGCCACACCGGTGTCCCCACGTAGCCCGCTCCGAGGAGCTCGGTGAGCCGGCCACGGAACCGGTCCTCGAGCCCTTCGGGCGCGACGCTCCGGTAGGCGGCGTAGAGCGCGTCCTGCGACTGCGACCACCGGACCGTCTCGGCGGACGAGGCGTCCTCGAGCCACCGGTAGGGATCGGCCACGAGGGTGCCGTGCAGGTCCTCCTCGAGGCTGTCGCGTCGGGCGGCCGGGTAGGGGTCGGTGAGGTTCATCGGAGCAGGCTACGGCGTGCGCGACGCGGTCCGGCCCCGCCTCTGGCAGGATCGGCACGTGGCTCGTCCCGAAGGTACTCAGACTGTCCTCCCCCCGCGGTTGCTCGAGCTGGCAGCACGCCACGGCGTCGTGCCCGACTTCTGGGACTTCGACGGCGGGCACCGGCACGTCCCGCAGGAGACGATGGTCGCGGTGCTGGCTGCCCTGGGGGTCGATGCGACGAACCCGGAGCGGGTCGAGCTCGCCCTCGCCGACGCGCAGGACGAGCCGTGGAGGCACATCCTGCCGCCCGTGGTCGTGACCCGCGCCGAGGTCGCGGTCCAGGTCCCGGTCCACGTCCGGGACGGCGACCCGGCCACCCTCGAGATCGAGCTCGAGGACGGTGGCCCCCCACGCGCCCTGGTGCAGGTCGACGTCTACGTCGAGCCACGCACGGTCGACGGGCGCGACGTCGGTCGTGCGACGTTCGAGGTCCCTGACGACCTCCCGCTCGGCTGGCACACCCTGGTGGCTCGGACCCACGGCGCCACCGCCCGCTCACCGCTCGTGGTGACCCCGGCGCGGCTCGAGCTGCCGGTCGACATCGAGCGTCGCCGTGCGTGGGGGTTCATGACCCAGCTCTACTCGGTGCGGTCCCAGCAGTCCTGGGGGGTGGGCGACCTCGCGGACCTGCGGGAGATCGCCTGGCTGTCCGGTAAGCGCTGCGGCGCGGACTTCGTGCTGATCAACCCGCTGCACGCGGCGGAGCCGGTCACCCCGCTGACCCCCTCGCCGTACCTGCCGAGCACCCGGCGCTTCGTCAACCCGCTGTACCTGCGTGTCGAGGACATCCGGGAGACGGGGTACCTGCCCGTGGCCGAGAGGTCCCTGGTCGAGTGGCAGGCCGAGGTGGCCCGCCCGCTCAGCACCGACCCCGGGCCGATGGACCGGGACACCGTCTGGGCGGCCAAGAAGGTCGCCCTCGAGGTGGTGCACGCAGCGCCGCGCTCACCGGCCCGGCAGGCGGGCTTCGAGGCCTTCCGCGCCGACCAGGGACAGGGCCTGGAGGACTTCGCGACGTGGTGCGCGATCGTCGAGCACTTCGACGGCCAGGAGTGGCCGGCGGAGGCCGACGACCGCGGCTCTGCCCTGGTACGTGAGCTGCGCGAGGCCCTGGCCGACCGCATCACCTTCTACTGCTGGTTGCAGTGGGTCGCCGACGAGCAGCTCGGGGCTGCGCAGGCCGCAGCCCACGACGGAGGCATGCGGCTGGGGATCATGCACGACCTCGCGGTCGGGGTGCACCCCGAGGGCGCGGACGCGTGGGCCATGCGCGAGGTGCTGGCGCAGGAGGTGTCGGTCGGTGCCCCGCCGGACATGTACAACCAGCAGGGACAGGACTGGTCCCAGCCGCCGTGGCAGCCGGCGGCACTGGCCCGGGCCGGCTACGCGCCGTACCGGGACATGCTGCGCACGATCCTGCGTCACGCCGGTGCCCTGCGCATCGACCACGTCATCGGGCTGTTCCGGCTCTGGTGGATCCCGCGCGGTGCCGGGGCCCAGAACGGTGCCTACGTGCGCTACGACCACGAGGCGCTCATCGGCATCCTGTGCCTCGAGGCGCAGCGGGCGGGGGCCGTGGTCATCGGTGAGGACCTGGGGGTCTTCGAGCCGTGGGTGCGTGACTACCTGACCGATCGGGGCGTGCTCGGCACCTCGGTGCTGTGGTTCGAGCGCGAGAACGGGGCCCCGATGCCCCCCGAGCGCTACCGGCGGCTCGCGCTGGCGACCGTCACCACGCACGACCTGCCGCCGACCGCGGGCTACCTGGCCGGCGAGCATGTCGACCTCAGGGACCGGCTCGGCCTGCTGACGACGTCCGTCGAGGACGTCCGCGCGGCCGCCCGCGGTGAGCGTGAGGAGATGCTCGCGGTGCTCGCCGAGCGTGGTCTGGTCGGCGCCGACCCGTCCGAGCGGCAGCTCGTCGAGGCGCTGCACCGGCTGGTGCTGGCGTCACCCTCGGCGCTGGTCGGGGTCTCGCTGGCTGACGCCGTCGGCGAACGGCGGGCCCAGAACCAGCCGGGGACCGACCAGGAGTACCCCAACTGGAAGGTGCCGCTCGCCGACTCGGGCCAGCAGCTGGTCCTGGTGGACGACCTGTTCGACAACCCCCGCCTGCGCTCGCTCGTGGCGGCACTGCGGGGATGATCCCGTCACGTCCGCCCCCGCGGCGGGTCCGGGTGGTGGGCAACAGCGGGAGCGGCAAGACGACGGCCGCGCGGGTGGTTGCCGAACGCCTCGGGGTCCCCCTCCTCGAGGTCGACGCCATCGTCCACCTGACGGGGTGGCGCACCGCGAGCCAGGCCGAGTTCGAGACCGCGATGCGCGACTTCCTGACCTCGCCCGAGGCCAGGGACGGCTGGGTCGTGGACGGCAACTACGCGACCCGCCTCACCGCCGTGACCGATGCCGCGGACACCGTGCTCTGGCTGGACCACAGCAGGGCCGTGGTCATGACCCGCCTCGTGGGACGCACCCTGGCGCGCGCCCTGACCCGACGAGAGCTGTGGAACGGCAACCGCGAACGCCTGCGCACGCTGCTCAGCGTCGACCCGATGACCAACCTGTGGTTGTGGGCGTGGACCCAGCACAGCACCACCCGAGCCCGCTACGCGGCGCTGGCCGAGGAGGACCCGCAGCAGCGCTGGGTGCGCCTGCGCACCCCTGCGGAGATGCGACGCTGGCTGCGGCCCCTCTGAGCCTGCAGGTCCTCCTCGGCCCGGCGCGCTCAGTCCTCGGTCAGGTCACGCTCCTGCGCCACCAGGGCGCGCCGCACCCCGTCACGCGACTCCACGACCAGTCGTCTCAGGGCCGGGTGGCGATCGCCGAGCTGGTCGAGCCAGGCGTCGGTCCGGGCCAGGACGTCGATCTCGCTGCCGGCGAGCAGGGTCGGGTAGAGACCGACCACGATGTTCTGGGCGATCTCGCTGGTCCGGTCGGTCCAGACCCGCTCGAGCGACTCGAAGTACGGCTCGACGAAGGGCACCAGCAGGCTGCGGTCGTGCACCCGGGCGAAGCCCGCGATCGTCGAGGTCTGCAGCGCGTTGGCCAGGTCCCCACGCTCGACGGCGGCGTCCCAGGCGGCCTGCTTGGCCTCGAGGGAGGGCAGGGCCGCACGCGCGGCGGCGGCGGCCCGCTCACCGGTCGCGGTGGCGTCGGTGGTGAGCTGCTCGGCGATCGTCGCCTCGTCGGCCCGCCCGCCCGCGGCCAGGCTGGTCAGGAGCTCCCAGCGCAGGTCGGTGTCGATGCTGAGGCCGTCGAGCGAGGAGGTCCCCTCGCGCAGGGCGGCCACGACGTCGAGCTGGGCGTCGGTGGCGGCCCTCGCGGCGAAGGCCTTGACCAGCTGGAGCTGGGAGTCGCTGCCCGCCGGTGCCTCGTGGGCGAGGGCCAGCAGGCGGTCGGCGACCTCGGCCCGCACCCGGTCGCGGTGCGGGGCGCTGACGTACAGGTCGGTCGCGGTCGCGAGCTGACGCAGCAGGACGAGCACCACCGAGGAGTCGGTCTCGTGCGCGATGTTCGCCAGCACCAGGTCGACGAACCGACGGGCGCCCCACTCTCCGTCCCGGGTCATGTCCCACGCAGCGTTCCAGACCAGCGTCCGGGGCAGGGAGTCGGTGAAGGAGTGCAGGTGCGCGGTGGCCACGGCCAGCGAGTCGGGGTCGAGCCGGACCTTGGCGTAGGCCAGGTCGTCGTCGTTGACCAGCACGAGGTCGGGCCGTGGGCGGCCGGTGAGCTCGCTGACGTGGGTGCGTGGTCCGTCGATGTCGAGCTCGACGTGGACCGTGCGCTCGAGCCGGGTGGCGCCGTCGGTCTCGACCAGGTCGTACCCGCCGATCGCCAAGCGGTGCGGGCGCTGGACGGGGTGCTCTGCCGGGACCTCCTGCACGATGTCGAACGAGGCCACCAGACCGTGCACGTCGAGCTCGATCTGGGGACGCAGCAGGGTCACGCCCGCCTGCTCGAGCCACAACGCGGACCAGCGGCTCAGGTCGCGGCCGCTGGTCTCCTCGAGCTCGACGAGGAGGTCACGGAGCTCGGTGTTGCCCCAGGCGTGCTTGGCGAAGTAGGCGCGTACCCCGGCGAAGAACTGCTCCTGGCCCACCCAGGCCACGAGCTGCTTGAGCACCGAGGCGCCCTTGGCGTAGGTGATGCCGTCGAAGTTGACCTCGACGTCGGCGAGGTCGCGGATGTCCGCGACGATCGGGTGGGTCGAGGGCAGCTGGTCCTGGCGGTAGGCCCAGGACTTCTCGAGCGAGGAGAACGTGGTCCACGAGCTCGTCCAGCGGGTCGCCTCGGCGGCGGCGAGGGTCGAGGCGTACTCGGCGAAGGACTCGTTGAGCCACAGGTCGTCCCACCAGCGCATCGTGACCAGGTCGCCGAACCACATGTGCGCGAGCTCGTGCAGGATCGTCACGGCCCGACGCTCGACGGTCGCCTCGGGGACCTTGGAGCGGAAGACGTACGCCTCGAGGAAGGTGACCGCTCCGGCGTTCTCCATCGCCCCGGCGTTGAACTCGGGCACGAAGATCTGGTCGTACTTGGCGAACGGGTAGGGGCGGTCGAACCTCTCCTCGTAGAAGGCGAACCCTGCCCGGGTGATGTCCAGGATGTTGTCGGTGTCCAGGTACTGCGCGAGCGAGGCCCGGCAGAGCACCCCCAGGGGGATGGTGCGACCGTCGCTGCTGGTCAGCTCGCTGTCCTCCCGGTGGTAAGGGCCCGCGACGACCGCCGTGATGTAGCTCGAGATGCGGGGCGTGGGCTCGAAGGACCACCGCGCCACGGCGCCCTCGAGGGGCCCTCCGGGGCCTTCGCCGGTCAGCAGCAGCGGCTCGGGGGTGGGTGAGTTGGAGATCACCGTCCAGTGCGCGGGGGCGGTCACCGCGAAGGCGAACGTGGCCTTGAGGTCGGGCTGCTCGAACACGGCGAAGACGCGGCGGGAGTCGGCGACCTCGAACTGGGAGTACAGGTAGACCTCGTCGTCGACCGGGTCGACGAAGCGGTGCAGGCCCTCGCCGGTGTTCATGTACCTGCAGTCGGCGACCACCCTGAGCTCGTTCTCGGCGGCCAGCCCGTCGAGCCGGATGCGTGAGTCGGCCACCACCTCGCCGACGTCCAGCTGATGCCCGTTGAGCACGACCTCGTGCACCGCCGCGGGGATGAGGTCGAGGAACGTGCTGGCCGAGGGGGTGGCGGTGAAACGGATGACGGTCGTGGAGGCGAACGTCTCCGGGCCGGTGGTGAGGTCGAGCGCGATCTCGTAGGACTGCACGTCCACGATCGTCGAGCGCTCGCGCGCCTCGGCTCGGGTGAGGTTCTCAGCGGGCACGGTGGTGCTCCTCGGGTCGTCCGTGTGCGGGTCACCGGATCCTTTCACGCCGGGACGGGATGGTTCAGGACGTCGGGGACGTTGCGCTGACATGCGCACGGTGACCTGTGCGCGGCCGCCCCCGTCCACCGATCGATGGAGAACCATGACCGACCTCACCGCTGCCTCCGCCCCGTCCCGGCACACCGCGGACGTCTGGTTCGACCCCACGTGCCCGTGGGCCTGGATGACCTCGCGGTGGATGACCGAGGTGGAGCGGGTGCGTGACGTCGAGGTGCGGTGGCACGTGATGAGCCTGGCGGTCCTGAACGAGGGACGTGAGCTGTCCGAGGGGTACCGGCGCTCGATGGATGACGCCTGGGGACCGGTCCGAGTGGTGACCGCGGCGCGGCTCGCGCACGGCGAGCAGGTGGTCAAGCCGCTCTACGACGCGATCGGGACGCGGCTGCACCCGGGGGAGCGGCGGGACGATCGCCTCGTGGTCGTGGCCGAGGCTCTCGACGAGGTCGGTCTGCCGGCCTCGCTCATCGACGCGGCCTCGACCGACGAGCACGACGACGAGCTCCGCGCCTCCCACCAGCGCGCGATCGACCTGGTCGGGGACGAGGTCGGGACCCCTGTGGTGGCGATCGACGGCACCGGGTACTTCGGCCCGGTGGTGACGCCGACCCCCCAGGGTGAGGATGCCGGCCGGCTCTGGGACGGGTTGGTCCTCATGACGGGCGTCCCGGGGTTCTACGAGCTCAAGCGCACCCGGACGCGGGGCCCGGTCTTCGTCTGACGGGAACCGGTGGAGGGCGGGTCGGCGTGGCCGGCCCGCCCTCTTGCGTCCCTGGGTGGCGTCGCCTACCGTGCAAGCATCCAAGGATGTTGCGGGAATCTTGCATCCCGTTGCACGCGCTCCGCTCGAGGCCGACGCACTGCTGCGACGGCCGGCTGTCTCTGGTCCGACACCGCTGTCGGGCCGGTCCGACCCGAACGGGGAGAAGTACCGCATGGAGCCGTCTACCAGACGACCGCACACCCGATCCCGCCACCGCTCGATCCTGCGTTCCCTCGCCGGGACGCTCGCGGGCGTCCTGGCCGCCACAGCGCTGGTCACCGGCGCCGCCGTCGGCGCCGCACCACCGGCCTCGGCCGCACCACCCGGCGAGCGCGACGTCACCGCCGTGCTGTTCCAGTGGACGTGGACCTCGGTCGCCCGGGAGTGCACCAGCACCCTGGGACCTGCGGGCTACGCCTACGTCCAGGTCTCACCGCCGCAGGAGCACGTCCGCGGCAGCCAGTGGTGGACCTCGTACCAGCCGGTCAGCTACCGGATCGAGTCCAAGCTCGGCAACCGTGCGCAGTTCGCCGCCATGGTCAGCACCTGCCGGTCCGCGGGCGTCGAGGTCATCGCCGACACCGTGATCAACCACATGAGCGGCGCCCCCGGCGGGGGAACCGGGTACGCGGGGTCGCCGTTCCAGTACTACAGCTACCCGGGCATCTACTCCGACGCCGACTTCAACGGGTGCCGCCGCGACATCGCCGACTACCGCAACCGCTGGGAGGTGCAGAACTGCAACCTCGTGGGGCTCGCCGACCTGGCCACCGGGTCGCAGTACGTGCGGGGCCGGATCGCCACATACATGAACGACCTCATCGCCCTGGGCGTGCGGGGGTTCCGCATCGACGCGGCCAAGCACATGCCCGCGGCCGACGTCGCGGACATCGTGAGCCGGCTCAGCGACCCGAGCGTGTACATCGTCCAGGAGGTCATCGGTGCCGCGGGGGAGCCCATCACCCCCGCGGAGTACACCGGGATCGGCGACGTGCACGAGTTCAACTACGGACGCCAGCTCAAGCGGGTGTTCACCGGCGGCGACCGGCTGGCCAACCTGCGGACCTTCGGCGCGACCTGGGGTCTGCTGCCGAGCGACCGTGCCGGGGTCTTCGTCGACAACCACGACACCGAGCGCAACTTCGAGACCCTGACCGAGGCCGACGGTGCCGCCTACACGCTGGCGAACGTCTTCATGCTGGCCTGGCCGTACGGCGCACCCGCGGTGCACTCGGGGTACGCGACCAACGGCGACTACAACAAGGGGGCACCCCAGAGCAGCAGCGGAGCGGTGCTGGACGCGACCTGCTACACCAACGGGTGGCGCTGCCAGCACGACTGGCGCGAGATCCGCAACATGGTCGGGTTCCGCAACGCCGCAGGCACCGCGGCGACGAGCCAGTGGTGGGACAACGGCAGCAACCAGATCGCCTTCGGTCGGGGAGACCAGGCCTACCTCGCGCTCAACGGCGAAGGGACAGCGCTGAGCCGAACGTTCACGACGTCGCTCCCGGCCGGCGTCTACTGCGACGTGATGAGCGGTGACTACGACCCGACGGCCCGCTCCTGCTCGGGCTCGACCGTCACCGTCGCCGCGAACGGGACGTTCAGCGCGAACGTCGCGGCGCGCTCCGCACTCGCGATCCACGCGGGGGCGATGCTCGACGGCACGACACCGCCACCCCCCGGCGACGCGCGGATCTCCTTCGGGGTCGAGGCCACCACCCAGTGGGGCCGGAGCATCCGCGTCGTGGGCAGCACGGCCGCCCTCGGCACGTGGAGCCCCGCAGCGGGCGTCGCGCTGTCCTCGGCGACGTACCCCGTGTGGCGGGCCGAGGTGGCGATGCCTCCGGGGACCCGCGTCGAGTACAAGTACGTGCGCGTCGACGGCAACGGCGGCGTCACCTGGGAGAGCGGCGCCAACCGGGTCGCGACCGTCCCGGCGAGCGGTGTGCTGACCCTCTCCGACACCTGGCGCAGCTAGCCCGGTATCGGCCCGATCGGGCGGGGGGTGGGTCGTCCTTGGAGCGCACGACCCACCCCTCGCTCTCTGCCGCGACGTGCCGGGCGCCTGGCGTCAGGTGCGAGGGCATGGCACGGTGCCAGGCATGCCCACCGACGTCCCCGCCCAGCCCCGACCCCCGGCCCCACGCCCCCGGTACGACGTCGTCGTCGTCGGTGGAGGGCACAACGGGCTCACGGCCGCCGCGTACCTGGGCAGGGCCGGACGGAGCGTCCTGCTGCTCGAGCGGGCCGACCACCTGGGTGGCGCCACCCGCTCCGACCAGGTGTTCGCCGGGCGTGATGCTCGCCTCTCGCGCTACTCCTACCTGGTCTCGCTCCTGCCGGCCACGGTCCGCGACGAGCTCGGCCTGGACCTGACGCTCCGCAGGCGGCGGATCTCGTCCTACACACCCGTCCCCGGGGAGCCCTCGCGCGGTCTGCTGGTCGACACCGGCGACCCGGCCGCGACCCGACGCTCCTTCGCGAACGTCGGTGCACCGGGGGACGCCGACGCCTGGTCGTCCTTCGGGGAGCGCACCGCGGCGCTCGCCCGTGCCGTCTTCGGCACCGTCACCGGTCCGTTGCCCTCGGCCGACCAGGTCCGTGCTGCGATCGGCGAGCAGTGGTGGCGGGACCTCGTCGAGACGCCGCTCAGCGAGGTGGTCGAGCGCAGCTTCGCCTCCGACCTCGTGCGCGGCGTGGTGCTCACCGACGCGCTGATCGGCACCTTCGCTCGCGCGGACGACGCCACGCTGATCCAGAACCGGTGCTTCCTGTACCACGTGATCGGAGGCGGTACCGGTGACTGGGACGTGCCGGTCGGCGGCATGGGTGCCGTCCAGCACGCGCTCGAGGATGCCGCGCGACGTCACGGTGCCGAGCTCAGGACGTCGGCGGCCGTCGAGTCGGTCCACCCCGGCCCGACGGGCGCCGAGGTCGTCTGGAGCGATCCCTGGACCGGCCACGAGCACCGCACCGCGGCGGGTCACGTGCTCGCGGGCTGCAGCCCCGCCGAGCTCGACCGACTGCTGGGGGCCGAACCTGCCGACCCACCCCCTGAGGGTGCACAGCTCAAGGTCAACATGCTGCTCACCCGGCTGCCGCGGCTCCGGGACCCGCAGGTCGACCCCGCGCGTGCCTTCGCCGGGACCTTCCACGTCAACGAGGGGTACGGCCAGCTCGACCGGGCGTACCAGGAGGCGGCCCGGGGCCAGGTCCCGACCCTGCCTCCCGCCGAGATCTACTGCCACTCGCTGACCGACCCGTCGATCCTGGGCCCGGAGCTGCGGCGCACGGGTCACCACACCCTGACCCTCTTCGGCCTGCACATGCCCGCCCGGCTGTTCCGCGAGGACCCGGTGGGCGCTCGCGACGCTGCGCTCACGGCGACGCTGCGCTCGCTCGACAGCGTGCTGGCCGAGCCGATCGAGGACTGCCTGGCTCTGGACCAGGACGGGCGGCCGTGCGTCGAGGCGCGCAGCCCGGTGGACCTCGAGGGCGACGTCGGGCTGCCCGGTGGGCACATCTTCCACCGTGACCTCGCCTGGCCCTGGGCCGAGCCCGGTCAGGGGCACGACGGCGGGCTCGCGGCACGCTGGGGGGTCTCGACCGCGCACGAGCGCGTGCTGCTCTGCGGTGCGGGGGCGCGTCGCGGAGGAGGGGTCAGCGGGATCCCCGGGCGGTCTGCGGCGATGGCCGTGATCGGCCTGACCGGCGGCCCGCGGTAACGTCCGTCCTGGGTCGACGACCCGTCAGGGAGCGGCACCCCCACCGCCCGGTACCGGTGGTCCACGGGCTCAGGCCGGAGCGTCGCGGAGCGCGCGGCTCCGTGGCATGCTGCCGGTGCAGTGTGCCTGTCGGCACGAGAGGAGCAGTGGTGGAGCAGCCCAGACCCGCAGCAGCGGCCGGAGGGCGCCGTCGTCCCCTCAGCCCGGGGATGACCGCGTTCCTCGCGATCGACGTGATCCTGGTGGTCACCTTCCTGGTGGTCCTGGCGATGGTGATGTCGGGGGGCGACGGCGACGAGCCCGAGACCCCGGCGGCCTCACCGACCCAGCAGGACCCGCTCGAGAGCACCCCCGAGGAGTCTGCCCCCGCCGAGCCGACCGACAGCCTGGACCTCGGGGCCTTCGTGCTGCCGAGCGGGAACATCCACTGCACCGTGACCCCCGACGCCGCCACCTGCACGATCCTGCAGTTCTCCTACGAGCCCCCCGCGCCACCCGAGGGCTGTACCGGCACCGTCGGCAGCGTGCTCACGGTGACCGCGACCGACGGGTTCTCGTTCCCGTGCGTCGACGCCCCACCCGCTGCCGCGCCCGAGGGCACCCCGGTGCTCGACTACGGCCAGGCCACCACGGTGGGGGAGATGTCCTGCTTCAGCTCGACCAACGGGGCGACGTGCCGCCACAACCCGACCGGCCAGGGGTTCTCGGTCGCCCGCGCGGGCTATCAGCCCTTCTGACCAGCCCGACGCACCGGCGGGGCCGACCCGCAGCCGGGCCGGCCCCGCCGGTACGGCTCACCAGATGCGTACCCGCTCGTCCGGCGCGAGGTACAGGGCGTCGGACGGCGTGACGTCGTACGCCTCGTAGAACGCGTCGAGGTTGCGGACCACCGCGTTGCAGCGGAACTCGTTGGGCGAGTGCGGATCGGTCGCCAGCCGGCGGATGACCTCCTCGTCACGCCCCTTGGACTGCCACACCTGCGCGAAGCCGATCAGGACACGCTGCACGCCGGTCAGGCCGTCGAGCACCGGGGCCTGCGCCAGGGTCAGGCCCTGCGCCTCGAGGGCGACCTCGTAGGCCTTGAGGCCGATGGTCAGCCCGCCCAGGTCCCCGATGTTCTCCCCGATCGTCAGGGCACCGTTGACGGTGTGCTCGGGGCCGAGCTGGCGTGGGGTGAGCACGTCGAACTGCGCGATGAGTGCAGCGGCGCGGGTGTCGAACTCGGCCCGGTCCTGCGGGGTCCACCAGTCCTCGAGGCGCCCCTGACCGTCGTACTTCGACCCCTGGTCGTCGAAGCCGTGGCCGATCTCGTGACCGATCACCGCGCCGATGCCGCCGTAGTTGACCGCGTCGTCCGCCTCGGGGTCGAAGAACGGGGGCTGGAGGATCGCTGCGGGGAAGACGATCTCGTTCATCCCGGGGTTGTAGTACGCGTTGACCGTCTGAGGGGTCATGAACCACTCGTCGCGATCCACCGGACGGCCGATCTTCGCCAGCTCCCGGTCGAGCTCGAAGGCGGTCGCCCGGCGGACGTTGCCGACGAGGTCCTCAGGGCTGATCTCCAGACCTGAGTAGTCCTTCCACCGGTCGGGGTAGCCGATCTTCGGGGTGAACGCCGCGAGCTTGTCCAGGGCCTTGGCACGGGTGTCCTCACCCATCCAGTCGAGCGAGGTGATCGACCGGCGGTACGCCTCCACGAGGTGTGCGACCAGCTCGTGCATGCGCTCCTTGTGGCTCGCCGGGAAGTGCCGGTCGACGTAGACCTGACCCACGGCCTCGCCCAGCGCCCCCTCGACCACCGACACCCCACGCCGCCAGCGGTCGCGCAGCTCGGTCGCGCCGGTCAGGGTGCGGCCGTAGAAGTCGAAGTTCGCCTCGACGACCGCGTCGTGCAGGTAGGGGGCACGGGCGCTGACCAGGTGGTAGCGGAGCCAGGCCTTCCACTGCTCGAGCGGGAGCTCGGACCACAGGGCCGCGAAGCCGGTCGCGAAGTCGGGCTCGCGCACCACGAGGTGGTCCATGCTGCCCGTGGGTGCGGCCAGGGCGGTGGTCCAGGTCTCCCAGTCGAAGCCGGGCGAGCTGGTGACCAGGTCGGTCAGCGGCATCGGGTTGTAGGTCAGGTCGGCGTCACGGTCGCGCACCACGTCCCAGTGGCACGCCGCCAGGCGGGTCTCCAGGTCGACGACGGCGGCGGCGTCCGCCTCGGCCTGCGTCGCATCGACACCGGCCGCCAGCGTGAGCATGCGGGCCACGTGGGGCTCGTACGCCTCGCGCACGGCGGCGTACTGCGTCTCGCGGTAGTAGGACTCGTCAGGGAGCCCAAGACCACCCTGGTACAGGTACACGACGTAGCGCTCGGGGTCCTTGGCGTCGTTGTCGACCCAGAACTCGACCGCCCCCGCACCTCCGGTGCGCTGCAGGCTGCCGAGCACCCGGGTGAGGTCGGTGCGGTCCGCGGCCCCGTCGATCAGGTCGAGCTCCTCGCTCAGCGGAGAGGCACCCAGCGCGGCGACCCGCTCGGTGTCCATGAAGCTCGCGTAGAGCGCACCGACCTGGGCAGCCGCACCGCCCGGTGCGCGGTCGTCGGACCCCGTGGCACCCTGCGCGGCGGCGGCGGCCACCTGCGCACCGAGCTCTTCGATGATCGCCTTGACGTGCTCCTCGGCCTGGTCGTGCAACGCCCGGAAGGAGCCGTCCATCGCACGGTCCGCGGGGATCACGTGGGACTCGATCCACCTGCCGTTGACATGCCCGTACAGGTCGTCCTGGGGGCGGGTCGTCGGGTCGAGGGCGTCGGGGTCGATGCCGCTGTGCAGAGGACGGGTGTCGGGGCGAGTCATGGGCCCAGGCTAGGCGGAACCCACCAGGAGTGCGGCAGGATGTCGCCATGCGCATCCACATCGCCGCCGATCACGCCGGGTACGAGCTCAAGGTCCACCTCGTCGAGCACCTCCGGGCGGGGGGCCACGACGTCGTCGACCACGGGGCGCACTCCTACGACCCGCAGGACGACTACCCGTCCTTCTGCTTCGCGGCCGGTGAGGCTGTGGTCGCCGAGCCGGGGAGCCTGGGCGTGGTGATCGGCGGGTCGGGCAACGGTGAGCAGATCGCGGCCAACAAGGTGCCCGGGGTGCGGTCCGCGCTGGCGTGGAGCGTCGAGACCGCACGGCTGGGCCGGCAGCACAACGACGCGAACGTCGTCGCCCTCGGTGCCCGCCAGCACTCGGTCGACGAGTCGACCGAGATCGTCGAGACCTTCCTGGCCGAGCCGTTCAGCGGCGACGCACGCCACCAGCGCCGGATCGACCAGCTCGCCGCCTACGAGGGCCGGCGCTGACCGGGTAGCACCGCGGCTGCACGCGAAGCCACCGTCTCAGAACACCCAGCTGCACACCGGGGCGACCGGCCAGGAGAAGGCCGTCGAGGTGCGCAGCACCGCGCCGGGCGTCCGCTCGGAGACCAGGCCTGCGACCGCGAGCGCACCCAGGGTGGTGCCGCCGAGGTAGGCCGCTGCGAGCTCACGGATGTCGAGAGCGAGGTCGGGGGTGACCGAGCCGTCCTCGACGCGGGTGACCTGCGCCGCCGCGCCGCCGGTCCCGGGGTCCGGGGCGCTGAGCCGCCATCGTCCGGCGTTGGCCGGCACAGCGCTGTCGGTGACGTCCAGCACCACGTCGACCGAGCTCGCGTAGCGGCGGCCGACGAGCGCTTGGGGAAGGTCCAGGATCCGCAGCCACAGGTTGTCCTGCAGCCGTGGAGAGCAGGCGCGCGGGTCGACCAGCAGCGTGTGCAGCGGGTCGTCGACGGCGAGCGCGGGCGTCTCGACCGTGGCCATGAGGTCCAGGTCGAGCAGTACCGACCACATCCGGTGCGCCGCGGCGGCGTCCTTCGCCACGAGCTCGCGGATGATGACCGTGCCCCGCGGTGCGCCGCTGCCCCAGTCCTCCTTGCGTCGGAAGAGGGCGTATCCCCGCGGTCGCCGCCCGTCCAGGACGGTGAGCACCCGCAGCGCCTCGCCGCCCTTGCGCCACGCGGGCAGGTCCATCAGGTGCTGGGCACGCAGGCCGTCGGTGCCGCGGGTGATCCACCCGGGCCGGTGCCGACCCGCCTCGGCGTGCAGCTCGGCGATCGGCCCCCCGTGGCGCTCCGGGTCGAGCCGTTCGATGCGGACGGTCAGGGACGTGCTGCCGGGCACGTCACGGAGTGCCGCACCGCGCGGCACCGTCATGCGCAGGCCCTGAGCAGCCGTGCCGTATCCGAACCGTCCGTAGATGGCCGGCTCGGCCGCGAAGAGCGCCGAGACGACCTCGCCCCGCTGCACCGAGCGGTCGAGGTGCTCGCGGATCATCGCGGAGAGCAGCCCGCGACGGCGGTGCTCGGGATGGACGCCCACCCAGGTCAGGCCCGCGGTGGGGACCGCGCCGCCGGGGACGGGCAGGGCGAAGGTGTACGAGGAGCGCATTGCCGCGAGGCTGCCGTCGGGCGCCTCCACGCCACGGGTCCGGTGCCACTCGAGCTGTTGGGTGAGCTGGGCGGCGTGCTCGGGCGGTGGCTCGGCGGCGAAGGCCCAGGCGTCGAGGTCGACCACCTCGGGCTGCCTGGACTCGGGGAGGTCGACCGCGGTGTAGCCGTCGGGCAGGGCCGGGGTGGGACGAGGAGTGCTGGTCATCGGGCCATCATGTCGGTCGGGGCGCGGACCGGCCACGCGTTTTGGGCGGTTCGGGCTCCGACGCGCAGATCGGGTCGGTAGCCTTCGCCAGTGACAGGTTCCCAGGGCGGTGCGGTGTCGCTGCTGGATGCCGCCCCGCGTCGTCGTCGGCGACGCGCGCGCCCCCGTCGCCCCCCTGCGATCCGGCAGACGACCGCGGGGATCGCCCTGTCGGGTCTCGCGCTGCTCGCCGGTGTGGGTATCGCCCTGCACCGGGACTGGGTGCCGGCCTCGGTGCTGCTGCTGATCGTGCTGCTCGGTGTCTTCGTGCTGCGCCTGCGCGCCATGGTGGTGCTCTGCCTGATCGTCATCGGGCTGTTCACGACCCTCATGCTCTCGGGGGTCTCGCAGTTCAACGTCGGGACCCTCACGGTGCACCTGCTGGGTATCGGTGCGGGACTGGCCTTCGTCCGCAGCCGGGACCGGCTGGGTCTTCAGGGGGCCACCAGCGACCTGATGCTGGTCGACCTGCGCGACCGGCTGGTCGCGCACGGCCGGATCCCTGCCCTGCCCACCCGGTGGCGGGTCGACAGCGTGGTGCGCTCGGCGTACGGCGAGGCGTTCTCGGGTGACTTCGTGGTCGCCTCACGCAGCCGCAACGGGTTGCTCCTGGAGATCGTGCTGGTCGACGTGTCGGGCAAGGGGCAGGAGGCGGGGGTGCGCTCGTTGCTGCTCTCGGGCGCCTTCGGAGGGCTGCTCGGTGCGATGCCGCGCGAGGCCTTCCTGCCTGCGGCGAACAGCTACCTCCTGGGGCAGGACTGGCCCGAGGGCTTCGCGACCGCCGTGCACCTGGCCGTCCGGCTGGACACCGGTGAGTTCTGGGTCTCCACCGCGGGCCACCCCCCGGCGATCCAGCTGCACGCGGGTTCGGGTCGCATCGAGCTGATCGACACCTCGGGAGGCCCTGCGCTCGGGGTGGTCCTGGCTCCGGTCTTCTCGGTGCACTCGGGGGTCATGCAGAGCGGCGACACGCTGATGCTCTACACCGACGGTCTGGTCGAGGCGCCGGGGGCCGACGTCGAGCTCGGGATCGACCGGCTGATGGGCGAGGCCGAGCGGGTCGTCGCAACCCGGACGGGGGGCGCGGAGGCGGTCCTCGCCGGGGTGCGTGCCGGTGACAGCGACGACCGCGCCCTCATCCTCGTGCACCACGACTGATCATGGACGAGGACTACCTCGAGGCGGTGCTGGACCTCGTGGACAGCATCCCTGCGGGCCGGGCGACGACCTACGGCACCATCGCTGAGCACGTGGGTGAGCTGCTGGGCCGTGGGGGCCCGCGCCAGGTGGGTCAGGTGCTCGCCCGCGCCGGCTCGGGCGTGCCCTGGTGGAGGGTGGTCAACGCCTCGGGGGAGCCACCGGCCGCGCACCGTGAGCGGGCGACCGCCCTGCTGCGCGCCGAGGGCTGCCCGTTGACCGACGGCGTGCCACCCAGGGTCGTGCTGCGTGCGGCGCTGTGGTGGCCACCGGACTGACCCCTCGGCCAGGGGCCCGTCCCGTCCGGGTCAGCCCAGCGCTCGGCGCGAGCTGATCACCCCGGTGTCGAAGCCTGCGAGGTGCAGACCGCCGTGGAATCGTGCGTGCTCGATCTTCACGCAGCGGTCCATGACGACGTCGAGCCCCGCGGCCTCAGCCCGGCGGGCGACCTCCTCGTGCCACGAGCCGAGCTGCAGCCACAGAGCCCTGGCGCCGACCGCGAGGGTCTCGTCGAGCACGGTCGGCAGGTCGTCGTGACGGCGGAAGACGTCGACCAGGTCGGGGACCACGGGCAGCGCCTCGAGGGAGGGGTAGACCGGTCGCCCGAGGATCTGCGTGGCCCGCGGGTTGACGAAGTAGACGTCGTAGGGCGAGGAGGAGAGCAGGTAGGTCGCCACGAAGTAGCTCGCCCGCGAGGCGTTGGCCGAGGCACCGACGATCGCGATCGATCGTGTCCGGCGCAGCAGGTCGAGGCGTTCGGGGGCGCTCGGGCCGACCCAGATGCGGCGTTCGCGAGCGGTGTCGGTGGGGGCGGGCACCGCGCAGGCGGCACCTGCGGTGACCGGGTCGAGGGCGTCGGAGCTCATGCCGTCACCTCCGAGTCGGCAGTGCGCGGTGCGGCCGGGGCGGCCGCGGATCCGGGTGGCGGGCCAGCTGCCGCCGTCAGTGCTTGGTCCAGGTCCCACAGGATGTCCTCGACGTCCTCCAGTCCCACGCTGATGCGCACCAGGTCCTCGGCGACACCACCGGCCGCGAGCTGCTCCGCGGAGAGCTGCTGGTGGGTCGTGGACGCCGGGTGCAGCACGAGCGTGCGGGAGTCGCCCACGTTGGCCAGGTGGCTCGCGAGCTGGACCGACTCGATGAACCGCCGACCGACCTCGCGCCCGCTGCGGTCGTCGGTGGCGTTCAGCCCGAAGGCGAACACGGCCCCCGGTCCCTGCGGCAGGTACCTGATCGCCCGCTCGTGGTGCGGGTGGGAGGGCAGGCCGGCCCAGTTGACGTAGCCGACGCGGGGGTCGTCCTCGAGCCACTGCGCCACGACGCGGGCGTTGGCCAGGTGCGCGTCCATCCTCTGCGGGAGCGTCTCGACGCCCTGGAGCAGCTGGAAGGCGGACTGCGCGGGAAGGGCAGGGCCGATGTCGCGGAGCTGCTCGGAGCGCAGCTTGGTCAGGAAGCCGTACTCGCCGAAGTTCTCCCACCAGCTGACCCCGCCGTAGGACGCGACGGGCTCGGTCATCTGGGGGAAGCGGCCGTTGCCCCAGTCGAAGCGGCCGCTCTCGACCACGACCCCACCCAGGGTGGTGCCGTGCCCACCCAGGAACTTCGTCGCCGAGTGGATCACGATGTCGGCCCCGTGCTCGATGGGCCGCACCAGGTAGGGGGTGGCCAGCGTGGCGTCGACGACCAGCGGGACGCCGGCGGCGTGGGCCACCTCGGCCAGCCCGGCGAGGTCGGTGATCTCTCCCGAGGGGTTGGCGATCACCTCGGCGTAGACCACCTTGGTCTCGGGCCGGATCGCCGCCGCGTAGTCGGCCGGGTCGGTGCCCGCCACGAACGTGGTCTGCACACCGAAGCGGCGCAGGGTCACGTCGAGCTGGGTGACGGTCCCTCCGTACAGCGAGGCCGCGGCGACGACGTGGTCACCCGCCCCGACCAGTGCGGCAAAGGTGATGAACTCCGCCGACATGCCCGAGGCGGTCGCGACCGCACCGATCCCACCCTCGAGCGAGGCGATGCGTTCTTCGAGGGCAGCGACCGTGGGGTTGCCGATCCGCGAGTAGATGTTGCCGTACTTCTGCAGGGCGAAGAGGTTCGCGGCGTCGGCCGTGTCGGTGAAGACGAAGCTCGTGGTCTGGTAGATCGGCACGGCGCGCGCGCCGGTGGTGGCGTCGGGGACGCCCCCGGCGTGCAGGGCGCGGGTGCGGAAACCCCACTGGCGGTCGGTCACGGCGTGGTCTCCTTCTGACGGGCGGCCAGGACGGCCTTGATCCGGTGCAACGCCGTAACGTCCTGAAGTGATGTCACGTCGCCCAGATCTCTTTCGGCGACGAGGTCGGCCAGCAACCGGCGCATGATCTTCCCCGAGCGTGTCTTGGGCAGGTCGGGGACGACCACGACCTCCCGCGGCTTGGCGATCGGGCCGATCTCGCGGGCGACGTGGGCGCGCAGGGTCTCGCCGATCTCACGGGCGTGGGCGACCCACGCCTCGACGTCGTCGGCGTGCTCGGGGGCGCGGGCGGGGATCACGAACGCCGCGATCGCCTGCCCGGTCGTCGGGTCGTCGATGCCGGTGACCCCCGCCTCACCGACCAGCGGGTGGGAGACCAGGGCCGACTCGATCTCGATGGTCGAGAGCCGGTGACCTGAGACGTTGATGACGTCGTCGACCCGGCCCAGGAGCCAGATGTCGCCGTCGACGTCGAACCGTGCGCCGTCACCGGCGAAGAAGTACCCCTGCTCGGCGTACCGGGACCAGTAGGCGTCGCGGTAGCGCTCGGGGTCGTTCCAGATGGTGCGGGCCATCGCGGGCCAGGTGCGGTCGACCACCAGGAAGCCACCGCCGCCGAACGGCACCTGCCCGCCGGCCTCGTCGACCACCTTGACCGAGATGCCGGGCAGGGCGCGGGTCGCTGATCCGGGCTTGAGGGTGGTGACACCAGGAAGCGGAGCGATCATCGTGGCGCCGGTCTCGGACTGCCACCAGGTGTCCACGATCGGGGCGCGACCGCCGCCGACCTGCTCGTGGAACCACACCCAGGCCTCGGGGTTGATCGACTCGCCGACGGTGCCGAGCAGCCGCAGCGTCGACAGGTCGTGGGTCGCGGGCAGCCCGTCCGGGAACCAGGTCATGAAGGTCCGGATCAGGGTCGGGGCCGTGTAGTACGTGGTGACGCCGTACCGCTCGATGATCTCGAAGTGACGCCCTGGGTGCGGGGTGCTCGGCGTGCCCTCGTAGATCACCTGGGTGATCCCGTTGGAGAGCGGCCCGTAGATCTCGTAGGTGTGCGCGGTGACCCAGGCGAGGTCCGCGGTGCACCAGTGGACGTCGTCCTCGCGTGCGTCGAAGTGCGCCCAGTGCGTCCACGACGCCTGGGTGAGGTAGCCCCCGCTGGTGTGCACCAACCCCTTGGGCTTCCCGGTCGTCCCCGAGGTGTAGATGATGAACAGGGGGGTCTCGGCGTCGAAGGCCTGCGCCTCGTGGTGGTCCTCGGCGGTGTCGACGACCTCGTGCCACCACACGTCACGCCCGGGGGTCCACGGCACGTCCGGGGTGGCCTCGCCGGTACGACGGACCACGAGCACGTGCTCGACGTGGTCCAGGCCGGCGACGGCCTCGTCCGCGGCGTCCTTGGTCGCCACGGCGCGGCCGCGCCGGTGCTGCCCGTCGGAGGTGACCAGCAGCTTGGCGCCGGTGTCCTGGACCCGGAAGCGGACCGCCTCGGCCGAGAAGCCGCCGAAGACCAGCGAGTGGATGGCTCCGATGCGGGCGATCGCCAGGGTGATGATGACGGTCTCGGGCAGCACGGGGAGGTAGACCACCACCCGGTCGCCCTTCTCGACGCCCAGGTCGGTGAGCGCGTTGGCGGCTCGCGAGACCTCGCGTTGGAGCTCGGCGTAGGTGTAGGAGCGGCGGTCGCCGGGCTCACCCTCGAAGTGCAGCGCGACCTTGTCTCCCCGGCCTGCCGTGACGTGCCGGTCCACGCAGTTGACGGCGACGTTGAGCCTGCCGCCCGCGAACCACTGCGCGACGGGCACAGTGAGCCGTTCGGGGTCCTCGGGGTCGGGCACGCTGGGCGACCAGGTGTGGGCGGTGTGCCACGGCTCGGCCCACTCGAGCCGCTCGGCGGCACGCTCCCAGAACGCGACGTGGTCGGCGTCGGCCTCGGCGTGCAGGCGCGCGTGGTCGGCCGGGCCGACGTTCCACGTGCCGCCGGCGGCGGGCGGGAAGACCCTGTCGTCGGTCTGCAGGGTGCTGATCGCCGTGCTGCGCGGCGTCGCGGTGGTGCCTACCACCGGCGGGCCAGCCGCTTCTCCGCGACGCCGATCAGGGCGTCTGTGCTCTTGCCGAGCACCGCAAGCAGGACGATCGCGAGCAGGATGCGGTCGACCCGGCCGTTGTTCTGCGAGTCGGTCAGCAGGAACCCCAGTCCCTTGGAGGCTCCGAGCAGCTCGGCCGCGACCAGGAACAGCCAGGCCTGGGCCAGGGCGAGGCGCAGACCCGAGACCACAGCGGGGGTGGCTGCTGGCAGCTGGACGCGTCCGAGGAGGGCCGCGCCCCGCAGGCCGTACGCGCGCCCGGCCTCGACCAGGTGCGGGTCGACGTGCCGCAGGGCCGAGGCGACGGTCGTGTAGACCGGGAAGAAGGCCCCGATGGCGATCAGCGTGATCTTGGACTCCTCGCCGTACTGCAGCCAGATGATCAGCAGCGGGATCCAGGCGAGCGACGGGACGGCACGGAGCCCGCTGAACGTCGTGGTCAGCAGGACGTCACCGAGCCGGGACAGGCCGACGACCGCTCCGAGGACCAGACCGAGGACGGCACCGATGGCGAAGCCGATGAGGACACGCTGGGTGGAGATGTGGATGTAGGGCAGGAGGTCGCCGCGCTCGAGCAGGTCGGCCGCCGCGAGCACGACGCTCTGCGGCGAGGGCAACCGGTAAGGGGGTATCAGGCCGGACGTGGTCGTCACGTGCCACACGAGGAGCACCAGCAACGGCACGACGGTGCCGAGCGCACCACGCACCCAACCGTGGTCCAGCAGGGCCCCACGCCGTCGGACGTCGGGCGCCAGTGGGTCCGACGTTCCGGTCGACTCCCGGGCGGACGGGTCGTCCGCCCGGGAGTCGACGTGGTTCAGGGACCGCAGGGGATTGCCGTCCTTGTCGACGACGGGTCCGGTCCCGATGGTCCCTGGGATCGTCATGGTCGGCTCCTCGTGTCCCTGCTGGTGCGGTCCGGTGCTGGTCATGCTGGTCGTGCGGTGCCGGTCAGTCGGTGATGTTGGCCGGGTCGGCTGCCGTGGCGAAGCTGTCCTCGAAGAGGCTCTCCAGGGCCTGGTCGATCGCGTCCTGTGACTGGACGTCGCCGGACTCCACGAAGATCGGTCCGACGACCTCGAGGACCTCACGCTGGGCGTCGCCCGGGACGACGTCCAGGTCGATCACGGTGCGCTCGAGGATGACCTTCTCGGCGATGGCCAGCTCGATGCCTGCGACGTCGGCGAGGATCGCAGCCGTCTCCTCGGGGTTCTCCAGCGCCCAGGCACGAGCCTTCTCGTAGGCGTCGAGGACCAGCTGCGCGAGGTCCGGGGAGCGCTCGATGAAGCTCTCGGTGGCGTTGAGGAACCCGTAGGTGTTGAAGCCGATGTTGCGGTAGATGAGCTCCGACCCGGCGTTCACCTCGCTGTCGGCCATGATCGGGTCGAGGCCGGACCAGGCGTCGACGGAGCCGTTCTCCAGGGCCACGCGACCGTCGGCGTGCTGCAGGTTCTGCACCTCCACGTCGGCGAGCTCGACCCCGTGCTCCTCGAGGCTCTGCAGCAGGAAGAAGTAGGGGTCGGTGCCCTTGGTCGCCGCGACGGACCGGCCGGCGAGGTCCTCGACCGAGGTGATGTCCGATCCTTCCGGCACCACGATGGCTGCCCACTCGGGCTGGGTGTAGATCCCGATGGTCTGGATCGGCGACCCGTTCGCCTTGGCCAGCAGCGCGGCCGAGCCGGCCGTCGAGCCCACGTCGACCGCGCCCGCGCGCAGCGCCTCGTTCGCCTTGTTCGAGCCGGCCGACTGGATCCAGGTGACGGTGACGTCCTCGCCCAGGGTCTCCTCGAGCCAGCCCTGGTCCTTGATGATCAGGCTCAGCGGGTTGTAGGTCGCGAAGTCGATGTTGAGCGTGTCGCTGCTCCAGCCCTCCTCGGTGGTGGTGGCGCCGGGAGCCGGAGCGGGGTCGCCGTCGACGGGCGAGCCCTCGCCGGCCGCGCAGCCGCTGAGCATCAGGGCGGCGGCTGCGGTGGCCGCGGTGACGGACAGTGCGGTGCGGATCCTCATCGGGGTACCTCTCGTGCGGGGTGGAGCGGTGAGCCGGTCGGCCGGTCGGCCGGTCGGGGTGGAGCGGTCGTGCTGCTCAGCGGTGCTGAGAGGTTCAGGGGCCGAGCGGCTCAGGCGTGCTGAGCGGACTGGTGGTGACTGGGGACACCCAGGCCGTCGAGCAACCGGGCCCTCAGGTGCGCGAGACCGGCGTCGCCGCGGTCCCGCGGGCGGGCTCCCGGGACGGTCAGCACGGTGCGCACCGTGGCGGGCTCGTAGGGACCGGAGCCCTCGGGGCGGCCGAGCAGGACCACACGGTCGGCGAGGTACAGGGCCTCGTCGACATCGTGCGTGACGAGCAGGACGGTCGCGGGCTCGGCGGCGTGGACCTCGAGCAGGAGGTCCTGCATCTTGAGCCGGGTCAGCGCGTCGAGGGCGCCGAACGGCTCGTCCAGGACGAGCACACCGGGGTTGCGGGCCAGTGCACGGGCGAGCGAGGTGCGCTGGGCCATCCCGCCCGAGATCTGGCGGGGCCGGTACTGAGTGCACTGGCCAAGTCCCACGAGCTCGAGCAGCTCGTGCACCCGGCGGTCGCCTGCGGAGCGGTCGGTCCCACGCGGAAGGCCGAGGGCCACGTTCTGGGCCAGGGTGCGCCACGGCAGCAGCCGCGGCTCCTGGAAGGCGACCGCACACCGCGGGTCGACCCCGGCCACCGGGGCGTCGTCGATCACGATCGTGCCCTCGCTCGGCGCGTCCAGCCCGCTGACCTGGCGCAGCAGGGTCGACTTGCCGCAGCCTGAGGCGCCGATGAGGGCGACGATCTCGCCGGCCCCGATCTCCAGGTCCACCCCGGTGAGCACGCGGTGGGCGTGGCCACCGCGGGAGCGGGGGGCGAAGGTGCGGCCGACCCCACGCACCGAGACCGGGTGGGCCGGGTGCGAGCGGACGGCGGTGGGCGTGGTGATCGCCATGGGAGGTCCTCGGGGCAGGCGCGACCGGTCGTGTCGCGGCGGCACCAGGGACGGGGCACGCCGGACGCCGGGCACGGGGCGTGCGGGCGGGGGCTGGGAGATCTCCGCTGGCTACCTAGGTCCGTGATCGGACCGGGACGACCTCTGCTCGGGGGAGCGTGCCGTCAGGCGCCAGCGCGTGGCATGCAGCCACGCGGGGAGGGCATCATCGGCAGCGCCATCGTCTCGTCGGTTCGACGGTTCATGGCGCAGCCTCCCTCCTGGTGGGCGTCTCTCTATCTGAGACGCGCGATGTCAGTCCGTGGGACCTGGTCGGAGATTAGCCCGATCCCGGGCGGCAGCGCAAGAAACTCGGACCTGACCGGTTCATATGTCGAGACGGGGCCGTCGGAGCAATCTCGTGAGCGCCAGCAGGACCACGCCGGCCACGAGGCCCCAGAACGCCGAGCCCACCCCCCACGGCCGGACGCCGGAGACCGTGACCAGGAAGGTCGCCGCAGCCGCGACGGCGTGCGGCGCGACCGAGAAGGCGCTGCGCAGCGACGCCGCGAGGGTCGCGACGAGAGCCAGGCCCGCGGCCGCCTCGATGAGACCCCCCGGTGCCGCGAGGGCGACGGCCGCCACACCGGCCGAGCCGAGTCCCACCGCGACGTAGCCGACGCCCGCCGTGGTCGCGGCCCGCCACCGCTCGCCACGGTCCGCACCTGCCTCGGGCCCCGCGGCCAGCGCCGCGCTGATCGCGGCGAGGTTCAGGGCGTGCCCCCCGAACGGCGCCACCAGCATCGTGCCCACCCCTGTGGTCAGCAGCACCCGGCGCCACGGGGCGACGTAGCCGAAGCCGGCCAGCACCGCCACCCCCGGAAGGTTCTGCGATGCCATCGTCACCACGAACAGGGGCACCGCGAGCGACACCACCGACGCCACCCCGAGGGTCGGGGCGGTCCACTCGAGCGTGGGGAGCCAGGTCGCGGCCGGCAGGGCTCTCACGTCCGCCGAGGTGAAGGCCAGGCCCGTCGCGACGACCAGCCCCGCGGGGGCGGCCCAGCGCGGGGCCAGGCGCAGCAGCACCACCCACAGCCCGATCACCGGCGCGACCAGCCACCCGGTGGTCTCCAGCGCCCGCACCGGCGCCAGGCACAGGTCCAGGAGCACCCCGGCCAGCATCGCGCTCGCGATCGTCGCCGGGATGTGCGCCGTCAGCGCAGCGAGGCGTCCCCACAGGCCCACGACCGCGAGCAGCACCCCGCACACCGCGAAGGCGCCGACCGCCGCGGGCCATCCGCCGTCGACCGCACCCGTGGTGGCCAGAAGAGCGGCACCCGGGGTGGACCACGCGATCGTGATCGGGAGGCGGGTGCGCACCGAGAGCAGGATCGTGGCCAGGCCCATGCCGACCGTCACCGCGAGCAGGCCCGATGCGGCCTGCGCGGGGCTCGCCCCCACGGCGCGCAGCCCGGCCAGCACCACGGCGAAGGCGCTCAGGAAGCCCACAGCGGTCGTGACCAGCCCGGCGAGGAGGATGTGGCTGGACGCGGGGGACGGCACGTCCGGGACTGTAGCGACGGTGCGTCGCCCACCGAGATCCTGCTCGATCCACGGGACCGGGCCGGGGGCGACGACCTCAGATGTCGAGCACCTCAGATGTAGATCGCGGGGTCCTCGACGTGGTCGGCGTCGAGCGAGGGCTCGGGTCGCGCGCGCACCACCGCGGGGATCCCCACCGCCACCGCACCGGCCGGGACGTCCTTGACGACCACGGCGTTGGCGCCGATCTGCGCCCCGTCCCCGACCCAGACCGGTCCGAGGATCTTGGCCCCCGCGCCGACCACGACGTGGTCGCCCAGGGTCGGGTGACGCTTGCCGCGGCGCATGGCCTTGCCGCCCAGCGTCGCACCGTGGAACAGGACGACGTCGTCCCCGACGACGGCCGTCTCGCCGATCACCACACCCATGCCGTGGTCGATGAACAGCCGGCGACCGAGCTGCGCACCGGGGTGGATCTCCACCCCGGTGGCAGCCCGGGACGCCTGCGAGAAGAGCCGGGCCAGCAGTCGCAGCCCGGGCTCGCGCCACATCCGGTGCGCCACCCGGTAGGCCCACACGGCGTGCACGCCGGGGTACCCCAGGGCGACCTCGACCATGCTGCGAGCGGCGGGGTCCCGCCGCCGGGCAGCATCGAGGTCCTCACGCAGGATCGTGAGGAAGCGCCAGATGCGTCGCACGCCGCTCAGTCCAGCAGGTCGGCGTAGAGGATCGAGGTCAGGTAGCGCTCGCCGAACGAGGGGATGATGACCACGATCAGCTTGCCCGCGTTCTCGGGGCGCTTGGCGACCTCGACGGCGGCGTGGACGGCCGCGCCCGACGACAGCCCGACGAGCAGCCCCTCCCGGGCAGCGGTGTCGCGCGCGACGCGCACCGAGGTCTCGGCGTCGACGTCGATGACCTCGTCGTAGACCGAGGTGTCCAGGATCTCCGGCACGAAGTTCGCGCCGATCCCCTGGATCTTGTGCGGCCCCGGGGCCCCGCCGTTGAGGATCGGCGACTCGGCCGGCTCGACCGCGATGATCTGCACACCGGGCTTGCGCTCCTTGAGCACCTGGCCGACACCGGTGATCGTCCCACCCGTGCCGATGCCCGCCACCACGATGTCGACCTGGCCGTCGGTGTCGGCCCAGATCTCCTCGGCGGTCGTGGCCCGGTGGATCGCCGGGTTGGCCTCGTTGGCGAACTGGCGGGCCAGGACGGCACCCGGGCGTGACGCGGCGATCTCGTTCGCACGGTTGACCGCGCCCTTCATGCCCTCCGAGCCAGGGGTCAGGACGAGCTCGGCGCCGAAGGCGCGCAGCAGTGCGCGCCGCTCCTTGGACATCGTCTCGGGCATCGTGAGCACCACGTCGTAGCCCCGTGCCGCCCCGACCATCGCCAGGGCGATGCCCGTGTTGCCGCTCGTGGCCTCGACGATCGTGCCGCCCGGGGGGAGCTCGCCGGACGCCTCCGCGGCGTCGACGATCGCGACCCCGATACGGTCCTTGACCGAGCTGGCCGGGTTGTAGAACTCGAGCTTGGCCACGACGGTCGCGTGCGCCCCCTCGGTCACCCGGTTCAGACGGACGAGCGGGGTGTTGCCGATCAGCTTCGTCACGTCGTCGTAGATGCGGGTCATGTCAGTCCTCGTCTCACGGGGCCGCGGGCGCGGCCGTGCTGGCGTTCGGGTCAGGGGTTCCACGGGGTGAACGGTCCGCGGGTGCCGGGCATTCCGCACGGCGGGTCGTGCAGGGCTGGGGCGAGGAGCGCTGACGGCGTCGGCCGGCCGCCCGACGGGCAGCGGTCGCGCAGGTGCCAGCGCTCTAGCGACAGGGACAGCAGCACGGGGCGGCGCAGCGCGCGCCGAGGGCACCCGCCAGGACGAGCGGCCGAGCCGACGGCATCGCAGGTCCTTCCGGTCGTAGCGCTGGGGTGCTGCGGCGACGGTATCGGTCGGTGCGGGTGCCCGGCAATCGCCGAGGGGTGCGCGAGCACCCGGAGGATACCGAGGTGGCTCTGGTCGGGAGCCCGGTCGAGCGGGAGGCTGGTCCCATGGACCACGACCACCCCACGACGCTCGAGTTCCTGGGTGCCACCGGCACCGTGACCGGGAGCAGGTACCTCGTGGAGCACGCGGGCCGACGTGTCCTGGTCGACTGCGGCTTGTACCAGGGCGAGCGCGGGTGGCGTCGACGCAACTGGGAGCCCTTCCCGGTGAGCCCTGCCAGCATCGACGACGTCGTCCTGACGCACTGCCACCTCGACCACTGCGGGTACCTGCCGGCGCTGGTCCGCGACGGCTTCACCGGACCGGTGTGGATGACCGAGGGCACCGCGGTGCTCACCGAGATCGTCCTGCGTGACAGCGCCCACCTCAACGAGCGTGACGCCGAGCTCGCCCGCGCCGGCGGGTGGTCCCGGCACGACCCGCCGCTGCCGCTCTACACCTCCGCCGACGTGGAACGGAGCATCACGCACTTCCGTCAGGTCGCGTTCGGCCCGCCGGTCGACCTGGGGGGAGGGGTCCAGGTCGCTCTCCACCGCGCAGCGCACGTGCTCGGCTCCGCCAGCGTCCTGGTCGACGCGGGCGGTGAACGGGTGCTCTTCTCCGGTGACCTCGGCCGCGCGACGCACCCCGTCCTGCGCCCACGGTCTGCGCCGCCCGCGGCGCGGACCGTGGTGATCGAGTCCACCTACGGGGACCGTCGCCATCCTGCCCCGCCCGGTCGACCGCACGCGGCGCTCGCGGACGCCGTCCGCCGCACGATCGCCCGCGGAGGGTCGGTCCTGGTACCGGCGTTCGCCGTGGACCGGACCGAGCTCGTGCTCGAGGCCCTCTCGCGCCTGATCCGCGACGGGGAGATCCCTCTGGTCCCGGTCTACGTCGACAGCCCCATGGCCCTGGCCGCCCTCGCGGCCTACCGGCGCCCGAGCCTGCGCGAGGAGATCCGTCCGGAGGTCCCGCCCGACCTCGCGGACATCCCGACCCTGCGAGCGGCACGGACCCCCGAGGAGTCGATGGCGCTGAACCGACCGCGCGTGCCGTGCATCATCATCTCGTCCGCCGGGATGGCGACCGGCGGCCGGGTCGTCCATCATCTGCGGCACCTGCTCCCGGACCGGGACAGCACCGTGGTCCTGACCGGGTACCAGGCGGTCGGGACCCGGGGCCGTGCCCTGCGCGACGGGGCGACCGAGGTGAAGATCCACGGCCGGTACGTGCCGGTGCGCGCGGAGATCGTCTCGGACGAGGAGTTCTCGGTGCACGCCGACGCCGACGGTCTGGTCGCGTGGCTCGCCGACATGCCCGAGCCGCCCGAGACGGTGTACGTCACCCATGGCGAGCAGGACGCCTCGCTCGCCCTGGCGACCCGGATCCGACGCGAGCTCGACGTCACCGCCGTCGTGCCGCGGCTGGGAGAGCGGGTCCGCCTCGGCTGAGCCTGGCCATGGAGGTTCGCATGCCGACCGGGGGAGCGAGGGTTCGCACCGGTCGGTGGGTCGGTGGGTCGGCGGGTCGGGGTGGAGCGGGTGACGAGAATCGAACTCGCGTAGCCAGTTTGGAAGACTGGGGCTCTACCATTGAGCTACACCCGCATCGCCGTGAAGTCCGGCGGTGGGAGACTACCAAAGCCCGCGGAGATGCTCTGCACCGGCGCACGCGTCGACCAGGGGAGGTGAGGGACATGAGTCCCGAGCACAGTCCCCGTCCCCGGCCCGCGCACGCCAGCCCACGCCCTGAGCACTGACGCCCTCGGCCCGGCCCGGCGAGACCTGCTGAGGCGCCCGACGGCGCCCGGAGCGCTCCCACGGTCGACCGCCCACCCGCGTGGGTCGGCAGCGCGCCCGAGCGAGCAGCAAGCACTGCGCGCGCCCTGACGCGGCGTCGCGCGAATCGCAGTGCCCGCCACGAACCGGAGGTACCCATGAACGACCTGACCGAGCTCGCCCGGGCCGGCCGCCTCGCAGACGTCCGCTCAGGCCTCGAGGAGCTGGGGGTGCGCGGGGTCGTCGACGAGCTGCGCCGTTGCGACGCGGTGACCCGCGCGGTGGCCTTCCGCTCCCTGTCCAAGGGCTTCGCCCTGGAGGTCTTCGAGGACCTCGAGCCCGCGGTGCAGAGGGAGCTGCTCGACGGGTTGCGCGAGGAGGCGACCGCCGAGCTCGTCGCGGGTCTGGATCCCGACGACCGTGCCGTCCTGCTGGACGAGCTGCCGGCCAAGGTCGCCACGCGCCTGCTCTCGGGGCTCAGCCCCCAGGAGCGGGAGATGACCACGGTCCTGCTGGGATGGCCCGTCGACTCGGTCGGGCGCAGGATGACGCCGGAGGTCGTGGCCGTACCCGTCACCCTCACCGTGGGTCAGGCCCTGCAGCACGTCACCGAGCGGGCCGAGGAGGCCGAGACGATCTACACGTTGCCGGTGGTCGACGCCGGCCGCACGGTGGTGGGAGTGGTCTCGTTGCGCAGGCTGCTGGTGAGCGACGCCGCGACCCCCCTGACCGAGGTCATGTCCGAGCCGATCGTGGTCGAGGCCGGGACCGATCAGGAGGAGGCCGCGGTGAAGGTCCGTGACCACGGCCTGGTCGCCATCCCCGTGGTGGACGCCGAGCAGCGGCTCCTCGGTCTGTTCACCGTGGACGACGCGATGCGTGTGCTGGTCCGCGAGGAGAGCGAGGACCTGGCCCGGACAGGGGCCTCCGAGCCGCTGCAGCGGCCCTATCTCACCACCAGCATCCTCGGGCTGGTGCGGAGCCGGATCGCCTGGCTCCTGGTGCTCCTGGTCGCGGCCGCGCTCACGGTCACCGTCCTGGGGTACTTCGAGGCGACCCTCGAGCAGGTGGTGGTGCTCGCGCTGTTCGTCCCGTTGCTGATCGGCACGGGCGGCAACGCCGGGGCGCAGGCCGCGACCACGGTCGTGCGGGCGATGGCCCTGGGTGACGTGCGGTTCGCCGACCTGCCTCGGGTCGTGGGACGCGAGGTGGTGACCGGTGCCAGCCTCGGGGCGACCCTCGCGCTGGTGGGCTTCGTCCCGGCGACCGTCATCGCCGGGCCTCAGATCGCCGCCGTGCTGACCCTGACCATGGTGGTCGTCTGCACCTTGGCGACCGCAGCAGGATCACTGACGCCGATGCTCGCCCGGCGGCTCGGCGTGGACCCTGCGGTGGTCAGCGCCCCGTTCATCACGACCTTCGTGGACACCACGGGGCTGATCGTGTACTTCCTGATCGCCGGAGCCGTCCTGGGCCTGTGAGCGGTGCTCGTAGGCCCAGGACGGCTCGGGTGCGTACGGGATCCGGGGCGCCGTCGACCCGGACCGGTCAGGCGGCGGGCCGGCCGAGCCCGCGGAACTCCCACCCGGCGGCGCGCCAGGTCGTGGGGTCCAGCTTGCCGCGCGCGTCGATGACGCGGGCGGTCGGGGTCAGGGCGGCCAGGGCCGCCGGGTCGCTGTCCACGAGCTGCGGCCACTCGGTGAGCAGCAGCACCACGTCGCTGCCCTGCACGGCCTCCTCCACCGAGGCGGCGTAGCCCAGGGTGGGGAAGGTGCGGCGGGCGGTGTCCGAGGCCTGCGGGTCGTAGACCGTCACCTGGGCCCCCCGTAGGTGCAGCGCAGCCGCCACGTTGAGCGCGGGGGAGTCGCGGACGTCGTCCGTGTCGGGCTTGAACGCGGCCCCCAGCACACCGATGCGCCGGTTGAGGACCGAGCCGCCGCAGGCCTCGGTGGCCAGGGCGATGACCCGCTCGCGCTGCCCCATGTTGATCTCGTCGACCTGCTGCAGGAGTCGTGCTGCCGGGTGGGCGCCGAGCTCACTCGCGCGGTGCATGAGGGCCCGGATGTCCTTGGGCAGGCAGCCCCCACCGAAGCCGAGACCCGCGTTGAGGAACTGACGGCCGATGCGGACGTCGTGACCCAGGGCGTCCGCCAGCACGGTGACGTCGGCACCGGCGGCCTCGCAGACACCCGCGATCGCGTTGATGAACGAGATCTTGGTGGCCAGGAACGCGTTGGCGCTGACCTTGACGAGCTCGGCCGTCGGCAGGTCGCAGGTCACCACGGGGGTGCCCTCGCTGATCGGGGTCGCGTAGACGGTGCGCAGCAGCGCCTCGGCGTGCGCGCTCGCCCCGCCGATGACGATGCGGTCGGGGTGCAGGGTGTCGTCGACGGCCTTGCCCTCGCGGAGGAACTCCGGGTTCCAGACGAGCTCGGCCTTCAGCCCCTCGGGCAGGTGCGAGGGGATGAGGGTCCGCAGGTTCGCGGCGGTCCCGACCGGGACCGTCGACTTGCCGACGATGAGCGCGTCGCGGGTCGCGTTCTGCAGGATCGCGGTGAACGCGGCCTCGACGTAGCTGAGGTTCGCGGCGTGGCTGGTGGACTGCTGCGGGGTGCCCACGCACACGAAGTGCACGTCGGCGTCGGCGACCGCCTCGCGGACGTCAGAGGTGAAACGGAGGCGACCGGACTCGACCTGCTCGGTGAGGAGGGTGTCGAGCCCTGGCTCGTAGAAGGGCACCTTGCCCAGGCTGAGCGCGTCGACCTTGTTCTGGTCGGTGTCGTAGCCGATCACGTCGAAGCCGAGTGCGGCCATCGCGGCGGCGTGGGTGGCCCCGAGGTAGCCGGTGCCGATGACGCTGATCCGGGGTGCGTCGGTCGGCGTGGAGCCGCCGGTCGCCGGGGGAGCGGGTGTGGAGCGGGTGCGGGTACGGGACGTGGACATGTCATGCCTCCAGGGCAGGTGCAGGTTCAGGGACGGCACGGCGCGCTCGTGGGGGCGCGCCCGTGGTGAGGGTCGTCAGGGCGTGAGGACCAGGTTCTCGTCGGGGACGGGGCTGGGTGCGGGGTCGGGCGTGGTGGGCCCGGCACCCGGCTCGGGTGCGGTCTCGCCCTCGGGTCCCGCGGTGTCGGGCTCGGGCGGTGCGGTCTCGGCAGGGTCCTCGGCGGTGGGCCCGGGAGCCTCGGTGGGCTCCTGCGGGGTCGGTGCGACGAGCGCCTCGACAGGTGGCTCCTCCTCGGCCGGCTCGGGGGCCTCGGCGGTGGACGGCGCGGGGTAGATCGACCCACCCATCCGGGTCGCGGGGTCGTGCAGCCCTTCGCGGAACGCGGCGAGGGAGTTGGCTCGGGAGTCGATCCGCCAGTCGTTCGTGGTCACCTGGCCGCTGACGATCGAGGTGACGGTGAGGCTGAACCAGGTGAAGCCGACGATGTCGTCGTTCTCCGGGCGGGTCAGTGCCTCGAAGAAGCTGCGGACCCATGCGGGCTTGTTCCCGCCGACCTCGGAGGCGCCGATCTCGGCGAGCATGATCGGCTTGTCGGTCAGTCGCCGCAGCTGGTCGAGGCTGGCGTCGAAGGTCCAGGAGAAGGTCGGTGTCTGGTTCTCGCGGTACGGCGGCCGGTAGTAGGCCGACAGGCCCACCCAGTCCACGTACTCCTCGCCGGGGTACAGGCTCTCGGTGTACGAGTACTGCTTGAGGTTGTCGGGCAGGTTGTTGACGATGTTCGGCGCCCAGACCCAGATCACGTACTCGTTGGCGCCCTCCTGCTCGAAGATGTCGTGGACGTGGCGCCAGACCTTGGCGTAGTCACCCGGCCGGTTGCCGTTGATCGGCTCACCGAACTTGTTCATCTCCGACCACGGGTACCAGTCGCCGTTCATCTCGTGGTTCAGGCGCAGCCCCAGGGGCAGGCCGAGGTCGGCGATGCCGCGCGCGTAGTCGCGGATGTAGGTGTCGAACGCACCGTCGAGGATCAACGGCGAGGAGTAGTCCTCCTCCTCGCGCTGGTTGTTGGCCGCGTGCGAGGGCCGTGACTCCCAGGTCAGCATCGGGAGCATCCCCCGCTGCCACGACCGCTCGACGGCGTCGGGACGGAAGTCACGGTCCCAGCCGCTGAAGTAGCCCGCCAGGTCGGGGAGGATCCCGGTCTTGGTCGAGACGTCGTCCAGGGTCGCCCAGCTGAACGGCGACTGGACGGTGTACATGCCGTAGTAGCGGTCCTCAGGGTCGAGCAGCTCGGCCTTGGACGGTGCGGTGATCGCCGGCGGTGCGGGCGTCGGCGCACCGGGGGCCGGTGGTGCGGGCGTCGGTGCGGGCTGCGGGTCGGGGGTGACCGCACCGGGCTCGGGCAGCGACGGGTTGGACGGGTTGGCGGGACCGTCGGAGTCCTGCGGCTCGGCGGTCGGACCGGGGGCCGGTGCGGGTGCGGTGCGGCCTGACCCTCCACGGCTCGTCGCGCCGTCGTCCTGCCGGTTCCCGGCGGCCGGTGGTGCGGGCTCGGGCTCCGGTGCAGGGTCGGGTGCGTCGTCCTCGGTCTCGGCGGTCTCGGCGGCCGCGAGCGCGGCGTCCCGCTCGGCGAGCTCCTCGCGCAGGCTGGCGAGCTCGGCGCGCAGGAGCTCCTCCTGGGTGGGCGTCGTGGCGGCCTCGTCCGTGCCGGCGTCGGCCGACACGAAGTCCGTCGAGGGTGAGGTCCAGACGGCGACGGTGGTCAGGACCAGGCACACGGCGACGGCAGCGGTCCCGGCCTTGGCCTTGAAGGAGAGCCCTCTGCCGGTGGTGGACCACCAGGTGGAGCTGGCGCGGGTGTCAGACATAGAGAAGTGCCTCCAGGGCGAAGATGGTCAGACCGATCAGGTACGGGATCGACGCGAGCGGGTTGAACCGGCGGGTCTTCGCCGGGGGCGTCGTCAGGGCGGTGCCGGGGGCGTGGACCTCACGCCGTGTCCGGGTCGCGAGAGCGCCCTCGGGGCCGTCGGGCTCGGGGCGGTGGTCGGCAGGGTCGGCGACCGACCCGTGGACGCCGGGACCGCTGTCGGGGCGCCGGCGGTCCACGACGTCGACCGGTGCGTCCGTCGCGAGGTCCTCGAGCTCGGCGAGCAGCGAGTCGCTCGACTGGGCCGTGACGGACTCGACCGCTCCCCCCGCGTAGGCCCCTGCTCGGGTGCCCCACCCGCTGACGTGGGCGAGCCGGAAGAACCCGATCAGCCGGACCGGCATGAGGAAGAAGGTCGAGACGATGATGAACAGCGGCAGCCGGAAGAAGTCCGACGGGACCTCCTGGAGGTGCCGGATCTGGCGGATCGACATGCTCAGCACGGTCGAGGCGATCATCAGGCCGATGACCCAGAACCATCCGAACTGCGTGCCGTAGGTGTCCAGGATCGCCTGGTAGAAGTTGACCCCGGTGCCCGAGACGGCCCGGTAGATCCACCCGAGGATCGTCCCGATGAGCAGGAACGGCAGGATGATGTCGGCCAGGAAGAACACGGCCAGCCACGGTGCGTGCCCGAGCATCCAGGGCAGCATGCGCAGGGTGTTGTACTGGCTGCCACGGGCCCAGCGCAGCTGCTGCTTGAAGAGCTTCTTGATCTGCAGCGGCGCATCGGTGTAGACGAGGCTGGTGTGCTGGTAGACCGTCCGGTACCCCTCCTTGAGGGTGAGGTTGGTCAGCGTGCGGTCGTCCGACACCTCGAGGAAGACCCCCAGGAACCGCTCGGTCATGAACTTGTCCATGACGCGGATGAGGATGTTGCGGCGGAACGCGATGGTCCGGCCGGGCAGGCAGCCGACATGGCCGAGCACGCTCTGGGCCGGCATGGAGTACAGCGACCGCGAGTTCTCGAGCCAGTCGGCCCACCGGGTCATCCAGCTGCGGGTGGGCTCGAGGATCCGCTGGCGGGTGGTGACCCCGCCGATCCGCTCGTCGGCGAAGGGCTTGACGAGCTCCTCGAGCGCGCCGGGCGTCCAGACGGTGTCGGAGTCCACGAGCACGGTGATCTCGTGCCGGGACAGCTCGGTGCCGATCTTCACGGCGTTGCGCTTGCCGGGGATGGGCGTGTGGACCCAGCGCACCAGGGGGGAGAACTCGTCGCTGACCGACTCGAGCACCGGGTTGCGGGCACCGTTGATGACGACGATGATCTCGTCCGGCCCCTGCTCGACCATGCGTCCCAGGACGTCGCGGAAGAGGTCCTCGGGCTCGTCGACGACGGGGACCACGACGCTGGTCGTGGTGCGGTGGGGCTCGACATAAGGTCGGTACCTCCGGGAGAGCACCACCTTGATCACCCAGAGGATCCAGATCATCGCGGAGAACGCCGCGAAGAGGTAGAACTCCGAGTTGTCATCGAGCATGTGACGGATCTGCAGAATGAAGATGAACAATGGACCCTCGCAAGGCTCGCACGGGCAGGACGGAGTTGCTCGGCATCATCGGCGAGGAAGGACGAGGACCGTCGCGATCGCGATGCCGGTCCCTCGTCAGGAATGCGGAGGTCGTGTTCCGCCCGCAGGAGTTCCTGGACTGCCGGCAGGCGTGCTGCCGACGTCACACATCATGTGACTGGTCTCGCCGGCGAATCAAGCCGAACGTCAAGGATGAAAGTTGGACGGCCCGCGGGATGTCGCGCCTGACCTGGGACGAGAGACCTGGGACGACTCGACAATCACCCGCGATGACCATGGAAGGGTGTCCAGCATGTGGGATCTCGCTCCGGGCGCAGGTCCCTGCCGGCGCCCGGGCGGCTCCCGAGTAGGCTCGTCCAGCACGGGATGTGGCGCAGCTTGGTAGCGCGTCCGCTTTGGGAGCGGAAGGTCGCAGGTTCGAATCCTGTCATCCCGACCTCTGGTGGCCAGGACCTCGTGCGAGCGGTCGGGCTGCCTGTGCCGTAGGATCGTCGGGCCGTGCGCGCGGCTCCTGCCTGCCCACGTGCACCTCCCAGAACGACGGGTCGCCGAGCGACCCGGCCCTGCATCCGCCGGGACGCCCCCGGGACAGACCGAGCCGTTGGAGATCACTGCTGTGAAGAGCGCCGTCGAGACCATTGACGCCACTACGGTCAAGCTGACCGTCGAGGTGTCGCACGACGAGCTGAGGCCGAGCATCGACCACGCGTACCAGCACATCGGCTCGCAGGTCTCGATCCCCGGTTTCCGCAAGGGCAAGGTCCCTGCTCGGATCATCGACCAGCGGGTCGGACGCGCCGCGGTGATCGAGCACGCCGTCAACGAGGGCATGCCGGGCTTCTACCGCCAGGCCGTGACCGAGGCCGACCTCCGCCCGCTCGGCCAGCCCGAGATCGAGGTCACCGAGATCCCTGCGCTGACCGGCGCCGAGGGTGGTCTCAGCTTCACCGCCCAGGTCGAGGTCCGCCCCGAGATCGAGCTCCCGGACCTGGACTCGCTCACCCTCACCGTCGATGACGTCACCGTCTCGGACGAGGACGTCCAGGAGCGGCTCGACGCCCTCCGGGAGCGTTTCGGCACCCTGGTGGGCGTGGACCGCCCGGCCGTGGACCGCGACTTCGTCGTCCTGGACCTGACCGCGACCGTGGACGGCGACGAGGTCGACTCGGTGAGCGGCATCAGCTACCAGATCGGCTCGGGCAACATGCTCGAAGGGCTCGACGAGGCCCTCACCGGCCTCTCGGCCGGGGAGACCACGACCTTCGAGACGGCCCTCGCCGGCGGTGAGCACGAGGGCCGCACGGCCCAGGTCTCGGTGACCGCCACGACGGTCAAGGTCCGCGAGCTCCCCGCGGTCGACGACGAGTTCGCCCAGCTGGCCAGCGAGTTCGACACGATCGACGAGCTGCGCGAGGACCTGCGCGGCCAGGCGGCCCGTGCCAAGGCCTCCAACCAGGCCGTCCAGGCCCGTGACCTGCTGATCGAGAAGCTGCAGGAAGGCGTCGAGATCCCCGTGCCGAACGGCGTCGTCGAGGCCGAGGTGGTCCGCCACCTCGAGTCCGAGGGGCGCAGCGAGGACGACGAGCACCGCACCGAGGTCCAGGGTCAGGCCCGCGACGCGCTGCGCAACCAGATCCTGATGGACACCCTGGCCGAGAAGCTCCAGGTCAAGGTCGCCCAGAACGAGCTGCTCGACTACCTGGTGAACGCCTCGCGCCAGTACGGCATGGACCCCAACACCTTCATCAAGACGGTCGACGAGCAGGGTCAGATCCCCGCCATGATCGCCGAGGTGGGGCGGTCCAAGGCGATCGCCGTCGCGCTGCGCCAGGTGAGCGTCGTGGACGGCTCGGGTGCGCCCGTCGACCTGTCCGAGTTCATCGGGACGGATGAGGACGACGCCCAGGACGCGGTGGCTGCCGCGCAGGCCGAGATGGAGGCCGCACTGGCCGCCGAGACGGCTGCGGCCGAGGAGGTCGACACCGACGGCACCGAGCAGGCGGCAGCCGACGAGGACGCCAAGGCCTGACCCCCGGACCGGAGGAGCGAAGGGCCCTGCACCCTGGGTGCGGGGCCCTTCGCCGTCGGTCCCGCCGGACCGGTCCGGCCTCGCGGGCGCTCCGTGGCGTGCACTGCGCCGTCAGCGAAAACGTCCCCGCGCGGGACGTGGCGGCCCGGGCTCTCGCGTTAGGGTCGCTGCACACGTACAGGTCCCGAGGCTGGTCCTCGGGGCAGGGTAGGACGAGGGAGATCCGTGAACGAGCAGATGCCACGCCACGCAGCCGAGCTCATGCCGCGCGACGCACGAGGCGACGGACCGAGCCTGGGGCTGAACGACCACATCTACAACCGGTTGCTCCGCGAGCGCATCATCTGGCTCGGCTCCGAGGTCCGCGACGAGAACGCGAACGCGATCTGCGGGCAGATGATGCTGCTCGCCGCCGAGGACCCGGACAAGGACATCTTTCTGTACATCAACTCGCCAGGCGGGTCGATCACCGCGGGGATGGCGATCTACGACACGATGCAGTTCATCCAGCCTGACGTCGCGACGGTCGCCGTGGGCATGGCGGCATCGATGGGTCAGTTCCTGCTCTCCTCGGGCGCCAAGGGGAAGCGGTACGCCACCCCCCACACCCGCGTGATGATGCACCAGCCCTCGGGCGGCATCGGCGGCACGGCGACGGATGTCCGTATCAACGCCGAGCTCATCCTGCACATGAAGCGGCTGCTCGCCGAGCTGATCGCCGAGCAGACCGGCAAGACCCCCGAGCAGATCAACATCGACTCCGACCGTGACCGCTGGTTCACGGCACCTGAGGCGCTCGAGTACGGCTTCATCGACCACGTCGTCACGCACGCCGCGTCCGTGAGCGGTGGCGGCGGCACGACGAGCTGAGCCGTCCCGTCCCCGTCGCGACCCGTCCATCCCGAGGAGTACCAGTGAGCATGGAGCACCAGTTCATCGCCCGGTCGTCGGCTCTCGCCGGCGGCTTCGGGGACCGTCCCGGAGGCGCGCCCTACGGGGCGCCGTCCTCCCGTTACGTGCTGCCGCAGTTCGAGGAGCGCACGGCCTACGGGTTCAAGCGCCAGGACCCGTACACCAAGCTCTTCGAGGACCGCATCATCTTCCTCGGTGTCCAGGTGGATGACGCCTCGGCCGACGACGTGATGGCCCAGCTGCTCGTCCTGGAGAGCCAGGACCCCGACCGCGACATCATCCTGTACATCAACTCGCCCGGTGGCTCGTTCACGGCCATGACGGCGATCTACGACACGATGCAGTACATCAAGCCTCAGATCCAGACGGTCTGCCTGGGTCAGGCGGCCTCGGCCGCCGCTGTGCTCCTCGCCGCAGGCAGCCCTGGGAAGCGCCTGGCTCTGCCCAACGCGCGGGTGCTGATCCACCAGCCGGCCCTCGAGGGTGGTGGCTACGCGCAGGCCTCGGACATCGAGATCCACGCCAACGAGCTCATCCGGATGCGGGAGTGGCTCGAGGCCACGATCGCCCGGCACGCCGGTCGCGACGTCGAGCAGGTCCGACTGGACATCGAGCGCGACAAGATCCTCTCCTCGCAGCAGGCGCTGGAGTACGGTCTGGTCGACCAGGTCCTCGAGAGCCGCAAGGCCGCGGTCGTGACGTCCTGAGCAGGACCACCCCCGCGGGCGGTCCGTCCGCGGGGGTGAGATCTGGCCGCACCGGCCAGGTGGGCTGACATTGGGCGCCGGGTGGTGTGCAATGGTCTGCACGGAGCAGTGGTCCCTGCCGGGGCCCGGGGAGGAGCACACAGTGGCACGCATCGGAGACGGCGCCGACCTGCTCAAGTGCTCGTTCTGCGGGAAGAGCCAGAAGCAGGTCAAGAAGCTCATCGCCGGGCCGGGTGTCTACATCTGCGACGAGTGCATCGACCTGTGCAACGAGATCATCGAGGAGGAGCTCGCCGAGGCCACCGAGGTCGGCATGGTCGAGCTGCCCAAGCCCCGGGAGATCTTCGACTTCCTCGAGCAGTACATCGTCGGTCAGGAGCCCGCCAAGCGGTCGCTGGCCGTCGCGGTCTACAACCACTACAAGCGCATCCAGGCCGGCGAGAGCGCGCGCCCCGGTGCCGAGGCCGAGGCGGTCGAGCTCGCCAAGTCCAACATCCTGCTCATCGGACCGACTGGTTGCGGCAAGACGTACCTCGCCCAGACGCTCGCCAAGATGCTCAACGTGCCCTTCGCGATCGCGGACGCCACCGCGCTGACCGAGGCCGGCTATGTGGGCGAGGACGTCGAGAACATCCTGCTCAAGCTCATCCAGGCGGCGGACTACGACGTCAAGAAGGCCGAGACGGGCATCATCTACATCGACGAGGTCGACAAGATCGCCCGGAAGAGCGAGAACCCGTCGATCACGCGCGACGTGTCGGGCGAGGGCGTCCAGCAGGCGCTGCTGAAGATCCTCGAGGGAACCACGGCCTCGGTGCCGCCCCAGGGGGGGCGCAAGCACCCGCACCAGGAGTTCATCCAGATCGACACCACCAACGTGCTGTTCATCGTCGCGGGCGCGTTCGCGGGCCTGGACGAGATCATCACCTCGCGATCGGGCCGCCGGGGCATCGGTTTCGGCGCTCCGCTGCACAGCGTGGACGACACCGACGTCTTCGGCGACGTCATGCCCGAGGACCTGCTCAAGTTCGGTCTGATCCCCGAGTTCATCGGTCGCGTGCCGGTGATCACCACCGTCTCCCCGCTGGACCAGTCGGCGCTCGTGCGCATCCTCAGCGAGCCGCGCAACGCCCTGATCAAGCAGTACCAGCGGATGTTCGAGATCGATGGTGTCGAGCTCGAGTTCACCGACGACGCTCTCGAGGCGGTCGCCGATCAGGCGCTGCTGCGTGGCACCGGTGCGCGCGGTCTGCGGGCCATCCTGGAGGAGGTCCTCCAGCAGGTCATGTTCGAGGTGCCGAGCCGCGACGACGTCGAGCGGGTGGTGGTGTCCCGTGAGGTGGTCCTGGACAACGTGAACCCGACGATCGTGCCGCGTGAGCCGGCCCCCGCGGTCAAGCGGACGCCTCGGGAGAAGTCCGCATAGCACGGAACGGCGTTCTCCGCCGGACTGGCGTTCCTCGGTCAGGTGGAACAGGGTGGCAGAGTCCGGTCGGCGACGACGCCGGCATCAGTGACCAGATCGCGAGGTACCCGATGAAGCTCGACTCCCTCAAGCCGCTGCTGCACCACGACGGCCCCCTGACCACCGTCTGTCTCGACGTGACGCGAGGTGATGAGGCCGGCTCCCGCGAGATCCGCAGCAGGTGGAACGGCCTGAGACGGGCTCTGGACGAGATGGGTGCACCGGGCGACACGCTCGAGGCGCTCGAGGAGGTCGTGCTGCGCCCGACGCACGTCCCCGGGCCGCACGGTCGCTACGTCGTGGCCTCGGGCACCGATATCCTCTTCGACCGGGTCCTGGCCGACGCCCCGGTGCGTGACGAGGCGTTCCACAACGGCACCCCCTCGCTGCTGCCCGCGGCTCTGGCAGCCGATGAGGCCGTCCGATACCTGCTGGTCGAGGTGGACCGGTCGGGCGCGGACCTCAGCTGGTCAGGGACCGACAGCCACGAGGCCGACACGTCCCTCGACCCGGTCGAGGGTGGGCACGACGTCCTGCACAAGGCTCGCGCAGGTGGCTGGTCGCACCGAAGGATGCAGGCCCGGGTCGAGGACTCCTGGGAGCGCAACGCCGACGTGGTCGCCGAGGAGCTCGATCGAGCGGTCTTCGAGCACCGTCCGGACCTGGTGATGATCACCGGTGACGTGCGTGCCGTGACCCTGCTGCGTGGTGCCGTGGGGCACGCGACGGCCGAGATCCTCGTCGAGGTCCCGGGCGGCTCGCGGGCCGAGGGGATCAAGGAGAGCGTGTTCGCCGCAAACGTCCACGCCGTGCTCGAGGCGCACCGCGCACGCCGCCGGGAGGCCGTGGCCGCCCGGCTCCGCGAGGCGCTCGGTCGGGGGGACGGGGCGGTGACCGAGCTGGGCGACGTGGTCGACGTGCTGCGTCGCGGGCAGGTCTCCGAGCTCGTCGTGCTGCGCAACGCCGCCGGTGCGGCGTCGGCGGCGTTGACCGACCGGACGCTGTGGGTGGGCTCGGACCCGCTGCAGGTCGCGACGAACCGCGGTGACCTCGCGTCCTTGGGAGTCTCACCGGACGAGGCGCACGAGGTGCGTGCGGACATCGCCGTGCTCCGTGCCGCGCTCGCGCAGGACTCGGGGTTCACCTTCGCGATGGAGGGCAGCGCCGAGCTCATCGACGGGGTCGGCGCCCTGCTGCGCTGGACCGACGCCGCGACACCCCACGAGACGGCCCCGAGCTACACCGCGGACACGCACCGGCGCCACTGAGGGACGATCGGCGCACCCTGGGACAGCCCGTCGGTCTCAGGGTGCGTAGATCGCGTCGACCTCGTCGGCGAAGGATGCCAGGACCTCGCGTCGGCGGACCTTGAGCGAGGGTGTCAGGTAGCCGTTGGTCTCGGTGAAGTCGGTGACGAGCACCCTGACCTTGCGGATCGACTCCGCGCGCGAGACCGCCGAGTTGGCCCGCTCGACCGCGCGGTCCAGGGCCGCGAGCACCTCGGGGTGGCGGGCCGCAGCGCGGACGTCCATCGCCGGCAGGCCGTGCGTGGTCAGCCAGCCGGGCAGCATCTCGGCGTCGAGGGTGACCAGAGCCGCGATGAACGGCCGCCCGTCACCGACCGCGACGACCTGGCTGACCAGCGGGTGCCCGCGCAGGCGGTCCTCGAGCGGGGCGGGTGCGACGTTCTTGCCCCCCGCGGTGACGATGATCTCCTTCTTGCGGCCGGTGATCCGCAGGTAGCCGTCCTCGTCGAGGGAGCCCAGGTCGCCCGTGCGGAACCAGCCGTCACGCAGTGCCTCGGCCGTGGCGTCGGGGTTGTTGTGGTAGCCGCGGAAGACGTGGGCACCGGCGACCTCGATCTCGCCGTCGTCCGCGAGCCGGATCGAGGCCCCCGGGAAGGGCGGACCCACGGTGCCGATCGTGGTCTTGGCGGGCAGGTTGACGGCGGTCGGGGCGGTGGTCTCGGTGAGGCCGTAGCCCTCGAGGACCCGCAGGCCCAGACCGCGGTAGAAGTGACCGAGCCGCTCCCCGAGGGGCGCGCCGCCCGAGACCGCGTACTCGGCGGCCCCACCCAGCGCGTTGCGGACCTTGTGCAGGACGAGGCGGTCGGCCAGCGCGTGCCGGGCGCGCAGCAGGAGATCGGGTCCCTCGTCCAGGTCCAGGGCCCGCGAGTAGTCGATCGACGTCTTGGCGGCCCAGCGGAACAGGCGCAGCCGTACTCCGCCGGCGGCCTTCTGCTCCGAGGAGTTGTAGACCTTCTCGAAGACACGGGGCACCGAGAGCACGAACGTCGGCCGGAACGAGCCGAGGTCGGCCAGCAGGTTCCTGGTGTCGGGGGTGTGGCCGAGCACAGCACCCGACGGGATGCACAGCACCTGGATGAATCGGGCGAAGACGTGGGCCAGCGGCATGAACAGCAGGGTGCGTGAGTGGGGCATCGCGCACACCTCGCGCAGCCCCTGCACGCCCTCGAGGGTGAGGGAGACGAAGTTCCCGTGGGTCAGCTCGACCCCCTTGGGACGCCCTGTGGTCCCCGAGGTGTAGATGATCGTGGCGAGGTCGTCGAACCCGGCGAGCGCGCTGCGCCGGGTGATCTCGTGGGTCTGGACCTGTGTGCCCTCCTGGACGAGGTCGGCCAGGGCGCCGTCGTCGATCACCAGGACCCCCTCCAGGCCCGGCAGCCCGGCGCGAAGGCCCTCGGTGAGCGAGCCGTGCGCCGTCGTCTCGACGATCGCGAGCCTGACCTCGGCGTCGGCGAGGATCCACCCGACCTGGTCGGCCGACGACGTCTCGTACACGGGGACCGAGACCGCGCCGGCCGCCCAGACGGCGAAGTCGAGCACGGTCCACTCGTAGCGGGTCCGGCTCATGATGGAGACCCGGTCGCCGGGGCTGATCCCGCGTGCGACGAGTCCCTTGGCCACGGCCGTCACCTCGGCGACGAAGGCGCGGGCGCTGATCGGCTGCCACGTGCCGCCGAGCTCGGACTTGCGCTCGATCAGGGGTGCGTCGGGGGAGCGTGCGAGCCGTGCGGCCAGGAGGTCGGGGATCGACACCTCCTCGTGGCCGGCGATGAGGCTGGGGGTGACGATCTCGCGCACTGGGTTCTCCGCATCAGGTGCGGCACCCGATGTGGTGTCCGCGCTGCGACGATATCGCGAGGGGTCCCGGGTCAGGTCCCGTTCGGGCCGCCGACCTGCAGGTGGGTGGGGTCCAGGACGCGCCGCAGGAAGGCCTGCGTCCGCTCCTCGGCGGGTGCACCGATCACCTGGTCGGCAGGTCCGGTCTCGACCACGCTCCCGTCATCCATGAAGACGACGCGGTCTCCCACCTCGCGCGCGAAGGCCATCTCGTGGGTGACCACGAGCATGGTCATGCCCTCCTGGGCCAGGTCGCGCATGACGGCGAGCACCTCACCGACGAGCTCGGGGTCCAGGGCGGACGTCGGCTCGTCGAAGAGCATCAGCTCGGGGTCCATGCTCAGGGCGCGGGCGATCGCGACGCGTTGCTGCTGGCCTCCCGAGAGCTGTGAGGGCATCGACTGCGCACGGTCGGCCAGGCCCACGTGCTCGAGGTTCTTCATGGCCACGGCCTCGGCCTGGGCCCGGGACCGCCCGAGCACCTTCCGCTGGGCCAGGGTGCAGTTCTGCAGCACGCTCTGGTGGGCGAAGAGGTTGAACTGCTGGAAGACCATGCCCACCCGCGACCGGACCTGGTCGATGTCCACGTCAGGGTCGGTGACCTCGGTGCCGAGCACCGTGACCGTCCCCGCGGTCGGCTGCTCGAGGAGGTTGACGCAGCGCAGCAGCGTCGACTTCCCCGAGCCCGAGGGGCCGATCACGCACACGACCTCACCCGAGCCGACCTCGAGGTCGATCCCGCGCAGCACCTCGCGGTCGCCGAAGGACTTGTGGAGCCCGCTGATCGTGACGACGGGACCTGCCGCGGGAGGGGTCGGGGGGGTGGTGGGCGGCAGGGCCATCAGCGGGTGCCTCGTCCGGTCGTGGCCTCGAGCCGGCGGGCCAGGAGACCGAGGGGGATGGTGATGCACAGGTAGCAGGCGCCGATCACGAACAGCGCGGTCAGCCCGCCGGTCGCGCTGCTCAGGAAGTCACGCCCCAGCTTGGTGAGGTCGTACTGCGCCGGGGTCAGGCCGAGCAGGAAGATCAGGGAGGTGTCCTTGGTGAGCAGGATGAGCTCGTTGGTCATCGGTGGGAGCACGATCCGGAACGCCTGCGGGATCACGATGGTGACCATCGTCCGACCGTGCGACATCCCCAGGGACCGGGCGGCCTCGACCTGTCCGCGGGGGACGGCCTGGATGCCGGCCCGCAGCGTCTCGGCGATGTAGGCGGCCGAGACCATGCCCAGGGCCAGGGCGGCCTTGGCGGTCAGCGAACCGATCGAGACGCCCAGGGCGACCGGCACGGCGTAGCCGAACGCGACCACGACGAGCAGTGCCGGGATCCCCCGGAAGAACTCGATGTAGAGAGTCGCGATCCAGCGGTAGGGCCGCACCGAGGAGAGCTTCATCAGCGCCAGCAGGAGCCCCAGGCTGAGCCCGACCGCGAACGCCGCTGCGGTGTACACCAGGGTGTTGGTCAGCGCGCGACCGAGGGTCGGCAGCATCTCGACGGCGACGGTCGGGTTGAAGAACGAGACCCCGACCTGGCGCCAGTCGGTCACCGCGACCACGACGGCCGCGGCCACCAGCAGCAGCGCGTACTGGATGCCGCGCGCGGTGCGGGCCCGCCGACGAGGACTCATCCGGGGCCGTGCGACCGGCCGCACCGGGGGAGGGGACAGGGTGGCCGCCATGGTCAGGAGTCGGCCGGCGCGGTCCCGACCCGCGCGGTGTAGAGGGCCTCGTAGGTGCCGTCCTCGGCGATCCGCTCGAGCGTGGCGTCGATCGCGGCGAGCAGCGCGACGTTGCCCTTGCGGACGCCGAACCCGTACTGCTCACCCGTGGGGAAGACGGTGCCGATCTCCGTCGAGTCGTCCACGAAGGCCCCGAGCACGGCGATGTCGTTGAGCACGGCGCCGACCTGGCCGGTCCGCAGCGCCTGGACCTGCAGGCCGAGCTCCTCGAACTGCACGGCCGCGAGGTCGTTCTCGACCGCCCAGTCCTCGCCCGTGGTGGCCTGCTGCACCCCCACGTCGACCCCGTCGAGCTCCTCGAGGGAGTCGATGCCGGATCCTGCGGGTACCAGGAGCCCCTGGTCGGCGTCGAAGTAGGGCTGCGAGAAGTCGAACTTGGCGGCGCGCTCGTCGGTGATGGTGACTGCGGAGGCGACGACGTCGCACTTGCCGACGTCGAGGTCTGCTCCCGACTGGATCCCCTCGAAGGCGGTGACCACGACGGTCACCTCGACCCCGAGGTCGTCGGCGACCTCCTGCATGAGGTCGATGTCCAGGCCGACCACCTGGCCGGCCTCCTCGTACTCGAAGGGCTCGTAGGGGGTGTTGGTGCACACGGTCAGAGCGCCGTCGGTCACCAGGTCAGGTGCGCCGTCCGCGGAGGCCTCGGTGGTCGGGGTCGACGCGCAGCCGGTCAGGGCCGCACCGAGGCCGGCGGCCACCAGCAGTGCGAGGGTCGGTCGGGACAGGGGTGCACGCATGGCAGGGCAGCTTTCTCGCGATCGAGTGGACCGCAAGAATATACACTCAATCTACTACCTATGCACGGGACGATGGTCCGTCGACGCGTGGCTCGGCGGGCACCAGCTCCGCGTCACGCACGACGGCGACCTCGATCTCCTCCCCCACCACGGACAGGTCGAGCGCACGCCCGGCGGCCCTGACGTCCTCGAGCGCGGCGCGCACCAGGTCCAGGTGGGACGCCGGGACGGCGAGCTCGGCCCGGGCGATCTGCGTCCGCATCGAGACCTTGGCCTCCGACTTGACCTTCCGCAGCGCGGCCAGAGCCCGGCCCGCCGCGAGCAGGGTCGACGGATCGGCGTCGCCCGCTGCCGCGCGCAGCGGGGCGGCCAGCGGCCACGGTGCGCGGTGCACCGAGCCTGTGCGCCACCAGGACCACACCTCCTCGGTCGCGAACGGGAGCACCGGGGCGAGCAGCCGCAGCAGGGAGTCGAGCGCGAGGGCGAGGGCCGCACGCGCCGAGACGGTCCCGGCCGACGGTGCGCCGGCGGCGTCCTGTGCGCCGTAGGCGCGGTCCTTGACCAGCTCCAGGTAGTCGTCGCAGAAGGTCCAGAAGAACGTCTCGGTGACCTCCAGGGCGCGGGTGTGGTCGTACGCCTCGAGGGCGGCGGTGGCCTTGTCGGTGACGTCGGCCAGCCCTGCGAGCATCGCGCGGTCCAGCGGCTCGGTGACCTGAGAGGGGTCCGGGTCGCCCGCCTCGGCCGCCCCGAAGCCGAGCGCGAACTTGCTCGCGTTGAGCACCTTGATCGCCAGTCTGCGGCCGATCTTCATCTGCCCGACCTCGAAGGCCGCGTCGGTGCCCAGGCGTGCGGAGGCCGCCCAGTAGCGCACCGCGTCCGAGCCGTGCTCCTCGAGCAGACCCATGGGGGTGACCACGTTGCCCTTGGACTTGCTCATCTTCTTGCGGTCCGGGTCCAGGATCCAGCCCGAGATCGCTGCGTGCTTCCAGGGCAGCGAGCCGTGCTCGAGGTGCGAGCGGACCACGGTCGAGAAGAGCCAGGTCCGGATGATGTCCTGGCCCTGGGGTCGCAGGTCCATCGGGAAGACCCGCTCGAACAGGTCCGGGTCGGACTCCCACCCACCGGCGATCTGCGGCGACAACGAGGACGTGGCCCACGTGTCCATCACGTCGGCCTCGCCGACGAAGCCCCCGGGCACACCGCGCTGGTCCGGGGTGAACCCCTCCGGCACGTCGCTCGTCGGGTCGACCGGGAGGGTCGCCTCGTCGGGCACCAACGGGCTGGAGTGGTCCACCTCACCCTGGGCGTCGACCCGGTACCAGAGCGGGATCGCCACCCCGAAGAACCGCTGGCGGGAGATCAGCCAGTCACCGTTGAGGCCGCCGACCCAGTTCTCGTAGCGCACCCGCATGAAGTCGGGGTGGAACGCGAGCTCCTCACCCCGGGCGAGCAGCTCCTCGCGCAGCCCCTCGCCGCGACCGTCCGCCCGTCCGCCGTTGCGGATGTACCACTGGCGGGAGGTGACGATCTCGAGGGGCTTGTCGCCCTTCTCGTAGAAGTTGGCCATCCGCTGCGTGGGGGTCGGCTCGCCGTCGAGGTCGCCCGAGGCCCGCAACGCGTCCACGACGGCGGAGCGGGCCGAGAAGGTCGTCTTGCCGGCCAGCTCCTCGAACAGGTGCCGACCCGTCTCGGAGGCGATCCACTCGGGCGTCTCGCGCAGGATGCGGCCGTCCCGGCTGATCACAGGGTGCGTCGACAGCTGGAGCTCGCGCCACCACTGCACGTCCGTGAGGTCGCCGAAGGTGCAGCACATCGCGATGCCCGCGCCCTTGTCGGGCTCGGCGGCGGGGTGCGCCAGGACGGGCACCTCGATGTCGAAGAGCGGCGCGCGGACGGTGGTGCCGAACAGGTGCTGGTAGCGCTCGTCGTCGGGGTGGGCGATCAGCGCCACGACCGCGGGGATCAGCTCGGGGCGGGTGGTCTCGACGTGGACCGGACCCTGGGCCCCGTGGAACGCGACCCGGTGGAAGTGACCCGGGTACTCACGGGCCTCGAGCTCGGCCTGGGCGACCGCGGTCTGGAAGGTCACGTCCCACAGGCCCGGGGCCTGGGCCTGGTAGGCCTCTCCCCGGGCGAGGTTGCGCAGGAAGGCCTTCTGCGCCACGACCCTCGAGGCCACACCGACGGTCTGGTAGTGGTGCCGCCAGTCGACCGACAGCCCCAGGCGCCGCCAGAGCGCCTCGAACTGACGCTCGTCCTCGACTGTGAGCCGCTCGCACAGCTCGATGAAGTTGCGCCGCGAGACCGGGAGCTGGTCGGCAGCCCGGACGCTCTTGCCGTCACCACCCTCGTGCGGTGGCTCGAGGTCCGGGGTGTAGGGGAGCGACGGCTCGCACCGCACCCCGTAGTAGTTCTGCACCCTGCGCTCGGTCGGCAGACCGTTGTCGTCCCAACCCATCGGGTAGAACACCTCGCGGCCACGCATGCGCCAGAACCGCGCGACCACATCGGTGTGCGTGTACGAGAAGACGTGACCCACGTGCAGCGAACCGGAGACCGTGGGGGGAGGCGTGTCGATCGAGTAGACCTGGTCGCGGGTCGCCGTCCGGTCGAAGTCGTAGGTGCCGGCCGAGCTCCAGGCCGCGTCCCAGCGCACCTCGAGACCGTCCAGGCTGACCTTGTCCGGTACCCGTGACGTCGCCGTGGGTGCGGTCGGGTCAGGGGTCGAGGTGGGGCGCTGGTCGCTCATGGTCGCCGATTCTCCCAGACCGTGGGAGGTCCGCCTGCACCGACCCCTGGCAGGGGTCAGGGGTTCGCGCGCACAATCTCAGGGGGTGATGAGGGTTGTCCCCGATCCCGGGCGCCCTGGCGACCCACGATGATCGACGCATCATCGACGAGAAGAACGGAACACCCATGCCTGAGACGGCCGCCGACCCCACCGCGGGGCCCATCGCCTCCGCACGTGACCTGGTCAAGATCTACGGGAAGGGGGAGACGGCCGTCCGTGCCCTGGACGGCATCAGCGTCGACTTCGGCCGCGGCGACCTCACCGCGATCATGGGCCCGTCGGGTTCCGGCAAGTCCACGCTGATGCACTGCATGGCGGGCCTGGACACCCCGACCTCGGGCACCGTCGTCGTCGACGGCGACGACGTCGGCCGGATGAAGCAGTCCCAGCTGACCCGACTCCGTCGCACCCGCCTCGGCTTCGTCTTCCAGGCCTTCAACCTGATCCCCACGCTCACCGCCGAGGAGAACATCACCCTCCCGCTGGACATCGCGCGGCGACCGGTCGACCGGGACTGGTTCGACACCGTCGTCGACGCGGTGGGCCTGCGCGACCGCCTCGACCACCGGCCCAGCGAGCTCTCGGGCGGGCAGCAGCAACGGGTCGCCTGCGCCCGCGCGCTCGCCTCGCGCCCCGCCGTGGTCTTCGCCGACGAGCCGACCGGGAACCTCGACTCACGCTCGTCAGGCGAGGTGCTGGGCTTCCTGCGGCGCTCGGTCGACGAGCTCGGCCAGTCGGTGGTCATGGTGACCCACGACCCGACGGCCGCCTCGTACGCGCACCGGGTCCTGTTCCTGGCCGACGGCCGACTGGTCGCCGAGCTCGCCGACCCGACCTCCGAGAGCGTCCTGGACGCCCTGCGCGACCTCGGTGCGGGCCGTGCCGAGCGTGACGCCCCGCCCGTCGCGGTCGGTCGGCGGGTCAGCCGGTGACCCGCGTCGCGCTCCGGGGGATCCGCAGCCACCTCGGCCGGTTCCTGCTGTCCGTCCTGGCGGTGCTGCTCGGCGTCGCCTTCGTCGCGGGCACCTTCTCGCTGCGCTCGATGATGTCGAGCACGTTCAGCGACATCGTCGAGTCCTCGCTCACGGGTGACGCGTACCTGCGTGGCTCGGAGGTCGCCGCCGGAGCCGCGCCGATGGGCCCGGGGGCCGAGGTCGCCGGCGACCGCAACCGCATCCCGTTGTCCCTCGTGCAGGACGTCGCCGACGTCGACGGGGTCGAGACGGTGATCCCCGACCTCACCGGACCCGCCGTGCTCGTCGGGGCGGACGGCACCGCCGTCGCCGGGGGCGGCGGGGCACCCAGCTTCGCGATCGGCCTGCACCCGGACGAACCAGCGGCCATCGTGGTGCAGGGCCGCGCACCGTCGGGACCCACCGAGATCGCGCTCGAGTCGGCGAGCCTGCGGGCCTCGGGGCTCGCCCTGGGCGACACCACCACCGTCGTGGTGGCCGGGGCGCTCGTGGAGGTCGAGGTCGTCGGGGAGGTGGCCTTCGGGGCCCCGGTCGCCGGCGCCACGATCGTCTTCCTCGACGTCGCGACCGCGACCACCGCCTACGCCCCGGACGGCCGTGTGGCCACCATCGCGGTGTACGCGTCCGAGGGGCTCGACGAGACGGAGGTCGTCGAGAGGCTGACGGCGGCACTGCCCGGCGGGTCCTCGGTCGAGGCCGCCACCGGAGCGGCCCTGCGCGCCGAGACCCAGGAGCAGATCCAGTCGGCCCTCGGCTTCGTCTCGACCTTCCTGCTCGTCTTCGCGGGCATCTCGCTCTTCGTCGGCGCCTTCATCATCAGCAACACCTTCCAGATGCTCGTCCGGCAGCGTCAGCGCGAGTTCGCGATGCTCCGGGCGATCGGTGCCTCGCCGCGCCAGGTCTTCACCTCGATCCTGGTGCAGGCCGGGGTCGTGGGGGTGCTGGGCTCGGTGCTGGGCGTGGGCGCAGGCGTGGGTCTGGTCGCGGCACTACGGGTGGTGTTCGCCCAGATGGGCATGGAGCTGTCCGGGCGCATCCCGCTGGACGGCTACACGGTGCTCGTCTCGGTGGTCACCGGGACCGTGGTGAGCCTCGTCGCGGCCGCGGTGCCTTCTCGACGGGCAGCGCTCACGCCGCCCGTCGAGGCGATGCGGGACGACGTCGTCGTCCACGACCGTGCCTCGACCCTGCGGGCGGCGCTCGGCGGCGTGCTCGTGGCGGGTGGGCTCGCAGCGGTCGGCATGGCGGTGGCGGACAGGGTGGACGAGCGCGGGACGGTGCTGGGCCTCGGTGCAGCCGCGGTGGTGCTGGGCGTCCTCCTGCTCGCACCGACAGTCGTCCCCGCTGCGCTCGGGGTGCTGGCCGCCCCGGCGGTCGCCCTGCTGCGTCCGCTGGGCGGTCTCGCCCGCGGCAACGTCACCCGCAACCCGAAGCGGACGGCGAGCACCGCCGGTGCCCTGATGATCGGGATGGCCCTGGTCGGTGCCGCGTCGGTGCTCGCGGCCTCGACCGAGGCCTCGACCCGCAGCATCGTCGACGAGGAGGCGACGGCCGACTACCTCCTGCAGTCGGCCACCGGGCAGGTCCCCGGTGGCCTGGCCCAGGAGGTCGCCGACCTGCCCGGGGTCCAGCGGGCGGACGCGCTGCACTTCTCGGTGGTCCTGGTCGGCGAGGACCAGGTGCTGGCCCTGGGGGTCGACCCCGCGATCTTCGGGACCTCGCTGGAGATCAACGTCGTGGACGGCTCGCTGGACCGGCTGGCCCAGGGCGAGCTCGCCGTGCAGAAGGCCGAGGCGGAGAGCCGCGGCTGGGTCGTCGGGGACACCGTCGACCTGCGCGGCAGCGAGGGGCGACGCACCGCGACGATCGGTGTCGTGGTCGACTCCCGGGCACTCGGGGTGCCGCTGATCCTGCCCGACGAGGTCTTCACCGCGGTCGTGGCCGCACCGGACGCGGCGATCGACTCGGTCTTCGTCGTCGCCGCGCCGGGAACCGACCTCGAGACGCTGCGGGAGGACCTGACCGCCGCAGCGCGACCGTACGTCGTGGTCTCGGTGATGGACGCCGAGCAGTTCGCCGACCGCATCGCCGACCAGGTCAACCAGATCCTGGTGATCCTCTACGCGCTGCTGGGCCTGTCGATCGTCATCGCGGTGCTCGGCATCGTCAACACCCTCGCGCTGTCGATCGCCGAACGGACCCGGGAGATCGGGCTGCTGCGCGCGGTCGGCCTGGGCCGGACCCAGCTCGCCTCGGTGGTCACCATCGAGTCGGTGCTCACGGCGGTCTTCGGCACCGTCCTGGGAGTCGTCGTGGGAGCCGGCCTGGCCTCGACCCTGCCGACCGTCTTCGCCGACGAGGGACTGTCGGTGCTGGTCGTGCCCTGGACCCAGCTCGGGGTGTTCCTGGGTCTGGCGGTGCTGGTCGGAGGGGTGGCCGCGGTGTGGCCGGCGATCCGTGCGGCGCGGATGGACGTGCTCGAGGCCGTCTCGTACGAGTGAGGGCACGCTCGGTAGGGTCGTCGCCGGGGCGGTGCGTCCGCCCCGGCGACGACCGACCGGGAGGTCATCCATGGCGGGGCTGACGATCGGCTACGCGGCGATGCTCGAGCAGTTCCATCCGCGCGAGGTCGTCGAGCTGTCCGTCCTGGCCGAGCAGCACGGCTTCTCGGGGGTGATGGCGGCCGACCACTTCCAGCCGTGGGTACCCCAGCAGGGGCACAGCGCCTTCGTCTGGAACGTCCTGGCCGCGCTGGGGGAGCGGACCTCGGGTGACATCGGCCCGGGGGTGACGGCACCGACGTTCCGTTGGCACCCGGCGATGGTGGCCCAGGCCTCGGCGACCCTGGGCGCGATGTACCCGGGCCGGCACTGGTTGGGGATCGGCTCGGGCGAGGCGCTCAACGAGCACGTCGTGGGTGGGTACTGGCCCGAGGCCCCCGAGCGCATCAACCGCATGTTCGAGGCCGTCGAGATCATCAACAAGCTCTTCTCGGCCTCGCTCGCGGGCAAGGACACCAAGCACACGGGACAGTTCTACAGGCTCGAGCAGACGCGGTTGTGGACCATGCCCGAGACCGCCCCCGAGATCCTGGTCGCGACCGCGGGTCCGGTCACCGCTCGCCGGGCGGGCCGGCACGCCGACGGGCTGATCACCGTGGGTGCACCCCTGGAGAAGATCGCCGGGCTGTTCGCGAGGTTCGACGCCGGGGCACGGGAGGGAGGCAAGGACCCCTCCACGATGCCCAAGGTGCTCCAGGTGCACCTGTCGTGGGCGGCCACCGACGAGGAGGCGATGGCGAACGCGCTGACGGAGTGGCCCAACGGGGGTATGCGGTTCCCCAAGGCCGACATCCGCTCACCCTTCGACTTCGAGCAGATGGCCAAGCTGGTACGGCCCGAGGACTTCGAGGGCCGCATGGTGGTCTCCGCGGACCCCGACGTGCACCGCGCGGCCATCCAGCGGTACGTCGACCTCGGCTTCGACCGGATCTACCTGCACAACGTGGGCCGCAACCAGCGTGAGTGGATCACCACCTTCGCCTCCGACGTGCTCCCCCGGCTCAGCCGGTGAGCGCGCTGACCGTGTGGGCCCCCGAGGGCATCGGGGAGGTCGTACCCGGTGACGACCTCGTCGAGCTCGTCGGTGCGGCCCTGGCAGGAGAGCAGCCCTGGGGTGCGCCGCGCGACGGCGACGTGGTGGTCGTCACCAGCAAGATCGTCTCCAAGGCCGAGGGTCGGGTCGTCGCAGCGGCCGACCGAGAGGCGGCGATCACGGCCGAGACGGTCCGCGTGGTCGCGACCCGCCAGCACCCGGGTGGGGTGACCCGGATCGTCGAGAACAGGCTCGGACTGGTGATGGCCGCGGCCGGTGTCGACGCCTCCAACACCGCTGCGGGCACGGTGCTGCTCCTCCCGCTCGACCCGGACGTGTCGGCGCGGCGGTTGCGCGCCGGCCTGCAGCAGCGCTTCGGCGCACGCCTCGGCGTCCTGGTGACCGACACCGCCGGGAGGCCGTGGCGGCACGGCCAGACCGACCTGGCGATCGGGGCGGCCGGCGTCACGGTCCTGGACGACCTGAGGGGGCAGGTGGACTCTCACGGACGTCCCCTCGAGGTGAGCATGGCAGCCGTCGCCGACGAGATCGCCGCCGCGGCAGAGCTCGTCAAGGGCAAGGCGACGGGCCGACCCGTCGCCCTGGTCCGCGGGGTGGGTCACCTGGTGACCGAGGGTGACGGTCCGGGCGCACGTGCGGTGGTGCGCCTGGGCCCGGGCGACATGTTCGCCCTGGGTAGCGAGGAGGCCTACGCCGAGGGCTGGAAGGACGCCGTGTCCCGTGCGGACGGTGTCGAAGGGCCACCCGTCCCCCGGCCCGGCGCATGACGGTGCCACGCTGGACGGTCGTGGTTCCCGTCAAGCTGGTCGCACAGGGCAAGACCCGGCTCGCAGGGACGCTCGAGCCTGCGGCGCGGGGGGCTCTCGTGACGGCGATGGCCCTGGACACGCTGGCCTCGGTCGCCGCGACGCAGGCGGTCGGGCGGGTGGTGCTGGTGACCGACGACCCCGGGTTGCGTCGCGCGGTCGTGGACCTGCCCGGGGCGTGGGTCCACGTGATGGAGGAGCCCGACGGGGGTGGTCTGAACCCCGCCCTGGCCGCGGGGATCCGGGAGGCCCGCCAGGCTGACCCGGGTCACGGAGTGGCAGTGGTCCTCGCGGACCTTCCCGGTCTGCGGCCCCACGACCTCGAGGAGGTCCTGCGGGCAGCGGCGGCTCATCCCCGCTCGGTGGTCAACGATGCCGAGGGCACCGGGACCACGGTGCTCGCGGCGCTGCCCGGGGTGGACCTCGAGCCCCGGTTCGGACCCGGATCGGCGGCCGCGCACCGCGCCGCGGGTCACGTCGCGCTCGTCCTGCCGGAGGGCTCGCCGGCACGTCAGGACGTCGACCTGCCGGCCGACCTCGCGTCCGTCGGCCGGATCGGTGTCGGGCCGCGCACGCGGGCCGTGCTCGACCGGTGGGCCGGGCGGCCGACGGGCTGACGTCAGGGCTCGCGGCCGACCAGCGCCAGGGCCTGGGCAGCGATCTCCGCGGTCGCCGCGACGTCGGTCATGAGCGTCGGGACGGCGCTCACCAGCCACCCCTGCCCGGCGAGGCCGAGCACACACCCGGAGTCAGCGGTGTCGACGAGCCACGCGTCGAGCAGCCCACCCGCCGAGCGCAGCCCGTAGTGCCGGGCCACGGCCGCGGCACTGGTCTCGACGCCCAGGGTGCGCAGGCAGGCGTCGGCCATGCCACGGACCGCCGCGCCCCCCACGATCGGTGAGACCCCGACCACGGGCGCCGGCGATCCCGCCAGGGCCGCGCGTACCCCGGGCAGGGCCAGGATCGTGCCGACCGAGACCACCGGGTTCGACGGTGGCAGCAGCACCACGTCGGTCTCGGTGAGCGCTGCCAGGACCCCGGGAGCCGGGACCGCTCCCTCGAGCCCGACCTGGACGAAGCGCAGTGCCGGCAAGGAGGCGCGGTACCGCACCCACCACTCCTCGAAGTGCATCAGCCGCTCGGGGCGAGGGGAGGTGCCGTCGTCGTCGGTGACCAGGACGTGGGTCTCGACCTCGTGGTCGGACATCGGCACGAGCCTGACCCCGGGCTGCCAGCGCCGGCACAACCGGTCGGTGACCTGCGACAGCGTGAACCCCTCGCGCAGCAGCTGGGTGCGGGCCAGGTGGGTGGCCAGGTCCAGGTCACCCAGGGTGAACCAGTCCCAGCCGAGGTCGTAGGCAGCCAGGTCGGTCGAGACGCGACGGGTCTCCTCGCGGCGTCCCCAGCCCTGCCCGGGGTGCACCGCGCCGCCCAGGGTGTACATCAGGGTGTCCAGGTCGGGACACACGCGCACGCCGTGCAGCCACATGTCGTCCCCGGTGTTGGCGACCACCGTCACCTCGGCCGTGGTGCCTCCCGAGCCGTCGGGCAGGCGCTCACGCAGCAGCGCGAGCAGCCCCAGGGTGAAGCGGGCACCGCCCACACCACCGGACAGCACCGTGATCCGCACGCCGACTCAGCCCTGGGACCGGGCGGCGGCCTTGAGGGCCCTCTTGGTCTCGCGGACCTCGAGCAGGCTCGACCCGTCGGTCACGTCGGCGATCGACCGACGCGCACCCTCCTCGCCGTAGGGGCCGGCGGCCTCACGCCACCCCTCGGGGCGCACGCCGCGCTGCTTGCCCAGCAGCGCCACGAAGATGCGGGCCTTCTGCTCGCCGAAGCCGGGCAGCGCGCGCAACCGCCGAAGCACCTCGCCACCGTCGGGGTCACCCTCGGACCACAGCCTGGTGACGTCGCCGTCGTAGCGCTCGACCAGGGCCGCGGCGACCGCCTGGATCCGCTGGGCCATCGAGCCCGGGTAGCGGTGCACCGCCGGCGGGGTCGCGCACATCGCGGCGAAGTCGTCGGGGTCGGCCCCCGCGACGCGGTGCACGTCCAGGCCACCCATCCGCTCGGCGATCTTGTGCGGGCCGGCGAAGGCGGTCTCCATCGCGACCTGCTGGTCCAGGAGCATCCCGATGAGCAGCGCGAACGGGTCGTCGTCGAGCAGCCGGTCGGCCTCGGGGTCACCGGTGAGCCAGAGGGTTGGTGTCATGGATCCATCGTGCCACCCGCTCATCGGGCGGTGAAGGTGAGTACCGGCCGGCCCGTCTCAGGATGGGTCAGCACCAGGCACCGCACCCCGTAGACCGGCTCGATCACCTCGGGCCGCAGCACCTCCTCGACGCTCCCGGTGGCCACGACCCGGCCGGCCCGCAGCAGCACGAGGTGGTCGCACGCCGCTGCAGCGAGGTTCAGGTCGTGCAGTGCGGCCACGACCGTCACGCCCCGCGCGGTGAGCCCGCCGACCACGGCAAGGGTGTCCAGCTGGGCGTGCACGTCGAGGTGGTTCGTGGGTTCGTCGAGCAGCAGGAGGTCGGGCTCCTGGGCCAGGGCGCGGGCCAGGTGCACCCGCTGCCGCTCGCCACCCGACAGAGTGCTCAGGCGGCGCTCGGCGAAGTGGCCGATCCCGGCCTCGGCCAGGGCCGTGGCCGCCACCGAGAGGTCGCGTGCGCTGAAACCGCCCCAGCGGGACGCGTGCGGCGTGCGTCCCAGCAGCACGGCCTCACGGACCGTCAGCGGAGAGGTGGTCGTGGCCTCCTGCTCGACCAGGGCGACCCTGCGGGCCCGGTCCCTGCGGGGAAGGCCGAGCAGGTCGACGTCGTCGAGCACCGCGTGCCCCTGGTCGGGCCGCTGTGCGCCGACGACCAGGCGCAGCAGGGTGGACTTCCCCGCCCCGTTGGGCCCCAGCAGACCCGTCAGCGCACCGCGTGGTGGGGTGCAGTCCACGCCGTCGAGGATCACGCGTCCGTCGACCGACCAGGCCAGGTGGTCGAGCCGCAGGCTCACGCGAGGTCTCCGCTGCTGCTGCGCCGCTGCCAGAGCAGGAAGGCGAACACGGGAGCGCCGAGGAAGGCCGTGACGATTCCCACGGGCAGCTCACGCGGGGCGAAGACGGTGCGGGCGACGGTGTCCGCCCAGACCAGGAAGGAGGCGCCCAGCAGTGCGGTGAGCGGCAGCAGCCGGCGGTGCCCGGCACCGACCACCAGACGCACGGCGTGGGGCAGGATCAGCCCGACGAAGCCGATCGAGCCGCTCACGGCCACCAGGCCACCGGTCAGCAGCGCGACGACCGTCAGCAGGCTCCACCGGGTGCGGGCCACCCCGATACCCAGGGCAGCGGCCGCCGTGTCGCCGAACGCGAACGCGTCCAGCGTCCGGGCGTTGGCGAGCAGCACGGGACCCAGGAGCAGCACCGCGGTGCCGGCGATGCTCACCGACCCCCACGTCGCCCCGCCGAGCGATCCCATCAGCCAGCTGAGGATCTCGCGGTAGGAGTCACCCGTGGCCGACCAGAAGATCACGAACGAGGTGGCTGCGGCGCACAGCTGGGCGACCGCGAGCCCGGCGAGCACCGTACGGGCCGGGGTGAGGGTGCCCAGCGACCCTGCCAGGGACAGTGCGGCGACGAGCGCCAGCACCGCCCCGGCGAACGCAGCGACGGGCAGCAGGACGGTGACACCGAGCACGAGGACCGCGACGGCACCCAGCGACGCCCCCGAGGAGAGTCCCAGCAGGTAGGGGTCGGCCAGCGGGTTGCGTGTCAGGCTCTGCATCACCGCGCCCGCCACCCCCAGCCCGGCTCCCACTGCCGCCGCTGTCAGCACCCGGGGGAGCCGTAGCTCCCACACGATCCCGTCGCGCAGCAGGCCCAGCGTCGGGTCCGGGCCGGGCGGCGCGGCCCCCAGGGCCACCGCGAGATGGTGCCCGAGCGATCGCCAGACGTCGGTCGGGGCGATGTCCGCCGGGCCGACGGTCACCGCGAGCGTCAGCGAGGCGAGCAGGAGCACACCCGCCCCGGTCATCGCCGCCCAGGTCGGGAGGCCTCGGGGGGCGGGGCGACGGGTCGGCGCCCGGTCGGTCATCCGGTGACGTCGAGGGTCTGCAGCTGGCGGACGACCTCGGCGACCGCGTGCACGTTGCGCACCCCCGCCTCGGTCGAGGCGAAGGGCAGCACGACGTAGCGCTCGTGACGTACCGCGTCGAGGTTCGCCGTGGCCGGGTTGCTGGCGAGCAGCTCGCGCTTGTGCTCTGCGGTGTTCCACGCCGAGTCGACCAGGACGATGACGTCGGGGTCGTCGGCGACGACCTGCTCCCAGCCGAACGAGGTCCAGGTGTCCTGGACCTCGGCCGCGACGTTGGTCAGCCCGGCGGCGTCCATGAGCATCTGCGGGGCGCCGATCCCGGCGCCGACGTAGGGCACGTCGGTGCCTGAGGAGTACCACAGGGCGGTCAGCCCGCGGTCGTCGGGCTCGACCCCGTCGAGCACCTCCTGCTGGGTCGCGACGAGCTCCTCGGCGGCCTCGGGCACGCCCAGGAGTCGGGCGACCTCGGTGACCTCGGCGAAGACCTCCTCGAAGGTGAGACGGTCGGGCTGGTAGGCGGGCTCCTTGCAGGCCGACGGCGAGACGTAGGTCGCGACGCCCAGGTCCGCGAGTGCCGCGCGCTCACCGGCCCCCTCGGCGGAGAAGCTGGACTCCCAGCCGGCGTAGACCAGGTCCGGCTCGGTCTCCAGGACCACCTCGGCCGAGGGGACCTGGTCCGAGAGCACCGGGAGCGCGGCGGCGGCCACGGCGAGGTCCTCGGGCGCGGGGCCGTCGGGGAACCCGGTGCCGACCACCCGGTCGCCGAGGCCCAGGGCGAGCAGCATCTCGATCGCGCTCGACTTGATCGCCACGACGCGCTGCGGGGGAGCGGCCACCGTGACCTCGGTGCCGCAGTTGTCGACGGTGACCGGGAAGCCGGTGACCGCGGGGGCCGCGGGGGCGGGAGGGTTGCCGACCTCCTGGGCGGTCGGTGGCGCGGCGGCGCAGCCGGCCAGGAGGGCGACGGCCAGCACGCCGGTGGCCGCCGTGCGACGGGTCACGCGGGGAACGGGGTGAGCGGGGCGGAGGTGAGCGGGCACAAGGGCTCCAGGGCTGAACGGGGCGTGGTGGGGCCGGACCAGCTGGCGACCGTGGATCACGGCCCAGGACCAGGCCGCGCGACCGGGCCAGTGCGGGGCCCAGGATCCGGTACCAGCCTAGGGGACCGCGAGCCCGGTGGTGTCGGCTCGACCATCGGCCGGTGCGCAGACCTCCGCCGGCGGGGCGAGGACGACCTGGTTGCGACCGCGCCCCTTGGCGGCGTACAGCGCGGTGTCCGCCCGGCGGAGCAGGTCGGCGACGTCGTGCCCCGCGGCGGCGGCGGTCACCCCGATGCTCACCGCGAGGCCGTACCCGGGCACCAGGTCCTCCCAGTCGCACGCGTTCACGACAGCCCGGATGCGGTCGCACGCCGCCCAGGCCGACGGGCCCTCGACGCCGTCGAGCAGCAGCGCGAACTCCTCGCCGCCGTAGCGCGCCGCGAGGTCGTTCGCCCGGACGGCCTCGCTCAGCAAGGCGCCGAGCCGGGTCAGCACCTGGTCGCCGACCTGGTGGGAGAAGTCGTCGTTGACCGCCTTGAAGTGGTCGATGTCGACGAGCGCGACGGCGAAGGGGCCGGTGTGGTCGGTGGTCCATGCCGTCAGGGCGACGTCCAGCGCGCGCCGGTTCGCCAGACCCGTCAGGGCGTCGTGGCTCGCCTCGTGGGACAGGCGGGCGTTGCGCTGCTCGAGCTCTGCGGTGCGGCGGCGAGCGGCCTCGGCCGCGCGCTCGGCGCGCTCGACCTCCATCCGCGAGCTCAGCAGCACGGCCCGGCGCTCGGCGACGGCGTCGCTGCGGCGCACGGTGAGGTCGTGCACCTCGTGCAGGGTGCGCAGGGCACCGACGACGTCGCCGCGACCCTCGTGCGCCTCGACCAGGGTCCGGAGCAGCTCGAGCCTCTCGGCGGGCCGGTCGAGCTCCTCGGCGAGGTCGAGCCCGTCGCACAGCTCGAGGACCGCCTCGTCGTGGCGGCCGAGCCGCACGAGCCACCCGCTGCGCACCCGGTGCAGGACCAGCTGCTGGCGGCTGGTGGGGAAGCGCTCGAGCATGGCCCGGGTCGTGTCCAGCACCCTCCCGGCGGCGGGGAGGTCGCCCGCGATCATCAGCGCTCCGACCACCGCGAGCCGCGCGTCGATCCCGGTGCGGCTCAGACCTGCGGCGTCGGCCTCCTCGACCGCCTGGCGGGCGATGCCCAGGGCGTGCCGGGCGGCGGTCCGTGCCCCCTGCGGGTTGTCCTCGACGAGTCGCGCGCTGGTCACCACGTAGGTCCGCGCGAGGCTGGTCAGGGCCATCGACGCCCGGTCGGGGTCGTCGGCCGCGAGCCACAGGCGGCGAGCGTCAGTCAGTGACTGCGCGGCCTGCGGGCCGAACTGCACCATCCCGGTGTACACGGTTCCCAGGCTGTGCAGGATCTCGGCCGAGCCCTGCGCGTCGCCCGCCTCGCGCCGGACCTCGAGCGCCCGGATCAGGAGGTCGACGGCGTCCTCGAGGTCGCCGAGCTCGTGACGGACCAGTCCCTGGCACGCCAGCGCCCGGGAGTGCCAGACGAGCTCGCCGCGCTCGCGGGCGATGGCCTCGGTCCGGGAGGCCGCCTCGAGGGCCGCGGCGTCGTGGGCGAGGTGGTGGTGGGCAACCGCGGCGTAGTAGCACAGCCGCATCTCGGCGTCGTCGTCGTTGCGCGCCCTGGCCAGGAGGATGGCCTCGGTCGAGCGCGCGGCGCAGGTCGGGGCGTCGGAGTCGCTGAGGAACTCGAGCTCCTCGACCAGGGCGTCCCAGTCGGGCAGCGGGGGGTCCGCGGTGGTCGCGCGCAGCTCGTCGACCGCGGACATGACCGTTGACCTCCCAGGACGGCGACGCGCAGCGGTGCGGTCGACCTGTCCGTCCCATCGGCAGCACACGTGCGGAGTTGAGTCCCCTGGGGCCGCGGGTGGGGCGTGCCGGTCGGGGCAGCCGGGACCCGTGATCAGGCAGCAGCCAGCGCGAGGATGCGGGCGACCGCCTCGACGTCGCCGCGCAACGAGCCGACGGTGACCCGCACGTGACCTGCGGTGGATGCGGCCCGTGCCCCCACGAGGAACGGGGTTCCCGGGGCCACCCGGATGCCGGCGGCCTCGAGCCGGACCAGCGCGGTCGCCTCGTCGGCCACAGGCAGCCACAGGTTGATGCCGTCCCCGGGGGTGACCACCACCCCGTGGGTCGCCAGGGCGGTGGTCAGAGCCCGTTGGCGCGCGTAGTAGATGCGCCGGGCCTCGAGCACCGTGCCGATCGCGCCCGGGTCGGTCATCAGGTCGACGAGCACCTCCTGCAGCAGCCTGCTGGTCCATCCGGGACCGAGCATGCGGCGCGCGACGAGGCCGTCGAGCACCGAGGCGGACCCGCCGACCGCGGCGATCCTCAGGTCGGGCCCGTGCGACTTGGAGTACGAGCGGATGTGGATCACCGACCCGGGCACGAGCGGGCCGAGGCTGGCGTCGCGCGCCGAGGAGATCTCACCCGAGTGGTCGTCCTCGATCACGTGGACGCGGGGGCCGTCGGCGCGCTCGCGCAGCACCCGGGCCAGCTCGCGGGCCCGGGTGGGGGTGAGGCTGACCCCGGTCGGGTTGTGGGCCCGGGGCTGGATCACCACCACGGTCGCCCCGGCCTCGAGGGCGGATGCGAGGCGGTCCGGGCGCATCCCGTGCCGGTCGAGGTCGACCGGCACGGCCTCGAGCCCGAACTGCTCGACCAGGTCGATCACCGGGGGGAAGCACGGGTTCTCGATCGCGACCCGGTCGCCGAACCCGGTGATCTGCTCCAGGACCCTGCTCATCGCGTCGACGGCACCGTCCACGACGGTGAGCCGCTCGGGCGGGAAGGGCCAGGAGGCTCTCAGCAGCCGTTCGAGCGGCTCGATCAGAGGTGCGGCGAGGTAGCTGCCCGTGGCTGCTGCCGGGTTCGAGCTCGCGACCCGTCGCAGGGTGGGCCCCAGGGGCGGCAGGAGCTCGGGGTCCGGGGTCCCGGTCGACAGGTCCAGGCGGGTCGCGGCGGCGCCGGTGGCCAGGTCGCGGTAGCGCGGAGGCAGCCAGCTCTGCGGCTCGGGCAGCACGTAGGTGCCCGCCCGGCCGCGGGTGCGGACCAGGCCGATGCCGGCCAGGGCCTTCCACGCACCGCTCACGGTCGCGGGGCTGACCCCGAGGTCGGTGGCCAGCGCACGCACGGTGGGCAGCCGGTCCCCGGCCTGGAGCTCACCCGACCGGACCAGCCGGGCGACCGCGGTGGCGATCCCGCGGGGGCTGCGGTCCTCGACGTGCCGGGCCAGGTCCATGGGGTCATCGTGCCGGTGATCGGGCGGTGAGCCGCACCCGACCCGAGGTTTTACCGCCCCGACACCAGCGTTCTCGTGACCGAAACGAGGAGAAACGCAGCAGAAATGTTCAACCCCGAGAGTCACATTACTGGCGACGGGGCCCGAGGCCGGTCCCCGGCCCCGGGTCGACGTCCGAGACGAGGCGGAGGACCCATGAGCGTGGTGCGTGTGGCACTGACCCAGACCCCCTGGACGGGCGACAAGGAGTCGATGATCGTCCGGCACGAGGAGTACGCCCGCGCGGCCGCAGCCCAGGGCGCGCAGGTCATCGCCTTCCAGGAGCTCTTCTACGGCCCGTACTTCGGGATCACCCAGGACCCCCAGTACTACGCGTACGCCGAGTCCGTGCCCGGGCCGACCGTCGACCGGTTCGCAGCCCTGGCCAAGGAGCTCGGCATCGTCATGGTGCTCCCGGTCTACGAGGAGGACCAGCCCGGTGTGCTCTACAACACGGCCGCGGTCGTCGACGCGGACGGCTCCTACCTCGGCAGGTACCGCAAGCACCACATCCCGCACCTGCCCAAGTTCTGGGAGAAGTTCTACTTCCGTCCGGGCAACCTCGGCTACCCGGTCTTCGACACCGCCGTCGGTCGCATCGGGGTGAACATCTGCTACGACCGCCACTTCCCCGAGGGCTGGCGCATGCTCGGCCTGGCCGGTGCGGAGATCGTCTTCAACCCCAACGCCACCGCCCCCGGGATCTCCAACCGGCTCTGGGAGATCGAGCAGCCGGCCGCCGCCATCGCCAACGGCTACTACGTGGCGGCCAACAACCGGGTCGGCTCCGAGGAGAACGAGTACGGCGACCAGGCCGTCGCCTTCTACGGCTCGTCCTACGTCGTCGGGCCCGACGGCGCGTTCGTGGGCGAGCTCGCGAGCTCGACCGAGGCGGGGCTGATCGTGCGTGACGTCGACCTCGGCGCGATCCGCACGGTGCGCGAGCGCTGGCAGTTCTACCGCGACCGTCGCCCTGACGCCTACGGCGCGATCGTGGCCCCCTGACCCGTCCCGACGTGAGGAGACCGACGTGAAGACCCTGATCAGCGGTGGCACGGTCGTCAACGCGACGGGACGCAGCCGCGCCGACGTGCTGGTCGACGGCGAGACCGTCGCGGCCGTGCTGGCTCCCGGCTCGACCCTGCTCGGCTTCGACGTGTCCGCCCACGTCGACCGGGTCGTGGACGCCACCGGGAAGTACGTGATCCCCGGCGGGATCGACGCCCACACCCACATGGAGCTGCCCTTCGGCGGCACCTCGGCCAGCGACACCTTCGAGACCGGCACCCGGGCCGCGGCCTGGGGCGGGACCACGACGATCGTCGACTTCGCCGTGCAGCGTGCGGGGGAGCGGGTCCAGGATGCGCTCGAGGCGTGGCACGCCAAGGCCGCAGGGCAGTGCGCGGTCGACTACGGCTTCCACCAGATCGTCGGCGGGGTCGACGCCGCCTCGCTCCAGGCCATGGAGGGGCTGCTCGACGAAGGGGTGTCGAGCTTCAAGCTGTTCATGGCCTACCCGGGGGTGTTCCTGAGCGACGACGGGCAGATCCTCCGAGCGATGCAGAAGGCCGCCGAGACCGGGCTGCTGACCATGATGCACGCCGAGAACGGACCGGCGATCGACGTCCTGGCCCAGCAGCTGGTCGAGGCGGGACGGACCGACCCGTACTTCCACGGCGTGGCACGTGCCTGGCAGATGGAGGAGGAGGCCACCCACCGCGCGATCATGCTGGCCGACCTGACCGGTGCCCCGCTCTACGTCGTGCACGTCAGCGCCAAGCAGGCCGTCGAGCAGCTCGCCGCGGCACGCGACCGGGGCCAGAACGTCTTCGGCGAGACCTGCCCGCAGTACCTGTACCTCTCGCTCGAGGAGCACCTCGGCGCCCCCGGCTTCGAGGGGGCCAAGTACGTCTGCTCGACCCCGCTGCGCTCCCGGGCCGAGGGGCACCAGGACCACATGTGGCGCGGTCTGCGGACCAACGACCTGCAGATGGTCTCGACCGACCACTGCCCGTTCTGCATGAAGGGTCAGAAGGATCTCGGGCTGGGCGACTTCACCAAGATCCCCAACGGCATCGGATCGGTCGAGCACCGGATGGACCTGATGTACCAGGGCGTGGTCACGGGGGAGATCAGCCTCGAGCGGTGGGTCGAGATCACCTCCACGACCCCCGCGCGGATGTTCGGCATGTACGGCACCAAGGGGGTGCTGGTACCGGGCGCCGATGCCGACGTCGTGGTCTACGACCCGGCCGGCCACACCTCGATCGGCTACGGCCGGACCCACCACATGAACATGGACCACTCGGCCTGGGAGGGCTTCGAGATCGACGGGCACGTGGACGTCGTGATGTCCCGCGGCAAGGTCCTGGTCGACCAGGGCGGCTACCACGGTCGCCCCGGCGACGGGAGGTTCGTCAGGCGCGGACTGTCCCAGTACCTGGTCTGAGAGGAGCACCCCATGGACTTCGGCGTCGTCCTGCAGACCAACCCCCCGGCCTCGCGCACGGTCGAGCTCGCCCGTCAGGCCGAGACCCACGGGTTCAGCCACGTCTGGACCTTCGACTCGCACCTGCTCTGGCAGGAGCCGTTCGTGATCTACTCGGCGATCCTGGCGGCGACCCGCAAGGTCGTCGTCGGCCCCATGGTGACCAACCCGGCCACGCGTGACTGGACGGTCCTGGCCTCCCTCCTCGCGACCCTGAACGAGATGTACGGCAACCGGACGATCTGCGGGATCGGCCGGGGGGACTCGGCCGTGCGGACCCTGAACGGTCGACCCAGCAACCTCGCGACCCTGCGCGAGTCGGTGCACGTGATCCGTGAGCTGGCCAACGACCGTGCCGTCGAGGTCAACGGCGTCACGGTCCGGTTCCCGTGGAGCACCGGGTCGACCCTGGACGTGTGGGTCGCGGCCTACGGCCCGCTGGCTCTGAGGCTGACCGGCGAGGTCGGTGACGGGTTCATCCTGCAGCTGGCGGACCTCGATGTCGCGGCCTGGATGATCAAGGCCGTCCGGGACGCGGCCGAGAAGGCCGGCCGGGACCCCGCGGCGGTGAAGTTCTGCGTCGCGGCCCCGATGTACGTCGGGGACGGAGACTCGCCCGCGGCACGCGCCCACATGCGTGAGCAGTGCCGGTGGTTCGGCGGGATGGTCGGCAACCACGTCGCGGACATCGTGACCAAGTACGGGCAGGGCTCGTCGGTGCCCAAGGCCCTCACGGACTACATCGAGGGCCGTCAGGGCTACGACTACAACCAGCACGGGCGGGCCGGGAACAGCCACGCGGGCTTCGTCCCGGACGAGATCGTCGAACGCTTCTGCCTGCTCGGCAGCGCGCGCGAGCACGTCCAGAAGCTCGAGGCGTTGCGCGAGCTCGGCGTCGACCAGTTCGCGGGCTACCTCCAGCACGACAACAAGGAGGAGACCCTGCGGATGTACGGCGAGCGGGTCATCCCCGCGCTGCGCGAGCACGTCGTGGCGACCGCATGAGGCGGCGCCTGGCCGACCTGGGTCTGGGGGTGGCGGCCCTGCTGGGGGTCGCGGCCACCTGGGAGCTGTACAAGCTGCTCGGCCCCGAGCAGGGCTGGAGCGTGCGCGAGGTGCGGGTGCTCCCGCGCACCACCGACCTGGCCATGCCGCACGTCTGGGAGATGCTGGGGCGCCTGCCCGAGCCGCTGACCGGTGCCCCCGGTGCCGTGCCGCTGTGGGTCGCGGTGCTCCAGGCCAGCGGGTTCAGCCTGGCCGTGGCCCTGGTCAGCTGGGTGCTGGGGGTCGTGGTGGGGTTCTGCTTCGCGGTGGGCATGCAGCGCTTCGCGCTGGTCGAGGCCGCGGTGCTGCCGCTCGTGGTGCTCAGCCAGACCGTCCCCCTGATCGCGCTGGCCCCGTTGGTCAAGGGCTGGGGAGGCCGGGTCGAGATCGGCGGCTTCGCCTGGCAGGGCTGGATGTCGGTCGCGGTGATCGCCTCCTACCTGGCGTTCTTCCCCGTCGCGGTGGGCGCCCTGCGCGGGCTCCAGTCGCCCGACTCGATCCATCGCGAGCTGATGCGGGCCTACGGCGCGGGCTGGTGGTCGACCCTGGTCCGCCTGCGGCTGCCGGCCAGCGTCCCCTACGTGCTCCCGGCCATCCGGCTGGCCGGTGCCAACGCCGTGGTCGGCACCATCGTCGCCGAGGTCTCGACCGGACTTCCCGGAGGTGTGGGACGGATGATCCTGGAGTTCGCCAACTTCGCGAGCAGCGACCCGGCCAAGCCGTGGGCACCCCTGCTGGGGGCGGTGCTCCTCGGGCTGCTCGTGGCGGGTCTCGTCTCGCTGGTCGGGCTGCCGCTCGGTCGCTACCGGCGTGCGGAGGTGACCGCATGAGCGCGGCGACCGCTGCCCAGGACCACCCGCGGGGTGCCGTCGCGGTGAGCGTCGAGGACGTGAGCCGGGTCTTCGGTGGCTCGGGCGGCGCGGTCACGGCCTTGGACCAGGTGGACCTGACCGTCGCCGCGGGGGAGTTCGTGTCCCTGATCGGCCCCTCGGGCTGCGGCAAGAGCACGCTGCTGCGGCTGGTCGCCGATCTCGACCGGCCCACCTCGGGCAGCATCAGTGTCTTCGGCCGCACTCCCGAGCAGGCGCGGCTGGCCCACGACTACGGGATCGCCTTCCAGCAGGCGGGGCTGCTGCCCTGGCGCACCGTGCGGGCGAACGTCGAGCTCCCGCTGGCTCTGCACGGTGTCGGCAAGGGCGGGCGTCGCGAGCGCGCCGGTCACCTGCTCGACCTGGTGGGCCTGGCCGACTTCGGCGACCACTTCCCCGACCAGCTCTCGGGCGGCATGCAGCAGCGCGTCGCGATCGCCCGGGCCATCGCCGAGGAGCCGAGCCTGCTCCTGATGGACGAGCCCTTCGGGGCGCTGGACGAGATGACTCGCGAACGGCTCCAGGTCGAGCTCGTCCGGCTGTGCGCCCAGACGCGGGCGGCGGTGGTCTTCGTGACCCACTCGATCCCCGAGGCCGTGTTCCTGTCCGACCGGGTCGTGGTGATGTCGGCCCGACCGGGTCGGATCCAGGAGGTCGTGGACATCGGGCTGGGGCGTGGCACCGAGCGCGAGGAGGGCCTGCGGGAGGACACCTCGTACTTCGAGTCGGTCACACGCGTGCGAGAGGCCCTGCACGGGGGCTCAGGGGCCGGTGCCACCGTGCGTGGGGCGGAGCTGCGGTGAGCGCGTCGGGCGGCACCGCCGTGGTGGTGGCCGTGCGGGGCACGGCCCTGCGCGTGCTCGCACCCGTGATCCTCGCGGGACTGCTGCTGGTCGGGTGGCAGGCTGCCGTGGACCTCGGTGAGATCCCGCCGTTCCTCCTGCCGAGCCCGCGGGCGATCGGCGGCGAGCTGGTCGCGATGTGGCCCACGATCAGCGGCGCGATCGTGGTCACCGGGACCAACGCCGCCGTCGGCCTGGCGCTCGGTGGCCTGCTCGGCATCGGTGCGGCGGTGCTGGCAGGCCTGCTGCGCACCGCCGACCGGCTGCTGGCACCGCTCGTCGCCGGACTCGCCGTCGTGCCGATCGTCGCCCTCGCCCCGGTCCTGTACACGATGTTCGGTGCGGCCTCCGAGGTCGCCCGGCAGGTCGTGGCAGCGGTCGCGGTGCTGGTCCCGGTCTTCGTCAACACGCTGCGGGGCCTGCGCCAGGTCCGGCCGGTGCACCGTGACCTGATGCGGGTCTACGCGGCCACCCCTGGCCAGGTCACCCGCACCGTCACCGTTCCGGCGGCACTGCCGTTCGTCTTCACGGGGCTGCGCCTGGCCTCGTCGCTCGCGGTGATCTCCGCGATCGTCGCGGAGTACTTCGGTGGCCCCCGGACGGGCATCGGCTCGTTCATCACGACCGCGGCCGCCGGGAGCAACTACGCACGCGCCTGGTCCTTCGTGCTCGGCGGGGTGATCGTCGGACTGGTCTTCTACGGCACCACGCTGGCCGCCGAGCACCTGGTCAGGCGGCGGTCGGGGCCCTCCGGGCGACCCGGATGAGCCCGCTCGAGAGGTCCGCCTGCCGATGGCGTCAGGCCGGTCAGACATCAGCACGGACCCGACAGGCACGAGGAAGGCGATGACATGAGGATCAACAGCGGCATCTCGCTGCGGGCGGGCCTGGTGGGCACGCTCGCGGCGGTGGCCCTCGCGGGCTGCGCGAGCACCACCTCGGACGACGACGACGGCGGCGCGGCCACGGCGGACCTCACCCCGGTCACGCTGCAGCTGCAGTGGTTGACCCAGGCGCAGTTCGCGGGCTATTACGCGGCCCTCGACCAGGGCTACTACGAGGAGGAGGGGCTCGACGTCTCCATCCTGCCCAGCGGCGGTGACGTCGTCCCCCAGGACGCCCTGGCCAACGGGGAGGTGGACTACGCGATCGCCTGGGTGCCCAAGGTGCTCGGCTCGATCGAGCAGGGCGCCCAGATCACGGACGTGGCGCAGGTCTTCGAGCGCTCGGCCACGCTCCAGGTGTCCTTCGCCGACGCGGGGATCGACTCGGTCGCCGAGCTCGACGGCAAGAAGATCGGCAGCTGGGGCTACGGCAACGAGTGGGAGCTCTTCGCCGGGCTCAACCGGGCCGGGGTCACCGACGTCGAGATCATCCAGCAGGCCTTCGACATGAACGCCTTCCTGGCCGGTGACATCGACGCGGCCCAGGCGATGACCTACAACGAGTACGCCCAGCTGCTCGAGTCCGAGAACCCCGAGACGGGTGACCTGTACCAGCCCGAGGACTTCTCCGTCATCGACTGGAACGAGGAGGGCACGGCGATGCTCCAGGACGCGATCTGGGCCGACGCGACCCGGCTGGCCGACGACGAGGAGTACGCCGAGACGACCGTGAAGTTCCTCAAGGCCTCGATCCGGGGCTGGGTCTTCGCGCGGGACAACCCCGAGGAGACCGCGGAGATCGTCACGGCCGCGGGCTCGACCCTGGGGGCCAGCCACCAGCTGTGGATGACGAACGAGGTCAACAAGCTCATCTGGCCGAGCACCACCGGCGGGATCGGCATGGTCGACCCCGCCGCGTGGGAGGCGACGGTCGAGATGTCGCTGGAGACGTCCAACGAGACGGGGGCGACCATCATCAGCACCGAGCCGCCGTCGACGGCATACTCGAACACCTACATCGAGCAGGCGCTCGCCGAGCTCGTCGAAGACGGTGTGGACGTGACGGGCGACGGCTTCGAGCCGCTCTCCGTGACCCTCGCCGCCGGCGGGAGCTGACCGACGGCCCGCTGCGTGCGGGGGCCGGCGACGGTCCCCGCACGCAGCCCGGCGGGCGCCGAACCTCGGGTGGTTCCCACCGCCCACGACTCCGTGAAGGGTGCGACATGACCGACCTCTCACCACAGGACGGCGAGACGGCCGTACGGCTGGACCGCGCGCACGTCTTCCACTCATGGTCGGCGCAGGGTGCGCTGGCGCCCCTGGCGATCGCCGGTGGGCTCGGCAGCGAGGTGTGGGACTTCGAGGGTCGTCGGTACCTGGACTTCGCCAGCCAGCTCGTGAACGTCAACATCGGGCACGCGCACCCTGCGGTGGTCGCCGCGATCACCGCCCAGGCCCAGGTGCTGCCGACGGTCGCGCCCCCGCATGCCAACCTGACCCGTGGACGGGCGGCCGAGGCGATCGTCGCGCACGCCCCGCCGGGCATGTCCAAGATCTTCTTCACCAACGGGGGTGCGGACGCCAACGAGAACGCGATCCGGATGGCGCGGCTGCACACCGGGCGTGACAAGGTCCTGTCGGCCTACCGCTCGTACCACGGCAACACCGGTGCGGCGGTCGTGGCCACGGGGGACTGGCGGCGGGTCCCGAACGAGTTCGCCCGGGGCCACGCCCACTTCTTCGGCCCGTACCTGTACCGCACCGACTTCTGGGCCACGACCCCCGAGCAGGAGACCGAGCGGGCGCTGTACCACCTGGCCCGGGTGATCGAGGCCGAGGGTGCGGGATCGATCGCGGCGGTCCTGCTCGAGACGGTGGTGGGAACCGGCGGGGTGCTGGTCCCACCCCCCGGGTACCTGGCGGGGGTGCGGGCGCTGGCCGACAGGTACGGCATCCTGCTGATCCTGGACGAGGTCATGGCGGGGTTCGGTCGGACGGGGGCCTGGTTCGCCCTGGACCACTTCGACGTGCGACCCGACCTGATCACCTTCGCCAAGGGGGTCAACTCGGGGTACGTCCCGGTCGGTGGGGTGGTGATCTCGGACGAGGTTGCCGCGACCTTCGACGAGCGGGTGTTCCCCGGCGGGCTGACCTACTCGGGGCACCCGTTGGCGATGGCGTCGGTGGTCGCGACCCTCGAGGCGATGGCGCGCGAGGGCGTCGTGGAGCATGCGGCCCGGATCGGCGCCGAGGTCCTGGGCCCCGGGCTGGCCGACCTGGCGGATCGGCACCCGGTGGTGGGTGACGTCCGCGGGCTCGGGGTCTTCTGGGCCCTCGAGCTGGTCGTGGACCGCACCACCCGGGAACCGTTGCCTGCCGCTGCGATGGGGCGGCTCAAGGGCCTGCTCCTGGAGGGCGGTCTGCTGCCCTTCCTGGTGGACAACCGCATCCATGTGGTCCCGCCGTGCGTGGTCACGTCGGACGAGGTGGCCCGCGCACTGAGCATCTACGACCACGCCCTGACCCAGATCGAGAAGGAGCTCCCATCGTGACCGAGCAGGTGCTGCGTGCCGTGGTGACCGGTGCGTCGTCGGGGATCGGTGCCGCCACGGTGCGCCGCCTGCGCGCCGAGGGGTGGGAGGTCGTCGCGGTGGCGCGGCGGGCCGACCGGCTCGCGGACCTCGCCCGGCAGACCGGTGCGGTGGCCCGCCCAGCAGACGTGACCTCGGACGAGGACGTCGCCGCGCTGGTCGCCGAGGTCGTCGACGGCGGACCGGTCCACGCGGTGGTGAACAACGCCGGCGGGGCCCTGGGTACCGACCCGGTGGCGAGCGGCTCGCTCGCGGACTGGCGCCAGATGTACGAGCTCAACGTGCTCGGCACGCTGCGGGTGACCCAGGGCTTCCTGCCGGCGCTGCGGGCCTCGGGCCGCGGTGACGTTCTCGTGCTGACCTCGACCGCTGCCCACGGCACCTACCCCGGGGGTGGCGGCTACGTCGCGGCCAAGCACGCCGAGCGTCAGATCGCCGCGACCCTGCGGCTCGAGCTGGTGGGGGAGCCGGTGCGGGTGATCGAGATCGCTCCCGGGATGGTGCACACCGAGGAGTTCTCGTTGACCCGGTTCCGCGGCGACCGGGCCGCGGCGGATGCCGTCTACGCGGGGGTCGACCAACCGCTGGTCGCGGACGACGTCGCCGACGCGATCGTCTGGGCGCTGACCCGTCCGCACCACGTCAACATCGACTCGATGGTGGTGCGCCCTCGCGCCCAGGCCTCCAACACCACGGTCGCCCGCCGCGCCTGACGCTGCTCGCATCCTGAGACGCGTCTCACCATGCGAATGGGCCCTTGGTCGCAGGGGTGACTCCTGTCATGGTCATGCCATGACTTCCGACCGGCTGCCGACCGTGACGCGCAACCACTGCGCTGCACGAATGTGCATGTCCGCGGGAGCCTCGGCCGCGTCCTGTCTCTGACACGACCCGCCTGCGACCTCACGTCGCCCCCTCCCGGTCGCTGACCACAGGTCAGCCCGTCCACCGCTCGGTGGACCAGCACCGGAGGCCGTAGCTCCCCTTCCCCCAGGACCCCGCCTCGCATCGTCGACCCCGGGGTCCCCCACCCGCTCCCCGGTGGAGAGCGGCGCGCGCCCGTCCGATCCTGGGCGTCGCGTGCCCTCCGTGCACCTCCGTGCACCTCCGTGCAACCTCGGGGTCGCTCGGGTGCACCTCTCGACCCCGCCCCCCGACCCCTCCTGACCCTCACCACCCGCACCGGACGACGCTCTGCCTCGTCCCGACCGAAGGACACGACCGATGGCCTCCATCCTGATCCTCACCGGCAGCCCGTCCGCCCGCTCCCGGACCTCCGCGCTGGCCCTGCACGTCGGTGACGAGCTGGCCGCCGACGGCCACGACGTCCAGGTGATCCACCTGCGCGAGCTCCCGGCGGGGGCCCTGCTGAGTGCCGACACCACCGACCCGGACATCGCCCACGCCGTCCGCGCGGTGATCGGCGCGGACTCCCTCATCGTGGCCACGCCGATCTACAAGGCCTCGTACTCGGGGCTGCTCAAGGTCTTCCTCGACCTCCTCCCGCAGTCGGCGCTGCAGGGCAAGGCCGTGCTCCCGCTCGCGACCGGAGGCACGGTGGCCCACCTCCTCGCGATCGACTACTCGCTGCGACCGGTCCTCGTCTCGCTCGGAGCGCGGCACATCACCACCGGACGGTTCGTGCTCGACACCGACATCGACCACCTCTCCGGGGGGCCCGTGCTGGTCGCCGACGCGACCCGGCAGTGCGTGGCGCGCACCGCCGAGGCCTTCCGTGCGGCCCTGGGCGACGTCGTCCAGGTCCCTCGCCAGACGGCGGCCTACGTCGCCGCCTCCGCCTGATCCGGCACCGACCGGACCGATCCGTCCCGCGGCGCCGCCGTGGGGTGTCACCACACCATGCAGGGGGAACTCATGACCATCACCACAGCGCAGGCCGTCGCGGCCTCGCCCTGGGCGGACCGCGAGCGGCCCGCGACACCGCAGCAGTGGATCCGCAGGGCCGAGGAGGTCGCCGCGATCCTTGCGGTCGACGCGGTCCAGCGGGACCGCGAGCTGCTGACCCCGTACGACGAGGTCGGCCTGCTCAAGCAGTCCGGGCTGGTCACCCTGCTCGGTCCGGCCCCGCAGGGGGGCGCCGGGCAGAGCTGGGCGACCGCGTACCAGGTGATCCGCCGGGTCGCGGCGGGGGACGGCTCGATCGGGCAGCTGCTCGGGTACCACTACCTGTGGTCGCAGCTTCCGGCCTTCTACGGGACCCTCGGCCAGGCCGAGCAGATCATCGCGACCTCTACCCGCGAGGGCTGGTTCTTCGGCGGAGCCGTCAACCCGCGTGACGACGACCTGATCGCGGTCGACACCGGCGACGACCTGTCGTTCACGGGCGCGAAGACCTTCTCGACCGGGTCGAAGGTCTCCGACGTCACCTGGCTCGAGGCGGCGGTCGCCGGCCACGACGAGCACATCTTCGCCCTCGCTCCCTCCGACCACCCGGGCATCACCTTCCACGACGGCTGGGACGCCCTGGGCCAGCGGCTCACCGAGTCCGGCAGCGTGACGGTCACCGACGTGGTCCTGCCGTGGTCCGCGGCCCTCGGCTGGGTCGACAAGCAGTTCCGTCCGCGCACCTACAACACCCTCACACTCCCCGCGATCCAGCTGGTCTTCACCAGCTTCTACCTGGGGATCGCCTCGGGCGGGCTGCAGACCGCCCTGGAGTACACCCGGGAGCGGACGCGACCCTGGCCCTACGGGGGTGACGATCGCGAGCGGGCCGCGGACGAGCCCTACATCCTGGACACCTACGGGGACCTGCAGTCCAAGCTCTGGGCGGCGCAGGCCCTGGCCGACCAGGCCGGCGATGCCATCGAGGAGCTCCACCTGGACCCTGACGGGCTGACGCCGCGGGCCCGCGGGGAGGTCGCGGTCCTCATCGCCGCCGCCAAGCAGCGCGCCGTCGACGTGGGCCTCGAGATCGGCACCCGGGTCTACGAGGTCACCGGGGCACGCGCGACAGCGAGCGCGGTCGGGCTCGACCGGTTCTGGCGCAACGTCCGCACGCACTCCCTGCACGACCCGATCGCCTACAAGCGGCGGGAGGTGGGCGTCTTCGCCCTCCTCGACGAGGTGCCGGAGCCGACGTGGTACACGTGACGCGTCGTCCCATGCCCTAGGTGTCGTCCGTCCGGGAGCACGCGCTCCCGGACGGGCGGCACCCGCCCCGCCGCCCCCCGGCACCCGCCGCCACCCGGCACCCGTGACCGCACCGGGCGCCCCCGGGTGCGCCCGCAGACCACCGACCCGCCTGTCCGTGACCCCCCGGACGGGCTCCGCCGTACCCGCAGACGACCGTCCGCCACCCCTCGTGGCGACCCTGACCGAGGAGAAGACCGACATGGTGAGCCCAGCCGGTGACGCACGACCCGACGACCTCCGACCATCCGACCCCGCCGTGACGCCGTCGCGGCTCCGCCACCGTGCTCTCGTCGCGATGGTCGCGGCCCTGCTGGGCTCGACCGTCGTCGCGTGCGCTGCCGGCCCCGGTGTCGTCTCCTCGCAGGCTGCCACCCAGGTGTCCGGCGGGACGATCGTCTACGCCCACGACCAGGAGCCGCCCTGCCTGTACGGAGGGTGGGTCCAGCAGGCGTACCTGTCCCGCCAGGTCCTGGACTCCCTCGTCTCGCAGGTCGACGACGGCCAGATCGTCCCGTGGCTCGCGACCGGCTGGGAGGTGTCGGCGGACCAGCTCACCGGGACCTTCACGCTCAAGGAGGGCGTGACCTTCACCGACGGCACACCGCTGGATGCCGACGCGGTCAGGTCGAACTTCACCTTCTGGCTCGAGGAGGGCGGCAACTCGACCGTGGCGGCCTACCTGGGCGACTACTACGGCTCCGGCCGGGCGGTGGACCCGACGACGTTCGAGCTCACGCTGACCGCGCCGTACTCGCCGTTGCTCTCGGCGCTCTCCCAGGCGTACTTCGGCATCCAGTCGCCGACGGCGCTGGCACGCGGGTCGGAGATCAACTGCGACGAGCCGGTGGGCAGCGGACCGTTCGTCGTGGAGCGATGGGACCGCGGCAGCAGCGTCACGTTCGTGACCAACCCGGGGTACACCTCGGCCCCGGCCAACGCCAAGCACGACGGCCCCGCGTACGTCGACGGGATCGAGTGGCGGTTCGTCCACGACCCGGTGGCCCGGTACGGCGCCCTGACGACCGGTGGCGCCCACGTCATCTACGACGTCCCGACACCGCAGTGGGCGGCAGCCCAGGAGCTGTTCGACGTCCAGCAGTACATCACCCCGGGACGACCCGTCGCGCTGGGCCTGAACACGGTGCACGGCCCGCTCGCCGACGTCCGCGTCCGCCAGGCCCTCGCGCACGCCACCGACCGTGAGGCCGCGGTGACCAGCGCGTTCCACGGGGTGATCCCCTACGAGGGCAACGGCTCGATCAGCCAGAGCACACCCGGGTACGACGCGGGCGTCGCCGACGACTACCCGCACGACCCCGAGAGGGCCGTCGAGCTCCTCCTGGCCGCGGGCTGGGTCGACGTCGGACCCGACGGCGTCCGGTCCAAGGACGGCGAGGAGCTCGAGATCAGGGTGGTCTACGGCGCGGGGTCGATCATCACCGCCGAAGGGGCCACCGTGCTCCAGAACCTCCAGGAGCAGGCCAAGTCCGCGGGGTTCCGGGTGGTCCTGGTCCCGGCGACGCGGGACGAGCTGTTCTCCGGCACGTACTCCTCGCCCGAGTCCTACGACGCCAAGCCCGGGTACTGGACCAGCCCCACCTCCGGGGTGCTCCTGATCACCTTCCGCCAGCACCTCGAGAGCCGCCCGAACTTCAGCAACTCGAGCTTCTACAACAACCCCGAGCTCGAGCAGATCATCCTCGAGGCGAACTCGACGCTGGACCGCGCCGCGCAGGACCGCCTGTACGGGCAGGCCCAGCGGATCATCAGCGAGGACGCCGCGAGCATCGGTCTCTACACCCAGACGACCTCGATCGCCGTCGCCCCGCAGCTGCGAGACGTGTGGCTCGAGGACTCGCAGGGTGAGCCGGTGTTCCACGACGCCTACTTCGTCGAATGACCACCGCGACGGCCGTGGCACCGACCGCGGCACACCTCGACCCGCGCCGGCGCGAGAAGACAGCGGCGGTCGCCCGCCGGTGCCTGACCAGGGTCGCGACCGCGGTGCTCGTCCTGCTCGGCGCCGCCACCGTCGTCTTCGGTGTCCAGGCCCTCATGCCCGGTGACCGGGCGACGCTCCTGCTCAACACCAGCACGGGACAGGCGGTCGAACGCACCGAGGCGGAGCTCGCTCCCATCAACGCCCGGTACGGCTTCGACGAGCCGCTCGTCGTGCAGTACCTGTCGTTCGTGGGAGGTCTGGTCCGCGGTGACCTCGGGACCTCGTACCAGCTGCACTCCCCGGTCACTGAGGTGATCGTCGAGCAGCTGGTCCCGACCGTCCAGCTGGCCGGCGGTGCGCTCGTCGTCGCCTGGCTGATCTCGCTGGTCACCGTGCTGCTCACCGCGGGACGCGGCCGCACGGTGACCGCGCTGGGGTCGGGTCTGGAGGCCCTGTCCGCGAGCCTGCCGCACTACTGGCTCGGCGTGATCCTGCTGGTGGTCTTCGCCGTCCACCTCCGATGGTTCCCCGTCATGGGCGGGTCCGACCTGGCGACCTCCGTCCTTCCCGTCCTGACCCTGGCGATCCCGTTGGCCGGCTTCCTCGGGCAGGCCACCCGTGACGAGTTCGAGCGCGTCCTGCAGCAGCCGTTCGTGACCTCCGCACGGGCACGGGGGATGAGCGAGACGGGCGTGCGCCTGCGCCACGTGCTGCGGCACGCGGTCATCCCACCGATCACCCTGTCCGGATGGGCCCTGGGCGCCCTGCTCTCGGGTGCGGTGATCGTCGAGTCGGTCTTCTCCCGGCCCGGCCTCGGACAGGTCCTGGTGAGCGCGGTCAACGCCCGCGACCTCCCGGTCGTGGCAGGCGTCGTCGTCTTCGTCGCACTGGTCTACGTCGTCGCGAACGTGCTCGTCGACCTCGCCTACACGGCCGTCGACCCCAGGAGGCGTGCCGCATGACCACGACGACGCGCACCGGAAGGACCCGACTCCCCCGGGGCAGGGCACGGCACCCGGGCGTGGTCCCCGTGGTCTCGGTCGCCGTGCTGACCTTCGTGGCCGTGGCCGCGCTGCAGCCGGCGCTGCTCACGTCGGGCGACCCGACGGCCATCCAGCTCGCCCGCGCGCTGCAGCCACCGTCCTTCGCCCACCTGCTCGGAACCGACCAGTCGGGTCGTGACCTGTACACACGCATCGTCTACGGGGCGCGTGAGTCGTTGACGATCGGGCTCGGTGCGACCGCGCTCGCGATGGGGATCGCCGTGCTGCTCGGCTTCCTGGCGGGCCTCGGGGGGCGGGTGGTCGACCGTCTCGTCGGCGCGGCCCTCGAGGTCACCTTCGCCTTTCCCGTCATGCTCCTGGCGCTGCTGCTCGTCGCGGTGCGGGGGCCGTCCAGCACCACGCTGATCATCGCCGTGGGGGTCGGCTCAGCACCGGGCTACGCGCGCATGGTGCGTGGTCAGGTGCTCGCGGTCCGGCAGGAGGCCTACGTCGAGGCGGCTTGCGCCCTCGGGCACGGCCGTGCGCGGGTGGTCGCCCAGCACGTCTTCCCCAACGCGGTCCGCCCGCTCCTGGCGCTGTTCACCCTCGGCATCGGTCAGTCCATCGTCTGGGCCTCGGGTCTGGCCTTCCTCGGCATGGGCGTCGCGCCGCCCGCGGCCGAGTGGGGTGCGCTCCTGGAGGCCGGCCGGATGTACATCACGCACGCCTGGTGGCTCGAGGTCATGCCTGGACTTGCCATCGTCCTGGTCGCGGTCGCCGCGACATCGCTCGGACGCACCCTCCAGAAGAGCCTCGAAGGAGCAGACCGATGACCACCCTCGCACCAGACCTGCAGCGAACCCGGACCCTGGAGCCAGCGCCCGCGCTGCTGCGCGTCGAGAACCTCCGGGTGGGGTTCGTCCGGGACGGAGCGGTCGCCCCGGTGGTGCGGGGGATCTCCTTCAACCTCGAGCAGGGACGGTGCCTGGCGATCGTCGGGGAGTCCGGCTCGGGCAAGAGCGTGACCGCCCGGACGCTCGTCGGGCTCACGGGCGCGGGTGCCCGGGTCGAGGCTGACCGGCTCGAGCTCGACGGGCGGGAGCTGCAGGGCCTGCGTCCCCGGCAGTGGCAGCGGGTCCGCGGCGCTCAGATCGGGTTCGTCCTGCAGGACGCCCTGGTCTCCCTGGACCAGTTCCGCACCGTGGGCGCCGAGGTCGACGAGCCGCTGCGCCTGCACCGACGGGGCTCACGCGACGAGCGTCGCCGCAGGGTCCTGGAGGTGCTGCGTGACGTGGGGATCCCGGATCCGGACCTGTGTGCCCGGCAACGCCCCTACGAGCTCTCCGGCGGTCTGCGTCAGCGGGCCCTCATCGCGACGGCTCTCGCACTGGACCCCAGGCTGGTCATCGCCGACGAACCGACGACGGCCCTGGACGTCACGGTCCAGGCACAGGTCCTGGACCTCCTCGCACAGACCAAGCAGCGGGGCAAGGCGGTCCTGCTGATCAGCCACGACCTCTCGGTGGTCGCGCGGCTGGCCGACGAGGTCTGCGTGATGCGGGCCGGTGAGGTCGTCGAGCACGGGGCGGCCCAGGACGTCCTGAACCGGCCGCAGCACGAGTACACCCGGGCGCTGCTCGACGCCGTCCCGAGCGAACGCACGAAGGGCACGCGGCTGTCGCCGACACCCCGCCGGCGACCGGTCCCCGCGACGGTTCCGAGCGGCGGTCCACGACGCGCCCTGCTGACCGCCTCAGGACTCGTCAAGAGCTTCCGTGGGCCCGACGGGGTCGACCGCACCGTCGTCGACGACGTCTCCTTCGAGCTCTTCCCCGCCCAGACCCTGGGGATCGTGGGGGAGTCCGGGTCCGGCAAGACCACGACGGCTCGTCTGGCCCTGGCGATGCTCGAGCCGGACGCGGGTGAGGTACGCCTCGACGGGGCCCCGTGGACCCGGGCGTCCCGTGCCGCGCGCCGTCCGTCGCGCCGTCGCGTCGGGGTCGTCTACCAGGACCCGCTCAGCTCGTTCGACCCCCGGTGGGACGTCGCGAGGATCCTCGGCGACGCTCTGCGAACCGGCCCGGACGGCGGCGGTGACCTGCGCGGGCGCTCTCGCGAGCTGCTCGAGCTGGTCGGCATGGGCGAGGAGCACCTGGGCAGGTCCCCGCTGCACCTGTCCGGTGGTCAGCGGCAGCGCGTCGCGATCGCCCGCGCGCTGGCGCCCCGCCCCGACGTCATCGTGTGCGACGAACCGGTCTCGGCCCTGGACGTCTCGGTCCAGGCGCAGGTCCTCGACCTGCTCACCGACCTCCAGGAGGAGCTCGGGGTCGCGTACCTGTTCATCTCCCACGATCTCGGGGTGATCCACCACATGTGTGACCGCGTCCTGGTGATGAAGGACGGACGGGTGGTGGAGGAGGGCGACGCCGACGACATGTTCACCGACCCGCAGGCGCCCTACACCCGGCGGCTGCTCGCCTCGCTTCCCCGGCTGACCCGGGATCACGACCTGCACGACCCGCGACCGCACGACCACCAGGAGCGCCGACCCATGACCGCACCGCACACCGCCGTCGACCACCCGGGAACCGCACCCGTCGGGAGGCGGTGACATGGGGGCCACGACCAAGAGCATCGCCTTCAACCTCTTCGAGATGAACTGCGTGGGGCACATCTCCCACGGTCTGTGGGTGCACCCCGACAACACCCGCCACCGCTTCAACGACCTCGACTTCTGGGTCGAGGAGGCGAAGCTCTGCGAGGCAGGCCTCTTCGACGCGATCTTCCTCGCCGACGTGATCGGTGCGTACGACGGCTACCGCGGCGGCCCGGAGACAGCGCTGCGCGAGGCGGTCCAGATCCCGAGCAACGACCCGCTGCTGGTCGTGCCGGCGATGGCCGCCGTGACCCGCCACCTCGGCTTCGCCGCCACCTTCTCGACGACCTACGAACCGCCGTTCGCCTTCGCGCGCCGTGCGAGCACCCTCGACCACCTCACCAAGGGCAGGTTCGGCTGGAACGTGGTGACCTCCTACCTGCCCAACGCCGCCCGGAACTTCGGCCTGGCGGACGAGGTCGAGCACGACCACCGCTACGCGATCGCCGACGAGTACCTCGACGTGCTCTACAAGCTGTGGGAGGGCTCGTGGGACGACGACGCGGTGGTCCGCGACCGCGAGGGGCGGGTCTACACCGACCCCTCCAGGGTCCGTGCGATCGACCACGTCGGCGAGCACTTCTCGGTCGCCGGTCCGCACCTCGCCGAGCCCTCGCCGCAGCGGACCCCTGTGCTGTTCCAGGCCGGGAGCTCGCCGGCGGGTCGTGCCTTCGCGGCCAAGCACGCCGAAGGCGTCTTCGTCGGCGGGGCCACGCTCGAGCAGTACCGCTCCAACGTCGCGGACCTGCGGCGACGGGCCGTCGCCAACGGTCGGCGCGCGCAGGACATCACGGCCTACGCCATGGCCGTGGTCATCGTCGGGAAGGACAAGGCGTCCGCCGAGCGCAAGGCCGAGGAGTACCGGCGCCTCTCGCGGGCCGAGGGATACCTCGCGCACGCAGGGGGTGGGGGGATCGACCTCGCCGCGTACCCGCGTGATGCCCGGATCGCCGACATCCTCGCGGCGGAGGACCGCCCCGGCCGTGACAGGGGCCGGGACTCGTGGAGGTACGGCGCGAAGGCGACCGTGGGGGAGGCGCTCGACGCGGTGACCCGCTTCGACCGGGGGCCCTTCGTCGTCGTGGGCGACGCGAGCGACGCGGCCGACGCGATCGAGGGGTGGATCGCCGAGACCGACCTCGACGGGTTCAACCTCCGCCAGTTCCTCACCCCGGGGACCGCTCAGGACTTCGTCGAGCACGTGGTGCCCGAGCTGCAGCGTCGTGGGCTGTACCGCACCAGCTACGAGGAGAGCACCCTGCGGGAGCGGCTCTCGGGCCAGGGCAACGTGAGGCTCCCGGACTCGCACCCAGCCGCGCGCTACCGCGGAGGCGCGAACCTGCGCGCAGGGGCGGACCTGATCGAGAGCCCGGTGGCCACCTCAGCGGGCTGACCGGCCGGCCGCCGCTCGTCCTCGTGCCGTCCCGGCGTGGCCTCCCGGGGCGCGCCGAGGCGGGCACAGCCCTAGCGTGCTGGTGTGACCACCGAGCCGCAGCGTCGCTGGCTGCGTACCGACGCCGGGACGGCGACGGCCACGACAGGTTCAGACCTTGCCGTGGCGGGCCCGGAGGAACGAGTAGATCCCGTAGGCCACCAGGCCCAGCGCCACCAGGACCAGGAGGACCTGGCCCAGCGGGACCTCGAGGATGGTCTTGAGGGCACCGTCGAGCCCCTGGGCCTGCTCGGGGTCGTGGGTCGCGGCCGCCCAGCCGAAGAGTCCACCGACCACGGTGAGGGCGACGCCCTTGGCGACGTAGCCGACCCGCCCCGCTCGGACCCCCCACGTCCCGGGCCGGGTGCGCAGGTCGGAGAGGAACGTCGCCTTCCACCCCTTGATCACGTGGTACACACCTACCGCCACCACGCCCAGGCCGACCAGTCCCACCAGGAGCTGCCCGAGCGGCTGCTCCATGAGGGTCGCGGTGAAGCTTGAGGTCTGCTCGGAGCCGGACTCCGAGCCCGAGCCCCGCACCGTGCTCAGGGCCGTCCAGGCCAGGGCCAGGTAGACCACGGCCTTGGCGGCGGCCTTGACCCGGTCGGTGACCTCGTCGACCACGACGGCCTCGGTCACCTGCCACACGGCCAGCAGCACGAAGCCCACCAGGATCACCCACAGCAGCACCGCGCCCACGGGGTTCTCCGCCAGTGCGCTCAGGGCGCCGGACTGGTCGGCATCGCCGCCGGCCTGCCCCAGGGCGAGCTGGAGGGCGAGCCAGCCGAGCACCAGGTGCAGCACACCGCTGGCGGCGTAGCCGAGCCGTGCACCCTCTTCGACGAGGGGGTGGTCGCCGGCCTCGGCGGCTGCGGAATGCACGGAGGTGTTCATGGGGCTCAGGATGGCACCGGAGTCCTGACCGGGCCACAGGTGGTCACCGGCACCCTCCCGGCCGCACGAGGGTAGTATCGGCCGCACAGGCGTCGACCCGGCCATCACCGGCGAGCCTCCGGAAGAACCGGGTGGTGACCGCAGCGCGGTCAGGCCCGCAGTAGATCCGGACGGGTGGGCCCGTCACAGCCTGCACGAGCGGTCGGTGCACCAGCCCCTGGGGTCGGTGCTCGGCAAGCGAGGTGGTACCGCGGGACACGACGCCCTCCCGGGCGTCGGTGGCTCGTCCTCGCACGATGTGGCAGCAGCACGATCGACAGCCAGCACCGTGACGTACAGGAGCCCCTCGATGGCCTACCCCTTGCACCGGCAGACCTCGTCCGCCGACGACCCCGCCGCCGCCGCGACGCCTGCCGGGGGCGTGCCTGCCTCACCCGACCTGCCCTCCCTCGAGAGGGACGTCCTGGCCTACTGGGCCGGTGACGGCACGTTCGAGGCGTCCGTCGAGAACCGCGACGCCGGTCCGGACGGGTCGTGCGAGTTCGTCTTCTACGACGGTCCGCCCTTCGCGAACGGGCTGCCCCACTACGGCCACCTGCTCACCGGCTACGCCAAGGACATCGTCGGGCGCTACCGCACGCAGCGCGGCGACCGGGTCGAGCGCAGGTTCGGGTGGGACACCCACGGGCTGCCCGCCGAGCTCGAGGCCGAGCGTGTGCTGGGCATCACGGACAAGTCCCAGATCGACGAGATGGGCATCGAGGCCTTCAACAAGACCTGTCGTGACTCGGTGCTCCGCTACACCGGCGAGTGGCGGGAGTACGTGACCCGCCAGGCCCGCTGGGTCGACTTCGAGAACGACTACAAGACCCTCGACCTGAGCTACATGGAGTCGGTCATCTGGGCCTTCCAGCAGCTGCACTCCAAGGGCCTGGCCTACGAGGGCTACCGGGTGCTGCCGTACTGCTGGCGCGACGAGACGCCGCTGTCCAACCACGAGCTGCGGATGGACGACGACGTCTACTCGATGCGCCAGGACCCTGCGCTCACCGTCGGCGTGCGGCTCGAGACCGGTGAGCTGGCGCTCCTGTGGACGACCACGCCGTGGACGCTGCCCTCGAACCTCGCGCTCGCGGTCGGCCCGGACATCGACTACGTCCGGGTCCGTCCGGCGCCCGGCTCGGCCCTCGCCGGGGAGACGGTGCTGCTGGCGGCGTCACGGCTGGCCTCCTACGAGCGGGAGCTGGGCACCGCGCTCGGCGCCGCGCAGGACCCGCAGGACCAGGCGCAGGTGATCGGCGAGCCGATCAAGGGCGCGGAGCTCGTGGGGCGGCGGTACACCCCGCCCTTCGGCTACTTCGAGGGTCACCCGCAGGCCCACCGCGTGCTGCCGGCCGACTTCGTCACCACCGAGGACGGCACGGGCCTGGTCCACCTGGCCCCCGCCTTCGGTGAGGACGACATGACGGTGTGCGGGACGTGGGGCATCAGCCCGGTGGTCCCGGTGGACAGCAAGGGCCGCTTCACGGCCGAGGTGCGCGACTACGCGGGTCGGCAGGTCTTCGAGGCCAACCCCTCGATCATCGCCGACCTCAAGGCGGGGACGGGCCCGCTCGCCGGGGTGGCCCCTGCCCAGCGCGCCGTCGTGGTCCGCCACGAGACCTACGACCACTCCTACCCGCACTGCTGGCGCTGCCGGAACCCCCTGATCTACAAGGCGGTCTCGAGCTGGTTCGTCCGGGTGACCGAGTTCCGGGACCGCATGGTCGAGCTCAACGAGGACATCACCTGGGTTCCCGAGCACATCAAGCACGGGCAGTTCGGCAAGTGGCTCGCCGGAGCCCGGGACTGGTCGATCTCCCGCAACCGGTACTGGGGCACGCCGATCCCGGTCTGGGAGAGCGACGACCCCGCCTACCCGCGCACCGACGTGTACGGCTCGGTGGCCGAGCTCGAGCGCGACTTCGGCGTCCCGGTCACCGACCTGCACCGTCCCTTCATCGACGAGCTCACCCGTCCCAACCCTGACGACCCGACGGGGCGCTCGACGATGCGACGCATCCCCGACGTGCTGGACGTGTGGTTCGACTCGGGCTCGATGCCCTTCGCGCAGGTGCACTACCCGTTCGAGAACGCCGACTGGTTCGAGCACCACTACCCGGGTGACTTCATCACCGAGTACGTCGGGCAGACCCGCGGCTGGTTCTACACGCTGCACGTGCTCGCGACCGCGCTGTTCGACCGCCCCGCCTTCCGCACCGCGGTCTCGCACGGCATCGTGCTGGGCTCGGACGGCCGCAAGATGAGCAAGTCGCTGCGCAACTACCCCGACGTCAACGAGGTCTTCGAGCGCGACGGCTCGGACGCGATGCGCTGGTTCCTGATGTCCTCGCCGATCATGCGCGGGGGCAACCTCGTGGTCACCGAGGAGGGCATCCGCGACGGGGTGCGCCAGGTGCTGCTGCCGTTGTGGAGCACGTGGTACTTCTTCACGCTCTACGCGGGGGCGGCTGACGGCGGGTCGGGCTACACGGCGCGCCGGGTCGACCCCTCCAGGGTCGAGGAGCTGTCCGAGCTCGACCGCTACCTGCTGGCCCGCACCCGGGACCTGGTGGTCACGACCACCGGCCAGCTCGACGCGTACGACGTCGCGGGGGCGTGCGAGTCGGTCCGGGAGCACCTCGACATGCTGACGAACTGGTACGTGCGCACCCAGCGAGACCGGTTCTGGGCAGAGGACCACGACGCCTTCGACACCCTGTGGACAGCTCTCGAGGTGCTGACCCGGGTGATGGCGCCGCTGGCCCCGCTGCTCTCGGAGGAGATCTGGCGCGGGCTCACCGGGGGGCGCAGCGTGCACCTGACCCAGTGGCCCGACGTGGACGGGGCGGACGGCGACGTGCTGGTCGCCCGTGCGGGTCTGGTCACCGCCATGGAGCAGGTCCGGGAGATCGTCTCGGCCGCTCTGGGGCTGCGCAAGGCCCACGGGCTGCGGGTCCGTCAGCCGCTGCGCGAGCTGGGGGTGGCGCTCCGCGACCCCGAGGCGGTCGCGCCCTACGGCGACCTCATCCGCAGCGAGCTCAACGTGCGGCACCTGACCCTGGTCGACCTGGCCGAGGTGGGTCCGGCCGAACTCGGCGTCACGACGCGGCTCTCGGTCAACGCCCGCGCGGCCGGCCCTCGGCTGGGCCGTGGCGTGCAGGACGTCATCCGTGCCGCGAAGGCGGGGGACTGGGACCGCGACGCCGATGCTGTGGTGGTGCGTACCGCGGCCGGTCCGGTGCCCCTCGAGCCGGGTGAGTACGAGCTGACCACCGTGGTGGCCGGTGCCCAGGACGGCGACAGCCGCGCCGACCAGGTCGCCGCGGTGCTCGGCGACGGTGGTGTCGTCCTGCTCGACACCGCGCTGGACGACGAGCTGCTCGCCGAGGGCTTCGCGCGCGATGTCGTGCGTGTGGTCCAGGACGAGCGCAAGGCGGTCGGGCTGCAGGTGTCGGACCGGGTCCGGGTGCACCTGACCGTGCCCGAGGAGCAGCTCGTGGCCGTGCAGGCCCACGAGGGGATGATCGCCCGCGAGACGCTCGCGGTCGAGCTCGCGGTCCAGCCGGGCGAACCGGGTGGTGCTGTCGTGGCACAGGTCGAGCGGGTCCTCACCGACGGGGTGCTGCCGTGAGCCGCGCCGGACGGGGCCCAGCCCCCGAGCTGCCCGGTGAGCAGCAGCTGCGCGAGGTCTACGCGGGCATCCTTGACCGCGCACCGGAGCACGACTTCGAGCCCACCCTGGACCGGGTGCGCGAGGTCTGCGACCTGCTGGGGGAGCCCCAGCGGGCGTTCCGGGTGGTCCATGTCACGGGTACCAACGGCAAGACGTCGACCGCGCGGATGATCGAGCGGTTGCTGCGCGAGCACGGTCTGCGCACCGGGCGCTACACCAGCCCTCACCTGCGCAGCGTGACCGAGCGGATCGCGATCGACGGCGAGCCGCTCAGCCCGGAGCGGTTCGTGGAGGTGTGGCAGGACGTCGCCCCGTACGTGCACATGGTCGACCAGCGCTCGCAGACCGCCGGCGGTCCGCGGATGAGCTTCTTCGAGGTCCTCACCGTGATGGCCTTCGCGGCCTTCGCCGACGCCCCGGTCGACGTCGCGGTGATCGAGGTCGGGATGGGAGGCACCTGGGACGCGACGAACGTGGTGCACGGGGACGTCGCCGTCATCACCCCGATCTCCCGGGACCACGAGCGGTGGCTGGGTCATGACCTGGTGGACATCGCCGGGGAGAAGGCCGGGATCATCAAGGAGGGAACCACCCTTGTCCTGGCCGAGCAGCGCGAGGAGGTCGAGGGCGTGGTCCTGGCCGCCGCGGCAGAGCAGGGTGCACGGGTGCTGCGCGAGGGGCGGGAGATCGAGGTCGCGTCCCGGCAGGTCGCCGTGGGAGGGCAGCTGCTGTCGCTGCGGGGCAGCGGCGGCCTCTACACCGAGGTGTTCCTGCCGTTGCACGGTGCCCACCAGGCGCACAACTCGTTGCTCGCCCTGACTGCTGTCGAGGTGCTGCTGCGCGACGGTGGGGCCCTCGCGGGCGAGGTGGTCGAGCCGGCCTTCGCGGACATGCACTCCCCGGGCCGCCTCGAGGTCGTGCGGACCTCGCCGACGATCCTGGTGGACGCCGCGCACAACGTCGCAGGGATCGAGGCGCTGGTCGACGGGGTGAACGAGGCCTTCACCTTCGAGCGCCTGGTCGGCGTGGTCGGTGTGCTCCAGGACAAGGACGCGGAGCAGATCTTGTCCGGCCTCGAGCCGCTGCTCGACGAGGTCGTGGTTACCCGGTCCTCCTCGGCGCGGGCCATGGAGGTGCCCGAGCTCTTCGAGGTCGCCGTCGAGGTGTTCGGCGAGGACCGGGTGCACGAGGCCGAGCGGCTCGACGAGGCGCTGGCCCGGGCGGTCGAGCTCGCCGAGGCTGCGACGACCGGCTCGACGACGGGCGCGGGGGTCCTGGTGACCGGTTCGGTGACCATGGCCGCCGAGGTGCGCATGCTGGTCGGGCGCGACTGAGCGGGCCTGCACAGACGTGCACCCCTGGTGCACGACTTTCCCTTGACCGGCCACCCGGGTCCGTCCAATGCTGACCATGGGGGCTGGGCGACATCGCCCGGCCCTCGCCGGTCCAGGCGCCCGGCGACGCGCGGCATCGAGGCCGCGCGTCGTGCGGCCAGCGAAGGGAAGTGCAGCGTGAAGAAGCTGATCAACGATCCGGCCACCGTCGTCGACGAGTCCGTCGAGGGGTTCGGGTGGGCCCACGCGGACCTGGTGACGGTGCACCGGGACCCCTTGTACGTCGTGCGTGCCGACGCCCCGGTCGAGGGCAAGGTCGGTCTGGTGAGCGGCGGGGGGAGCGGGCACGAGCCGCTCCACGCCGGCTTCGTGGGCCCGGGCATGCTCGACGCCGCGGTCCCGGGGGCGATGTTCACCTCGCCGACGCCTGACTCGATCGCCCCCGCGACGCTCGCCGCGAGCAGCGGACGCGGCGTCCTGCACATCGTGAAGAACTACACCGGTGACGTGCTCAACTTCGAGACCGCCGCCGAGCTGGCTGACGCCGAGGGCGTCGAGGTGCGGACGGTGATCGTCAACGACGACGTGGCGGTCCAGGACTCGCTCTACACCGCTGGGCGCCGGGGGGTGGCCGGCACGGTCGCGGTGGAGAAGATCGCCGGGGCTGCCGCCGACAGAGGTGATGACCTGGCGTCGGTCGCATCGATCGCCGAGCGGGTCAACGCCAACGTCCGGTCGATGGGAGTCGCGCTGTCCGCCTGCATCGTCCCGCACGCGGGGAACCCGAGCTTCGACCTGACCGACGACGAGATCGAGATCGGCATCGGGATCCACGGTGAGCCGGGACGTCGCCGGATCCCGATGGCCTCCGCGGACGAGATCACCGAGATGCTGACCACGCCCGTGCTGGACGACCTCGGTCTGGGCGGCGGCGAGCAGGTGCTGCTCTTCGTCAACGGGATGGGTGGGACGCCGCTCTCCGAGCTCTACGTGGTCTACCGCAAGGCCCGGCACCTGGTCGAGGCCCGCGGCGCGATGGTCGCGCGGTCGCTCGTCGGCAACTACGTGACGTCCTTGGAGATGCAGGGTGCGTCGGTGACCGTCCTGCGTCTGGACGCCGAGCTCATGGCGCTCTGGGACGCCCCGGTGCACACGGCCGCGCTGCGGTGGTGAGGCGGTGCCGCCTGCGGGCGGCACCGTGACGGGGTGAACCTGGGCGTGGGAGGCTGCCGGGTGAGGGTCCCGGGGGCTCCGGGACCCGCGGTCCGACGAAGGAGGAGCATGGCACTCGACGTCGCGTGGGCGGTCCGGTGGGTGAGGCTCACCGCGGGTCTGGTCACCGAGCACCGGGCCTACCTGACCGAGCTCGACCGGCAGATCGGTGACAACGACCACGGTGAGAACCTGTACCGCGGGTACACCGCGGTCGTCGCGCGTCTTGACGCGCTCGAGGGGCCTCCCGCGCAGGTGGGTGACGTGCTCAAGCTGGTTGCGACGACGCTGATGTCGACGGTGGGTGGTGCTGCGGGTCCCCTGTACGGCACGGCCTACCTCCGGGCGGCCAAGGTGACCGGGCTGGACGAGCTCGACGCGGGGGCCGTCGTGGCGATGCTCGAGGCCGGTCTGGAGGGCATCGTCGCGCGGGGCAAGGCCGTTCCCGGGGAGAAGACGATGGTCGACGCGTGGTCGCCGGCCGTCGCGGCGGCGCAGGCGGCCTGCGTCGAGGGGGTCGATCCGGTCGTGGTGCTCGAGGCTGCCGCGACCGCGGCCGAGGAGGGCGCGGTGGCCACCGACCCGATGGTCGCCACGAAGGGCCGGGCGAGCTACCTGGGAGAGCGCAGCGCGGGTCATCGCGACCCGGGGGCGGCCTCGTCCGCCCTGCTGGTCAGGGCGGCGCACACGGCAGCGGTCGACGGGGCATGACGGCCCTCGTGCTGGTCTCCCACTCGCGGGCTGCCGCTGAGGGGACCGCGGAGATCGCCCGGCAGATGGCCCCCGACGTGGTGCTGCTCCCGGCGGGCGGCATCGACGGTGGTGTCGGGACGAGCTTCGAGCTGGTCCTGGCGGCCGTCGAGGAGGCGACCGCCGGCGGGTCGGGGGCGGTGGTCCTGACGGACCTGGGCTCGGCGGTCCTGACCACGGAGTCGGTGCTCGAGATGCTCGACGAGGCCGTGGCCGCCCGTGTCCGCGTGCCGGACGCCCCGTTCGTCGAGGGCGCGGTGGCGGCGGCCGTCGAGGCGCAGTCGGGGGCCGACGTCGAGGCGGTGGCGCGGGCCGCGGTGCGCGCCGGCGGCTCGTTCGCCGGGTCGGCCGGCGCGCACGCGACACCTCCGGCGCCCGGGGAGGAGGTCGCGTCGGCGGGTGCGGGGGACGTGGGCCCGGCGTTGCGCGAGAGGGTGGTGCTGGGGAACCGGCTCGGCCTGCACGCGCGGCCCGCGGCGTTGCTGGCGCGGACGGTCGCCGACCGCGATGCCCGGGTCACGGTGAACGGCGTCGACGCCGCGAGCGTGCTCGAGCTCATGGGCCTCGGCGCCGTGGGCGGGAGCGAGCTCGAGCTGGTCGTGACCGGCCGTGATGCCCAGGACACCCTGACGACGGTGCGCGCGATGATCCAGGACGGCTTCGGAGAGACATGAGAACGTGCACTTGATGTAAACATGCAGATCGCGTAACTTTACATCTTGTGCAGGAATCCTCGATCGACAACGAGCCCATGGGGCTGCGCGAGCGCAAGAAGCGTGCGTGCCGCGAGGCGCTGATCGACGCCTCGCACCGGCTGGTCTCCGAGCACGGCCTGGACGCCGTGACCGTCGAGGCGATCTGCAGCGAGGCCGGCGTGTCCACGCGCACGTTCTTCAACTACTTCGAGTCCAAGGACGACGCCGTCCTGGCGGTCGCTCCGTGGACGCTGGACCCGCAAGTCGTCGAGACGTTCGCCGCGGGCGGGCCGAACGGTCGGCTCGGCGCGGACCTGGAGTTCCTGGTCACCGGCCTGGTCGACCGACCGCCGATGGGTGGGCGCAGGATCGCCTGTGCGATGGAGCTCGCGCGACGTGAGCCCCGGCTGCTCGGTCGTCAGGTGGCGGCCTTCGAGCAGCACCACGAGTCCGTCGCCCAGCTCGTCACCCGCCGGCTCGGCCCGCAGGAGACCCCGGCGCGGGTCGAGATGCTGACCCTCCTGGTGCTCTCGATCACCCGGGCTGCCTTCGTGCACTGGGAGGCCGAGGGCCAGCACGGCCAGGTGCGCGACGTCGTGCCCGCCGTCATGACCGAGCTGCGCAACCTGCTGCGCGACGACTGACCTCGCGCCCTCCACGACCTCCCGCCTCACCTCGCCGGGCCCCGACGCCCGAGAACCGATCGAAGGACACCATGGCCTCGCCCACCCCTGCTCCCGCGCGTGACGGCGCGCCGCTGATCACCCTCACCCCCCGGACGGTGTGGCTGATCTTCGGCGCCCTGATGGCGAGCATGTTCATGTCCTCGCTCGACCAGTCCATCCTCGGCACGGCGATGCCGACCATCGTCGGGGAGCTCCAGGGTGTCGAGCACCAGGGCTGGTTGATGACGGCCTACATCCTGGCGATCGCGATCGTGATGCCGCTCTACGGCAAGTTCGGTGACCTCTGGGGTCGTCGCTACCCGTTCCTCGTGGCGATCTCCCTGTTCACCCTGTCCTCGGTCGGGGCGGCGCTGGCCCAGACCTTCGAGGCGCTCGTCGCCTGGCGCGCGGTGCAGGGGCTCGGGGGTGGCGGGCTGATCATCCTGTCGCAGGCGATCATCGCCGACATCGTCCCGGCCAAGGAGCGAGGCAAGTACATGGGGCCGATGGGCGCCGTGTTCGGCGTCGCCGCGGTGATCGGGCCGCTCCTGGGCGGTCTGTTCACCGACCACCTGACCTGGAGGTGGGCGTTCTGGATCAACGTCCCGATCGGGGTCACCGCCTTCGTGGTCGCCTGGTTCGCCCTGCGCCTGCCCAGCCACCGCTCGGGTCGCCCGGTCGACGTCGCGGGCATCCTCCTGATGGTGGTGGCCACCTCGGGCCTGGTGCTGACGACCAGCTGGGAGAGCTTCAGCGGGAGCGAACGCGGGTACGACTGGACCGACCCGCGTCTGGTCGCCCTGGTGCTCGTCACGCTCGTCTCGGCCGTGGCCTTCGTCCGGGTCGAGCAGCGGGCCCCGGAACCGCTGCTGCCCCTGCACCTGTTCCGCAACCGCACCTTCGCGATCGCGACCTCGGTCGGCCTCATCATCGGCATGGGCATGTTCGCCGCGCTGACCTTCCTGCCGACCTTCCTCCAGATGGCCACGGGTGCCGGGGTGACCCAGTCCGGGTTCCTCATGCTGCCGATGATGATCGGGGTCATGGGCACCTCGATCGCCTCGGGTCTCGCGATCGTCCGCACGGGTCGCTACCGCGCGTACCCGATCGCCGGGATGGCTGTCGCGACACTCGGTCTGGTGTGGCTCACCCGGTTGACCGGTGACACCTCGATGCTGCTCTTCGGCGCGATGATCTTCGTCCTGGGTGCCGGTCTGGGTCTGGTGATGCAGACCATCGTCCTGGCGGTCCAGAACTCGGTGGACCCGAGCGAGATCGGCACCGCGACCAGCGCGAACAACTTCTTCCGCGAGATCGGGGCCGCCGTCGGCGTGGCGCTGTTCAGCACCATCTTCACGGGCAGGCTCACCGAGCGGCTCGAACCGGTCTTCGCCGGTGTCCCCGGGGCGCAGGAGGGCGCGGGCGGCGCGTCCTCGCTGACCCCGGCAGGGGTCCAGGCCCTGCCCGACCCGCTGCGCCAGGGCATCGTCGACGCGTTCGCCGACTCGCTCGCCCCTGCCTTCTGGTACCTGGTCCCGGTGGTCGCGGTGGGTTTCGTGCTGACTCTCTTCCTGCGCGAGGTCGCGCTCTCCGACGTCGCCGGGATGGTCGCCCGCGGCGAGGCGCTCGCGGTGCCCTCCCCGGCCGTGGTCCCGTCCGCGACGACGTCGGGCGAGCCGGAGGGGGTCACGGTGGGCGAGGCGCCGTCGGGCGGCGGCGGGTCCGCCGGGCGCCGGTAGCCTGGGCCGATGACCACCCCTGCCGACGGTTCCGCCGACCCCCAGGGCCTGGCGGGGCACGACCCGTCGGCGGTCCCACGGCGCAAGCGGTCGGCCCGCCACCAGTTCGCCGCGACGATCCTCGTCCTGGAGGCCTTCGTGGTCTTCTTCGCGGCACTGGTCGCCTTCGGCCTGCGCCTGGCCCCGACCGGTGTGGTGTGGGCGGTCGGCGGCGCGCTCGCGCTCTCCCTCGTCCTGGTGGCCGGCATGCTGCGGTGGCCTGCGGGTTACGTGGCCGGATCGGTCCTGCAGGTGGCGGTCCTGGCCACGGGGCTGGCGGTGCCCATGATGTTCGTCGTCGGCGGCATCTTCGTGGCGATGTGGGTGGTCGCGCTGCGTCTGGGTGGGCGCATCGACCGCGAGCGGCGCGAGCGCGAGGCCGGCGCGCCGTTAGGCTGACCGGCATGACGACCTCCTCGATCGAACGCACCCTGGTCCTCGTCAAGCCGGACGGCGTGCGCCGCGGCCTGTCCGGGGAGGTGCTCCGCCGGATCGAGGCGAAGGGCTACACCCTGGTGGCTGTCGAGCTGCGCCAGGCGGACGACGCGCTCCTGGGCGCCCACTACGCCGAGCACGAGGGCAAGCCCTTCTACGGCCCGCTGCTGGAGTTCATGGGCTCGGGGCCGCTGCTCGCCGTCGTGGCCGAGGGGCACCGTGTCATCGAGGGCTTCCGTGTGCTGGCCGGCACCACCGACCCCACGACCGCGGCGCCCGGGACCGTCCGTGGCGACCTCGGCCGTGACTGGGGCCTGGCGGTCACGCAGAACCTGGTCCACGGGTCGGACTCGCCCGAGTCCGCCGCCCGTGAGATCGCCCTGTGGTTCCCCGGACTGGTCTGACGCCCCGACGCCGGGCCGCGACCCGCGCGGACGTCCCGTCGTGGACGCTCCGGCCCCCACGACCTCCTAGGCTCACCCTGTGCACCTCAAGACGCTGACCCTGCGCGGGTTCAAGTCCTTCGCCTCGGCGACGACCTTGAGCTTCGAGCCCGGGGTGACCTGCGTCGTGGGACCCAACGGCTCGGGGAAGTCCAACGTCGTGGACGCCCTGGCGTGGGTGATGGGCGAGCAGGGGGCCAAGTCGCTGCGGGGCGGCAAGATGGAGGACGTCATCTTCGCGGGCACCTCGGGCCGCCCGCCGCTGGGCCGTGCCGAGGTCAGTCTCACGATCGACAACACCGACGGTGCGTTGCCGATCGACTACACCGAGGTGACCATCTCGCGGACGCTGTTCCGCAGCGGGGGGTCGGAGTACGCGATCAACGGCTCGCCCTGCCGACTGCTGGACATCCAGGACCTGCTCTCGGACTCGGGTCTCGGGCGCGAGATGCACGTCATCGTGGGGCAGGGCCAGCTCGACGCGGTGCTGCGCGCCACACCGGAGGAGCGGCGCGGCTTCATCGAGGAGGCCGCGGGGGTCCTCAAGCACCGCAAGCGCAAGGACAAGGCGCTGCGCAAGCTCGACGCGATGCAGGCGAACCTGACCCGGTTGACCGACCTGACCAGCGAGATCAGGCGCCAGCTCGGCCCCCTGGGTCGCCAGGCCGAGGTGGCCCGTCGCGCGCAGACCGTCCAGACCGACCTGCGTGACGCTCGCGCGCGACTGCTGGCCGACGACCTCGCCCAGCTCACCGCGACCCTCGAGCAGGAGATGGCCGACGAGACCGCGCTGCGCGCACGGCGCGACGAGGTCGAGGCCGAGCTGGGCGCCGCGCGGACCCGGCTGTCGGCGCTCGAGACGGCTGCGGCAGCGGCCGCCCCCGAGCTCTCGGAGGCGAGCGAGGTCTGGTACCGGCTGTCCTCGGCCCGGGAACGGCTGCGCGGCACGGCCACGCTCGCGGGGGAGCGGCTGCGTCTCCTCGGCTCGTCGGCGAGCGAGCCGGTCGCGGCTGGTCGTGACCCGGACGACCTCGAGGCGCAGGCCCAGCGGGCTCGCGCGGCCGAGGCCGAGCTCGGCTCGGAGGTGGACCTCGCGCGGGCGGCCGTCGAGGCCGCGACCGCCCAGCGCCACCAGCTCGAGGAGCAGGCGCAGACGACCGAGCGGCACCTCGCCGCGCTCCAGCGGGCGGTCGCCGACCGTCGCGAGGGCCTGGCCCGGCTGGCCGGGCAGGTGGCCGCCAAGCGCAGCCGGCTCGAGGCGACCGAGGCGGAGATCGGTCGGCTCGAGGAGGGTCTGTCCGCCGCCGAGCGCCGAGGCCATGAGGCGGGGGTCGAGTTCGCCGCCCTCGAGTCGCAGGTCGCCGGGGTCGAGAAGGGCGAGGAAGGGCTCGACGCCGAGCACGAGGCCGCCGTCGAGGCTCTCGAGGCCGCGACGCAGGCGCTGGTCGGTCTGCGTCAGGACGAGCAGGTGGCCGAGCGCGACCGCGCGGGGTGGGTGGCGCGGGTCGAGGCGCTCGAGATGAGCCTGGTCCGCAAGGACGGCGCAGGCGCGCTGCTGGCCGCTGATGACCTGCCGGGGACGCTGGGATCCGTGGCTGCGCTGCTCGGTGTCGAGACCGGCTACGAGGACGCACTGACCGCGGCCCTGGGAGCAGCCGCTGACGCGGTCGCGATGGAGTCCGTCGAGGCGGCGGTGGACGCGCTGCGGTGGCTGCGCGCGCAGGACGCCGGCCGGGCGAGCCTGGTCATCGGCTCGGCGGGACCCGACGACGCGCCCGCGACCACCACGGTGAGGGACCTGCCGGACGGGGCGGTCGCCGCGGCCGACCTGGTCCGGTCGCCGGCCTCGGTGCGCGGTGCGATCACCGGGCTGCTCGCCGGGATCGTCGTGGTGGACGACCTGGCCCGAGCGCGCGCGGTGGTGACGGCGCGTCCTGATCTGACCGCCGTCACCCGTGCCGGTGACCTGCTGGGGGTGCGTGCCGCCTCGGGGGGGTCGGCGAGCGCTCCGAGCGTCCTGGAGCTCCAGGGTGCGCTGGACGAGGCGCGCACCCGGCACGACGAGGCGGTCGCCCGCGGCGAGCGGACCCGCTTCGAGCTCTCGGCTGCCCAGCGCGTCGAGGCCGAGGCGCGCGAGCGCCACGAGAGCACCTTGGAGAGGTTGCACGAGTCCGACGCCGCTCTCGCGGCAGTCGCGGAGCAGCTCGGACACCTGGGTTCTGCGGCCAGGGCGGCGCGGGCAGAGGCCGAGCGCGCTGCCGTCACGCTGACCGCTGCCCATGAGCGCCTGACCTCCGACCAGTCCGAGCTGACCGAGCTGGCTGCGCGTCTCGCCCATGCCGAGGCCGACCCGGCAGAGTCCGACGACCAGATCGCGGCGGCTGCCCAGGCGCGGGACGACGCCGCTCGTGACGCCTCGGCAGCGCGGGCCCGCGAGACCGAGGCGCGCCTGACGCTGCGGACCAGCGAGGAGCGCGCACGGGCACTTGCCGGCCGGGCGCAGTCCCTCGAGCGGGCCGCCGCGGCAGAGCGCCAGGCCCGTGAGCGGGCCGCGGAGCGCGAGCGGCAGCGTGCGGTCCAGGCGCGACGCGCGCAGGCGGTGCTGACGGGGGCCGAGGCTGCGCTCACCGTGCTCGAAGGCTCGCTGCGGGCGGCGACGGAGCAGCGCGAGGCGGCCGAGCAGGCCCGTACCGAGCGTGACGCCGCCCTGGTCGCGGTCCGCAGGGAGGTCGAGCGCTGGACGGCCGAGCTGACCCAGCTGACCGACGTGGCGCACCGCGACGAGGTCGCTCGGGCTCAGCAGATGCTCCGGGTCGAGCAGCTCCAGACGCGAGCCGTCGAGGACCTGGGGATGGACCCGCAGGTCCTGGTGGCAGAGTTCGGTCCCGATCAGCCGGTCCCGGTGACCGGGGAACCGCCGTCAGGCCCGGCAGCGGGTGGAGATCCCGTCACCCAGGTGCAGGAGACGGAGCAGGACCCTGCCCCTCGCACGGTCCCGTACGTGCGGGCCGAGCAGGAGAAGAGGCTCCGGTCGGCCGAGCGCGCGCTGGCCCTGCTCGGACGGGTCAACCCCCTGGCGCTCGAGGAGTTCGCCGCACTCGAGGAACGTCACACCTTCCTCACCACCCAGCTGGCTGATCTCAAGAAGTCACGTGCGGACCTGCTGCAGATCGTCAAGGACATCGACGAGCGGGTCGAGCAGGTCTTCACCGAGGCGTACCGCGATACCGAGGTCCAGTTCGAGCGGGTCTTCGGCCGGCTGTTCCCGGGCGGTGAGGGACGGCTCGTGCTGACCGACCCGGGTGACATGCTCACCACCGGGATCGAGGTCGAGGCGCGGCCGGCCGGCAAGAAGGTCAAGCGGCTCTCGCTGCTCTCGGGCGGCGAGCGCTCGCTCACGGCGGTCGCCCTCCTGGTGGCGATCTTCAAGGCCCGACCGAGCCCCTTCTACGTCATGGACGAGGTCGAGGCCGCTCTGGACGACACCAACCTCGGTCGGCTCCTGGAGATCTTCACCGAGCTCCAGGAGGACAGCCAGCTGATCGTGGTCACCCACCAGAAGCGCACCATGGAGATCGCTGACGCGCTGTACGGCGTCACCATGCGCGGCGACGGGGTGACCACCGTGATCAGTCAGCGCATGCACCAGGACGCCACCGCCTGACCGCACTCCCGGGCAGGGTGTGGAGATCGTGTGGCGATCGTGCCGGGGTCGTCCGAGTCGCGCGTGTCTCGCCCCGGGGCTGCCGATACTGGAGGCATGGCACCCGTTCTCGGCTGGATCGTCCTGGCACTCCTCGGCTCGGCGGCGGTGCTCGTGGTGGCGAGCGTCGCGGGGGGGACCCAGAGCGGGTTCTCGCAGCTCCTCGCGGACCTGCGGTCGGGTCGACGGCGCGGCGCAGCAGCGACGGCGGGTTCTCCCGAGGGCCCTGCCGAGGCGCCCGGTGACGACCTCGCGCGACCGGACGGTGCGGTGCTCCCGGCCCGAGGCGCGGCGGCTGCGTTCCGTGGCGTGCTCAGCGAGGTCCCCGGCCCGCGCGAGGCCTCGGTCGACGAGATCTTCACCATCGGCAGCACCGACGGCCCCGCCTACCTCGACGCCGAGGAGCTCAGCCGGACGCTCTCCCGAGCCACGCACCGTGCGGTGCGGGGCGTGCAGCACTTCACCCGTCGCTGAGCCGCACCAGGATCGTCGAGGTCCCCACGAGCAGCCCGCCGTTGCCCGACCCGCGCCGACGGGCGCGGACCCACGCCGATGAGAGACTGCACGCGTGAACGAGCTCACTGACCTCCTCCTGTTCGGACTGCCCGCACTGGCCCTGGTCGGCCTCGGCTACGTGGGTCTGCGGTCCCGCCGTGGCCGCTCGTCGACCCCCTCGGCGCCTGAGACCCCCCCGGCGACCCGGGCCGACGACACGGCCGGGAGTGCGGTCGACACCCTCGAGCCGCCGGTCCAGGACGCCGGTCCGCCCGCACCGACGCTGGACACCCCCGAACCCGTGGCGGGGCGGATGACCCGGCTGCGCGAGCGGCTCGCCCGGTCGGGCTCGCCGTTGGGCAGCAGGCTGCTCGCCGTGCTCTCGCGCGATCACCTCACCGAGGACGACTGGGACGAGATCGAGGAGACCCTGCTCCTGGCCGATGTCGGTGCGGGGCCCACGACCGAGCTGGTCGACGGGCTGCGTGAGCGGGTGCGTGTCCTGGGGGTGCGTGAGCCCGCCGCGGTGCGCGACCTCCTGCGCACGGAGCTGCTGGCTCAGGTCGACCCGTCCCTGGACCGGTCGCTGCGGACCGAGCCGCTGCTGGTCGTGGGCGCTGACGGCGAGCCCGGCACCCACCCGGCGGTCGTGCTGGTCGTGGGTGTCAACGGCACCGGCAAGACCACCACGGTGGGGAAGCTGGCCCGGGTGCTGGTCGCCGAGGGACGGACGGTGGTGCTCGGTGCGGCCGACACCTTCCGCGCCGCGGCGGCCGACCAGCTCCAGACCTGGGGTGCCCGCGTCGGCGTACCGACCGTCCGTTCGGACCGGGACGGGGCCGACCCGGCTGCGGTGGCCTTCGACGCGGTCCGCCGGGGCCAGCAGGACGGGGTCGACGTGGTGCTGGTCGACACCGCGGGCCGTCTGCAGAACAAGGCAGGCCTGATGGACGAGCTCGGCAAGATCAGCCGGGTGCTCTCGCGCTCCGCGCCGATCGCCGAGGTGCTCCTGGTGCTCGACGCGACCACGGGGCAGAACGGTCTGAACCAGGCGAGGGTCTTCGCGGAGGTGGCCGGGGTGACCGGCATCGTGCTGACCAAGCTCGACGGGACGGCGAAGGGTGGCATCGTGATCGCCGTCCAGCGCGAGCTGGGAGTGCCGGTCAAGCTCGTCGGCCTGGGGGAGGGCGTGGACGACCTCGCGCCGTTCGAGCCCGAGTCCTTCGTCGAGGGCCTGCTGGGAGGCTGAGCCCGGCGAAACACGCTGTTCACACGCGACGCCGCTTCGTCACCACCCTGTAACTGTCGGGGTGCGGCGGCGAAACAGCCCTCCTCCAGAGTGGTCCCGACCCAGCCGACCGGCTGGCGGAGGGAGAGGCGATCTCTATGGCTGAGTTGGACTCGGGCCTCACGGCGTGGATGCTGGTCTCAGCATCGCTCGTGCTGCTCATGACGCCGGGACTGGCGTTGTTCTACGGCGGGATGGTGCGCGGCAAGGCCGTGCTGAACATGATGATGATGTCCTTCGGTGCGATGGGCGTCGTCGGCATCGTCTACGTCCTGTGGGGCTGGTCGATGTCCTACGGCAACGAGAGCGTCGGCGGGCTGTTCGCCAACCCGTTCGAGCAGTTCGGGCTGGGCGGTGGTGGCGTCTTCGACGAGTCGGGCGAGGCGATCATCTCCGACGGTCTCCCGCTGATCGTCGACGTCGGCTTCCAGGCGACCTTCGCGATCATCACGGTCGCCCTGATCAGCGGTGCGCTGGCCGAGCGTGTGAAGTTCAGCACCTGGCTGGTCTTCGCGGTCCTGTGGGTCACCTTCGCCTTCTTCCCGATGGCGCACATGGTCTGGGGCGGCGGCCTGCTGAGCGGTGACGGTCCGTTCGCCGGTATCGCCGAGCCGGTCGACTTCGCCGGTGGCACGGTCGTGCACATCAACGCCGGTGTCGCGGCGCTGGTGCTGGTCCTGATCATCGGCAAGCGCAAGGGCTTCGGCCGCGAGCCGATGCGCCCGCACAACCTCCCCTTCGTCATGCTCGGGGCGGCCCTGCTCTGGTTCGGCTGGTTCGGCTTCAACGCCGGTTCGGCCTACGGCGCGGACGGTGTCGCAGGTCTGGCCTGGGTGAACACCTCCACGGCAGCCTCGGCTGCCATCATCGGCTGGCTCATCACGGAGAAGATCCGCGACGGTCACGCCACCTCCCTGGGTGCCGCCTCGGGCATCGTCGCGGGACTCGTGGCCGTCACGCCGGCTGCTGGCTCGCTCAGCCCGGTCGGGGCGATCCTCCTCGGCCTGGTCGCCGGTGCGCTCTGCGCCCTGGCGGTGGGCCTGAAGTTCAAGTTCGGCTACGACGACTCGCTCGACGTCGTCGGTGTCCACCTCGTGGGTGGCCTGGTCGGGACCATCATGATCGGGTTCCTCGCCACCGACGGCGGTCTGTTCTACGGCGGAGGGTTCAACCTCACGGTCGTCCAGATCATCATCGCGGCGGTCGCCATCCTCATCTCGGGTGTGGTCACCCTGATCATCGGCCTTGCTCTCAAGGCCACAATGGGCTGGCGGGTGAGCGACGACGCCGAGGTGGGCGGGATCGACCTGGCCGTGCACGGTGAAGCTGCCTACGAGTCCCTCGGTGGGGCCCGCAAGACGACGGAGGTGAAGGCATGAAGCTGGTCACCGGAGTGATCCAGCCGCACCGGCTGGACGACGTGAAGTCGGCCCTCGAGGCCGCAGGGGTGCGCGGCATGACGGTGAGCGAGGCGAGCGGCTACGGCCGGCAGCGCGGGCACACCGAGGTCTACCGCGGTGCGGAGTACACCGTGGACCTGATCCCCAAGGTCCGGATCGAGGTGCTCGTGGCGAGCGAGGACGCCGCGAGCGTGACCGAGGTGATCGTGGCGGCCGCCCAGACCGGCAAGATCGGCGACGGCAAGGTCTGGACGGTTCCCGTGGACGACGTGGCGCGGGTGCGCACCGGCGAGCACGGCGTCGACGCTCTCTAGCGCGACCTGAGAGCAGGGGGTAGGACCGATGCAGGATCGACCGCACGACGCGGCGGTCGACGGCCCGGACCTCGAGGCCCCGCATCCCCGCATGGGGGTGCGGGGCCTCAAGGCCGACCGGCTGGACCTCGCCGCGCGCATGACCGGCCCCGAGGCCGAGGGGGCGGTGCGCCGGGCCGCGGTCGCGCAGCTCGTCAGCACCCGGCTCGCCGAGCTGTGGGACGAGGTGATGCGTGACCACGACCCCGCAGGCATCGCCCTGGGTGCGGTGGGGAGCCTCGGCCGGGCCGACGCCGCGCCCGCGAGCGACCTCGACCTTCTCCTGGTCCACGACGGGCGCACCCACAGCCGCGAGGTGGTCGCGACGGTCGCCGAGCGGCTCTGGTACCCGATCTGGGACGCCGGGCTCGACCTGGACCACTCCGTGCGGTCGCTGGCCCAGTGCCGGCAGGTGGCCTCGGCCGATCTCCCGGCTGCGGTCGGGCTGCTGGACCTGCGTCACGTGGGCGGTGACCGCACCGTGATCCACCGCGCCCGGACCGCTCTGCTCGAGGACTGGCGGTCGGCGGCGCGCCGGCGTCTGCCCGAGCTCCTGGCCACGACCAGGACCCGCGCCGAGCGCAGCGGTGAGCTCGCGTACCTGGTCGAGCCGGACCTCAAGGAGGCCCGCGGGGGCATCCGTGACGCGGTGGTCGTGTTCGCGCTGGCCGCGACCTGGCTGACCGACCGGCCGCACGGGGCGGTCGACGACGCCTACGCGCACCTGCTCGACGTGCGCGACGCGCTCCACGTCACGACCCGTCGTCCGACCAACCGCCTGCTACGGGCCGACCAGGACGAGGTCGCTGCCCTGGTGGGTGCGGGGGACGCCGACGACCTGCTCGCGGGGCTCGCCGACGCGGCGCGGACCATCGCGCACGCGTTGGACACCACGGTGCGCCATGCCCGCCAGGCCCTGGCTCGTCCCTCGCTGCGCCGGCCGGTGCTGGTCCGTGGGCGTCGGATGGCGCCCCGTCTGCGCTCGGTCGGCGAGGGCATCGTCGAGCACGACGGCGAGCTGGTGCTGGCCGCCGGGGTCCGGCCCGAGGAGGACCCTCTGCTGGCACTGCGGGCCGCGGCGGCGTCGGCCCGCCTGGGTCTGCCGCTGTCCCCGGTGATGGTCGAGAGCCTGTCCCGCACGCCTGACCTGCCCGACCCGTGGCCGTCGGCCGCCCGTGCGAACCTGCTGCACCTGCTCGGCACCGGCGCGGCTCAGATCCCCGTGTGGGAGACCCTGGACCTGGCGGGCGTGGTGACCCGGTGGATCCCCGAGTGGGCCGCGGTGCGGAACCGGCCGCAGCGCTCACCGATCCACCGGCACACGGTCGACCGGCACCTGGTCGAGACGGCATCACGCGCCGCCCGGACCCGCCGTGGTGTCGAGCGCAGCGACCTGCTGCTGGTCTCCGCGCTGCTGCACGACATCGGCAAGCGGGCGGGCTCGACCGACCACAGCGTGGAAGGCGCCGAGCTGGTCCCGCCGATGATGGACCGGATGGGCTTCGAGCCGGCAGACGGCCGCGACGTCGCCCTGCTGGTCCGCCACCACCTGACCCTGGCGATGCTCGCGACGTCCCGCGACCCGGACGACCCGGCGACCGTCGCCGAGCTGTGCGAGGCCCTCGAGCACCGGCGTGACCTGCTCGACGTCCTGCGGGCGCTGACCGAGGCCGACGCCTCCGCTGCGGGGCCCGCGACGTGGACACCATGGCGGGCACGGCTGGTCGACGACCTGACGGAGCGTGCCAGGGCTCACCTGGGGAGCGTCGGCTGACCTGCAGGTACCCTGGGACCTCCCACATCCCGAGCGTCTGGTGAGGTTGCTCCTGTGTTCGCCACGCTGTCCGACCGTCTGACATCGACCTTCAAGAACCTCCGCAGCAAGGGCCGGCTCTCCGAGGCGGACATCGACGCGACCGTCCGCGAGATCCGGCGTGCGCTGCTCGACGCCGACGTCGCGGTGCCCGTCGTGAGGACCTTCACCGGCAAGGTGCGCGAGCGGGCGCTGTCCGTCGAGGTCTCGGGGGCGCTCAACCCCGCCCAGCAGGTCGTCAAGATCGTCAACGACGAGCTGGTGTCCGTGCTCGGTGGCGAGCAGCGGCCGCTGGTCTTCGCCAAGAACCCGCCGACCGTGATCCTGCTCGCGGGCCTCCAGGGTGCCGGCAAGACGACCCTGGCGGGAAAGCTGGCGCTGCACCTGCGCGAGAAGGGCCACACACCCCTGCTGGTCGCCGCCGACCTGCAGCGCCCCAACGCGGTCACCCAGCTCCAGGTCGTCGGCGAGCGTGCGGGGGTGCCGGTGTTCGCCCCGCACCCCGGTGCCCAGGAGAGCGCCGAGGGCGCCGTCGTCGTGCCCGGCTCGGCCGACCCGGTGGCGGTGGCCCGGGACGGCCTGGCGGCGGCGCACACCCGCCAGCACGACGTCCTGATCGTCGACACCGCGGGACGTCTGGGCGTCGATGCAGAGATGATGCAGCAGGCGGCGGACATCCGCGACGCCGTGCAGCCCGACGAGATCCTCTTCGTCATCGACGCGATGATCGGCCAGGACGCCGTGGTCACGGCCCAGGCCTTCGCCGACGGTGTCGGGTTCACCGGGGTGGTGCTGTCCAAGCTCGACGGAGACGCACGCGGTGGCGCGGCCCTCTCGGTCGCGAGCGTCACGGGCAGGCCGATCATGTTCGCCTCGACCGGTGAGAAGCTCACCGACTTCGAGCCCTTCTACCCCGACCGGATGGCCTCACGCATCCTGGACATGGGGGACGTGCTCTCGCTGATCGAGCAGGCCGAGAAGGCCTTCGACGCCGACCAGGCCGACGCGATGGCCGGGAAGCTGGCGAGCGGCGAGGACTTCACCCTCGAGGACTTCCTGACCCAGATGCAGGGCCTGAAGCAGATGGGTTCGATGAAGAAGATGCTCGGGATGCTCCCGGGCATGGGTCAGATGCGCGAGGCGATCGACAACTTCGACGAGCGTGAGGTCGACCGGATCGAGGCCATCGTCCGGTCGATGACCCCGGCCGAGCGCCAGACCCCGAAGATCATCAACGGCTCGCGCCGCGCGCGCATCGCGCGGGGGTCGGGCACCACCGCGACAGACGTCAACCAGCTGCTCGAGCGCTTCACCGCTGCGCAGAAGATGATGCGCCAGATGGCCCGGTCGGGCGGCATGCCCGGGATGCCCGGCATGGGTGCGCTGCCCGGCATGGGAGGAAAGAAGTCCCGGGGGCGCTCCGCCCCGCAGAAGAAGGCGGCCAGGGCCGGCAAGTCGGGCAACCCGGCCAAGCGGGCCCAGCAGGAGCGTGAGGCCGCGATGCGGGCAGCGGGCCAGGGCCCGGCCGCGCCGGCGGGGTCGGCCTTCGGGCTCGGTGCCCCACCGCCCGCCGAGGTGGACCCGGCAGCCCTCGAGCTGCCTCCCGGCATGGAGAAGTTCCTCGGCCGCTGACTCCGGACGCGCTGCGTCCGGCTCGGCACGACCCCCGGCGGTGATCATGCAGGACCTCACGACCCCCGATGCTGTCCACAGGCAGGCCGATCCGGGCCGCACCACGCTGCACGTACGCGGTCGCATCGTGCTCGATGCGGAGCGTGAGGTGGACCAGCTGTGGGTGGTCGGTGGGCGGGTCACGTTCACCCCACCCACGGGCCGGCGCTCCGCGGACGTCCTGACCCTGGACGGCTGGGCGCTCCCGGGGCTGGTCGACGTGCACTGCCACATCGGGCTCGGGGCCCAGGGGCCCGTCGACCACGCCACGGCCGAGCAGCAGGCCAGCACCGACCGCGATGCCGGGACGCTGCTGGTGCGCGACGCCGGGTCCCCGGCCGACACCCGGTGGGTCGACGAACGTCCCGACCTGCCACGCGTGCTCCGGGCCGGGCAGCACCTGGCCCGCCCCAAGCGATACCTGCGGCACTACGGCAGGGAGCTCGAGGACGTCGGTGAGCTCCCCGAGGCCGTCGTGCAGGAGGCGCGCCGCGGGGACGGGTGGGTCAAGATCGTCGCCGACTGGATCGACCGCGACCTCGGGTCGCAGGGCGACCTGCGTCCGCTGTGGCCCGACGACGTCCTGGCCGAGGCGGTGCGCGCCGCTCATGACGAGGGGGCCAGGGTCACCGCCCACACCTTCTCGACCGAGGCCCTGCCCGGGCTGCTGGCTGCCGGGGTGGACTGCCTCGAGCACGGGACCGGCCTCACCCCGGAGATGATCGACGAGGTCGCCCGACGGGGGATCCCCGTGGTGCCGACCCTGCTCCAGGTCGCCCAGTTCGAGGCGATCGCCGAGCAGGCCGGCCGCTATCCCGTGTTCGCTGCCCGGATGCGCCACCTGCACGCGCGTCGCTACCAGCACGTCCGCGACCTCCACGAGGCCGGGGTGCCGCTGCTCGTGGGGACCGACGCGGGCGGGACGATCGCCCACGGCCGGCTGCCCGACGAGGCGGCCGAGATGGTGCGTGCCGGTGTGCGTGCGCGGGACGTCGTGGCAGCGGCGAGCTGGCAGGCACGTGCCTACCTCGGTGTGCCCGGACTGGAGGAGGGGGCGAGCGCGGACCTGGTGCTCTACCCGCAGGACCCGCGTGAGGACATCGCGGTGCTCGCGACGCCACGGGCGGTCGTGCTGCGCGGCGACGTGGTCCGAGGTGGGTGACGAGGCCGTCGCGGCGGTCACGCCCACCCGGCCCGAGCGGCTCGACCGGCTCCCGTTCACCGGCCAGCACCGCCGACTCCTGGTCGGCTCCGGGGTCGGTTGGGCCCTCGACGCGATGGACGTGGGTCTGATCTCGTTCGTGATCGTCGCCCTGCGCGTGCAGTGGGACCTGGGCGCGACCGAGGTGTCATGGATCGCCTCGATCGGGTTCATCGGCATGGCACTGGGTGCGAGCCTCGGCGGCCTGCTGGCAGACCGGATCGGACGACGGCAGGTCTTCGCGCTCACGCTGCTGGTCTACGGGTTGGCCACCGGTGCCTCGGCGCTCGCGTGGTCGGTGGCCTCGCTGATGGTGCTGCGCTTCGTCGTCGGCCTCGGACTGGGTGCCGAGCTGCCGGTCGCCTCGACCCTCGTGAGCGAGTTCGCGCCGGCGCGGATCCGGGGCAGGGTCGTGGTGGTCCTCGAGGCGTTCTGGGCGGTCGGCTGGGTCATGGCTGCGGTGATCGGCTACCTGGTCATCCCGCTCGACGACGACGGGTGGCGCTGGGCGCTGCTGATCGGTGCGGTCCCTGCCCTCTACGCGATCGTCGTCCGTCGGGGGCTGCCCGAGTCGGTCCGCTTCCTGGAGGGCGTGGGTCGGCAGGAGGAGGCAGAGGCGGCGGTGCGCCGGTTCGAGGTATCGGCCGGGGTACCTGCCCCGGAGCTTCCCGTCGCATCGGTCCGGGACCCGTCCGTGGAGTCCGTCCCGCCGGTCGAGGGATCGCGGCCGAGGCAGGCCGCCGCTCGAGGACCGGCGGCGCTGTGGGCACGGGGGCTGCGTCGGCGCACGGCCGCGGCCTGGGTCGTGTGGTTCTTCGTGAACTTCGGCTACTACGGGGCGTTCGTCTGGCTCCCCTCGATCCTGGTCGCCTCGGGCTTCACGCTCGTGCAGTCCTTCGGCTACACGCTGCTCATCACCCTGGCGCAGCTGCCGGGCTACGCGGTCGCAGCAGTCCTGATCGAGGTGTGGGGCCGGCGAGCGACCCTGGCGACGTTCCTGGTCGGCTCGGCGGTCTCCGCAGGGTTGTTCGGTGTGGCCGGCGGGACCACGGCGGTGCTGGCGGCGGGGATGATGCTCTCGTTCTTCAACCTGGGGGCGTGGGGGGCCCTCTACGCGGTCACCCCGGAGATCTACCCGACGGCGTTGCGCGGGACCGGGTCGGGCTGGGCGGCGGGCTTCGGTCGGCTTGCCTCGATCCTGGCCCCGCTCGCCGTCCCGCCGATGCTGATCCTGGGGGGCAACCGCCTGACCTTCGGCGTCTTCGCGGCAGCCTTCGTGCTCGCAGCCCTCGCCGCGCTCGCCCTGCCCGAGCTGCGCGGTCGGACGCTCGAGGACTGAGCCCGCCGGGCCGGGGGACCCGTAGGAGGGCGGGTGCGACGGATCGCCGATCGGTCTGGCAGAATGGCCCGCTGTACCCGGTGCGTCGGACCCTCTAGCCGCACGCAACCGTGTCCCTCGGTCCACCACGCACCACCTACCCCACAGGTCGGCGTGCGGTGACCATCCCAGCAGAACCAGGAGAGACCACCACTGTGGCCGTCAAGATCCGTCTGAAGCGTCTCGGCAAGATCCGGGCGCCGTACTACCGCGTCGTCGTCGCGGACTCACGCACCAAGCGTGACGGCCGTGTCATCGAGGAGATCGGCAAGTACCACCCCACCGAGGAGCCCTCGTTCATCGAGATCTCCTCCGAGCGGGCGCAGCACTGGCTGAGCGTCGGCGCACAGCCGAGCGAGCAGGTGCTCGTGCTGCTCAAGATCACCGGTGACTGGCAGAAGTTCAAGGGTCTGCCCGGCACCGAGGGCACCCTGCGGACCAAGAGCAAGGGCACCGAGGCCGACGCCGCGGCCGCCGTCGCGGCGGCGTCCGACGCTGCCGAGAAGGTCAAGGCCAAGGCCGCCGAGGACAAGGCTGCTGCCGACAAGGCTGCCGCCAAGGAGGCCGCGAAGGCCCCCGCCGAGGACGCCGAGGCGCCCACCACGGACGAGCAGGCCTGATGCTCGCCGACGCGCTGGAGCACCTCGTCCGCGGGATCGTCGACCACCCGGACGACGTCCAGGTGAGTGCACGGTCGTTGCGTCGCGGGGAGCTCCTCGAGGTCCGGGTGCACCCCGAGGACCTCGGCCGGGTGATCGGTCGCAGCGGGCGCACAGCCCGCGCCCTGCGCACCGTCGTCGGTGCGCTGTCGACCGATGGTGCCGTGCGGGTCGACGTCGTGGACGTCGACCGCCGCTGAGCACCAGCACGCCAGACCGGACGAGGCCCGGTCCCCTAGCCTGGGGACCGGGCCTCGTCCGTGCCCGGTGGTGCACTCCTCGCGGGCGTGGCCGTCCCGGCCCACGCCCCCCGTTCGTCACGAAGGTGGAGTCATGCAGCTCACGGTCGCCAGGATCGGTCGCGCCCACGGCCTGCGGGGTGAGGTCGCCCTCGAGGTCCGCACCGACGTGCCGCGGGACAGGTTCGTGGTCGGCGTGGTCCTGACCACCGACCCGCCCACCGCCGGTCCGCTGACCGTCGCCCGGGTTCGCGACCAGAACGGGCGCTGGCTGGTCACCTTCGAGGAGGCCCGTGACCGGACCCAGGCCGAGGCGCTGCGCGGCGTCGACCTGGTCGTCGAGGTGGAGAGCTCGGACGAGGAGGACGCCTGGTACCCCTACGAGCTGGCGGGTCTGCGGGCCGAGCGCCCGGACGGCACGCCGCTGGGCGAGGTGGTGGGGCTCGAGCACCTGCCCGCCCAGGACGCCCTGGTGCTCCGAGAGCACGGCGGCGAGCGCACGCTGGTGCCCTTCGTCCGCGCGATCGTGCCGGTCGTGGACGTCCCGGGAGGCCGGGTGGTGATCGACGCGCCGCACGGCCTGCTCGCCGCGGACGGTCTGGTCGACGACGAGCCCGAGTCCGTCCTCGACGACCTCCCCGGTGACGAGCCCGTCCCGCCGGCACCGTCGGCAGGGGACGAGGTCTGACGTGCGGATCGACGTCGTCACGATCTTCCCCGAGTACCTCGCCCCGCTCGACCTGTCGCTGGTCGGCAAGGCGCGCGCGACAGGGCTCCTGGACCTGCGGGTCCACGACCTGCGGACGTGGGCCACCGACCGGCACCGGACCGTGGACGACAGCCCGCTGGGCGGTGGAGCCGGCATGGTCATGCGGCCCGACGTGTGGGGTCAGGCCCTGGACGAGGTCCTCGGGTCCGGGCCGCCCGCAGGGACCGAGCTGATCGTCCCCACGCCGTCAGGGGAGCGCTTCGACCAGCGCACCGCCGAACGGCTGGCGCAGGTGCCTCGACTCATGATCGCCTGCGGACGGTACGAGGGCATCGACGCCCGGGTCGCCGAGGAGTACCGGGCGCGGGGGGTGCGGGTCACCGAGCTCTCGCTGGGCGACTACGTGCTGAACGGGGGAGAGGTGGCCGCCCTCGTGGTCGTCGAGGCGGTCGCCCGGCTGCTGCCCGGGGTCGTGGGCAACCCGGAGTCCCTGGTCGAGGAGTCGCACGGCGTGGCCGGGCTGCTCGAGTACCCGGTGTACACCCGCCCCCCGGTGTGGAGGGAGCGCTCCGTTCCCGAGGTCCTGGTGTCGGGTCATCACGCCCGCATCGCCCGCTGGCGGCGTGACCAGGCACTGCGGCGCACCGCCGAGCGGCGGCCCGACCTGCTGCGCAGGTTGGGCCCGGGGGACCTCGACGCGCACGACCGCGCGACGCTCGAGTCGTGCGGGTGGCGGGTCATCGGCGAGGGCGTCGTCCCCGAGCCCGCAGCGGACGAGGTCGTGCCGGTGCGTCCTGCTGTGGCAGACTGACCCTCTGGTGTGTGTCGGCTGCGTCTCTGCCACAGGGGAGACGGTCACGGCCGCTCTGTGAGTACGACGGACGCACCAGTCCCGAACCGGACGTGGCGGCTTGCTGCCCGTGACATTCGCGCCTGACCTGTGGCAGGGCGGGGAAGTGACACTCATGCACATTCTCGACTCGGTCGACGCAGCCTCGCTGCGCTCCGACATCCCGGACTTCCGCCCGGGCGACACGCTCAAGGTCAACGTCAAGGTCGTCGAGGGCACGCGCTCGCGTGTCCAGGCGTTCCAGGGCGTCGTGATCGCCCGTCAGGGTGGTGGGGTCCGCGAGACCTTCACCATCCGCAAGATCAGCTTCGGGGTCGGTGTCGAGCGGACCTTCCCGGTGCACTCCCCGACCCTCGACTCGGTCGAGGTCGTCACCCGTGGTGACGTGCGGCGCGCGAAGCTCTACTACCTGCGCAAGCTGCGCGGCAAGAAGGCCAAGATCAAGGAGAAGCGCGAGACGCCTGCTCCCAGGTAGGCGCTGCTCAGCGCACCCCGGACGGGGGGACCACCTTCGGGAGGTCCCCCCGTCCGTGCTCCGGTGCACCGGTCGCGGGAGGCTGCCCGCTCGTCGGTCGCACCACCCAACGGCTCGAGGAGCGTGGCACAGTGGACCGCGTGCCCCCCCGTCATGCGTCGGCCCAGCGCAGCGACGACCTGCCGCCTGCCTCTGTGCCCGGCGCTGCCCACCACGACCCCTCGGGGACGGGCCCGGCGGCCCCCCCGCCACGGCGCGGTGGCGGGCTCGCAGCGTGGCTGCGAGAGACGTTCCTGATCGTCGGGAGCGCCCTTGTTCTCTCCCTGCTCATCAAGACCTTCTTGGTCCAGGCCTTCTTCATCCCGAGCAGCTCGATGGAGCCCACGCTGCTGATCGGTGACCGGGTGCTGGTGAACAAGCTCGCCCCCGGTCCCTTCGAGATGAACCGCGGCGACATCGTGGTCTTCAAGGACCCGGGTGGTTGGCTCCCGCCCTCGCAGGACCCGCCGCAGCCAGCCTGGCGCGAGGCGCTCACGACCGGGCTGACGTTCATCGGCCTGGTGCCACAGGACTCCGGCGAGCACCTCATCAAGCGGGTGGTCGGCCTGCCCGGAGATGTCGTCGAGTGCTGCGACGAGGCCGGACGTCTGACCGTCAACGGGGTGCCGCTCGACGAGGAGTACCTGGCCCCCGGTTCGCGGCCGAGCGAGATCGAGTTCACCGCCGTGGTGCCCACCTCGGGGGTGTGGGTGATGGGGGACAACCGCCAGAACTCCCAGGACTCCCGGTACAAGCAGGGCGACCCCGGGGGTGGGAGCATCCCGGTGGAGAACGTCGTCGGAGTCTCCTTCGTGACCGTCTGGCCGATCGACCGGTGGAGCGTGATCCGCTCGGCCGGGTCGACCTTCGAGCAGGTCCCCGAGCCGTGAGGCGGCCGGACCTGCGTCACGAGCGTGCACTGCTGCGCAGCGGGGCACGTCTGGTGGTCGGGATGGACGAGGTCGGACGCGGCGCGCTCGCCGGTCCGGTCAGCGTCGGTGCGGTGGCGGTCGACCTGCGGACCCGGGCGTGCCCGGCCGGGGTCGCCGACTCCAAGCTGCTCAGCCCCTCGGCCCGCGAGAGGCTGCTCCCGGCTCTGGGTCGCTGGGGGGTCGCCCGCGCGGTCGGTCACGCCTCACCGCAGGAGATCGACAGCATCGGCATCATCGCCGCCCTGCGGCTGGCCGGTCGACGCGCACTGGCCGACCTCGCGGTGGAGGTCGACGTCGTCCTGCTGGACGGCTCGCACAACTGGCTCCGGGAGCCGGTCCAGCCCACCCTCTTCGACCTCGGTGCTGCGCCGCCGCCCTCGCCTGAGCAGGAGCGCCCCGGCGCGGGCGCGCCGTCGCCGACCATGACGAGGCTCGAGCCGGCGGTGCGCACCAAGGTCAGGGCCGACCAGGTCTGCGCGTCGGTGGCCGCCGCGAGCGTGCTCGCCAAGTGCGAGCGTGACGCGCTCATGGTCGCGCTCGCGCGCGACCACCCGCGCTACCTCTGGGACGAGAACAAGGGGTACGCGAGCCCCGGGCACATCGAGGCGCTGCGTCGGGTCGGGGCGTGCACCGAGCATCGGCGCAGCTGGCGCCTGCCCGGTCTCGAGACGGGCTGGACCGCCCAGCCCGAGCAGGTCGCGCTGCCGACCGAGGTGTGACGATCCCCCTCGAGGCGGCGCCAGGCGCCCGATGGTCCATGATGGTCGGGTGAGTGCTGAGGACCTCGAGAACTACGAGACCGACATGGAGCTCGCCCTCTACCGCGAGTACCGCGACGTGGTGGGCCTGTTCGCCTACGTCGTGGAGACCGAGCGCCGCTTCTACCTGGCCAACCAGGTGGATCTGCAGGTCCGATCGGCGGCGGGTGAGGTGTACTTCGAGCTCACCCTGACCGACGCGTGGGTCTGGGACGTCTACCGGTCGGCGCGGTTCGTGAAGTCCGTGCGGGTGGTGACCTTCAAGGACGTCAACGTCGAGGAGCTGGCCAAGGCTGAGCTCGACCTCCCCGAGGGCGGTGGCTTCCGCCGCTGACACCTGAGCCCTCCACAGGTCGGTGGACGGACTCAGTCGTCCTCAGCGGGGCCGGTTCCTCTCAGGCGCGCCTCCGCGTCTGCCGCAGGGTTGCCTCGGAGGTGGTCGCATGAGGGCCAAGGACGCCGTCGGGCGGTACGGGGAGAACGTCGCGGCACACCACCTGGTCCAGGCCGGGTGGGACGTCGTGGATCGCAACTGGCGGGGTGCGTCGGGGGAGGTCGACATCGTCGCCCTCGAAGGCGACGAGCTGGTCGTGGTCGAGGTCAAGACCCGACGGGGTACCGGGTTCGGGTATCCCGCCGAGGCGGTGACGGCGGCCAAGCTCGCTCGGCTGCGACGGCTCGCCGCGCAGTGGCTCGACGCCCACGACCTGCACCCGCGGGGGGTGCGGATCGACGTGATCGCCGTGGTCCTGCCGCGTCAGGGGTCCGCACAGGTCGAGCACCTGCGCGGCGTGGTCCGATGAGCCTGGGGCGCACCTTCGCGGTCTCCCTCGTCGGGCTGACCGGTCATCTCGTCGAGGTCGAGGCGCACCTCGCGGCCTCGCTCCCTGCCTTCACGCTGGTCGGCCTGCCGGACGCGTCGCTGGCCGAGGCGCGTGACCGGGTGCGTGCGGCAGTGAGCTCCTCGGGAATGCCGTGGCCGAACCGTAGGATCACCGTCAACCTCTCCCCGGCCGCGCTGCCCAAGGCCGGGGCGTCCTTCGACCTGGCGATCGCGGTGGCCACGCTCGCGGCAGCCGGGATCTGCGACCCGGCCTCGACGAGCCTGGCGGTCCACCTCGGTGAGCTCGGGCTGGACGGTCGGCTGCGTCCGGTCCGCGGCGTACTGCCCGCGGTCGCGGCGGCGGTCGCTGCCGGGCACCCGCGGGTGGTCGTCCCGACGGCCAACGCCGACGAGGCGCGGCTCGTTCCAGGTGCCCGCGTCGTGGGAGCGTCCACCCTCGCCGAGGTGGCACACAGCTATGGAGCCGAGGTCGAGGTCCCCACGGTGCTCCCGGTCATCCAGGTGCACGAGACGGTCCGTCCCGTCCATGTCCCCGATCTGGGAGAGGTGATCGGCCAGCGGGCGGCGCGGTGGGCCATCGAGGTCGCTGCCGCGGGTGGTCACCACCTGCTGATGGTGGGCCCGCCGGGTGCTGGCAAGACGATGCTGGCCGCTCGTCTGCCGGGGCTCCTTCCCGACCTCGACGAGGCGGCAGCAGTCGAGGTCACAGCCGTCCACTCGGTGGCCGGGACCTTCGAGGCGGGGGACGGCCTGCTCCGGCGGCCGCCGTTCGAGGACCCGCACCACACCGCCACCCCGGCGGCCGTGGTGGGCGGAGGCAGCGGTCTGCCACGGCCCGGGGCTGCGTCGCGGGCCCACCGGGGTGTGCTGTTCATGGACGAGGCGCCGGAGTTCTCACCCCGGGTGCTCCAGACGCTGCGCCAACCTCTCGAGCACGGCGAGATGGTGATCCACCGTGCCGGTGGCACCGCACGGTACCCGGCGCGGTTCCAGCTCGTCCTGGCTGCCAACCCGTGCCCGTGCGGGCGCGCGGTCGGCAAGGGGCTCGAGTGCACGTGCTCAGCGCTGGCGCGCCGGCGATACTTCTCCCGGCTTTCCGGCCCGCTGCTGGACCGCGTTGACGTCCAGCTCGAGGTGCTCCCCGTCTCACGGGCCGACAGGCTCGACGGCGGCGCCCCGGAGACGTCGGCGTCGGTGGCCGCGCGGGTCGCTCGAGCCCGGGCGGTGGCCGCGGAGCGGCTCGTGGGGACACCTTGGACCACGAACGCCGAGGTCCCGGGCTCGTGGCTGCGCGCGCACGCTGCACCGGGGCCTGGCCACCGTGACCTCGAGCGCGCGCTGGACTCCGGGCTGCTCAGCCTGCGGGGCGTCGACCGCGTGCTGAAGGTCGCGTGGACGTTGGCGGACCTCGCCGGGTGCGACCGGCCGGGTCGCGAGCAGGTCGGCCAGGCACTGCTGCTGCGTACCCGGGGTCAGGTGGGAGCGTGAACGGCCCGGATGCCGCCGAGATCGTGGCCCGCACCGCGTGGAGCAGGCTCGCCGAGCCTGGTGACCTCGTGGCGGGCGCGCTGGTCGCCGCACTGGGGGCGGTCGAGGCGCTGGCCTGGTTGCAGAACGGTGTGGCGAGCCTGGAGAGGGGTGGCCCGCCGGATCTCGACGGGCTCCGTGACCTGCCGCCCGAGGCGGTACGACGTCTCGGTGTCGCCGGTGCACGCTGGGCGCCGCGGTGGCGGGCTCTGCGTCTGGGGCAGGACCTCGCGGCGATCGAGAGGCTCGGAGGTCGGGTGCTGGTGCCCGGACACCCTGAGTGGCCCGGGGGTCTGGACGACCTCGGAGCTGCGGCACCGCACTGCCTGTGGGTGCGTGGCGAGGGCGACCTGGCAGCGGTGCTGGCCGGCTCGGTGGCCGTGATCGGGGCGCGCGCGTGCACCGCCTACGGCGAGCACGTCGCGTCCGAGATCGGTGCGGGGGTAGTGGGCGCAAGGCGTGCCGTGGTCTCGGGGGGCGCCTACGGGATCGACGCGGTGGCTCACCGGGCTGCCCTGGCAGCGGGAGGCCCGACGGTGGCCGTGCTCGCCGGAGGGCTCGACCGGCCCTACCCCGCAGGCAATGTGCGGCTGCTCGCGGCGATCACCGATCGTGGTGGTGCAGTGATCAGCGAGGTACCGCCGGGCAGCACGCCGACCCGCTCGCGCTTCCTCCAACGCAACCGGCTCATCGCAGCCGTCAGTGCGGGCGCCGTGGTGGTCGAGGCGGCCTGGAGATCGGGGGCGTTGAACACGGCGGGCCACGCCGCAGGCCTGCTGCGTCCGGTCGGTGCGGTACCCGGGCCGGTGACCTCGATGGCGTCCGCGGGCTGCCACCGTCTCCTGCGCGAGGGCAGTGCCGTGTGCGTCACGGACGCAGCCGAGGTCCTCGAGCTGGTCGGTCGTGCGGGCTGTGACCTCGTGGGTGACCGACCGGCGACCCCCTCCGACGTCGACGGCCTGAGCGACACGCAGCGGCGGACGCTGGACGCCCTGCCATCAGTGCGTGGCGCGGTGGTCGAGACCCTGTGCCGTGTCGCAGGACTGACGGTCGGCGAGGTCAGGGCCGCCCTGGGGGCGCTCGAGGTGGCCGGACTCGCGGAGCAGGACGCCCGAGGGTGGCGACGCCGTCGCCACCACGTCCGTGAGCACAACGGACATTTGGGGACGAGCCAGGCGGGTGGGATGCCAATGACATCACATACCGGGTGAAGTCTCGGTGTTCCTGCTTGTGACCTCCTCGATGACACGCCACGGTAGGACCATGAACCCGACGGTGGCAGCGCCCGCTGCCATGACCTCGCACGAGGTCGTGGCCGGCTTCGCGGCCCACCTGACGGCTGCGCGCGGGCTCTCCGCCCACACCACCCGGGCCTATCTGGGCGACGTGAACCACCTCGTGGGTTTCGCCCGTCGGCGTGGCGTGGAGTGGTCGCAGGTCGACCTGACGTTGCTCCGCGCCTGGCTCGCGTCGATGGTCTCGAACGGTCTCGCGCGGTCGACGGTGGCCCGTCGGGGTGCGGCGGTGCGCGCCTTCTACGCGTGGGCCGAGCAGTCCGGTCACCTGGTGACCGACCCGGCGGCCCGGCTGGTCACCGCGCAGCCCGGCGGGGCGCTTCCCTCCGCGCTCGCGGTCGAGCCCGCCCGGCGCCTGCTGGACGCGGCGCGTGACGCGGTCGACGAGGACCCGCTGACGGTGCGCGACTGGGTGACCCTTGAGCTGCTCTACGCCACCGGTGTCCGCGTCGGTGAGCTCGCATCGGTCGACCTCGACGACGTCGACGCCCCGAGCCGGCTGCTGCGAGTCATGGGCAAGGGCTCGAAGGAGCGCGTGGTGCCGTTCGGCGTCCCGGCCGCCCGCGCCCTGGACCGGTGGGTCCAGGACGCTCGCCCACGGCTGGCGACCCCCACCTCGGGTCCCGCCCTCCTGATCGGTCGGCGGGGTCGGCGCGCGGACCAGCGCCAGCTGCGTGAGGTCGTGCACCGTGCGGCCGCTCTGGCCGGGGTCGAGGACCTCGCCCCGCACGGTCTGCGGCACACCGCGGCGACCCACCTGCTGAACGGGGGGTCTGACCTGCGCAGCGTCCAGGAGATCCTCGGTCATGCGAGCCTTGCCACCACGCAGCGGTACACCCACGTCAGTGCCGACCGGCTCCGCCAGTCGTACAGCCAAGCCCACCCACGTGCCTGAGGGGATGCGAGACATGTCAGCCCAGGCCCGTGCCCAGGCCCCGGAGATCATCTCCACACGACCACCGGTGACGACCGTGCCACGCCCGCACCTCGTCGGGGGGGTGGGCGACGTGCTGACGATCGACTCGCTCTGGTCGGTCTTCAAGGAGTCCGGTGACCGTGCCGCACGCGAGCGGCTGATCCTGCACTACGCACCGTTGGTGACGATGGTCGCGGGTCGCGTCGGTGCCGGTATGCCCTCGACCGTCGAGCAGGCGGACCTTGTCTCGTACGGGATGTTCGGGTTGATCGACGCGATCGAGAAGTACGAGACGGATCGTGCGGTGAAGTTCGAGACCTATGCGAGCTCTCGCATCCGCGGCGCGATCATCGACGAGCTCCGGGCGATCGACTGGATCCCTCGGTCGGTCCGGACCAAGGCGCGTGCGGTGGACCGTGCGTACGCCGAGCTCGAGAGCGAGCTGCGGCGCACACCGTCCGAGCAGGAGGTCGCCGACCGGCTCGAGATGGGCGTGGGAGACCTCCGGGCGGTCTTCACGCAGCTGTCGACGGTCAACGTCGCCGCTCTCGACGAGATCCTGGGCGCCGGCTCCGAACGGGGTGACTCGCTCTCGCTGCTCGACACCCTCGAGGACCCGATGGCCACCGATCCGGCGGGGTCGGTCGAGGCGCAGGAGACCAAGCTCATGCTGGCCCGGGCGATCGAGCGCCTCGGCGAGCGCGAGAAGATCGTCCTGGTCCTCTACTACTACGAGAACATGACGCTCGCGGAGATCGGACGGGTCCTGGGTGTGACCGAGTCGCGCATCTCGCAGATGCACACCGCCGCGATGCTCAGGCTCCGCACCACGTTGCACGAGGTCGAGCACGGCTGACCTCACGGGAGCAGGACCACCGGGCCGGTCCCGGCGACGAGCCCCAGGGGGTCCACGTAGTCGGGCCCTCGGCGCACCCCCCAGTGCAGGCATGGGACGCCCGGGCAGTGCGAGGGTCCGGCCTGGAGCGTCGCGACGGTCTCGCCGCGGCTGACCGCTGCACCAAGGTCGACCACCGCGTCGACCGGCTCGAAGGACGACCTCGTGCCGTCCGGGTGGGTGAGCGTCAGTACTCCACGGTCGACCACGTGACCCGCGAAGCTCACGACACCGTCCGCCGGCGCCATGATCGACGCTCCCGTGGTCGCGGCGAGGTCGACCCCTCGGTGCCCGGGTCCCCACCGGGTGGCCGGGGCGGTGAACGGCCTGAGCAGGGTCACGGGTACGGGTAGCGGGAGCTCGTGCGATCCCTCCCGTGGCGCCCATCGGTCTGCGGTGCGGGGCGCCGTCGGTGAGGCTCCCGACGTCGCAGCACGAACCTGGCCCGAGGCTTCGGCAGGCAGCACGGGCAGGAGGCCGGGGACGGTGAGGACGACGGTCAGCGTGGCGAGAGCGATCCTCCACGAGGTGTGCGCCGAGATGAGCATGGAGAGCACTGCATCCTGACTGCCGGGCCCAGCGCGGGTCGGCCTGCGTCCCCGGTGGAAGGGTGTAGCACGGCCGACCTTGTGGACCGGGCCGGCGGACGATGTCACGTGGTGCACCGTGGGCCGGCGGACGTCCGGTAGGATCGCTGCTGCGCCCGGTCCGCCGGGTGACATCGCACGCCATCTTTCCCCGAGGTGATGCCGGTTCGCGCCGGTGCCGGGGGTGTGTGCCGACAGCGGTCCGGGTACGTCCCGGTGTCGGTGCCACGTGGCGTCAGGGGCGTCCGGTCACCCGACCGCCGCCGACAACCGGATGCGGATCCCGCACGTGCGGGAGCCGCCGAATGACGCGTGCCCCCACGGGGTGCGCCGGAAGGACGTGCCATGGCCGTCGTGACCATGCGCCAGCTGCTCGAGAGCGGTGTCCACTTCGGGCACCAGACCCGTCGTTGGAACCCGAAGATGAAGCGGTTCATCTTCACCGAGCGCAACGGCATCTACATCGTCGACCTGCAGCAGTCGCTGTCGTACATCGACCGCGCCTACGAGTTCGTCAAGGAGACGGTCGCCCACGGTGGCACCATCCTCTTCGTCGGGACCAAGAAGCAGGCGCAGGAGCCCGTCGCCGAGCAGGCTGCCCGTGTCGGCATGCCCTACGTGAACCAGCGCTGGCTCGGTGGGATGCTCACCAACTTCACCACCGTCAACAAGCGTCTCCAGCGCCTCAAGGAGCTCGAGGAGATCGACTTCGCCGACGTCGCCGGCAGTGCCTTCACCAAGAAGGAGCTGCTCATCATGCGTCGCGAGCGCGACAAGCTCGCCAAGACCCTCGGCGGCATCCGCGACATGGCCAAGGTGCCCTCGGCCGTGTGGATCGTCGACACCAACAAGGAGCACCTGGCGGTCGACGAGGCGCGCAAGCTCGGCATCCCGGTCGTCGCGATCCTCGACACCAACTGCGACCCCGACATGGTCGACTACCAGATCCCGGGCAACGACGACGCGATCCGTGCCGTCACGCTGCTGACGCGAGTCATCGCCGACGCAGCCGCCGAAGGTCTGATCGCTCGTCACTCGGGGCGTACGGCCGCCGCGGAGGGCACGGCCACCGAGGCCGAGCCGCTCGCCGAGTGGGAGCGCGAGCTGCTCGCCGGATCCGAGGCGACCCCGGCCGCTGAGGCGACCCCGGCTGCTGAGGCAGCCCCGGCTGCTGAGGCGACCCCCGCTGCCGAGGCGGCCCCGGCTGCTGCCGAGGTGCACACCGAGCCGTCCGACGGCCCCGAGCCGGCCGTCGAGGCCGACGTGGTCCCCTCTGACGCCGAGGTCGAGAACCCCGCTGTCGAGGCCACGCCGTCCGGTGCCCCCGAGGCCGCAGCCGTCGTCGGTCAGGACGCAGCCCCGGCTGCCCTGGTCCCCGGCGTGTCCGAGCCTGCTGCGGACGACAAGCCCGCGAGCTGACACCCGTCCAGCGGGCCGCGTGACGGCCCTGGAACTCCGGACCCACAGACAAGGACACACGATGGCGAACTACACCGCCGCAGACATCAAGGCCCTGCGCGAGCGCACCGGCGCGGGCATGCTCGACGTCAAGAAGGCACTCGACGAGGCCGACGGCAACGCCGACAAGGCCCTGGAGATCATCCGGGTCAAGGGACTCAAGGGTGTGAGCAAGCGCGAGGGCCGCTCGGCCTCGGACGGGCTCGTCGCCGCGCACGTCGGTGACGACGCCACGGGTCAGACGGGCGTGCTCATCGAGCTCAACTGCGAGACGGACTTCGTGGCCAAGAACGTCACCTTCGTCGCACTCGCGGAGAAGGTGCTCGCCAGTGCCGTCACCGCAGGCACGGACGACGTGGCCGCGATCCTCGCGACCGAGGTCGACGGACGCACCGTGCAGGAGACCATCGACGAGACCGCCGCGACGCTGGGCGAGAAGGTCGTCCTGCGTCGCGTGGCGCGGGTCAGCGCCGAGAAGGTCGCGGTCTACCTGCACAAGGTCAACAAGGACCTCCCGCCCCAGGTCGGTGTGCTCGTCGGCACCGACGCCGCCGGGGCCCCGGTCGGCAAGGACATCGCGATGCACGTCGCGGCGTACTCGCCGACCTACCTGACCCGCGACGAGGTCCCGACCGAGACGGTCGAGTCCGAGCGTCGTATCGCCGAGGAGACCTCGCGCAACGAGGGCAAGCCCGAGGCCGCACTGCCGAAGATCATCGAGGGCCGCCTCAACGGCTTCTTCAAGGAGAGCGTCCTGGTGGACCAGGCCTTCGCGAAGGACCCCAAGAAGTCGGTCGCGAAGGTGCTCTCCGAGGTCGGCGGCACGGCCACGGGCTTCGCGCGCTTCCGCGTGGGAGCCTGACCCTCAGCACGTCCCCGCCGGGGCGGCGGCCCGCGGTCCACGGACCACGGGCCGCCGCCGCACCCGGTGGGTCCCGACCCGGACGCCGGCCACTCCGGAGCCCGGCAGGCAGCACAGCCGCAGAGGTGGAGGACCGTTGGAGAACGACGATTCCGTGACGACCGCCGAGACGCCGCACCCGGTGATCCCCTCGGCGCGACGGGTGCTCCTCAAGCTCTCGGGGGAGACCTTCGGCGGCGGCAGCATCGGGCTCGCCCCGGACATCGTCCAGCGGGTCGCCGGTGAGATCGCTGCGGCCGTCCGCGAGGGCGTCCAGGTCGCGATCGTCGTCGGCGGCGGCAACTTCTTCCGTGGCGCGGAGCTGTCCCAGCGGGGACTGGACCGTGCGCGTGCCGACTACATGGGGATGCTCGGCACCGTGATGAACTGCCTCGCGCTGCAGGACTTCCTGGAGCAGGCCGGGGTCGCGACACGGGTGCAGACGGCGATCACGATGGGCCAGGTCGCCGAGCCGTACATCCCGCTGCGCGCGATCCGGCACCTCGAGAAGGGTCGGGTCGTGATCTTCGGGGCGGGGGCGGGGATGCCCTACTTCTCGACCGACACCGTCGCGGCGCAGCGGGCTCTCGAGACGCACTGCCACGAGGTCCTCATGGGCAAGAACGGGGTCGACGGGGTCTACACGGCCGACCCGCACGTGGACCCCGACGCGCGGCTGCTCGAGCGGCTGACGTACAGCGAGGCCCTGCAGGACGGCCTCAAGGTGGTGGACTCCACCGCCTTCAGCCTGTGCATGGACAACGACGTGCAGATGCGCGTGTTCGGCATGAGCGAACCAGGGAACGTCACACGGGCCATCCTGGGTGAGAAGATCGGCACGCTGGTCACAGCGGGCTGACCACGGCCGACGACGACTGCGACGAAGGAGCACCGGTGATCGACGACACCCTCCTCGAGGCCGAGGAGAAGATGGACAAGGCGATCGAGGTCGCCAAGGAGGACTTCGCGACGATCCGTACGGGTCGCGCGAACGCGGCGATGTTCACCAAGGTGACCGTCGAGTACTACGGTGCACCGACCCCGCTGCAGCAGCTCGCCTCCTTCACCACGCCCGAGGCGCGGACCATCCTGATCAGCCCGTTCGACGTGAGCTCGCTCGGCAGCATCGAGCGTGCCCTGCGCGACTCCGACCTCGGGGTGAACCCGAGCAACGACGGCAAGATCATCCGCATCGTGCTGCCCCAGCTCACCCAGGAGCGGCGGCGCGAGTACGTCAAGCTCGCCCGGGCGAAGGCCGAGGACGCGAAGATCTCGGTGCGCAACATCCGGCGCCGGGCCAAGGACGAGCTGGATCGGATCGTCAAGGACGGCGAGGCCGGCGAGGACGAGGGCGCTCGCGCCGAGAAGGAGCTCGAGGCGCTCACCAAGCGGCACGTCGATCTCGTCGACCACGTGCTCGCTGCCAAGGAGAGCGAGCTGCTCGAGGTCTGAATGTCGGAGCTCGCAGGAACGGACATGGCAAGCGCCCCGGCAGGGTCAGCGCGGGCGGGCCGCGACCTGCCCATCGCGATCGCCGTCGGCCTCGGCCTCCTGGCGGTGGTGGGGGCATCGCTCTTCGTCCGCAAGGAGGGCTTCCTCCTGCTCGCGGTGCTGGCGTGCGGGGCAGCGCTGTGGGAGCTGGCCCAGGCCTTCACCCGGCGGGGGATCCACATCCCGCTGCTGCCCCTCCTGGTCGGCTCGGTGGGCATCCTGGTCTCGGCCTACACCGCCGGTGCCGAGGCGCTGCTCGTGGCCTTCATGCTCACCGCGGGTGGCGTGGTCGTCTGGCGGGTGCTCGACGGCAGCGGGACGGCAGCGCTGCGCGACGCCACGGCGGCGACCTTCGCCACGGCCTACATCCCGTTCATGGCGGGTTTCGTCATGCTCATGCTGGCGCAGCCGGACGGCGGTCGCCGCGTGCTGCTCTTCGTCCTGCTGGCGGTCGCCAACGACGTCGGTGGGTATGTGGCAGGGGTGCTGCTCGGCAAGCACCCGCTGGCCCCCTCGGTGAGTCCCAAGAAGTCATGGGAAGGGCTGGGCGGCTCCTTCGTCCTGGCCTCGGTCGTCGGTGTCGTCGGGGTGGTCTGGGGCTTCGGTGCCTCGCCGCTCATCGGGATCGGCCTGGGCCTGGTCGCGGTGCTCACCGCCACGCTCGGCGACCTCGCCGAGTCCCTTCTCAAGCGGGACCTCGAGCTCAAGGACATGGGGCGCCTGCTGCCGGGCCACGGCGGGGTGATGGATCGCATCGACTCGATGCTCCTCACGGCGCCCCTGGTCTACCTGGTCCTGCTCGTCGCACTTCCGGTCGGAGACTGAGCATGGAAGAGGTAGGTCGTCATGGTTGAGGTACGTCCGGCAGCAGAGGGCCGCGCGCCGCTCGCGCTGACCATGAACGCTCCGCGTCGGGGCAAGCCCCCGCGCCACTTCGCCGACCTCAGCCCCGAGCAGCGGGTCGAGGCGGTGACCGCGCTGGGGGAGCGGTCGTTCCGGGCGAAGCAGCTCGCGACGCACTACTTCACGCACCTCACCGCCGACCCCGCGGACATGACCGACCTGCCGAAGGCCACTCGCGACGCCCTCGTCGAAGGCCTCTTCCCCCCGTTGCTGACGCCGGTGCGCACCCTCGAGGCGGACGGCGGGACGACGGTGAAGACCCTCTGGCACCTGTACGACGGCGTCAAGGTCGAGTCGGTCCTGATGCGCTACACGGGCCGGTCGACGCTGTGCGTCTCGAGCCAGGCGGGCTGCGGGATGGCCTGCCCGTTCTGCGCCACGGGCCAGCAGGGTCTGACCCGCAACCTGTCGACCGCGGAGATCGTCGAGCAGGTCCGTCACGCGGCCCGCTCGCTCTCCCGTGGTGACATCGCCGGCGGCCCCGGCAGGCTGTCGAACCTCGTCTTCATGGGCATGGGCGAGCCGCTCGCGAACTACCGAGCGGTCATCGACTCGGTCCGCCGGTTCGTCGCACCGACCCCTGACGGTCTGGGTATGTCGGCCCGCAACGTCACGGTCTCGACGGTGGGCCTGGTGCCGGCGATCAACAAGCTGGCCGCAGAGGGCATCCCGGTCACCCTCGCACTCTCGCTGCACGCCCCCGACGACGAGCTGCGCAGCGAGCTCGTGCCGATCAACACACGATGGAGCGTGGACGAGGCCCTGGATGCCGCGCGCGCGTACTTCGAGGCAACCGGACGTCGGGTGAGCATCGAGTACGCGTTGATCAAGGACATGAACGACCACGCCTGGCGGGCCGACCTCCTCGGCACGAAGCTGACCTCGCGGGGCAAGGGGTGGGTGCACGTCAACCCGATCCCGCTGAACCCGACACCCGGGTCGATCTGGACCGCGAGCGAGCGTTCGGTCGAGGCCGAGTTCGTCTCGCGGCTGCGGTCCCACGGCATCCCCACCACGGTGCGCGACACGCGGGGGAGCGACATCGACGGTGCGTGCGGGCAGCTCGCCGCCGAGGAGGAATGATGACCCGCATGTTCCGCACCGCAGGCCGCTTCCGCACGGGATACGACCCGGAGGCGGTCGACGAGTTCTTCGCGCACGCCCGCGAGGTGTACGAGGGCACCGCGAGCGACCCGTTGACGGGACGCGACGTGCGTCAGGCCGCTTTCGACCTGGTGCGCGGCGGGTACGCGACCGGTGCCGTGGATGCGGCGCTGGACCGCCTCGAGCGAGCCTTCATCGCCCGGCAGCGCTCGGAGTACGTGGCCTCCGAGGGCCAGCAGGCCTGGATGGAGCACCTTGCTGAGCAGGCACGGACGCTCTACGGGCGGCTGACCCGGCCCGACGGCGAGCGCTTCGCCCCGCCCCGACGCGGCGAGCAGGGCTACTCGGCCGCTGAGGTCGACGCGCTGTGCCACCGGATGATCGGCTACTTCGACCACGGCCAGCCACTCACCTCCGAGGAGGTCCGGCACGCGGTCTTCACCCGGGCCAAGGGGCACCGGGCCTACGGCGAGACGGCCGTGGACGCCTTCTGCGAGCGTGTGGTGGACGTCCTGCTCGGCGTCGAGTGACCCGGCCGTAGCCGACCCCCCGAGGGCGGTCAGCGGCTCTCGTGACCTGTCGGGGGGGACGGGTCGCCGGTGTCGCGTGCGGGTGGCGGCGTCGGGGTGCTGCTCCCGGTCGTCGGGTCGGTCGGCGAGGGTGGTGCTGTGCCGGAGTCCGAGGTCGGTGGTGCGCTCGACGTGCCGGGTCGGGGGACCTCGGGGGCAGGGCCCTGCTCGTCGACGATGATCTCCTGGATCTGCACGACCCTGCGTTCGACGTGCGCGACGTCGTGCAGCTCGACATCGCTGTCCGCGCCGGCCGTCTGCACCACGACGGTCCCGCAGCCGAGCACCCGGTCCAGCACCGTGCGGCGGTAGGTGACCCCGTGCACGCGATCGACCGGGATGTTCTTCGTCTCGCGGGAGAACACACCGCTCTGGCTGATCAGCCGCTTGGTGGTGAGCGTGTCGGTCGAGGTGAACCACACGAGCGTGGGCCACAGGCCCAGGACCAGCACGAGGAGCGCGCCGACCGCAGCGACGGTCCAGCGCTGCCAGGCCTGCTCCTCGGGGCTCGGTACCACCTCGAGGAGGAGGTACACGACCAGGGCGAGGGTGATCGCGGTGACCAGGACGGGTGCCACCAGTGCCTTCCAGTGCGAGTGGGCACTGAAGACGATGCGTTCGTTCCGGGCGAGGTGCGACTTCTTGACCATTGCCGGATCATCGCACCGCTGTGCACCGCGTGTCCTCGTGAACGGTCCGGTGGTGCCCGTCGTGCGTGGTCCGCGAGGATGGGCGGGTGACCCAGCGCAGCGTGATCCTTCTCGGCTCGACCGGTTCCATCGGGACGCAGGCGGTGGAGGTGATCCGTCGGCACCCTGACCGGTTCCGCGTGGTCGGGCTGAGCGCAGGCGGCGCGAACCCGCGGCTGCTGGCCGAGCAGGTCGTGGAGCTCGGCGCGCAGAGCGTCGCGGTCGCCGACCCGGCGGCCGGGGTCGCCGTCCTGGAGCAGGTCACGGTCGTGGCTGCCGAGCGAGGCCTGACGTCAGTGGGTGTCGAGCTCCTGGTCGGCCCCCAGGGCGCGACGCAGCTCGCGTCGCGGGGGGCCGACGTCGTCCTGAACGGCATCACGGGCTCGGTCGGCCTCGGCCCGACCCTGGCGGCCCTCGGGGCGGGCAGCACCCTGGCCCTGGCCAACAAGGAGTCGCTCGTCGTGGGTGGGGCCCTGGTCGCGGCGGCGATGCAGCGACCGGACCAGCTCGTCCCGGTGGACTCCGAGCACTCGGCGATCGCGCAGTGCCTGCGCTCGGGGACCCGCGCCGAGGTGCGGCGCCTGATCCTCACGGCCTCCGGGGGGCCCTTCCGTGGCAGGGGGCGGGACGACCTGAAGAGGGTCACCTCCGAGCAGGCGCTCAACCACCCCACCTGGTCGATGGGACCGGTGGTCACGATCAACTCGGCCACCCTGATGAACAAGGGACTCGAGCTCATCGAGGCCCACCTGCTGTTCGACGTGCCCGTCCGGGACATCACGGTGGTCGTGCACCCGCAGTCGGTGGTCCACTCGATGGTCGAGTTCGTGGACGGCTCGACCGTGGCTCAGGCCTCACCGCCCGACATGCGTCTGCCGATCGCCCTGGGACTGTCCTGGCCCGAGCGGCTCGAGGAGGTCGCCGCGCCGTGCGACTGGTCGACCTCCTGCGCCTGGACCTTCGAGCCGCTCGACGACGAGGTGTTCCCGGCGCTCCGGCTGGCCCGTGAGGCGGTGGCGGCCTCGGCCACCCACCCGGCCGTGTACAACGCGGCCAACGAGGAGTGCGTCGGGGCCTTCCTGGACGGCCGGATCGGGTTCCTCGACATCGTCGACACGGTCGAGCGGGTGCTCGGTGAGCACCACGGCACGACGGCCTCGACGACCCTGGTGCTGCAGGACGTGCTCGCCGCCGAGTCGTGGGCACGCACCCGCGCCCACGAGGTGCTCGCACGTCGGTGAGGCCGCGCCCGGTCGGCGTCCAGGGGTGCGCCCAGGTCAGTGCCCGAGCAACGGCGCGACGGCCCGGGCGACCACGCTGGGGCGGCCGGTCAGCCGCTCCTCGACGTCGGCGAGTGTCGTGGCCCGGAGCCCGGCGTTGACCCCCAGCCACCGGAGCGGCTCAGGCTCCCAGGGTCGCGAGCGGTGGCCGACCCAGGGCAGCCGGGTGAGCTCGGTGTCGCGGCCGGTGATCAGGTCGGCCAGCGTCCGTCCTGCGAGGTAGGTGGTCGCCACCCCGTCGCCGACGTAGCCGCCTGCCCATGCCACCCCGGTTGCGGGGTCCATCCCGACCGAGGCGTGCCAGTCGCGGGCGATCGCGAGCGGGCCACCCCAGCGGTGGGTGACCCGGGCGTCTCGGAGCTCTCCGAAGAGGTCCACCAGGGTGCGCTCGAGCGCCGCGTGGACGCGTGGGTCACGGTCGTGCCGGGGATCGATGCCCGAGCGCCAGTGGTACGGGGCACCACGTCCGCCGAAGGCAAGCCGGTCGTCGGCGGTGCGCTGCCCGTAGACGATCAGGTGCCGGTGATCGGTGAAGGTCCCGCCCGGGGCGAGGCCGATGCGCTGCCAGACCGAGGCCGGCAGCGGTTCGGTCGCGACCATCAACGAGTAGACCGGGGCGAGGGCACGGGGCGAGCCGGGCAGGCGAGGGGTCCAGGCCTCGGTGGCCCGGACCACGTGACGTGCGCGCACGGTACCCGGGGTCCGGGCAGCTCCGGTCCGGGTGACCACCCTGCCGGGCCTGATCGCCGTGGCCTGCGTCCGCTCGACGATGCGGGCACCACGCCGCTCGACGAGCCGGGCCAGCCCGCGCACCAGCCGTGCGGGTTGCAGGCTCGCGCAGTCCGGGGTCCACGTGCCTCCGAGCACCGAGCTGGCCGCGAGCCTGGCGTGGGCCTGCTCGGCGGTCAGCAGCTCGACGGGGTCGCCCCAGCGAGCGGCCTCCTGGGCCTCGGCATCGGCACGTGCCAGCTGGGGACGCGAACGCGCGAGGGCGAGCGTGCCCCCCAGGACGAGGTCGCAGTCCAGCCCCTCGGCCGCGACGGTGGCCGCGACCTCGTGGACCGTGCTGCGCATCGCGGACCGCATCGCCAGTGCTGCCGTGCGGCCGTGGCGACGGGCGATCACGTCGGCCGGGACCGGGAAGAGGGCGGAGCACCACCCTCCGTTCCGTCCGCTCGCTCCGTACCCCGCGATCTCCTGCTCGACGACGAGCACGTCGATCCCCGGGTCGGCGCGCAGCAGGTGGTAGGCCGTCCAGAGCCCGGTCAGTCCCGCCCCCACCACGACGACGTCCGCCTCGGTGGCACCGCGCAGCGCGGCGCGGGGTGCGAGGTCCTCGTGCGGGTCGTCCGCGACCTGGTCGAACCAGAGCGAGAGGTCGCGGTAGGTCAGGTCGGTGCCCATGGCCCGCGTGGTCGGGACCCGTGGGTCACAGCTGCGCCCAGGCCTGGCTCAGCACCCCGCGCAGGATCTGCTCGATCTCGTCGAACTCGGCCGGCCCGCAGGTCAGCGGTGGGGCGAGCTGGATCACCGGGTCGCCCCGGTCGTCGGCACGGCAGTAGAGCCCCGCCTCGAGGAGGGCGTGGGACAGGAAGCCCCGCAGCAGCCGTTCGCTCTCGTCGTCGTCGAACGTCTCCCGGGTGGTCGCGTCCTTGACCAGCTCGATGCCGTAGAAGTAGCCGTCTCCGCGGACGTCGCCGACGATGGGCAGGTCGAGCAGCTTCTCCAGGGTCTGGCGGAAGACCGGCGCGTGGGTGCGCACCCTGTCGGTGAGCCCCTCGCGCTCGAAGATGTCGAGGTTGGCCATGGCCACCGCTGCGCTGACCGGGTGTCCGCCGAAGGTGTAGCCGTGGTAGAAGGTCGTCGTGCCGTGCCGGAAGGGTTCGAAGAGCCGGTCCGAGGCGATGAGCGCGCCGATCGGCGAGTAGCCCGACGTCATCCCCTTGGCGCAGGTGATCATGTCCGGGACGTAGTCGTAGTCGTTGCAGGCGAAGATCCCGCCGATCCGGCCGAAGGCGCAGATCACCTCGTCCGAGACGAGCAGGACGTCGTGCTCGTCGCAGATCTCCCGGACCCGCTCGAAGTAGCCGGGTGGTGGGGGGAAGCACCCGCCCGAGTTCTGGACCGGCTCGAGGAAGACGGCGGCGACGGTCTCGGCCCCCTCGAAGAGGATCGCCTCCTCGATGCGGTCCGCGGCCCACCGCCCGAAGGCCTTGGGGTCGGACCGCAGCTCTTCGGGTCCGCGGTAGATGTTGGTGTTGGGCACCTTGTGGGCGCCGGGCACCAGCGGCTCGAAAGGAGCCTTCATCCCGGGGATCCCGGTGATCGACAGCGCTCCCTGCGGAGTGCCGTGGTAGGCGACCGCGCGCGAGATGACCTTGTACTTGGTGGGCTTGCCCACGAGCTTCCAGTACTGCTTGGCGAGCTTCCACGCGGTCTCGACGGCCTCACCGCCACCGGTCGTGAAGAACACGCGGTTGAGATCGCCCGGTGCGTGGTGGGCGAGCCGTTCTGCCAGGTCGATCGCGTTCGGGTGGGCGTAGGACCACAGCGGGAAGAAGGCCAGCTCGCTCGCCTGCTGACGGGCGCGCTCGGCGAGCTCGACCCGGCCGTGCCCGGCCTGGACGACGAACAGTCCGGAGAGCCCGTCGATGTACCGGCGGCCCTCGGAGTCCCAGACGTGGTGGCCCTCGCCGCGGACCATGACCGGGACGGTGCCCTGCTCCCAGGTGGAGTGCCGGGTGAAGTGCCCCCACAGGTGCCGGCGCGCCGCCTCGGTGCGCTCGGTGCCCGCCGGGGTGCGGGCGGGGGAGGTGTCCGTCGAGGGGACGGCGGCGATCTCGGTCATCGGGTGCCCCAGTTGTAGAGCTGCTTGCGCAGCTTGAGGTAGACGAAGGTCTCGGTGGTGCGGACCCCTGGCAGGGTTCGGATGTCGTTGTTGAGCACCTCGAGGAGGTGCTCGTCGTCCTCGCAGACGACCTCGACCAGGATGTCGAAGGCCCCGGCGGTGATGACGACGTAGTCGACCTCGGACATCTCGGCCAGCGCGTCGGCGAGGTCCTGGAGGTTCCCCTCGGCCTTGAGACCGATCATGGCCTGCCGGGTGAAGCCGACCTGGAGGGGGTCGGTCACCGCCACGATCTGGACCACGCCGGACTCGACGAGTCGTTGCACGCGCTGACGGACGGCTGCCTCTGACAGGCCGACAGCCTTGCCGATCGCGGCGTAGGGTCGCCGTCCGTCCTCCTGCAGCTGCTCGATGATGGCCTTGGACGTCTGGTCGAGGGCCATGGGTGGGGTCTTGGCGGTGGAGCTCGCGGCGTTCTTGGGCTGCGGCGATGCCGGGCTGGTGGGGCCGGTGGGACGTGACATGCAGCGATCGTCCCGTGATCCCCGGCCAGTGGCAAGTGATTCCGTGGTCCTGGCGCTCCCTGACTGCTGATTTCGCCATGCGCGAGAGGGCAGAGCGAGGAAATCGGTGCCATGTCGAGGCGGCTGCGATACGGTCGGCACGAGGAGCCACAGCGGTGTGGACCTCGCGATCCTGCGCCACCCACGTCCCAGGAGGCCGCCGTGCCCGATCCGACCGCCCGACCGATCGAGCTGCACAACGTGGTGGGAGGTGAGCCGCGGCCCGCCGCCGACGAGCGCACGAGCGCGGTCGTCGACCCGACCACCGGGCAGCCCTACGCGACCGCTCCGATTTCTGGCGCGGACGACGTCGACCACGCCCTGCGCACCGCGGCCCGGGCGTTCGAGACCTGGCGCGAGACCACCCCCGCCGAGCGGCAGCTGGCCCTGCTGCGGGTCGCGGACGCTCTGGAGGCCCGAGCAGAGGAGTTCGTGGCGGTCGAGTCCCGCAACACCGGCAAGCCCCTGGCGCTCACGGCCACCGACGAGATCCCGCCGTGCGTCGACCAGTTCCGGTTCTTCGCCGGCGCGGCCCGGGTCCTCGAGGGGGTCGCTGCGGGTGAGTACATGCACGGTCACACCTCATGGGTCCGGCGTGAGCCGATCGGTGTCGTCGGTCAGGTGACCCCGTGGAACTACCCGCTGATGATGGCGGTCTGGAAGATCGCCCCCGCGCTCGCCGCGGGCAACGCCGTGGTCCTCAAGCCGTCCGACACGACCCCGGTGAGCACCCTCCTGCTCGCCGAGGTGATCAACGAGATCCTGCCGGCGGGGGTGTTCAACGTGGTGTGCGGCGATCGCGAGACCGGTCGGGCCCTGGTCGAGCACCCGATCCCGGCCATGGTGTCGATCACCGGGTCGGTGCGGGCCGGGATGGAGGTCGCGGCCTCGGCGTCCAGGGACGTCAAGCGGGTCCACCTGGAGCTCGGCGGCAAGGCGCCCGTGGTCGTCTTCGCCGACGCGGACCTGGCCGCCGCGGCCGAGGGGATCGCCGCGGCCGGCTTCTACAACGCGGGACAGGACTGCACGGCGGCCACCCGGGTGCTGGTCCACGAGTCGGTGCACTCCGACTTCGTCGCCGCCCTCGCCGAGCAGGCGCAGGGGACGCGGACCGGACGGCCTGACCAGGACGTCGCGTTCGGACCGGTGAACAACGCCGTCCAGCTGGACCGGGTGCTCGGCTTCCTGGACCGGTTGCCCGCCCACGCCTCCGTGGTGGCCGGGGGGAGCAGGCAGGGCGATGTCGGCTACTTCCACGAGGCCACCGTCGTCGACGGCCTGCGCCAGGACGACGAGGCCGTGCAGACCGAGATCTTCGGGCCGGTGATCACGGTGCAGACGTTCCGGGACGAGGCCGAGGCGCTCGCGCTGGCCAACGGTGTGCAGTACGGCTTGGCGAGCTCGGTGTGGACCTCCGACCACGGCACGGCGATGCGCATGTCCCGCGGTCTGGACTTCGGCTGCGTCTGGATCAACACGCACATCCCGTTCGTGGCCGAGATGCCGCACGGGGGGTTCAAGCACTCGGGCTACGGCAAGGACCTGTCGAGGTACGGCTTCGAGGACTACACGCGGATCAAGCACGTGATGAGTGCCTTCGGCGGGTGACCACCCCGCTGCGGGGAGAAGGATCGACGGTCCGGCGGACGAGAGGCTGCGTGAATCGTTGTTCATGTTCCAGTCCGGTGACGTTTCCGTTGCGAGATCGCCCCAGCACGATGGAATCCCTTGTGCGCCAGGGGGTCCTCCTGCCACGATCCCCCTCATCGCGGGCTGTGCCCGCGCTCTGCCCGCCGCCACGACAGGAGCCCGGGGATGACCCAGCGTGACCGCCGTCCGCCCACCGACCCGATCATCCGTGCCCTGCAGCGAGCCCAGCGGTCCGGGGTCGTCTCTCGTCGCTCGGTGCTGGCCGGGGGCGCCGGGATCGCCGGGATGGGGGCGCTCCTGGCCGCCTGCGGGACCGGCGGGACGCCGGGGACCGGCGGAGCTCCCACGCCGGCGCAGGACCGGTCGCAGGACGAGAAGGTCGTGAGCTGGGCGAACTGGACCCTGTACCTGGACTACGACGACGTCACCCAGCGCTACCCCACCCTCGAGGCCTTCAGCGAGACCTCCGGGATCCGCGCCACCTACTCCGAGGACATCGAGGACAACGACGCCTACTTCGGCAAGATCCAGGGACAGCTGGCCAACGGCCAGGACATCGGCCAGGACATCGTGACCCTGACGGACTGGATGGCCGCGCGGATGATCCGGCTGGGCTACACGCAGGAGCTCGACAAGGGCAACCTCCCGCACGCCGCCAACCTCCTCGAGAGCCTGCAGGACGTCTCCTTCGACCCCGGCAGGTCCCACTCGCTGACCTGGCAGTCCGGGTTCGGCGGGCTGGCATGGAACAAGCAGGCGGTGCCCGGGGGCCTGCGCACCGTCTCCGACCTGTGGGACCCGTCCCTGGCGGGACGTGTCGAGGTCCTCTCGGAGATGCGTGACACCGTCGGTCTGATCATGCTCGACCAGGGCGTCGACGTGGCCGGGGAGTGGGGGGACGACGAGTTCTTCCGGGCGCTGGAGGTGCTCGACGAGCAGATCTCCTCGGGGCAGATCCGACAGGTCAAGGGCAACTCCTACGCCGAGGACCTCGTCTCGGGCGATGCGCTCGCCGTGATCGGCTGGTCGGGCGACATCACGGTGCTGAACTTCGAGAACGGTGAGAACTGGGAGTTCGTGCTCCCCGAGGCGGGGGGCACGCTCTGGAGCGACAACCTGATGATCCCGATCGGTAGCCCGCACAAGGCCAACGCCGAGGCGCTGATGGACTACTACTACCAGCCCGAGGTGGCGGCTGAGGTCGCCGCGTACGTCAACTACATCTGCCCCGTCGAGGGCGCTCGTGAGGCGATGGAGGCGATCGACCCCGAGCTGGTCGACAACCAGCTGATCTTCCCCGACGACGAGACGCTCTCGCGGTCGCACGTCTTCCGGGCGCTCAGCCCCGAGGAGGAGACCCGGTACAACAACGAGTTCCAGTCGGTGATCGGGAACTGATGAGCCTGAGCGCCTCGACCCGCGCCGTGCCCAGCGGCTCGCCGGACGGCGAGACCTCCTCGGGGGCCGATCTCACCCTCGAGCGGATCACCAAGGACTTCGGGTCGTTCGTCGCGGTCGACGACCTCAGCCTGACCGTGCCGTCCGGGTCGTTCTTCGCCCTCCTGGGCCCCTCGGGCTGCGGCAAGACGACCACGCTGCGGATGGTCGCCGGGCTCGAGCGACCCAGCAGCGGACGGATCCTCATCGGTGGGCAGGACGTCACCTCCACCCGCGCCCACCAGCGCCCGGTCAACACGGTCTTCCAGAGCTATGCGCTCTTCCCGCACCTGACCGTGATCGAGAACGTGGCGTTCGGGCTGCGTCGTACGCGGGCCGCGAACCCGCTGGGACGCGCAGGTGACGCGCTCGACCTGGTCGAGCTGCGGCACCTGGCCGACCGGCGTCCCTCCCAGCTCTCGGGTGGGCAGCAGCAGCGCGTCGCCCTGGCGCGGGCGATGGTCAACAACCCCGCCGTGCTGCTCCTCGACGAGCCGCTGGGCGCACTGGACCTCAAGCTGCGGCGCCAGATGCAGGTCGAGCTCAAGCGGATCCAGACCGAGGTGGGGCTCACGTTCGTCCACGTCACGCACGACCAGGAGGAGGCCATGACGATGGCCGACACCGTCGCGGTGATGAACGCCGGACGCATCGAGCAGCTCGGCGCCCCCGCCGATCTCTACGAGCTGCCGCGGACGGCCTTCGTGGCCAACTTCCTCGGGCAGTCCAACCTCCTGGGCGGCACTGTCGTCGAGACGGTGGACGGCATCATGGGTGTGGACGTCGCCGGACGCCGCATCCGTGTCCCCGTGGACCGTGCGGTGAGCACCAGCGGTGACGTGCTGGTCGGGGTCCGACCCGAGAAGCTCCGACTCGTGCGCGAGGGAGAGGAACCGGCCCCGGGCACGAACTGGGTGGGTCCCGGCGCTGTCACCGACGTGTCCTTCTCGGGCGTCAGCACCCAGTACCAGGTCATGGTCCCCGGCCTGGGCACGCTCAGCGTCTTCAGCCAGAACGTCGCCGGCAGGGGTGAGGTCCGGCTGGGCGAGCAGGTGCGGCTCGCCTGCGACGTCGACTTCACCTTCGGCCTGGACGGTGCCGAGGACGCGACATCGGGGGCGGTCGACCTCGACGACCCGGGAGCGTGAGGCGATGACGATCGTCAGTGCCATCGGCCACGGTCCCGGCAACGGGCCGGCCAGCCCACCGCCGGCGGCGCAGGGCCGCCGTGGACGCAGCGGGGCGTACCTGCTGCTGCTCCCGGGGATGGCGTACCTGACCCTCTTCTTCGTCTTCCCGGTCGTCGCGCTGCTGCTCACCTCGCTCTACGCACCGGTACCGGGCGGGGACATCGGGCAGTACCAGCCGGCCTTCGAGTGGCGCAACTACGTGGTCGCCCTCAGCAGCTACTGGCCGCAGATGCTGCGGTCGTTCCTCTACGCCCTGACCGCGACCGTCGCGGCCTTCCTCATCGGCTACCCGATGGCGTACGTCATCGCGGTGCGCGCGCGGGGGCGGCCCTTCCTGCAGGGCATGCTGCTGGTGCTGGTGATCGCGCCGTTCTTCACGAGCTTCATCCTGCGGACGATCGCCTGGAAGCAGATCCTGGCCGACGAGTCCTTCGTGGTCGCCGCGCTGCGGGCCGTCCAGCTCCTGCCCCCCGACGGTCGTCTGACCGCGACCGGGTTCGCCGTCGTGTGCGGGTTGACCTACAACTTCCTGCCGTTCATGACCCTGCCCATCTACGCGAGCCTCGAGCGGCTCGACCCACGGCTGGTCGAGGCAGGGGGGGACCTCTACGCCGGTGCACCCACGACCTTCCTGCGGGTCACCCTTCCGCTGTCCATGCCGGGGGTCGTCTCCGGGACCCTGCTGACCTTCATCCCTGCGTCGGGTGACTACGTGAACTCGGTCCTGCTGGGGAACAACACGACGACGATGATCGGTCAGGTCATCGACTCGCGGTTCTTCAAGGTCGCCGACTACCCGTCCGCGGCCGCGCTGTCCGTGGTGCTGATGGCCGCGATCCTCCTGCTGGTGAGCGCCTACGTCCGGCGCTCAGGGACCGAGGAGCTGCTGTGAGCGGCACGACGGCGACCGCCGTCACCACCGGGGTGACCCGTCGCCCGGGTGCGGTCGGTCCGTCCGACCCGCCCAGACGGCGCCCGTCGTGGCGGCTCGGGGACGCGATCGTGCCGATCTTCGCGGGCCTGGCCTTCCTCTACCTGCTGGTACCCATCGCCTACACGGTGGCCTTCTCGTTCAACCAGGCCGGCCGGACCAACCTCGTCTGGCGTGGGTTCACCCTCGACAACTGGCGCAACCCCTGCGGCGCGCCCCAGGTCTGCGAGGCCCTGGTCAACTCGCTCAAGGTCGGGGGCATCGCCACGGTCGTCTCCACGGCCCTGGGCACGCTCATCGCCCTGGCGCTGGTCCGGTACCGCTTCCGGGGACGGGCCGCCGCCAACCTGCTGATCTTCCTGCCGATGTCGACCCCGGAGGTCGTGCTGGGTGCCGCGCTGCTCGCCCAGTTCCTGAGCCTGCGGGTCAACCCCGGGTTCACGACCGTCGTGGTCGCGCACATCATGTTCTGCATCAGCTTCGTCGTGGTCACGGTCAAGGCCCGGGTCGCGAGCCTGGACCCGCGCCTGGAGGAGGCGGCCGCGGACCTGTACGCCTCGAGCTGGCAGGCGTTCTGGCGGGTGACGTTCCCGCTGCTGATCCCGGGTATCGCGGCCGCGGCGCTGCTCGCCTTCTCGTTGAGCTTCGACGACTTCATCATCACCAACTTCAACTCGGGGAACTTCACCACCTTCCCCAAGTTCGTCTACGTCTCGGCCACCCGTGGGATCCCTGCCCAGGCCAACGTGATCGGGTCCGCGATGTTCGCGCTCGCCCTGCTCCTCGTCGTCGCGGTCCAGGTCGTGTCCGTGGCCCGCCGTCGTCGCACGTGAGGTCCTGGCGGGTGGATCCCGTCGCCCCCGCGGCCCTCGCGACGACGCGACGACCGCTCAGCACCGGCCCGATCCGCGGCCGGCCGACCAGAAGGAGAACGGATGAGGATCCTCGTGGTGGGCAGTGGCGGGGTCGGTGACGCGGTGGCACGCATCGCCGCGCGACGCTCGTTCTTCGACCTCGTCGTCATGGCGGATCACGACCTCTCCCGTGCCGAGCGCACCGTCGCGGCGGTGCAGGGCGACCACGGTGACCCGCGCTTCGTCTCGGCCCCCGTGGACGCGTCCGACGCGGGCGCCGTCACCGCGCTGGCCCGGGAGCACGGCATCACCCACATCCTCAACGCGGTCGACCCGCGCTTCGTGATGCCGGTGTTCACCGGAGCGCTCGCGGCCGGGGCCGACTACCTCGACATGGCGATGTCGTTGTCCCGTCCCCATCCCGAGCGTCCGTACGAGCTGACCGGCGTCAAGCTGGGCGACGAGCAGTTCGAGCTGTCCGACCGCTGGGAGAGCGCTGGGCGGCTCGCGCTGGTCGGCATGGGCGTCGAGCCGGGCCTGTCGAACGTGTTCGCGCGCTACGCGGCCGACCACCTGTTCGCTCAGATCGACGAGCTGGGCACACGGGACGGCTCGAACCTCGTGGTGCTGGGCGACGACGGCGAGCCGGTCTTCGCCCCCTCGTTCTCGATCTGGACGACCATCGAGGAGTGCCTGAACCCCCCGGTGATCTGGGAGCGGGACCGGGCCGAGACCTCGGGGCGCCCCGAGGGCGGGTGGTTCACCGTGCCGCCCTTCCACGAGCCCGAGGTCTTCGACTTCCCGGGGGGGATCGGACCGGTCGAGTGCGTGCACGTCGAGCACGAGGAGGTGCTGCTCATGCCTCGCTTCCTGGACGCCCGACGGGTGACCTTCAAGTACGGGCTCGGGGAGGAGTTCATCGCCGTGCTGCGTACGCTGCACCGGCTGGGGCTGGACAGCACGACACCGGTGGCGGTCCGCGCGTCGGTCGCCGGCTCGCCCGTGACCGCGGCGGTCAGTCCGCGTGACGTGGTGGCAGCCTGCCTTCCCGACCCGGCAACACTCGGCGACCGGATGCACGGGGCGACCTGCGCGGGTGTCCTGGTCACTGGGACGGCGGCTGACGGGAGCCCGCGAGAGGTCTATCTTCATCATGTCGTGGACAACGCCTGGTCCATGGCCGAGTACGGCGCACAGTGCGTGGTGTGGCAGACCGCGGTCAACCCGGTCGTCGCCCTCGAGCTGCTGGCCCGTGGCACCTGGTCCGGGTCAGGCGTCCTGGGTCCTGAGGCCTTCGACGCCGTTCCCTTCCTCGACCTGCTCGCAGCCCCTGCGCCGGTCGGCTACGGATCCCCCTGGGGCCTGGAGGAGCGTCCGCCACCCCGATGAGCACACGACCGAGCTCCGAGGAGGGTCTGCGCGGCTTCAGCGCAGACCTGGTCGCGCTCCGTCGCCAGGTGCTCGTGCTGGGCCTGCTCATCGGTGTCCCGTCGATCATCGTGGTCTACCTGATCCGTGCTCCGCAGGACCCGGTCATGCGCTTCGCCGCCCCGCCCGGGCTGCTCTACCTGCTGTTCTTCACCTGGGTGCTCGTGCGCCGTCCGCAGCACGCGCAGCTGGTCTCGCGGGTGACCCTGACCGGGGCGCAGGTCCTGTGGGTCGTGATGATGGGTGTGCGCCTGGGCACGTCGCCCGACGTGACCGACGGTTGGCACGCGTTGTTCCCCACGACCTTCATGGGGCTGATCGTCTTCCTCGTGGTGGGGTACCTGCTGCACCCGACCCGGGCCGCGGTGTGGCGGGGGGCGGTGGTCACGGCCGCGGTCTGCGTGACCGGCCTGGCCGTGCTCCTCACCCGGGAGGGTGGTCAGGAGCACGTCGTCGACCTGCTGCGGTACTGCATCTACCTCGTGGTCATCGGTGTGCTGCTGCACGTGCTGTCGCGCGCCAAGGAGCGTGCCGCGCAGGCGTTCATCGCCACCGAGCACGCCAAGCAGGAGGCCCACAGCTACCGTGACCTGGCCTACAGCGACGCGCTCACCGGTCTGGCCAACCGGCGACGGCTCGTCGAGGAGCTCGCCCACCAGGCAGAGCGCCTCGACCCTGGTGGGTACGGGTCGCGTCGCGACGGCTCGGGGACCGGGGCGGCCGAGGAGGTCACCGACGCCGAGGTCCCGCGCAGGCCGCTCCCTGGGCCGGTGGCCGTGATCTTCCTCGACCTCGACCGCTTCAAGGAGGTCAACGACGAGCACGGGCACGCGGTGGGCGACGACGTCCTGTGCACCGCTGCGGCTCTCCTGGAGGGGCTGGTGCGCAAGCAGGACCTGGTGGCCCGGCTGGGTGGGGAGGAGTTCGTCGTGGTGGCGCCCGGGGTCGACGCCGACCGCGCCCGCGAGCTCGCCGAGCGGCTGCGGTCGGCACTGCCCGAGGCGACCCGTCTGAGCACCGGCGTCGCGGTCACCGGCAGCTTCGGTGTGGCGATGATGCGGCCCGGCGAGGGGGCGCTCGACGTGCTCGCCCGGGTCGACGGGCTGATGTATGCGGCCAAGGCCGCAGGGCGCAACCGGGTCGTGCTGGCCTCGACCTGATCCCGCCTCAGGTGGGCGACGACGTCGAGGCGACCCCGGTCAGGACGGTGTCAAGGACGTCGAGCGCCTCGCGCAGCAGGTCGTGCTCGATGACCAGCGGTGGCAGGAGGCGGACCACGTTGCCGTAGGTGCCGCAGGTCAGCACCAGCACCCCCTGCTGCGCGCACTCGCGGGCGACCCGGGCGGTCTCGGCGGCGTCGGGCTCGAGCGTCCCGGGCCGGACCAGCTCGAGGGCGAGCATCGCGCCGCGGCCGCGGACCTCGGCGACCTGGGGCGCCCGACGGGCGAGGTCGCGCAGGCGTGGCATGGCGACGGCCTCGATCCGTCGCGCGGCACCGGTCAGGTCGTGCTCCGCGATCATCGCGAAGGTGGCCAGTGCCGCGGCGCAGGCCAGCGGGTTGCCTCCGAAGGTCCCGCCCAGCCCGCCGGGGTGCACGGCGTCCATGATCGCGGCACGACCGGTGACGGCCGCCAGGGGCAGTCCGCCGGCGATCCCCTTGGCCAGGGTCACCAGATCGGGCACGACACCCTCGTGGTCGCACGCGAACATCGCGCCGGTGCGGGCGAAGCCGGTCTGCACCTCGTCGGCGACGAGGAGCACACCCTGCCGGGTGCACCAGTCGGCCAGGGCGGGGAGGAACCCCGGGGCCGGGACGACGAACCCGCCCTCACCCTGGATCGGCTCGACGACGAGTGCGGCCACCTGGTCGGCGCCGACCTGCTTCTCGATGGTCGCCGTGGTCCGCGCCGCCGCCTCGGCGCCGCTCAGCGGCACGGGCTCACGCAGGGGGTAGGAGCCCGGTACGCGGTAGACCTCGCCCGCGAACGGGCCGAAGCCGGTCTTGTAGGGCATGGCCTTGGCCGTCATCGCCATCGTGAGGTTGGTGCGTCCGTGGTAGGCGTGGTCGAGCACCACGACCGCGGGCCGACCGGTCGCGCGCCGGGCGATCTTGACGGCGTTCTCGACCGCCTCGGCGCCCGAGTTGACCAGGATGCTGCGCTTCTCGTGGTCTCCCGGGGTGAGGCGGGCGAGGGCCTCGCACACCTGGACGTACTCCTCGTACGGCGTGATCATGAAGCAGGTGTGGGTGAAGTCCTCGACCTGGGCGCTGACCGCCCGGACCACGGCGGGTGCGGCACTGCCGACCGAGGTGACGGCGATGCCCGACCCGAGGTCGATGAACGAGTTGCCGTCGACGTCCACGACCACCCCGCCACCTGCCCGCTCGACGTACACCGGCAGGGTGCTCGAGACACCCGCGGCGACAGCGGTGCGGCGGCGATCGTGCAGCGCGGTGGACCGAGGGCCGGGGACGGCGGTGCGGAGCAGGCGCCGTTGGGGTAGGTCACGGGGGTGGAGATCGGTCAGCGGTGCGGATCCCTCGGTCATGAGGTGATGCTAGTGCGCAGAACCGCAGCAGGGCAGGGTCGAGACCGATGTTTTCCGTCGTACTGTTCGCTGCCCGCGGACGCGTCACCGGCACGCACCGTCACGGGGGATGATGGGACCGGCACGCGGACCGCGTGCCGGTGACAACCCTGTGCCCGAGCGCTGCGCCCGGGCGGTCGGAGGCTCTGATGGCGTACCTGGTCGGCGTGCTCGTTCTCGTCGTCGGCGTGCTGGTCTCGATCGCCCTGCACGAGGTGGGTCACATGGTGCCCGCCAAGCGGTTCGGGGTTCGGGTCAGTCAGTTCATGGTCGGCTTCGGCCCCACCCTGTGGTCGCGTACGCGCGGCGAGACCGAGTACGGGTTCAAGGCGATCCCCCTGGGCGGCTACGTCCGGCTGGTGGGGATGTTCGCGACGGCCGAGGCCGTGGGCGCGCGACCCCGGACCGGTCGGCTCGCCGAGCTCGCGCAGGCCACCCGGGAGGCGAGCGCCGAGGAGATCCACCCCGGGGAGGACCACCGGGCGTTCTTCCGCCTCAGCACCCCCAAGAAGCTCGTGGTGATGCTGGGCGGGCCGGTGATGAACCTGCTGATCGCGATCGTGCTGATCGGGGTGGTCCTGGTGGGCATCGGCCTGCCGGGCGGTGCCTCGACGACGGTGGCGACCGTGAGCCAGTGCGTCGTGCCGCTCGACGCCGATCCCGACCGGGAGTGCACCGCCCAGGACCCTGCTGCCCCTGCCGCGGCGGCGGGGATCGAGCCGGGCGACCGGGTGGTGGCCTTCGGCGGCGCGGAGATCGCGACCTGGACCGAGCTCGAGACGGCGATCCGGGCCTCGGGCGGCATCCCGGTGTCGATGGTCGTCGAGCGCGAAGGCCAGCAGGTGCGCCTCGAGGTCGTGCCGCTGCTGGCCGAGCGCCCCGTCTACGACGAGCAGCGCGAGCCGGTGCTCGGGGCCGACGGCGAGCCGCTGACCGACACGGTCGGTTTCCTCGGCGTGGGCCCGGCACCCCAGCTCGAACGTCAGCCGCTGTCCGCGGTGCCGAGCACCGTCGGGACGGTCGTGTGGGAGACGGTCAAGATCGTCGCGACCCTGCCCGTCCATGTCGCCCAGGTCGCGCAGTCGACCTTCGGCGGGGGTACCCGCGACGGTTCAGGGGTCGTGGGCGTGGTCGGCATCGGCCGGTTCGCGGGTGAGATCGCGGCGGACGAGTCCCCGGGGTTCGGCCTCGCCGAGCGCGTGGCCAGCATGCTGCTCCTGCTCGCCTCGCTCAACGTCGCCCTCTTCGCCTTCAACCTCATCCCGCTGCTGCCGCTCGACGGCGGGCACGTCGCCGGAGCGCTCTGGGAGGGTGGGCGGCGTCAGCTCGCCCGGTGGCGCGGGGTCTCGCTGCCCGGCCCTGCGGACGTCGCACGGATGATGCCGCTGGCCTACGGGGTGTTCGCGGTGCTCGCCGTCGTCATGGTCCTGCTGGTCTACGCCGACCTCGTCCGGCCCATCACCTTCTGACCTCGCGCGGCGCCGGCCGCGGGTAGGGCGATAATGGTGCGGTGAGCATCCCCATCAGCCTCGGCATGCCAGAAGCCCCACCCCCCGTCCTCGCCCCGCGCCGACCGACGCGCAAGATCAAGGTCGGCTCGTTGCACGTGGGTGGGGACGCCCCCGTCTCGGTGCAGTCGATGACGACGACCAAGACGACCGACATCAACGCGACGCTGCAGCAGATCGCTGAGCTGACCGCGTCGGGCTGCGACATCGTGCGGGTCGCCTGCCCCACCGAGGAGGACGCGGCGGCCCTGCCGATCATCGCGCGCAAGTCGCAGATCCCGGTGATCGCCGACATCCACTTCCAGCCCAAGTACGTCTTCGCGGCGATCGACGCCGGGTGCGCGGCGGTCCGGGTCAACCCGGGCAACATCCGCAAGTTCGACGACCAGGTGGCTGACATCGCCCGGGCCGCTGCTGACGCCGGGGTCTCGATCCGGATCGGCGTCAACGCGGGCTCCCTCGACAAGCGACTGCTCGAGAAGTACGGCAAGGCGACCCCGGAGGCGCTGGTCGAGTCGGCGGTGTGGGAGGCGTCGCTGTTCGAGGAGCACGGCTTCCACGACTTCAAGATCTCGGTCAAGCACAACGACCCGGTGATCATGGTCCGCGCCTACGAGATGCTCTCCGAGCGTGGGGACTGGCCGCTGCACCTGGGGGTCACCGAGGCCGGCCCGGCCTTCCAGGGGACGATCAAGTCCGCGACCGCCTTCGGTGCGCTGCTGAGCCAGGGGATCGGCGACACCATCCGGGTCTCCCTCTCTGCGCCCCCCGTCGAGGAGGTGAAGGTCGGCATCCAGATCCTACAGTCGCTCAACCTGCGTCCGCGCAAGCTCGAGATCGTCTCCTGCCCCTCGTGCGGACGGGCCCAGGTGGACGTCTACTCGCTGGCCGAGCGCGTCACCGCCGGGCTCGAGGGGATGGAGGTGCCGCTGCGGGTGGCCGTCATGGGCTGCGTGGTCAACGGTCCGGGTGAGGCCCGGGAGGCCGACCTGGGCGTCGCCTCGGGCAACGGCAAGGGCCAGATCTTCGTCAAGGGTGAGGTGATCAAGACCGTGCCCGAGTCGATGATCGTGGAGACGTTGATCGAGGAGGCACTCAAGATCGCCGAGTCGATGGAGACCCCGCAGGGCGGTGGCGCACCGGTGGTCTCGGTCTCCTGACCTCGTACGCGCCGGGGTGGGCAGGCATGGTGCAGAATTCGAACGTGAGCGGCTCGTGGACCGAGGTCGGCGCCGCGCGGTCGGTCGTCGTCGACGTCGACCTGCGTCAGGCCCTCCGGCTGTGCGCCCAGGACCCGGTGGGCTCGGTGCTCGCCGCGGCGCGGATCGAGACCGCGATCGCCAACGGGTCCCACCGGGGCGGCGCCTCGTTGTGGGGGTTCGAGCGCGAGGGCACGCTCGTCGCGGTCTGCTGGGCCGGTGCCAACCTCGTGCCGGTGTGTGCGGCGCAGGACACCGATGCGATCGACGCCTTCGCCCGTGCGGCGATCCGCCAGGGACGCCGGTGCTCGTCGATCGTCGGGCCGGCTGCGACGGTGCTCGCCCTGTGGGAGAGGCTCCAGCCCACCTGGGGTCCGGCGCGTGAGGTACGGGCCGACCAGCCCTCGCTGGTGATCGATCACACGCCATGGGTCCGACCCGACCCGAACGTGCGCCTCTCGACCCTGGACGACCTCCCGGTGCTGCTCCCCGCCTGCGTCGAGATGTTCGTCGAGGAGGTCGGCTACTCCCCGCTGACCGGCGCGACGGGTGCCTACGAGGCGCGCGTGCGCTCGCTGGTCGTCGAGGAGCGGTCGCTGGTCCGGGTCGGCACGACGAACGGGGTGCCCGAGGTGGTCTTCAAGGCCGAGCTCGGGGCGGTCAGCAGTCGCGTCGCGCAGGTCCAGGGGGTCTGGGTCGCCCCGCAGCACCGCGGCCGGGGTCTGTCCGAGTCCGGCATGGCGGCGGTCGTCGCATGGACCCTGCGCACCACCGCCCCGGTCGTCTCGCTGTACGTCAACCACTACAACACCCGTGCCCTGGCGGCCTACCGTCGGGTCGGGTTCCGGGAGCACGGCACCTACGCCACGATCCTGTTCTGACCCGCGCTCACCCTCCTCAGCGCAGCAGTCGGGACATCCGTCGGTCGGCGAGCAGCCGACCGCCGGTCTGGCAGGTCGGGCAGTACTGCAGCGACGAGTCGGCGAACGAGACCTCCCGGACGGTGTCCTGGCACACCGGGCAGGGCTGCCCGGTGCGTCCGTGCACGCGCATCCCCTGACGCTTGGCGTCCTTGAGCTCGCGTGCGGGCCGCCCACGGGCGGCCCCGAGCGCCTCGGCCAGCACCCGCCGCAGTGCCTCGTGCAGTCGTCGGACGTCCTGCGGCTCGAGGGACCGGGTCAGCGCGAAAGGGCTCGTCCGGGCGGCGTGCAGGATCTCGTCGGAGTAGGCGTTGCCGATGCCCGCGATCTTCCCCTGGTCGCGGAGCAACCCCTTGATCTGCTGGTTGGTCGAGCCCAGCAGGGCGGCGAGCCTCTCCACGGTCAGGTCGGGACCGAGGGGGTCCACCCCCAGGGAGGCGATGGCTGGCACATCCAGAGGGTCGTTCACCAGGTGCACCGCGAGTCGCTTGCGGGTCCCTGCCTCGGTGAGGTCGAAGCCGCTCGCGTCGTCCAGCACGACGCGCAGAGCCAGGGGCGAGGGGCCGGGCCGGACCGGCGTCGAGGGCACCGTGTCGTACCAGCGGAGCCACCCTGCTCGGGCCAGGTGCACGACCAGGTGCGGAGCCGGTGAGTCCGTGGCCGTCGGGCGGTCCCCGGTGGCCACGTCCAGCCACTTCCCGTGCCGGTGGACCTCCGTCACCGGTCTGCCGACCAGATCGGCAGGAGCGGGGGACCAGGTCTTGAGCGCGCTGATCGTGCCGACGTCGACCCGTCGGATCGCACGCCCGGTCAGCCGCTCGCGCAGCATCTCGGCGAGCGCCTCGACCTCGGGAAGCTCGGGCACCCTCTCATCGTGGCGGACTCCGCGTCCGTCGGCGACCCCCCGCACGCTGCATCGCGGGCGTGCGGTGCGCACTACGCTGGCGCCCATGCTGCTGCGAATGTCCACCCTGTTCGTCCGGACCTTGCGGGAGGACCCGGTCGACGCCGAGGTGGCGAGCCACCGCCTTCTCGTCCGAGCGGGCTACATCCGCCGGGCCGCTCCCGGGATCTACACCTGGCTGCCCCTGGGGCTGCGTGTCCTGGCGAAGGTCGAGCGGATCGTGCGTGAGGAGATGGACGGCATCGGTGCGCAGGAGGTGCACTTCCCGGCGCTGCTGCCGCGTGAGCCCTACGAGGCGACCGGCCGGTGGACCGAGTACGGCCCGAACGTGTTCCGCCTGCGCGACCGCAAGGACGCCGAGTACCTGCTGGCACCCACCCACGAGGAGATGTTCACCCTCCTGGTCAAGGATCTCTACTCCTCGTACAAGGACCTGCCGCTCGCGCTCTACCAGATCCAGACCAAGTACCGCGACGAGGCCCGCCCTCGTGCCGGCATCCTGCGCGGGCGCGAGTTCATCATGAAGGACGCGTACTCCTTCGACGTGGACGACGCGGGTCTCGAGGCCGCCTACCGGCGCCAGCGCGAGGCGTACCAGCGGATCTTCCTGCGCCTGGGGATGGATGTCGTGATCGTCACCGCTGTCTCGGGCGCGATGGGTGGCTCGATGAGCGAGGAGTTCCTCATGCCCACTCCGATCGGTGAGGACACCTTCGTGCGGTCACCGGGTGGCTACGCCGCGAACGTCGAGGCCGTGACCACCCCGGTGCCTGACCCCGTCCCGCACGACGACGTCCCGGCTGCCCACGTCGAGGACACCCCGGACACCCCGACGATCGACACGCTCGTGGCTCTCGCCAACGAGCGGTTCGCGCGGCCCGACCGTCCCTGGACCGCTGCGGACACCCTCAAGAACGTGGTCGTCGCCCTGGACCATCCCCAGGGCGAGCGCGAGCTCGTCGTCATCGGGCTCCCGGGTGATCGCGAGGTCGACCTCAAGCGTCTCGAGGCAGCGGTCAGCCCCGCCACGGTCGTCGCTGCCGGCGACGCCGACTTCGCGGCCCGGCCCGAGCTCGTCAAGGGGTACATCGGGCCCGGCGTCCTCGGTCGTCTGAACACCGGTGACGAGCGCGCGGTCCGGTACCTGCTCGACCCGCGGGTGGTGCCCGGGACCCGGTGGATCACCGGGGCCGACGAGCAGGGGCGTCACGTCTTCGACCTGGTGGCCGGCCGCGACTTCGTCGGTGACGGGACGGTCGAGGCCGCCGAGGTGCGTGCCGGCGACCCTGCCCCCGACGGGTCCGGGCCGCTCGAGATCGCCCGTGGCATCGAGATGGGTCACATCTTCGCGCTCGGGCGCAAGTACTCCGACGCCTTGGGGCTCAAGGTCCTCAACGAGAACGGCAAGGCCGTGACCGTGACGATGGGGTCCTACGGCATCGGTGTCTCGCGTGCGGTGGCAGCTCTCGCCGAGACCAACCACGACGAGGTCGGGCTGACCTGGCCGGCCCAGGTCGCCCCGGTGCACGTCCACCTCGTGGCCACCGGCAAGGACGCCGCGGTCTTCGCCGCCTGCGAGGAGCTCGCGGCCGAGCTCCACGCCCAGGGTGTCGAGGTCCTCTACGACGACCGACCCAAGGTCTCACCGGGGGTCAAGTTCGCCGACGCCGAGCTGCTCGGCGCCCCGGTCATCGTCGTGGTGGGTCGAGGGCTGGCCGACGGTGTCGTCGAGGTCCGTCGGCGCTCAGGCGGGCCCGCGTCCCCCGACGGCGGCCGTGCGGCCGGTGAGCAGGTGCCGGTGGACTCCGCGGCCGTACGCATCGGAGAGCTCGTCGCCGCTGTGCTCGAGGCCTGACGGGCCTGACGGCCTGGCGGGCCTGGCGGGTCAGGACTGCTGCTCGGCGAGCCCTGGGAACACCGGCACCGTCGCGCCGTGGCGGACCGCCTCGCGGGCGGTGTCGGCCATGACGTCCACCAGCGGACCGCGATCCTCGGCGACCACCTCGAGCACGAGCGTCGCGTAGACGGCCGACAGGCTCTGCTCGAGGTCTGCCAGAGCCCCTTCGGCGGTGCCCGGCTCCGCAGCCGCGGAGCGGATCGCCTCGGGGAGCTCGTACGCCGAGCGTCGAGGGTCCAGACCCGTGCCGGTGAAGCCGGCGGCGTCGGACCACGCCTGCGCCCGCTGCCGGTGCTGCGCCGCGCGCGCGGCGGCCCTGTCGCGGGTCTCGCCCTGCGCGCGGGCCGCGGCGACCTCCCAGGCCATCCCGGTGGCGTCCTCGGACTGGACCAGCGTGGCGATCGTGGCCGGGCTCAGCCCCTCGGGCACCACCTGGGGCACGGTGACGACCACCTCCTCGAGCGGCTCGGCCCCGCTGGCCGCCGCCAGTGCCTGGGCCTGGAGCAGCCGGGCGACGTGGATCGAGGCGAGCAGCCGGGCGAGCGCCCCGTCGGGCACGGTCACGGCGTGCGAGCGCGCCGACGCGGCGCCCTGGACGAGGCGAGCGACGACGTCGTCGCTCGTGACCGGGGGAGCCGCGCTCGTCGGGGTGGGGGCCGCGGCGTCGTCGGGTGCCTCCGGAACCGCCTCGACGCTGCCGTCGGGCGCGATGGTGTACCCGGGCCCCGGGTCGTAGCGTCCGCCCAGGGCGACCAGGTGCTGGTCGGCGGCATCGGCCACCTCGAGCAGCACGGCACGGAGCTGCTCGGGTGCCTCCTGCGCGGCGGTGCGGGCCGCTGCGGACAGGTCGTCCGCCGTGGCGGCGCCCGACTGGCGGGCGAGCTCGACCTCGCCTGCGGGGAGCGGGTCGGGTGGACCGGTCTCGAGCCGGAGACCGCAGCCGGAGGCAGCCAGGCTCACGACGACCAGGAGGGTGCCGAGCCGACGACGGGCGCGGCGGCCGGGTCGAGGCTCGTCCCGGTCCGGGGGGTCAGGGGCGCTGGAGACGTTCATCGCGGCGATCCTGCCACGCTGCACCCCTGCGGAGTCGTTAGGCTGGGCTGCGCAACAAGTCCAGAGGGTCGATTCCACGTCGGGTGGCCCGTCACGGCCCCTCAGGAGGCGATCATGGTCACGTCTGGCTCGGGTCAGGTGCAACGAGTACGTGAGGCGATCGAGCCTGTGGTCGCCGCTGCGGGACTGTTCCTCGAGGATGTCGCGGTGGTCCCCGCCGGTCGCCGTTCGGCGGTCCGTGTCGTGGTCGACCTGGACGAGGACGCCGTCGGCAGCCTCGACCTGGACGCGTTGAGCGCGGTGTCCCGCGAGGTCTCGGCCGCGCTGGACGCCGCCGACCCTGTGCGCGGCGAGTACGTCCTGGAGGTCTCCAGCCCGGGGACCTCCCGCCCGCTCACCGAGCTGCGGCACTTCCGCCGCGCACGCACGCGACGCGTGGCCCTGACGCTCACGGACGGGTCGGTCGTGACGGGTCGGCTGATCGCGGCCGGACCCACCCGCTACGAGCTCGAGGACGAAGGCACCACCAGGACCCTCGACCCTGCGCTCGTGGTGCGCGGGACGGTCGAGGTCGAGCTCACCCGCGCGGGCCCCACCGATCCGCAGGACGACGAGGAGCAGGACTGATGGACATCGACATGACGGCGCTGCGGCTCGTCGAGCACGAGCGCGACATCAGCCTGGAGGTCCTGGTCTCGGCGATCGAGCAGGCTCTGCTGTCGGCCTACCACCGCACACCGGGCGCGCACGACCACGCCCGGGTCGAGGTCGACCGGCGCTCGGGCCACGTGACCGTCTGGGCTCGCGAGCAGCTCGAGCACGAGGAGCCCGTGACGCCCGAGGGCGACCAGGGCCCGGACACCCCGGCCCCGGCCGCGGTCGACCGGGGTCCTGCGCCCCTGGGTCCCGAGTTCGACGACACCCCTGACGGGTTCGGTCGTGTCGCGACGTCGACCGCCCGGCAGGTGATCGTCCAGCGGCTGCGTGACGCCGAGGACGAGCAGGTGCTCGGCAGCTTCCGCGGCACCGAGGGGGAGGTCCTTGCGGGGGTCATCCAGCAGGGCCGGGACCCTCGCAACGTCCTGGTCGCGGTGCGCGGGACCGAGGCGGTGCTCCCTGCGCACGAGCAGGTCCCCACCGAGCGGTACGTCCACGGCGAGCGGCTGCGGGCCTACGTGCTGGACGTGTCGCGAGGGATGAAGGGTCCCTCGATCACGCTGTCCCGCACGCACCCGGGTCTGGTCCGCAAGCTCTTCGAGCTCGAGGTGCCCGAGGTCGCCGACGGTTCGGTCGAGATCACCGCGATGGCCCGCGAGGCCGGCCACCGCACCAAGATGGCGGTCCGCACCTCGGTCCCAGGGCTCAACGCCAAGGGCGCCTGCATCGGACCGATGGGGGCGCGCGTCCGGGCGGTCATGGCCGAGCTGCACGGCGAGAAGATCGACATCGTCGACCACAGCGACGACCCGGCGACGATGGTGGGCAACGCGCTGTCGCCCGCCCGCGTGACGTCGGTCACGGTGGTCGACGCCGAGGCCCGCGCGGCACGCGTCGTGGTGCCCGACTTCCAGCTCTCCCTGGCGATCGGCAAGGAGGGCCAGAACGCGCGGCTCGCAGCCAAGCTCACCGGCTGGCGCATCGACATCCGCTCCGACGAGGGCGGCGACCGCCCCGACGCGGGCGGCGACGCGACACCGACCAGGGCGGACGCGGTGTCCGGTGAGCCGGGTCCGCAGGAGCCCCCCGGTCACGATTCGTGAGCGAGGGGGCTAGACTGACCGAGGCTGGGTCACGCGCTCGGCTCCCCGGACTGGCCGATCACGGCTCTGACGGTGCCTCGGCGCCTGACATGGGCCCGGTGCGGACGTGCGTGGGATGCCGGTCACGGGACCAGCGGTCCGTCCTGCTGAGGGTGGTCCTGTCGACGTCGGACGAGAGCACGATCCGCGCCGTCGTCGACGAGGGTCACGTGATGCCTGGCCGGGGTGCCTGGTTGCACCCCGAGCCGAGGTGCCTCGAGCTCGCCGAACGGCGTCGGGCTCTGCCTCGCGCGCTGCGCGTCACGGAGCTGGACACCTCACCGGTCACCCGGTGGTTCGAGCACGAGAGCAGGATCGTCACCGACGGCCTTGCAGCACGTCCGTCGTTCATCGAGAAGGAAAGCGGGTTGGAAGCCGATGGGCACCCGATGAGTACCCAGCGATGAGTACCCAGCACTAACGACGGTCCGACCCTGTCCGGGCGGACCGAGACAGGAGAGTTGTGGCAAAGGTCCGCGTCTACGAGCTCGCGAAGGAGCTCGGGGTCGAGAGCAAGGCCCTCATGGCCAAGCTCGGTGAGATGGGCGAGTTCGTCCGGTCGGCATCATCGACCATCGAGCCGCCCGTCGTCCGTAAGCTGCGTGACGCCTACCCGGCAGGGTCCGGGCAGGCGGAGTCCGCAGCGCCCGCTGCGTCGAACAAGCCCGGGGCGCGCAAGCCCGCACCGGCAGCCCCCAAGCCCGTCGCTGAGCCGGAGGTCACCTCGACCCCCGCAGCGGCCCCGCAGGCGCCTGCTCCGGCGGCGCCCGCTCCGGCAGCCGCTGCTCCGGCGGCCCCTGCCGAGCCGCAGGCTCCTGCCGCGTCGGCCGCACCCGCGGCCCCCGCTGAGCCGACCTCCGCACCGCGCCCGGCGGCTGAGGCCGCTCCGGCCGCACCGGCCGCTCCGACACCTGGCCCGGCAGCGCCCCGTCCCGGTGGCCCGCGTCCGGGCAACAACCCGTTCGCCCCCAGCCAGGGCATGCCGCGCCAGGGTGGCGGCGGTCGTCCCGGCGGTCCGCGTCCGGGCAACAACCCGTTCGCCCCCAGCCAGGGCATGCCGCGACCGGGCGGCCGTACCGAGGGCGCCGGCGAGCGTCCCGGTGGCCCCCGACCGCCGCAGGCCGGTGCTGGTGGTCCTCGCCCCAACCCGGGCATGATGCCCGGCCGCAGCACGGTCGGTCGTCCGGGTGCCGCGGGCCCCGGAGGCGGTCGCCCCGGTGGCGGCGCCGGCGGTGCAGGCCGTCCCGGTGGTGGTGGTGGCGGCTACGCCGGTCGCCCCGGCGGCGGTGGCCCCCCTGGTGCCGGTGGTGGCGGTTTCGCCGGTCGGCCCGGCGGTGGCGGTCGCCCCGGTGGTGCCGGTCGAGGCAGCACCCAGGGTGCCTTCGGGCGCGCCGGTGGCCGCCCCGTGCGCGGACGGAAGTCCAAGCGCGCGAAGCGCCAGGAGTTCGAGCAGATGCAGGCACCCTCGTTGGGTGGCGTGCAGGTTCCGCGTGGGGACGGTCGCACGGTCGTGCGACTGCGCCACGGGTCGTCGCTCAACGACTTCGCGGACAAGATCGACGCGAACCCCGCGAGCCTGGTCACGGTGCTGTTCCACCTCGGTGAGATGGCCACGGCGACCCAGTCCCTCGACGAGGACACGTTCGGCACGCTCGCCAACGAGCTCGGCTACGTCATCGAGATGGTCTCGGCCGAGGAGGAGGACCGCGAGCTCCTCGGGGGCTTCGACATCGACCTCGAGGCCGAGCTCGCCGGAGAGGGCGACGACCAGCTGAGCGCCCGACCGCCGGTCGTGACCGTCATGGGTCACGTCGACCACGGAAAGACCAAGCTGCTCGACGCGATCCGTTCGGCGGACGTCGTCGCGGGCGAGGCCGGCGGCATCACCCAGCACATCGGTGCCTACCAGATCCACACCCAGCACGAGGGTCTGGACCGCGCCGTGACCTTCATCGACACCCCGGGCCACGAGGCGTTCACCGCCATGCGTGCCCGTGGCGCGCAGGTCACCGACATCGCGATCCTGGTGGTCGCGGCAGACGACGGCGTGATGCCGCAGACGGTCGAGGCCCTCAACCACGCGCAGTCGGCCGGCGTGCCGATCGTCGTCGCGGTGAACAAGGTGGACAAGGAGGGGGCCAACCCCGACAAGATCCGCCAGCAGCTCACCGAGTACAACCTGGTGGCCGAGGAGTACGGCGGCGACACGATGTTCGTCGAGATCTCCGCGCTCCAGCGGATGGGCATCGACGACCTCATCGAGGCCGTCCTGCTCACTGCCGACGCCGCTCTGGACCTGAGGGCGAACGCCGACAAGGACGCTCGTGGTGTCGCGGTCGAGGCGAACCTCGACAAGGGCCGCGGTGCCGTCGCGACCGTGCTCGTCCAGTCGGGCACCCTGCGGATCGGCGACGCGATCGTCGCCGGCACGGCCTACGGCCGGGTCCGGGCGATGTTCGACGAGCACGGCGAGGCCGTCACGGAGGCCACGCCGGCACGTCCGGTGCTGGTCCTGGGTCTGACCTCGGTCCCGCGTGCGGGTGACACCTTCCTGGTGGCACCGGACGACCGGACCGCCCGGCAGATCGCCGAGAAGCGCGAGGCGGCCGAGCGAGCAGCTCTGCTCGCCAAGCGTCGCAAGCGGATCAGCCTCGAGGACTTCACGCAGGCGCTGCAGCTCGGCAAGGTCGAGACGCTCAACCTGGTGCTCAAGGGTGACGTCTCGGGTGCCGTCGAGGCGCTCGAGGACGCGCTGCTCAAGATCGACGTCGGCGACGAGGTCGACCTGCGGGTCATCCACCGTGGGGTGGGTGCCATCACGCAGAACGACGTGAACCTGGCGACCGTGGACAACGCGATCATCATCGGCTTCAACGTCAAGTACGCCGAGCGTGTCGAGGACCTCGCCGATCGCGAGGGCGTCGACGTCCGGTTCTACTCGGTCATCTACCAGGCGATCGACGACGTCGAGGCGGCCCTCAAGGGCATGCTCAAGCCCGAGTACGAAGAGGTCCAGCTCGGTACCGCCGAGATCCGCGAGATCTTCCGTTCGAGCAAGTTCGGGAACATCGCGGGCTCGATCGTGCGGTCGGGCCTCATCCGCCGCAACGCCAAGGCACGGGTGCTGCGCGGCGGCAAGGTCGTGGGGGACAACCTCACGATCGAGTCGCTCAAGCGGTTCAAGGACGACGCGACCGAGGTCCGTGAGGGCTTCGAGTGCGGTATCGGTCTGGGGTCGTTCAACGACCTGCAGTCCGAGGACGTCATCGAGACCTTCGAGATGCGCGAGAAGCCGCGCTCCTGAGGTGACGTCCGGGTGGGCCGCGCGGCGGGGATCGACGCGCGGCCCACCCGACGACCTCGTCCGTCGGGCGTCCTTCCGGTGCGCCACGGCTCACCTCGGCCCCGCCGCGGTCACGACGTCACCGTGGTCTCATCTCCCAGAGGCTGCACGAGCCTCGCGGGACCAGTGGTTCTGACAGCACGCTAGGAGACTTCTGATGGTTGACCACCCCCGTGCGCGCAAGGTCGCCGATCGCATCCACGAGACGGTCGCGCGCATGCTCGACACCCGCATCAAGGACCCGCGGCTCGGTTTCGTGACGATCACCGACGTCCGCGTCACGGGCGACCTCCAGCACGCGTCGGTGTTCTACACGGTCCTGGGTGACACCGAGGCGCGCGAGGGCACCGCAGCGGCGCTCGAGAGCGCCAAGGGTGTCATCCGTTCCGAGGTCGGCAAGCAGGTGGGTACCCGCCTGACACCGACCCTCGAGTTCATCGCCGACGCGATCCCCGAGACCGCCCAGCACCTCGAGGACGCCCTGCGCCAGGCGGCGGCCCGGGATGCCGAGGTCGCGGCACTGGCTGCGGCCGCGCAGTACGCCGGGGAGGCCGACCCCTACAAGCGCGCCGACGACGACGACCTCGACGACGCGCCCACGCAGGGAGAGGCAGGCACGGCCGGCCCGACGGTCCGTGGCTGACCGGGTCCCGGCAGGTCTGGTCGTCGTCGACAAGCCTGCCGGGTGGACCAGCCATGACGTGGTCGCGCGGGTCCGGCGGCTGGCCGGCACCCGCAAGGTGGGCCACGCCGGGACGCTCGACCCGATGGCCACTGGTGTGCTCGTCCTGGGCGTCGAGGCCGCGACACGGCTGCTGACGTTCGTCGTCGGTGCCGACAAGGACTACGCCGCCACGATCCGCCTGGGTGTGGTCACCACGACCGACGACGCCGAGGGCGAGGTGCTCGCACGGGCCGGTGCCGAGCTGCCGCTCCCCGGGCTGGCGGACGCTGTCGCCCGGTTGACCGGGCCGATCGACCAGGTGCCCTCGACCGTGAGCGCGATCAAGGTGGACGGTCGCCGGGCCTACGCCCGCGCGCGCGCCGGCGAGGTCGTGGAGCTCGCGGCCCGTCGGGTCACGGTGGACCGGCTGCTGGTGCGGGACGTGCGGGCAGCGTCCGACGAGGGGACACCGGTGGTCGACGTGGACGTCGAGGTGACGTGCTCCTCGGGGACCTACGTGCGAGCGCTCGCCCGCGACCTGGGTTCGGACCTCGGTACCGGGGGTCACCTGACCGCGCTCCGGCGGACGCGGGTGGGTGGTTACGGCCTCGACGTCGCGCGGTCTCTCGACGAACTCGCGCAGGAGCTGGCGCTGCTGCCGCTCGCGGACGCGGCGCGGGCGACGCTCGCGAGCCGTGAGGTGGACGCCGAGCAGGCGCGAGAGCTGACCTTCGGGCGACGGATCCCGATCTCCGTCGAAGGGCCCGTCGGGACCCGCGAGCGACCCGTGGCGGCCTTCGCCCCCGACGGCACCCTCGTCGCGCTGGTGGCCGACGAGCAGGGCAGGTCGAGGCCGGTCATCGTCTTCGCGTCTCCGGACGACGCGCCCTGATCGGACGCACGCCCGACGACCTCTCGGACGCGTCCCGGCCACCGCGGGAGGGCTGTGCTCAACGACGCCAGGGCCGGGGCGCGCGGCGGACGAGGGCGCGCACGACCACCGGGTGGAACCAGCGCACCACGGCCCAGTAGATCCGCCCGAGGTGGTTGTGGATCTGGACGAGGGTGCTGACTGTCACGTCGTCGGCGTCCACCCGGGTGCTCACCCGGAAGGACAGGTGCCGGTCGTCGACCCCGGTGAGAATCTCGTGCGTGTCGCCACGCACCTCGGGGAACCCGCGCCGCGCGGGTGTCCCTCCCGCGGTCTCGAGCCCCAGGGGGCGCACCAGCAGGTCGCGAAGTGCCATCAGCCGCCGGACCCAACCGGGCGCGGCGGTGAAGATCGCCTCCTGCCACTCCCGGACGTCGTGCGGGTCGCCCGGGAGCAGCGGGGTGGCCCAGGCGTCCGATGCGTCGACGCGGGGGAGGGCGGCCTCCAGGAGGGCCGAGCGGGGGACGCTCCGTCGCACCACCGCGCGGCCGGGCAGCACGGCGACGAGCAGGGCGATACGCCGGCTCGCGGGTTGGGCCCGGTGCGCCACCCCGGTGAGGGTGCGCTCGACGTGGTCGTGGATGTCCTCGATCACGGTGTCATGGGCGGCTCGCACGAGCAGGGGCCATTGCCACCGCATCGGCCCGAGCAGCCGCCCTTCGAGGGTGTGCCGCAGCCGCGTCGAGCCGGGCGTCAGCTCGTCGATGTCGAACCGGTGCGTGCCCTCGACAGGGGTGGGTGCGTCGAAGGTGAAGGCGAGGAGCCGGCCGGGCACGTGATCGGTGACGTGGTAGCGAACACCGCCGTGACCGCCCGCGGACCCGGGGACCACCCCGCGGTCCAGGACCATCACGGTCGGCACCCGCGTCCGCCACATCTCGTCATCGGGTGAGCCCAGGGTCTCGAGGAGGGCTGCGACCTTCGCCGCGGGGGCGGCGATGACTCGCTCATGGACGTTGCGTACACGCTCATGAAGCATGACGGGGCCTCTCATCGGACGTGGCCATACGGACCCGTACGGTCATCCGTACGGTAGCGTATGGGGGTGCCTCCGACCAGTCGCCGTACCTCCCTGACCCCCGAGGACTGGTCGGAGGCCGGGTTGCTGGCGATGGCCGAGGGCGGGCTCGGAGCGGTGCGCGTCGAGCCGCTCGCCCAGCGCCTCGGCGCGACCAAGGGCAGCTTCTACTGGCACTTCGCAGACCGCGCCGCGCTTGTCGACGCGGTCCTCGAGCGGTGGGAGGCGGTCGCGACCGAGCAGGTCATCGCCGACCTCGAGGCGGAGGCTGACCCGCGACGTCGGCTGAGGTCCCTGTTCGCGCTGACCTTCGCCGACCCGACTCCCGGTGCCCAGGACCTGGCGGTGCTCGCGGCCGCCGCCCACCCGCAGGTCGCCCTCGTCCTCGAGCGGGTGACCCGTCGGCGGGTCGACTACATGGCCGCGGTGCTCGCAGAGGTGGGGGTCGCGGGCCACGCGTGCCGGGCGCGTGCGTTGCAGGCCTATGTGCTGTGGATCGGCCTGCTCCAGATGACGTCGGCGGTTCCCCAGGTCGTGCCGGGGGAGACCCCGCGCGCGAAGCTTCTCGAGGCGGTGCTCGAAGGGCTCGAGCGGCTGCTCGACCCGTGAGCCGCGACGGCCGTCGGGCGCGCACGGCGCCCGGGCGGCCGCGGGCGTGGCAGGCTTGACCCGCTCCGTGCGCAGTGCACGGGGGTAGAGCCGTAGGTAGACGAGGAGAACGCGTGCACCGCTGGACCGACCTGGGCCAGGTCCCGGCAGACCTCGGACCCTCGGTCGTCACGATCGGCAACTTCGACGGCGTGCACCGCGGTCACCGCAGCGTTCTCACGCGCATGGTCCGCTCGGCACGTGCGATCCAGGGAAGTGCGGTCGCGGTGACGTTCCACCCGCACCCCGCGCAGGTCCACCGGCCGGCCGACCCGCCCGACCTCATCACCGGGCTCGCGGACCGCCTCGAGCTCCTCGCGGACACCGGGCTGGACGCGGTGCTGGTGGTCAACTACACGCTCGAGTTCGCCCGTCTGCTTCCTGAGGAGTTCGTCCGCCGGTACCTGGTCGACGGGCTGCACGCGAGGACCGTGGTCGTCGGCCAGGACGTGCGGTTCGGCCGGGACAACGTGGGGGACCTCTCGACGATGGTTGAGCTCGGTCGCCGTCACGGGTTCGACGTGGAGGTGATCGAGGACATCCACGGTCCCCTCGACACGGCGCGGCGCTGGTCCTCGACCTGGGTCCGAGAGCTGCTCGCCGCGGGTGACGTCGTGGGCGCCGCGGAGATCCTGGGCCGTCCTCACCGTGTGCGCGGGACCGTCGTGCACGGCGATGCCCGCGGCCGTGGGCTCGGCTACCCGACGGCGAACCTGAGGCAGGACCTGTGCGGGACGGTGCCTGCGGACGGTGTGTACGCCGGATGGATGCGGCGCCCTGACCTGCCCGAGGGGCTGCCTGACGGCTTCCTGCCGGTGGCGATCTCGATCGGGACGAACCCCACCTTCGACGGGGTCCAGCGACGCGTCGAGGCGTACGTGCTGGACCGCGACGACCTGGACCTGTACGACGAGGAGGTCGTCCTCGAGCTCGTCGCACGGCTGCGCCCCACGGTCCGGTTCGCCACGGTCGAGGACCTGGTCACCCAGATGGGCGAGGACGTCGACCAGGCACGGGCCATGCTGGCCGGCGGGCCGTTGGTGGTGGGAGCCCTCGAGCCCGGCTGATAGCATGGCGAGGCCGTCAGATCGGCCGCGGAACCAGAGCGCTCGGGTGGACATGCCCCAGAGCACCGCGCAATGAACACCTTGGGAGAACCAGTGCCACTCGATGCCGCCGTCAAGCAGCAGATCATGACCGAGTACGCGACCACGCCGAACGACACCGGTTCGCCGGAGGTCCAGATCGCGATGCTGACCCAGCGCATCAAGGACCTGACCGAGCACCTCAAGGAGCACAAGCACGACCACCACTCGCGTCGTGGCCTGCTCCTCCTGGTCGGCCAGCGCCGCCGGCTGCTCGGCTACCTCCAGAAGATCGACATCAACCGCTACCGCAGCCTGATCGAACGGCTCGGCCTGCGCCGCTGAACATCCCTGGGCCAGCCCGGACCCGTAGGGGTCCGGGCTGGCCCGGTGTCAGGCGCTCCGGGACGCGTCCCGCGCCCCCGGCGCCTTCAGTACGACGACGTGCGTGAGCGCGTCCGAGTGCGAACCGCACCACCGCACGACCGCAACCAGACCGCTCGGAACCGCCGTCCGGTCCTCGGTAGTGGCTCTCGGAGGCGTCCTGGACGCAGCTCCGCGGACCTCGATCGATGACCGCCACGCGAAGCCGGGCACATCGACACATGAGGAGGGCATCCCTATGGAGGGACCCGAGATCCAGTTCGCCGAGGCCACGATCGACAACGGCCGCTTCGGCACCCGCACCGTCCGTTTCGAGACGGGCCGCATCGCCCGTCAGGCTGCCGGCTCGGCCGTCGCGTACCTCGACGGCGAGACGATGCTGCTGTCCGCGACGACCGCGGGCAAGCACCCCAAGGAGCACTTCGACTTCTTCCCGCTCACGGTCGACGTCGAGGAGCGCATGTACGCCGCGGGTCGCATCCCCGGCTCCTTCTTCCGCCGTGAGGGCCGCCCCTCGACCGAGGCGATCCTGGCCTGCCGGCTGATCGACCGCCCGCTGCGCCCGACGTTCGCCAAGGGCCTGCGCAACGAGGTCCAGGTCGTCATCACGGTGATGTCCCTGCACCCGGACGACGCCTACGACACGCTCGCGATCAACGCCGCGTCGCTGTCCACCCAGCTCTCCGGCCTGCCCTTCACCGGGCCCGTGGCCGGTGTGCGCATCGCGCTCGTCGACGGCCAGTGGGTCGCGTTCCCCAAGTTCAGCGACAAGGAGCGCGCGGTCTTCGACATGGTCGTGGCCGGGCGCCAGGTCACCAACGAGGACGGCTCGTCCGACATCGCGATCATGATGGTCGAGGCCGAGGCCACCGACAACGCCTGGGACCTGATCAAGTTCCAGGGCGTCGCAGCCCCGACCGAGGAGGTCGTGGCCGAGGGCCTCGAGGCCGCCAAGCCCTTCCTCAAGGTGCTCTGCGAGGCCCAGGCCGAGCTGGCCGCGAAGGCCGCCAAGCCCACGCAGGACTTCCCCCGCTTCCTGGACTACCAGGACGACTCCTACGCGGCCGTCGAGGCGGAGGTCTCCGGCCCGCTCGCCGAGGCGCTGACCATCGCCGACAAGCAGGCCCGTGAGGGTCGTCTCGACGAGATCAAGGCTGCGGCGCTGGACTCCCTCAAGGACGCCTTCGAGGGTCGCGAGAAGGAGCTGTCGGCCGCGGTCCGCGCGGTCACCAAGAAGCTCATCCGCCAGCGCGTGCTGACCGACGGCATCCGCATCGACGGTCGTGGCCTGGCCGACATCCGGACCCTCTCGGCCGAGGTCGAGGTCCTGCCGCGGGTGCACGGCTCGGCGCTGTTCGAGCGCGGGGAGACGCAGATCCTCGGTGTCACCACGCTGAACATGCTCCGGATGGAGCAGCAGCTCGACACGCTGGCTCCTGAGACGCGCAAGCGCTACATGCACAACTACAACTTCCCGCCGTACTCCACCGGGGAGACGGGACGCGTGGGCTCTCCCAAGCGTCGCGAGATCGGCCACGGCGCCCTCGCCGAGCGTGCCCTCATGCCGGTCCTGCCCACGCGCGAGGAGTTCCCCTACGCGATCCGTCAGGTCTCCGAGGCTCTCGGCTCGAACGGGTCGACGTCGATGGGCTCGGTCTGCGCCTCGACGCTGTCGCTGCTCAACGCCGGTGTCCCGCTGCGGGCGCCCGTCGCGGGCATCGCCATGGGTCTGATCTCGGACACCATCGACGGCCAGCCGCGGTACGCCGCGCTGACCGACATCCTCGGGGCCGAGGACGCCTTCGGCGACATGGACTTCAAGGTCGCCGGTACGCGGGAGTTCGTCACCGCGATCCAGCTCGACACCAAGCTCGACGGCATCCCGACCTCGGTGCTCGACGGTGCGCTGACCCAGGCTCGCGACGCCCGGATGCACATCCTCGACGTCATGAACGAGGCCATCGACGTGCCCGACGAGATGTCGCCGTACGCCCCCCGGGTGATCAGCGTGCAGGTCCCGGTCGACAAGATCGGTGAGGTCATCGGGCCGAAGGGCAAGATGATCAAGGAGATCCAGGAGAAGACCGGCGCTGACATCTCCATCGAGGACGACGGCACCGTCTACATCGGTGCGGTCGACGGCCCGTCGGCCGAGGCGGCACGGACGATGATCAACGCCATCGCCAACCCGCACATGCCCGAGATCGGCGAGCGCTTCGTCGGCACGGTCGTCAAGACGACCACCTTCGGTGCGTTCGTCTCGCTCGCCCCCGGCAAGGACGGGCTGCTGCACATCTCGCAGATCCGCAAGCTCGTCGGCGGCAAGCGGGTCGAGAACGTCGAGGACGTCCTGGCCATCGGTCAGAAGGTCCAGGTCGAGATCGGTGAGATCGACCCGCGCGGCAAGCTCTCGCTGCACGCCGTGATCGAGGAGTCCGGTGACGCCGAGGCGTCGGCGACGACCGACGGGCCCCAGGCCTGAGGTGTCGCTGACCCTTCCGCTCAGTGCCCCGGGTGAGCCCGGGAGCGACCTGACCGCCGGGCAGGACGGTGGCGCCATCGTGCGTCGCACCGTCCTGCCCGGCGGGGTGCGCGTGCTCACCGAGCAGATGCCCGGCCTACGCTCCGCGACCGTCGGGGCGTGGGTCGGTGTCGGCTCGCGCGACGAGCGGGACGGGCACCACGGATCGACCCACTTCCTGGAGCACCTGCTCTTCAAGGGCACGCAGCGACGGACCGCGATGGACATCGCCGAGGCCTTCGACGCCGTCGGCGGTGAGGCGAACGCGGCCACCGGCAAGGAGCACACCTGCTACTACGCCCGGGTGCTCGACGCCGACCTCCCGATGGCCGTCGACGTGATCGCCGACATGGTGACCTCGGCACGCCTGGACCCGGCCGAGCTCGAGACCGAGCGCGGAGTCATCCTCGAAGAGCTCGCGATGAACGACGACGACCCGTCCGACGTCGCGCACGAGCAGTTCGCGACCGTCGTGCTCGGCGAGCACGCACTGGGACGACCCATCGGCGGTACCCCGGCCACCATCCGCGCCGTCCCGCGTGAGGCCGTCTGGCAGCACTACACCGAGCACTACCAGCCCTCGACCCTGGTCGTCACCGCCGCCGGGGGCGTCGACCACGTCGCGCTGTGCGAGCAGGTCGCGGGCGCCCTGGACGCCGGTGGCTGGGACCTGAGCGGGGCGACGAGCCCGCGCGCTCGGCGCGGCACGGGCGCCCCCGGGTCGCTGACCTTCCCTGACGGTTCGCTGCCCTCCGCGGGCACCGAGCTGACGGTGCGTCGCACGACCGAGCAGGCGAACGTGATCGTCGGTGGCCTGGGTCTGACCGCGACGGACGACCGTCGCTTCGCCCTCTCCGTCCTGAGCGCGGTGCTGGGTGGGGGGATGTCCTCGCGGCTCTTCCAGGAGGTCCGCGAGAAGCGGGGGCTGGCGTACTCGGTGTACTGCTTCGCCTCAGGTCACGCCGACACCGGGATCTTCGGCCTCTACGCGGGGTGCACGCCCACGAAGGTCGACGAGGTGATCGCCCTCATGGTCCAGGAGTGGGAGCGTCTCGCGGCGGACGGCATCACCTCCGCCGAGCTCGAGCGCAGCGTCGGTCAGCTCTCGGGCGGTCTGGTCCTGGGGCTCGAGGACACCGGGTCCCGGATGAGCCGGCTGGGCAAGGCCGAGCTCGTCCACGGTGAGCTGCTGACCCAGGGCGAGTCGCTCGACCGGATCAGGGCGGTCACGGCGACGCAGGTGCAGGAGCTCGCTGCCGAGCTCGCCACCCAGCCGCGCTCGGTGGTCCGGGTCGGTCCCTTCGGGTCCTGAGCCGCGTCGAGCCTCGTCCTGGTCCGGCGGCCGGGGGCTGCGGGTCACGAGCGACGCACTAGGGTGGCTGACCGTGAGCGAGCCGATCAGAGTAGCGGTCCTGGGATCTGCCGGACGGATGGGGCGCACCGTCGTCCAGGCGGTGCAGCAGGCTGCCGGCCTGGAGCTGGTGGCCTCGCTCGAGGCGGGCGACGATCCGGCCCTGGCCGCCCGCGCCGGAGCCCAGGTCGCGGTGGACTTCACCGTTCCGACGGCCACCGCGCAGAACGTCCGCACCCTGGTCGCGGACGGGGTGCACGCCGTGGTGGGTACCACGGGCTGGGACGAGACCTCCCTGGACCGCCTGCGCGGCCAGCTCGAGCACGCGCCGGGCGTCGGGGTGCTCATCGCCCCGAACTTCGCGCTGGGTGCGGTGCTCGCGATGGCCTTCGCCGCGCAGGCCGCGCGATGGTTCGAGTCGGTCGAGGTCGTCGAGCTGCACCACCCGGACAAGGTCGACGCCCCGAGCGGGACGGCTCGTCACACCGCCGCAGCCATCGCTCAGGCCCGCCGGGCCGCGGGGCTGGGCCCGGTCCCCGACGCGACGTCGCAGCAGCTCGACGGGGCGCGGGGAGCCGACGTCGACGGTGTGCGGGTCCACGCGGTCCGGCTGCGCGGCCTCGTCGCGCACGAGGAGATCCTGCTCGGCAACCCGGGGGAGCAGCTCACCATCCGGCACGACTCGTTCGACCGCGTCTCCTTCATGCCCGGGGTCCTGCACGCGGTGCGGCAGGTCAGCTTCAGGCCGGGGCTCACCGTGGGCCTCGAGCGCTACCTCGACCTGGGCTGAGGCGATCCCGTGCGACGTTCGCTCCTGGGTGCGCTGGCGCTCACCGCACTGCTCCTGCTGTACGTCGTGGCGGTCGCGGGCCGCGGACTCGCGCTGCTCGGCACCGGGGAGCCCGTGGGGGTCGCCCTGGGGCTGGCCGTCCTGGTCCTGCCGCTGATGGGACTGTGGATCGTGGTCCGCGAGTGGTGGCTCGCGATCGTCGTGCAGCGGATGGCCGACCGGCTCGCCGCGCAGGGCCTGCTGCCCGTGGACGACCTGCCCCGCTCGCCCGGAGGTCGGATCGACCGTGCGGCTGCGGATGAGGCCTTCGTCGAGGCGCGGTCGGCGGTCGACCAGGCCCAGGACGACTGGGCGGCCTGGTACCGGCTGGCCTTCGCCTACGACGCCGCGGGTGACCGACGTCGGGCACGGAGCGCGCTGCGGACGGCGGCACGGCTCTACCGCCAGGACGGCCCGGGCACGAGCTGAGCGAACCGTCCGAGCGGGACCGCCCACCTCGTGAACGGTCGGTAGGCCGGACCCCGTGGATCAGAGCTCGGCGACCCAGCGTCGCTCGGACACCGCTCGGGTGGCGCCCTCGGCCGTGGTCCCGGTGGCCAGGTCGCGGTGAGCCCCGTCGGGGCCCAGACCCGCCGAGGACAGGAACTGCGCGCGCGCGTCGTCGTCGTCGAGCACCCAGGTCTGGAGGTGCTGCGCGCCTTGGTCGCGACCGAGGTCGACGCACGCGGTCAGCAGGCGCGACCCGTGCCCGCCGCGCTGGTGGTCGGGGTCGACCTCGAGCGCCAGGATCTCCACCCCGTCCTCGACCGGTGCAGACGCCGCGAACCCGATGACCCGGGCGCCGTCGCAGGCGACCAGGACGTGGTGGGCCGGGGAGGGGGGTGCGGTGATCGCGCGGGACCACTGGTCGCGCACCGCGGTGACGTCGATCTGCTCGAGGACCTCGGGCCCCAGGAGCGCGGCGTGGCTCGACCGCCACGCCCGCAGCTGCACGCGGGCGATCGCCGCCTCGTCATCGGGCTGGGCAGGTCGGACCGAGACGTCAGCCTGCTCGCGGAAGAGTGCCATCCGGGCAGGCTAGCAACTGCGGCTCAGGTGACCGCACGCAGGGTCGCGGCCACCGCTGCCGCGAGCACCACGACCGCGACGAACGGGGCCCGCAGCGCCAGGGCCACCGCGGCGACGGCCAGGGCGACGACCCGTGCGTCCACCACGACCGTCGACCCGAGGGTGAACGTCTGGACGGCCACGAGCGCCGCGAGCAGTGACACGGTGACCAGCCCGGCGGTGCGGGCCACTCGCGGCTCGGCGAGCCAGTGCTCGGGCAGGTGGTGACCCACGAGCTTGAGGGCGAAGCACACGGCGGACGCGGCGATCACCGCGACCCAGGTCAGGGCGTAGGCGCTCACGGCGACTCCCCACCCTGCCGGTCGGGGTGCGCGGCCTCGTCCGGGGCGCGACCGGGGGTGCGCCATCCGGCGACGACCGCGACGACGGCGGCGGCCAGCACCGGGATCCCGGCCGGGACCAGGGGGGTGAGCAGCAGCGCCACGACGACCGCCGCGGCAGCCACCGTCTGCGTGGTGCGTCCCGCGAGCCGAGGCCAGAGCAGTCCCAGGAACGCGGCCGCCGCGGCGGCGTCCAGGCCCCAGCGGGTGGGGTCACCCAGGGCGTCGCCGACCAGCGCCCCGACCACGGTGAAGACGTTCCAGAGCGCGTAGACACCCCACCCGGTCCACCAGAAGCCGACCCGGACCAGCGTCGGCTCGCTCTGCGCCGTGCCGACCGCGGTCGACTCGTCGATCGTCAGCTGGGCAGCCCACCACCGGCGGGGTCCGCGGACACCCAGCCGGGGTGCCATCGCCGCGCCGTACAGGCCGTTGCGCGCTCCGAGCAGTCCCGCCGTGGCGATCGCAGCGCCCGGGGCGCCGCCGGCCCCCAGCACCCCGATGAACGCGAACTGCGACCCACCGGTGAACATGAGCAGGCTCAGCGCCATGGTCTGCCACAGGTCCAGGCCCGCCGCGACCGCGAGCGCCCCGAAGGAGATGCCGTACACGCCGGTCGCGGCGGACACCGACAGTGCCTGCCGCAGGGTCGCGCGCCGTCGAGCCGCGGCCGGGGGGCGGTGCTGCTGGTCGATCTGTGCCGTCACAGCGCGACGTAGGTGCTCTCGAGGTACTCCTCGATGCCCGCCTCGCCACCCTCACGGCCCAGGCCGGAGGCCTTGACGCCGCCGAACGGTGCACTGGCGTCGGAGATCATGCCGCGGTTGAGGCCCAGCATCCCGGACTCGATCCGCTCGGCGACGCGGAAGGCTCGTCCCACGTCGCGGGTGTAGGCGTAGGCGACGAGGCCGAACTCGGTGCTGTTGGCCAGGTCCATGCCCTCGTCCTCGGTGTCGAAGGTCACCACCGGCGCGACCGGCCCGAAGAGCTCCTCGCGGACCGCGCGCGCGTCGGGGGAGACCCCGGTCAGCACCGTCGGGGAGTAGAAGTGCCCCCGGCGGGCCGGCCGCCCTCCACCGGTGGTCACCGTGGCGCCGTCGTCCACCGCCTGCGCCACGACCTCCTCGACACGGTCGACCGCACCGGCCTCGATGAGGGGACCGACGGTCGTCCCGGGTGCCGAGCCGGGGCCGGTCACCAGCTTCTCGAAGGCGGCGGTCAGCCCGGCGCTGAACTCCTCGACGACCGACCGGTGGACCAGGAAGCGGTTGGCCGCGACGCAGGTCTGCCCGGCGTTGCGCATCTTGGCGACCACGGCTCCCTGCACCGCCGCGGGGATGTCGGCGTCCTCGAAGACCAGGAAGGGGGCGTTGCCGCCGAGCTCCATCGAGGTCCGGAGGATCCCCTGCGCTGCGCCGGCCAGCAGCACGCGCCCGACCTCGGTCGAGCCGGTGAAGGACAGCTTGCGCAGCCGGGGGTCGGCGAGCAGAGGACCGACCAGGTCCCCGGACGACGAGGTCGGCACGACGTTGATCACACCAGGGGGCAGTCCTCGCTCGGCCAGCTCGGCGCGCACCACCTCGGCGAAGTACGCCGTGGTGAGTGGGGTGAGCCCGGCCGGCTTGATCACCACGGTGCATCCGGCGGCCAGGGCCGGGGCGATCTTGCGCGTGGCCATCGCGAGCGGGAAGTTCCAGGGCGTGATCAGCAGCGCGGGACCGACACCACGCCGCAGGACCAGCTGCCGGTTGGCGCCGCTCGGGGCTGTCCTGGTCATCCCGTTGATGCGGACCGCCTGCTCGGAGTACCACCGCACGTACTCAGCCCCGTAGGCGACCTCGGCCCGCGACTCGGCCAGTGGCTTGCCCCCCTCGGCGGTGATCAGGGCGGCGAAGTCCTCGGTGCGGGTGGTGACGGTCTCGAAGACCGCGCGCAGCAGCTCGGCCCGGTCACGCGGGGCCACCGCCCGCCAGGCCGGGAGCGCCTCGTGGGCCGCGGTCAGGGCTGCGAGCCCGTCCTGCGGGGTGGCGTCGGCCACGTCGAAGAGGTCGGTGCCGGTGGCGGGGTCGTGCACCGGGAAGGTCGCACCGCTCGACGACGGCCGCCACTCGCCGCCGATCAGCAGGCCGGTGGGCAGGTGCGCGGCGACGGTCGCCGGGACGGGGAAGGCGGGTGCGGATGCCATGACGGAAGTATGAACCCGGCGCCTACGATGTCGCCATGACGACGGTGCCCACGCCCTACGAGGATCTCCTCCGCCTGGTGCTCGCGGAGGGCACCCCCAAGGCCGATCGCACCGGCACCGGGACGCGGAGCGTCTTCGGCCACCAGATGCGGTTCGACCTCGCGACCGGCTTCCCGCTGGTGACGACCAAGAAGGTCCACCTGCGTTCGATCGTCTACGAGCTGCTGTGGTTCCTGCGTGGCGAGCCCGACGTCCGGTGGCTCCAGGAGCGCGGTGTCAGCATCTGGGACGAGTGGGCCGGGCCGGACGGTGACCTGGGCCCGGTGTACGGGGTGCAGTGGCGGTCGTGGCCGGCCCCGGACGGCACGACGGTCGACCAGCTCGCGCAGGTGCTGCAGACGCTGCGCAGCGACCCGGACTCGCGGCGCATGATCGTCTCGGCCTGGAACGTCACGGACATCCCGCGCATGGCCCTGGCTCCCTGCCACGCCTTCTTCCAGTTCTACGTGGCCGACGGTCGGGTGTCCTGCCAGGTCTACCAGCGCTCGGCCGACCTCTTCCTCGGGGTGCCGTTCAACATCGCGAGCTATGCGCTGCTGACCCACATGGTGGCCCAGCAGACCGACCTCGAGGTGGGCGACCTCATCTGGACCGGCGGGGACTGCCACATCTACGACAACCACGTGGAGCAGGTCCGGGAGCAGCTGACCAGGGCCCCGTACGCGCCACCCACCCTCGAGCTGCGCCGTGCGGCGTCGATCGACGAGTACACCTTCGAGGACGTCGCGGTCGTCGGGTACCAGCATCACCCGGCGATCAAGGCCCCGGTGGCGGTGTGAGCTGCCGGTGAGTCTCGCGATGGTCTGGGGGCAGTCCTCCGACGGCTTCATCGGCCGCGACGGCGGGCTTCCCTGGCACCTGCCTGAGGATCTCGCCCACTTCCGCCGGCTGACCACGGGCCACCCCGTGATCATGGGCCGCGCGACGTGGGACTCGCTGCCAGCCCGCTTCCGCCCCCTCCCGGGACGTGAGAACGTGGTGCTCAGCCGCCGGCCGGGGCTCACGCTCGAGGGTGCGACCGTGGTCGGCAGCGTCCAGGACGCCCTCGCCCACGTCGCGGGACGCGAGTCCTGGGTGATCGGCGGTGCGCAGGTCTACGAGGCCTTCCTGCCCTACGCCGATCGGCTCGAGGTCACCGAGGTCGACGTCCTGGTCGGGGGCGACACCTCGGCACCGCTCCTGCCGGCCGGGTGGACGTGCACCGCGCGGTCCGACGAGTGGCTCGTCTCGACCAGCGGGCTGCGCTACCGCTTCACGACCTGGCGGCGCTGACCGGGTGCCTCGGGCGGGACCCGGGGCGGTAGTTTGTCGCCCATGGTCGTGACATCCTCTGCCCGCCCGTTCGGCGCGGTGCTGACCGCCATGGTGACGCCGATGGCGCCGGACGGGTCGGTCGACCTCGAGGCGGGTGCGGCCCTGGCCGCCCACCTCGTCGACCACGGCCACGACGGCATCGTGCTCAACGGCACCACGGGCGAGGCGCCCACCACGCACGCCCCGGAGAAGGCCGACCTGATCCGGGCCGTGGTGGCGGCCGTCGGCGACCGTGCGGTGGTGGTCGCGGGGGCCGGGTCGAACGACACCGCGCACGCGGTGCGGATGGCCGAGCAGGCTGCCGACGCCGGCGCGCACGGCCTGCTCGTGGTCTCCCCGTACTACTCGCGGCCCTCGCAGGAGGGGGTCTACCTCCACACGGCAGCGGTCGTCGGGGCGACGGACCTGCCCGTGATGCTCTACGACGTCCCGGGCCGGACGGTCGTCCGCTACTCCGACGACACCCTCGACCGTCTGGCGGCCCTCGAGCAGGTCGTGGCGGTCAAGGACGCCACCGGGGACGTCTTCGCCGCGCTCAAGGTCATGCAGCGCACCGGCCTGGCGTACTACTCGGGGGACGACCCCCTCACGCTGGCGTTCCTCGCGCACGGTGCCGCGGGGGTGGTCAGCATGGCGGGGCACCTGGTCGGTGACGCGCTCGCCAGCGTCGTGCGCGCGATGGACGCCGGCGACGTCGTCGCGGCGCGCGCCGCCTTCGTGGGAGCTCTGCCGGCGATCGACGTGATCTGCGGCAGCGGGAACGGCGCCCTGCGCTCCAAGGTGGCGTTGGCCCTGCTCGGGCTGATCCCGGGCGCCACCATGCGACTGCCCCAGGCACCGCCGAGCCCTGACGAGGTCGAGGAGGTCAGGGCGGCCCTGGTCACGGCCGGTCTGCTCGACGTCCCGGAGGTCTGATGTCGCACCCCCACCCCGAGCTCTCCCTTCCCCCCGCCCTGGCACCTGGCGCGCTGCGGGTCGTCGCGCTGGGTGGTCTGGGGGAGATCGGGCGCAACATGTCGGTGCTCGAGATCGACGGCCGGCTGCTGGTGATCGACTGCGGGGTCCTCTTCCCCGAGGACCACCAGCCGGGTGTCGACCTGATCCTGCCGGACTTCGACCACATCGCCGACCGTCTCGACGACATCGAGGCCGTGGTCCTGACCCATGGGCACGAGGACCACATCGGCGCGGTGCCCTACCTGCTGCGGCTGCGTCCGGATCTCCCGCTCGTCGGCTCGCAGCTCACCCTGGCCTTCGTGGAGGCCAAGCTCAAGGAGCACCGGATCACGCCCTTCACGCTCGTGGTCGCCGAGGGGCGGACCGAGACCTTCGGGCCGTTCGAGTGCGAGTTCGTCGCGGTCAACCACTCGATCCCCGATGCGCTCGCCGTCGCAGTCCGCACGCGTGCAGGGACCGTGCTGCACACCGGCGACTTCAAGATGGACCAGCTGCCGCTCGACGGTCGGATCACCGACCTGCGGGCCTTCGCGCGGCTCGGCGAGCAGGGTGTCGACCTCTTCATGGTGGACTCGACCAACGCCGAGGTGCCGGGCTTCACCACCCACGAGCGCGAGATCGGGCCGGTGCTCGACGGCATCTTCGCGCGTGCCGAGCAACGCGTCATCGTCGCGTCCTTCGCCTCGCACGTGCACCGCGTGCAGCAGGTCCTGGACGCGGCGCACGCGCACGGGCGCCGCGTCGCGCTGGTGGGCAGGTCGATGGTGCGCAACATGACCATCGCGGCCGACCTGGGCTACCTGACGGTGCCCGACGGCGTCCTGGTGGACGCCAAGGCGGCCGATGACCTGCCCGCGCGTGAGGTGGTCCTCATGTGCACCGGGTCGCAGGGCGAGCCGATGGCCGCGCTGTCGCGGATGGCCAACCGCGACCACCGGGTCGAGGTCGGCCACGGCGACACCGTGATCCTGGCCTCCTCGCTGATCCCGGGGAACGAGAACGCCGTGTTCCGGGTGATCAACGGCCTGATGCGTCTGGGGGCCACGGTGGTCCACCAGGGCAACGCCCGGGTGCACGTCTCGGGCCATGCGAGCGCGGGGGAGCTGCTCTACTGCTACAACATCCTGCGACCGCGCAACGTCATGCCGGTCCACGGCGAGGTGCGCCACCTGGTCGCCAACGCGGCGATCGCCGTGCGGTCGGGTGTGCCGGCCGACCGGGTGGTCGTCGCCGAGGACGGTGTGGTCGTCGACCTGGTCGACGGGCGGGCCCGGGTCGTGGGTGCGGTGCCGTGCGGTTACGTGTACGTCGACGGGTCGACCGTCGGCACGATCACCGACGCCGAGCTCAAGGACCGGCGGATCCTGGGCGAGGAGGGCTTCATCTCGATCTTCGCGGTGGTCGACTCTGCGACCGGCAAGGTCCTTGCCGGTCCGCAGATCCACGCGCGGGGCTTCGCTGAGGGTGACGAGGTCTTCGAGGCGATCCAGCCCGAGGTCGCCCGCGCGCTCGAGGAGATGGCCATGGGCGGCGCCGCGGACGCGCACCAGATGCAGCAGCTGATGCGACGGATCGTGGGCCGCTGGGTCTCGGGTCGTCTGAAGCGTCGACCGATGATCATCCCGGTGGTCGTCGAGGCCTGAGTCCGTCACCGCGGGGCGCTACCAGGAGGGCCTGGCCGACGGTGCGCAGCACCCGCTCGTACCGGTCGGCGCGTTGCTCGGCGGTACCGGGTAGCAGCCCGGCGAGCTCGAGGGTCACCATCCCGTGCACCTGGCCCCACAGGGCTGCGGCGATCTCGACCCCCGCGCGGTCGGTCCCGTCGCCGGTCGGAGCCCCCTGCGCCCGCAGCACGCGGACGACGGCGTCGCGCAGCACGTGGAAGGTCGGACGTGCGGTGGCGTGCGGGCCTCGGGGGTCCTGCCCGCCGGTCCCCGGCACGTCGAACATGATCCGGTAGAAGTGCGGATCGGTCAGGGCGCTGCGCCGGTAGGCCAGGCCCAGGGAGAGCAGGTCCGACGCCGGGTCGTCGGTGCGGGTGGCTGTCCCGAGGTGCGTCCCGAACCGACGGAAGGCCTCGTCGGCCACGGCGGCCACGAGCTCCTCACGCCCGCCGTGCAGGGCGTAGACCGCCGAGGCAGAGGTCCCGGCTCGCCGTGCCACGTCCCGGACGGTCAGCGCACCGGGCCCGGCGGCGGCGATCACCTCCGAGGCGACCTCGACCAGACGGTCGCGCAGGGCCTGGTCGTGCAGACGGGGGCGGGGCACGCAGCCATGGTAGGGGTTGACCGCACGAATGCGAACAGTGTTCTATAACAGTGTTCGGAAATCTCGGAGCCCGAGGCGGAGGAGGAGGCATCGTGCTCGAGCTGACCGAGGCTGCACGGGTCACCGCGGGCATCGTCCTGCTGACGGTCGTGGCGATCGAGGCGGGCGGGGCCTTCATGGTCCGTGTCGTCACAGGTGCCGTACCGACGACCGACCTGCAGCGACGCTTCTTCCGGGCCGGCCATGCCCACGCCGGGGTCCTGGTGATCCTGGGGCTGCTCTGCCTGCTGCTGGGCGAGGCCACCGACCTGACCGGCTTCTGGCGGTGGATCGCGCAGACCGGTGTGCTCGTGGCGGCGATCCTCATGCCTGCCGGGTTCTTCCTGTCGGTGCTCGGCGTCGGGCGTGCACGACCCAGTCGATGGGTCGTGCTGCTCCCCGCCGGTGGCGTGTTCCTGACCGCAGGGGTCCTCACCCTGGGCGTCGGGCTGCTCAGGGTGTGAGCTGCCCCCCGGCCCACCGTCGCGGTGCAGCCTCCCCGGTCTGGGCTGCTGCGCCAGGTACCGTGTCGAGCATGGCGACCCGCACCTCAGAGCCCCGGAGCGCCTCCGGACGCAGCACCTCGAACAGATCCTCGGCCGCCCGGGCGTCGGCCCCCCGAGGTGGCGGTTCGTCGCGTCCGGCCGGTCGTGGGGCCAAGGCCGAGCCCCCGCCCCGGCCGCGATCGCTCCCGGTGCGGATGGTGCGAGGGGCATGGATGGGCTCGGCGCACCTCGTGGGTGGTACGGCACGGCGGCTGGGACGCAGTGCCCGGGATCTCGACCCGGCCCACCGACGCGACGGCATCGCCTTCACGCTCGTGGGTCTCGCGGTGATCATCGCCGCACGCGAGTGGTGGGGCCTGTCGGGCGCCGCCGGCGACGGGATCCATGCCGTGGTGGCCGGCACCTTCGGCGTGGTCGGCGTCGTCGTACCGTTGCTGCTGCTCGGTGTCGCGGTACGACTCATGCGCCACCCCGACCGGGCTCAGGCCAACTCACGCATGGGGATCGGTCTGACCGCCGTCCTGCTCGCGGTCTGCGGGCTGGTGCACCTCCCGGCCGGGCTCCCCTCGCCGAGCGAGGACCTCGAGGCGGTGCGTGCCGCCGGCGGGGTGATCGGCTACCTGGTCGCGACCCCGCTCGAGCACCTCCTGACCGTGTGGGTCACCGTCCCGCTCCTGGTGATGCTGGCCTTCTTCGGGGTCCTGGTGATCACCGCGACACCCGTGCATCAGATCGGGACCCGGCTGCGCAGCGGGTACCACCGGCTCACCGGCGGGCGGGACGATGCGCCGCCGGCCGACGACGAGAGTCTCGCCGACCTGCCGACCCTGGCCCAGCAGCAGGAGGAAGAGGGGTCGGCGGCGCGCCGTGGGCTCAAGCGCCTGCGCAAGCCTCGGGCGACGCAGGTCCCCGAGGTGGACACCGAGGGCTTCGCGGGCGACGAGGCCTTCGAGCGAGCGGCGCTGACCGAGCCGGCCCACCCCCCGGTGACGGACGCCGGCGCGACCGAGGTCCTTCCTGCGGCGCAGGTCGGTGTCCCGGACCCGGCCGACGAGGTCGTGACCTCGGTGCTCCCCGGCGCGCCGGGCACCGACCTGGTGGCGCCGCCCACGCGTGGGGTCCCGCGCGGCGAGCAGCCGATGCTCGACGGCGACGTCGTCTACATCCTTCCCTCGGAGCAGGTGCTCGCGAAGGGCGCGCCGCACAAGGTCCGTTCGGCGGCCAACGACCGGGTGGTCGAGGCCCTGACCACGGTGCTCGACAGCTTCGACGTCGACGCCCAGGTCACCGGGTTCAGCCGGGGCCCGACGGTCACCCGGTACGAGGTCGAGCTGGGCGCGGGGACCAAGGTCGAGCGGGTCACGGCCCTGAGCCGCAACATCTCCTACGCCGTGGCGAGCGCCGACGTGCGCATCCTCTCGCCGATCCCCGGCAAGTCGGCGATCGGCATCGAGATCCCCAACACCGACCGCGAGACGGTCTCGCTGGGCGACGTGCTGCGCTCGTCGGCCGCGCGCCGCAGCGAGCACCCGATGGTGATCGGGGTCGGCAAGGACGTCGAAGGTGGTTACGTCGTCGCCAACCTGGCGAAGATGCCCCACCTGCTCGTGGCCGGCGCGACCGGCGCAGGCAAGTCGAGCTTCGTGAACTCGATGATCACCTCGATCCTGATGCGCTCGACCCCCGACGAGGTCCGGATGGTCCTGGTCGACCCCAAGCGCGTCGAGCTCACCCTGTACGAGGGCATCCCGCACCTCATCACGCCGATCATCACCAACCCCAAGAAGGCCGCCGAGGCCCTCGAGTGGGTCGTGCGTGAGATGGAGTCGCGCTACGACGACCTCGCGATGTTCGGGTACAAGCACATCGACGACTTCAACGCCGGCGTCCGCTCGGGCAAGGTCAAGCCGCTGCCCGGCAGCGAGCGGAAGATCTCCCCGTACCCCTACCTCCTGGTCATCGTCGACGAGCTCGCCGACCTCATGATGGTCGCCCCGCGGGACGTCGAGGCCTCGATCCAGCGCATCACCCAGCTCGCACGGGCAGCGGGGATCCACCTGGTGCTGGCCACCCAGCGGCCAAGCGTCGACGTGGTGACCGGGCTGATCAAGGCGAACGTGCCCTCACGGCTCGCCTTCGCGACCTCGTCGCTCACCGACTCCCGGGTCGTCCTGGACCAGCCGGGGGCGGAGAAGCTCATCGGTCAGGGCGATGCGCTCTTCCTGCCGATGGGCGCTGCCAAGCCGATGCGCGTGCAGGGCGCGTGGGTCACCGAGAGCGAGATCCACGCCGTCGTCGAGCACGTCAAGTCGCAGTCCGCACCGAGCTATCGGGAGGACGTGACCGTCACGGCGACCAAGAAGCAGGTCGACGAGGACATCGGCGACGACCTCGACCTGCTGCTCCAGGCGGCCGAGCTCGTGGTGACCACCCAGTTCGGCTCGACCTCGATGCTGCAGCGCAAGCTGCGGGTCGGCTTCGCCAAGGCCGGGCGGCTCATGGACCTGCTCGAGTCGCGGGAGATCGTGGGACCGTCGGAGGGCTCCAAGGCCCGGGAGGTCATGGTCCAGCCCGACGACCTGCCCGGCACGCTGGCGATGCTCCGCGGCGAGCCCGACCCGGGTGCGCAGTCCGCCTTCGACCAGGACTCGGGGGACGACGACGCCGACCCCGACGGGGAGTGGGACACCGCCCGCTGACGGTGAGGTCACCGATCCACGGCGGCGTCCGTGACGGTCCGTGCGACCGGAGCCCGGGTCGCTGGCCCTGTGGCCGTCAGCCTGCGGCGTCGCCCGTCGGGCGGCGCTCGACCACCGGACCAGGCCCGCTCGGCTGCGCAGGCTCGACCCGCTCACGGGCCACCGTGCCCACGACCTCGACCACCCGCGCCTGGCGGGCCTCGACCTCGGCAGCGGTCAGCGAGCCCACGCCTTGTCCGCTGCGCAGGGCCGGTGGGAGCGGCTCGACGCGGTGCCCGTTGCGCCGGTCGACGGTCACCGCCGTCCACGCGACGTCGGTGACTGCGACGGGACCGTCGACGGGCTTGCGGAACGACGCGCTCAGCAGGAGCCCCGAGTCGGTCCGGGCGCTGCAGCACTCGGCGTCCTGGTTGGAGATGAAGTTGCCCAACCCGTACGCCGCCCACATCCCCTCGCCGAGAGGACCTCCGGGCAGCCGGTCGATCTGCTGGGGCACGTGCGCGTGGTGACCGATCATGAGGTCCACCACTCCCGAGTCCGCCAGGACCGTCGCGATGCGGACCTGCTCCTCGGTGGCCTCGGAGACGTACTCGACGCAGCAGTGGACGCTGGCGACCACCACGTCGGCCCCGGCGTCGCGAGCCGCCTGTGCCTGCGCCACGAGCCGGTCGGTGTCGATGAGGTCGACGGTCCACGGGGCGTCGGCCGGTACCGGCATCCCGTTCGTCCCGTAGGTCGCCGCGATCTGGGCGATCCTCAGCGTCTGGCCGCTGCGCTCCAGCACGTACACCTGGGGGGCGGCACCCTCGACGGCGGTGCGAGCAGTGCCCACGTGGCCGAGCCCTGCGGCGTCGAGCGCGTCCAGCGTCGCCGCCACGCCGGCGACGCCCCGGTCGACGCTGTGGTTCGAGGCCGTCGAGCAGCCGTCCCAGCCGCTCGCGGCGAGCGAGGCGGCGATCTGGGGAGGCGCGCCGAAGATCGGGTAGCCGCTCGGCGTGGTGCCCTCGGGGGCGACCGGGACCTCGAGGTGGCACAGCGCGAGGTCGGCACCGGCGACCCATGGTGCCACCGGGTCGAAGAGCGGTCCGAAGTCGTACCCGCCGTCCGCGGTCCGGGCCGAGCGCAGCACAGGCTGGTGCAGCAGCACGTCACCCGCGGCGACCAGCGTGAACTCGGCGTCGGGAGGTCGGGTGGGGGTCGGTGTGGGCGAGGGGCTCGCCGTGGGACGGACCTCCTCGGCCGACGGGGTGTCGCTCGGCACGGCGTCCGTCGCGAGGCTCGACGGGATGAGGCCCGACAGGGCCGCTGCACCCCCGGCGACCGTGGCCACGACCAGTGCGCCCACGACCAGCAGCCGGCCGACGGGGCGGCGGGTCGCATGCCGGGCGTGGCGCGTCACACCGCGGAGACTATCGCGCGGCGCCCGCCCTGGTCTGAGCCCTCAGCCCCGGGCCTCGGACCCGAGCGCTGAGCGTGTCGGCACGCCGAGCCCGTGGACGGGCCGGTCCGGCCCACCTGGCGCCGTAGGGTGGTGACGTGGGTTCAGCAGCGACGTCCGTGTGGAACATCGCCAACGGTGTCACCGTGGGGCGCATCGCCCTGGTCCCGGTCGTGCTGGCGATGCTCCTGGTGGACGGCGGTCAGGACCCGGCCCGGCGGTGGGCCGCCGCAGCGGTCTTCGCCCTGGCAGCGGGTACCGACCGGCTCGACGGCTATCTCGCGCGCCGGCTCGACCAGGTGACCGACTGGGGGAAGCTGGTGGATCCCATCGCCGACAAGCTGCTGATCGGCGGCACGTTGGTCGCGTTGTCCTTCCTGGGCGACCTCCCCTGGTGGGTGACCGTGGTGATCCTCGTCCGTGAGCTCGGGATCACCGCGATGCGTTTCGCCGTCCTGCGCTACGTCGTGATCCCGGCATCCCGGGGCGGGAAGATCAAGACGGTGCTCCAGTCGGTGGGCATCGGGTTCTTCGTGCTCCCGCTCGCCGAGCTGCCGGCCTTCGTGCTCGTGCTGGCCTGGGTCGTCCTGGGGGCTGCGGTGGTGATGACCGTGGTGACGGGCGTGGACTACCTGCGGCGAGGGTGGTCCCTGCGTCGGGCAGCGGCGTGAATCCGGGGGCCCGGCGCGCAGACGCCACCGAGCTCCTCTCGCTGCTGGTGGCCGCGGGACGGACGATCGCCGTGGCCGAGTCGCTGACGGGTGGCGACCTCACGGCGTCGCTGGTCCAGGTCCCCGGTGCCTCGCGCGCGCTGCGAGGTGGTGTGGTGGCCTACGCGACGGACCTCAAGGAGGTGCTCCTGGACGTCCCGCACGCACTGCTGGAGGAGCACGGCGCGGTGCACCCCGAGGTCGCCGTGGCGATGGCCCAGGGGGTCCGTGCGCGACTGGGTGCCGACTACGGGTTGGCGACCACCGGGGTCGCAGGGCCCGACCCGCAGGGGGCGCACCGGCCGGGCACGGTCTACGTGGCGGTCGCGGACGACCTGTCCGAGGAGGTCGTCTCGCTGGCACCCGGAGCGGGTGCCTCACCCTCGACCAGGGACGAGATCCGCGCCGCCGCCTGCCGAGAGGCCCTTGCCCTGGCCCTGAGCCGGGTCCGGGCCAGGGACGGGGGAGGGAACCGGGGAACAGGCGCGACGCCCGGTGCGTTGGACCAGACGTGACGATGAACAGGGCAGCTCCGCGGAACGCCCGTGAACCACTTCGACCGACGGGGTACGGTAGGTCACCCGCCGGGTCCCGACCAGGTGCAGGTGCCGGCTCACCCCGTCACACCGCACCCGGGAACCGCGCAGAACCGACGAGGCAGGAAGGAGGTCGTCCCATGGTCGTCCTGAGGCACGAGATCGGCGACGTCCTCCGTGGCGCGCGCCAGCGCCAGGGCCGCACCCTGCGCGAGGTGTCCTCCGCCGCACGGGTGTCGCTGGGATACCTCAGCGAGGTCGAGCGCGGCCAGAAGGAAGCCTCCTCCGAGCTCCTGGGCTCGATCTGCGAGGCGCTCGACGTGCCGCTGTCCGTGGTGCTGCGTGAGGTCAGCGACCGGGTCGCCGTCGCCGAGGGTCCGCTGATCCCCGACACGGTCCCCGCGGACCTTGCGGCCTCACTTGGCGGTCCTCGCCCGGGTGCCGCGTGGAGAGGTTCACGAGGCGAGCTCGCGCGCATCGGCTGATCGCGCACCGGCTGATCCTGCGGAGCTCTCGCGGGCATCGGCCGACGGGGCCCGTCACGTCCCGGTCCGGTGACGTGACGTCTCGCGGTGCACACCTCGGCACCTCGTTCCCCGGCCACGTGGTTCCTCAAGCCGACTGGCACGCCGGGCAGTAGAAGATCGGCCGCTCCTGCGGCGGTCTGCGCGCTGCCCCGACGCGGACGGGCGAACCGCAGCGCCTGCAGGGCGCACCCGCGCGGCCGTGGACCCAGCTCGTGCGGCCACGACCACCCTCGCCGGTCGTGGTGGGGGAGGTCGACCGGACCGAGCGCTCCATCAGGTCGCGGGCCGTCATGAGCAGGCTCGCCGGGTCGGTGACGTGGTCTGCCGGGGTCCACGGCCAGATCCTGCGCCAGAAGAGCGACTCGGCCGTGTAGATGGTCCCGATACCGGCCAGGACCGTCTGGTCGAGCAGCACCTCGGCGATCGGGACGGGACCTCGCGACGCAAGGCGGGCCAGTGCTTCATGGATCCCGCTCGTGGGGAACTCCGGAGCGAGCACGTCCGGCCCGAGGTGGCCGATCAGGAGGTGCTCGTCGCGGGTCGCCACGACGTCGAGCATCCCTAGGCGGTCCCCGATCGCCGTCCATCGCGACGAGACGAGCACGGCTCGCACGAAGCCACCCCGACCTGAGGCGGCGGAGGACCCGGTCAGCGCCAACCGCCAGGATCCCTCCATCCGCAGGTGGGTGTGCAGCGTCCTCCCGTCGTCGAACCGGGTGAAGAGGTGCTTGCCGTAGGGCACGGTGCCCAGGACCGTGCGGCCGCGCAGGTCGGTCGTGGCTGCGGCCGGCCACCTCAGCTCCGCGCCGACCAGCACCGTGCCGGTGAGCGCTTCCTCCAGGCGAGTGGCCGTCCGTCGCAGGATGTCTCCCTCGGGCATCGAGGCTCACCCCTGGTCCGGCAGACGAAGGCCGCGGGGTGTCGGCGCGAACCCTGCATCGAGCAGCGCGCGTGCGACAGGCCCGGCGAGGGTGACCCGGTCGAGGAGCTCTGCGCCGTCCACCCGACGGATCGTGAGTCGACCCAGCCGCCCGGTCCGTGCGACCCGTCCGAGGCCTGCGGCGGCAGCCTGCAGCGCGCCCGTCCGGGTGGTGAAGGAGAGAAGCGTGCGCCCACCGCGCTCGACGTAGAGCACGAGCTCCCCGCTGACCAGCACGACCAGACCCCCCGCCTTGCGGCCCGGGCGGTGTCGCGCGGCCGGCACCGACGGCGACGGCACTCCCGACGGCTCGGGCCACGCCAGCGCCGCCCCGTAGGGGTTGGCAGGGTCGGTCGCAGCGAGCACGACGACCACCGGCGGGGCGGCGGGCGTCTCGCCCTGGAGCGGGCGGGCGTCCTCGCGGAGCTCGTCGACGGCACCAGGCAGGGCGAACTGCGACCCGCCGAGGTGCTCGACGAAGTACCCGCGTCGTACCTGACCGGCGCCCTCGAGCGCACCCAGGACCCGGTACACCGGTCCGAACTGCCCGGCAATGCCCTCGGCCGGTGCGACGGCACGGGTCAGCACCCCGTGACGGTCGAGCAGCTGTGCGGCCAGCGCGTGGGCTCGCAGCGTGGGGTCGACCTCACGGGCCGGCAGCAACGACCAGCGTCCGCCGGCCTCGAGGCCTGCGTCGGCACCTCGCAGGGGACGGGACGGCCCGGGCCTGAGGGACAGCGCGGCACGACCGAGCCGGGCACGCGGCACGGGGCGCCGGGTCCGGTGCGCGGTCAGCGGTGCGCTGCCCAGCCGTGCCCGCAGCGGGGCGAGGCCGTCGTTGGTGACGTGCCCGGCCCACACGAGGTCCCACACCGCGTCCAGGATCTCCTGCTGAGCCGGTGTGCCCCGTGGTGGTGACCCGTCGGCACCGTCCTGGGTCACCCGGGCGGCCAGCTGGTGGAGGAAGTACGCGCCACCCCCCGCGAGGGCCTGCAGGACGCGCTCGTGGACGCCGGTCCCGTCTCTCCCGGCCGGTGTGGGCGCCGGAGCGGGCAGGGTCAGGTCGGCGGTCGCGACGGGGTGCAGCCCGACCATCCCGTCCCGACCGGTGAGCGCACCGGCTCCGGCCCACAGGACCTCGCCCGCCGCGGTCAGCTCGTCGAGCATCTCGGGTCGGTAGTCGACCACCCGGCACGGCAGCACGTGGGTCTCGAGCGCCGAGGCGGGAACTGAGGTCCCGGCGAGCTGCTCGACCACGCGTGCCACACCGTCCACCCCGCGCAGCCGCGCGGCGGTCCGGTGCGGGCCACCTGAGGAACGCCCACCCTCGGAGCCGGCCGTGGAGATCTCGACCACGCCCTGCCAGCGCGGCAGGAACAGACCGAGGGTCTGCTGAGGAACCGGCTCGACCTCGGCACGCAACGCCGCGAGCGAGCGACGTCGCAGGGTGCGCAGCACCTCGACGTCGCAGAAGTCCTCTCCGGTGCCGCCGAGCGAGTCGGGCCGGAGCCTTCCTGATGCCAGCACCCCGGCCTGCTCGAGCCGGTGCAGCACCTCGGTGATCACGGCCACCCCCAGGCCCAGGCGTCCCGCGACCTGTCCGGGGGTGAACGGCCCGTGCGTGCGTGCGTGACGACGCACGAGGTCGCCCAGCGGATCGGTCACGACCTCGGTGAAGACCTCGGGGATGCCCACCGGGAGGGCGACCCCGAGGGCGTCACGCAACCGGCCTGCGTCCTCCACCGCGGCCCAGTGCTCGACCACCGCGCCGGTCTCGTCTCCCGTCCCGTGCGGGTCGGGGACGGGCCCGGTGCGCGCGACCACCCTCACCCGGATCAGCCGGCGTGCTCCCTCGAGCGACCGCAGCCACTCCTCGAGCCCGTGGCGCGTCTCGGGCCGGGTGCGCGCCGCGATCTCGGGTGCGGTCAGCGGCCCGTGCCGTCGGACCACGTCGGCGACACCCTCCAGGTCCTTCGCCTGCCGGTCGGGTGCGGTGCCCATCAGCTCGGCCTCGGTGCGTTCGACGGCCTCGGGGTCGAGCAGGTCGGCGAGCTGTGACGCGCCACCCTGACCGAGGAGCTCGGACAGCAGGGTCGGGTCCAGGGTCAGGGCCGCGGCCCGCCGCTCGGCCAGCGGCGCGTCACCGTCGTAGAGGAACTGGGCGGTGTAGCCGAAGAGCAACGACTGCGCGAAGGGCGAGGGGGAGGAGGTCGTCACCTCGACCACACGGACCCGGCGCGCCGCCACGTCGCTCATCAGCCGGGTCAGCGCCTCGACGTCGAAGTCGTCCTGCAGGCACTCGCGGACCGCCTCGAGCAGGATCGGGAAGTCCGGGAACTGCGCCGCCACGGACAGCAGCTGGGCCGCGCGCTGGCGTTGCTGCCACAACGGCTGCCGCTTGTCGGGTCGGCGCCGGGGCAGCAGCAGCGCACGTGCTGCGGCCTCGCGGAACCGTGCTCCGAACATCGCCGACCCGCCGAGCTCGGCCCGGACGGCGTCGGCGACCTCGTCGGGCTCCAGGAGCAGGTCGGCGGCGTCGAACCCGGGAGCGTCCGTGGTCTCCTGCGTCCAGCGCCCGGACGCCAGGTCCCAGGTGCCGCCCGAACCCACGACGTCGGGCAGACGCAGCACGATGCCGTCGTCGGCGTGCAGCGCAGAGACGTCCACGCCGTGACGTTCACGCAGGCGGGCCGCGATGACCAGCGCCCACGGCGCGTGCACCCGAGCGCCGTAGGGCGAGTGCAGCACGACCCTCCAGTCGCCGATCTCGTCGCGGAACCGTTCCACGACCAGGGTGACGTCGTCCGGGACGTGACCGGTGGCCTCCTGCTGCTCCTGGAGGTACGTGACGAGGTTCTCCGCAGCCCACGGGTCCAGCCCCGCAGAGCGTGCGGTGCTCAGTGCGGCGTCGTGACCGGTCGCGACGAGGTCCCGCACCCACGCGCCCATGGCCCGACCCAGTTCTGCCGGGCGACCCGGGGAGTCGCCCTTCCAGAACGGGAGCCGCCCAGGTACCCCGGGGGCTGGGGTCACCAGGACGCGGTCGGTGGTGATGTCCTCGATCCGCCAGGTGCTCGACCCCAGGGTGAACGTGTCGCCCACCCGCGACTCGTAGACCATCTCCTCGTCGAGCTCACCCACGCGCTTGCCGCCCCGGGTGCGCCCGCCGCTGCGCTCCTCGTCGACCATGACCGCGGCGTCCTGGACGGCGGTCGGTGCCGCGGACGCCAGGAACACCCCGTACAGACCGCGGTCCGGGATGGTCCCACCGCTCGTGACGGCCAGTCGCAGGGCTCCGGGGCGCCCGGTCAGCATCCCGGTGCTGCGGTCCCAGACGATGCGCGGGCGCAGCTCGGCGAACTCCTCGCTCGGGTACCGACCGGCCAGCATGTCGAGCACGGCACGCAGCGTGGCCTCACCCAGGGTGGCGAAGGGCGCGGCGCGGCGCACCACCCGCGCCAGGTCCGTGACCGACCAGTCGTCGACGGCGGTCATCGCGACCACCTGCTGCGCCAGGACGTCCAGAGGGTTGGCGGGAACGCGCAGGTGCTCGATCTCGCCTCGTCGCATGCGGTCGGCGATCACCGCGGCGGGGACGAGGTCACCGCGGAAGGTCGGGAAGACCACCCCGCGTGAGACGGCACCGACCTGGTGCCCGGCCCGGCCCACCCGCTGGAGCCCTGACGCGACCGATGGTGGTGACCCCACCTGCACGACCAGGTCGACCGCACCCATGTCGATCCCCAGCTCGAGCGAGGAGGTCGCCACGACGGCCGGCAGCGTCCCGGCCTTGAGCTCGGACTCGGTGCGGACCCGCTCGGCCCTGCTCATCGAGCCGTGGTGGGCCCGTGCCAGGACGGTCGCGGCGTCCGCCGTGTCGATCCCTGCGGCGGCGCCGGACTGCGCCTGGACGTCGGCCGGGTGCAAGGTCCCGGGGTCGGGGACGTCCTGCCCCTGACGGGCGGCCCACACCTCGTTCATCCGGGCGGTGAGCCGTTCGGCACCCCGGCGGGAGTTGGTGAACACCAGGGTCGAGGTGTGCGTCGCGACGAGGTCCACGACTCGCTCCTCGACGTGCGGCCAGATCGAGGGTCGTGGTGGCGAGGCGGCGGCCGGCCCGCTCAGGTCCTCCTCGGCGGGGGGCGCGGGAGAGGCGCCCGGCACCAGGGTCGCCGAGCGAAGGTCGGACAGGTCAGGGACCGGGACGACGATCTCGACCTCGACCCGTTTGGTCGACGGGGGCTGGACGACGCGGACCCGCCGTCCGCGGTCGGCCACGGTGCGTGCCCCGCCCAGGAAGGCTGCGACGCTCTCCACCGGTCGGACCGTGGCCGACAGGCCGATCCGCTGGGCGGGGCCGGCGTGCTCCTCGAGGAGGGCGTCCAGGCGCTCGAGACTCAGGGCGAGGTGCGCGCCGCGCTTGGTCGAGGCGACCGCGTGGATCTCGTCCAGGATCACCGTGCGCACCCCGGCGAGGCCGGCCCGCGCAGCGGAGGTCAGGACCAGGAAGAGAGACTCGGGGGTGGTGATGAGGATGTCCGGCGGCCGGCTCGCGAAGGCACGGCGTTCGGCCGGTGGGGTGTCCCCGGTCCGGACCCCGACCGTGACCTCGGGCACGGTGGTGCCCAACCGGGTGGCAGCCTGGCGGATCCCCACCAGGGGAGAACGCAGGTTGCGCTCGACGTCGGTGGCCAGCGCCTTGAGGGGCGAGACGTAGAGCACCCGGCAGCGCAGCAGAGGGTTGTCGGGGGGCGGCTCGACGAGCAGGCGGTCCAGCGACCACAGGAACGCGGCGAGGGTCTTGCCCGAACCCGTCGGGGCCACCACGAGCGCGTGGTCACCAGCGCTCACGGCCGACCAGGCACCGGCCTGTGCTGCGGTCGGCGCCTCGAAGGCCCCGGCGAACCACGACCGTGCCGGAGCAGAGAAACCCTCGAGCGCGTCAGGGTGGTGTCCAGGGCCGGCTGCGGTCACCCGAACAGTGTGACCGGTGGGACCGACACCCACCCGTCCTGCAGCTCGCCGGCCGTCCGCGCCCCGGTGCGGGTCGCCCGGCTCCCCGCGCGACCCGGTCGTCCGTCGCGCTCGCCCGGACGGCGGCGCCCGTCGAGGCCGTGGCAGGCTGTGGGGGTGCGCTACTCCGAGTTCTGGGACCTGGTCGACGAGGTCTTCGGTCGCCAGGTCGGGCGGAGCCTCGCCCATGACCAGGTCCTGGGCGCCCTGGGCGACCGGACCAGCGTCCAGGCGCTGGGGGAGGGCACCGAGCCCCGACAGGTCTGGCGTGCCCTGTGCGACGCGATGGACGTCCCCGAGCACGCGCGGTGGGGGAGCGACCAGCGGCGTCCGGCACGCCGTGGCTGAGCGTCGATGCCCGAAAACGTCTCATTCCGGGTGAGGTGCGAGTAACGTCACCGCGTGCCCTTGAGTCCCAGCGAGCCGCTCATCCGAGCCCGTGGCCTGGTCAAGACCTTCGGCGACTTCACCGCGGTCGACGGGATCGACGTCGACGTGCACCCCGGCGAGTCCTTCGGCTTCCTCGGCCCCAACGGGGCGGGCAAGTCCTCGACGATGCGGATGATCGGCTGCGTCTCGCCGCCCACGGGGGGATCGCTGCGCATCCTGGGTATGGACCCGGGCACCCAGGGTCCGGCCATCAGGGCCCGGCTCGGGGTGGTGCCGCAGCGGGACTCCCTCGACGAGGAGCTGACCGTCGAGGAGAACATCTGGGTGTACGGACGCTACTTCGGTCTTCCCCGTCCGGTCGTCCGTGAACGAGCGGCGGAGCTGCTGGAGTTCGCGCAGCTCTCCGAGCGGGCCCGATCGGTGGTCGAGCCGCTGTCCGGCGGGATGAAGCGCCGCCTGACGATCGCGCGCGCACTGGTCAACACCCCGCAGATCCTGCTCCTCGACGAGCCGACGACCGGGCTCGACCCCCAGGCCCGGCACGTGCTCTGGGACAGGTTGTTCCGGCTCAAGCGCGAGGGCGTCACGCTCGTGCTCACCACCCACTACATGGACGAGGCCGAGCAGCTGTGCGACCGGCTCGTGGTGATGGACCACGGTCGCATCGTGGCGGAAGGGTCTCCGCGGGCGCTGATCGCCGAGCACTCGACCCGTGAGGTGCTCGAGCTGCGCTTCGACACCCACGACCACACGGCCCACCTGGCCGACGTCGACGGCATCGCAGACCGGGTCGAGGTGCTCCCCGACCGGCTGCTCCTGTACACGCCCGACGGTGAGTCCGCGCAGTCCGAGATCGCGCGCAGGGGCATCGAGCCGCTGTCGTCCCTGGTGCGGCGCTCGACCCTCGAGGACGTCTTCCTGCACCTGACCGGCCGCACCTTGGTCGACTGACGTGGCGAGCGACCTCGAGGTGACCACCGACCGCGCGCAGCGCCTGGCTGGGGGCGGCTGGCAGGCGGTCGCGGTGCACTGGCTGCGCAAGTACCGGCGGGTGTGGGTGAGCACGCTCATCACGAGCTCGCTCTCACCGCTGCTCTACCTCGCGGGGATGGGGATCGGCCTGGGCATGCTGGTCGACCGCGGGGCCGGCGGGGTCGGTGGCGTCCCGTACGTCGTGTTCGTGGCGCCGGGGCTGCTCGCGGCGAGCACGCTGCAGGTCGCAGCGGGGGAGACGACGTTCTCGGTGCTCGGCTCGATCAAGTGGACCCCGATCTACCACGGCATGCTCGCGACCCCGTTGCGTGTGCGCGACGTCGTGCTCGGGCAGCTCGTGTACGTGCTGCTGCGGGTGACCTCGGCCGCCATCGTCTTCTTCGTGATCGCGGCAGCGCTGGGCACGGTGCGGTCGTGGTGGGGGCTGCTCGCCGTTCCCGTCTCGGTGCTCGGGGGGATGGCGTTCGCGAGCTGCTGCTTCGCGTACTCGGCGAACCTGCGCAACGACCAGGGCATCATGCTGATGTTCCGCTTCGTCGTGATGCCCATGTCGCTGTTCTCGGGGACGTTCTTCCCGATCGAGCAGCTGCCCGGCTGGTTGCAGCCGGTCGCCTGGGTGACGCCGCTGTGGCACGCGGTCGAGGCGTGCCGTGCGCTGGTCCTTGGCACCGCGACGGTGGGTGGCGTCCTGGTGCACTGCGCGTACCTGGCGGTGTGGCTGGTGGGCGGCTACCTGCTCTCGGTCCGCGTGCTGCGCGGTCGGATGGTGGTCTGAGTGGCCGTCCTGGAGCGCATCTCGCGCGTGCCGGCCGGTGCGGGCATGGCCCGGATGCTGGTCGAGCGGAACTACCGGTCCTCGCGCAGGACGTGGTCGATCATCGTGTCGGGCTTCTTCGAGCCGGTCTTCTTCCTGTTCGCCATGGGGGTCGGCATCGGGGCCCTGGTCGGTGACGTCGCGACGGGCGACGGGCGGCTGGTGCCCTACGTCGTGTTCGTGGCCCCGGCGCTGCTCGCTGCGTCGGCGATGAACGGCGCGATCTTCGACTCCACGACCAACGTCTTCTTCAAGCTCAAGTACGCCCGTCTGTACGACTCGGTGCTCTCGACGCCGCTCGGCCCACGGGACATCGCGGTGGGCGAGATCTCGTGGGCCCTGCTGCGAGGGGTGGTCTACTCGGGGGCGTTCCTCGCGGTCGCGGTGGCGGCCGGGGCGGTGACCACCTGGACGGCGGTCCTCGCGGTCCCCGCGGCCAGCCTGATCGGGTGGGCCTTCGCCTCGGTCGGCATGGCCACGACGACGTACATGCGCACATGGTCGGACTTCGAGTACGTCCAGCTCGCGATCCTGCCGATGTTCCTGTTCTCGGCGACCTTCTTCCCGCTCTCGACCTACCCACCGGTGCTGCAGTGGGTGGTCCAGGCCACGCCGCTCTACCACGGGGTGGCGATGGTGCGGGACCTCATGCTCGACGAGGTCGGTGCGGGGATGCTCGTGCACGTCGGGTACCTGGTGGGGATGGGCCTGCTCGGGACGGCCTGGACGGCTCTGCGGATCGAGCGGCTGCTCCTGCGTTGACGGTCCGGCGTGTCGTCCCGGCACCGTCCGGCAGTCGAACACCTGTTCGGCTAGAGTGTCCACAGGCGCGCAGTCGGCCGGGATCCCCACCTCCGTGCAGGTGCCGGACGGGGATGTCAGAGGCTGCGCGTAGCGTCGCCACGAGCACGAGACAACAGACCTGAACGACATCAGAAGGGCGTTCGCGCCCCACGAACCACGAGGTGACACATGGCCGCTCCCGCAGATCGTTCCAAGGCCCTGGAGGCTGCACTCGGTCAGATCGACCGACAGTTCGGCAAGGGCTCGATCATGCGTCTGGGTGACGACGGTCGAGCCCCGGTCGAGGTGATCCCGACAGGGTCGATCGCCCTGGACGTCGCCCTGGGCATCGGCGGTCTGCCGCGTGGTCGGGTGGTGGAGATCTACGGGCCCGAGTCCAGCGGCAAGACGACGGTCGCCCTGCACGCGGTGGCCAACGCCCAGCGCGCCGGGGGCATCGCGGCCTTCATCGACGCCGAGCACGCGCTGGACCCGGAGTACGCCAAGAAGCTGGGTGTCGACACCGACGCGCTGCTCGTCTCCCAGCCGGACACCGGTGAGCAGGCCCTGGAGATCATGGACATGCTGATCCGGTCGGGCGCGATCGACATCGTGGTGATCGACTCCGTGGCGGCGTTGGTCCCCAAGGCCGAGATCGAGGGCGAGATGGGGGACAGCCACGTCGGTCTGCAGGCGCGACTGATGTCCCAGGCCCTGCGCAAGATCGCCGGGGCGCTCAGCACCTCGGGCACGACCGCCATCTTCATCAACCAGCTGCGCGAGAAGATCGGTGTGTTCTTCGGCTCGCCCGAGACCACGACCGGTGGCAAGGCGCTCAAGTTCTACGCCTCGGTACGGCTCGACATCCGTCGCATCGAGACGCTCAAGGAGGGGACCGACGCGGTCGGCAACCGGACCCGGGTCAAGGTCGTCAAGAACAAGATGGCCCCGCCGTTCAAGCAGGCGGAGTTCGACATCATCTACGGTGTCGGCATCTCGCGGGAGGGCGGGCTGATCGACATGGGTGTCGAGCAGGGCTTCGTCCGCAAGTCGGGGGCCTGGTACACCTACGAGGGCGACCAGCTCGGGCAGGGCAAGGAGAACGCCCGTGGGTTCCTGCGGGACAACCCTGACCTGGCTGACGAGATCGAGAAGAAGATCAAGGAGAAGCTCGGCATCGGAGCACGCGTCGACGCGCCGGCCGACACGACCCCCGGCGTCGACTTCTGAGTCCGATGGGTCGCGGGTCGCGGGGTGCCGGTCCGGTGCAGCCCTCCGCGGGTGCAAGGGCTGACACCGATGCCGACCCGGAGTCGACTGCGAGGTCGATCGTCCTGCGGCTCCTGACCGGTGCCCCGCGCAGCCGTCACCAGCTCGCCGAGGCCCTGACCCGACGGGGGATCGAGGAGGCAGTCGTCGAGCGCGTGCTCGACCGCTTCACCGACGTCGGTCTGATCGACGACGCCGAGTACGCCCAGATGCTGGTGCGTTCGCAGCTGGAGTCGCGCGGCCTGGCGAGGCGTGCGCTGGCGGTCGAGCTGCAGCGCAAAGGGGTCGGGGCCGACGAGGCCGAGGCTGCCCTCTCGACGGTCTCGGCCGAGGACGAGGAGCAACGAGCTCGGGACCTGCTGCGCAAGCGCTGGGCCACCGGAGCGCGGCTGGACCCCGAGGTCAGGGCGCGCCGGGCGATGGGGATGCTGGCACGGAAGGGGTACCCGATGGGCCTGGCGTCACGGCTCGTCCGCGAGATGGTGGACGATGGTGCCCAGGAGCCGTGGGAACCCACGGTCGACGATCTCGACTGATCCGGTCCCACCGGGCGGAAGGAGCCACGCGTGGGCGAAGCCCTGACCATCCTCGTGCTGCTGCTCGCGTGCCTGGTGGCCCTGCTGCTCGTCCTGCTGGCCCGACGTGAGGCCGACGTGCAGCGCCGGCAGGCCGTGGAGGACGTCGCGTCGATCAAGGCCGAGGCGCGTTCGGCGCTCCAGGACGTCGAGCGCCGCGAGCACCGGGTCGCCGAACGTGAGCGGGAGATCGCGGTCGAACGTCGCGAGTCCCGCGAGCGGCTGGAGTCCGCGACGCAGCGTGCCGAACAGCTGCGTGTCGAGCTCGAGAGCGTCGAGCAGCTCCGGCGCGACACCGACCGCCAGGCTCAGGAGGCCCTCGAGGCGGTGTCGGGGCTGTCCGCCGAGCAGGCCCGGGCCGAGCAGGTCAGGCGCATCGTCGGCCAGGCCACCCACGAGGCGGCCGCCGAGGTACGACGCGCCGAGGCCGCGGCACGACGCCAGGCCGACGACCGTGCGCGGAAGGTGCTGGCGACGGCGGTCCAGCGGCTCGCGGCACCGACCAGCTCCCAGAGCGTGGTGACCGTGGTCCCCCTGCCTGCGGAGGAGATGAAGGGCCGGATCATCGGCAAGGAGGGTCGCAACATCCGGACCTTCGAGGCGATCACCGGGGTCAACGTGATCATCGACGACACCCCTGACTCGGTCACCCTGTCAAGCTTCGACCCCGAGCGGCGCGAGGTGGCAGCCGTCGCACTGGAGTCGCTGATCAGCGACGGGCGCATCCACCCCCAGCGGATCGAGATCGCCTACGCAGACGCGCTGGCCGGAGCCCAGGACCGCGCTGTGGCGGCCGGTCACGAGGCCGCTGAGCGGGCAGGAGTCCGGGGCCTGCACCCCGAGCTGGTCGAGGTCATGGGCCGGCTCCGGCTGCGCACGAGCTACGGGCAGAACGTGCTCGCGCACCTGGTCGAGTCGGCTCAGATCGCCGCGATGCTCGCGGCCGAGATCGGGGCTGACGTCGACGTCGCCCGGCGGGCCGCCTTCCTGCACGACATCGGCAAGGCCCTGCGGGGCGAGGTCCCCGGGACCCACGCGCTGGTGGGTGCCGAGCTCGCGCGACGCCACGGTGAGGACCCGGACGTCGTCAACGCCATCGCCGCGCACCATGACGAGGTGCCTCCCACGACCGTCGAAGCCGTCCTGGTGCAGGCAGCCGACGCCTGCTCGGCCTCCCGGCCCGGAGCCCGCCGGGAGGAGCTCGACCAGTACATCGACCGGATGGAGTCCCTCGAGTCGCTCGTCGCCGCGCACGACGGGGTCCGACGGGCTGTCGCGATGTCGGCGGGTCGCGAGGTCAGGGTGATCGTCGAGCCCACGGTCGTGGACGACGAGGCGATGCCCGGGTTGGCTCGCACGATCGCCCAGCACATCGAGAAGGACCTCAGCTACCCCGGCGAGATCACGGTCACCGTGATCCGCGAGCTGCGCACCTCGGCGACCGCGGGCTGACCGACCTCACGGGTGGGCGGGCCCACGTGCCATCCTGATGGTCGCGCCCGCAGCGCGCGGGCGCGCTGCGGGCGGTCCTGGTCACGTGTCGGCCGACACGATCCCACTGCCCGAGGCCTGCATCGCGACCATCTCGGCGTCGCGTGCCGGCGCGGACGTCCGCGAGGTCCGGCGCTCGAGCCAGCGGGCGAGCCACGACAGGCTGAGGTTGACCACCAGGTAGATGCTCGCGCCCACGGTGAACAGCGCCACGAGGTACTGCGGACCGAAGTACTGGGAGTTGTTCTGGATCGACTTCAGGAGCTCGGCGTACCCGATGATGAAGCCGAGGGACGAGTCCTTGAGCAGGACGACGAGCTGGGCGATCAGGCTCGGCATCATCGTGCGCACGGCCTGGGGGAGCAGGACGGACATCAGGGTCTGGCTCCGGGTCAGCCCGACGGCGTACGCCGCCTCGGCCTGGCCCTTGGGCAACGACGCGAGCCCGGCGCGGAGGATCTCGGCGAAGATCGCCATGTTGTAGATCACCAGGCCGAACACCACCGCCTGGAACGCCGGCATGCCGAGGGCCAGGAACCCGAAGAACATCATGAGCAGCACCGGCAGGCCGCGGAACAGCTCGATGGCCGCGATGGCCGGGACGCGCAACCATCGGAGCCGGGCCGTCCGCCACAGGGCCAGGAGGAGGCCGAGGAAGAGCGCCAGGGGCGCGGCGAACACGGCCGCGCGCAGGGTCGCGCCCAAGCCCTGCACCAGCAGCGAGCGCCACACGTTCGCGGCCGTCTGGTTCTTCGGCGGGTCGTACAGGACGTCCCAGCGGTCAGCGTCGAACACGCCGCGCTGGGCGGCGTACCACAGCCCGAGGCCGACCAGACCGAGAAGGATGAGCACCCCGACGATCGAGCCGACGAGCTCGCGCCGGCGCGCGAGGGGCCCGGGGGAGTCGTACAGGACTGAGCTCATCGTGTGAACGCCACCTTTCGCTCGACCTGAGCGGCGATCGCGCCGAGGGTGATGGTGATGACCAGGTAGCCCAGGGCGACACCGACGAGGACCCAGGTCACGCCTCCCGGGTTGGCGGTGGCGAGACGTCGACCGGTCCCCATCAGATCCACGACGCCGAAGCCCGCGGCCACGGACGTGTTCTTCGCCAGGGCGATGAACACGTTGATCAACGGCGGGATGACGGTCCGGAACGCCTGGGGAAGGATCACCTGGTTCAGGGTCTGACCGAAGGTGAGGCCGATGGCGCGGGCCGCCTCGGCCTGGCCGATCCCGACGCTGTTGATGCCGGACCGGATGGCCTCGCAGACGAAGGCTGCGGTGTAGAGGGTCAGTGCGACCACCGCGAAACCGATGAAGTCGAGGGGAAGCAGCACCCCGAACCTCGGGGCGACCAGGATGATGAAGAAGAAGACCAAGGTCAGGGGGGTGTTGCGGAGCAGCTCGACGTAGGTCGCCGCGAAGCCGCGCATGGGCCGCAGCGGCGAGACCCGCATCGCTGCGAGCACCAGGCCGATCGCCAGGGCGAGACCGCCGGCGTACAGCGTCAGCCGCAGGGTGAGGCTGAAGCCCTGCAGGTACGCAGGCAGGTTGTCGGCGATCACATCCACCGGGTGCGTCTCCTCAGGTCGGTAGCGTCGGTCCGTCGGCTGCGCCGACGCCGGGGCCCCGGGGCCGCCGGGCCGCGGGGGGCGGGGAGGGGGGGGGGGGGGGGGGGCGCCGCGGGGGGGGGGGGCGGGTTGGGGGCCGACCCCGCCCGGGGGGGGCGCCTCCTGGGGTGGGGGGGGGGGGCCGGCCGCCCCCCCCCCCCCGGGCCCCGGGGGCCGGGGGCCCCCGGGGCCCGATGATGGTTCGAGGAGCCGGCCCGGCTCGGGCGAGCCCGAGCCAGGCCGGTAGTTCCTCAGTACCGGTCGACCGCCGGCGGCTCGGGCGTCGGCAGGACGGTCCCCGCCGTGCTCTCCCAGGCCGCGGTCCACGTGCCGTCCTCGTAGATCTCCTCGAGGACGTCGTTGATCCAGTCCCGGAACTCGTCGTCGTCCATGGCCAGACCGATGCCGTAGGGCTCCTCGGTGAACGGTTCGCCGCGAACCTCGAGCTCGGCGTCGTCGGCCGCGAAGCCGGCAAGGATGACGTTGTCGGTCGAGACCGCGTCCACCTGGCCGTTCTTGAGCGGCTCGAGGCACTCCGAGTACGTCCCGAAGGGCACGACCTCCGCGTCAGGGAAGTTCGCGACCAGGTTCTGCTCCGGGGTCGAGCCGGACACGGTGCAGACCCTCGTGCCCGCCAGGTCGTCAGGGCCCTGGATGTCCTCGTTCGAGGCCAGGGTCAGGATCGACTGCCCGGCCTCGTAGTACGGACCGGCGAAGGAGATGAGCTCCTTGCGCGCGTCGTTGATCGTGTAGGTCGCGATGACGATGTCGACCGTGCCGTTCTCGATGAAGGTCTCACGGTTGGCGGAGACGGTCTCGACCCACTCGATCCCGTCGTCGTCGATCCCGAGCTTCTCGGCGATGATCCTGCCGATCTCCACGTCGAAGCCCTCGGGCACGCCGTCGGGCCCGACGAGGCCGAACAGCGGCTGGTCGAACTTGGTCCCGATGGTGATCGTCCCGGCCTCGGCGAGCGCCGCCATGGTCGAGCCCTCGGGGAACTCGGTGGTCTCGGCGGGTTCGGTGGTCTCTCCCGCGTCAGGTGCCGGGTCGGTCGTGCCTCCGTCGGCGTCGTCTCCGTTGCCACATCCCGCCAGTGCGAGCGTGGCCGCGGCGATCAGCGCGACGGCCCCTCTGCGTGAGCGCATGGGTTGTCCCCTTCCGTGTCGTGCCCCGCCGGGTGCAGCGGTGACAGGTGCGTGTCGTGCGTGGGCGTGTCGTTCGCCCGAGGTGGTCAGTGGGTGAGGATCTTGGACAGGAAGTCCTTGGCGCGGTCGCTGCGTGGGGCGGTGAAGAAGGTCTCGGGATCGGCCTCCTCGACGATCTGACCGCCGTCCATGAACACGACTCGGTGCGCGGCCTTGCGGGCGAAGCCCATCTCGTGGGTCACCACGATCATGGTCATGCCGTCCCGGGCGAGGCTCACCATGACGTCCAGGACCTCGTTGATCATCTCTGGGTCGAGGGCTGAGGTCGGCTCGTCGAAGAGCATCACCTTGGGCTGCATCGCCAGTGCCCGCGCGATCGCCACGCGCTGCTGCTGGCCCCCCGACAGCTGCGCGGGGAGCTTCTCGGCCTGGTTCGCGACACCGACCCGGTCCAGCAGACGCAGGGCGTCCTCGCGGGCCGCCGACCGCTTGACCCCCTTGGCCTTGATCGGACCCAGGGTCACGTTCTCCAGGACCGTCTTGTGGGCGAAGAGGTTGAAGGACTGGAACACCATGCCGACGTCGGCCCGCAGCCGTGCGAGCGCCTTGCCCTCGGCGGGGAGCGGTTGGCCGTCGATCGAGATGGTCCCGGTGTCGATCGTCTCGAGCCGGTTGATCGCGCGGCAGAGCGTCGACTTGCCCGAGCCCGAGGGGCCGATGATCACGACGACCTCGCCGCGGTGCACCGTGAGGTTGATGTCCTGCAGCACGTGGAGGGCCCCGAAGTGCTTGTTCACGCCGTCCAGCACGACCAGTGGCTCGCCCATGGTGGTCAGGTCCGGCGCGGGAGAGGTGGAGGTCTGCTCGGGTGCCATCTGCTGACCGTAGAGCGCTCGTGTGACGGTAGCGAGCCCATCTGGTCACAAAACGGCTACGAACGGTCAAGAACTCGTCTTGGTCCGCTCCGCGTCGTGCCAGATCGCCTCGTGCTCGCACGTCGGTCACGGGGACGCCGCGCCGTAGGCTTGTCCCGATGTCCACGACCCTGCCTGCCCCCGCCCCGAGCCGACCTGCTCCCGACAGCCCCGCTCGCACCTATGTGGTGCGCACCCTGGGCTGCCAGATGAACGTGCACGACTCCGAGCACATGGCGGGCATGCTCGAGGCGGCCGGCTACGTCCCCGCCGACCCGCAGGACGCCGCGGCGTCCCGTGCGGACGTGGTGGTCGTGAACACCTGCGCGGTCCGGGAGAACGCCGCCAGCAGGCTCTACGGGAACCTGGGACAGCTCGCCTCGGTCAAGAACGCTCGTCCGGGCATGCAGATCGCGGTGGGTGGGTGCCTGGCCCAGAAGGACCGTGCGGGCATCGTCGAGCGGGCGCCCTGGGTGGACGTCGTCTTCGGGACCCACAACCTGGACGCCCTGCCCGTACTGCTCGAGCGGGCCCGGCACAACGCCGAGGCGCAGGTGGAGATCGCCGAGTCCCTCCAGGTGTTCCCCTCGACGCTCCCGACCCGGCGCGAGTCGGTGTACGCGGGCTGGGTGTCGATCAGCGTGGGGTGCAACAACACCTGCACCTTCTGCATCGTGCCGCACCTGCGGGGCAAGGAGCGGGACCGTCGACCGGGGGAGATCCTCGCGGAGGTGCAGGCGCTGGTCGCGCAGGGCGTGGTCGAGGTGACCCTGCTGGGGCAGAACGTGAACAGCTACGGCGTCGAGTTCGGTGACCGCGGGGCGTTCGCCAAGCTGCTCCGCGCGGTCGGCGCGGTCGACGGGCTCGAGCGGGTCCGCTTCACCTCGCCCCACCCGGCGGCGTTCACCGACGACGTGATCCTCGCGATGGCCCAGACCCCCACCGTGATGCCGCAGCTGCACATGCCGTTGCAGTCGGGCTCGGACCGGGTGCTCCGGGCGATGCGCCGCTCCTACCGGTCCGAGAAGTTCCTCGGGATCCTGGACCGGGTGCGAGCCGCGATGCCCGATGCCGCGATCACGACCGACGTGATCGTCGGCTTCCCCGGGGAGACCGAGGAGGACTTCACCCAGACCCTGCGCGTGGTCGAGGCCGCGCGCTTCGCCTCGGCCTACACCTTCCAGTACTCCTCGCGTCCGGGGACTGCCGCTGCTGATCTCCCGGACCACCTGCCCAAGGCGATCGTGCAGGAGCGCTACGAGCGGCTCCAGGTCGTCCAGGAGCGCATCTCGCTCGAGGAGAACCGCGGGCAGGTCGGTCGAGGCGTCGAGGTGCTGGTGGGCGAGGGTGAGGGCCGCAAGGATGGTGCGAGCCGTCGCCTCACCGGGCGGGCCGCCGACAACCGGCTGGTCCACCTGTCCGTCCCGGCGCACGTGGCCGACCTGCTCGAGGGCCCCACTCCCGAGGACGACCCAGCCGACACCGCGCCCGGCCGTGCCGATCCTCGGTCGGCCGTCGACCTCGCCGACGACGTGCCACGTCCCGGGGACATGGTGTCGGTGGTGGTGACCCACGCCGCACCACACCACCTGGTGGCCGACTCGGCGACGACCGGTGGTCCGTACCGGGTGCGGCGAACGCCCGCGGGTGACGCGTGGGCGGCCAGGGAACGCGCACGCACCGGGGCTGACGACGGCGCGCACGGCCACGGCGGCGTCGTGGCTGACGGACCGATCAGCCTGGGGATGCCCTCAGCCAGGCGGTAGAGGGCCGTCGTCCTGGGGGACCATCGTCGACAGCGCCGCGAAGAGCTGCACCCCGGTGCCCAGACCGCACCCGACCAGCTGCGCGAGCTGAGCGTCGGTGGCGCCGTGCTCGAGATCGACCGAGACCTCGGAGTAGAGAGCCAGACCGTCCTCCTCCTCGCGGAGGTAGGCCTTGGGCCAGATGCGCTCGCGGTTCCAGTCGTTGATGGCGAGCAGCGCCGCGGACCGACGGCTCTCGGGCAGGGTGCGGCGCCAGCGGCCGCGCACCTGGAGCACCTCGTGGTCGTCGCCCAGCAGCAGGAACCAGAACCTGTCCCCGTCCCAGGTGCCGGTCAGGTCGCCCTCCTCGTCCCGCGAGACGTGGTAGCCGCGTCCGACCAGGTCGGCCTCGATGCGGTGGCCGTCCACCGGGCGGGGCGGGTCGGTCGCGTGCAGCGGCGTCCCAGCGCTCGGCGCGGTCGCGGGGTCCTCGCGGCGCCAGCGTCGCCGGGTCACGGCGGGGCCGCCGCGGGATCGGGGTAGAGGTCGTCGAGGTGGTCGAAGAACATGCTCGCCGTGCTCAGGCCGCAGTGCAGGAGCTGGCCGAGCTGCGCGTCGGTGGCACCGTGCTCGAGATCGGTCGCGACCTCGCTCGCCACATGCACCATGCCGTCGTCACGGACGCGGACGTACGCCTTGGGCCAGATCTTCTCGGCGTTCCACTCGTTGCAGATCTCGAGCACCTCGGGCAGCCGTTCGATCGCGAACTCGCGGTTCCACTGCCCTCGCACCTGCAGGATCTCGCCCTGCTCACCGAACAGGAAGAAGTAGAAGAGCCGCCCCCGCCAGACGCCACCGACGTCACCGTCGTTGTCGACGAAGTGCGTGTAGCCGTGCGTCGTGAACCAGCGTCCGAGGCGGACCGCGCTGAGCGGTGCGGGGAGCTCGGCAGAGCTCTGCGGAGGGGCGGCCCGGTCCGGGACACCCCCGTAGGCACCCAGGACCCCACCCAGGGACCAGCCGGTCGAGACGTCGGTCGTGCCGGTGTCGACCACACGGCGGACCCAGGAGAAGAACCCCACCGTGGCACCCTACCCGCCGGGGGTGCGCGGCGTGGCAGCACTGTGCGGCCGCCGGTCCGGTCGCACGGCAGCCCGGCAGCCCGGCAGCCCGGCAGGGAACCGTCCTGCGGACGGGTACCGTCGACACGTGCTCGTGGCCGCCGCTCTGATACCCGAGACCGCCCTGCTCGTCCCCGGTGCCGCCGGTGCCGCCGAGGTGCTCACCGACGAGCGGGACGCGGCACTGGACGCGGTGCGTGACCTGGTCGCACACGGTCCGGACCGTGTCGTCGTGGTGGCCGCCCGCAGCCGCAGGACGTCCGCCGAAGATGTCGACCCGCCCGACGTCGATCCCCGCGCGGTCCATCCGCCCGAGTCCGATCTCGCGGTGGGCGAGCCCCGCAGCGACCGCCTCCGGCCGACGCTCGCGGCCGCGGGGATCGACGACGCGATGCTCGGGTGGCCCGCTCCGGCGTCCGGCCCGGGCGCGGTGGTCGTCCAGGAGGTCGGGGCGGCGGTCGCGCTGCTCCTGCTCGACCGGGTCGGCTGGGACGGTCCGGTGCAGGTGGCCACGGTGGCCGCCGAGGATGCCCCGGCGTTGCGCGAGCTCGGGGCGCGTCTCGTCGAGGACACCTCGACGACCCTGCTGCTGGTGGGATCGCTCAGCGCCCGCCGTGGTCCTCACGCCCCGCTGCCGCAGGACGATCGCGCGAGAGCGTTCGACGCCTCGGTCCTGGCCGACCTGACCGATCTGGGGCCGGAGGCGGTCCGGCGGCTGGTAGCCGTTCCGACCGACCTGGCCCGGGACCTTGCGGTCAGCGCCTGGGCTCCGTGGCAGGTCCTGCTCGGCGCGGTGGGCGCCTCCGGTCTCACGGAGCCGCTGCGCGCCGAGCTCAGGTCGCTCTCGGCTCCGTACGGCGCGACCTACGCCGTCCTGGTCTGGGGTGCGGCGTGACGGCCGCGACGGGCCCGCCCGTGGTCGCCGTGGTCGGTCCGACCGCGACCGGGAAGTCCGACCTGGGTCTGCAGCTCGCCCTTCGGCTCGGGGGAGAGGTGCTCAACGCCGATGCGATGCAGCTCTACCGGGGGATGGACATCGGGACCGCGAAGCTCCCCCTCGAGGAGCGGGCCGGCGTGCCGCACCACCAGCTGGACGTCCTGGACGTCACCGAGGACGCCTCGGCCGCGCGGTACCAGCGCGACGCTCGCGGTGACCTCGCCACGATCCTCGCCCGGGCCTCACGCGCGATCGTGGTCGGAGGGTCGGGTCTGTACGTGCGGGCACTGCTCGACCGGATGGAGTTCCAGCCGGTCGACGCCGAGGTGCGTGCCCGGCTCGAGGAGCGGGCCGCGGCGCACGGCGTGGGTCTGCTGCACGACGAGCTCGCGACCCTCGACCCGGCGGCAGCACAGGCGATCGGCCGGGCGAACACCCGACGGGTGGTGCGAGCCCTCGAGGTGATCGAGCTCACCGGTCGTCCGTACACCGCGTCCTTGCCCGAGCAGGAGTACGCGGTCCCGACGCTCCAGATCGGGCTGGACTGCGACCGCGCTGCGCTCGACGAGCGGATCAGGGCGCGGGTCCGGCGGATGTGGGACCAGGGGCTGGTCGTGGAGGTCCGCACGCTCGCGGAGCACGGTCTGGGACGCACGGCATCGCGCGCGGTCGGCTACGCCGAGGTGCTCGAGATGCTGCGGGGGCAGCTCGCCGAGGACGACGCGCGCGCCAAGGTCGTGGCCGGGACCCGCAGGCTGGCCCGCAAGCAGATGGGGTGGTTCGGGCGCGACCCGCGGGTGCACTGGCTCGACGCCCTCGACCCCCACCTGCTGGACCGGGCCCTGGACCTGGTGGACCGGTCCGACGCGGGCAGGCTCGTCGATCCCGGGACCCGGCGCCGTACGCTCGGTTCATGAGCTCTCCGACCGCGACCGGCCACGTACAGGGTCGTTCCACGCGCCTGACCGTGTCCAAGGGGCACGGCACGCAGAACGACTTCGTCCTCATCGACGACCGGGACGCAGCCCTGGACCTGACCCCCGATCTGGTGCGTCGGCTCGCGGACCGTCGTGCGGGGGTCGGCGGTGACGGGGTGATCCGGCTCGTCGCGAGCGTGCACCTCCCCGCCGCAGCTCCCTCGCTCACCGAGGACCCCGCCGCGACGTGGTTCATGGACTATCACAACGGCGACGGCAGCACCGCGGAGATGTGCGGCAACGGTGTGCGGGTGGTGGCGCTCCTCGCCGAGCGCCTCGGCGTCTGGGACGGGCGCAGCGAGCTCGTCCTGGGCACCCGGGCGGGTGTCCGCCGCGTGCGGCGCGTCCCGGCGCCCGACCAGGGGCCGGCCGAGTGGTACAGCGTGGACATGGGGCCGTGGCACCTGCCGGGCGGACCCGGAGCCGCGGCGGCCGGGGCCGACGCGGAGGTCGAGGTCGACGGCCTGCCGGTCGCCCGTGCGGCCCTGCGGGTCGATGTCGGCAACCCCCACCACGTGGTCGCGCTCGCGGACCTCGCAGAGCTCTCGGCCGCGCGGCTGCACGTCGCCCCGCACGTCACCCCTGCTCCGGCAGCCGGGACCAACGTCGAGCTGGTCGTCCCCCTGGGGGAGTCGACCGACGCCGACGGCGTCCTGGTGGGCAGGGTGCGGATGCGGGTGCACGAGCGAGGGGTCGGCGAGACGAGGTCGTGCGGCACGGGGGCGTGCGCGGCGGCGCTCGCCGTCCGCACCTGGGCGGGGGCCGGCGCGCCGGATGTCTGGCTCGTCGACGTCCCCGGTGGCACGGTCCGCGTGACGGTGCTCCCCGACGGCCACGTCGAGCTGGCCGGTCCCGCGGTGCTCGTCGCGGACGTGGACGTGGACGTCGAGGCACTCCTGGCGGTGCCCTGACTCCCCCTGCAGTCAGGTCGGCGTGACCCGCAGCACGCGGAAGCCCTTCGCGCTCGCGACCCGGTCGACCGGGAGCCCGAGGTGCTCGACGATCCACCTCTGCAGCGAGTCCGCGCCGAGGTTGCGCTGGACGACGAGGTGGCCCTGGGCGCCGGGCGCCAGGCGGGGCAGCCAGGTGCGGAGCATCTGGTGGAGCACGTCCTTGCCCACCCGGATCGGCGGGTTGGACCACAGCGCAGCGAGGCGGACGTCGTCGGGCACACCTGTGGGGGTGGTCGCGACGACGTTGGTGAGCCCGAGGTCGTCGGCGGTCCGGCGGACCAGGTCCAGCGCGCGTTCGTTGACGTCGACCGCCCATACCCGGGCCGCGGGCGACTGCAGGGCCATGGTCAGGGCGACCGGACCCCATCCGCAGCCCAGGTCGAGCAGGTCACCGGCGGACGGCGCCGGGGGGACGGTGCGCAGCAGCACCTGCGTCCCGAGGTCGATCCGTCCGGGGGAGAAGACCCCCGCAGCGGTGTGGACCGAGCGTGGTCGCCCGTCGAGCACGACCTCGATGGTCCGTCGTTCGGCCGCCGATGCCGGACGTGCGGTGAAGTAGTGGTCCCCGTCGCCGGTCGAGCTCTCGTGCGCCACGCCCCGCACTGTACCGATCAGACCTCCGCTCTCCGCCCTCGGGGTAATCGGTCGCGGTCCCGTGCGGCCTCGTGACACGCTGGGTACCGGACGAGAGGACCCGATGACCAACTCTGAGACCGACCCGCGCAGCGCCCGAGAGGTGGCCGACGCGGTCGTCGCCCGCGTGCTGGCCCGCGCCGGGACCGCCCTGGACGAGGGCAGCACCCGCACCACGCACGACGACGGCGACCAGCTGGACCGCGCCGACCGTGCCGCCCTGCGCAGGGTCGGGGGCCTGTCGACCGAGCTGACCGACGTCACCGAGGTCGAGTACCGGCAGCTGCGGCTCGAGCGCGTCGTGCTGGCAGGCATCTGGTCGACCGGGACGGCCGAGGGTGCCGAGCTGTCGATGCGGGAGCTGGCCGCGCTCGCGGAGACCGCGGGCTCGGAGGTGCTCGACGGGGTGCTGCAGCGGCGTTCGACCCCCGACCCGGGGACCTACCTGGGATCGGGCAAGGCGGCCGAGCTCGCCGAGATCGTGCAGGCCACGGGGGCCGACACGGTGATCGTCGACGCGGACCTCGCCCCCTCGCAGCGCCGTTCGCTCGAGGACATCGTCAAGGTCAAGGTCATCGACCGGACCGCGCTGATCCTGGACATCTTCGCCCAGCACGCGAAGTCCCGGGAGGGCAAGGCGCAGGTCGAGCTGGCCCAGCTCGAGTACCTCCTGCCGCGTCTGCGCGGATGGGGCGAGTCGATGTCCCGCCAGGCCGGTGGTCGCGTCGCGGCAGGTGCGGGGATCGGGTCGCGCGGTCCGGGTGAGACCAAGATCGAGCTCGATCGTCGCCGTATCCGCACGCGGGTCGCCAAGCTGCGCCGGGAGATCGCCGCGATGGCGCCCTCGCGCCGCACCCGGCGGTCGTCCCGGAACCGCAACCACGTCCCGTCGGTGGCCATCGTGGGCTACACGAACGCGGGCAAGTCGAGCCTGCTGAACCGGCTCACCGGGGCGGGGGTTCTGGTCGAGAACGCCCTGTTCGCGACCCTTGACCCGACGGTCCGCCGCGCGCAGACCCCCGACGGACGGGCGTTCACGCTCGTGGACACGGTCGGGTTCGTCAGGTCCTTGCCCACGCAGCTGGTCGAGGCCTTCCGCTCGACCCTCGAGGAGGTCGGCGACGCGGACCTCCTGCTGCACGTGGTGGACGTCGCGCACGGCGACCCCGAGGGTCAGGTCTCGGCGGTGCGCGCGGTCCTGGCTGAGATCGAGGGAGCGGGCGACATCCCCGAGCTGATCGTGCTCAACAAGGCCGACATGGCCGACCCCGAGGTCGTCGAGCGGCTGCGGCGCCGCGAGCCCCGCTCGGTGCTGGTCTCGGCCCACACCGGCGCAGGTCTGGACGAGCTCAGGGACCGGCTCGCGCTCGAGCTGCCGCGCCCGCTGTCGAGCGTCGAGGTGACGATCCCCTACGACCGCGGTGACCTGGTCAGCCGTGTGCACACCGAGGGTGAGATCGAGTCCGAGGAGCACACAGGTCGGGGCACGGCGATCCGTGCGCGGGTCGACCCTGACCTCGCCGCCGAGCTCACGCAGGCGGACGTCGGCGGTGCCTGACGACGTCGGTGCCTGACGTCGCCACGTCGCCGGGACGAACTACTCTGCGCAGGTGAGTGCTGAGCCGACGACCGCCGCGCCGTCTCCGGCAGGACCGGTGGAGCCTGACGCGAGCCCGGGGCAGGCGCCGCCCACCGACACGACTCCTGACCTCCTGGACCGTGCGGTCCAGGCGCTGGGAGGGGTCCACAGGGCGGGCCAGCACGAGATGGCCCGGGCTGTCGCCGACGCGCTGGAGGCCCGCGAGCACCTCCTCGTGCAGGCGGGCACCGGGACGGGCAAGTCCTTGGGGTACCTCGTCCCGGCCCTGCGTCACGCGGTCCTGGCCGAGGAGAGGGTCGTGGTCTCGACCGCGACCCTCGCCCTCCAGCGCCAGGTCGTGACCCGGGACCTGCCCCTCGTGGCACAGGCCGTCGCACCGCGGCTCCCGCGCACCCCCGAGGTCGCGCTGCTCAAGGGCTGGCACAACTACCTCTGCCGTCAGAAGGTCGCCGGGGGATACCCGGCCGACGACCCAGGGACGCTGTTCGACGCCGTCGGCATGGGTGAGGGGCCCGGCGCCGCCGAGCATCCCGCTCCGCCGGGCGGCGCCTCCGGGGCCGGCGAGCTGGGTGCGCAGGTGCTGCGCCTGCGCGAGTGGGAGCAGGAGACGACCACGGGTGACCGGGACGACCTCGTCCCCGGGGTGCCCGACAAGGCCTGGCGCCAGGTGTCGGTCACGTCGATGGAGTGCCTGGGTCCCAAGTGCCCGCTCGTCGACAGCTGCTTCCCCGAGCAGGCACGTGCTCGGGCCCGTCAGGCCGACGTCGTGGTCACGAACCACGCGATGCTCGGGATCGCCGCGGGCGGGTCGCCCGGGGTGCTGCCCGAGCACGAGGTCCTGGTGGTCGACGAGGCGCACGAGCTGACCGACCGGGTCACCGCTCAGGCGACGGCAGAGCTCTCGGCAGCCACCATCGAGCACGCAGCGCGGCTTGCGCGACGCCACGGGGGCATCCCCACCACGGACCTCGACTCGGCGGGTCAGGCCCTGGCGACGGTCATGGCCGAGCTGCCCGAGGGGCGCTTCCGCGAGGGGCTCCCTGCCGGTGCCACGGCTGCGGTGGCCGCGGTGCGGGACGCGGCGCGCAGCCTGCTCTCGGCGCTCAAGCCCGAGTCGGGCACGCAGGCCTCGCCGACGGCCGACGGTGGGCTCAAGATGGCGACGTCCACGATGCTCGCCCTGTTCGAGATCGCCGAGCGGATGACCGGTGACGCGGCGCAGCAGGGCCACGACGTGCTGTGGTGCGCCCGCGGCGACTCGGGGTGGGGTCGGTCGGGCGCGTCCAGGCTGCACGCCGCTCCGCTCGCGGTGGCCGGTCTGGTGCGGTCCCACCTGTTCACCGGCCGCACCGTGGTCATGACCTCGGCGACCCTGGCCCTGGGGGGGACCTTCGCGCCGCTCGCCCGGTCGGTCGGGCTGGACACCGAGCTGCAGCGCACCAGCGGCGACCCCCGGCCGCGTCGCCCCGACCACGATCCTGACAGCCCACGACCGTGGCGGGGGATCGACGTCGGGAGCCCCTTCGACTACCCGCGACGGGGGATCCTCTACGTCGCGCGGCACCTGCCGGCCCCGGGACGTGAGCCGACGACCCAGGCCCAGCTCGACGAGATCGAGGCGCTGCTGCGTGCCGGTGGCGGGGGAGCGCTCGGGCTGTTCTCCTCCCGTCGGGCAGCGCAGGCCGCAGCCGAGGCCATGCGGGAGCGCCTGGACCTGACCGTCCTGTGCCAGGGTGACGACCAGCTGCCCACGCTGGTCAGGCGCTTCGCCGAGGAGGACAGCACCTGCCTGTTCGGGACGCTCTCGCTGTGGCAGGGGGTCGACGTCCCGGGCCAGTCCTGCCGGCTGGTGATGATCGACCGGATCCCGTTCCCCCGCCCCGACGACCCTGTCCGGTCGGCCCGGTCCGAGGCGGTCGAGGCTGCCGGGGGCAACGGGTTCATGACCGTCGCCGCCTCGCACGCCGCGCTGCTCCTGGCCCAGGGTGCCGGGCGTCTGATCCGGACCGATGCTGATCGCGGGGTGGTGGCGGTCCTGGACCCGCGGCTGGCCACGGCACGGTACGGCCAGTTCCTGACCCGGACCATGCCTCCCTTCTGGCAGACCACCGACCGTACGGTCGCCCTCGCGGCGCTCGGCCGCCTCGCGCCCGGGGGAGTGCAGGAGGGTGCTGGCGGCACGCCGTAGGGTGAGCACCGGACGTGGAGACCGACGAGAGGTGGGGACGTGGCGGACAAGGCGAGTCGTGCGGAGCGCGCTGTCAGCGAGATCGACGACCTGGGGCTGGACGCCTCGGGATCGACGGTCGACCGTCGTACGACCCGGCTGGCCGTGGTCGGTGCCGGCAGCGTCGGCTCGACCATGGCCTACGCCGCACTGATGCGCGGGGCAGCCCGCAGCGTCGCGCTCTACGACGTCAACGCAGCCAAGGTCGAGGCCGAGGCCCTCGACATCGGCCACGGCATCCAGTTCATGCCGATGGCGGAGATCGTCGGGTCGGACGACATCGCGGTCTGCGCGGACGCCGACGTGGTGGTGGTCACCGCGGGGGCCAAGCAGCGTCCTGGTCAGTCACGCCTGGACCTGGCCGAGGCGACCATCGGCCTCGTCCGGACCCTCATGCCCCAGCTCGTCGAGGTCGCACCCGACGCCGTGTACATCATGGTCACGAACCCGGTGGACATCGTGACCTACGCGGCGCTGAAGATCTCCGGACTGCCCCCGAACCAGCTCTTCGGCTCGGGCACTGTCCTGGACTCCTCGCGGCTGCGCTACCTCCTCGCCCAGCACACCGGGGTCGCTGTCCAGAACATCCACGCCTACATCGCGGGCGAGCACGGCGACAGCGAGATCCCCCTGTGGAGCTCGGCTGCGATCGGGTCGGTCCCGCTGATGGACTGGCCTGGGGTGCCCGGGCCCGACGGCACGCTGGTCGGTCGCGTGGGCCCCAAGGCGCGGAAGCGGATCGCCGAGGAGGTCGTCAACTCGGCCTACCGGATCATCGCGGGCAAGGGGGCGACGAACTACGCGGTCGCCCTGGCCGGCTCGCGCATCATCGAGGCCGTGCTGGGCGACGAGCGCCGGATCCTCCCGGTCTCCTCGCTGCTCGAGGGCTACCAGGGGATCGACGACGTGTGTCTCTCGGTGCCGTCGATCGTCGGCCGCCAGGGGGTGGGCGCACGTCTCGAGATCCCCATGTCCGACGACGAGCTCGCAGGGCTGCGCGGCTCCGCCGACGCGATGCGCTCGGTGGCGGCCTCGTTCGGCCTCTGAGCCCGCCCCAGGAGGACCTGGCCCCCCACCGCACGGCCCGGAGCGGGACGCGGGGTGCTCACAGGCTGCGCAGCACGCTCACGACCCGACCCAGCACGGTGGCCTCGTCGGCCGGGATCGGCGCGTAGGCGCTGTTCTGGGGCAGCAGCCAGACGTGCCCGTCGGCCCGGCGCAACGTCTTGACCGTCGCCTCGCCGTCGATCATCGCGGCCACGATCTCGCCGTTCTCCGCCACCGGCTGGCGACGGACCACGACCCAGTCGCCGTCGCAGATCGCCGCCTCGATCATCGAGTCGCCCGCGACCTTCAGCAGGAACAGGTCGCCGTCGCCGACCAGCTGCCGGGGGAGCGGGAAGACGTCCTCGACGACCTGCTCGGCCAGGATGGGCCCACCGGCGGCGATGCGCCCGACCACCGGTACGTAGGACGGCGTCGGTGCGGAGTCCCCGCTCGCCATGCCCTCCTCGCCATAGCTGCGGTCGCGGCTCTCGGCCCCGAAGGACTGGATGGCACGTGAGTCGTCGGGGTGGACGACCTCGATCGCCCGCGGCCGGTTGGGGTCCCTGCGCAGGTAGCCCTTGCGCTCGAGCGTCATCAGCTGGTGCTTGACCGACGACGGGCTGGTCAGACCGACGGCCTCGCCGATCTCTCGCATGGACGGCGGGTAGCCCCGGCGCTCGACGCTGGCCCGGATGGTCTCGAGCACCAGGCGCTGGCGCGCGGTGAGCCCTTCGCCGTCGGGAGCACCGTCCGGCAGCGCGTGCACCGAGGCCACCGCGTCCTGCGGCTCAGACGGGGGTGTGCTGCGGGGAGCCACGGTGACCTCCTGGAGAAGGGTGGACGCCGACGGGGCCGGCGGGTGTCAGTGCCGGGTGGTGTTCTTGTCCGGTGCTAGTCAGCCTAGGCCCGCGCGCTCGTCGGATCAAACACCTGTTCGAGCGTGTCTCGACATTCTTCGGCCGATCGTGCTAGACATCGTACAGACGTTCGACGTACACGTGTTCGACCACAGGGTCGCGCAGAGGCCTCGTCACCGAGGCGCTGAGGAGGAGGTCACCATGAGCACCATCGCGATGGACACCCGGGCGATGACCGGGACTGCGTGGCGAGCCCATCGCACCGCTGCCCCAGCAGGCGGGCTGCGGCTGACGGCACGAGGGCGACTGGTCGTGATCTGCCTCACCGCGGCGGTCGTCGTCGCCGGGATGCTCGGCGGCGGTCGCGCCGAGGCGGGAGCAGTCGGGCCGGGCACTCAGGTGACCACGCACACCGTCGTCGGCGGCGAGACCCTCTGGGGGATCGCCCGCAGCGTGAGCGCGCCGGGCCAGGACCTGAGGGACGCGGTGGACGACCTGGTCGCGCTGAACGGGCTGTCGAGCAGTGCGCTGCGCGTGGGACAGCAGATCGTGGTCCCGGTCGACTGAGGATCAGGCGCCGGTGCGCTCCTTGCACCCTGGGAGGCCCGGCCGTACGGTGTCGGCTGACATCGCGATCGCGCGGTTCGGTTGCCTCGGGTACGGGCCGGACGGTGCGGCGTGCCTGCATCGAGGCCGGGGGTTTCGCACCGTGCACTGCCCTTTCTGTCGGCACGCCGACTCGCGCGTCGTCGACTCGCGGACCTCGGACGACGGTGCTTCCATCCGGCGTCGACGCCAGTGCCCCCAGTGCAACCGGCGGTTCACGACGGTCGAGACCGCGAGCTTGTCCGTGGTCAAGCGCTCAGGTGCGACCGAGCCCTTCAGCAGGGACAAGATCGTCACCGGTGTCCGCAAGGCCTGCCAGGGACGTCCGGTCAGCGAGGACGACCTCGCCCTCCTGGCCCAGCGGGTCGAGGAGACGATCCGGAGCACCGGGAGTGCCGAGCTCGACGCCTACGAGATCGGTCTGACCATCCTGGGCCCGCTCCGCGAGCTCGACGAGGTGGCCTACCTCCGGTTCGCGAGCGTCTACCAGGCGTTCGACTCCCTCGACGACTTCGAGGCGGCGATCACCGCGTTGCGTGCCGAGCACGAGCACGAGCAGGACGGGACCGCGGGCGGCACCGGTGAGGTCGCGCCCGATCCGGTGTGACCTCAGGCCCGCGGTGGTGGTGCGTGGGCGCCTGAGGAGAGCCCGGGGTGAGAGGTCGCGGGAAGCGTGTCCTGGTGTGAGGCTTGAGGTGCCGGCCCATCCTCAGGAGAGTCCATGACGCACGCCTTGCCCGACGGTGTCCCCCCTGTCGCACGGATCGACCACGACCTGCTCGCGGTCTACCTCAACGACCACCTGGCCGGAGCTTCCGCGGGGGTCGCACGACTGCGACGCACCGCCGACGGGCTGTCCGGTACGCCCGTGGGTCCTGACCTCGACCGGGTCGCGCGTGAGGTGGAGGGCGAGCGTGAGGAGCTCCGAGGGCTGCTGGCGGACCTCGGGGTGAGTGAGAGCCGCAGCAAGCAGGTCGCCCTCTGGGTCGGAGAGCGGATCGCCCGGCTCAAGGCCAACGGACGGCTGACCAGGAGCTCTCCGATGACCCCCTTGCTGGAGGTCGAGCTGCTTCGTAGTGCCGTCATGGGCAAGCGCGGTCTGTGGCAGACCCTGGCCGACCTGAGCCCGGCGCTCGGCCTCGACGGTCCGCGGGTGACCGCACTCCTCCTGCAGACGGACGCTCAGCTCGACACCCTGGACCAGGTGCACTCCGTGCTGCGGAAGCGGTCGCTGCGCGAACGGGCGCAGCGCCCCGGTTGACCTGCGGCTGACCCCGCAGCGGGAGCCTCAGGGGCGGTCGAGGAGCTGCTGACGCACGACCCGTCGCAGGACCTTGCCGATCTGGGACCGCGGGAGCTCGGGCAGGACGATGAGCTCACGGGGATGGGCGTAGCGGGCGAGCTTCTGCTCGCTCCACTCGCGGACGGCGTCGAGCTCGATCTTCGTCGCGCCCTCGGCCAGGACGATCGCGGCGACCACCTTCTCGCCCAGGTCCCCTCCCGGGACCCCGACCACGGCGACGTCCCGGATGCCGGGCATGGTGCGCAGGTGGTCCTCGACCTGGGAGGGGTACACGTTGAAGCCCCCGGTGATGATGATCTCCTTGATCCTGTCGACGAGCTCGACGAACCCGTCCTCCTGGACCACGACCACGTCGCCGGTGCGCAACCAGGTGCGTCCTTCGTGCTCGAGCAGGACGGCAGCGGTCTCATCGGGACGCTGCCAGTAGCCGTCGAAGACCTGGGGTCCCGAGATCAGCAGCTCGCCGCGTTCCCCGGGCGCGACGTCGCGGTGCGGGTTCTCGGGGTCGACGACCCGGATCAGGGTCGAGGGGAACGGGAGTCCGAGCATCCCGGGGCGCCGCGCCTCGGAGAGCGGGCTGCCCAGCGCGACGGGTGACGTCTCGGTCATCCCGTACCCCTCGACGAGCAGACCGCCGGTGACCTCCTCCCAGGCGGCCGCGGTCTCGGGCGGCAAGGACATGGCCCCCGAGATCGACCGGGCGATCGTGGTGAGGTCGGCACCGGTCTCCCGTGCGGCGGCTGCGAGGCGCTCGAACATCGGGGGGACACCCGGGAGGAAGGTGGCGGGTCGCCGGCGCTGCGCCTCGAGGACCTGCTTGACGTCGAACTTGGGGAAGATCACGACGGTGGCGGCGATGCGGATCGCGTAGGTCAGGCACAGCGTGAGACCGAACGCGTGGAAGAACGGCAGGGCGGCGTAGACGGTCTCGGTGCCCGCCTGGTGCTGGGTCCACGCCTGCCCCTGGGCGGCGTTGACGGCGACGTGACGGTGCCGCAGGACGGCTCCCTTGGGAGTGCCCGTGGTGCCGCCCGTGTACTGCAGCAGCGCCACGTCGTCGATGCCGGGGTGGGGGTGGTCGGCCGGCAGCGGTGCCGCACCGCGGACCAGGCGATCCCAGCGCAGCACCCCGGCTCCCTGCGGGACGCGGGATCGCATCGCGGCACGCGTCTGCCGGGCTGCGGAGACCGGGAGGCGCAGCGCGAGGCGCTTGATGCCCGGGAGGTCGGCCGCGAGGTTGACGGTGATGATCGTGCGCAGGTCGGTCTGCTCGCGGGCATCCAGGACGGCGGCGGTGGTCTTCTCCCAGCAGATCGCGACGACGGCGCCCGAGTCGGCGATCTGGTGGGCGAGCTCGCTCGCCGAGTACGTCGGGTTGTGCTCGACGACGACGGCGCCCAGACGGAGCACCGCGTAGAAGGCCACGATGTGCTGGGTGCAGTTGGGCAGGACCAGGGCCACCCGGTCCCCGGGCCGTACCCCCACCTCGCGGAGTGCCTCGGCCGCCTGGGCGACCTGCCGTCCGAGCGCCCGGTACGTGGTCACCGCTCCCAGGAAGTCGGCTGCCACACGCGTGGGGAACGCGCGGACCGAGTGCTCGAGCGTCACCGTCACGGGGTCGACCGGGTCGGGCACGTCCGCCGGGACCCCCGGCGCGTAGGAGCTGAGCCAAGGGCGGGGAGTCGTCGTCGTCACGGTCCAGATCCTAACCTACGCCTCCGTAACCTACCGAGCAGTAGGTCCCGGGTTCACAGGTCGCTCGAGCGCTCCGCCCAGATGTTGACCCCGGCGTCGACCGCGTGCCGGTCGATCGCCTCGAGCACCGCAGGCTCCAGGTGCGTGTCCTGGATCGCTGCGAGGTTCTCGTCGAGCTGGGCGACGCTGCTGGCGCCCAGCAGCAACGAGGTGACCCGCTCGTCCCGGAGCGCCCAGACCAGTGCGAGCTGGGCCAGGGACCGACCCGTGGACGCGGCGATCTCGTCCAGCGCCCTCAGGTGCCCGAGGGTGTCGCCGGTCAGGAACTCGGTACGCAACGGCCCGCCACGGGACGCGCGCGAGCCCTCGGGGATCCCGTGCAGGTACTTGTCGGTGAGCATGCCCTGAGCCAGGGGTGAGAAGACGATCGTGCCCAGGCCGGCGTCGCCGAGCACGTCGAGCAGCGATCGGTCGACGGTGCCCGGCCCGGTGCCCTCGGCAGCAGTGCCCGCGCCCGGCCGCTCGATCCATCGGTTCAGCATGGAGTAGGACGGCTGGTGCAGGGTGAGTGGCAGCCCGATCCCTCGTGCTACCTCGAGCGCCTCGACGGTCCGCCGCGCCGAGTAGGACGAGATCCCGACATACCGGGCGCGACCCGAGTCGAGCGCCGTGCGCAGCGCGCCCATGGTCTCCTCGAGCGGGGTCGTCGGGTCGTAGCGGTGGCTGTAGAACAGGTCGACGTGGTCGACACCCATCCGTGCGAGGGACTGGTCCAGCGAGGCCAGCAGGTACTTGCGGGAGCTGCCCTCGCCGTAGGGCCCTGGCCACATCCGGTAGCCCGCCTTGGTGGAGATGACCAGCTCGTCCCGGACGGCTGCCAGGTCGGTGCGCAGCACGCTGCCGAAGCTCTCCTCGGCGGCACCGGGCGGTGGACCGTAGTTGTTGGCCAGGTCGATGTGGGTGATGCCCCGGTCGACGGCATGCAGCAGGATCTCGCGCTGGGTGCTCAGCGGATGGGCAGCGCCGAAGCTCTGCCAGAGTCCCAGCGAGATGACGGGCAGGGCCAGTCCCGACCTCCCGGCCCGGCGATAGGTCATCGTGTCGTAGCGGTGAGGATCCGGCAGGTGCATCCCTTGACGCTACGCGTGAGCCCATGACCGGGCAAAGGACTGGCTTCTGCGACCGCGAGCCGCCAGGCTGGGGGAGGTCGGCGCTTCTGCCCGGCCGCGAGCAGGAGGTACGACGATGACCGACCACGACCCGGCACCGAAGGCCGAGGAGGCCAAGGCCCGCTTCCGTGAGGCGCTCGAGCGCAAGCGCGCGGCCCAGCACAAGACCGCGGAGGGTCGCCGCAACACCGGCTCCGTCCACGGGTCCGAGACGGAGGGCGGCTCGCAGCGCACCTTCCGTCGCAAGACGGGCTGACCGGCGCACGACCCACCACGACGGCGCGTCCCCCTGCGGGGGCGCGCCGTCGTGCTGCGTCCCGCGGTGAGGGACGAGGGATGGCGGGCTGGTCGCGTGCCCGGTGTCAGGAGAGCAGCCGGAGCCGGATGGTCTGCGACATCTCCTCGAGCACGTTGCACACGTCGGGGGAGAGGTCCGAGCCGACGTCGGTCACGACGTAGCCCAGGTCGCCCCGGGTGGCGAGCAGCTGCCCCTCGATGTTGACGTCGTGCTCGGCGAGCGTCTGGTTGATGCCGGCGAGGACCCCTGGCGTGTTGTGGTGCAGGTGCGCCAGGCGGTGCGCACCGGTCCGCTGCGCCAGTGCGAGGTTCGGCAGGTTCACGCTGAGCATCGTGGTGCCGGTCGCGAGGTAGTCGCGGAGCTTGTTGGAGACGAACTGGCCGATGGCCTCCTGCGCCTCCTCGGTCGAGCCGCCGATGTGAGGGGTCAGGATGACGTTGGGCAGTCCGCGCAGGTCCGACTCGAAGTGGTCACCCCGCCGCTTGGGCTCGACCGGGAACACGTCGACCGCTGCGCCGCCGATGTGCCCGCTCAGGATGTGCTCGCGCAGCGCCGCGTAGTCCACCACGAAGCCGCGGGAGAGGTTCAGGAAGACCGCTCCCGGGCGCATGCGGGCGAACTGCTCGTCACCGAACAGGCCGCCGTTGCCGCTGCGCCCGTCCACGTGCAGGGTCACCACGTCGGAGACCTCGAGCAGCTCGTCGAGCGTCTCGACCCGACGCGCGTTGCCCAGGGAGAGCTTCTCCGCCGAGTCGTAGAACACCACCGACATCCCCAGCGCCTCGGCGAGGACCGAGAGCTGGGTGCCGATGTTGCCGTAGCCGACGATCCCCAGGGTCCGTCCGCGCACCTCGTGGGCGCCGTCGGCCGACTTGTCCCAGACGCCGGCGTGCAGGGCCTGGTCGCGCTCGGTCAGGCGGCGGGTCAGCGCGATGATCTCGGCGAGGGTGAGCTCGACCACGGACCGGGTGTTGGAGAACGGGGCGTTGAAGGCGGCGACACCGTGCAGGGCCGCGGTGCGCAGGTCGATCTGGTTGGTGCCGATGCAGTACGCACCGATCGCGAGCAGGTCAGGTGCGTTCGCGATGACCCGCTCGGTCACCAGGGTCTTGGAGCGGATGCCGAGCAGCTGGACCCCCTGGAGCGCTTCGATCAGCTCGTCCTCGTCCAGCGCCCCGCCGTGGGACACGGTCTGGATCCCGTCGGTCTGCAGGATCGACGTGGCCAGGGGATGGAGGTTCTCCAGCAAGAGGGCTCTCAGCACGGCCCTATCGTGTCCCTCCGGGCCGTGGGAGCCAAACCGGGACCGACAGGCGGGACATCGCCGGCTGCGGTCGCACGGCACCGGGTGAAGTTCCCGCCGCGCCGCGAAGTCACCCCGGGGTCGACGAGCCTGCGGCGTGAGGGGCTGGGAGACTGGTCCGATGGACCGGCGAGGACGACGGGACGGACGCACGGCACGCGAGTCGTGGCGAACCCGCCGGATGCTGCGTCAGATGGACCGGGCGGCCCACCGCGCCGCCCGTCGCGCCGGGTCGGCCCGTTTCAGCACTCCTCGGGTCGGGACACCCCGTGTGCTCGCCCTGCTCCTGGTGCTCGTCCTGGGAGGGGCCCTCGCCGCCGGCTGGCGGGACGGCGGGTGGGACTCCCTGACCAGCCCGTTCGTGCCGAGGGTGTACGTCGAGATCGAGGGACGGGCGGTGGCGGTACCCCGCCCCGAGCCCTCCGAGGGCCGGCTCCGTCCGGTCGTCCCCGTGACCACGAGCGGTTCCTACGCCTTCCTGCACACCGACGACACGGGAGAGCCGGTGGGCTACGACCCGTGCCGACCGATCCGGTACGTCGTCCGCCCCGACGGCATGCCGCCCTCGGGGCAGGCGCTCCTCGCCGACGCCGTCACGGTGGTCTCCGAGGCGTCGGGTCTGGAGTTCGTGGACGTGGGGGTCACCGACGAGGCCCCGACGCTGGACCGGGCCCTCATCCAGCCCGAGAGGTACGGCCCGGGCTGGGCCCCGGTGCTCGTGGCGTGGTCCGACGAGAGCGAGGTCGCCGAGCTCGCAGGCAACGTGGCCGGGGTGGCCGGTTCGGCCGCGGTGCCGGGATCGCGCGGCGAGGGGACCTGGCTCGCCGCGGGCCGGATGGTCCTGGACGCCCCGGACCTCGTGGCGCTCCTCGGTCGGGCGGACGGCTACGAGCAGGCGCGCGCCATCGTGGTCCACGAGCTCGCGCACGTCGTGGGCCTGGACCACGTCCAGGACACGGGGGAGCTCATGCACCCGATGACCTCCCACCGTGCAGACCTCGGCCCTGGTGACCTGGCGGGGCTGGCGATGCTCGGGCAGGTGGCCTGCCAGGGCTGATCAGGGCCGTCGTCCTGCCGGTCGGGCGGTCGACCCGCCACCGTCAGGGCGTCCACCCGGCCGGCAGCGTCGTCGAGGTGACCACGCGCAGGCCCCGGGTGGGCCGGGTCATCGCGACGTACAGGTCGCCCATCGACACCTCGCCGATGGCCGAGGGCTCGGCGAGCACGACGAGGTCGAACTCCAGGCCCTTGCTCATCCGGGGCGACATCACCGCGACCCGCGCGTCGAGCGCCGTGCCACCGCTGGGAGGTCGCAGGTGCTCACCCAGGCCCGCGTCGACCAGCGCGGACCGCACCTGGTCGACCAGGGCGCCGGGTGCGATCACCGCGACCCGGCCTGCGTCGACGGTCAGCGGGTCGGCCTCCTGCCCGACCAGCTCGTCGAGCGCGAGGGCGACCTGTGACACGACCTCGACCACCACCCCGTCGGAGCCGGCCCCTGCGACGCGCAGTGCGTCGGGCACGTCGCGCGCCGACGTGAGGGCGCTCACGGGCAGCCCTGCGGTCCGCGCCACGTCCTGAGCGGTCCGGGCGACCTCGGCGGGGGTGCGGTAGTTGACGGTCAGCTCGGCCAGACGCCAGGACCCGCGCAGCACGGGGTCGAGCATCTGCTCCCAGCTGTGCGCCCCGCCCGGGGCGGCTGTCTGGGCGACGTCCCCGACGATGGTCATCGACCGGGTGGGGCACCGGCGGAGCAGCATGCGCCACGCCATCGGTGAGAGCTCCTGGGCCTCGTCGACCACGATGTGGCCGTAGGTCCAGCTACGGTCGGCCGCCGCACGCTCGGCCGTGGTGAGTCGCGGCGCGCTGTGGGCGAAGCGGTCGGCGAGCAGCTCGGCACTGACCAGGCCGCCACCGGCCCCGGTCGAGCTCAGCACCTGGCGGGCGTACTCGAGCTCGGCGCTGCGCTGCTGGGCGTCCTGGGCCGTCTGCGCCCGGGCGGCCTGGTCGTCCTCACCGAGGAGCTCGGCGGCCTCGTCGAGGAGCGGGATGTCGGCCGGTGTCCACGGAGAGCCCTTGGCCCGCTGCAGCGCCCTGCGATCGGCGGCAGGCAGGTCAGGCGCTGCGGCTGAGAGGCGCTCGGGCCGGCTGAACAGGTCCTCGACGAGTCGTTGGGGGGTCAGGGGCATCCACGCGAGGTTGAGGGCGATCCGGATCTCACGGTGCGACCGCAGCTCCTCGGTGATCTCCCCGCGGTCCTCGAGCGGCACGGGGTAGCCGAGCGCCGAGACGTACTGGGTGGTGAGCCGCGCGAGCATCTCCCGGACGAAGACCACCCGGGCGAGGTTGTGCGGACGGTTGGAGCGCCGTGCCTTGGCTATCGCGTCGGTGACGTCGTGGGGATGGACCATCACGGTGCGCCCGTCGACGTCGACCGTTCGGGCCTCGGCCGGAACACGTTGACGCTGGCGGACCGCCCTGCTGATCACCCGTGCCATGGTCGGGAGTCCCTTGATCCGGGCGACGTCGTCGGGCTCGGTGCCCTCCGCGGTGACGCCGGGCACCAGGTCCGAGATGGTCGTGGTCACCACGCCCGTCTCTCCCAGGGAGGGCAGCACCTGGTCGATGTACCGCAGGAAGGTGTGGCTCGGCCCGATCAGGAGGACGCCGGACCGCTCGAGGGTTCGGCGGTGGGCGTACAGCAGGTAGGCCGCGCGGTGCAGCGCGACGGCGGTCTTGCCGGTACCGGGCCCACCCTGGACCACCAGGGCGCCCTGCAGGTCGGACCGGATGATCGCGTCCTGCTCGGCCTGGATGGTCGCCACGATGTCGCCCATACGACCGGTACGACCGGTGGCCAGGGCGGCCAGCAGCGCTCCCTCGCCGGTCAGCCCCTGGAGCACCCCTGGCTGGTGGCCAGAGCCGGTGGGGTCCGGTGAACCCGTGAGGGCGCTGAGGTCGAGCACCTCGTCCTCGAGCCCGGTGACCGCGCGACCCCGGGTGACCAGGTGACGGCGCCGCACGACGCCGTCGGGCTGGGCCGAGGTCGCACGGTAGAAGGCCTGCGCGGCCGGCGCGCGCCAGTCCGTGAGCAGGGACGTGTGCTCGGCGTCGGTCAGCCCGATCCGCCCGATGTAGCGCGTCGTGTCGTCGGTCAGGTCGAGCCTGCCGAAGCACAGCCGTTGCTCGACCGCGTCGAGCTGGGCGATCCGGTCCTCGTACAGGGTGGCGAAGGCGTCGCGCTCGGACCTGTTCTGGGGGGAGCCCGAGGGACCGACACGCCGTACCTCGGCCAGCCGTGCCGCGGTCTGCTCACGCAGCTCGTCGAGCCGTGCGTAGCGGAGGTCGACGGCGGACTGTTCCTCGCGCAGCTGGTCCTGCCTGCCTGCCACTGTCTCCCCTTGCTCGTCGCCCGGAGCGCGGTGCCGGCCCGGTCCGGGCTCCGCGGTGCCGACCCGATGGGCCCGGGACGGCCGTCCATTATCTGCCCCACCGCGGTGATGCCGTGACCGCCACGCGGTCCGTACGTCGCCGGTCTCGCGGGACCGGGTGGTGCGCGCGACCGACCGAGCGACCCGTAGGATCGAGGAGGCCGACCTGTGGGCCGACCTGCGGAAGGGGACGTGTGCCGGATCAACAGCGGGATCAGCAGCCCCTCCGAGTGCTCCTCGTCGAGGACGACGACGGCGACGCGCTGCTCGTCCAGGAGCAGTTCGAGGACGAGTCGGCCGTGGTCGAGCTGCTGCGCGCACGGTCGCTGGACGAGGCCAAGGGGATGCTCGACGTCGACTGCGTCCTGCTCGACCTCGGCCTTCCGGACGCCTCCGGGATCGACGCCCTGGAACGCCTCGCCGTGCCAGGGACGGCGCCTGCGATCGTCGTGCTGACAGGCATGGCGGATGCTGACGTCGGTCTGCGCGCGGTCGCCGCGGGGGCGCAGGACTACCTGGTCAAGGGCGAGGTCAGCCTCGGGCTGCTGTTCCGCACGGTGCGCTACGCGATCCAGCGACGTCAGGCCGACGCTCAGGAGCGCGCGCTGTTCCGGGCACAGGTGCGATCACGTGAGACGCAACGGCTCGAACGGGCGCTGCTGCCCTCGCCGCTCGTCGGCGACGGTGCGCTCGAGGTGCTCGTCGGCTACCGAGCGGGTCGCGACGGCCTGCTCGGGGGCGACTTCTACGACGTCGTCGAACGCCCTGACGGCTCGGTCGCCGCGATCGTGGGCGACGTCGCAGGACACGGACCTGATGAGGCTGCCCTGGGGGCCACGCTGCGTGCGGCGTGGCGGACGGCGGTGCTCGCGGGCCTCGACTCCCAGCGGGTCCTGGCGGTCGTCGAGCAGATCCTGGCGGCCGAGCGAGGTCGCCCGGAGGTCTTCACGACGCTGGTCATGGTGGTCGTGCACCCGGACCGGACGGCGATGGACCTGTACCTGTGCGGCCACCCGGCGCCGTTGCACGTCGGGCGCACCACCCGTGTGCTCCCGGCCGACTGCCGGGGCCGTGCCCTGGGGATCCCGGTGCCAGGGGGGTGGCAGCCCGAGCGGGTCGAGCTGGGGACGAGCTGGCGGGTCGTGCTCTACACCGACGGCGTGCTCGAGGCGACGGTCGACGGCGGCGAGGAACGGCTGGGCGAGGAGGGTTTCGTCGCGGTCATCGACGAGGCCCTGGCGATCGACCCGTCGGGTACCGCGCTCCCCGGTCGGCGCGCTGCCCGCCTCGATCGTGGCCCGGACCTCGACGAGGACGGTGAGCGGCTCGACGGTCACGCCGGCGTGACGCTGGTCGACCGGATCCTCGAGGCGGTCCGGTCCCGGCACGGCGGCGACCTCGTCGACGACACCGCGCTGGTGGTCCTGGGCTGGTCGGGGTCCGAGGCGTGAGCCCGACGCCCGAGGCCCGGGCGGCCAGGGCCTGGCGTACCTCGCTGCGTCGACGGCTGCGTATAGCTCTCGTCACGGCGGGCACCCTGCTGGTGCTCGTGGTCGCCGGTGCGATCTGGGCGCTGGCGCTCCTGGCCGACCGCCAGCAGGTCGTGACCCACCTCTACTTCGAGGCGATCACCGAGGCGGATGCCGCCTACGTCCAGCTCGTCAACGCCGAGACCGCGGTGCGCGGGTACGCGCTGACGGGCGACCCGATCACCCTCGAGCCGTTCCACCGGCTGACCGAGCAGCCCGCGGGCAGCGACATCGAGCAGGGGCTCGCGGCCGAGCTCGGGGAGGACCACCGGGTGCTGCTGATGCGCTCCGAGGCCGGGGATCTCGCCACGCGCTGGTACCGGGAGTTCGCGCAGCCGACGATCGAGGCGGTCGAGGAGGCGGGCCCCGACGCGGTGGGAGTCGCCGACATCGAGGAGGGCCGGGTCCTCTTCGACGAGCTCCGCGTCGACGTCGAGGCCTATGCGGACCTCCTGCGGGACGAGCGGGACCTCGCGGTGGACGAGCTCGGCACCTCGACAGCGGCGCTGACCGTGGCGCTGGGCCTGCTGGCCGTCGCGCCCGTCGTCGTGGGTGTCCTGCTGTGGGTCTTCCTGCGGCGCTGGGTGACGGGTCCGCTCGCCGTCCTGGCGCAGGACGCACGCATCGTGGCCGGGGGAGACGTCGACCACCCGGTCGTGGACGCCGGGCCGGGCGAGGTGGGCGAGGTCGCACGCGACGTCGAGCTCATGCGCGAGCGCCTCGTCCGGCTCGCCGCCCAGGCGGCCGAGGCCCGGGCGGCGCTCGAGAGCTCGCACGAGCTGCTGCAGGAGCAGGCCGAGGAGCTGCGCCGCTCGAACCGGGACCTCGAGCAGTTCGCCTACGTCGCCTCGCACGACCTCCAGGAGCCGCTGCGCAAGGTGGCGAGCTTCACCCAGCTGCTGCAGAAGCGGTATCAGGGACAGCTCGACGACCGAGCGGACCAGTACATCGACTTCGCCGTCGACGGTGCCAAGCGGATGCAGCGTCTGATCAACGACCTGCTGGGCTTCTCCCGGGTGGGACGGATCGGCGGCGAGCTCACCGAGGTCGACATGGGCTCGGTCGTCGAGCGGGCCTCGGAGAACCTCGGCACCGCGATCGAGGAGTCCGGGGCGGTGGTCACGGTTGTCGACCTGCCCGTGGTCCGCGGCGAGGAGCCGCTGCTGGTCCAGCTCGTCCAGAACCTGATCGGCAACGCGATCAAGTTCCGGCACCCCGACCGGGTCCCCGAGGTGCGCATCGAGGCGCACCAGGTGGGAGGATGCTGGGAGTTCGCGTGCCGTGACAACGGGATCGGGATCGACCCCCAGTACGCCGACCGGGTGTTCGTGATCTTCCAGCGTCTCCATGCCAAGGACGTGTACGAGGGCACCGGGATCGGGCTCGCGCTGTGCAAGAAGATCGTCGAGTTCCATGGTGGAGACATCTGGGTCACCGACGCGTCGCCCGGGACGGTCGTCCGATGGACGATCCCGGTCGGTACCCACGAGGAAGAGGCCGCGGTGGGCGGCATCGAGAGCGGAGTGTCATGAGCAGCATCCAGAACCCGATCGACGTCCTGCTCGTCGAGGACGACCCGGGTGACGTCCTGATGACCAGGGAGGCCTTCGCGGAGAACAAGGTCGCCAACCGGCTCGCCGTGGTCAGCGACGGTGCCAGCGCGATGGCCTACCTGCGCAAGGAGGGGGAGTACGCCGACGCGCCGACGCCGGACATGGTGCTCCTCGACCTCAACCTGCCCCGGATGGATGGCCGCGAGGTGCTCGCGGCGATGAAGTCGGATGACGAGCTGCGCAGCATCCCGGTCGTGGTCCTGACCACCTCCGAGGCCGAGGAGGACGTGCTGCGCAGCTACTCGCTGCACGCCAACGCCTACGTCACCAAGCCCGTGGACTTCCAGCGGTTCATCGACGTGGTCCGCCAGATCGACGACTTCTTCGTCTCGGTCGTACGGCTGCCCTCGCGCTGAGCGCCTCCCGCGGGCCACGCGCGGGCCGACGGAATGTCTGGGCGACGTGGGGCGTTGCTGCCGACGACAGCCTGGGACGAGCGAAGGACGGGCGATGAGGGACCCGAACGGCATCTACTCCGTCGACGACGACGTGGCACGCGATCTGACCGAGCACGTCCGGTCGGGCGGCGGGCCCGTCCTGCTCCACCTGGTGCGGGGCTTCGTCGACGCCGGCAGTGCCGGGCAGCTCGCGGCGGACCACCTCACAGCCAACTTCGACGTCACGCGGCTCGCGACCTTCGACGTCGACCAGCTCCTGGACTACCGCTCGCGCCGCCCAATGATGACCTTCGACGCCTCGACGTGGAGCGACTACGCCGAGCCCGCTCTGGTGGTCGACGTGGTGCGTGACGCGGAGGGTGTCCCGTTCCTGCTGCTGCACGGCGTCGAGCCGGACATCCAGTGGGAGCGGTACGTGGCGGCGGTCCGACAGCTCGTCGAACGGTTCGACGTGCAGCTGACCGTGGGCGTGCACGGGATCCCGATGGGCGTCCCGCACACCCGTCCCCTGTCGGTGACCGCGCACGGGACACGGGCCGAGCTCGTCGAGGACCACGTGTCGTGGTTCGGCACGGTGCAGGTACCGGCGAGCGCGAGTGCCGTCCTGGAGTACAGGCTGGGCCGCTGGGGTCACGATGCGATGGGCTTCGCGGTGCACGTCCCGCACTACCTGGCGCAGTCCCCCTTCCCCCAGGCGTCGCTCATCGCACTCGAGCAGGTGCAGCGGGCGACCGGGCTCGCGCTCGACGCCCAGGCACTCGAGGCGGCGGCTCGCGAGACCCTCGACGAGGTCGAGCGCCAGGTCGCGGGGTCGGAGGAGGTCGCCGCCGTGGTGCGCGCCCTCGAGGAGCAGTACGACTCGTTCACGCGGGCGATCGGTCGGACCAACCTGCTCGCCGAGACCAGCGACATCCCCACCGCGGACGAGCTCGGCGCTGAGTTCGAGCGCTTCCTGGCCCAGCAGCAGGGTGGCGACGGTCCCGGGCTCTGACGGCGGCGGGCGTGCGGCCGGGTCCGACCGGCCGCGGGTGTCCCTGGTGAGGCGCCCCGCCGTGGTGTGGGGCGCGGCGCTGGTCGCCTACGTGGTCGCCGTCCTGCACCGCAGCTCGTTGGGCGTGGCGGGAGTCGAGACCGTCGAGCGTTTCGGGGTCAGCGCCACGGTGCTCGCCTCGTTCGTCGTGGTCCAGCTCACCGTCTACGCGGCCCTGCAGATCCCCGCCGGGGTGCTGCTGGACCGGTTCGGCTCGCGCGCGATGATCGCGACGGGTGCGGTGCTCATGGCCGCGGGGCAGCTGCTGCTCGGGGTGGTGACGGAGCTGCCGTGGGCGCTGGTCGCCCGCGTCCTCATCGGTGCCGGCGACGCCGCGACCTTCATCTCGGTGCTGCGCCTGGTCGTCGTGTGGTTCCCTCCGCGTCGGGTTCCGCTCTACACCCAGACGACCGCCCTGGTCGGTCAGCTCGGCCAGGTGGCAGCTGCGGTCCCTCTCGTCCTCGTGCTGCACCTGGCGGGGTGGACGACGGCCTTCGTGGGGCTCGCCGCCGTGGGGACCCTCAGCGGGATCCTGGCCTGGGCGACCATCCGTGACCATCCCCTCGGCACGGTGCACGAGCGATCCCGCGCCGGTGTGCTCGCCCCGTTGCGTGAGGTCGTCCGCGAGCCGGGGACGTGGTTGGGCTTCTGGACCCACACCCTGGGGCAGTTCTCCACCACCGTCTTCGTCATGCTCTGGGGCTTCCCGTTCCTGATCTCGGCGCAGGGCCTGCAGCCGGCGCAGGCCAGCGGTCTGCTCACCCTCAACGTCGCCGCCGCGATGGCCGCGGGGCCGGTGATCGGGGTGCTGACGGGCAGGCACCCGCTGCGGCGGTCGTGGATGGTGCTGACGATCGCCGGGGCGATGGGTGCTGCGTGGGCTGCAGTCCTGCTCCGTCCCGGACCCAGCCCGTTGTGGCTGCTCGCGGTGTTCGTCGTCGTCATCGCCGCGGGGGGGCCAGGTGCCTCGATCGGCTTCGACTACGCCAGGACCTCGAACCCGACCCCGCGGATCGGCGTGGCCACCGGCCTGGTGAACGTCGGTGGCTTCGGTGCGGCTCTCCTGTCGATCATGGGTGTCGGCGTGGTCCTGGACCTGGTGAGCCCGCCGGGCACCACCGACTTCTCGCTCTCGGCCTTCCGGGTCGCGTTCAGCGTGCTCGCGATCCCGTGGGTGGTCGGTGTCGTCGGTGTCCTCGTGACTCGGCGGAGCACCCGCAGGATCCTGCGTGAGCACGGGGTCGTCGTGCGGCCTGTGCGGGTGCTGCTCGCCGAACGGCGTGCAGCGCGTCGAGGTCCCTCGCGCGGCGGTCGGGCGGCCTCTGGACACCGGGACGAGGGGCCCCCCGGGCCTTCGGCCTGAGGCGCCGCGACGGGCGCGGGGATGTGGCGCGGAACACAGGCGTCGTGCCAGAATTGCGCCGTTGCAGTGAGGACTTACGCATGATCCGGGGACGGTGGAGACACCTCCCCGTCAGTTCCTGTTCGCTGGGCCACCGGTGCAGGACGTGGGGCAACCATTGCGGCAGGCGGACCGGACACCAGGGTTCGGTCATCGACGTCCCCGGATGGACAGAAGGACAGGAAACGCATGGCGCAGGGATCTGTGAAGTGGTTCAACGCTGAGAAGGGCTACGGGTTCATCGCCCAGGACGGCGGCGGCGCCGACGTCTTCGTCCACTACTCGGCGATCGAGACCCAGGGGTATCGGTCGCTCGAGGAGGCTCAGCGGGTCGAGTTCGAGATCACGCAGGGTCCCAAGGGACCTCAGGCGGAGAACGTCCGACCGCTCTGATCGCGTGACCCACGAGGCCGCGTCTGCTCCGGCGGACGCGGCCTCGTGTCGTCCGGTGCCGCAGCGAGTACCGTGCCGAGGTCGCCCGTCGGGGGCGGGACACCATCGGTCAGGACCTCGCCCGCTCCGGCGAACTCGGTCAGGTCGGGTCCGTGCAGCACTCGGCTCGGCATGGGCAGGGACCGCAGGGCCCTGGCCAGTCCCGCGTCGTCGAGGAGTCCCTGGCGAGCGGTGCCTGCGACGACGAGGTTGCCGTAGCGCCGGCCTCGGAGCTGTCCCGGCTCGGCCACCAGGGCGACGTGTCCGAAGACCTCGCGAACCGTGGCCACCTCCGAGCGCGCCAGCGCCAGGGGTGGCCGGTCGGCGCAGTTGGCCAGGTAGAGGCCCCCGGGACGCAGGACCCGCGCGACGTCGGCGGTGAACTCGACCGTCTGCAGGTGCGCCGGTGTGGTGTCCGGCGCGAAGACGTCCCGGATGACGAGGTCAGCGCTCGCATCGCCCTGACCGGCAAGGGCCTCGCGCGCCTCGGCGGCGCGCAGCCGCAGGCGGGGGGCCCGGGGCAGGCCGAACCAGGCCCTGACGAGCGTGACCAGGCGGTCGTCGATGTCCACGGCGAGCTGCCGTGAGCCCGGACGGGTGGCGTCGACCCACCGGGCCATCGCGCATCCCGCTGCCCCCAGATGGACGACGTCGAGGGGGCCCTCGGGCAGTCGGTCCACGACGGCGGCCATCTGCTGCATGTACTCGAACTCGAGCCGGGTGGGGTCCTCGAGGTCCAGGTGCGAGCTCGGCACCCCGTTGACCATCAGCGTGACCGAGCCCGGTGCCCCTCGCTCACGGACCAGCTCGACCGTTCCCGTCGTGGTGCGCACCACCCCCTCGGGCAGCTCGACCGGACCCGGACCGCTCGAGCGGGGACCGGCGCGGCGAGCTCGTCTGGTCTTGTCGGGCACCGGACCACCGTAGTGCCGCCCCTGGTCGCAGCCAGGCGTGTCAGCGGTCGCTGGGATGCTCATGCCACCAGCGGGACGTCCACGTCACACGCGGGGGAGTTGACCGGATCGAACAAGTGTTCGATGATGGAGCGAGGAGGTGTGCGATGGCATCGGCGACGTATCAGGGGCCGGTCGGTCTGTTTCCCGCGCCCACGACGATCAGGGGCGACACGAGAGGTGGCGCCCCGGCGGGGGTCCCGCCCGTTCCGCCGGCGGCGGTCGACCTCCTCGCGCGCAGCGACGCGGAGCTCGTCGCGGCCCAGCTGTCCACCTCACCGGGGGAGAGGTTCGTCCACGCGCACCTCGCTGCTCTGCGGGCGGGTGCGGCGCTGCTCCAGGTGACCGGGCGACCTCAGCGGCGCCCCTCCCCGCGTACGGTGTGGGAGATGGTCTCCCTGGTCGCTCCGGCTCTCGCTCCCTGGACGGCGTACTTCGCCGACGGCGCGCGGTTGCGATCGGCGATCGAGGCCGGTCGGGACGAGGTGGTCGACGCCGAGCGCGCCGAGCAGCTGGTCTGCGTCGCGGAGGACTTCCAGGACGCCGTCCGGGCGCTGCTGGACGACCCGGCGCGCGGACAGATGGCGGCGCGTGGTGTCCGGGCTTCGTGACGTGCGATGAGCCGTAGCCCGACGCCGCCGGGGATGCGCCGGAGCTGGGGCTCCGACGAGGACGGCTGCTCCATCCTCCACGTCGACATGGATGCCTTCTTCGCCTCGGTCGAGCTTGCCCGGCGACCGCACCTGCGCGGACGTCCTGTCGTCGTCGGGGGCGAGGCGCGGTCCGTGGTGCTCGCCGCGACCTACGAGGCGCGCGCGTTCGGGATCCACGCTGCGATGCCGATGGCGCAGGCGCGCAGGCTGTGCCCGCAGGCCGTGGTGATCCCGCCCGACCAGGCGGCGTACCGTGCTGCCTCGGCGCGGGTGATGGAGATGCTCGGTGACGTGACCGCGGTGATCGAACCGGTGAGCGTCGACGAGGCCTTCCTCGACGTCTCCGGGGCGCGGCGCCGGATCGGTCCGCCGACACGGATCGCCGAGCTCATCCGCACGCGGGTGCACGCTGAGCTCGGCGTGACCTGCTCGGTCGGGATCGCGAGCACCAAGTTCGTGGCGAAGCTCGCCTCGGGCTTCGCCAAGCCCGACGGCGTGCTCCTGGTCCCGAGGGTCGCGGCGGTCGACTTCCTGCGGGCCCTTCCGGTGGGCGCGCTGTGGGGAGTGGGCGAGCGCACCCGGGAGGCCCTCGCACGCTGGGGCATCAGCACCGTGGCCGACCTCGCGGACGCCGACGTGCGAACCGTGCAACGGGCGGTCGGTGCCGTTGCGGGTGCGCACCTGTACGACCTCGCCTGGGGGCGGGACCCTCGTCCGGTCGTCCCGGCCCGTCAGGAGAAGAGCATCGGCGCCGAGGTGACCTTCGACGAGGACACCGCCGACCTCGATCTCGTCCAGGGGCATCTGCTCGCGCTGGCCGATCGGTGCGCGAGCCAGCTGCGGGCCCGCGGCCTGGTGGCACGCACCGTCGCGATCAAGGTGCGTGCCGCGGACTTCCGCACGCTCACCCGTTCGCGGACGTTGTCCGTCCCCACCGACGTGGCGCGGGAGCTCTACCTCACCTCGCGCGAGCTGCTCGCCGGCACCGACCTCGGTGGTCAACGGGTCCGTCTGGTGGGTGTGCGCGCAGAAGGGCTGTCCGAGGTCGGCGCGCGCCAGCTGACCCTTGACGAGGCGGTCGACGACTCGTCCGGTACGCAACGTCGGGCTGAGCAGGTCATGGACGAGGTGCGTCAACGCTTCGGCGTTGCCGCTGTGCGCCCGGGCGCGCTGATCGGTGGCGCGACGCGGGAACACCAGGGGGTGCCCGCACGTTCTGGAAGTGTCCACCCCCTCTCAACTACCGCGGACGCCCCGCGGGACCTATCCTGAGAGTGTCCCCGTCCCAACGGCAGCACGGAGGTAGCGATGCCTCTGTCCGAGTACGAGCAGCGCGTACTGGAGCAGATGGAGCAGCAGCTCACGTCTGACGACCCCAAGCTCGTCAACACCTTCCAGGGTCGCGCCTCGAGCAGCGTGCGTCGGTGGTTGCTCACCGGCGCTGGTGCGCTGGTCGGGTTGACGGTGCTCGTCGTCGGCGCAGCCACGAGCCTGCCCTGGCTCGGCGTCCTCGGCTTCGTGCTGATGTTCGTCTGCGTGGTGCTGGCCTTCTCGCCGCCCCGGCGCGGATCGGGGCCCACCGGTGTGGTCGGGTCGGACGGGTCGGTCCGACCCAGCAAGGGACGTCCGGGATCCGGCGCGGATCGGGGAGGGCTCTTCACCCGCCTCGAGCAGCGGTGGGACGACCGACGCGACAACCGCGACCGCTGAGGTCAGGTCCGAGCGAGGTCAGGTCCGGGCACCGGGCCACCAGGGCGCGTCGTGATGATCACGGCGCGTCTCGATCGTCGTCCTGCATCCTCTCAGCCACGCCCGTCCGCCGCTCCCGCGTGCTGCTCCGGCGTGAGCATGGGCGCCTCGACAGCGTCGACCCAACCCCCCAGCTCCTGCGGCGACCACGCGGTCGGGGTCGGTGCGTACTGCTCCGCCTCGAACGCTGCGACCAGCTGCTCGAGCGCGCGGGTTGCCTCGAGGGTCGTGGCATCGTCCAGCTGCAGGGTGGTCACCGCCTCACCGCCTGCTGATCGCAGTCCGGGCCCGCGGCCGTCGGCCGAGGCGCGCGGGCCCGCACGATAGGCGTTCCGTACGATCTCTGCCGCCTGCCGCGGTGTCGTCGCGTCGCTCCAGCCGACCCCGTGGCCGGCCAGACGGGTGCGCAGGACCGACCATGCGCGCACCGGGTCGAGGGCAGGCGCGGCCTGGCGCAGGCGCCTGCGGACCAGCAGGGAGATCCCCAGCACCAGGAGCACCGCGATCACGGCGGTCACGGCCACGACCAGCAGCAGCGGCACGGACGCCGTACCGATACCGACCTGGCTGCCACCGGTGCTGCCGTCGCTCTCCGGGGCTGCTGCCTCGGGGAGCGGCTCGGTCTCGGTCTGCGGCGCCGCTGTCGGTTCGTCCTCCGGTGTCGCCGCGCCTCCGTACGGGTCGGCCCAGAGCGGAGGGGCGCCGGTCTGGACGGCCGGCGTCGGCTCGAAACGTACCCAGCCGGCCTCCGCGAACCACAGCTCGGGCCAGGCATGGGAGTGTCGCCCGGTCACGACGAACGAGCTGGGCTGGCGTTCCTGAGCCGTGCCGGGCAGGAACCCCACCGCGAGCCGCGCGGGGATGCCGGCAGTGCGCGCCATGACCGTCATCGCGGTCGCGTACTGCACGCAGTAGCCGGTGCGCTGGGTCAGGAAGTCCCAGACGGCGTCGTCGGTCTGGGCCGGTGGGATGGTCGCCGAGTAGGTGAAGTTCTCGAAGTTGCGGAACCAGGACTGCAGCGCCAGGGCGCGGTCGTAGTCGGTCGTGCTGCCCGCCATGACAGCCTCGGCCTGCGCCCGGATCTCCTGCGCGAACGGCGACTCCGGTACCTCGGTGTACACCTCGCGTGCCTCGAGCGGTCCTGCGGTGGAGTCTGCGCGCAGGTCGTCGGCGGTGAGGCTGCGCGGGGAGACCCAGAGGTCGTAGCTGATGTCACGGGTGGTGGTCCCGACACCCAGGACCTCGTCACGAGAGGCGTCGTAGAGCCAGTTGCCGTCGATCTCCACCTGCCGGGGGTCGGTGGGGATCGGCAGCCTGTCCTGGTCGAGGTTGCCCACCTGGACCGAGACCCGCGCGGCGTCCTGCGGGACGGGAACGGCACCACCCGGCCACAGCACCCCCGAGGCGCGGGCGAGGTCACCCTCCGGGGCGGCTCGGTTCCACTCGGCGCCGTCGAAGTCGGTCATCGTGTACATCCGCAGCGGCCCCAACGTCCGTGACTGCGTCGTGTAGCTCAGGATCGGCTGGTCGGACCGGGCAGCCAGGCTCGCCCGCATGTCCAGGTCGGTCGAGAGCCGCAGCGGACCGTCGACCGCACCTGGCCCCCAGGTCGCCGGCAGCGTGACCGACCGGTAGAAGGGCACGCCCGAGGCGATCGGACCCGAGGCGAGTGCAACCACCGTCAGCACCACCGCGGCTGCGGCGGTCACCCGCAGGTCGCGCGGGGTGCTGCGTCGTCCCGACGGCGGCCGCGGGCGGGTCAGGTGCAGCAGGACCAGGTAGGACAGTCCCGCGAGCACGAACGGCACCGGGGGGACGGCCCGCTCGAAGAAGATCGTGGGCAGCCACAGTCCCACGATCGCCAGTCCGCTGAGCCCTGCTCGACCCAGCCCCAGGGCCACGAGGTCACCCAGCAGGACGACCAGCACCACGCCCCCCACCAGGAGCAGCTCGAGCCCGAGGACGGGCTCGACCGGGATGACTCCGTCCGCGACGGCGCGGACCCCGCCGCGAACGAGGAAGGACAGCCGCTCCATCGTCTCCCGGGTCGGGACGGGCAGTCCCAGCCCGGTCCCGGTGGATCCGTAGACCGACACGATGCACAGTGCGGCGACGAGCGTGGCCCAGGCGGTCGGCACCAGGCGTGACGCGCCCGCGCGCCGGGTCGCCGTGGTGACCAGGAGGAGGACCAGGGTGGCCATCAGCGAGACGCCGACCCAGCGGCCCGGTGCCACGAGGTACGTCATCGCCCAGAGGCCCGAGGCGACGCCTGTCGCGAGCGCGCCGGTGGCTGCCCAGCCGTGCGCACCGCTCACGGGGTGGGCGCTCATGCCCGGGCACCGAGGCGGTCGTCCGCGGCGAGCAGCCGCTCCCACGCGTGGGTCAGGTCCTCGCCGGGTCGTGCGACGGCCACCGTCCACCCGGCTCGGCGCAGCGCGTCGTGCGTGTGCTGCTCGCGTGTGGTCAGGCTGTGCCGGGCAGGGCCGTCGACGCGCTCCACGCCCGCCCCGGTGGCGCGGACCACCGCCCAGCCGTGGCTGGCCTGCCCCACCCGCGCGAGGGCCTCGAGGCAGCTCTGCTCGAGCCCTCCGACGACCGCGAAGACCACCTCGGCGCCCCCGGCGGCACCGGTGAGGGTCTCGACGGCTCTGAGCAGCGCGCGCTCACGTGCCTCCTCGGTCGCGGGAACCACGAGGTCGACGGTCTGGTCCAGCAGCGCGTCGGCTGTGGCGCCGTCGACGTCGGGTGCGTGATGAGACCCGCGCTCGCGGCGGATGCCGTGGTCGCTGCCGTCGAGCAGCCGTACGTGGTGCCCCTCGTCCGCCAGGGCCAGGGCGATCGACGCGGCGGCGCTGATCGACCACTCGGCCTGCTCGCGATCCAGCGGCAGGTCGAGCAGCACGCTCGCCGCACGTCGGCCGGCGCGCTCGTCCTGCCGCACCATCACCTGCCCGCGGCGCGCGGTGCTCTGCCAGTGGACCCGACGCAGGTCGTCTCCGGGACGGTAGTCGCGCAGTGACGAGTCGTCGGCGGCGGGAGTCCGGGCGCCCGCCGAGGACCGGTCGACGTCGGTGGCCGTCGGTCCGCGGGTCAGGTGCAGGGCGGTGGTCGCAGGACGGACCGCGACCTGTGCGCTCTGCCCCAGCCGGCCGCTCGAGTGCGCGACCCCGAAGAGGTCCTGGCTGCGGACCTCGAGAGGGCCGACCGTCCAGCGCCCACGTTGCTCGGGGTGGATCGCGTACGTCAGGGTCAACCGACCTGCGGCCCGCTCGACGCGTGCGCGCAGGGGCTGTGGACCGGAGAGCTCACGTGCGGCCCGTTCGGCGACCTGCAGTCCGGTGACCCGGCGCGGTGTCCCGGGGCTCGTCACCACCACGCTCACGACGGCGCGACGCCCCACGGTGACCGGGTGCGGGGTGATGCGACGGGTCAGCTGGAGGCGTCCTCGTCGGTGCAGGCCTGCCTCGACCACGAGCCAGGTGAACCCGGTCGCCACGGTGAGCAGCACCAGGGCTCCGCCCTGGACGAGCGATGCCACCCCCAGGAGCACCCCGGAGACCAGCAGCGCCCCGCCCACGGCGGCGAGCCACGCGCCGCGGCGCGTGAGGCGGACGGTGCGCGCGGGCCGCATCAGCCGATGGCCCGCCGATCAGGCGCGGCGGCGCGGTCGGTGATCGGTAGACGGGTGCGCGAGATGATCGCGGTCAGGGTGTCCTCGACCGAGTGCCCGGACAGCCGGGCGTCGGTGCTGGGCAGGAGCCGGTGGGTGAGCACGGGTACCGCGAGCTCCTGGACGTCGTCGGGCAGGACGTGGTCCCGCCCCGCCATCGCGGCGAGGGCCTTGGCGGCGCGCAGGAGCTGGATCGACGCGCGCGGTGAGGCACCGAGCCTCAGGCCGGGGTCGTTGCGGGTGGCCTCGGCGAGGTCGACCACGTACTGCTTGATCCCGGGGGCGGCGTACAGCCGCCGGGTCACGGTGATCATGCGGGTGACGTGCTCGACCCCGGTCACGGGCGTCAGGTGGGCGAGCGGGTCGGAGGTCTCCTGCCGGTCGAGCATCTCGACCTCGGCGTTGCGCGAGGGGTATCCGACGCTGAGCCGGGCCATGAACCGGTCGCGCTGCGCCTCGGGCAGGGCGTAGGTGCCCTCCATCTCGATCGGGTTCTGGGTGGCCAGGACGAGGAACGGTCGGGGCAGCTGGTACGTGGTGCCGTCGATCGTGGCCTGCGCCTCCTGCATGCACTCGAGCAGTGCGGACTGCGTCTTGGGGGAGGCGCGGTTGATCTCGTCGCCGATGACGATGTTGGCGAAGACAGGTCCGGGACGGAACTCGAACTCGTGCTGCTGCTGGCGGTAGATGGTCACACCGGTCAGGTCACTCGGCAGCAGGTCCGGGGTGAACTGGATGCGGCCGACGGTGCAGTCCACCGACCGGCCCAGTGCCTTGGCGAGGGTGGTCTTGCCCACACCGGGGACGTCCTCGAGCAGGAGGTGACCCTCGGCGAGCATGACGGCGACGGTCAGCCGGACCAGGTCGGGGCGGCCGGAGATCACGGTCTCCATCGCGGCGCGGATCCGGCCCGAGGTCTCGGCGACGTCGTCGAGCTCGACCGGTGCGGGAAGTGCGTGGACCATGGCGACCCCTTCGGCGGACTGCCACGAGCGTAGGTGATCTGCGGGCCGTCCCGCGACGCACGACCGGGCCGGGCAGGGGTGGGCGTGGGCCCTCCACCCGCCCCCCACTTCGCTCCACCATGGGCTCCGCGGTGTCCGGGTGGGCCCGGGAGAGGGCCTCGGTTGGAGCTCCTCGGGGCGTGAGCGGGCCCGGGAAGCGGTCGACCCGACCGATATGTCGGGACGGACGCGCCGAGCAGCACGCGGCCGCGAATTCCCCTCCACCGTGGTTCAGGGCTCTGACCTGCGCATACGTGGCATGGACGCGTCCATACCGGAAGATTCACCCGGTCAGGTGGAGTGTTGTGGAGTAATGTGGGGCCACCTGGGGAGCAGTGGGCTTCCGTCGCACGACGGCACCCGGTGCGGGGCACGGAGGGGAGGTTGCCGGCATGACGAGCGAGACACCGAGCTACGGCGCCTACAACCCCTTCCTGGGCACCTACACGCCTCGGCTCGACGACAAGGGCAGGCTGATCCTCCCGGCCAAGTTCCGGGGCCAGCTGGCGTCGGGCCTGGTCGTCACCCGCGGCCAGGAGCACTGCCTGTACGTCTTCCCGGTCGACGAGTTCCGTCGCATGCACGACCAGATCCGCCAGGCACCGGTCACGAGCAAGCAGGCCCGTGACTACCTGCGCGTCTTCCTGTCGGGAGCCCACGACGAGGTGCCTGACAAGCAGGGGCGCCTGGCGATCCCGGCCGGCCTGCGGTCCTACGCGCGCCTGGATCGCGACGTCGCCGTGATCGGTGCCGGGTCGCGGGTCGAGATCTGGGACGCCGGCGCCTGGGAGACCTACCTCGACGAGCAGGTCGGCGTCTACGCCGACACCGCCGAGGAGGTGATCCCCGGTGCCTTCTAGACGATGACCGCGTGTGCTCGACGGATCGGCGAGCACCGCACGGTGAGGTCTCCTCCCGCCTTCTCTGACGCACTTCCCCGGCGTCAGAGGGCTGCGGAGGGAGACCTGGTCGGGCGGTGGAGGGCCACCCGACCAGCAACCACGCGACACGGCACCAGCGCCGGCTGCGGCAGGTCGCAGGACAGGACGCACGACGTACGACCAGCCACGACAGGAGAGGGAGGTGACGGTGGACACGCAGGACGAGCGCCCGGCCGCCACCCGTCACACCCCTGTCCTGCTCGACCGCTGCGTCGAGCTGCTGAGTCCTGCGCTGAGCGCTCCAGGTGCCGTCCTGGTGGACGCGACCCTCGGCATGGGAGGGCACACCGAGGCCCTGCTCACCCGGTTCGAGGGTCTGCGGGTCATCGGGCTCGACCGCGACCTCGAGGCCATCGGGCTGGCCGAGGCGCGGCTCGAGGCGTTCGGAGACCGCTTCACAGCGGTCCACGCCGTGTACGACGAGATCCAGGAGGTCGTCGAGCGCACGGCGGGCGGAGAGGTGCAGGGCGTCCTGATGGATCTTGGGGTCTCGTCCCTGCAGATCGACGAGCCCGAGCGCGGCTTCTCCTACGCGCAGGACGCGCCGCTGGACATGCGGATGGACGCGGGGGGCGGGATCACGGCGGCCGAGGTGCTCAACACCTACCCCGAGGCGGAGCTCGTGCGGATCCTGCGCGAGTACGGCGAGGAGAAGTTCGCTCCCCGGATCGCCCGTACCGTCGTGGCAGCGCGGGCGGTGGCACCGCTGGCCCGCACCGGACAGCTCGTGCAGATCGTCCGGACGGCGATCCCCGCGGTCGCCCGTCAGACCGGCGGCAACCCGGCCAAGCGGACCTTCCAGGCGCTGCGGATCGAGGTCAACGCCGAGCTCGAGGTGCTCGAGCGCGCACTGCCCGCCGCGGTGGAGACCCTTGCCGTCGGCGGGCGGATCGTCGTCATGGCCTACCAGTCCCTCGAGGACCGCCTGGTCAAGAGGGCCCTGGCTCGCGGCGCGACGTCGAGCGCACCCGCCGGTCTGCCGGTCGAGCCCGAGACCCACCGGCCCTACCTCCAGATGCTCACCCGGGGCGCTGAGCGCGCCGGGCCGGCCGAGCTCGAGGTCAACCCCCGCTCCGCACCCGTCCGCCTGCGCGGTGCGGTGCGGCTTCGCCCCACCCCCGATCACCTTCGTCACGGGAGAACGTCATGAGTGCACAGGCTGCTGCCCGTCAGCCACGACCCGTACCGGCCAGCGCGCCGGCCGCGGCTCCCCGGCTCCCGGAGGCGCGACCCCGGCTCAGGGTCGTCCGTGCCCCAGCCCCCGCCCGGACGCGGGCACCGTTCGTCATGCTCTGCATCACGGTGCTCGCCGGCTCGTTGCTGGGGGCGCTCCTGCTCAACACCTCGATGGCCCAGGGGGAGTACGACCGTTACGCGCTGCAGGTGCGGCACGCCGCGGCCACCACCGAGCAGCAGCGGATCGAGTCCGAGATCGCCCTGCGCAAGTCGCCTGCCGAGCTCGCCGCCGCCGCCACCGCCCTGGGCATGGTGCAGGCCGAGGGCAACGGCTACCTCCGGTTGTCCGACGGCGCCGTCCTGGGCAACCCCGTCCCCGCGGAGGCTCAAGGATGACGCAGGCACCACGTCGTGCTCAGGGAGCGTCGGGGCGCTCTCAGGGACGGGCATCCTCTGACCAGCCCCGTCGCCAGCCGGCAAGCCCGCCGCCCTCGTCGTCGCCCGCCGGGAGGTCGGGGCAGCCGCTGGCGCAGCGGCGGTCCCGGGTGCCGGTTCAGGGGCGGACCGGGCCGACCCCGCCGTCGACCCGACCCGGAGGCGGCGGTGGCGGCCGCCCACCGGGGCCACCACGACGTCCCCCGGCTGCCACCGCACCCGCTGCGGCGGTGCGCCCCGAGCGACGGCAGAACCTGCTGCTGGTGCTGACCCTGGCGTTCATCGCCGTGCTGGGTGGCCAGCTCGTCTACGTGCAGGGCATCGCCGGCCCGGCGGTCGCGGCCGAGGCGCTCGAGAGCCGACTGCACACGGTCGCGATCCCCGGTGACCGGGGCGACATCGTCGATGCCGAGGGTGAGGTGCTCGCGACCTCGGTCGAGCGCTACGACATCGTCGTCAACCAGATGCTGCTCGCGCAGTGGAAGAGCACCGGTGACAGCGTCGAGCAGGCCGCGACGGTCCTCGCGCCGATCCTGGGCGTCTCGGTCGCCGAGCTGGCACCCGTGCTGGACGGCCAGCGCGGCTACGCCTACGTGGCCCGTGGTGTGACACCCGAGGTGTACCGCGAGATCGCGACGCAGCGGATCCCCGGGATCACCGCGGAGCGCACCACCGAGCGCATGTACCCCGCAGGCACCACGGCGGGCAACATCGTCGGCTTCGTGGGTCGTGACGGCAACGGGCTCGCCGGCCTCGAGCAGGTGCTCGATGCCGAGCTCAGCGGGACGCCGGGAAGGATGACCTACGAGCAGGGCCGCCGGGGCCAGCGGATCCCCGCGGGCGGGCTGGACGAGGTCCCGGCGGTGCCGGGACGCACGGTCCACCTGACGATCGCGCGCGACGTGCAGTACATGGCCCAGACCCTGATCGACACCGGTGTCCTGAGCACGGGTGCCCAGTGGGGGGCCATCCAGGTGCTCGACGTGGAGTCCGGCGAGATCCTCGCCCTGGCCGACTCCGGCACGGTCGACCCCAACACCCCGGGAGACACCCCGGCCGACCTGCGAGGGAGCAGGTCCTCCTCGGTGATCTACGAGCCGGGCTCCACGGCCAAGGCGATCACGATGGCCGCAGTGCTCGAGCAGGGGATCACGACCCCGACGGCGCAGTACCAGGTGCCGGACGTCTACACCACCGAGAACGGGCAGTCCTTCAAGGACTCGCACCCGCACGCGCTGCTGAACCTGACAGCCACCGGGATCTTCGCCGAGTCCTCCAACACCGGCACCGTCATGCTCGGCGAACAGCTGCCCCGTCAGGTGCGGCACGACTACCTCGCCAAGTTCGGGCTGGGCCAGGTCACCGGTGTCGGGCTCCCGGGCGAGGAGCCCGGCCTGCTGCACGACGCCGACAGCTGGGACGGACGGTCGCAGTACGCGGTCCTCTTCGGCCAGGCGGTCTCGGTCACCACCCTCCAGGCGACGCAGGTGTTCGCGACCCTCGCCAACGGCGGGGTCCGGGTCCAGCCACACCTGGTCAAGGGATGGAGCGACGCCGACGGCGTCTTCCACGCAGCGCAGGTGCCCGAGCCGACCCGCGTGGTGAGCGAGGAGACCGCCGACACCGTCGTGCGGATGATGGAGAGCGCGGTCGCCGAGGGCACCGGGTCCAACGCGTCGGTGCCCGGCTACCGCATCGGTGGCAAGACCGGCACCGCGCAGGCCTTCGAGGGGGGCGGGGTCATCAAGAACGTCGCCTCGTTCATCGGCGTCGCACCGGTCGACGACCCGAAGATCGTGGTCAACGTGGTCCTGTACGACCCCAAGACGTCGATCTACGGTGGAGCGGTCGCCGCGCCGCTGTTCGCCGAGGTCACGCAGTACGCCCTGCAGTACCTCGGCGTGCCGCCCAGCGGGACACCGGTCGACCTCCTGCCCAGCACGTGGGAGTGACCCGTGGCGTTGCCCGGCGCCCGGCGCCGGTCCCGGACGGTAGATTCGAGCCGTGACGTCCCCGCAGGGTCGGATGCGCCCCGACCACCGTCCCGCGCGTCGGCTCAGTGACCTCGCAGAGGCCTTCGGCCTGATCGTCGCGCCCGGGCCGGGCGGCGGTTCGTCGCCGCTCAACGACCCGGTGGTGACGACCGAGGTGATGCTGACCGGCGTCGCGGTCGGCTCGGCCGACGTCCTGCCCGGTGACCTCTTCGTCGCGTTGCCGGGTCAGCACGCCCACGGTGCGGACCATGCCCACTCGGCCGTGCAGGCAGGGGCGGTCGCCGTGCTCACCGACACCGACGGTGCCTCCCGGGTCGCGTCGCGCGCACTGGCCGTGCCGGTGCTGGTCGCCGACCAGCCACGTCGTCTGCTGGGAGAGGTGTCCGCCTGGTTCTACGGTCATCCGGCGCGCGACCTGACGGTCGTGGGCATCACCGGGACCAACGGCAAGACCACCACCTGCTACTTCGTGGACGCTGCCCTGCGGACGGCGCACTCCTCGACCGCCGTGATCGGGACGGTCGAGCTGCGGGTCGGGCAGGACACCATCGAGAGCCCTCGGACCACGGTCGAGGCGCCCGTGCTGCACGGCCTGTTCGCCCTGATGCGCGAACGTGGTGTGACCGCGTGCTCGATGGAGGTCTCCTCGCACGCCCTGGCCCTGTCGCGGGTGGACGGCCTGCAGGTCGACGTCGCGGGCTTCACGAACCTCCAGCGCGACCACCTGGACTTCCACGGGGACATGGAGGGCTACTTCGCCGACAAGGCGCGGCTGCTCGACCCCGAGCACGCACGGCGGGCCGTGGTGTGCGTCGACGACGAGTGGGGGCGCCGGCTCGCCCGTGAGGCGCGGATCCCGGTCGAGACGATCGCCACCCGTGAGGACTCCCTCGGTGGCGGCACCGCTGACTGGACGGTGCGGGACGCGACCGTCGGGCTCGACGGCGTCGGCTCGGGCTTCACGCTGGTCGGCCCCGACGGTCGCGGCGTGGCGGCGCGGAGCCCGCTGCCGGGCCTGGTCAACGTGTCCAACGCGGCGCTGGCGATCGTGCTGGCCCACCGGGCCGGGATCCCGTTGGCCGAGGCGGTCGAGGGCGTCGCCGGGGCTCGGGCGATCCCGGGCCGGATGGAGCGCGTCGTCGAGCGGGGGGAGGCCCTGCCCCTGTGCCTGGTCGACTACGCCCACACCCCGGACGCGCTGGTGCTCGCCCTCGAGGCGGTGCGCCCGATCACCCCCGGGCGGTTGCTGATCGTGCTGGGTTCGGACGGCGATCGCGACCGGGGCAAGCGGCCGCTGATGGGCGAGATCGCGGCCAGGCTCGCCGACGTGGTCGTGGTCACGGACGAGAACCCGCGCTCGGAACGCCCCGAGGCGATCCGTGCCGCGATCCTGGACGGGGTGCGGCGGGAGCGGCCCGACGGCCGCGACGTGCACGAGGCGCACTCACGGCAGGAGGCCGTGCGGACGGCCGTCGAGCTCGCAGGCCCGCAGGACACGGTCATCGTCACCGGCAAGGGGCACGAGCCCACGCAGGAGATCGACGGGGTCTTCCACCGGTACAACGACCGGGACGCCCTGAGCGCCGCGGTCGCAGAGGTGGCACGATCCTCTGTGGCCCGCACCACGAGACCACCTTCGACCCCTCCGGAGCCCCACGCGTGATCGACCTCAGTGCCGAGCAGGTAGCCGCAGCAACGGGCGGACGCCTGATCGGCGACCCCCAGACGGTCGTCACCGGTCCGGTGGTCTCCGACTCGCGCCAGGTCGTGCCGGGAGCGCTGTTCGCGGCGCTGCCCGGCGACCAGGTCGACGGGCACGAGTACGCCGAGCGTGCCGTGGCCACGGGTGCCGTGCTGGTCCTGGCGACCCGGGCGATCGAGGGGCCTGACGGACCGCTCCCTGTCGTGGTGGTGCCCGACGTGACCGTCGCCCTGGGAGACCTGGCCCGATCGGTGCTGGGTCGGCTCCGGTCGGCGGGCGACATCCAGGTGGTCGCGATCACCGGCTCGGTCGGCAAGACCACGACCAAGGACGTCCTGGCCCAGGTGCTGCGCCCCGCGGGTCCGACGGTGTGGCCCGAGGCCTCGTTCAACAACGAGATCGGTCTGCCGCTCACGGTGCTCCGTGCCGACGCCACGACGCGCTTCCTGGTGCTGGAGATGGGCGCCAGCGGGATCGGGCACATCGACTACCTGACCGCGATCGCGCGACCTGATGTCGCGGTCGTGCTGGTCGTGGGGTCCGCGCACCTGGGAGAGTTCGGCGGCATCGACGCCGTGGCACGGGCCAAGGCCGAGATCGTCACGGGTCTGGTGCCCGGGGGCACGGCCGTGCTCAACGGCGACGACCAGCGGGTCGCCGCGATGGCCGCGGTCGCGCCCGGCCGGGTCGTGCTGTTCGGCGAGGAGGCCGCGGCCGCCGTCCGGGCGGTGCAGGTGCGTCTTGACGACGAGGGTCGTGCCCGGTTCGACCTCACGACGCCCGTCGGCACGGCGCCGGTGCACCTGCGCCTGGTCGGTGAGCATCACGTCCACAACGCACTGGCCGCGGCGGCCGCAGCTCTCGAGCTGGGCCTCGACCTGGCCGACGTGGCCGAGGCGCTCACGACGGCCGAGGCGCTCAGCCCGCACCGGATGCACGTCACCGAGCGTCCCGACGGGGTGACCGTGATCGACGACTCCTACAACGCCAACCCGGAGTCGATGCGGGCTGCCCTCAAGGCCCTCGCGGTCCGGTCCGCTGGTCGACGTCGGACCATCGCGGTCCTCGGCGAGATGCTCGAGCTCGGTCCTGATGCGGTCGAGGCCCACGACGCGATCGGTCGTCTCGCGGTCCGTCTCAACATCTCCCGCCTGGTGGTCGTCGGCGACGGGGCCCGCGCGATGCACACCGGCGCCTTCCAGGAGGGGTCCTGGGGTCAGGAGTCGCGGCTCGTCGAGGACGTCGAGGCGGCGGCGACCTGGCTGGACCAGGAGCTCACCGAGGGTGACGTGGTGCTGGTCAAGTCCTCGCACGGTGCCGGCCTGTGGCGGCTGGGAGACCGGCTCGCCGCGGGTGGGGCGGACGCCCGATGAGAAGCGTCCTGATCTCGGGCGGGATCTCCCTGCTCATCTCCCTGCTCTGCACGCCCCTGCTGATCCGGTACCTGGTGCGCAAGCAGTACGGGCAGTTCATCCGGCAGGACGGTCCGACGGCGCACTTCACCAAGCGCGGCACACCCACGATGGGTGGGGTCGTGATCATCGCGGCCACCCTGCTCGGGTGGGGCATCGGGAGTCTGCTGACCGGCCGGACACCGAGTGCCTCGGCCCTGCTGGTGCTGTTCCTCATGACAGGGCTCGGGGTGGTCGGGTTCCTCGACGACTACATCAAGATCTCCCGGCAGCGCAGCCTGGGCCTCTCGGCCCGGTGGAAGATCATCGGCCAGGGCATGGTCGGACTCACCTTCGCGGTCCTGGCGCTGCAGTTCCCCAACCAGAACTACCGGACCCCGGCGTCGACCCGGATCTCGTTCATCCGCGACACCAACATCGACCTGGCCTTCGCAGGGACCACACTCGGCCTGATCCTCTTCGTCATCTGGGCGAACTTCCTCATCACGGCGTGGTCCAACGCGGTGAACCTCACCGACGGCCTCGACGGCCTGGCCACCGGGGTCTCCCTGATCGTCTTCGGGGCCTACGTGCTGGTGGGCGTGTGGCAGTCCAACCAGACCTGCCAGAGCATGCTCACCGCAGGCCCGCGGTGCTACGACTCCCGTGACCCGCTCGAGCTCGCGGTGATCGCGGCGGCGATCACCGGTGCCTGCTTCGGGTTCCTGTGGTGGAACGCCTCACCCGCCAAGATCTTCATGGGCGACACCGGGTCGCTCGCGCTGGGCGGCGCGTTGGCCGGCCTGTCCATCCTGTCGCGCACCGAGGTGCTCGCAGCGGTGATCGGTGGCATGTTCGTGCTGATCGTCCTGTCGGACGTCATCCAGATCGGCTTCTTCAAGATGACCGGCAGACGGGTGTTCAAGATGGCACCGCTGCACCACCACTTCGAGCTGTCCGGCTGGGGTGAGGTCACCATCGTCATCCGGTTCTGGATCATCGCAGGGCTCTTCGTCGCCGTCGGCGTCGGGTTGTTCTACGCCGAGTGGGTGGCCGGTTAGTGGAGGGCCGCACGCAGCCTGAGCTGGCCGGGCGGCGGGTGCTCGTGGTCGGCCTGGGCGTCTCGGGGCGCGCCGCCGCCCAGGCCCTGCGTCGGCGTGGTGCGGAGGTCGTGACCCTCGACCGACGCGGCGAGGGCGCGGATCATGCCGACGCCTCGACCCTCGACCTCGGCTCGATCGACCTCGTCGTCGCCTCGCCCGGCTTCCCGCCGAGCACCCCGGTGCTGGTCGAGGCCCTCGGACGGGGACTGGCCGTGTGGAGCGAGGTCGAGCTCGCCTGGCAGCTACGCGTGGACCGCGCGGCGGGTGGCGGGCCGGCTCCGTGGCTGGTGCTCACCGGGACCAACGGCAAGACGACCACCGTCGGCATGCTCGAGCAGATCCTCACCGCGGCGGGGGAGCGCGGCCCGGCGGTCGGCAACGTCGGCCCACCGGTGGTCGAGGCCGCGACCGACCCCTCCCTCGACGTCCTCGCGGTCGAGCTGTCGAGCTTCCAGCTGCACTTCACGCACTCGGTGGCTGCACAGGCCTCAGCCGTCCTGAACATCGCCCCCGACCATCTCGACTGGCACGGCTCGTTCGAGGAGTACGCCGCAGCCAAGGGGCGGATCTACGAGCGGACCGAGGTGGCGTGCGTCTACCCGGTGGACTCGCCGCGGGTCGAGGCCCTCGTCCGGGAGGCCGACGTCGCGCAGGGCGCCCGCGCGGTCGGGCTCACCCTGGGTGCGCCGATGCCGGGCCAGCTCGGGGTGATCGACGACCTCCTGGTCGACCGCGTGTTCCACGCCGCGCCCGAGGACCCGGCACGCAGCCGGTCCGCGGCCGAGCTCGCGACGATGGCGGACCTCGCTCATCTCGCGGGTCGGGGCGCGTCGCTCCCGGCGCACATCGTCATGGACGCCCTGGCTGCGGCTGCCCTCGCACGGGCTCACGGGGTCGCGGCCTCCGCGGTCCGTGACGGGCTGCGTGCCTACCGTCCTGGTGCCCACCGGATCGAGCACGTCCGGACCCTGGACGGCGTCGCCTACGTCGACGACTCGAAGGCGACCAACGCCCACGCTGCCGCTGCCTCCCTGAAGGCCTTCGAGGACGGGTCGGTGGTCTGGATCGCCGGTGGGCTCGCCAAGGGCGCCCGTTTCGACGAGCTCGTCGTCGACTGCGTCGACAGGCTCCGAGCGGTCGTGGTGATCGGGGTGGATGCTGCGCCGTGGGACGAGGCACTCGGCCGACACGCGCCCTCAATCCCGGTGGTGCGCGTGGATCCCACGGACACTGGCACGGTGATGTCACGTGCTGTGCAGAGCGCCCGACGGCTGAGCCGCCGGGGCGGCACGGTGCTGCTCGCCCCCGCTTCGGCGTCGATGGACCAGTTCGACTCCTACGCGCACCGGGGTGAGGCGTTCGCCGAGGCGGTGCATGCCCTGGTCGGCGTGGACGCCGAGCCGGTGACGGACTGAGGGCGGCGATGGCGGCCGACGTCGAGGCGAGACCACCGCGCGGTGACCTGCTGGGTCCGTGGAACAGCGCCGTGAGCAGCTACTACCTGCTGACCGGCGCGACGGTGCTGCTGCTCGCGCTGGGGCTGGTGATGGTCCTGTCGAGCTCGAGCGTCGACTCGCTGAGCCTGACCGAGGGTGCCTCGCCGTACTCCATCTTCCTCAACCAGGCGCAGTACGCCCTGATGGGTCTGCCGCTGGCTTTCGTCGCGAGCCGTCTGCCCGTGGCGTTCTACAAGCGGGTCGCCTGGCCCGGGCTCGCCCTGGCGGTCGCGCTGCAGCTCCTGGTCTTCTCCTCGCTCGGGGTCGAGGTCAAGGGGAACCGGAACTGGGTCCAGATCCCCGGTCTCGGGCAGGTCCAGCCCTCGGAGTTCGCCAAGCTGGCGCTGGCCGTCTGGCTCGGCATGGTGCTCGCTCGCAAGAGGCACCTGCTCGGCCAGTGGCTGCACGTGCTGCTGCCCGCCGCGGTGGTCGCCATGGGTGTGGTGGGCCTGGTGCTGCTCGGCAAGGACCTCGGGACCGCGATCATCATGCTCGTCCTGGTGGCCGGTGCGCTGTTCGTCGCAGGGGTGCCGATGCGCATGTTCGGTGTCGCCGCGGTCCTCGCGGGCGTCGTGGTGGTGGCCCTCGCCCAGGGCTCCAGCAACCGGATGAGCCGGATCGAGGCCCACTTCGACCCCCACTGCGACGTCCTCAACGCCTGCTACCAGACGACGCGCGGGAAGATCGGGCTGTCCTCGGGGGGGCTCACCGGGGTGGGGCTGGGCGAGAGCCGCGAGAAGTGGTCCTACCTCCCCGAGGCGCACAACGACTTCATCTTCGCGATCCTGGGCGAGGAGCTGGGCCTGCTGGGGACGGGCCTGGTGCTGGCGCTGTTCGCGGTGCTGGCCGTCGCGATCGCCAGGGTCGTCCGCCGCCACTCCGACCCCTTCGTGCAGATCACGGCGGGGGCGATCGGTGCGTGGATCCTGGGCCAGGCGGTGGTGAACGTCGCGGTGGTGATCGGGCTGCTCCCGGTGATCGGCGTCCCTCTTCCTCTGGTCTCGGCCGGTGGCTCGGCCCTCATCACGACCCTGCTGGCGCTGGGTGTGGTGCTCTCGTTCGCCCGCCAGGAGCCCGGGGCCGCGCAGGCCCTGGCTGCCCGGCCCAGCGTGGTGCGTCGCTCCCTGGTGGTCATCGGTCGGTCTGTCCCCGGGAGCTCGCGTGGTTGAGTCCGTCCTGCTGGCCGGCGGCGGTACCGCCGGTCACGTGAACCCGCTGCTGGCCGTGGCCGACGAGCTGCGCCGCCGCGACCCGGGGCTCCGGGTGACCGTGCTCGGCACGGCGACCGGGCTCGAGGCCGACCTGGTCCCGGCCCGTGGCTACCCGCTGGTCCACGTCCCGAGGGTCCCCCTGCCGCGGCGCCCCGGTGCGGACTGGCTGCGCCTGCCCGGCCGGCTCCGGGCAGCTGTCCGTGCCGCGGGGGAGGCGATCGACGCGAACGGTGTCCAGGTGGTCGTCGGCTTCGGTGGCTACGTCGCGACACCGGCCTACATCGCGGCCCGTCGGCGGGGGGTGCCCGTGGTGGTCCACGAGCAGAACGCCCGGCCCGGGCTGGCGAACAGGCTCGGCTCGCGCTGGGCCCGGTCGGTGGCGGTCACGTTCCCGGGGACGCCCCTGCCCGGGGCCCAGGTCACCGGGATGCCCTTGCGGCCCGAGATCGCCGCTCTCGTGGACGCCAGGGCTCGGGACTCCGTGGGCGAGCGGGTGAGCGCGGCCCGTGAGCTCGGGCTGGACCCGTCGTTGCCCACCCTCCTGGTCACCGGGGGTTCCCTCGGTGCGCTGAGCCTGAACACCGCGGTCTCGACGGCGTCGGGCGATCTCCTCTCGGCCGGGCTCCAGGTGCTGCACCTGACCGGTCGGGGCAAGGGTCAGGCCGTGCGTGACCGGGTCGCGACCGGCCAGGGGGATCCTGACGGCGCGACGCTCCCGACGCGCTACCAGGTCAGGGAGTACCTGGACCGGATGCATCTGGCCCTTGCCGTGGCGGACGTCGTGGTGTGCCGGTCGGGGGCCGGCACCGTCAGTGAGCTCGCGGCGCTCGGTCTGCCCGCGGTCTACGTCCCGCTGCCCATCGGCAACGGTGAGCAGCGTCTCAACGCAGCCCCTGTGGTGCAGGCGGGAGGGGGGCTGCTCGTCGAGGACGCCGACCTGACCCCCGACTGGGTGCGATGGACCCTGGTCCCGCTGATGACCGACGACGAGCGGCTGGCCGGCATGCGCCGTGCGGCGGCGACCGCGGGCGTGACCGACGGTGCCGCGCGGGTGGCCGACCTGGTCGAGCAGACCCGATGAGTCACACCGCGGACGAGGCCGGGGCCCTGACCGACGTGGCCGACCTGGGCCGGGTCCACCTCATCGGTGTGGGCGGGGCCGGCATGTCGGCCGTCGCTGCGCTGCTCGCTGCTCGGGGTGTGGTCGTCTCAGGCTCCGACGCGCGCGACGGTGCGTTGCTAAGCGCCCTGCGTGAGGTCGGTGTCGAGGTCCGTGTGGGGCATGCGGCCGAGAACGTCGACGAGGTGGACACCGTCGTCGTCTCGACCGCCATCCGCTCGACCAACCCCGAGCTGGCGCGGGCCCGCGAGCGCGGGTTGCGGGTGCTGCATCGTTCGCAGGCGTTGGCGGCCCTGATGGCCGGCCGTCGGGGGGTGGCGGTGGCGGGTGCCCACGGCAAGACCACGACCTCGGCGATGATCGCGGTCGCTCTGCGCGATGCGGGTCTGGACCCCTCGTTCGCGATCGGTGGCACGGTGCACGGCGCGCAGGGTGCTGTCGGCGGCGGGATGCACGGGTCCGGTGACGTCTTCGTCGCCGAGGCCGACGAGTCCGACGGCTCGTTCCTGGCGTACCGGCCGCTGGTCTCGGTGGTCACCAACGTCGAACCCGATCACCTCGACCACTACGGCGACCGTGCCGCGTTCGAGGCCGCGTTCGTGGCCTTCGCCGACCGGGTCGCGGCCGGCGGGTGGCTGGTGGCCTGCTGGGACGACCCGGGTTCGCGCGCCCTGGCCGAGCGGGTGCGGGCCGAGGGGCGTCAGGTCCGCACGTACGGCATGCAGCCGGGGGCCGACGTCCGGCTGACCGGGTTCCGGTCGGGTGGTGCTACCGGTGGCAGCAGCGCGTCGATCGAGACCGAGGACGGCGTGACGGCGCTGCACCTCCTGGTGCCCGGTGAGCACAACGCGCTCAACGCGACCGCGGCGTGGACGGTCGCGCGTCTCCTGGGTGTGGACGGGGCCCGGGCGGCCCGCGGTCTCGGCGGCTTCAGCGGCACGGGTCGCCGGTTCGAGCCGCGGGGGGTGCGTGAGGGCGTGCGCGTGGTCGACGACTACGCGCACCACCCCACCGAGGTCGCCGCGCTGCTGCGCGCCGCCCGGTCGGTGGCGGGCGAGGGCCGGGTGCTGGTGCTCTTCCAGCCCCACCTCTTCTCGCGGACCCTGGCCTTCGCCCAGGAGTTCGCCGACGCCCTCGGCCTGGCCGACGTCGTCGTGGTGACGGACGTGTACGCCGCGCGGGAGGACGTCGACCCTGCGGTGACCGGCGAGACCATCACGGCCCTGATGCCCGTGGACGCTGGTGCGCGCTTCGTGGCAGACAGGCATGCGGCGGCCCGCTGCGTGGGCGGCCTGGCCCGCCCGGGGGATCTCGTGCTGACCGTCGGGGCGGGGGACGTCACCGAGCTCGGGCCGGAGGTCCTCGAGGCGGTCGGGACCTGGGCGCGATGAGGCCGCCCTCCAGGCCCCGGGTCGTCCCGGTGGCTCCTACCCGTCAGGCCCGGCCGGCGGCGCCGCTGCGCGTGCCGCGCGAGGGTCGTGGCGAGGTCACCCGTCCGGCGACGGCACGCCCGGCCGGACGGGCGGCCGACGGCGGGAGGGCCGACGGCGGGAGGGCCGACGGCGGGCCGGACGCTCGTGCTGCCCGCGACGGTCGGGACGCGCAGGTGGTCCGGGGAGGTGGTTGGGTGCCGGTCCGCCCACCGGTGGTCTCGACAGGCTCGGCGGAGCGTTTCGCCGAGCGTGTCGCGATGCGGCGCCGACTGAGCCGCCGGCGCATGCTGATCGTGGGAACGGTGGTCGTGGTCGTCGCCGCCGTGGGCTGGTTGCTGCTGATCTCGCCCGTGCTGGCGCTGCACACCCAGGACGTCGAGGTGCGCGGCGAGGGGACGGTGGTGGATCCGGCCGCGGTGCGGACGGTGGTCGAGGGGTACCAGGGCACCCCGCTGCCGCGGCTGGACACCGTGGGGATGCGCCGAGCGATCCTCGACGTGCCGGGGGTCCGCGCGGCCGAGGTCGCGAGGGTGTGGCCGCACGGGCTGCGGGTCACCCTGGTCTCGCGGGAGCCCGTCGCGGCCGTCCCGCAGGCCGGTGGGGCGGTGGTCCTGCTCGACGTCGACGGGGTGCAGGTGGGCCGGGCGGATGCCGTCCCGGAGGGCCTGCCTGTGGTCGACGTCCCGCTCGACGCCGAGGACGCGCGCGTCCTGACGGCGGTCCTGACGGTGCTCCAGCGTCTGCCGGAGGACCTCCTCGCCGAGGTCACCACCGTTGCGGCCGCAACCCAGGACACCGTGACCTTCACGCTCCAGGACGGTGCGCGGGTCGAGTGGGGGAGCGCGGACGAGACCGCCCTGAAGGCCGAGGTGCTGGGGGCGTTGCGTCGCGCCGAGGCGAGCAGCGGCGCGGCGGTCTACGACGTCTCGGCACCCAGGTTGCCGATCACACGCTCCTGACCATGGAACGCCGGGGGTAATCCGACGACACGCGCCCGTGGTCGTTGCAGGCTGCGCCGGGGCCACCTAGCGTCGCCCCTGACAGCAATCTGACATAACTCTAACCTTCCACCTGAACGTGAAGGTTTGTCGCACGACGAGAGGCACCGACGTGGCAGCTCCGCAGAACTACCTGGCGGTCATCAAGGTGGTCGGGATCGGTGGCGGCGGCGTCAACGCCGTCAACCGGATGATCGAGGTCGGCCTCAAGGGTGTCGAGTTCATCGCCATCAACACCGACGCCCAGGCCCTGCTGATGTCCGACGCGGACGTCAAGCTCGACGTGGGCCGCGAGCTCACCCGAGGTCTCGGCGCGGGGGCCGACCCCGAGGTGGGCAAGAAGGCAGCCGAGGACCACGCCGAGGAGATCGAGGACGTGCTGCGTGGCGCGGACATGGTCTTCGTGACGGCCGGCGAGGGTGGCGGCACCGGCACCGGCGGCGCCCCCGTCGTGGCTCGGATCGCCCGGTCGCTCGGAGCGCTGACGATCGGTGTCGTGACCAGGCCGTTCACCTTCGAGGGACGCCGACGCTCGGTCCAGGCGGACACGGGCATCGAGAGCCTGCGGGACGAGGTCGACACGCTCATCGTCATCCCCAACGACCGGCTGCTGTCGATCTCCGACCGCTCGGTCTCGGTCCTCGACGCGTTCCGCTCCGCCGACCAGGTGCTCCTCTCAGGCGTCCAGGGCATCACCGACCTGATCACCACCCCCGGGCTGATCAACCTCGACTTCGCCGACGTCAAGAGCGTCATGCAGGGAGCCGGCAGCGCGCTCATGGGCATCGGCTCGGCGCGTGGCGACGACCGGGCCGTCCAGGCTGCCGAGCTGGCGATCTCCTCGCCCCTGCTCGAGGCCAGCATCGACGGCGCGCACGGAGTGCTGCTCTCGATCCAGGGCGGGTCGGACCTGGGGCTCTTCGAGATCAACGAGGCCGCGCGGCTGGTCCAGGAGGCCGCCCACCCCGAGGCGAACATCATCTTCGGTGCGGTCATCGACGACGCGCTCGGCGACGAGGTGCGGGTCACGGTCATCGCTGCCGGCTTCGACAGCGGCTCGCCGACGGTGCACCGGGACACCCGGGACACCCGCGGGCTCGGCCAGGTCGGTGGCGCACAACGACCGCCGCAGGTCGAGCAGCGGGCCATGCCTCCTGTCGTCCCGGTGCAGCCCGCTGCCTCGGCCCTCGACGAGGGATGGGCCCCCCACCAGGTGCCGAACCCCTACGAGAGCAGCGACGTGCCGCGAGGTGAGCGCCCCGACCTCTCGGTGCACGAACCCGTCGCGGGTGGCACCGACGGCCGGGCCGATGCCCATGCCGATGCCCTCGACGTGCCGCCGGTCTTCGAGGCGCGGCCGCGTCGTGCGAACGACGACCTCGACCTGCCGGACTTCCTCAAGAACCCGTCGTGACCTCGGCGCCACCGCTGGTCGAGGTCACGCTCGGACCGGCGGTGCGCGCTGCCTTCACCACCCTGGGGCCACGGGGCGAGGGGTACGACCTCGGCCTGTCCACGCCGGACCAGCCGGTGGACGTCCTGGAGCGACGGGGACGGCTGGCCGCGTGGGTCGGTGCTCCGCTCGCACTCACCCGGCAGGTCCACGGTGCGTCGGTGCACCACTGCACCGAGCCACCTCCCGACGGTGTCACGGTCGTCGCGACAGCCGACGCGATCGTGACCCGACGGACGGACGTCGCGGTGGCGGTGCTGGTGGCGGATTGCGTCCCGGTGCTGCTCGTCGACGTCGGAGCGCGCGTGGCCGGCGTCGTCCACGCTGGTCGACGAGGCCTGGTCGACGGCGTCGTGCAGAGCACGGTCGACGCGCTCGGTTCGCTCGGGGCTCGTCCGGGCGAGCTCCAGGCCGTGATCGGACCCGCGATCTGCGGGGAGTGCTACGAGGTCCCGCACGCCATGCAGCAGGTGGTCGACGACGCGGTGCCGGGCACGGCCTCGACCACCACCTGGGGGACCCCTTCCCTGGACCTCCCCGAAGGAGTGCGTCGGCTGCTCGCCGCCGCGAAGGTCGATCACGTGCGCCAGGTGGGCGGATGCACCCTCACCGACCACCGGTGGTACTCCCACCGCGGGGCCGAGCAGCAGGGCCGACCCCGTGGTCGTCTCGCCGGTGTCGTGAGGTTGCTGCCGACAGCCGCGCCCGGGCAGGGCGCATGACGCGGATCGGTGCTGATCGAGGGCTGCGGGCGTGTCGCGCCGGGTCGCACAGGGCGCTGGGTTAGCGTGAGACCGACCGGATCGTGGCGCCCAGAACCCTGGGTGGAACGGTCCTGACGGACCGCACAGGGGATGGAGATCGCGATGGCCGGAGCGCTTCGCAAGACGATGCTGTATCTCGGCCTGGCCGAGGACGACCGGCAGGGGCAGGTCGAGGAGTACGTCGACGAGTACGACGAGGAGTACGCCGTGCCGCACGAGTACGAGGCCGAGGTCACCCCTCTGCACCGCAACCAGCGGGTCCCGAGCGCGCCCGCGCCCGCAGCCGAGCTGCGTCGGATCACCACCATCCACCCGCGGTCGTACAACGACGCGCGCGTGATCGGCGAGGCCTTCCGGTCGGGCACGCCGGTCATCATGAACCTCTCGGAGATGACCGACGCGGACGCCAAGCGTCTGGTCGACTTCTCCGCCGGGCTGATCTTCGGCCTGCACGGAGCGATCGAGCGGGTGACGAGCAAGGTCTTCCTGCTCTCGCCCGAGCACGTCGAGGTCACCGGTGAGGAGCAGGTCGCGCCCGGCGAGACGCGCACCGGCTTCTACAACCAGAGCTGACGTGGGTCTCGTCCTCGGCCTGCTCTACCTGGTCGTCCTCGTCTTCTTCCTGCTGATGTTCGTGCGGCTCGTCCTGGACTGGGTGCAGGTGTTCGCGCGCGAGTGGCGGCCGCGCGGCGTCGTGCTGCTGGTGGCGGAGGCCACCTACACCGTCACGGACCCGCCGCTGCGTGCGGTACGTCGGGTGGTCCCGCCGCTGTCCCTCGGGACGATCCGGCTCGACCTGGCGTTCCTCATCGTGATGATCGCCTGCTCGGTGCTGCTGAGCATCCTTGCCCCATTCGTCTGAGTGCCGCCCGACACGCCGTCCCGTTCACGCGCTCCCGCGTGCACCGGCGGCATTCTCCGCTACCGTGATGCCTGGCGGTCGGCGGACTGCCCGGCCTGACCAGCACGATCAACCGAGGTGACACCATGGCTCTGCTGACAGCAGATGATGTCCTGAACAAGAAGTTTCAGGCGACGAAGTTCCGCGAAGGCTACGACCAGGACGAGGTCGACGACTTCCTGGACGAGGTCGTCAACACGCTGCGTGCTGTCCAGGGCGAGAACGACGAGCTGAAGGCCAAGCTGGCAGCGGCAGAGCGGCGCATCGCTGAGCTCAGCCGCAACGCCGACAACGGCTCCGGCTCGTCCGCAGGGGCCTCCGGCCGGATCCAGCAGGCTGCGGCCCCGACCCCGGAGCCGACCCCCGAGCCCGTGCCCGCACCGGCTCCCGTGGCCGCCGCACCGGCACCGGCACCGGCCCGGGTCAGCGAGCCCGAGTCTGCCACCGGGATGCTGCACCTCGCCCAGAAGCTGCACGACGACTACGTGCGCAGCGGTCAGGAGGAGGGCGACCGGATCATCACCGAGGCCAAGAGCCAGGCGACCCGGATCGTCCGCGAGGCCGAGGAGACGTCCAGCAGGACGCTGGCCCAGCTCGAGCAGGAGCGCAGCCTCCTCGAGCGCAAGATCGACGAGCTCCGGGTCTTCGAGCGGGACTACCGCACGCGGCTCAAGAGCTACCTGGAGAACCTGCTGGGCGACCTCGACGCACGAGGGACCTCGGTCGCACCTCGTTCCGGTGGCTCGGACTCGGGACTCCAGTTCAACGGCTGATCACCTCTGCACAGCACCAGACGACGCACCACGCCGGCAGTCCGGCGTGGTGCGTTGTGCGTCACCCGTGAGAGGTCTACTCTCGCGTGACCTCAGCGACAGGAAGAGTCATGGCCATCGACGACACGGCGCGCCCCTCGACGACGACCGACCATGCGGCCCCCGAGCTGCCGGACCTGGACGAGCTCGTCGACGGCTTCCCGGTCCGCGACGGGGAGGACCCCTGGACCTCTGCCGAGGTGCGTGCTCTCGCGAACGAGCTCACCGAGGAGATCACGAGGCTCCGGACAGAGCTGTCGCACGCGGACGCCGAGCTCTCCGACCTGCTGCGGAACTCGGGCGACGGTGCGGGTGACGACCAGGCCGACTCCGGCTCGAGCGCTCTCGAGCGCGAGCAGGAGCTGACGATCGTCAACAACACCCGCGACCTTCTCGAGCAGGTCTCCCACGCTCTCCAGCGCGTGGGCGCCCCGGGCTTCGCGCGGTGCGAGTCGTGCGGCGAGGCCATCGGGAAGGCGCGCCTCCAGGCGTTCCCCCGGGCGACGCTGTGCGTGACCTGCAAGGCCCGTCAGGAGCGACGCTGAGCGTGTCCGGTCGAGCCCGACGTCCTCTCGTCCGACTGCTCCTCGCCCTGGCCGTCTCGGTGCTCCTGGTCGACCAGCTCACCAAGGTGTGGGCCGTGGCGAGCCTCTCGGTGGGCGAGCGCATCCCGGTCGTCGGTGACCTGCTCGGGCTGACCCTGCTCTACAACCCCGGCGCGGCGCTGAGCATCGCCACCGGGATGACCTGGCTGCTCACCGTCGCGGCCGCGGTCGTCTCGGTGGTGATCCTGCGGATCGCCAAGCGGCTGGGGTCGCGGGCCTGGGCGGTGGCACTCGGCCTCCTCCTCGGTGGGGCGGTCGGCAACCTGATGGACCGTCTGTTCCGCGACCCGAGCTTCGGTCGCGGTCACGTGGTCGACTTCATCGACTACGCGGGCTTCTTCGTGGGGAACGTCGCCGACATCGCGATCGTCGTCGCGGCCTGCCTCATCGTGCTGCTGAGCCTGCGTGGGATCGGTGTCGACGGCTCCCGCGAGTCCGCGCGCGGAGCCAGCCGTGACGAACCGGTCGACGGTGTCACGGAGGACTCCCCGGCCGCTGAGCTGCCGGACGGCCAGGGGCAGCACCGGGACGGGGAGCTCAGGTGAGCGACCTGCGCGCCCTGCCGGTACCTGACGGCCTGGCCGGTGAGCGGGTGGACGCGGCGATCGCGCGGATGCTCGGGATCTCCAGGACCCGGGCGGCCGATCTCGCGGTCGCGGGCGCCGTGCTGCTCGACGGCGCCGTCGTCGGCAAGTCCGACCGTCTGCCTGCAGGTGGCTGGCTGGAGGTGGACCTCGAGGGGCTCGACCCTGCGGCCACCGTCCCGGTCGACCCCCAGCCCGTGCCCGGGATGATCGTGGTCCACGAGGACGACGACCTGCTCGTCATCGACAAGCCGGTCGGCGTGGCCGCACACCCGTCGCCGGGCTGGACCGGGCCCACCGTGGTCGGCGCCTTGGCCGCGTCGGGTCACCGGCTGTCGACCTCAGGGGCGGCCGAGCGCCAGGGCATCGTGCACCGCCTGGACGTGGGGACCTCGGGGCTGATGGTGGTGGCCAAGAGCGAGCACGCCTACTCGGTGCTCAAGCGCGCGTTCAAGGAACGAACGGTCGACAAGGTCTACCACGCGGTCGTGCAGGGCCACCCGGAGCCCACCACAGGCACCATCGATGCGCCGATCGGGCGCCATCCCACCGCGGACTACCGGTTCGCGGTGGTCGCCGAGGGAAAGCCCTCGGTGACCCACTACGAGGTGCTCGAGATGGTGCCGTCGGCCTCCTTGGTGGAGGTCACCCTGGAGACCGGGCGAACGCATCAGATCAGGGTCCACTTCTCGGCGCTGCGCCACCCGTGCGTGGGCGACCTGCAGTACGGCGCGGACCCGGTGCTCGCTGCCCGTGCCGGGCTCGGTCGGCAGTGGTTGCACGCGATGCGGCTCGCGTTCGACCACCCGTCGACAGGGCGGCGGCTCGAGGTCACCAGCCAGTACCCGGACGACCTCGCGGTTGCGTGGGCGGTCCTGTCGGAGGGTTACCTCTAGGACCTGCGGCCGCGGGCCGCCGGAGTCCGGCACGAGGGTCCTCGGCGTCGGTCGCGGCACCTAGAATCGTCGGCATGGCAGCACGCGGCGGGTCCGACTTCGTCCACCTGCACGTGCACACCGAGTACTCGATGCTCGACGGTGCCGCCAAGCTGGACGAGCTCTTCGCCGAGGCCGGTCGCCTGGGGCAGCACTCGATGGCCACCACGGACCACGGCTTCCTGTTCGGCGCCTTCGACTTCTGGAGCAAGGCGACACGTGCCGGCATCAAGCCGATCATCGGCGTCGAGGCCTACGTCACCCCGGGCACGAGCCGTTTCGACAAGACCAGGGTCAAGTGGGGTGAGGCGCACCAGAAGAGCGATGACGTCTCGGGTGGCGGGTCGATCACCCACCTCACGATGTGGGCGCGCAACAACGAGGGCCTGCACAACCTGTTCCGCGCGAGCTCGCTGGCCTCTCTCGAGGGACAGATGGGCAAGTGGCCCCGGATGGACCGCGAGCTCCTCGAGCGCTACTCGCCGGGCCTGATCGCCTCGACCGGCTGCCCGTCGGGCGAGGTGCAGACCAGGCTGCGGCTCGGTCAGTACGACGAAGCGCTGCGTGCTGCCGGTGAGCTCCAGGACATCTTCGGCAAGGACTCCTTCTACGTCGAGCTGATGGACCACGACCTCGACATCGAGCGACGGGTCCAGAAGGATCTCCTGCGCATCGCCCAGGAGATCGGCGCACCGCTGCTGGCCACCAACGACCTGCACTACGTCAAGCGTGAGGACTCGCACTCCCAGGAAGCGCTGCTGTGCATCAACTCCGGCACCACCCTCGCCGATCCTGACCGGTTCAAGTTCGACGGTGACGGGTACTACGTCAAGTCCGCGGAGGAGATGCGCAGGGTCTGGTCCGAGCTGCCCGAGGCCTGCGACAACACGCTGCTGCTGGCCGAGCAGTGCGAGGTCTCGTTCAACACCTCGGCCAACTACATGCCCCGGTTCCCGCTGCCACCCGGCGAGGACGAGACGAGCTGGTTCGTCAAGGAGGTCGAGCGGGGCCTGCACCGTCGTTACCCGGCGGGGGTCCCGCAGGACGTACGTCGGCAGTCGGACTACGAGACCGGGATCATCACGCAGATGGGGTTCCCGGGGTACTTCCTCGTGGTGGCGGACTTCATCAACTGGGCCAAGGACAACGGCATCCGGGTGGGGCCAGGGCGCGGGTCGGCAGCGGGATCGATGGCGTCCTACGCGATGGGCATCACCGAGCTCGACCCGCTCGAGCACGGTCTGATCTTCGAGCGCTTCCTGAACCCCGAGCGCGTCTCGATGCCCGACGTCGACATCGACTTCGACGAGCGGCGCCGCGGCGAGGTCATCCGGTACGTCACCGAGAAGTACGGCGACGAGCGCGTCGCGCAGATCGTGACCTACGGGACCATCAAGGCCAAGCAGGCGCTCAAGGACTCGAGCCGCCTGCTGGGGTTCCCCTTCGCGATGGGGGAGAAGCTCACCAAGGCGATGCCCCCGGCGATCATGGGCAAGGACATCACCCTGAGCGGGATCTTCGACCCGCAGGACAAGCGGTACTCCGAGGCGGACGAGTTCCGTCAGCTGCACGCGACCGACCCTGACGCGCAGCGCGTGGTCGAGCTCGCCCAGGGCATCGAGGGGCTCAAGCGGCAGTGGGGCGTGCACGCCGCGGGCGTGATCATGTCCAGCGAGCCGCTGATCGACATCATCCCGGTCATGCGCCGCCCGCAGGACGGCGCGATGATCACCCAGTTCGACTACCCCACCTGTGAGGGCCTCGGCCTGATCAAGATGGACTTCCTGGGTCTGAGGAACCTGACGATCCTCGATGACGCGCTGGTCAACATCGAGGCGAACGGCAAGCCGCCGATCGAGATCGAGTCGTTGCCGCTCGACGACCGTGCGACCTACGAGCTCCTCGGCCGGGGTGACACGCTCGGTGTGTTCCAGCTCGACGGCGGGCCGATGCGCTCGCTGCTGCGCCAGATGCGACCGGACAACTTCGAGGACATCTCGGCCGTCATCGCGCTGTACCGACCGGGCCCGATGGGCATGAGCTCGCACATCAACTACGCGCTGCGCAAGAACGGGATGCAGAAGGTCGTCCCGATCCACCCCGAGCTCGAGGCGCCGCTCGCCGAGGTCCTCGACGAGACCCACGGGCTGATCGTCTACCAGGAGCAGGTGCAGCGCGCCGCGCAGATCCTCGCCGGGTACACCCTCGGCCAGGCCGACCTGCTGCGTCGTGCGATGGGCAAGAAGAAGCAGGAGGTGCTGGACGCCGAGTTCGTGCCGTTCCAGGCGGGAATGCGTGAGCGGGGCTACTCCGACGGTGCCATCCAGGCGGTGTGGGACACCCTGGTGCCGTTCGCCGGGTACGCCTTCAACAAGGCCCACTCGGCCGCCTACGGCCTCGTCTCGTACTGGACCGGGTACCTCAAGGCGAACTACCCGACCGAGTACATGGCGGCGCTGCTCACCTCGGTCCGCGACGACAAGGACAAGTCGGCCCTCTACCTCGGTGAGTGCCGGCACATGGGCATCACCGTCCTGCCCCCGGACGTCAACTCCTCCTCGGCCAACTTCACCGCGGTGGGCACGGACATCCGGTTCGGCCTGACCGCGGTGCGCAACGTGGGCGCCAACGTCGTGGACGCGATCGTGGCCTCGCGCACCGAGAAGGGCGACTTCACCTCGTTCATCGACTTCCTGGACAAGGTGCCCGCGGTGGTCTGCAACAAGCGCACCATCGAGTCGCTGATCAAGGCCGGCGCCTTCGACTCGCTCGCGCCGAGCCGGAGGGCACTCCTGCTGGTCCATGAGCAGGCCGTCGAGGCGGTCGTGGGCGTCAAGCGCAAGGAGGCGGAGGGGCAGTTCGACCTCTTCGCGGGCTTCGGCGACGCGACCGACGCCGCCGACACGGCGTTGTCCTTCAGCGTCGAGGTGCCGGACGTCCCTGACTGGGACAAGAAGCAGCGGCTGGCCTTCGAGCGGGAGATGCTCGGGCTCTACGTCTCGGACCACCCGTTGTCAGGCCTCGAGCACGTCCTGAGTGCCGCCGCCGACTGCTCGATCATGACCCTGCTGGCCGACGACGCGAGGTCCGACGGGTCGATGGTGACCGTCTGCGGGCTGGTCACCTCGCTCCAGCGGAAGATGTCCAAGCAGGGCAACCCGTGGGCCGCGGTGACCCTGGAGGACATCGACGGCTCGATCGAGATCATGTTCTTCGGCGAGACCTACCTGGCCTACTCCACGGCGCTCGCGGAGGACGCGGTGATCACCGTGCGGGGCCGGGTGCGCCGTCGCGACGAGCAGCTCCAGCTCCAGGCCGTCGAGGTCTGGCTGCCGGACGTGTCCACGGCCGAGTCCGCGCCGGTCACCATCACCCTGCCCGTGGTGCGGTGCACCCCACCCGTGGTCGAGCGCCTGCGGGAGATCCTCTCGACCCATCCCGGGGTCACCGAGGTCCACCTCAAGCTGACCCAGCCGGGTCGGTCGACCGTGATGCGGCTTGAGGAGGGCCTGCGCATCGAGCGGTCCAACGCCCTGTTCGGTGACCTCAAGGCGCTCCTGGGCCCCAGCTGCCTGGTGGGCTGAGACCGCGCGGCGACACCTAGACTCCTCGGGTGATCCACCTGACTCCCGAGCAGCACGTCTTCGTGACCGAGCGTCACCTGGCGACCCTGACGACCTTGCGGGCTGACGGCACCCCTCACGTGGTCCCGGTGGGCTTCACCTGGGACGCCGAGCTCGGGATCCTGCGGATCACCACGAGGGACGGCTCGGTCAAGGCGCGCAACGCCGAGCGGGTCGGACCGGACGGTCTCGCTCCCAGGGCTGCGGTCTGCCAGGTGCTGGGCGGTCGGTGGCTGACCCTCGAAGGACGGATCAGCGTGTCTCGCGACCCCGACGAGGTTCTCGAGGCGATGCGCCGCTACGGCACGCGCTACCGGACGCTCGAGCACGACCCTCGACGGATCGTGCTGCAGGTCGCGGTCGACCGTGTCATGGGCTCGGACTACATGACCCGGTGAGCGGGCCTCGCGGGTCGCGGCGTCGCGCCCTCGGCCGGTCGGGTCGGGTCGGGTCAGCCGACCACGAAGACGTGGTCGCCTGCCGGGGTGGCGACGGTGACGACGTCGCCGGTCACGAGCTGCCGGCCCCGGCGCTGCTCGAGCTCCCCGTTGACCTGGACCTCGCCCTCGTCGAGCAGGGCTCGGGCCTGCGCCCCGGAGTCGGCGGCACCGGCGAGCTTGAGCAGCTGGCCGAGTCGGATCGCGCCGCCGGTGACGGGGACGGTCTGTGCGGAGCTCATCGGGCCAGTCTCCCACCAGGCCGGGCACGCGACGCCGACTGCCTAGACTGACCGCGTGATCTCTCGTCTCGACCTGCGCGGTCGCACGCTGTCCACCCGTGAGCTCGCTGCGGTCCTGCCGCGGCCCGAGCAGGACATCGCCGCGGTCACCCAGCATGTCGCGCCGATCATCGCCGAGGTGCGTGAGCACGGTGCACGGGCGTTGCGTGACCTGTCCGAACGGTTCGACGGCGTCCGCCCGGTCGATCTACGCGTCCCGCAGTCGGCCCTGGCCGACGCGCTGGAGAGCCTCGCCCCGCCGGTTCGTGCTGCCCTGGAGGAGGCGATCGCGCGGACGCGGCGCGTGCACGCCGCCCAGCGCCCCGCCGACCTGAGCGTCGACCTCGCACCGGGGGCGCAGGTGCGTCAGCGGTGGCTGCCGGTGCGTCGGGTCGGCCTCTACGTCCCCGGAGGGATCGCCGTCTACCCCTCGTCGGTCGTCATGAACGTCGTCCCCGCGCAGGAGGCCGGTGTGGCCTCGCTGGTCGTGACGAGCCCGCCGCAGCGGGAGAACGGCGGTCTGCCGCACCCCACGATCCTGGCGGCCTGCGCCCTGCTGGGGGTGGACGAGGTCTACGCGGTCGGCGGCGCGCAGGCCGTGGCGATGCTCGCGTACGGCGCGCAGGGAGAGCTGCCTCAGGACGGCGCGATGCTGTGCGAGCCCGTCGACGTGGTGACCGGTCCGGGCAACCAGTACGTGACCGCAGCCAAGAGGCTGGTCCGGGGGGTGGTCGGCATCGACTCCGAGGCCGGCCCGACCGAGATCGCGATCCTCGCCGACGACGGTGCGGACCCGGTGCACGTCGTGGTCGACCTCATCTCGCAGGCCGAGCACGGACCCACCTCGGCGTCGGTCCTGGTCACCGACTCGACGTCGTTGGCCGACGCTGTCCAGGCCCTGCTACCGGAGCGGGTCGCGCAGACCAAGCACCGTGACCGGGTGGTCCAGGCCCTGGGCGGCCCCCAGTCAGCGGTGGTCCTGGTGGACGACCTCGAGCAGGGCCTGGAGGTGGTGAACGCCTACGGCGCCGAGCACCTGGAGATCCAGACGGCTGACGCCGCAAGGGTGGCCGACCGTGTCACCAGCGCCGGGGCGATCTTCGTCGGCCCCTACTCGCCGGTCTCCCTGGGGGACTACATGGCAGGCTCGAACCATGTGCTGCCGACGGGCGGGTGCTCGCACTACGCGGGCGGCCTCGGCGTCCACAGCTTCCTGCGGGCCGTGCAGGTGGTCGAGTACGACGCGGGCGCACTGCACACGCTGGCGTCACGCATCGTGAGCCTCGCCGACGACGAGGACCTGCCGGCGCACGGCGAGGCCGTCGAGGCTCGCTTCGAGGACTGAGGCTGCGCCACGGCAAACCGAGGTTCTGCCCCAGGCTGACGTCCGACGCCGTCGAGCCGGTCTCCGGACCCCTCACCCGATCGCGAGGGCGAACGGGTGGACGGCGGTCGCCCCGGCCTGGCGGAGCAGGCGCGCCGCGACCGTGACGGTCCATCCCGTGTCGTAGCGGTCGTCCACCAGCAGGACCGAGCGGCCGGTCAGACCGGCCTCGGCGGCGGGGCTCAGGTCGAGCGAGAGACGCTGCCAGACCCCGGCCAGTCGCTGGGCCGAGTTGACGTCGTGGCGCCCGGGCGGACGCCCGGTGTCCGTCCCGACCCGCCCGACCACGGGGACGCCGAGGTGGCGGGCGATCCCGGCCGCCAGGTGCTCGACGAGCCCGGGTCGGGTGAGGGACCCGATCACCACGACACCGTCGACCTGAGGGCTCCAGGCGTCCATCACCTCGAGCACCGGGGCCCGCAGCGCGACCGGCAAGGTGTCCTGGGCCCCTGCGGCCTGCGCGGGGGCGCTGAAGAGCTCGCGCAGCTGGTTCCCCCAGCCCAGACCGTCGAGACGGGCGACCGCACGGCCTGCCGACGCGCCGTCCTGCGCCGAGATCCGACCGCTGACCGGGACGCCGAGCGACGCCATCCCGCTCGGCCACTGCCGACGTGCGGGGACCTCGACCCCCGGCACGGCGAGCTGGCTGCGCGCCTGGCGGACGGCCTCCTCGTCGGGCCTGGTCGTCGAGGTCGTGCCGCCGCAACGGTCGCAGCGCCCGCACTGCCACCGGGGGTGAGCCGCGAGGTCGGGGTCGTCCAGCGCACTGCGCAGGAAGTGCATCCGACACCCTGGTCCGGCGACGTAGTCGAGCATCGACTGCTGCTCGGTCTGCCGCGTCGCAGCCACCTGCTCGTACCGCGCGCTGTCGTAGGACCACGGCTGCCCGGTGGACTCCCACCCTCCACGGACCCGACGGACGGCCCCGTCGACGTCGAGCACCTTGAGCATCATCTCGAGGCGGTTGCGCCGCAGGCTCACCCGGGGCTCGAGCGCAGCGGTGGAGAGCGTCCTGCCGGCGTCCTCGAGGGCCGCCAGCGCCGCCCGCACCTCCTGCTCGGGCGGGAAGGCCATCGAGGCGAACCAGTCCCAGATCGCGAGGTCCTCGCGGCCGGGGAGCAGGACGACCTCGGCCCGCTCGGTCGCGCGGCCTGCGCGGCCCACCTGCTGGTAGTACGCGATCGGGGAGGCCGGCGCCCCCAGGTGCACCACGAAGCCGAGATCGGGCTTGTCGAAACCCATCCCGAGGGCTGACGTGGCGACCAGTGCCTTGACCCGGTTGGCCAGGAGATCCTGCTCGCACTCGAGCCGCTCGGCCGGGTCGGTCTGCCCGGTGTAGGGGCGGACCACCAGGCCTGCGGCGGTGAGGTGGGCCGCGACCTGCTCGGCAGCGGCGACCGTCAGGCAGTAGACGATCCCTGACCCGGGCATCGCGGGCAGGTTCTGCGCGAGCCAGGCGAGCCGGGACGCCTGGTCCTCGAGCTCCTGGACGGACAGGTGCAGGCTCGTGCGATCCAGGCTGCCCCGCAGGACGAGCACCTCCTCGCCCGGCTCGTCGCCGGGCCCCGGCGTGCCGGACCCGTGCGGCACGAGCTGCTCGGCGACGTCGGCGGTCACCCGGGCGTTGGCCGTCGCGGTGGTCGCCAGCACGGGGGTGCCGGTCGGGAGGTCGAGCAGCAGGTCGCGGATGCGACGGTAGTCGGGGCGGAAGTCGTGACCCCAGTCCGAGACGCAGTGGGCCTCGTCGATCACGAGCAGCCCGGCGTCCTGCGCGAGACGGGGCAGGACCTCGTCCCGGAAGCCGGGGTTGTTGAGCCGTTCGGGTGAGACGAGCAGCACGTCCGTCTCCCCGGCCACGACCCGCTCCTGCACCGACGCCCACTCCTCGGTGTTGGCCGAGTGGATCGTCTCGGCGCGGATCCCGGCGCGTCGGGCCGCCTCGACCTGGTTGCGCATGAGGGCGAGCAGCGGCGAGACGATGACCGTCGGGCCGGACCCCTGCTCGCGGAGCAGCGAGGTGGCCACGAAGTAGACGGCCGACTTGCCCCACCCGGTCCGCTGGACCACCAGGGCCCTGCGTCGGTCCGCCACGAGCGCCTCGATCGCCGTCCACTGGTCCTCGCGCAACCGCGCGTCGGGGTGTCCGACGAGCGCGCGGAGCACCTCCTCGGCGCGCTCCCGCAGCGCGGGGCGGTCGGACCCGCCCCGAGGTGCGGCGTGTCCCGCGACCGCGATCGCTCCGGTCGAGGGGTCCGAGGTGGGGGGCATCGTCGAAGTCTGTCACCCGTCACGGACACCTGCCGGTCTGCGGCAGGGTGCTCAGGCACAGGCACACGCACGTGCCCGAGCACACGCACCGGGCCGCTCGGGATGCCACAGTGGAGGGGTGCGACCTCCCGTCCTCCTGGCCCTGATCCTGCTCCTGCTCCTGGCGGGCTGCGCACCCCAGGAGCCCGCGCCGGACGCTGACGTCACGTCGCGACCGTCCGTGACCCCCCCGACCCCGGGGACGGGCGAGTTCCTTGCGGGCCTGCCCGCGACCGTCGACCTCCCGCCGGGTCGCCCGGACACGGTGATCGTGCTCGTCCCGGGCGGGGGCTGGTGGTCTGCGGACCCCGCGGGCCTCGCTCCGTTGGCCGAGGCGCTCGTCGCCCAGGGTCACGCGGTCGTGACCATCACCTACCGGGCGGGTGGTACCGGCGACAGCTACCCGGTACCGGTGGACGACGTCGCGTGCGGCGTCGCCTACGCGGTGGACCAGGTGCCCGGTGTCCCGGTGGTGGTGGTGGGTCACTCCGCAGGGGCCCACCTGGCGGCCCTGGTCGGTCTTGCCCCCGACCGGCCGGGTGCGGCCTCGTGCCCTCACCCGCCGGTCCGGCCCGACGCCGTCGTCGGCCTGGCCGGTCCGTACGACCTGGCGGCGACGGCCGGTGCGGCCCAGACCCTGCTCGGCGTCCCCCGTGACAGTGCGCCCGAGCTCTGGCGCGAGGCCAACCCGTTGACCTGGGCGGACGCCCACCCCGAGATCCCCGTCCTGCTCGTGCACGGCGCCGAGGACGACCTGGTCCCGGCATCCTTCTCGACCGTCTTCGCCGACGCCCTCACGGTCGGCGGCCACGAGGTGGCCGTCGAGGTGCTGCCAGGCGTGGACCACGGCCAGGTCATCCTGCCCGAGGTGGTGGGTGACCTGCTGGCCGGGTGGGTCGAGCAGGCCGTCGACCTCCCTCCCGCGCCGTAGGATCGTCGCCGGACGGGGCGCACGGTCGCCTCGCGGAGACCCAGGAGCGTGTGACGTGCCCGTCGTCGAAGCCATCGGCTGGATCGGGTCGGCCGTCCTGATCATCTCGTTGCTGCAGACCAGGGTGATGCGCTTCCGGGTGCTCAACACCCTCTCGTGCCTGGTGCTGATCGGGTACAACGCGGTGGTCGAGGTCTGGCCGATGGCCGCGATGAACGTCGTGCTGGTCGGGATCAACCTGTGGGTCATCAGCAGGCTGGTGCGCGAGCGTCACGACGAGCGTGCCTACGACGTCGTGCCGATCGGGGTGGACCAGCCGTACCTGCGTCACCTGCTCTCGCGCCACAGCCAGGACATCCGTGCCTTCAACCCCGACCTTCCCGACGACGGTGTGCCCGTGGCCGATCACGCCTTCCTGGTGAGCACCGGCGACCAGCTCGTGGGTGTGGTCCTGTCCCGGGCCGGGCAGGAGGTCGGCGAGCAGCAGGTCGTCCTGGACTACGTGCTCCCGGCCTACCGGGACTTCACGCCGGGGGAGTTCGTCTTCCGCACCGACGGCCCGTTCGCCGCGATGGGCACTCGACGGGTCGTTGCCTCGGCGGGCATGGCGGCCTCCGAGAAGTACCTCCGGGCGGTCGGGTTCGTCGCTCAGGGTGACCGCCGCGTGCTCGAGCTCGTCGACGCCTGACGGTCGAGCCCGACGACGAGGCCACCACCGTGGCTACGATCGGCCCCGTGACCGTTGCCGACCTTCCCGAGCGAGCGCGGGACCGCGCCTCCGCAGAGCTCCCGCTGCGCACCGAGCTGCGGGGTCTGGAACCCTACGGCGCGCCCCAGCTCGACGTCCCCGTGCTGCTCAACGTCAACGAGAACCCGTATCCGCCCTCGCACGCCGTGGTCGCCGACATCGCCGCTGCGGTGGCGCAGGCCGCACGGGGTCTGAACCGCTACCCCGACCGCGACTTCCTCGCGCTGCGGCGCGATCTCGCCACCTATCTCGAGCGCGAGTCGGGCGTGGCTCTGGACCCGACCCGGATCTGGGCGGCGAACGGGTCCAACGAGGTCATGCTGCACCTCCTTCAGGCGTTCGGTGGTCCTGGACGGACCGCGCTCTCCTTCGCACCGACCTACTCGATGTATCCCGAGTACGCGCGTGACACCTCCACGACCTGGGTGGTCGGCCGACGTGAGGAGGACTTCACCGTGGACCCGGTGGTCGCGGCGGCGGCGATCGAGAGGCACCAGCCCTCCGTGGTGCTGCTGGCGAGCCCCAACAACCCGACCGGGACGGCGCTTCCGCTCGCGACGATCGAGGCCGTCCTGGAGGCTGCGCGCGGTGTCGTGGGAGGGTGCGTGGTGGTCGTGGACGAGGCCTACGGAGAGTTCCGGCGGCGGGGCACCCCTTCTGCCCTGGAGGTGCTGGACCGTCATCCTGCCCTCGCGGTGTCGCGGACGATGTCCAAGGCCTTCGGGCTGGCCGGTGCGCGCCTCGGCTACCTCGCCGCTGCGCCGGCGCTCGTCGACGCCCTGCGCGTGGTGCGGCTCCCGTACCACCTGTCCGCAGTGACCCAGGCGGTGGCGCGTGCGGCCCTGGCCCACTCGACCGAGCTCATGGCGCTGGTCGGCGCGCTGCGGGCCGAGCGGGACACGACGGTGGCGTGGCTGCGCGCGCGTGGTCTGCGTGTGGCGGACACGGACGCCAACTTCGTCCTGTTCGGCACGTTCGACGACCGGCACGCGATCTGGCAGGGTCTGCTCGACCGCGGTGTGCTGATCCGGGAGACCGGGCCGGACGGGTGGCTGCGGGTGTCGATCGGCACCCCGGAGGAGATGGTGGCGTTCAAGGACGCCCTGGTGGAGGTGGCAGGACTGTGAGCCAGACCGTAGGCGCAGGCGGGTCGGGTCGCACGGCCCGGATCGAGCGGAGGACCTCGGAGTCCGACGTCCTGGTCGAGCTCGATCTCGACGGCAGCGGGCGCACCGAGATCTCGACCTCGGTGCCCTTCTACGACCACATGCTCACCGCGCTGGGCAAGCACTCGCTGATCGACCTCACGGTCCGCGCGACCGGCGACACCGAGATCGACGTGCACCACACGGTCGAGGACGTGGCCATCGCCCTGGGCCAGGCGTTGCGCGTGGCGCTGGGCGACAAGGCGGGCATCGCGCGTTTCGGCGACGCGCTCGTGCCGCTCGACGAGGCCCTCGCCCAGGCTGTCGTCGACGTGTCCGGTCGGCCGTACCTGGTGCACTCGGGTGAGCCCCAGGGCCAGGAGTACCACCTCATCGGCGGGCACTTCACCGGGTCGCTGACCCGCCACGTCCTGGAGTCGATCGCCCATCACGCGGGGATCTGCCTGCACGTCAGGGTGCTCGCCGGGCGAGACCCGCACCACATCGTGGAGGCGCAGTTCAAGGCCCTCGCCCGTGCTCTGCGGCTCGCCGTGGCCCACGATCCCCGGGTCGAGGGCATCCCCTCGACCAAGGGCGCGCTGTGAGCGGTGAGGACCTCCCGGCAGCTGCCGTGGTCCTCACGCAGGTCGCGGTCGCGCAGGGCCTGGCCGCAGCGTGTGCGCTGAGCAAGGTGCCGGTCGATGCCGTTCCCACCGACATCGGGGCCGTCGGCGTGTGCCGCACGACCGCGGTGGGTGATCCCGAGCGTGCTGCCGCGGTCATCTCGAAGCTGTTGAAGAACACCCCGGTCGTGCTGCTCACCCAGCGCGACGGGCAGATGACCGCCTCCCGGTGGTCGGCGGGGAGCAAGGGTGAGGACATCGCGCCGGTCCTGATGCTGGACGGTGCCCCACCTGTCGTCGAGCAGCTGCTGCTGGGCCAGGTCACGCCGCAGGAGCTGCCCGGGGTCGTGTCCTCGGTCGGCATGTCGCGATGGACCGCGATGCGCATCCTCGCCGCGGCGGCCAAGAGGCGGCGGGCCTGAGCGCGCGCCATCTGGACAGCGACGGGCGGCTGCGCCCCGCGTCGGTAAACTCGGCGCCGTGACCTCTCCACGTGTCGTCGTCCTCGACTACGGCTTCGGCAACGTGCGTTCGGCTGTGCGCGCCCTCGAGCGCGTCGGTGCGCAGGTCGAGCTCACGGCCGACCCGAAGGCGGCTGCCGAGGCGGACGGTCTCGTCGTCCCCGGCGTCGGGGCCTTCGCCGCGGTCATGGACGGGCTCAGGGCCGTGCGCGGTGACCAGATCATCGACCGTCGCCTCGCGGGCGGGCGGCCCGTGCTGGGGATCTGCGTGGGCATGCAGGTCATGTTCGAGGCCGGTGACGAGCACGGTGTGCGGACCGAAGGCCTGGGGGAGTGGTCCGGTCTGGTCGATCGGCTCGAGGCGCCCGTGGTGCCCCACATGGGATGGTCGACGGTCACGCCCCCCGAGGGCTCGCGGCTCTTCGCCGGTGTCGAGGGTGAGCGCTTCTACTTCGTCCACTCCTACGCGGCGCGCGCCTTCCCCCCGCTGGGTGACCAGCGGTTCACCCCACCGCAGGTCACCTGGTCCGAGCACGGAGGTCCTTTCGTGGCAGCGGTCGAGAACGGACCGCTCGCCGCGACCCAGTTCCACCCCGAGAAGTCCGGCGATGCCGGCGCCCACCTGCTGACCAACTGGGTCAGCAGCCTGAGAGGACCGTGAATGCCCAGCATGTCTCGACTTGAGCTCTTGCCCGCCGTGGACGTCGCGGACGGCCAGGCGGTGCGGCTCGTCCAGGGGGAGGCGGGGTCGGAGACCTCGTACGGCAGCCCCTTGCAGGCGGCGCTGGACTGGCAGGCAGGTGGCGCCGAGTGGATCCACCTGGTGGATCTCGACGCGGCCTTCGGCCGTGGCTCGAACGCGGACCTGCTGGCCGAGGTCGTCGGCGCCCTGGACGTCAAGGTCGAGATGTCCGGCGGCATCCGTGACGACGAGTCGCTGCGCCGTGCGCTGGCCACCGGCTGCCGTCGGGTCAACCTGGGCACTGCCGCTCTCGAGGACCCCGAGTGGACGGCGCGGGTGATCGCCGAGCACGGCGACGCCATCGCGGTGGGGCTCGACGTGCGAGGAACGACCTTGGCCGCGCGAGGCTGGACACGTGAGGGTGGCGACCTCTGGGAGGTCCTGGAGCGTCTCGAGGTCGCCGGGTGCCCGCGGTACGTGGTGACCGACGTCACCAAGGACGGGACCCTTCGCGGCCCGAACATCGACCTGCTCCGTGAGGTCTGCTCGCGGACCGATGCCCCGGTGGTCGCCTCGGGCGGCATCTCGAGCCTCGAGGACCTGGTGATCTTGCGCGGCCTGGTGCCGGTCGGGGTCGAGGGGGCCATCGTGGGCAAGGCGCTCTACGCCGGTGCCTTCACCCTCCCCGAGGCGCTGGACGTGGCCGGGCGGCCCTAGTGGTGCAGTCTGGAACGGGTGCGGGACGGGAGCTTCCGCCGACCTCAGCCTTCGCCGGAGACGACGGGAGCGCCGACGCAGAGCTCTCCGCTGCGCTCGTCCGTCACGCTGAGGGAGCCGCGACGCTCCGTGACGTCGTCGTCGCCCTGTCCGGTGCCCGCGTCCTGGTCCCGGTCCTGGCCGAGCTCGAGGTCGCGGGACACAGCGACCTCGGACTGGACCTGGACAAGGAGGCGTCGACCGGGATCGTGGCGCTACGGGCCCCTGACGGCCGGACCGCCCTGCCCGTGTTCACCAGCACGACCACCTTGGCGGCCTGGCGACCTGACGCGCGACCTGTCCCCGCCCAGGCCCCGCGGGCGGCGCTGTCGGCCGCGCAGGAAGGATGGGAGGTGCTGGTCGTCGACCCGGCCGGACCGGTGACGGTCGTCGTGCCGCGTCCGGCAGTGCGTGCGCTGGCCACCGGGACGTCCTGGGACCCGGCGGTGCACGGCTCGCAGGTCCGCCCCGAGGTCCGCCGAGCGGTGGTCGCCGCGGTGTCCGGGACGGACCACGTGCTCGGCGTCGACGCCCTTCCCGGGCGGCGTGCCGAGGTCGCCGTGGTCCTGGCTCTGCGTCCTGGGCTGGATCGCGCGGCCCTGGACATGGTGCTGGCCCGGGTCAACGCGCGACTGGCCGCCGACGACGTCGTGACCACGGCTGTGGACTCGATCGAGCTCCGGCTCACGACCGCCTCACCCTGAGCCGCGCGCCGGTGCGAGGTGGCACGGTCTGGGGCGCACCGCTCAGCCGTGGGTCAGCGCCGTCGCCCGCGGATCGCCCAGCTGAGGGCGATCACGGCCACGGCCCCGACGACCTGACCGCCGAGGATCACCCGACCGAGGTCCAGCGCGGGCTGCCACCGAACCTGCGCGCCCTGCACGACGTAGACCCCGATCGGATGGACCCGCAGACCGAAGCCGCCTCCACCTCCGGTCCCGGTGCCGTCCCCACGCGAAGCACCCCGGGCCGCGTCGCCGCCCACCTCTGCGGTGCCGTAGCCCGATCCCGACCCTCCGGCGACCGAGGCCACCGGCACGAGGGTCACGTCGCCGTGCTGGACGGGGGTGCCGAACGCGCGCCGGACGCTCAGCGCATCACCCGCGGTCCGGGTGATCAGTCCGTGGGCGCCCCCACGGCGGCCACCCCGCCGTGCACGCTGGGCGTCGTGCCCGGAGCGGTCCTCGTGCCGGTCGGAGGTCTCGTCGTTCTCGTTGCTCGTCGCCATCGACCCATCGTGCCGCGGACGGGCCATCCTGTCAGGAGGACCCGGTCTACTGGTCGCAGCCCGCGCTGGGGGTGAAGGCGCCCTCGTCGGCCAGCAGGCTGCGCAGCGTGCTGACCGGGACGATGAAGCTCTGACCTGTGGCGTTCTTCGCGTAGACGACGCCGACCACGCGACCGTCCTCGTCCAGCACAGCCGAGCCCGAGCTCCCGGGCTCGACCGGCGCATCGGTGACCAGCACCTCGCCGAGGATCTCGTTGAGCGGGTCGGTGGTCGAGCCGATCACCTGACCGCGCGTCGCGGTGAGGACCCCGCCCTGCGGGTAGCCGACCACGGTCACGGCGTCCCCGCGCACCGGGTCGGCGGGGGCGAGCTCGGGGAAGCTCGGCAGCTCCTCGGCGGTGCGGACGACGGCGAGGTCGGCGAGGGACGCGGTGCTCGTCGCGGTGACGTCGATGTCCCGTCCGTCGTAGGTCGAGACCTGGAGGTCAGCCGAGTCGGCCACGACGTGACGGTTCGTGATCAGCGTGGTCGCGTCGATCGCGAAGCCGGAGCCGGTGGACAGCGAGCTGCAGCCGATGTTCCTGATGCGCACCGCCATGCGCTCGACGGTGTCGAACCCGTCGGGGGACAGGCTGCCGTCCGGTGAGGGCTGCGGTGGGTCGGTCGGGACGAAGTCGGTGACCGGCGGGCCAGGCAGCCGTGGGAACTCCTCGATCACGGCGCAGCCCGTCAGGGCGAGCGCGAGGGCCAGGAGGAGCGTCGATGCACCCAGGCCACGACGGTGCCGGCTCGTGGCGCTCACTGGGCGAGCTCGCGCTGGAGGGCGATGTTGGCCTCGGTCGCGGCCTGGCAGAGCGTGTCCACCTCGACCGCGAACTGGTCGAGGGCCTCCTGGTCGTAGGCCTCCGCGTTCTCCAGGTAGCCGATCAGCATCTGCTGGCCCTGCACGCACTCGTCCAGGGCCAGGGCGACGCGCCCGGCAGCGTCGGTGACCCGGGCCTGGTAGTCGCTCAGCTGGCGAGCGATCTCGCGGTCGTCGCCGATCTGGGCCTTCTCGTCCGCGAGGGTGATGATCCGTCCCTGTGCGGTTCGGAGCTGCTCACGGACGGCCTCGAGCTCGGCCCGTGCCCCGTCGAGCGACGCCTGGGTCGCCCACACCTCCTCACCCAGCTCCTCGGCCGTCGCCAGGTACCGCTCGGCGTGCTCCTGCCAGGCCTCGGTGGTGAGGTACAGGTAGGTGGACAAGGATCCGAGGGCCAGGACGAGCAGGACGAGCAGTGCGACACCTGCGCGGCGCCGTCGACGGCGCCGCTGCAGGGTTCGGTTGCTCGGAGGCTGCGCGTGCGACCGGACGGCGGGCTCGGTCGCGGTCGTGCGGCCGGGGGGTGGTGAGGTGTCGAGGCCCGGACGGGCGGTGGCGTTCGCAGCGCCGGGTTCGGGGGTGTGCGCGCCGACGGGCGGACCGGCCGTGTCCGACGTGAGCTCGGTGCCGTCGGCGTCGACGGGCGGTGCGGGCCGTGTGCCGGGCGCCACCTCGGGGGCCTCGCCCTCGGGGGATGGCGTGGGGGCCTCGTCCTCGGGGGATGGCGTGGAGGCATCACCCTCGGTGGATGGCGTGGGGGCGTCGTCGTCCGGGTGCGCGGGCGCGGTGTCGACCGCGGCCTCGTCGACCTCAGGGTCGACGTCCGCCGCCTCGACCTGCTCGGCCTCGTCCTTCACCCGTCCTGCCCCCTGGTCCCCGAACTCGATCACGCTCCTGCGCCCTGTCCGGGCCGGTCCCCGGACGATCCGGGACGAGCGGTCTCGGGGACAGGATAGGAGAGGCTGGCTCGCGGCGTCGCTGCGTGTCGCGGTCCGGTTGAGCTGGCGGTGCCCGTCAGCTCAGCTGACGGCGCCCGTCCATCGTTCACCCGGGCCCTCACCTGGCGCGTCGGGGAAGGGGGACGCCTCGCGGAAGGCGAGCTGGAGGGAGCGCAGGCCGTCGCGCAGGGACCTGGCGTGCTGGTTCCCGATCTCGGGGGCGGCGGCCGTGATGAGCCCGGCGAGGGCGGTGATGAGCTTGCGAGCCTCGTCGAGATCGGTCAGGTCGGTGCCGCGGATCTCGGCCGTGTCCTCGCTCAGGCCGCACTTGATCGCGGCTGCGCTCAGCAGGTGCACGGCCGCGGCGGTGATGACCTCGACGGCAGCGACGTCGGCCAGGTCGCGCAGCTCGGCGCTCCCGGGACCAGGGGTCGTCGGCTCGGTCGAAGGCTCGGGTGAGGTGTCGCCAGCGGTCGTCATGGGACGATCCTCTCACCGCACGGTGGCGCGGTGGGCGCCGTCCGACCCGACCGGGCGCAGGTGGGTGCTATCGTGTCTCCCGACCGATCTGTGATCGACGGCCCACGCGGGTCACGACTCACGGATGCACAAGTGGAGCTGATCCCACCCGGGTGCCGACGGTCCGCGTGAGCGGACGACAGGTGCCGGGTCCTGGTCCGAGGACTGAGCGGCGTGCCGTTCGGTTCGACGTCGTGGCACGTCGCGACGTCATCGGAACCGGCCTCCGCCTGTGCTCAGCAGCGGAGGCCTTCTTCGTGTGCTCGAGGTCCCGACACGAGCACGAGGAGCAGCACATCAGCGAGCCCCGCATCAACGATCGGATCCGCGTCGCCGAGGTCCGCCTGGTCGGCCCCAACGGCGAGCAGGTCGGCATCGTCCGCGTGGAGGACGCCCTGCGGCTGGCGCAGGAGGCCGACCTCGACCTGGTCGAGGTCGCCCCCGACGCCCGGCCCCCGGTCTGCAAGCTCATGGACTTCGGCAAGTTCAAGTACGAGGCCGACATGAAGGCCCGGGAGGCCCGGCGCAACCAGGCCAACACGGTCCTCAAGGAGATCCGTTTCCGGCTCAAGATCGACCCGCACGACTACGGCACCAAGAAGGGCCACGTCGAGCGCTTCCTGCGTGCCGGGGACAAGGTCAAGGTCATGATCATGTTCCGCGGGCGCGAGCAGTCCAGGCCCGAGATGGGCGTGCGGCTGCTCCAGCGTCTCGCCGACGACGTCGCCGAGCTCGGCTTCATCGAGAGCATGCCCAAGCAGGACGGCCGAAACATGATCATGGTGCTCGGCCCGACCAAGAAGAAGGCCGACGCCAAGAGCGAGCAGCGCCGCAAGGCCCAGGAGAGCGCGCCCGACGCGCCCGCCGACGCCCCGGCCGAGCAGCCCGCCCCGGTTGAGGCCGCCAAGAGCACCGGGCCGACGCCGAGCGCGTAGACCCGTACCTGTGTGCGGACCCACCGGTCCGCACCACGCCCGTGTCGCCCCCGCTCCGGGGTGACCTGATGGAAGAGAGCACACCAGTGCCGAAGAACAAGACGCACAGTGGTGCGAAGAAGCGGTTCCGGATCACCGGCACCGGCAAGCTCATGCGCGAGCAGGCCGGCATGCGCCACCTCCTGGAGCACAAGTCCAGCCGTCGTACCCGTCGCCTCTCCTCGGACCAGGTGGTCTCGCCTGCCGACACGCCCAAGATCAAGAAGCTGCTCGGCAAGTGAGGACCGCGGCGCGCCCGTCGCGCCCTGTCCCCACCTGTGAGCCCCGAAACGCAAGGAGCATCACGTGGCACGCGTGAAGCGGGCGGTCAACGCCCACAAGAAGCGTCGTACAACTCTCGAGCGCGCGAGCGGTTACCGCGGTCAGCGCTCGCGTCTCTACCGCAAGGCGAAGGAGCAGGTCACCCACTCCCTCGTCTACGCCTACCGCGACCGCAAGGCGCGCAAGGGCGACTTCCGTCGGCTCTGGATCCAGCGGATCAACGCTGCGTCCCGTGCGAACGGGATGACCTACAACCGCCTGATCCAGGGTCTCAAGGCCGCTGGCGTCGAGGTCGACCGTCGTGTCCTGGCGGACATGGCCGTCAACGACCCCGCGGCCTTCGCCACGCTGGTCGGCGTCGCCAAGGCCGCGCTGCCGGCCGACGTGAACGCAGCCAGCGCTCCCGCAGCCTGACCTGAGCACCCCGGACGCCCGGACCGTGCCCGAGCTGACCAACCCCCGCGCCGAGCGGGTCAAGGCAGTTCGTGCACTGTCCGGGCGTTCTGTGCGTGCGCGGACCGGGCGCTTCCTCGCCGAGGGCCCGCAGGCCGTCCGCGAGGCCGTCCGGGAACGCGACCTGCGCGTGCGTGACCTGTACGTGACGGCCGAGTCCGAGGCGCGTCACCCCGAGATCGTCGAGACAGCACGGTCGCGCGGCGTGCGCGTCCACCGGGGCACCCCGGAGGTGCTCGCCGCGATGAGTCCGGATGCCCAGCAGGTCGTCGCCGTGGTCGACATCAGACCCCCCGATCTCGCCGCGGTGCTCTCGACGGCACCCCGCCTGGTCGCGATCCTCGCCCACGTGCGCGACCCGGGGAACGCGGGTGCGGTGATCCGTGCGGCCGATGCCGCGGGAGCTGACGCCGTGCTCCTCACCGTGGAGAGCGTCGACGTCCACAACCCCAAGGTGGTGCGCTCGACAGCCGGTTCGCTGTTCCACCTGCCGGTGGTGACCGGGCTCTCGCTGCCGGGGGCCCTGGACGCGGTGCGCTCAGCGGGGCTGGCCGTGCTCGCGGCCGACGGGACCGGCGAGCACGATCTCGACGACCTGCTGGACCGGGCGGGGACCGATGGGTCCGGTGCCCCGGACGGCCCCGACCTCTCCCGACCCACCGCATGGGTCTTCGGCAACGAGGCGTGGGGGCTGACCGCACCGCACCGCTCGTTGGCGGACGCCGTCGTGCGGGTGCCGATCCGGGGTCGGGCCGAGTCGCTCAACCTCGCGACCGCCGCCACGGTGTGCTTGTACGCGAGCTCGCGGGCCCAGCGCTGAGCCCGTGCCCAGGAGCATCCTGGTCCGATGAGACTCTTCGCCGCGGTGCTGCCGCCCCCGGTGGTCCTCGACCACCTCGAGCGGAGTCTCGAGGTCGCGCGGGCGACGCACCCTGACCTCGGCGCGTGGGGATCGCTGCGCTGGACACCTCCGCAGGGGCGCCACCTCACGCTCGCGTTCTTCGGCAGCACCCCGCAGGGCTACCTCCCCGACCTCTGCGAAGGGCTCACGGCCGTGGCGGACGGGACGCCACGCCTCTCGCTCGCCCTGCACGGTGCGGGCCTGTTCGACCGGCGGACCCTCTGGGTGGGATGCACAGGGGACACCGAGGGGCTCAGCGGCCTGATGGGCCGTGTGACGGGCGTCGGTGAGGCGCTGCTCGGCCACGTCGACCCGCGCGTGCGGTCTCGAGCGCACCTGACGGTCGCCCGGGTGCGCAGCCGGGCCAGGCCCGCCGTTCGGCCCCGGCTCGGTCGAACGGCACCCGCGTCGGACGGGATCGCCGATCTCGCACGGGCGCTCGCCGTGTACACCGGGCCGTCCTGGGTGGTCGACACCATCGCGCTGATCGCCTCGGAGCCCGGAGCCGGCCCCGGCGGACACCCGGTGCACGAGGTGCTGCACCGTCTCCCGCTGCGCGCTGTGGCAGGATGACGCCCATGTCGCAGAGCCCCCACGCGAGGGATCGCCGATTTACCAGGCCCGCAGGTGGGCTGGGCGGCTGACGCCGCGCGCGGGGGAGCCGTGTCGCCGGCCGGTCCGCGACACCCCACCTCGGGCCCTGTGCGTCCGTCGGCCGTGAGGCCGCACCCACCACCCGCCCGGGAAGGCCCTGATGACTGACACGACCACGCTCTCTCCGCTCGACGAGGACGGTGTCGCGGCCGCCGTCCAGGCAGCGCTTGCGGCCTTCGCCGCCGCCACGGACCTCGACGAACTCAAGGAGGCCCGGCTCGCCCACGTGGGTGACCGGAGCCCGATCGCGCTGGCCAACCGCGCCATCGGAGGGCTCGACGCCGCGGACAAGGCGGTGGCGGGGAAGCGACTGGGGGCGGCCCGTGCGCAGGTCGGTCGTGCGTTGGCCGAGCGCGAGACCGTGCTCGAGGCCGAGCGCGACGCCCGAGTGCTGGTCGAGGAGGCCCTGGACGTCACGCTGCCGGCGGATCGCGCTCCCCAGGGTGCTCGCCACCCGCTCGAGATGCTCCAGGAGCGGATCGGCGACGTCTTCGTGGCGATGGGGTGGGAGATCGCCGAAGGCCCCGAGCTCGAGGCCGAGTGGTTCAACTTCGACGCGCTCAACTTCGGGGTCGACCACCCCGCGCGGCAGATGCAGGACACCTTCTTCGTCGCCGACCCCGCGCAGGGCTCCGGGCCCGGGGGGCAGGAGACGTCGTCGGGCCTCGTCCTGCGCACGCACACCTCACCGGTGCAGGCGCGCAGCCTGATCGAACGTGACCTGCCCGTGTACATCGTCTGCCCCGGCAAGACCTTCCGGACCGACGAGCTCGACGCCACGCACACCCCGGTCTTCCACCAGGTCGAGGGGCTGGCTGTCGACAAGGGCCTGACGATGGCTCACCTCAAGGGCACGCTCGACCACTTCGCCCAGGCGGTCTTCGGTCCGCAGGCCCGCACGCGGCTGCGTCCCTCCTTCTTCCCGTTCACCGAGCCCAGCGCCGAGATGGACCTGTGGTTCCCGCAGAAGAAGGGCGGCGCGGGCTGGATCGAGTGGGGAGGGTGCGGAATGGTCAACCCCCGGGTGCTCCGCGCGTGCGGGGTCGACCCCGAGGTGTACTCGGGCTTCGCCTTCGGGATGGGCATCGAGCGCACGTTGATGCTGCGTCACGGTATCGCTGACATGCACGACATGGTGGAGGGCGACGTCCGCTTCTCCCTGCAGTTCGGGACGGAGATCTGATGCCGCGCATCCCCCTCGGCTGGTTGGCCGAGCACACGACGCTCCCGCTGGGCACCACGGCCGAGCAGCTCGCGGCTGACCTGGTCCGCGTCGGGCTCGAGGAGGAGGCCGTCCACCCGGCCGCGGTGACCGGTCCGCTGGTCGTCGGCGAGGTGGTCGAGCTCTCGGCCGAGCCGCAGAAGAACGGCAAGACCATCAACTGGTGCCTGGTGGACGTCGGCTCGCACAACGAGGCCACCGACGGTGGCGGCTCGCGGCCGCGTGGCATCGTCTGCGGGGCGCACAACTTCGCCGTCGGCGACCGCGTCGTGGTGGCGCTGCCCGGTGCGGTGCTGCCCGGACCGTTCCCGATCGCCGCCCGCAAGACCTACGGGCACGTCTCGGACGGGATGATCTGCTCGGCCCGCGAGCTGGGGCTGGGAGAGGACCACGAGGGCATCATCGTGCTGTCGCGGCTGGGTCTGGACGCGACCCCCGGCACGGACGCCCGCGAGCTCCTCGGCCTCGGCGAGGAGGTCCTGGAGATCAACGTCACCCCCGACCGCGGGTACTGCTTCTCGCTGCGCGGGGTCGCGCGGGAGTACAGCCACGCGACGGGCAGCCCGTTCGTCGACCGCGGGCTCGAGGGCCCGCACGACGGTCCGGTCGCCGACGGGGTCGAGGGCACCTTCGGTGTCGAGCTGGCCGACGACGCGCCGGTGCACGGCGTGCCCGGGTGCGACCGGTTCGTGGCGCAGGTGGTGCGGGGGGTGGCCGCGTCCGGCCCGTCCCCGGCGTGGATGCAGCGCAGGCTCACCCAGGCCGGGATGCGTCCGATCTCGCTCGCGGTCGACGTCACCAACTACGTGATGCTCGATCTGGGTCAGCCGCTGCACGCCTACGACCTCGCCAGGCTCGCCGCACCGATCGTCGTGCGCCGGGCCGCCCCCGGCGAGTCGCTCACGACCCTGGACGGTGCCGTCCGCGCACTCGACGCCGAGGACCTGCTGATCACCGACTCGACCGGTGGTGCGCGCGGCGGACGCGTCCTCGGGCTCGCCGGTGTGATGGGTGGGGCCGACTCGGAGGTGGGCGACGGCACCACCGACCTGCTGGTCGAGGCCGCGCACTTCGACCCGGTCACGGTGGCCCGCACGGCACGACGGCACCGCGTGCCGAGCGAGGCGGCCAAGCGTTTCGAGCGCGGGGTCGACCCCCGGCTCCCGCGGGTCGCGGTGCGACGGGTCGTCGAGCTGCTGGTCGAGCACGGTGGCGGGACTCCCGACAGCGTTCTGACCGACGTCGACCGCACGTCACCGGCCCCGTCGATCCCGCTCGCGGTCGACCTGCCGGCCCGGCTGGTCGGTGTGGGCTACACCCCGACCGAGGTCCGCCAGACGCTCGAGGAGATCGGCTGCGTCGTCTCGGACGAGGTGCCGTCGCGCGACGGGCGCTCGGCCACGGTGCAGGTCCAGCCACCGAGCTGGCGACCCGATCTCACGGTGCCGGTCGACCTCGTCGAGGAGGTCGCACGGCTGCGCGGCTACGAGGCGATCCCCTCGGTGCTCCCGGTCGCGCCGGCAGGTCGGGGTCTGACGGCCGAGCAGCGCGCACGACGCGCAGTGGCCCGCTCGCTCGCCGAGCACGGCCTGGTCGAGGTGCTCAGCTACCCGTTCGTGGGCGAGCACCAGCACGACGAGCTGGGCCTGCCGGCCGGGGACGAGCGCCGTCGGGCGGTCCGACTGCTGAACCCGATGTCGCACGAGCAGCCGCTGATGCGCACCTCGCTGCTGGTGACCCTGCTCGACACGGTTCGCCGCAACGTCGCTCGGGGTACGACCGACCTGGCCGTCTTCGAGATGGGGCTGGTGACACGCCCGGTGGACGGCGCCCCGTCGGCCCCGCGCCTGGCCGGTGGGGTGCTGCCGTCTCCCGAGGACCTGGCCCGGCTGGACGCGGCGGTGCCTGCGCAGCCGCGCCGGGTCGCGGGGGTGCTCGCCGGTCTGCGTGAGCCCGCCGGGTGGTGGGGAGCAGGACGCCGTGCCGACCACACGGACGCGATCGGCGCGGCGCTGAGGGTGGCCACGACCCTGGGCGTCGAGCTCGGTGTGGTGGCCGATGCGGGCCACGCGCCGTGGCACCCGGGCCGTACGGCGAGGCTCGAGCTCCTTGACGGCTCCCTGGTCGGGCACGCGGGTGAGCTCCACCCGGGTGTGGTGGCGACGTTGGGTCTGCCGGCCCGGACGGTGGCCTTCGAGATCGACCTTGACCTGCTGGTGGGTGCAGCACCCGACGGACCCGTGCAGGCGACCCCGGTCTCGACGTTCCCGGTGGCCAAGGAGGACATCGCCCTGGTCGTGGACATGGCAGTCCCGGCCGCTGCCGTGCTCGACGCCGTCCGGGTCGGTGCCTCGTCCTCGGTCGCCGGCGACATCGTCGAGGAGCTCCGGCTCTTCGACGTCTACTCCGGGACGCAGGTCGGGGAGGGCAAGAAGTCGTTGGCGTTCTCGTTGAGGCTGCGGGCACCTGACCGGACCCTCACCTCGGTGGAGGCTGCCGGGGTGCGCGAGGCCGCGCTCGCCGAGGCGAACCGTCAGGTGGGCGCGGTGCTGCGCAGCTGAGGTCGCTCAGGGTCGCCAGGCCAGCAGAGCCACGCGGACGGTCCCGCCGCTGGTGGTCTGCTCGCCGACCTGCTCGAAGCCCAGCCGGCGGTGGAAGGCGAGCGAGCCGGGGTTGGGCGGCTCGAGGTTGACCTCGCACGTCACCTCGGGCAGCCCGCGCTCGGTGGCTCTCCGGGCGACCGCGGCGTAGAGGGCGCGACCGATCCCTCGTCCGTGGTGCTGGGGCGACACCACGATCCGGTCGACGTAGAGGGAGCCCGGGCGATGCGTGCTGAACCACCGGTAGTTCTCGCTGGCGTAGGGCTCGCCGGGGCCGACGGCCAGGAGGAAGCCGGCGATCTCCCCTGCCCCGTCGTCGGCGACGAGGGCAAGGTCGCACCGCGGGAGGTGCACGCGCAGGCCCTCGACGCCCAGGGCGTTGACCGCGGGGACAGCCGCGTCGTTGAGGTGGGCGAGGGCGTCGAGGTCGGCCGACGACACGGGGCGCAGGGGAGCTGCCCCGGGGTGGCCTGCGGTCGACGCGGTCACGGGAGGAGCAGGAGCTTGCCGGTGGTCTCGCGGCTCTCGAGCGCGCGGTGCGCCTCGGCGGCGAGGGCCAGCGGGTACGTCGCGCCGACGTGGACCGACAGGCTCCCGTCGACGACGGCGCCGAACACGTCCCCGGTCCGCCGGGCCAGCTCGTCGGGCGTCACGACGTGGTCACCGAGCTTGGGACGGGTCAGGAACACCGATCCGGCGCTGTTGAGGCGTTGTGGGTCGATCGGCGGGACCTGGCCCGAGGCGCCGCCGAACAGGGCGAGGCCGCCCCGGCGACGCAGCGAGGCCAGCGAGGCGTCGAAGGTGGTGCGTCCGACCCCGTCGAACACCGTGTGCACCCCGTGGCCGTCCGTCAGCGCCCTCACCGCGCGCGGCAGCTCGAGGGTCAGGTCTTCCATCTGGTCGTAGCGGATGGTCGCGTCGGCTCCGGCGGCACGGGACAGCTCGGCCTTCTCGGTGGTCGACACGGTGGTCAGGACGCGTGCGCCGCGGGCCACCGCCAGCTGGGTGAGCAGCAGCCCGACACCACCTGCGCCGGCGTGCACCAGCACGACCTGGCCGGCGAGCACCGGGAACGTCGAGTCGACCAGGTAGTGCGCGGTGAGGCCCTGGAGCATCAGCGCCGCGGCCTGGGTGCTCTCCACCTCGTCGGGGACCGCGACGGCGGTGTCTTCGTTGACGGTGACCTGGTCCGCGTAGCTCCCTGAGGCTCCGTCGCACCAGGCGACACGGTCGCCGACACGGTGCCGGGTGACCGCCGCGCCGACCGCGGTCACGGTGCCAGCGCCCTCGCTGCCCACCACGTGCGGGAACTCCATCGGGTAGACGCCCGCCCGTCGGTAGGTGTCGATGAAGTTGACGCCTGCCGCGGCTACGCTGACGAGCAGCTCGTGCGGGCCGGGGGACGGGTCGGGCAGGTCGACCAGGGTCAGGACGTCAGGGCCGCCGGCGGTGACGGCGTGGATCGCTCGCATGGGTCGAACCTACCTGGGGTCCCGGCCGCAGACATCAGCAAGATGCATACTTCTGCGTATCGGTGTATGTTCATGCGCATGACTGTGAGAGTCGCCGTGTCCGGCGCGAGCGGGTATGCCGGGGGAGAGGTGCTGCGACTGCTCGCCGCGCATCCCCAGGTCCAGATCGGTGCGGTGACCGCGCACTCCACGGCCGGCTCCCGGCTGGGCGCGCACCAGCCCCACCTGCGGTCGCTCGCCGACCTCGAGATCCTCGAGACCACCGCGCAGAACCTCGCCGGGCACGACGTCGTCGTCCTCGCGCTGCCGCACGGCGCCTCCGCAGCCGTCGCGGCCGAGCTCGGCGAGGACGTCCTGGTGCTGGACTGCGGCGCGGACCACCGGTTGACCGACCCCCAGGCGTGGACCGACTTCTACGGCTCCCCGCACGCGGGGACCTGGCCCTACGGCCTGCCCGAGCTGATCCTCGACCGCGGGGCACGCCGTCAGAGGGACCTGCTCGCCGGTACCCGCCGGGTCGCCGTCCCCGGCTGCAACGTCACGGCCGTGACCCTGGGCATCCAGCCCGGCATCGCCACCGGGGTGGTCGAGGCGCAGGACCTCGTGGCCGTGCTGGCCGTCGGCTACTCGGGCGCAGGAAAGGTCGCCAAGACCCACCTGCTCGCCTCCGAGGGTCTCGGCTCGGCCGTGCCGTACGCGGTCGGCGGGACCCACCGCCACGTCCCGGAGATCGAGCAGAACCTGCGCGCCGTCGGCGCCGAGCGGGTGAGTCTGTCCTTCACCCCGACGCTGGTGCCGATGTCGCGCGGGATCCTGGCGACCACCACTGCGCGTCTGCGTCACGGCGTCGACGCGGCGTCGGTCCGGCGGGCCTGGGAGGACGCCTACGACGACGAGCCCTTCGTCCACCTGCTGCCCCCGGGGCAGTGGCCGACGACCGCGGCCACCACCGCGTCCAACACCGCCCTGGTGCAGGTCGCCGTCGACGAGCGGGCCGGACGGGTCGTGACCGTGACCGCCCTGGACAACCTGGTCAAGGGCACCGCGGGTGCCGCCGTCCAGTCGATGAACCTCGCCCTGGGCCTGTCCGAGACCCTCGGCCTCCCCGTCGAAGGAGTCGCTCCGTGAGCATCACCTCACCCGCCGGGTTCCGTGCCTCAGGGGTCGCCGCGGGGCTCAAGGCCTCGGGCGGGCCCGACGTCGCCCTCGTCGTCAACGACGGACCGTTGCACGTCGGCGCCGCCGTCTTCACCACCAACCGCGTCGTCGGCGCACCGGTGGTCTGGTCGCGTCAGGTCGTGACCGACGGCGTCGTCCACGCGGTCGTCCTCAACAGCGGTGGGGCGAACGTCTGCACGGGACCTGAGGGGTTCACGGACGTCCACCGGACCGCCGAGCTGGTCGGGGAGCTGCTCGAGGTGTCGGCGGGTGACGTCGTCGTGTGCTCGACCGGGCTGATCGGTGAGCGGCTGCCCACCGAGAAGCTGCTGGCCGGGGTGAGCGAGGCCGCCGGTGCGCTGAGCCCCGACGGCGGGGACGACGCGTCCCGCGCGATCATGACGACGGACTCGGTCCCCAAGACCGTCCACGTCGCGCGCGGAGCCCACGGCGCCCCGGGCTGGTCGGTGGGTGGCATGGCCAAGGGGGCCGGGATGCTCGCTCCCGGTATGGCCACGATGCTCAGCGTCCTGACCACCGACGCCGTGACGGACGCAGCGACCGCGGACGCCGCGCTCCGTGCCGCGACCGGGGTCACGTTCGACCGGGTCGACTCCGACGGGTGCATGTCGACCTCCGACACCGTGACCCTGCTGGTCTCCGGCGCGAGTGGCGTCGAGGTCGGGCTCGCCGAGCTCACCGAGGCGCTCACCGAGGCGTGCGCGGTGCTCGCCCGTGGACTGGTCGCCGACGCCGAGGGCGCGACGCACGACATCGCTGTCACCGTCGTCCGGGCCGAGACGACGTCGGCAGCGGTGGCCGTGGCCCGCGCGGTCACCCGTTCCAACCTCTTCAAGGCGGCGATGTACGGCAATGACCCGAACTGGGGTCGGGTCCTGGCGCAGGTCGGCACGGTCCCGGTCGAGGTCGCCGCCTACGACCCGGACCTGCTGGACGTGACCATCAACGGTGTCCAGGTGTGCCGTGCCGGTGGCCTGGGCGAACCGCGCGAGCTGCTCGACCTGGCCGCGTCGCGCGAGATCCACGTCGAGGTCGACCTGCACGCGGGGCAGTCCACGGCGACGGTGTGGACCAACGATCTCACCCACGACTACGTCCACGAGAACAGCGCGTACTCCACATGAGACCGACGGAGCAGACCATGACCGACCCGGTCGCCGACCTCGCACCCGAGCACAAGGCCGCCGTCCTGATCGAGGCGATGCCCTGGCTCGAGCGGTTCCGGGGCGCGCTCTTCGTGGTCAAGTACGGCGGCAACGCCATGATCGACGACGATCTCAAGCGTGCCTTCGCCCAGGACATGGTCTTCCTGCGGCAGGTCGGTCTTCGCCCGGTCGTCGTGCACGGCGGAGGCCCGCAGATCTCGGCGATGCTCGAGCGCCTCGGGATCCCCAGCGAGTTCCGTGGAGGGTTGCGGGTCACCACCCCCGAGAGCATGGACGTCGTCCGGATGGTGCTCACCGGTCAGGTCTCGCGTGAGCTGGTCGGCCTGCTCAACGCGCACGGCCCCTACGCGGTGGGCCTGTCCGGCGAGGACGGCGGCCTGTTCGGAGCACGCCGGCGCAAGGCGACGGTCGCCGGTGAGCTGGTCGACGTCGGTCAGGTCGGTGACGTCGTCGAGGTCGACCCCCGCGCCGTCCAGGACCTGCTCGACGCCGGACGCATCCCGGTGGTCTCGACCGTCGCACCCGATGTCGACGACCCCACCCAGGTCCTCAACGTCAACGCCGACACGGCCGCCGCGGCCCTCGCGGTCGCGCTGGGCGCTGCCAAGCTGATCATCCTGACCGACGTCGAGGGGCTGTACACCAGCTGGCCCGACCGCTCCTCCTTGACCTCCGAGATCCGCAGCTCGCAGCTCGCCCGGCTGCTTCCCTCGCTCGAGTCGGGGATGGTCCCCAAGATGGAGGCCTGCCTGCGCGCCGTCAGGGGCGGCGTGCCGCAGGCGCACGTCGTGGACGGCCGCCAGGCGCACTGCGTGCTGATGGAGGTCTTCACCGAGCGGGGTGTCGGCACCATGGTGCTGCCCGACGACCTGCGGACCGGTTCCGCGCCCGCCGTCCCGGTGGTGGCGGCGACTCCTCCGGTCGTCGCCGAGCCCGGTGTCCCGACCGTCCCGCCGAGCCACCTGGGTGATGCGCTGTGAACGACCTCGAGCCCGCAACCGGGACCACGGACCTCGCCGGCACGGGCGCGGCCTGGGGTGAGCGCTACTCCCACGCCCTGATGAACACCTTCGGTGCACCGCGTCGCGTCCTGGTGCGCGGCGAGGGCCCCTACGTGTGGGACGCCGACGGTGAGCGCTACCTCGACCTCCTGGGCGGTATCGCGGTCAACGCCCTGGGTCACGCGCACCCGACGCTGACGGCGGCGATCTCGGCCCAGCTCGGCACCCTGGGGCACGTCTCGAACTTCTTCGCCACGCCCGTGCAGATCGCGCTGGCCGAGCGGCTGCTCGACCTGGCGGGGGCCACCCGGCGACCAGGTTCGCGGGTGTTCTTCACCAGCTCGGGCACCGAGGCCAACGAGGCCGCCTTCAAGATGGCGCGTCGCACGGGGCGCCCACGGATCCTCGCGCTCGAGGGTGCCTTCCACGGGCGCACCATGGGTGCCCTCGCGCTGACCCACAAGCCGGCGTACCGCGAGCCCTTCGAGCCACTCCCGGGCGGGGTCGAGTTCCTCGCGTTCGGTGACACGCGCGCGCTCGAGCAGGCGATGGCCGACGACGTCGCTGCCCTCTTCCTCGAGGTGGTCCAGGGCGAGGCGGGTGTGCGGATGCTGCCTCCCGGGTACCTGGCGCGTGCTCGCGAGCTCGCCGACGAGCACGGTGTCCTGCTGGTCCTGGACGAGGTCCAGACCGGGGTGGGCCGGACCGGTGCCTGGTTCGCCCATCAGCACCCTGACCTGGGTGGTGGCGTCCTGCCCGACGTCATGACCGTCGCCAAGGGCCTGGGCGGCGGCTTCCCGATCGGCGCGGTGATCGCCTACGGCGAGCGCAGCGCGACGTTGCTCGGCACGGGTCAGCACGGCACGACCTTCGGGGGCAACCCCGTGGCGGCCGCCGCCGCCCTGGCGACTCTCGGGGTGATCGAGCGCGACGGCCTGCTCGACCACGTCCGTGAGCTCGGCTCGCGGCTCTCGACCGCGCTCGCGGGCGCGGGTCCGCTGGTCCGCGAGGTGCGGTCGGCCGGCCTGCTGGTGGCCGTCGAGCTGGTGGCCCCGGTCGCGGCCGTGGTCTCCGAGCGCGCCCTGTCGGCCGGCTTCATCGTGAACCCGGTGACACCCACGGCGCTGCGTCTGGCACCTCCGCTGGTGCTCACCTGGGACCAGGTGAGCGGTTTCGTGGACTTCCTGGCCGGGCTCCCGGCCGATCCGGCAGAGCTCGAACCGGGGGAGGGCTCCTGATGGTCCGGCACTTCCTGCGGGACGACGACCTCTCCTCTGCCGAGCAGCGCGAGGTCCTCGAGCTCGGACTGGCACTGCGAGGGGCACGTTTCGCGTCGCGCCCCCTCGAGGGCCCGCGAACGGTCGCGGTGCTCTTCGACAAGCACTCGACGCGGACCCGGGTCTCCTTCTCGGTCGGCATCGCCGAGCTCGGCGGCTACCCGTTGGTGATCGACTCGGGCTCGAGCCAGCTGGGTCGGGGCGAGCCGGTCGCCGACACCGCCCGGGTGCTGGACCGGCAGTGCGCCGCCATCGTCTGGCGCACCTTCGGCCAGGACCGGCTCGAGGAGATGGCCGCGGCCTCGTCGGTCCCGGTCGTCAACGCCCTGACCGACTCGTTCCACCCGTGCCAGGTGCTTGCCGACCTGATGACGGTCGCTCAGCACACGCCCGGGGGGGTCGACGCCCTGCCCGGCCTGTCCCTGGCCTACCTGGGCGACGGCAGCAACAACATGGCGCACTCCTACCTGCTGGGCGGTGCGGTCGCCGGGATGCACGTGCGCGTCGCGACCCCGGCAGAGCGGATGCCCGACCCCGCGATCGTCGCCGACGCCCGTGAGGTGGCCGAGCGCACCGGGGGCTCGGTGACCGTCACCCAGGACGTCGCCGAAGCGGTGGACAGGGCGGACGTCCTGGCCACGGACACGTGGGTGTCGATGGGTGACGCCGCCACGGCCGCGGACGTGGAGATCTTCCGCCCGTTCCAGCTCGGGTCGACGGCTCTCGCGCACGCGTCGCCCCAGGCTCTCGTGCTGCACTGCCTGCCCGCCTACCGCGGTCAGGAGATCACCGCCGAGGTGATCGACGGGCCGCAGTCGGTGGTCTTCGACGAGGCCGAGAACCGGCTGCACGCGCAGAAGGCGCTGCTCACCTGGCTCCTGGAGCACTCATGACCCCGCAGCCCACCTCGGGCGCCGCGGGCGGCCCGACGTCGCCCGTGCCCACCACCAAGGCAGCTCGGCACGCACGGATCGCCCAGCTGCTGAGCCGTGAGCCGGTGCACTCTCAGGCCCAGCTCGCCGCGGTGCTCGCCTCCGAGGGTCTTCATGTGACCCAGGCGACCCTCTCGCGTGATCTGGTCGAGCTTCGCGCCGAGAAGATCCGGGCGGCGGACGGGACGCAGGCCTACGCCGTTCCTGCCGAAGGGGCCGACCGTCGGCCCCAGGCCGCGATCGACACCGAGCAGCTCGCGGCGAGGCTCGCCCGTCTGTGTGCCGAGCTGCTGGTGACCGCGGAGGCCTCGGGCAACCTCGTGGTGCTGCGGACGCCACCGGGAGCCGCCCAGTTCCTGGCCTCGGCCATCGACCACTCCATCCTGCCCGCGGTGCTCGGGACCATCGCGGGCGACGACACCGTCCTGGTGATCTCCCGTGAGGTCGAGGGCGGGGAGTCCGTCGCCCGCCGGTTCCTCGAGCTCGCCACCGACGGCACCTGACCGCCTGACCGCCCGACCTGCCAGACTTCCCTGATCCCTTGTCGAGAAAGAGAACCCTGATGACTGAACGCGTCGTGCTTGCCTACTCCGGCGGCCTGGACACCTCTGTGGGGATCGGCTGGATCGCCGAGGCCACCGGCGCCGAGGTGATCGCTGTGGCGGTCGACGTCGGCCAGGGAGGTGAGGACCTCGAGGTGATCCGCCGCCGCGCACTGGACTGCGGCGCGGTCGAGGCCTACGTCGCCGACGCCCGCGACGAGTTCGCGAACGAGTACTGCATGCCGGCCCTTCGGGCCAACGCGATGTACCTCGACAGGTACCCGCTGGTCTCGGCGCTCTCGCGCCCGGTGATCGTCAAGCACCTGGTGCGTGCCGCACGCCAGTTCGGTGCGACCACCGTGGCCCATGGCTGCACCGGCAAGGGCAACGACCAGGTGCGTTTCGAGGTGGGCATCACCTCGCTCGCGCCCGACCTGACCTGCCTGGCACCGGTCCGCGACCTTGCGCTCACCCGGGACAAGGCGATCGAGTTCGCCCACCGGCACGCCCTGCCGATCGAGACCACCAAGCACAACCCGTTCTCGATCGACCAGAACGTCTGGGGCCGTGCGATCGAGACCGGCTTCCTCGAGGACATCTGGAACGGGCCGACCAAGGACGTCTACACCTACACCGACGACCCGACCTTCCCGCCGGTCGCCGACGAGGTCGTGATCGCCTTCGAGCAGGGGGTCCCTGTCGCCCTGGACGGGGTCCCGGTCACGCCGCTCGAGGCGATCCAGGAGCTCAACCGGCGTGCGGGCGCGCAGGGCGTGGGTCGGATCGACATCGTCGAGGACCGCCTGGTCGGCATCAAGTCGCGCGAGGTGTACGAGGCGCCCGGTGCGATCGCGCTGATCGCCGCCCACCAGGAGCTCGAGAACGTCACGGTCGAGCGGGAGCAGGCCCGGTTCAAGAAGGGCGTCGAGCAGCGCTGGAGCGAGCTCGTCTACGACGGCATGTGGTTCTCACCGCTCAAGCGGTCGCTCGACACCTTCATCGACGACACCCAGCGGTACGTCACGGGTGAGATCCGGATGGTCCTGCACGGTGGCCGCGCGACGGTCACGGGGCGTCGCAGCGAGCAGAGCCTGTACGACTTCAACCTGGCGACGTACGACACCGGGGACACCTTCGACCAGTCCCACGCCAAGGGCTTCATCGAGATCTACGGGCTCACCGCCAAGCTCGCAGCGGCTCGCGACGTGAAGTTCGGCAACGGTGTGGACCTGGGCGCCGTCGACCTCCCCGTCGCTGATGCCTGACCAGCACCCGGGGTCGCAGGGCGGGCCGGCGGCAGCCCGGGTGAGCCTGTGGGGCGGCCGGTTCACCGGCGGCCCTGCCGATGCGCTCGCGGCGCTGTCTGTCTCGACCCACTTCGACTGGCGTCTGGCAGGGCACGACGTGGCCGGCTCGGTCGCCCACGCGCGCGTGCTGCACGGCGCCGGTCTGCTCACCGACGACGAGCTCTCCGCCATGGTCGATGCGCTGCGCCGGCTCGGTGCGGACGTGGCGGGCGGGTCGTTCCGCCCCGACCCGGACGACGAGGACGTGCACACCGCGCTCGAGCGCGGCCTGATCGAGCGAGCCGGTCCCGAGCTGGGCGGCAAGCTGCGTGCAGGCCGTTCGCGCAACGACCAGATCGCCACCCTGGTGCGGATGTACCTGCGCGAGCAGGCACGCGTGGTCTCGGGTCTGCTGCTGGACGTCGTCGACGCGCTGATCGACCAGGCGGCGGCGCACCCAGACGCCTCGATGCCCGGACGCACGCACCTGCAGCACGCCCAGCCCGTGCTCCTGGCGCACCACCTGCTGGCCCACGCGTGGCCGATGCTGCGCGACGTCGACCGGTGGTGTGACTGGGACGCCCGGGCGGCTGCCTCGCCGTACGGCTCGGGCGCCCTGGCGGGATCGTCGCTGGGTCTCGATCCCGGTGCGGTCGCTGCCGAGCTGGGCTTCGCAGGCCCCGTCGAGAACTCGATCGACGGGACGGCGTCACGGGACGTGGTCGCCGAGTTCGCCTTCGTCGCGGCGATGACCGGTGTGGACCTGTCGCGGCTGGCCGAGGAGGTCATCCTGTGGGCCACCAAGGAGTTCGGTTTCGTCCGGCTGCACGACTCGTACTCGACCGGGTCGAGCATCATGCCGCAGAAGAAGAACCCTGACGTCGCCGAGCTCGCGCGCGGCAAGGCGGGGCGGCTGATCGGAGACCTGACAGGTCTGCTGACCACGCTCAAGGGGCTGCCCCTGGCGTACAACCGTGACCTGCAGGAGGACAAGGAGCCGGTGTTCGACCAGGTCGATACCCTCAGCGTGCTGCTCCCGGCCTTCGCCGGAATGGTCGCGACCCTCACCTTCGACACCGACCGCATGGCGTCGTTGGCCCCGCAGGGCTTCTCGTTGGCCACCGACATCGCCGAGTGGCTGGTCCGCCAGGGGGTGCCGTTCCGGGTCGCGCACGAGGTCGCGGGGTCGTGCGTGCGGGTCTGCGAGGACCGCGGCATCGAGCTCTGGGATCTCTCCGAGGCGGATCTGGTGGCGATCTCGCCCCACCTGACCCCGTCGGTGCGCGAGGTGCTGACGGTCGAGGGCTCCCTCGCGTCGCGGTCGGCCACCGGCGGGACCGCACCGGCCCGTGTGGCCGAGCAGCTCGAGCGGGCCCGTGCGCGGTCGGTCGAGCTCCGGGCGTGGACCACGGTGTGAGCCTCGGCGCACCGGGCCTGGCCCGGCTGGTGCGCGAGCGTGCTCCCCGGCTCGGCCCGGTGCGCCTGGTCTGCGTGGACGGGCCGGCGGGCGCGGGCAAGTCGACGCTCGCTGAGCGCCTCGGGCAGGACCTCGGGGCGACCGTGATCCACATGGACGACCTCTACGAGGGCTGGAGCGGTCTCGAGGGTGGGTGGGACCGTCTCGAGGAGCAGGTGCTGGCCCCCTTGGCCTCTGGCCGCCCAGCCCGGTACCAGCGGTACGACTGGGTCGAGGGCGCGTTCGCGGAGTGGCGCGACGTCCCGGTGCCCGAGCACCTCGTCGTCGAGGGATGTGGGAGCGCCCCTCGGGCGCTGGGGGACAGGGCGGTTCTCGTGGTGTGGGTCGAGGCGCCGTCGGAGCTGCGTCTGGCCAGGGGTGTGGCCCGCGACGGTGAGGAGATGCGTGCCGAGTGGTTGAGGTGGCGTGACCTGGAGGCGGCGCACTTCGCACGGGAGGGCACACGCGCGCGGGCCGATGTGGTCGTCGACGGCACGGCGGTGCTCGACCCGTGAGCCCTTCCCCGGCGCACGGTGCACTCCTTCGACGGGCGGACCTCGAGGGCCCCGTGCTCGCCGTGGCACCCAGGTTGCTCGGCACGCATCTGACCACTGTCCTGCGCGATGGCATCGTGACGGTTCGGGTCACCGAGGTCGAGGCCTACGACGGCGCCGAGGACCCGGGTTCGCACGCCTTCCGGGGTCGCACGGACCGCAACGCCGTCATGTTCGGCCCGGCGGGCCGGCTCTACGTGTACCGCCACCTGGGGCTGCACCACTGCGCGAACGTGGTCACCGGTCGGCCGGGAGGAGCCTCGGCCGTCCTGGTCCGTGCCGGTGAGGTGGTCGAGGGCAAGGACCTCGCGCGAGCCCGACGGACCCTGTCGGGGGTCGCCCGCACGGACGTCGACCTGGCACGGGGACCGGCGCGCCTCGCCGTCGCGCTGGGGATCGATCTCGCGCTCGGCGGTACGGACGTCCTGGACGCGGGCTCACCGGTGCACCTGACCGAGGGGACTGCACCAGCCACCTGGAGCATGGGCCCGCGGGTGGGTGTCGCGGGGCCGGGTGGCGACGCCGAGCGGTTCCCGTGGCGCTTCTGGTTGCCCCACGAGCCGACCGTGTCGGCTTACCGTCCGGGCAGGGCGGCGCGCCCAGACCGCGCGAGCGGCGCGTCTCGTGCGGCGAGGACGTCCCCGCGGGACGGCGCGGGCACGGCACACTAGGGGCGACCGACCCGAGAAGGAGCACACCGGTGCACATCCTGGACGACCTGCGGTGGCGTGGCCTGCTGGCCCAGACGACCGACGAGACGGCGCTGCGCGAGGCCTTCGACTCCGGGCCGGTGACCGTCTACTGCGGGTTCGACCCGACGGCCCCGAGCCTGCACCACGGTCACCTGGTCCAGCTGGTGCTGCTCCGGCACCTCCAGCAGGCGGGTCACCAGGTACTGACGCTGGTGGGTGGGGCCACAGGCCTGATCGGTGACCCGCGCATGTCGGGTGAGCGGGTGCTCAACACCAAGGACACCGTGCACGAGTGGGTCGAGCGTCTGCGCGCCCAGATCTCACGATTCCTCGACTTCGAGGGCCCGGGTGCGGCGCGGATGGTCAACAACCTCGACTGGACGGGCGAGCTCACGGCGATCGACTTCCTCCGGGAGATCGGCAAGCACTACCGCCTGGGGACGATGCTGGCCAAGGACACCGTGGCCCGCCGCCTCGCCAGCGACGAGGGGATCAGCTTCACGGAGTTCAGCTACCAGATCCTGCAGGGGATGGACTTCCTCGAGCTCAACCGTCGGTACGGCTGCACCCTGCAGACCGGTGGCAACGACCAGTGGGGCAACCTGCTCTCGGGGGTCGAGCTGATCCGCAAGAGCGAGCACCGCACGGTGCACGCCCTGACCACCCCGCTGATCACCAAGGCCGACGGCACCAAGTTCGGCAAGTCGGAAGGCGGAGCCATCTGGCTCGCTCCCGACATGATGACCCCGTACGCCTTCTTCCAGTTCTGGCTGAACACCGACGACGCCGATGTCGAGCGCTACCTGCGGATCTTCACCTTCCGTACGCGCGAGGAGATCGCAGAGCTCGCGGCCGCGGTCGCCGAGCGGCCGGCAGCCCGTGAGGCCCAACGCGCGTTGGCCCACGACGTCACCGCACTCGTCCACGGTTCGCAGGCTGCCGACAACGTCATCGAGGCCAGCCGTGCGCTGTTCGGTCGCGGTGACCTGGCTCAGCTCGATGCTGAGACGCTGGGCGCGGCCGTGGCCGAGCTACCCCGAGCCGCGGCTCGACCGGAGGGTGAGCTCGTGGTCGACCTGCTCGTGGCGTCCGGACTCGTCGCGGGGCGTGGTGCAGCGCGCCGCGCGGTGAACGAGGGCGGTGTCTCGATCAACAACGTGCGGGTCCTGGACGAGGACGCCGTCCTCGCCCCCGACCAGTACCTGCACGGCCGGTGGGCCCTCCTGCGTCGCGGCAAGAAGACGCTGGCGGTCGCCGAGCTCTCGTCCTAGGTGGCCGGGAGCCGCGAGCCCGGACCGTCTGGGCGGAGCCGGGGCACTCCGAGGCGCTGCACCTGGTGCCGTGACGCCCGTCACCAGTCAGCGAGTTGACGTCCCGGCAGGCGCTGCGTACTGTTCTCGACGTCGCCCAGCGCGGGAGGAACGGACAGCGAGTGAGAGCTCGCAGGCCGGTCCCGGAGGGCGAAACCCCTGGCAAGATCAACGGGCGCCGAGTGCGCCCCGTTGTCGTGCGGGGTCCTTCACAGGTACGGATCTGGCTGAGATCGAGTGGTCAGAACCGGGTGGTGGAGGGTGTAGTCTTGTGAAGTTGCCTCCGGACGGGCTTGATGGCCCGGATGGATGCGCGTTCGTTCTTTGAGAACTCAACAGCGTGCCAAAAGTCG
>NZ_JAMBPP010000035.1 GCF_023369855.1 Actinotalea alkalitolerans | reverse complement strand
GGGCAGATTCCAGGGGTCGTAGCAACACCGCTGGTTGGTTATGCGGACAGTAGTTCACCAAGACGCTCGGCTGGGTTCTTCCAGCCGAGCGTCTTGCGTGGGCGGCCGTTGAGCTCGTGAGCGACGTGTTCGAGGTCTTCAGGGCCGTGGACGGACAGGTCGGTGCCCTTGGGGAAGTACTGGCGCAGGAGGCCGTTGGTGTTCTCGTTGGATCCGCGTTGCCAAGGGCTGGCGGGGTCGCAGAAGTAGACCGGCATGTCCGCGGCGATGGAGAAGGAGCGGTGGGCCGCCATCTCGGCGCCCTGGTCCCAGGTCAAGGAGCCTCGCAGGTGCGCGGGCAGGGTCGAGATCGTGGCGAGCAGGCCATCGCGGACCTGTTCGGCGGTGCGCCCGTGCGGCAGGTGGACCAGCATCACGTAGCGGGTGGTGCGTTCGACCAGGGTCCCGATCGCCGAGCCGCCGTCCGCGCCGATGATCAGGTCACCTTCCCAGTGGCCGGGAATCGCACGGTCGGCGACCTCAGCCGGCCGCTCGCTGATCATGACCATGGGGTCGACGAAGCGGCTGGTGCGCGCGTGCGGATCGCGCCGGGGGCGCGGCCGGTGCGCAGCGCTGCAGCGACTTCACGGCGCAGCCCGCCGCGGGCCTGGATGTAGAGCGCCTGGTAGATCGTCTCGTGACTCACGCGCATCTCGGGGTCGTCGGGGAAGTCGGTGACCAGAGCGTGGCAGATCTGCTCCGGAGACCACCGCAGCGCGAGCTTGTCGCACACGTAGGTGCGCAACGTCCCCTCGACGGCCAGCTTCGCGGTCTTCGGGCGCGTTCGGCGAGCCGCCGCTGCCCGATGCGCCCCGAACGGCGCATAGCCGCCGTCAGCGCAGGCGTTGCGGCGGATCTCCCGGCTGACCGTGGACGGCGCCCGCCCCAGCCTCGCGGCGACCGCGCGCACCGACAGCCCCGCCCTGCGCAGGTCGGCGATCTGCTCGCGCTCGGTCAATGACACGAACCTTGAGCTCAACACCTTCTCGACCCGCAGCACCGGCGGGCCTTGCATGATCGTGGTCACCCCGCGTGCATAGTCCACCAGCCGCCCGTCCGGATACAGCCGGCGCCCGTTGGTCTTGCGAACCCCTCGCTCCCAGTCCTTGGCCGTGCGCTCGTGGACTCCGACCTGCTCGGCCGCACGCCGCC
>NZ_JAMBPP010000034.1 GCF_023369855.1 Actinotalea alkalitolerans | reverse complement strand
TGAACCGCCCCGGGTTCCGTAGAGGCTCTCAATCCACGGAGGATGAGAGTCATGGCAGCACCGAGGAAGTACCCGGACGAGCTTCGGGAGCGAGCGATCAGGATGGCGGTCGAGGCGCGGCGTGATCCCGCGACGCGGGTCGGAGCGCTTCGCCGGATCGGCGACCAGCTCGGCATCAACCCTGAGACGCTGCGGAACTGGGTCAACCAGGCCGAGATCGATGCCGGCGACCGACCCGGAACGAGCACGTCGGACGCGCAACGGCTGGCCGAGCTCGAGCGGGAGAACCGTGAGCTGCGGCGGGCCAACGCGATCCTCAAGAGCGCGTCGGCTTTCTTTGCGGCGGAGCTCGACCGCCCACAACGGTGATCGTCGAGTACATCGACAAGCACCGCGAGGAATTCGGGGTCGAGCCGATCTGCACCCAGCTGCAGGTCGCCCCGAGCACCTACTACGCAGCCAAGTCCCGCCCGCCCTCAGCCCGCTCGGTCGGTGACGTCGCGCTGACCGAGGTGATCACCGCTGAGCACGCGGCGAACTACGGGGTCTACGGGGCGCGCAAGATGTGGAAGCACCTGCACCGCCTTGGCCGGCCGGTCGGGCGCTGCCGGGTCGAGCGCCTGATGCGGACCGCCGGTCTGCACGGGGCGGTCCGGGGCCGCGCGAAGCGCACCACGATCCCGGGCAAGGACGGAGCCCGGGCCGGGGACCTGGTCAACCGCGCCTTCACCGCCACGGCCCCGAACCAGCTGTGGGTGGCTGACTTCACCTACGTCCGGACGTGGGCTGGGTTCAGCTACGTCGCGTTCGTGATCGATGTCTACTCGCGGATGATCGTGGGCTGGAAGGCCGACACCTCAATGCGCGCAGACCTGGTCACCGACACCCTGGACATGGCCGCCTGGGCTCGCGGGCGGGCCGGGGTCACCGACCTGACCGGTCTGATCCACCACACCGATGCCGGCTCTCAATATGTGAGTCTGGCGCTGACCGAGCGCCTCGCGGCGTTGGGCATGCGGGCCTCGATCGGAACCGTCGGCGACGCCTACGACAACGCCCTGGCCGAGTCCACGATCGGGCTGTTCAAGACCGAGTTGATCCGCCGCCGCGGACCCTGGCGGACCCTGGACGACGTCGAGATCGCGACCCTGGAGTGGGTCGACTGGTTCAACAACCGCCGCCTGCACACCGAGCTCGGCGACATCCCACCCGCCGAGCGCGAGAACAACTACTACCGTCAGAACACAGCGTCGACGATGCTGGAAACCAGAGAACCGAGCCTCCACTGAACTCGGGGCGGTCCA
>NZ_JAMBPP010000033.1 GCF_023369855.1 Actinotalea alkalitolerans | reverse complement strand
GTGAAGCGCCCCAGGTTCTCTGCCGCTCCTATGCGGGTTGCGGCGCTCGGTTGAGGGCCGCGTAGTGGGCTTGCTCGTACTCCGTCGGGGTCATCATCCCGAGGGTGCCGTGCAGGCGCCGGTTGTTGTACCAGTCGACCCACCCGGCGGTGGCGTACTCGACGTCACCGATGGTCCGGTAGGGCCCGGCGTGGAAGACCGTGGTGCGGATGCACTCGGTCTTGAACAGCCCGATCACGCACTCCATCAGCGCATTGTCATAGGCATCGGCAACAGACCCGATCGAGGGCCGGATGCCCTGCTCGGCGAGGTGGTCGGTGAACGTGATTGAGGTGTATTGCGACCCGGCGTCCGCGTGGCCTATCAGTTCACCACGCACGACCGGGTGCCCTTCGCGGCCGCGCTGCCACAGCGCCATCCGCACTGGCACGTCCACCAGCTCGACGGCCTTGGTGGGCGCGACGTTCCAGGCGACGATCTTCTGGGCGAACACGTCCAGGATGAACGCGACGTAGACGAACCCGGCCCAGGTGCGCACGTAGGTGAAGTCCATGACCCAGGTCCGGTTGGGTGCGGCTGCGGTGAAGTCCCGGTCGAGCAGGTCACCGGCCCGCTTGCCGTCCTTGGCGGGGATCGTGGTCCGGATCCCCTTGCACCGTCGCACCCCCTGCAGGCCAAGGGACCGCATCGCCCGATCCACCGACCCCGGCGAGGCTGCGGGCCTGGCGCGCTGCACCAGCGCGGTCATCTTCCTGCGCCCGTACAGCCCCTCCGGCGTCATCCGCCGCACCCCCTGCGGGTCCACCGTCCAGGCCAGGTCCCGCACCTGGTCGGTGACCATGGCATCGGTGAGCGTGCGAGACGCGACGGGGCGGTTGACCCGCGCCCAGTCACGGTAGGTCCGCGCGGCGATCTGACAGCCCTGCTCGCGCAGGACCCGGCAGATCGACTCGACCGCGTGGCCCTGGGCCCGCAGCTCGTCGATGAACGCGACGATCAACGATTGCGGGGGTCGAGCTCCCCCGCGAAGAAAATCGAAGCCCTACGCAGGATCTCGTTGTCTTCCTCCAGCCGGCGGACCTTCGCCTTCAGGTCCTTGATCTCGGCCAGCTCCTCACTGGTCACGCCCTGGCGATGGCCGCCGTCGACCTGGGCCTGCACGACCCAACGGCGCACCGTCTCCTTGCCCAGGCCCTCACGGCGCGCGACGACCTCAGCAGCGGCAGTCAGCGACGGGTACTGCGGCAAGTGCTCCAGCACCTGCCGCACGCACCGCTCCTTGACCTTCGGATCGATCTTCTTCGGCATGACTCGCATCCTTCCAACTCAAAAAGGATGCGGCATCGAACCTGGGGCGCTTCA
>NZ_JAMBPP010000032.1 GCF_023369855.1 Actinotalea alkalitolerans | reverse complement strand
GCCTCAGCCCTGATCCACCGGTTTGAGGTGGGTGGTGGTGCGTGGCGGAGAGCGAGAATGCCCTCCTGAGCAGCGAGGATGTGGATTGCGACGTCCCATCCGAGCAGCTCACGAAGGGCATCTCGTAAGTGAAAGCCTGCCACAGCATCGTGCCGGTCTTCGATGACCCGAACCTCGTGTCGGCTGCCGGGTTGGTGCCCGTGCTCGAGCTGGCCGGGCGGGCCGGCCTGGACGGCCTGCTGGCCGAGCACCTGAGCGTGCCGAGCGCGAACGCGGCGGACAAGTCGCGCAGCGTGGTGGCTGGGATGCTCGCGGGCGCGGACAGCATCGATGACCTGGACCTGCTGCGCGCCGGCGGCATGGCCCGGGTCGTTCCCGGGGTGCGAGCGCCCTCGACGTTGGGCACGTTCCTGCGCACGTTCACCCATGGTCACGTCCAGCAGGTCGACAAGATCAGCGGCGCGGTCCTGGCCGGGCTGACCGGGCAGGTCCCGGGCCTGCTGGCCGGCGGGCGCGCGCAGGACGGCATGGTGTTCATCGACGTCGACGACACCATTCGCGCCGTCCACGGCTACGCCAAGCAGGGCGCCGGGTTCGGGTACTCCCGGGTCCGGGGCCTGAACGTCCAGCTGGCCACGGCCTGCACCCCGACCAGTGCGCCGGTGGTGGTCCGGGCCCGGCTGCGCCGGGGCAACATCGCCTCCCACAAGGGTTCGGCGCGGCTGCTGGCCCAGGCCATCACCACCACCCGCGCCGCCGGCGCGAGCGGGCGGGTCCTGGCCCGGGCGGACTCGGCCTACTACCTGCGGGCGTTCCTGGCCACGGCGGTGCGACACGACGCGTGGTTCTCCGTCACCGCGCGGATGAACCCGCAGGTCGTGGGGGCCATCGCCGCGATCAACCAGGACGCCTGGACCTCGATCCACTACCCGAACGCGGTCTTCGACGAGCAGGCCGGTGGATGGGTCTCCGACGCGCAGGTCGCCGAAGTGCCGTTCACCGCGTTCACCTCCCTGCCCAAGGCCCAGCAGATCACCTGCCGCCTGGTCGTGCGCCGGGTCAAGCGCCAGCAACCACGCGCCTCGGACGGGTCGGTGCAGGGCGAGCTGTTCGCCGACTGGCGCCACCACGCGTTCGTGACCAACTCGACCCTGAGCACCGTGGAGGCCGACCAACGCCACCGCGACCACGCGATCATCGAACAGGTCATCGCCGAGCTCAAAGACGGGCCCCTGGCCCACCTACCCTCGGGGAACTACGCCGCCAACGCCGCCTGGGTCGCATTCGCGGCCCTGTCGTTCAACCTCGCCCGCGCCGCGTCCATCGCTGCCGGCATGGTCACCGCCCGGTGGGCGACCTTGCGACGACGCATCATCACCGTCCCCGCCCGCCTGGCCGCCACCGGGCGCCGCCTCGTGCTGCACCTGCCAGCACGCTGGCCCTGGGCACCAGCCTGGGCAGCACTCTGGGCGACCATCACCGCGACCGGCCCACCGACACCAGCTACGACCTGACCACCCGCCCGACCGGGCCCGACCGGAGAACCAGTGGAAGAGCCGGCGCAGACCGGCGGCCCCGCCACGCCCTCCTCTCGGCAACTACCGACAATCCCGAGAACCACGCCCGACCGAGAAGGACCGGTGGATCAGGGCTCAG
>NZ_JAMBPP010000031.1 GCF_023369855.1 Actinotalea alkalitolerans | reverse complement strand
ACGCCACCACCACCGCCACCACCCCACCCTTGGACGTCCTCGAAGCCCGCACCCACCTCGTCGACAGCTACTGACCAGGTCTCAGTCCAGGGTGAACTCGCGCACGCCGTCAGTGAGTTCGCCGGCCACGCGCGACAGTCCCTCGACGGCGATACGCACCTCGCCCACCTGGCCGGACGTTCCCTGCACGGTCCGGGCCACCACCGACATGCTCTCCGCGATGTCGGTCGTCCCACCGGCCGCACGGACCAGGTTCCGCTCGATCTCGGTGGTCGTGACGCTCTGCTGCTCTACGATCGCGGCGATCGACGCCTGCCGCTCGTCGACCTCCGCGATCGCCGCCGTAATGCGTGCGACCGCTTCGCGCACCTCCTCGGCGTCGGTCGTGACACCCGTGAGGACCGGTGCGATCGCCTCGATCGCCGCCGCCGTCTGCCGTGCGAGGTCCTTGACCTCACCTGCGACGACCGCGAAGCCCTTTCCTGCCTCACCCGCCCGTGCCGCCTCTATGGTGGCGTTGAGCGCGAGGAGGTTTGTCTGCTCGGCGATCGCCGTGATGGAACGCAGCACGATACCGATCTCGGCCGAGGATCCCCCGAGGCGTTGCGCGGACAGCCCGGCGTCGTTCGTCAGGCTGACGGCACGAGCTGCCTGGGTCGACGCCGAGTGGATGTCCCCGCTCACCGACTCGATCGAGGTGCGCATCTCGGTCATCGCGGCGGTCACCGACTGCACCTCTGAAGAGACGACGCTCGCCGACTCCGCCCCCTGAGAAGCCCTCAGGTCGGCCTGACCCGCGACCTGCTCGAGCGTGACGCTCGACGCGTCGAGCCCCGCTGCCGTGCTGTGCAGCACGTCAGCACTACGTTGCATGCGCTGGACCGCTCCACGCATGCCCTGGACAGCTTCTCGCAGAGCCTGCCCCATGGCACCGATCTCGTCGTCGCCCTCTGCGACGACCTCGACGGACAGGTCCCGGTCGGCCACCCGTCGCAGGGCTGCGGTGAGCCTCCCGATGCGGGCGACGATCCGCCCCGAGGACCACACGATCACTCCGGTGATCGCCGCCGCAATCAGCACACCCGCGCCCAGCAGGTTGCGCAGCAGTGCGGCCGACCCGGCGTCAAGGCGGTCGGCGACGGTGTTGAGGTCCGCGTCCATCCCCCACGCCGCGATGGTCCAGCCCCACGGCGCGAAGCTCGTGAACTGCACCGACGCGCCACCGCCGAGACCAAGATCGACATGCCGTCGATCCGTCGCCCCGTCTGAGAGCTCGGCAGCAGCATCAAGGAGGGCCTGAGAGTAGACGACACCCCCTGCGTCGACCGCGACGAGGGCGTCTGAGCCCGCGGTCGCACCGGGGGGCGCGACCACGTACCGACCGGCGGCGTCCATGACCGTCACGAACCCCGACTCACCGACGACGATCTGCTCCAGAGCCGCACGCAGCGGCGCGTCGACACCGGCCTGCGGCACACCGACGAACAGGGCGCCGACGACGTCGCCGTCGAGCAGGATGGGCGAGTACGCCGTCACGTACGTCTCACCGACGACCTGGGCAGTGCCGAAGAACGGTGTGCCCGAGAGCAGCGCACCCACCACGGCGTTCGTCGAGCCGTCGGGGGCGACTGCACCGATGTACGTTCCGATGGCCCGCCCTCCGTCTTGGTGGGGCACGGTCGTGGCGACTCGAAGCATGTCGCCCTCCGGGTTCATGCGCTGGAAGACGGTGACGGCGACTCCGAGCAGGTCGGCGATCTCGTCGACGACCGGGGTGGCGACCGACTGGTCCCGGTTCTGGCCGAGCCACTGCCCGCCGACGGTCAGCCTCGGCAGCTCGACCTCCACCGCCGCACCAGAGACCTGGTGGCTCGCGGTCCACGCCACGGCACCGTCGAAGTCAAGCTCGCCGGCTTCACGGAGTACCTGCTCGGCGACGGCGAGGTCGCCCTCGAGCCCCGCCGTCACCGTGGTGACCTGGGTGGCGACGAGCGTCCTGGCCTGCTCAACCGTGGTGACCAAGGAGGCACTCGTCAGTTCCTGCACGTCGCTGGTCGCAGCCGCCGCAAGGCGTTGGCTCTGCCAGCCCCCGACAGCAGTGAGCAGCACCGCCGTCAGGACGACCGAACCGACCCCCACCAGAGCCAGCTGAGCACGCAACCCCCTGGACCGTCGGCGCCAGCGCCCGGTGGAGATGGCCTCGGTGGCGGCGCCGGACTGGTGGTGGGATCGGGCCAAGGATGACACAGGAGGCTCCTCAAGCATGATCGTGCGGAGTCCACCTCGTGGAAGTCCAGGACCGGTCAGCGGACGGATACCTACCTCATCGGCATGTCCGGCATCTGGATGATCTTTTCCGTGCGCGCCGAAGAGCGGCGCTCCGTCTGCGCGACGGGCGCACGGAGCAACCCCGACGACCTGTCCACAGGGCGCTCGGACTGGCTGCGCGCGACAGGGGCGCGTTGCTAGGGTCCCCGCATGCGAGCGGGGGGCTTTGTGGTGATTCGTGGTGCTTGCCGGGCGACGGGTGCCGCGGTGGCGGTGGCGGTGCTGCTGGCCGGATGCGCCCAGGAGCCGCGACCACAACCGACCTCCGCCACCCTCGACCCCCTCCCCACCCCCTCGCCGACACCCACCGTCGAACCGGTGACCAAGCCCGAGCGACCCGCCGAGATGGACCGCACCGACGAGGTCGGTGCGGCCGCGGCAGCCGAGTACTTCATGTCCCTCTACCCCTACGTGCTGCAGACCGGCGACCTCACCGAGTGGGACGCGATGACCGCCGCCACCTGCGGGTTCTGCGAGGGCACCCGTGACGCGGCGGGGAACGTCGTGGGGGCAGGCGGGACGCTCGAGGGCGGGACGATCAAGGTCTCGGTCATGCAGACCACCTGGGAACCCGCCTTCGACCTCTTCTCGGTTCGCACCGAGGTGGCGGAGGACATAGCCGTCGAGAAGGATGCTGACGGCATGGAGGTGAGCCGGGCCCCGGCATCCACCTCCATGGCAGAGATCCACGTCGCTCACGTCGACGACCGAGGGTGGATCCTGGTCGAAGTCATTGCTCTGGACGAGGGCGAGTGATGGGTCCTCCTCAGACCGGAGGTAGTCGCCCGATCCGCCGGCTGGCGCACTCCTTCGGGACGGCAACATGCACGATCGCCGTACTGGTAGCGACGTCGTCCGCGGTGGGCGCGGCTTCTCCCGCTCCACCGCCAGAAGCGCCGCACAGCTGGCGGGGAGTCGCGGTCGGAGACGCCGTGATGGTCTCGGGCGATCGCACCTCCGAATCGGCGGCTCCTACCCGTGATCGACAGGCGAACACCTTGTACATGCGCCGAGCCGATACCTTCTGCGGGACGAATGACACCGCTCCGACCACGACGTGGTGTGTGGAGGGGGTGGACTCGGGGCCGGTGATCCGGTT
>NZ_JAMBPP010000030.1 GCF_023369855.1 Actinotalea alkalitolerans | reverse complement strand
CCGGGTACTTCCTCGGTGCTGCCATGACTCTCATCCTCCGTGGATTGAGAGCCTCTACGGAACCCGGGGCGGTTCACCTGCGTGACTGTGCTCCCACTCACTACGTAGTGCGTGGGCACAGCCACTCCTTCGGCGTCGAAAGCCCACGGCGCCTCCAGGGCTCCCAGGGTGAAGGTGATCCCCTCGATTGCCGCGTACTCCATGGAGGCCGTTCCGTCGGCTTGCAGCACCGGCGTGACCCCTTCGAACTCGTAAGTGAACGAGTGGGGCGCGGATGCGGATGAAGTCACGGTGGTGATTTGCACACCGTTGCCGAGTACCTGAACCGTCGCGGACGCCTCCTCGCCCACGAAGACGGCCTGTTCGCCGTCAACCACCTGGGACTGATGAGCGCCCAGCTCTGGCGGGAGCGTGACTGCCGACGCCAGGGCATCACTCGCCACACCGGTAGCACCAACCTGGAGGACTCCGCCCTCGAGATCCATGTGCACGTCACGACCAGCCACGTCTAGGACGGATGCGGCATTGTCCGCGGTCAGGAGTGATCGGCCGTCCTCATTGTCGGGCTGCGCCATCGTGACGGCAGCGGCGATCTCCTCGAACTCCGTTGGGCCTGGTTCCGCGTGGGCCACTCCCGCTCCGAGGGTGACTGCCATGCTCAGCACGGATCCTGCGGCGACGGCGCGCCACATCTGGTGGTGTTGCATCCTTACTCCCCTGTTGTGATGGCACGCCCCTGAACCGCGGATGCGGTTCGACCTCGGAGAGGTGGGGCGGTCTTGGCGTAGCGCACCCCTTCTGGGACGCGACTACGCAAGCTCTTCAGGCAAAGCCTGATCGACTGCAACGCCACCCGGTTCGCGGGAATCGGGCACGTGAGTAGGTGGTGGTGGCTCGGCCTATACGAACTGGGCGACAGCCAGGATGCCAAGGCCTAGTAGCACGAGCTTGTGCGGCTTGGGGCGTTGGGGGCTGCGGTCGTTCGGGTTCCTCGGAATGAGCTCAGAGATGTAGATGAGCCAGACTGTGAGCGCCATCAGAAGAATGTTGGTGACCTTGAACCAGAGTTCGTCATGCTGGAACGAGAGATAACCCACACCGATCACATAAGCGATCAGGCCAACTGCCGACACCGCTGTCGCAGCCCTGAGGAGAGTCAGTCTCCGCTTCCTTGCCAGAACGTCCATCGCAATCCGCCCCCCAACGGTGGCGGCCACGGAGGGCCGCCGGAATCGATGCAGCGAAACTAGCATGCGAAGCATGCCGCCCGTCGGGGTCTGGCAGTGCAACTTGACTGGGTTCCACCCTCACGAACTCAGAGGCCTGCACACGAAGATGACGCCCGCCGTCGACCCGTCGCGGTTGACGGCCGGGTCGCGGTGCCGTGCAGGTCGAGTGCAGGCCACGGCTGTGCGTCTCAAGCGTGGAGAGACCGCCACGCTTGACGGACAGACGGACAGGCCGCGGCGGCACCCTCCCAATGCCGCAGTGCCTCGACCGTGGGGTTGCTCGCCTGACGCACTAGGGGCTCGGCCGGACACGGCTTCGGTCATGCCTGACGCGGGCCGGATGGCGTCTGCGTCGTGTCTTCTCCCCTTCGGTGCACCCCAGTCCTGCAAGGGGGTCGGTCCGGTGGCATCCCCTCATGTTGGTCGTCCTCGCGCACCCGTACATGTAGGGGCCCGTCGTTTCGGGGAGGAGGTGGTGTTGGTGATGGGGATGCACAAGCTGGTGGCTGGGGACGGGTATGCCTACCTGACCCGACAGGTAGCGGCCGGCGACGTGGCCCTGGGTGCCGGGGAGCCGTTGGTGGCTTACTACGAGGCGACAGGCACGCCGCCGGGCAGGTGGCTCGGGTCGGGCCTGCGCGGCCTGGGCGATGTCTCCCACCGGGTGCGGGTGGGTGATGTGGTGTCCGAGGTGGGGATGGCGGCGGTGTTCCGTGACGGGCACGACCCGGTCACCGGGACCGCGTTGGGGCGGTCGTTCGTGGGGCGGGTGCGTCCGGTGGTGGGGTTCGACCTGACGTTCACCGTGCCGAAGTCCGCCGCGGTGGTGTGGGCGCTGGGCGACGAACGGACCAGGGCCGCGGTCGTGGGCGCGCATCACGCGGCGCTGACCCAGGCGTTGGGGTTCGTCGAGCACGCGGTGGTCCGCACCCGGGTCGGTGCTGCAGGGTGCCGTCAGATCCGGACCCGGGGGATGGTCGCGGCGGCGTTTGATCACTACGACACCCGTGCGGGAGACCCCGGTCTGCATACCCATGTGGTGCTGGCCAACAAGGTCCAGGGCCCCGACGGGGTGTGGCGGTCCCTGGACGGCAGGACCGTCCACGCCGCCACGGTCACGGTCTCTGAGCTCTACGACGGGCTGGTGGCCGATGAGCTGCACCGGCGCCTGGGGGTGTCCTGGTCGCACCGTCCGCGCGGGGTCGGGCGCAACGACGCCTTCGAGATCGACGGGATACCCGAGGTGTTGTTGGCGGAGTTCTCCTCGCGGGCCGACCGCATCCACGAGGCCGAGCTCGCCTGGGCCGCAACCTTCCACACCACCCACGGGCGGGCACCGAACCGGGTCGAGACGATCCGCGCCCGGGCACACCTGACCCGGGCGACCCGCCCGGCCAAGGTGGTGCGCCCGCTGGCGGACCTGTTCGCCGGCTGGGCCAACCGGGCCCGGGCGTGCACCGGCCTGGAACCGGCCGACCTGGCTGCTCGGGCGCTGGTCGGGGACTACACCCGGGGGCTGCACGCCCACGACGTGGGCCCGCTGGTCCGCGACGCCCTAATCACCCAGGTCCTGGCGGACGCGGGTGAGCACCGCTCGGTCTGGTCGACCTGGAACCTGGGTGCGGCCGCGGCCCGGGTGACCAAGACCCTGCGCATGGCTTCGTCTCGTCAACGCCAGCTCCTGCTGGACCAGCTGACCAAGGCCGCCGCCGGGCTGTGCGTGCACCTCGATGCCGGCCGCGACCCGGGGTCGGTGCGGGTCGGTGAGGCGCTGTTCACCACCGTCGAGCTACTCGGGGCCGAGCGAGTGCTGCTCGAGGCCGCCGAGGCCACCGACTACCCCCACCCGCTGTATGGGTGGGACGCCGACGCCCTACCCCGCTCGCCCCACCTGGCCGGGCTGACCCCCGACCAGTCCGCCGCGGTCCAGGCGGTCATGACCTCACCGCACCGCCTGGACGTGCTGGTCGGCCCGGCCGGGACCGGCAAGACCACCACCCTGGCCGCCCTGACCCAGATCGCCCGCGATCACGGCCGCAAGGTCATCGGCCTGGCCCCCTCCGCCTCCGCCGCCCACACCCTGGGCTCCGCAATTGGTATCCCGACCGAGACCACCGCGAAGTGGCTGCACGAGGCGTGCGGGCCCGGGGCGGCGGCCCGCGCGGTCGTCCACCACCAGGCCGCAGCCGACCGGGTCGACCCGACCCTGGACCCGCGCGCCCGGGAAGCCGCCAACCAGAAGATGTGGCAAACCCGCATCGAGCAGGACACCTGGCGGTTCACCATGGGCCAGATCGTGATCATCGACGAAGCCTCCCTGGCCGACACCCCCACCCTGGCGACCCTGGTCCAGCTCGCCGAGCAGGCCAACGCCAAGGTCCTGCTGGTCGGGGACCACCTCCAGCGCGGTCCGGTCCGGGCCGGTGGGGCCTTCGGGATGCTCGCCCGCCGCGGCCCCACCGCCGAGCTCACTGCCCTGCACCGGTTCACCCACGCCTGGGAAGCCCGCGCCACCCTGGAGCTACGGCACGGCCAACCCCGCGCCCTGGACACCTACGCAGCGCACGGCGCCATCCACGACGGCGACCTCGACCAGGCAATCGACATGGCCCTGGACGCCGCCGACACCGCCGCGATCACCGGGCGGGTCGCGCTGCTGCAGGCCGCGGACCTACGCACCGTGCGCGAGCTGAACACCCAAGCCCGCCAACGCGCCATCCTCACCGGCCACGCCACCATCGAGGGCATCACCCTGCACGACGGGCTGGTCGCCGGCGTCGGCGACCGCATCATCACCCGCCGCAACGACCGACGACTACGCACCCCCGACGGCCACGTCCGCAACGGCGCCCTGTGGCACGTCACCGCCACCCACCCCGACGGATCCCTCCACGTCACCCCCGTCACACCACCCGGCGACGACCGACCAGCCACCACCGCCAACCGATCACCCCGGCACGGCGAACGTGCGGTGCGCCTGCCCGCGGCCTACGCCGCCGAGCACGTCGAGCTCGGCTACGCCATCACCACCGCCCGCTCCCAAGGCCTAACCGTCGATGAGTCCCACACCATCGCCACCCCGACCATGGCCCGCGAAGACCTCTACGTCGCCCTCACCCGCGGCCGCCACGCCAACCACGTCTACGTCCCCACCGACCTGACCGACCACTGCCCACCCGACATCCCCGGCACCAGCCACCA